>NZ_JALGRV010000004.1:567801-668480 GCF_022815495.1 Rathayibacter sp. VKM Ac-2929
GGGAGGGGCGGCGGCAGCCAGGAGCGGCCGCCGCCCGAGGGTCAGATCACTTCTGATACTTCGCGGCGACCTTCTCCGCGAGGGCCTGCCCGTCGGCGACGGCGTCCTCGACCGAGGTCTGCCCGGCGATCGCCGAGCTGATGGACTGCGACGCCTGAGTGGCCATGTCGGCGAACTCGGGGATCGCGACGAACTGGATGCCGGGCGCGGGACGCGGCTGGACACCCGGGTCGTCGGGAGTCGCGCTCTGGATCGCGTCGCGGGTCTGCTCGTAGAACGCACCAGCGGACGCCTGGTAGTCGGCGTTGTCGTAGGTCGAGGTGCGCTTGCCGGCGGGGACGCTGGACCAGCCAATCTGCTCACCGACGAGCTGCTCGTACTCCTTGCTCGAGGCCCACTCGATGAACTTCGCGGCGGCGTCCTGGTTCTTCGCGGCCTTCTGAATGCCCCACGCCCACGAGTACAGCCAGCCCGAGCTCTCGGTCTCCACGACCGGCGCGGCGACGTAGCCGAGCTTGCCCTTCACGGGCGAGTCGTCGGCCTCCAGCGAGCCGGCGGCGGCGGTGGAGTCGTACCACATCGCGACCTTGCCCTGCTGCAGGTTGTTGAGGCACTCCGTGTAGCCGGCCTGCGAGGCGCCGCTCTCACCGTGCTGCTGCACGAGGTCGACGTAGAACTGCACGGCCTCGGTGAACTCGGGGCTGTCGGCCTGCGCAGTCCAGTCCTCGTCGAACCAGGTGCCGCCGAAAGTGTTCACGACGGTCGTGAGCGGGGCGTAGACCTGGCCCCAGCCGGGCTGACCTCGGAGGCAGATGCCCTTCATGCCCGGCTCGACGCCGTCGACCTGCGCGGCGAGGTCGGCGACCTCCTGCCAGGTGGGGTTGTCCGGCATCGTGACGCCGGCCTTCTCGAAGACGTCGGTGCGGTACATCAGGAACGACGACTCGCCGTAGAACGGCTCGGCGTAGAGCTTGCCGTCCTCGGCGGTGAGGGACTTCGTGATCGGCTCGAGCACATCGGCCTGGTCGAAGTCCTCGCTGGCGGCGACGGTGTCATCCAACGGGGTCAGCCAGCCGTTCTTCGCGAACGTCGGCACCTCGTAGTTGCTGATGCTCGCGACGTCGTACTGGCCAGCCTGTGCGGAGAACTCCTGCGCGATCTTCGCGCGGACATCGTTCTCGGGGAGAACGGTGTAGTTCACCTTGATGCCGGTCTCCTTGGTGAAGTTGTCGGCAGTGAGCTTCTGCAGATCGGTCATCTGCGGGTTGTTGACCATGAGGACGTTGACCTCGTCCGCTCCGCCGCCGGAGGAGGTGTCGCCTCCGGCACCGCCGCAAGCGGTGAGAGCGAACGCGAGGATCGTGGTTCCGGCGATTGCGGAGGCGATACGCCTGCCTCTTGTGACCATGGAAGGACTCCTTCGTTCTTCGGCTCCCGACCCACCGCCGTGGTGGATCGGCCGGCATCCGAACCCCCGAGACGGGTGCCGTGCTGCCTGGAACGAGTGTGAAGCGGGGCAGCGACCCGTTCTAGCTCGTCCGCTAGCCCAAACTGATAGGAATCTGTACCGTGACTGACGTGGCTACCGTCAGAGAAGACGATCACGCGACGATGCTCGCGGAGCGCCTCACCGGCATGTGCGCCGCACGCGAGGTGATCACGCTCGATGAGAACCACTCCGTCCGGTGGACCGAGCACGACTATCCGACCCCGGTCGCCCGCTGGAACTACCACCCCGAGTACGAGATCCACCTCATCCGCCGAGGGACCGGCCGGTTCATCGTCGGAGACCATGTCGGCACCTTCGCCGCCGGTCACGTCTCGCTCATCGGCTCGGGCCTGCCGCACGACTGGGTCAGCGACCTCGAGCCGGGCGAGGTGATCACGAACCGCGATGCCGTGATCCAGATCGACCCCGCATGGATCGCACGGTGGATCGACCTGATGCCTGAGGCTCGAGAGATCCGGCCGCTACTCGACGAGAGCGCGCGCGGTGTCGAATTCGCACCGCGGACAGCGCTGCTCGCCGCACCCATCATCAACAGGATCGGCCCCGCCACAGGACTAGAGCGGGTCGCGCTTCTCGTCGAGCTGCTGAAGATCCTCGCCCGATCACCGCGCGCCGATCGCACTCTTCTAGCGACGGAGTTCTTTCGACCTCAGCTCGACGATCGCGCTGCAGCGATCGTCGACATCGTGCTCGAATACGCCTTCGCGGGCCATGCCGGTCAAGTCAGCGTGGCGGAGGCCGCCGACCTCGTCGGCATGCACGAGGCCACGTTCTCGAAGTACTTCAAGAAGGCGACCGGGCAGAACTTAAGCGAGCTGATCAGGAAGCTGCGCATCGCGCACGCCGGCCGCCTGCTGACCACCACGTCCCTCCCGATCGCCTCGGTCTGCTTCGAGGTGGGTTACGCGAATCTGTCGAACTTCAATCGTCAGTTCCTCGCGGAGAAGGGAGTGACTCCGCGGCAGTACCGCCAGGACGCCGACAAGAGGCCGCCAGAGACGGTGTCCACGACAGGCCCGACCCCTTAGGGAGAGACGCCTCCTCGTCATCGCCTCATCCGCTGTCGCGGCTCTTCGGCTGATCGAGCAGTCCAAGCACCTCGACTGTCGTCCCCGTCTCGCCGAGCACTGGCAGCACCCGCCGCAAGCTGTTCTCGTGCGACGGCTCCTGCAGATCGGTGACGGCGTCGACCACGACGACTACCGAGTAGCCGCGGTCGTAGGCATCACGCGCCGTCGATTCCACGCCGAAGCTCGTCGCGACGCCCGCGAGGACCACCTGGGTCACGCCGCGCTCCGCGAGCAGCTCGTGCAGTCCGGTGCCGGCGAAGGCGCTCCAGCCGCGCTTGACCAGGACAAGGTCCTCACTCGACCGGCCGAGCTCGATCAGCGGATCCGACCACTCCGGAGGCAGCACCGGTGCCATCCGCCCGCGTCCCACGTCGGTGCGCCCCGCGTTCGGGCGTCCGAGATCGACGGTGACAAGAACCACCGGCAGCACGCGGTCACGGAACGCGTCAGCGAGCGATGCGGCCCGGGCCACGACGTCACCGATCGGATGCACCATCGGATTCGCGACGGTCGCCCGCTGCAGGTCCACGACGACGAGCGCGACGCCCTCGTCGAGCGCCTCGACGCTCACGCGTCCGCTCCGAACACCACGACCACCTTGTCGGCTGCACCCGGAGTGGCCGCTAGCCGGAAGGCGCGGTCGGCTTCCGAGAAGTCGATCGTGTCACTCACGATCACGGCGTACTTCTCCCAGTTCGCCACGATGTCCTCGGTCACCTCGAAGATCTCGGTGGGGTAGCCCATCGCGAGAACGATGGTCAGCTCGGAGCCCAGGATCGCGCCGAAGTCGACATCGATGGGCGTCTTGTGGACCGCCACGATGCCGAGTGTTGCGCCGTGCTTCGCAGCACTCAGGACCGTCTGCACCACGATCGGCGCGCCGGCCGCATCGAGGAACACGTCGGTGGCAGGCTTCCGCTGCCCACGGCGCGCGGGCCCTTCGCCCTGCAGCTCGATCAGCCGCTCGACCACGTCCTCGGTGGACGAATCGATGACTGCGTCGGCTCCGACCTTCAACGCTTTCTCGAGACGAGAGGCGATCACGTCCACCACGGTGATGTGCCCCACCCCGAGGGAGCGGTACGCGAGAACTGCTCCGAGCCCGATCGGCCCGGCTCCGAACACCACGACCGCGTCCCCCGGACGCGGTGCGGTGCGATTGACCGCGTGGCGAGCGACGGCCATCGGCTCGTTCAGCGCCGCCACCTCGAAGGGCACGTCATCGGGCACGATCGCAAGAGAGCGACCGAGCACCGCTTCCTGGACCAGCAGGAACTCCGCCATACCACCGGTCGTACCGCCCGAACCGATGATGCCGGTCGGCGCCGCCATGGGATTGATCACAACATGCGCGCCCACCGGAATCCCGGCCACCTCCTCGCCGACCGCGACGACTTCGCCCGCGGGCTCGTGCCCGAGCGGGGTCCGCCCCTCGAGCCCGGGCAGCCCGCCGAGCCCGATGTACATCGCGTCGGAGCCGCAGATCCCACACGCGCGCACTCGCACGAGCACGTCAGCAGGGCCTGCCACAGGCGTCTCGACGTCCATCGTGGTCGTCTCGCCGGGCCCGGTCGCCATCGACAGCTTCATCACATCTCCTCCGCTCGTCGACGAGCGCCGCCGACCTGCGAGCAAAACTAGCCGATCGGCTAGTTTCTGTCGACGCCGCTCTAGGATCGTCAGCGGACAGGGAGGTGCGATGGTCAGGCGAGGGGAGTCTCGGGCAAAGCTGCTGCGGACGGCGCTCCGCCTCTTCGCAGAGCGCGGAGTGAACGGCACCTCGCTGCAGGCGATCGCCGACGAGCTCGGCGTGACCAAGGCCGCCGTGTACCACCAGTTCGCAACGAAGGACGAGATCGTGCTCGCAGTCGTGCGACCCGCGCTAGAGCGGATGGCCGAGCTTGTCCACGAGGCAGACGCCGGGATCGACCCCTTCGAGATCACCCTCACTGGGCTCGTGAGCCTCGCGGTCGAGCACCGCGAATTCGCCGCGGCAATCCAACGCGACCCTGCTGTCATTCAACTTCTGCGCCAAGATCCCACCTTCGTCGCCGCGACGACGGGCATCGACCGTCACCTGATCGGCACCGATCCGACCCCGGAGGCGCGCATCGCCCTCGCCGTCGCAGGCGGCGGTCTCATGATCGCCGGCATGGATCCGTCGCTGCGGGCCACTGACCCCGAAGTCCTCACGAGGGTGCTACTCAAGTCGGCACGGACAGTGTTGGCGCCCTACAAGACCGAGGCCGCCATAAACTGACATAATGTGCATTATCGGATGTCTGCACAACGTGCGGCCGAGAGCGCATGTTCCGCGAACAGGCACGGTCCACCGTTCCTTCCACAGACCAGTCGCGTGCTGCGCGTTCGTCGAGCCGGTCGAGCGGCACGGTGACATGACCCCACGGCAATCGGGCAACAGCCTGTTGCCCGATTCCCGGCTCGGGCCAGGCAGCGGTGAAAGCGCGCATGGAGAGCGCGGGTGACCCCCCCATGCGATCAGGGCGCGGGCGCGCCCACCGGCGGCTCCGGCAGCACGCTCAGGCCTCGGCTGCTGTTCGCCTCCGCCATCAGGGCGCGCAGCCAGAGCGGGTTCGGGGCGACCTCGGCGGTGCCGCGGAGGGTGAAGGCCAGAGCGGTCGACGGGTGCATCCACAGCGTGCGGCGGCCGTGGCCGAGTGCCGCGCCGATCGGGAGCTGGAAGCAGAAGCCCTCGCCGCGACGGAGCTTCGCGAGGATCACCGCCTGGAGGTGGACGAGCGCGCGATCGTCGAACTGGAAGGGGACGGGCGGGGATCCGTAGAGCAGTGTGCCCACGAGCTGGAGAAGTCCTCACGGTCGGGAGAAGGCCTCGACCGGATGATCGAGCCTGCTCAGCAGGCTACGAACGACCACCGACATCGGCGGTCCTGGAGGGCCCCGGCCGGCCGAGCGGTCGGCTCTCCTCGCGCTCGAGCGGGGCCCGGGGTAGCGTGCCCCATGCCCACTCCGCCTCGTGTCCTCCGCCGCCTCGGCAGCGTCTCGCTCTCCGTCGCGAACCGCGCCGAGACCGGGCTGCGCGGTCGTCTCTCCGCTCGGGCCCGGAAGCAGGGCTGGTCCCCCGCGCTGCTCCCCTTCTCCGGCTACGCGAGCGCGGGAACGGCGCGGGTCCTGGCGCGGGTCGTCCTCGCCCCGGCCGCGGTGGAGCCGTCCGCACGGCGGGGACTGCGCGCCTGGCACCGCCTGCTCACCCTCGAGAGCCCCGGAGTGCCGGTGCGGATCGAGTTCGCGGGCGCGAGCGCCACGGGGACGAGCGACGACGCGGGGATCGTCGACGCGCGCTTCGCCGTTCCCGACGGTCTCGAGCCCGGGCCGGCGGAGGCCCTGCTGCAGGTCGCAGGGCGTGCTCCCGTTCCGGTGACGGTGCACGTGGTCACCTCGGAGCCCGCCCGCGGGGTGGTCTGCGACGTGGACGACACCGTGTGGGTGACTGGGATCTCGCATCCGGCGCGCGCGGCCTGGCGGACCTTCTCGACGACGAGCGCCACCCGGCGGTCGGTGCCGGGGATGGCGGAGCTGCTGCAGGAGGCGATCGCCGGGCAGGACGGGACCGCCGTCGTCTACGTGAGCAACGGGCCGTGGAATCTGGCGGGCGTCGTCTCGCGGTTCCTCGCCCGGCGCGGCTTCCCCGCCGGACCGGTCCTGATGACCGACTGGGGCACGAGCCCGCGGCGGTGGTTCCGCGACGGCGAGGAGCACAAGCGGGACTGCCTCGCCCGCCTGCGCGAGGACCTCCCCCACCTCTCCTGGGTCCTCGTCGGCGACGACGGCGAGCACGACCCGCAGCTCTACAGCGACTTCGCCCGCCGCCACCCGGACGCCGTCACCGCGATCGCCCTGCGAAGGGTCGCACCGGCCCGTCCCGGAGCGGCGCCCGACGTCGACGACGTCGCCGGCGTCCCGGTCGTGCGCGGCGTCGACGGCGACGCCCTTCGGCCCCTCCTGCAGGAGGCGCTCGGCCGCTCCCGTCGCTGACGCTCCTCCAGGCTCCCGGCTCTCTCCGGTGCCGGGGACGCAGCGAGTCCTCGGCCGCCCCCGGAAGGGGCCGGTCGGCGAGGCCGTGCGCCGGAGGCGGCCCGCCGTCCCGCCCGTAGAATCGCGGCCGTGCACTCCCCCGTCCTGACGACCGTCTTCCAGCCGATCGTCGACCTCGCCACCCGTCGGCCGGCGGCGTACGAGGCGCTGACGCGGGTCCGGGGGGCCGGCGGGGACGCGTTCCCGTTCGAGCTCCTCGAGGCGGCGCAGGCCGACGGCCGGATCGCCGAGTTCGACGGCGCCTGCTGGCGGAGCGCCTTCGGCTCCGCGACCGCGGCGGGTCTCACGACTCCGCACGCGCTCTTCGTGAACGTGGAGGCGGAGTCGCTGCGCGGGGGCCTCCTCGAGCAGGTCGCCTCCCCCGCGCCGATCGTCCTGGAGGTCACCGAGCGCGCCCTCCTGGCCTCGCCCGGCGGCCTGCTCGCGGTGATCGAGGAGGCGCGCCGGGCCGGCCACGCGATCGCCATCGACGATCTCGGGACCGACCCCGCGTCCCTCGCTCTGCTGCCGCTGATCGATCCCGACGTGATCAAGATCGACATGCGCATCATCCAGGGGCACGCGGACACCGACGCCGCCCGGATCATGAGCACCGTGAACACGCTGACGGCGGCGCGCGACGTGGTCGTCGTGGCGGAGGGCATCGAGACCGAGGAGCATCTGCTCACCGCGCGGGCGATCGGCGCGACGCACGGGCAGGGCTGGCTCCTCGGCCGGCCGTCCCCGGTCGTCCCGGCGGCGCCCTCCGCCTCGCTCCTCCGGCACGTCGTCGAGCCCACGGCGGACGAGGCGGGCGCGGGGACGCCCTTCGAGATCGTGGCCTCCGTGCTGCCCAGCCGCCGCTCCTCCCGCGATCTGCTCCTGCAGATGAGCCACTTCCTCGAGGCGCGTGCGCGAGCGAGCGGCGACTCCGCGATCCTCCTCTCGACCTTCCAGCAGGGGTCGAACCTCACGCCGCGCACCGCCGACCGCTACGCCGCGCTGGCGGAGGAGTGCGCTCTGGTCTTCGCCTTCGCGGCGGGAGCGCCGGACTCCCTCTCCCCCGCGATCCGGGTGCAGGAGATCGACGAGGACGAGCCGCTCGCGGCGGAGTGGGACGTCGTCGTCCTGACCGCCGACTTCGCCGCGACCCTCGTCGCGCGGGAGGTCGACCCGGCTCGGCACGCGGCCGGGCTCTACGACTTCGTGCTCACTCACGACCGCGGGCTCGCCGTCGACGTCGCGCGCCACCTGCTCCAGCGGACGACCCGCAGCGCCTGACGCGGGACGCCGCCGCCGACCGTCCCCGCTGACCCGCAGCCCTACCAGGTCCGAGCGGCTTCCGGAGCACCTTGTGGGCGAGTCCTCGTCCCGGCACTCTCGTGCCGAGACGGACTGTTCGTCACCGAGAGGGAGTCATGGACGACGAGACCCTGCTGGGCATTCTGCTGCGCGGGCGGCCCGCGACGCTCGAGGACGCGGTGCTCGCGACTCACCTCGAGCCCGCGCAGGTCGCGGCGGCCGTGCAGCGGCTCCGCGACCGGGGGCTCATCGGCGGCGCAGGCGACCTGCTGGCCTATCCCCCGCCCGCGGACTGGGCGAACGAGGCCGTCTCGGTGCACACCCGCCGGGTCCGGGTCGCGGCCGAGGACGCCATGTCCGGCATCGAGAAGATCCTGGAGAACCTGCCCACCGTGCTCCGCGCCTGGTCGACCGGCGAGGCGGCCGCCGACCTGGTGCCCACGGTGCTGCGCCACGGGCCCTACGCCGCGGAGGACCTGCTGTGGGAGCTCGTCGGGACCCCGTCGGGCTCCCTGGTCGCGGTGTTCGCCAGCATCGACCGGCTGATGACGGCGCCGATCGACCGGGCCGTCCGCTTCGGTGACGCCCTGCAGGAGAGGGACACGGTGCGCATCATCGTCCCCTCGTCCGCTGCCGCCGACCCGCGAGTGCTCGAGCGGATGGCCGTCTACGGACGTGTCGGGCTCGAGTACCGCTCGCTCGACCGGCCGCCGGGCTGGTTCTGGGTCGATGGCGACCACATCGCGCTCCCCTTCGTCTGGGGCGAGGCGACCCCGACGAGCGTGCTCGGAGTCCGCCACGCGGGCCTCGCGAACATCGTCCGCGCCTACTTCGACGAGCTCTGGCAGCGCGCGGACCCGCTGGGCAGCGACGAGCACTCCTGGCTGCCGCTCCTGCGACTGATGCAGCAGGGCAACACCCTCGACAGCGCCTCCAACCGCCTCGGCATCAACCCCCGCACCGGCCGCCGCCGCATCTCCGCCGCGATGGAGCACTACGGCGTGGACACGCTCTTCGGGCTCGGCGCGGCATGGGGCGCGGGACGAGCGGGCAATACGACGCGATCCGAGGGGTGACGGACTCCCGCCCGCTCAGGTCTGCGGGCGTCCGTGCCGAGGAGATCCGCCCTGCTGCTGGACCAGCCAGCTCCGGGGCGAGCTCGAGAGCGCGAGCGCGCTGACTCCGCACCGCGGGACTCCTCCCGCAGCCGCATCGCGGCCTCGTCGTCGAGCCAGTTCGGCCCGGTGTTGCGGAGGAACACCGCGTAGACCACCAGGGAGACGGCGATCACGGCGGTCGCGTAGCCGATGAAGGCCGACACCTGGTCGGCGCCGAGCGCGCCGGCGTAGAGCAGCGGCGCGGTGCCGCCGAAGACCGAGTTGGCGAGCGCGTAGCCGAAGCCGAGCCCGAGGGCGCGGACGTGCGTGGGGAACAGCTGCGCCTTCACGACGGCGTTGATGGAGGTGTAGCCGGTGAGGATCACGAAGCCGCCGACCAGGATCGCGAAGGCGGCGAGCGGGGCGGTCTGCTGCGGCAGGGCGGTGAGGAGGAACCAGGTGTAGAGCACTCCCCCGATCCCGAAGAAGACCAGGAGGGTCTTCCGGCCGATGAGGTCCGAGAGCCAGCCGCCGAGCGGCTGCAGGAGCATCAGCGTCGTCAGGGCGATGAGGTTGATGACGGTGCCCGTGACGACGTCGTCTCCGGCGAACGCGCTCTTGATGATGCTCGGACCGGTCACCGAGTAGGTGTAGAAGGCGACCGTGCCGCCCATCGTCACCGCGAAGCAGAGCAGCAGCGGCCGCCACTGGTGGACGAGGAGCTCCCGCATCGAGCCGCTCCGGCGGGACTCCCCTGCTCTGACGGCGTCGATCCGGGTCGTCGCCAGCGATTCGTCCATGCTGCGGCGGAGCCAGAACACGACGACCGCGGCGACGCCGCCGATGCCGAAGGCCACCCGCCAGCCCCAGGCCGAGATCGCCTCGTCGGGCAGGGTCAGCACCATGACCAGCAGCGTCAGCTGAGCGAGGACGTGGCCGCCCACGAGGGTGACGTAGTGGAACGACGAGAGGAAGCCGCGCCGACCGGGGATCGCCGCCTCCGACATGTAGGTGGCGCTCGTTCCGTACTCCCCGCCGGTGGCGAAGCCCTGCAGCAGGCGCGCGAGCACCAGGAGGACCACCGCTCCCCCGCCGATCGACTCGGCCGTCGGCGCGAACGCGACGAGGAGGGAGCAGGCGGCCATCACGGAGACCGAGACGGTCAGCGCGAGGCGGCGCCCGTGCCTGTCGGCGAAGCGGCCGAAGAACCAGGACCCGATCGGCCGCATGAGGAAGGTGACCGCGAAGATCGCCCAGATGTAGAGGGTCGAGTTCTTCTCGCCGGGAGCGAAGAACTGCGACTCGAAGTAGACGGCGAAGACGGAGTAGACGTAGACGTCGAACCACTCGACGAGATTGCCCGCGGAGCCCTTCAACGTGTTGGAGATGGAGCGGCGGAGGCTGGTGGGGGTCGTCGTCGTCGTCGACATGATGGTCCGATCATCAAGGGTTCGGGGTGGAAAAGGTTCTCGGAGCGACGAGGGAGCCGCGGCGGCGTGGCCGTCGGCGCCCCGCGTCGCCGCGAGCCCAGGGGCATCTCTACCGCATTTCCGGTGGCGGATCCGGAAACCTAACGGTCTCCTGACGCGATCCGCTTCGGACCGCGACGAGGTCGCTCCGTCTCGCGCCAGTCAGGCGGCGATACCGACCAGACCAGTATGGTCCCTCGGTGGAGGTAGACGCATGAGGATCCGTACTGAGAACTCGCTGAGGTCATCGGTGACGAGGGCTCTTGCCGTCCTTTCGATCGTCGCCATCGCCACTTCGCTCTCCGGGTGTTCAGCGGGAGACGCCGCGCCGCCGAAGCCGACCGTCCCGCCGCTCCCGGCTGCCGAGGTGGAGCGCGCACTGGTCCAGAAGCAGGATGCCGCCTGGGAGCTGCTGGCAGTGAAGTATCCGAACGCGGTACGGCCCGAGGTCGACGTGATCCGCACCGTGAATCCCGCGGAGTCGACGTCATCGATCGCGGACTGCATGGTCTCAGCCGGCTTTCCGGAGACCAAGGCTGGTCCGGACGGCGGCCTCGACTACGGTTCCTTCCCCACGGAGCAGACGCAGACTCACGACATCGCCCTGTTCGTGTGCAGAGCGCAGTACCCGATGGATCCGAGATTCGACACGCCACCGACCGAAGCGCAGTACGAGTACCTCTACCACTATTTCGCGCACGACCTCACCGAGTGCCTGGAGAGTCACGGCATCGACGTGCCGGAGGCGCCCACCTACGAGACCTTCCGCGACACCATCAATTCGCGCGAGGCGTGGAGTCCCTACCTCAGCTATGAGCCGACCGGGAACACGCAATGGCTCGCCGTGAACACGGACTGCCCGCAGATGCCTCCGGGCTACTTCGGCGAGTGATGAGCGCCTCGCTGCTCCACTCGCTTGAACGCTGCGACCGCCGATGACAGTCGCCCTCTGACCGATCTCCGTGCGAAAGGCCTCTGCTGGTGAAAGGACTGTGCTGGTGAAAGCCGATCGATCGCCTTGGAGACGTCTTCTCTCTCCCGTCGCCGCTCTCGCCTTCTGCCTGGTGGTGCTGGCCGCCGCGGCGGGTGTCTGGGCCGGAGCGGTGATCTTCGCGCCCGCGGAGGAGGTCGTGGCGGGGACCGACTACACGACCGCTGTCGCTCGCGCCGGTGCTGTCGGCGCGGCGGTGAACCTGGTGGCGACCGCCCACTGGACCCAGTCCCCCGCGGGGACCAATTCGGCGCAGGGCACGGTGACGACGGTGAGTCATGTGCCCGGCGAAGTCGCCCACCAGGGCGAGGAGCTCTACACCGTGGACCTTCGTCCCGTGGTTCTCGCGCGCGGCGTGATCCCCGCGTTCCGGGACATCGACGGGACGAGCGAGGGCGAGGACGTGGAGCAGCTGCAGGAGCTGCTGGGCGACCTCGGGTTCTACCGCGGCGCTGCGGACGGTGCACCCGGGCCGCGGACCGCGGCCGCGATCAAGGAGTGGCAGAAGGCCGCAGGATTTCCGGTGGACGGCGTCGTCCGACGGGGCGATCTGGTCTTCGTGCCCGAGGTTCCGACCCGGCTGGTCGTCGACGAGACCCTTATCGCTCGAGGAGCAGTGGTCTCGGGCGGCGAGGTCGTCGCGAGGACGCTGCCGAAGACTCCGACCTTCTCCGTCACGGCGACAGCGGCGCAGGCCGCCCAGATCGGCGTGGGAGTCGCGGCGGAGATCACCGGACCGGACGGACCCTGGCGGGCGGTCACGGCGGTCCAGGAGGTGAAGCCCGAGGTCGGGGTGTCGATAGCGCTCGGCGGCGTGGACGGCGAGGTCATCTGCGGCGAGGAGTGCGCGGATCTCGATGTGACGCAGGACACCCTCCTCCCCGTCCTCCTCACGACGACACCCGAGACGTCCGGTCTGACCGTCCCGACCGCGAGCATCCGGACCGACGTGAACGGGGATCTCGAAGTGACCGATTCGGCCGGCGAGAGGCATCGTGTCGAGGTCGTCGCTGCCGCGAAGGGCGTCTCGGTCGTGACCGGTCTCGTGGAGGGCGTGGAAGTGCGCGTCTACGGCGATGACGCCGCACCCCGATGATCACTGCTGAGAGCATCGGCTTCCGCTATCGACGAGGTCCTCGGATACTGACCGACTTCAGTGCTGCCGTGACGCACTCCGAGATGGTCGCGATCACCGGCTCGTCGGGGAGGGGCAAGTCGACCCTGCTCTACATCCTGGGCCTCATGGCGACTCCGGAATCGGGACGAGTCCGGATCGACGGCGTCGATGTGAGTGGCATGAGCGATCGATCGAGGTCGGAGTACCGAGCCGAGAACATCGGGTTCGTCTTTCAGGACGCCGCTCTGGATCCCACGAGAACGGTCCTCGACAACATCGTCGAGACGGCTCTCTATCGCGGGTGCCGGAACTCCGCAGTGGAACTCGCGGCGCACGGGCTGATGGAGCGCTTCGGGGTCGCCCTGCGCTCCTCGGCGAGACCCCACCAGGTCTCCGGCGGCCAGGCGCAGCGGATAGCACTGTGCCGGGCGCTCATCAACGATCCGACGATCATCCTCGCGGACGAGCCGACGGGGAATCTCGATCCGGACTCCGCGGCGGTGGTCGTCGACGCACTGCGAGAGCGCGCCCGCTCGGGATCCTCGGTGATCGTGGTCACGCACGACGAGACGGTCGTCGCCTCCTGCGATCGGAGGATCCGCCTGTGAAGCGGAGATTCGTCCTGCCCGTGTTCCGGGAAGCCCTCGCCTCCTCGCTCGCGCAACCGGTGACCTCCCTCCTCACCCTGGTGATGGTGGTGGCGATGTGCGCCGGGATCGTTCTGACGACCGGGCGGACGGTGGGAGCGGAGCAGAGCGTTCTCGCGACGGTGGACTCGGCGGGGACGCGGTCCATCCTGGTCCGAGGAGAGGCGGAGGCGGGCCTGTCGTCGGACGCAGTGGAGAGGATCTCCCGACTCTCCGGAGTGCAGTGGGCGGCGGCGTTCTCGGATGCCAGTGACGTCGGGAACTCCCGGATCGCGGAGGGGAGGAAGGTCGCTCTTCGATCGGTGTGGTCCTCCGACTTCGCAGAGCTGGGCATCGGTGCGGCGCGCTTTCCCAGCGGATCGGCGTGGGCGTCCGAGGACGCGCTCGCGGCTCTGGGCTTCGCCGAGGAGACCGGCTCGGTCTCGACGGGCAGTGGAGCCGGGGTCGACGTCGTCGGGACCTTCACCTCGTCCGAGTACCTGTCCTTCCTCGGCCCGTCCGTCCTGGTCCCGATGCCTCCGTCCTCGACCGGGAGTGTGGGCTATCTGATCGTCATCGCTTCGGAGCCCGAGATGATCCGCGCGCTGACGCGATCGATCGGCTCCCTTCTGGCTCCGACGAACCCGCAGGGCGTCACCGTGACCACGAGCGCTCGGTACGCGGACCTGCGCGCCGTTCTCGAGGGCACTCTCGGGGGCTTCGGGCGAGATCTCGTCGGTCTCATCGCCGGCGCCGGCGCCGTCCTGGTCGGTGCGACGCAGTACGGTCTCGTCCTGATGCGACGCAAGGACTTCGGACGCCGAAGGGCTCTCGGCGCCACGAGAGGCCTCATCGTCCTGCTCGTCGTCTGTCAGGTCCTCCTCGTCGCGACGGTCGGCGCTCTGCTGGGGACGGCGGGTTCCGCCGTGCTCCTGGTGGCCGGCGGCGACCCGCTCCCCGGCGTCGACTTCCTGGTCGCCACAGGCACTCTGGCGATCGTGGTCTCCGTCGTCGCCGCTCTGTTCCCCGCTCAGCGGGCGGCGAGCAGAGACCCTCTGCACGAGCTGAGAGTGCCGTGATCCTGTCGGATCTCGCTCGACGACGAAGCCGCGTGCGACCTGCCCCGCTCGCCGACATCCGATGGACGCGCTCCTCCGATGGACCGGCTCCTCCGATGGACCGGCTCCGCCGTTGGACAGGATCTGCTGTGCCGAACCCCGGTGAACAGCAGCGGATTCGCTACGCGGTGGTGGCCCGGGCGGCCCGGGTGCGCGTCCGCAGCCGGTACAGGCTGGTGGTGGCGGCGATGAAGAGGTCGGTGCCGTCCGGCCCGCCGAAGCAGACGTTCGCCACGACCTCCGGCACGGGCACGAAGAGCAGCTCGGCGCCGTCCGGGGCGAAGACGTGCACGCCGTCTCCGGCGGAGGACCACACCCGGCCGCGCTCGTCGACGGCGATCCCGTCGGGCAGGCCGTGCTCGATCTCCGCGAAGAGGCGGCCGTCGCGGGCGCCGGCGCCGCGGTCAGCGACGTCGTATGAGTCCTGCGCTTCGGAGCGCGGCCGAGCTCTCCGGAGCGCCCTGCGGCCGCGGTCCCCGGGAGGCGGGGCGCTTCGCACTACGCCGGGAAGGCCCCCGCGGCCCGGCTGCGCGTCCGCAGCCGGTAGAGGCTGGTGGTGGCGGCGATGAAGAGGTCGGTGCCGTCCGGTCCGCCGAAGCAGACGTTCGCCACCACCTCCGGCACGGGCACGAACAGCAGCTCGGCGCCGTCCGGGGCGAAGACGTGCACGCCGTCTCCGGCGGAGGACCACACCCGGCCGCGCTCGTCGACGGCGATCCCGTCGGGCAGGCCGTGCTCGATCACCGCGAAGAGGCGGCCGTCGCGGGCGCCGGCGCCGCGGTCGACGACGTCGTAGGCGCGGATCCAGTGTCCGGGGCCGTCCTCGAGGCTCATCGCGGTGTCGGTCACGTAGACGGTCGCGCCGTCCGGTGAGAAGGCGATGCCGTTCGGCTGCACGATGTCGGTGACGACCGGCGTGAGGCCGTCCTCGGCGCTCCAGCGGAAGACCCAGCGCTCCTCGTACTCGCGCTCGCCCGGGTGCCCCTCGGCCGGCTGCCGGATGCCGTAGTCCGGATCGGTGAACCAGTAGGAGCCGTCGGGCGCGACCGCGACGTCGTTGGGCGAGTTCAGCCGGCCGCCGTCCCAGCTCGAGACGAGCTCCTCGACCGTGCCGTCCGGCCGCTCGCGCTCCAGTCGGCGCAGCCCGTGCGAGCACTGCACGACGCTCCCGTCGGCGTCGAGGAGCCGGCCGTTGGTGAACTCCCCGCCCTCGCGGTGCACCGAGGTCTCCCCGGTCGCGCTGTGCCACTGCAGGATGCGGTCGTTCGGGATGTCGCTCCAGCGCAGGCCCCCCTCGGCCGGGATCCACAGCGGCCCCTCGCTCCAGACGGCGCCCGTCCACAGCCGCTCGAGCCCGCCGTCGCCCCGGAGGAGCGCCTCGTCGTCCGTGCGTCCCTCGTCCGTCCGTCCCTGGTTCGCTGTCTCGTCGCTCATCAGCTTCCCGCCCGTCCTGTTCCTCTCATTCTCGCGGAGGCGACCGCGGCGCCCGCCCTGGCGGAGGACCGCGTTCTCCGGTCGCGGGGTGACGGGTCTCGCTCGTTCGGGGGGTAGGGACGGCGTGAGATGACGGCCGGGACCCGTTGTCGCGGGTCATCGCGAGTGCCAGGGTCGGCACTGGGCGAGTCGTGCAGGCGCCCGGTCGCTCCACTTGGAGAGGAACCCGCTGATGCGTTTCACCATCCGCCGATCCATCGTCCCCCGCAGTCTCGCCGTCGCCGTGCTGGCGGTCGCGCTCATCGTCTCGGGCGCTCCCGCCCAGGCGGCGCCCGCTCCGGCGCAGGCGGTGGCAGCAGCGGCCCCCGTGGTCGGCCCGATCACCGGGGTCGCGTCGAAGCGCTGCCTGGACGTGCCGAACGGGTCGACCGCGAACCGGACGATCGTCGTCCTCTACGACTGCAACAGCGGCGCCAACCAGAAGTGGACGATCGCCACGACCGGCGAGATCACCGTCTACGGCGGCGCGAAGTGCCTGGAGGTGCGCAACCGCGCGACGACGGCAGGCGCCGACGTGCAGATCTCGGACTGCGTCGGCGGAGACGGGCAGCGCTGGCGAGTCGAGAGCGACGGCACGATCCGCGCCGTCGCCTCGGGCCTGTGCCTGAGCGTGAAGGACCGGAAGACGGCGAACCGCTCGTCGTTGCAGATCGCGGCCTGCGCCGGCGGGGAGTGGCAGAAGTGGCGGACCACCGCGGCCGTCGCGGACACCACGGCCCCGTCCGCGCCGACGAGCCCGCGGGTGACGAACCTGGCCTGCCGCACGGCGACCTTCTCCTGGAACGCGTCCTCGGACGCCGTCGGAGTGGCGGGATACGACGTGTACCACGACGGCCAGTTCATGACGTCGGTCGCCGGGAACGTCCTGTCGACCGGCCTCGACGTGGTGCCGGGCGCGCAGTGGGGGCTCTACGTGAACGCCCGCGACGCCGCCGGCAACGTCTCGCAGGCCAGCGCCACCGTCGCCGTCACCATCCCGCAGTGCAGCACCGACACGCAGGCGCCCACCCGTCCGACCGGCCTCACCGCGAGGGCGTCCGGCACGGCCGTCACCCTCACCTGGACCGCGAGCACCGACGACGTCGGGGTCCGCAGCTACACCGTCTTCCGCGGCTCCGCGCAGGTCGGCACGGTCGCCGGCAGCGGCGCGACGGCGCCCGTCACGACCTTCACCGAGAGCGGCCTCGCGGCGAACACCGCGTACTCGTACACCGTCGCGGCCGTCGACGCGCAGGGCAACACCTCCGCTCGCAGCGCCGCTGCCGCCGTGACCACGGGCGGGGCCTGCAGCACCGCGTTCTGCACCGTCACCCAGGTCGCCACCGACACCGACATCCCCTGGGGGCTGACCACCGTCCCCGACGGGACCGTGCTCTACTCCCGCCGCGACGCGCAGGACATCGTCCGCCTGAACCCCACGACGGGCGTGAAGACCAGCCTGGGGACGGTGCCGAACGTGCAGAGCACGGACGGCGAGGGTGGCCTGCTGGGCATCGCGGTGTCGCCGACGTTCACCACCGACCAGTGGCTGTACGTGATGCACACCTCCCCCACCGACAACCGGGTGATCCGACTGAAGGTCGTCGGCGACCGACTGGACACGAGCACGGTGCAGGTCCTCGCCTCCGGGATCCTGCGGAACAAGTACCACAACGGCGGGCGACTGCGCTTCGGCCCCGACGGCAAGCTCTACGTCAGCACCGGCGACGGCCAGAACACCGCCACCGCGCAGAACCTGAACTCCCTCAGCGGCAAGATCCTGCGGATCAACCCGGACGGCTCGATCCCCTCGGACAACCCGTTCGGGAACGCCGTCTGGAGCTACGGGCACCGGAACCCCCAGGGGCTCGCCTTCGACTCGCAGGGCCGTCTGTGGGAGCAGGAGTTCGGCAACAGCGTCATGGACGAGACGAACCTCATCGTCCGCGGCGGCAACTACGGCTGGCCGGCCTGCGAGGGCACCTCCGGCAGCTGCGGCACCGCCGGCTTCCTCGCCCCGAAGGCGACGTACCCGACCTCCGCCGGCTCCTGCTCCGGCCTGACGGTCGTCCGCGACGTCGTCTACATCGCCTGCCTCCGCGGCACCCGCCTCTACCGTGCCCCGATCACCGGCGACGCGCTGGCCACCCCGACCTCCGCCTTCGTCGGCACCTACGGCCGCCTGCGCACGGTCGAGCCCGACGGCCAGGGCGGCCTCTGGATGACGACCTCCAACACCGGCGACAAGGACAGCATCCCCAACAACAGCAGCGAGAAGATCCTCCGCGTGACCCTCGGCGGCTGACCCGCTGGATCGGCCGGCAGACCCGTCTTCTGACGCTGGTGGATCTCGATACGCCCGCTGCGCGAGCTACTCGATCAACATGCATCCTCGCTCGACGGCCGCATGCCGGCATGCCCCTCGCATGCTGGTCGAGTAGTGGCCGCAGGCGGCGTATCGAGACCCACCGTCCTCAGCGGGATGGTCTGCAGACCCGCCTTCTGGTGCGGGTGGATCTCGATACGCCCGCTCCGCGGGCTACTCGATCAGCATGGATCCCCGCTGCGCGGGCTACTCGATCACCAGGCATCCGCCCTATCTCTTCGCGCGAAGCGTGCGCGGCCTCTGACGAGCGCGATTGACTACGCAGTCAAACCGTGTTGTACTCGTCGGACCGCGCAGTTGACTGCGCTGTCAACCTCGGGTCCGAGGACGAGCGAAGGAGCTGCGACGTGGACGCATCGAAGGCTGTGCCGCAGCCGGACGACCGCGGTCGCCGGGTCTCGATGGCCGACGTGGCCCGCGCCGCCGGCGTGAGTCAGAAGACGGTCTCCCGCGTCGTCAACGGGGAGGCGCACGTCTCCCCCGAGATCGGCGAGCGCGTCGCCACGGCGATCCGCACCCTCGGCTTCCGGCCGAACGCCGCCGCCCGAGCCCTGGTCACCCAGCGGAGCCGCCGGATCGGCATGGTGACGATGAGCACCTCCCTCTACGGTCCGTCCGCGATCCTCGACGGCGTCGAGCAGGCCTCCCGTGCCGCCGGCTACTCCCTCAGCGTCGTGCGCACGGCGCAGAACAGCGGCGCGGAGCTGCAGGAAGCGGTCGACGCCCTCGTCGATCAGGGCGTCGACGGCATCATCCTCTCGGAGCCGGTCGATCTCGGGCATCCGCGCCTCACCATCCCCGCCGACGTCACGGTGCTCAGCTTCGACCACCCGAGCGAGGCGCACCGCCCCGAGGAACTCGTGGTCGGCACCGATGAGGCCGGGGCCGCCCGCAGCGCCACCGAGCACCTCCTCGCCCTCGGCCATGAGACGGTCTGGCACATCGCCGGCGCCGGCACCTGGTCGGCCACCCGCCGTCGCATCGACGGCTGGCGGACCGCCCTCGCCGACGCCAACGCCGCCGAGCCGCCCGTGCTGAGCGGCGACTGGAGCCCGCGCTCGGGGGCGGAGGCGATGGCGTCGATCCTGCACCGCCGCGATGTCACCGCTGTCTTCGCCGCCAACGACCAGATGGCCGTCGGGGCGATCCACGCCGCCGAGGCGGCCGGCCTGCGCATCCCCGAGGACCTCAGCGTCGTCGGCTTCGACGACGACCCGATCTCGGAGTTCCTGCACCGGCCGCTCACCACGGTCAAGCAGGACTTCGCCGAGGTCACGCGCATCGCGATGCACCGGATGATCCGCACCCTCGACGGCCACGCGCCGACCGAGCGGCACCGCTCGGTCCCCGCCCAGCTGATCGTCCGCGCGTCCAGCGGGCCCGCGAACCCCGAGCGCGCGGCGCTGGCGCCGGCGTCGCCCGTCCCTGTCCCGTAGCTCACCGTCCCGTAGCTCCCCGTCCCGTAGCTCCCCGTCCCGGCTCTCGGCCCTCGGCTCCCCCTTCCAGCTCTCTCCCTGTCCCTTCCCACCGCCGTCCGTGCGGTCAGCACGAGCCGCCTCCGCGCGGTCCCTCCGGCGCGCCCGCAGGCCCGTCCCTCCCCCTTCTCCGAAGGAGCTCCTCCATGCACCCACTGTCCCCCGCGCTCTCGCGCCGCGGGCTGCTCCGTCTCGGCGCCGCCGCCGGCGGCTCGGCGGCCCTCGCCTCCCTGCTCGCCTCGTGCGCCGCGACCGGCCCGCAGGCGGCCGTCGAGTCCGGAGCCGTCGACCTCTCGTTCTGGACGCACGACGACGGCTACGTGACGTTCTTCACGGAGGCGCTCGCCCTCGCCGATGCACGCACCGACTTCTCCTACTCGCTCGATGTCACCAAGATCGGCGCGACCGACATCGTCACCAAGCTGATCGCGCAGGCCGTCGCCGGCTCCGGCACGCCGGACCTCGTCGGCATCGAGGTCGCGAACTTCGCCCGCACGCTCCGCGGCTCGATCGCCCCCGAGCTGCTGGTGGACCTCACCGAGGCGACCGCCCCCTACCGCGACGACCTGATCGCCGCCCGCGTCGACGCGTTCAGCAAGGACGGCGCCCTCTACGCGCTCGACTCCGACACTCCGCTCGCCGTCTACTACTACCGGGAGGACGAGTTCGCGCGCCTCGGCGTGCCGACCGACCTCGAGACGTGGGAGGAGTTCGCCCGGGTCGGCGGCGAGATCAGCGCGCGGGAGGGCGTGTCCTTCGGCGCGCTCTCCGTCGGAAGCGATCTGCCGCAGGTCGTGCAGGGCTACCAGCTGCTGCTGATGCAGCGCGGCGGACAGCTCTTCGACCGTGACGGGAACCTCGACCTCGCCACTCCGGAGGCCGAGGAGGCCCTGCAGTTCGCGGTCGACGGACTCGCCTCCGGCTTCTTCACGACCGTCGCCGACTACTACGGCCCGAGCATGCAGAGCGGCCTGAAGCAGGGCTCGATCGTCGGGGTCGACATGCCCACCTGGTACTCGAGCTACGGCATCAAGCCGAACGTGCCCGAGCAGGCCGGCCTCTGGCGGGTGAAGACGCTCCCCCGCTTCGCGAACGGCGGCAGCCGCACGGCCGTGGGCGGCGGCACCGGGTTCGCCGCGGTCACCGGCAAGGCCAACAGCGACGCCGCGGTCGAGCTCGTCCTCGCCGCCTACCTCGACCCGGCCCAGCAGGTGAAGCGCTACCGCGACCTCGGCTATCTGCCGACACTGCGCTCGGTCTACGACGACCCCGAGCTCGCGACGATCACCGACGACTACTTCGGCGGCCAGGCGCTCTTCGACGTCTACGGCGAGATCATCGACGAGGTCCCGTCGCTCTTCCAGAGCCAGGACCAGCAGATCCTCACGACCGTGCTGTCGGGCTACCTCCTCCAGGCCTACAAGGGCACCCTCTCCCCGGCGCAGGCGCTCCGCGCCACGGCCGAGGACTTCCGCGGCCAGGCCCGCAGCTAAGGATCGATGATGTCGACTCTCACCACGGCCGGGGCGCCCGCCTCCGCTCAGGACGGCCGCGGCGGCTCACCGCTCGAGGCCCGGCGCGCCGCGAAGCGGAAGCGCCTGAACACCTCCGGCGGCCGGGCCCCGTACCTCTTCATCGCGCCGTTCTACCTGCTCTACGCGCTGTTCATGATCGTCCCGGTCGGTGCGGCGATCTACCTGAGCCTCACGGAGTGGGTCGGCCTCGGCTCCCCCGAGTTCGTCGGGCTGGCCAACTACGGCAACCTGCTCGGCGACACGAGCTTCGGCGTCGCGCTGGTGAACACGCTGATCTACACGCTGATCGCGGTGTTCGTCATCGTGCCGTGCTCGCTGCTGATCGCGCAGGGCCTGAACGCC
Organism: Rathayibacter sp. VKM Ac-2929; assembly: GCF_022815495.1. Taxonomy (NCBI): domain Bacteria; kingdom Bacillati; phylum Actinomycetota; class Actinomycetes; order Micrococcales; family Microbacteriaceae; genus Rathayibacter; species Rathayibacter sp. VKM Ac-2929. The sequence continues at coordinate 589,366 of NZ_JALGRV010000004.1, forward strand.
CGCGGGCTCAAGGCGCGCGACCTCTTCCGGCTCACCTTCTTCATCCCGATGGTGCTCTCGCCGATCGTCATCGCGCTGATCTACAGCCTGATCTTCGATCGCAGCTACGGACTCCTGAACTCGCTGATCCGCGCGGTCTTCGGATTCGGCGACATCGACTGGCTCGGCGACCCGACGCTGGCCAAGGTCGCGATCGGCTTCGTCCTGCTCTGGCGCACGGTCGGCTACCTGACGATCTTCTTCCTCGCCGCACTGCAGGCCGTGCCGAAGGAGCTGTACGAGGCGGCCGAGCTCGACGGCGCCGGCGTGCTCGCGAAGTTCCGCACCGTCACGCTCCCCGCGATCCGCCCGGTGACCGCGTTCGTCGTCGTCACCTCCTTCATCAGCGCCGCCCAGCTCTTCGACGAGCCGTACCTGCTCACGCGGGGCGGACCGGGCGAGGCGACCCTCTCCGTCTCGATGTTCATCTACCGCGCCGCGTTCGAACGCCAGCAGTTCGGCTACGCCGCCGCGGCCGGAGTCGTGCTCTTCGTGCTCGTCTTCGCCGTCAGCCAGATCCTCAACCGCGCCCTCGCCATCGGGAGAACCTCATGACCGCCACCACGGGAATCGTCACCGCCGACGCTCCGGAGCGCCGCATTCCGCGGAGGCAGCGCCGGGCGAGCGGCGGCGAGCGCGCCCGCCGCGGACTGCTCTACGTCACCCTCTCGGCCCTGCTGCTCGTCTTCGTGTTCCCGCTGCTGTGGGCGCTGAGCGGCTCGTTCAAGAACCGCGGCGACATCTTCTCCACTCCCCCGTCGCTCGTCCCGAACCCCGCGACCACCGACAACTACGTCAACCTGCTGACCACGCAGCCCTTCTGGGCCTGGTTCGGCATGAGCGTCGGCACCTCGCTGCTCGCGACCGCGGTCTCGGTCTTCGTCTGCGCCATGGCCGGCTACGGCTTCGCGAAGTTCGCCTTCCGCGGCAAGAAGGTGCTCTTCACGATCATGTTCTCGTCGCTGTCGGTGCCGTTCGTCGTGATCCTGGTGCCGCTGTTCATCCTGATCGTGAAGGCGGGGCTCTCGAACCCGTGGTTCGCGCTGATCGTGCCGTGGGTCGCCCCCGCGTTCGGGATCTTCATGATGCAGCAGTTCATCGTCCAGTCGATCCCGGACGAGATCATCGAGGCGGCCCGGATCGACGGCAACAGCGAGTTCGGCACCTTCTGGCGCGTGGTGCTGCCGCTGCTGCGCCCCTCCCTCGGAGCGCTGGGCGTCTGGGGCTTCCTGCAGAGCTACAACAGCTTCCTCTGGCCGCTCGTGCTGCTCTCGGACTCGTCGCAGTACACGATCCCGCTGGGCCTGAACATCCTCTTCGCGTCGGAGAACCGCTCCTACGACCTCGTCCTGGCGGGCGCGGTCCTCGCCTCGGTGCCGACGATCCTGGTGTTCTTCCTGCTGCGCAAGCAGCTGCTCGACGGGCTGACCGCGGGCGCCGTCAAGGGCTGACACCCCCACCGCCCTCCTCCGCCACTCCTCTCCCGAACGTCCGAAAGGCCCTCCCATGCAGCACCTCACCGACCGCATCCTGTTCGGCGCGGCCTACTACCACGAGTACCAGCCGACCTCTCGGCTGGGTCACCGTGACCTCGCCGAGGACTTCCGGCTGATGAAGGCCGCGGGCTTCACGGTCGTCCGCGTCGGCGAGTCGGTCTGGTCCACCTGGGAGCCCGAGAACGGCGTCTTCGAGCTCGACTGGCTGCAGCCGGTGCTCGATGCGGCCCACGAGCACGGCATCGCGGTCGTGCTGGGCACGCCGACCTACGCGGCGCCGATGTGGCTCGCTCGGCTGTACCCCGAGATCAACGTCGAGCGCTCGAGCGGTCGGCCGATGGGCTGGGGAGCCCGGCAGGAGATCGACTACTCGCACCCGGCCTTCCTCTTCCACGCCGAGCGGCTCATCCGGAGGATCGTCGAGCGCTACGCCGCGCATCCCGCGGTGATCGGCTTCCAGGTCGACAACGAGCCCGGCAACGAGATCTTCCACAACCGGCAGGTCTTCCAGCGCTTCGTCGACCACCTGCGCGCGCGCTACGGCACCGTCGAGACGCTGAACGACGAGTGGGGGCTCACCTACTGGTCGCACCGCCTGTCGACCTGGGCCGACCTCTGGACCCCGGACGCCAATCAGCAGCCGCAGTACGACCTGGCCTGGCGCCGCTTCCAGGCCTCGCTGACAACGGACTTCATCGGCTGGCAGGCGGACATGGTCCGGGAGATCACCGCGCGGGCCGGCCGCGAGGACCAGTTCGTCACCACCTGCATCTCCTACGAGCGCCGGACGGTGCAGGACGAGGAGCTCGTGCGCTCCCTCGACATCGCCGCCGGCAATCCCTACTACCGGATGCAGGACGGGCTCGAGCTGCCGGACGCGCGGGTGTTCGACCAGCACTGGACGACCTCGGGCACCTGGGCGCTCTACGCCACCGCGGACCGGATGTACGGATCGAAGCAGGCGCCGTTCCTGGTGACCGAGACCGACGCGCAGGCGATCGGCATGCCGTGGTCGAACGAGCCCGGCTACGACGGGCAGTGGCGCCAGGCCGCCTGGGCTCTGGTCTCGCGGGGCGCGACGATGATCGAGTACTGGCACTGGCACACGCTGCACCACGGTGCCGAGACCTACTGGGGCGGGATCCTGCCGCACTCGCAGGAGCCGGGCCGGGTCTACGAGCAGATCGCCGCGCTGGGTGCCGACTTCGCTGCCGCCGGCGATCGGGTGACCGAGCTGACCCCCGACTCCGATGTGGCGATCCTGTTCTCGAACGAGAGCAAGTGGGCACTCGAGGAGTACCCCTCGTTCAGTGACCCGACCCAGGGCACCGGCGCCGCCCGCGGCGTGCCCGTCGCGTCGACGCGCACCTTCCAGACCGTCTTCGACTCCTTCGCGCGCGGCGCCTTCGACGCGGGGCTGCAGTCGAACACGGTGCACCCCTCGCAGCTGACCGGGACGACGCCCGCCGCCTACGCGGCCGCGCATCCCGTGCTGGTCGCCGCCGCCTTCACCATCGCCGACGACGCGCAGCTGCAGTGGCTGGAGGCGTACGCGGCGGCGGGCGGGCACCTGGTCGTGGGCGTTCGCACCGGCTACGAGGACGAGGAGGCGCGGGCCCGGCTGCAGCGCAAGCCGGCGTTCCTCGACGAGGCCGCCGGTGTCCACTACGACGAGTTCGCGAACCTCGCGGTCCCGCTGCCGGTCGTCGCGGAGTCGGGCTTCCCGCTGCCGGTGGGCGCCACGGCGACCCTGTGGGCGGACGGCCTGCAGCCCGACGACGCCGACGTGCTGGTGCGCTACGTCCACCCGCACCACGGCCGGTTCGCCGCCGTGACGACGCGCGCGCACGGCGCGGGCCGGGTCACGACCGTCGGCACCGTGCCGGACCTCGAGCTGGCGCGGGCCCTGATGTCCTGGGCCGTCGGCGACGCCGCCTCGGGATGGCGCCGCGCGACCGCGTCACAGACGGTCACCAGCGCGACCAACCGCCACGGCGAGCGGATCCGCTTCGTGCACAACTGGTCCTGGGAGCCCTCGGTCTACGCCTTGCCGGCCGCGGCCACCGATGTGCTGACCGGAGTCGAGCTGCCCGCCGGCGCCGAGCTCGAGCTCGGCCCGTGGGACGTGCGGGTCCTCGCCGCGGACGACTGAGCGACCGGCCCGGAGACCCACCGTCCTCAGCAGTGCGGCCTGCGGACCCCGCTCCTGACGCGGGTGGATCTCGATACGCCCGCTGCGCGGCTACTCGATCAGCATGCATCCGCACCGTTGGATGGGCGTGCCTCCATTCATGCTGGTCGAGTAGCCCCGAGAGGGGCGTATCGAGACCCGGCGTCCTCAGCAGTGCGGCCTGCAGACCCGGCTCCTGACGCGGCGGATCTCGATACGCCCTTCGGGCTACTCGATCAGCATGCACACGCACCCGCGGATGCGCGTGCCCCCCTCTTCATGCAGGTCGAGTAGCCCCGCAGGGGCGTCTCGAGACCCACCGCCCGCAGCAGTGCGGCCTGCAGACCCGCCTCCTGGCGCGGGCGGGGGCTCCGCGTCTCTGCCAAGGTGGTCACGCGCCGGGTCTCCAGGCGGGCGACGCGGTGTGAAGGGGGTGGCCGACGCATGAGCGATGCGGCTGCGGGGTACTCGACGGCGCGAGCCGAGGATCCGCCGGCCTCACCCGAGGTGCTCTCGGGCCGTGGCGGACCGCGCTCGGTGCGCGCGCTCCGGCTCGGCGTCGGCGGCGCGGGCCTCCTCCTGACGCTGGTCCTGCTCGTCCCGCACGCACCGGCGCTCCCGGGGCTGTGGCTGGCGTTCCTGGTGCTGCTCGCCGCGATGTGGATCACGGCCTCGTTCCGGCTCGAGCTCGCCTCCGGCATCGGCACGGTCACCTTCGGGGTCGGCGTGTCGGTGCTCGCCTTCCTGGCGCAGGACGTGCCGCGCGTCCAGGCGCTGCTGCTGTGGGTGCTCGCGATCGCGCTCTTCCAGGTGATCTCGCGGCGCCCCTGGGCCGCCGTCGTCTACTGGACCGGTCTCGCCGCGCTCTCGGGCGGGGCGTTCCTGCTCGTCCTCTCCCTCTTCCCGCAGACGGGCTGGTGGCCGGTCCTCGCGGCGGTGCCGGCGGTGCTGGCCTACGGACTGCTCTCGATCGGGGCCGAGTACCTGCAGGCCTGGCTGACCCTGGCCGACGTCAGCGACGTGCCGCGGCCGGCGCTCCGGCCCGGCCGGGTGCTGCTCGCCCTCGGCCTCAACATCGTGCTGGTGGCCCTCGCCTACGGCGCGCACCTCTCCGCCGGGGTCGAGCGCATCGATCTCGGCGCCGGCCTCGAGATCCGCTCGGCGAACACGCTCCTGATCGTCGCGCTGGCGGTCGCCGTGGTCAGCCAGTACCTCCGCCGCGCCCGGATCGAGCGCAAGCTGAACGGCCTGATCGAAGCGGCGCTGGCTCTGCCGTGGGGCGACCAGGAGGCGATCTTCGAGACGCTCGAGCGGGCGGCCCGCACGGCGATCCCGTCAGCGAGCACGCGGATCTCCGCCACTCCCGGGCGCGCGTTCGAGCTGTCGGCGCCGATCGCCACGCCCGGCCTGGGCCTGCGGCACGTTGTCCTGACGCGGCGCCCCGACTCCGGCGGCTTCACCGCACTCGAGCACCGCACCCTCCTCGCCCTCGCGCACATCGCGACCCAGGCCCTCTACGATCGCCGCAGCACCCGCGTGCTGCGCGACCAGGCCACGACCGACTCGGTCACCGGTCTCAGCAACCTCCGCGGTCTGTACGAGGAGTTCGCGGCGATCAGCGACCAGGAGGAGCGGGCGGTGCTGTTCATGGATCTCGACGACTTCAAGGCCGTCAACGACACCCACGGCCACTCGACGGGCAACACCGTCCTGCAGGAGGTCGCCCGTCGCATCCGCGAGAGCGTGCGCGGGGACGACGTGGTCGCCCGCATCGGCGGCGACGAGTTCGCCGTCCTCCTGGACTCGGTCACCGCCGGGGCCGTCGCGCTCCGCATTTCGCGCGCCGTCGAGCGGCCCCTGGTCGTCGGCGACGCCGAGCTCCACCCCCGCATCAGCATCGGCGCCCCGGTCGCTGTCGACGGCGGCTCATTCGACCGGGTGATGCAGGAGGCGGACGAGCGGATGTACGAGACGAAGAAGGAGCGCAAGGGCGAGGCGGCGCAGGAGGCGGCGGTGCAGGAGGCCGAGTCGAAGGAGCTGGATCTCGTCGCCGAGGTCCGCACCGCGGTCGCCGACGGGACGGTGCGGGTCGCCTTCCAGCCGGTGATCGACGTCGCCGAGCGGCGCATCGTCGGCTTCGAGGCGCTGGCCCGCTACACCCGGACCGACGGCACGGCGCTGAGCCCGATCACGCTCGTCGACATCGCGCGCTCGCTGGGCCTGCTGGACGAGCTGACGGTGCAGATCGTCGACCAGGCGGTGGCCTGCATGATCGAGTTCCGTGCGATCGATCCGTCGGTCACGTTCCTCAGCGTCAACATCGAGGCGGAGCAGCTGATGCACGACGGCGTCACCGAGGTGATCTGCGCACATCGCACCGCCGAGCAGGGCATCCAGCTCTGCCTCGAGCTGACGGAGGGCTCGATCGGGCACGTCGACGAGGCCGTCATCGAGCGGGTCCGCGCCCTCACCGCGGACGGCATCGCGATCGCGCTCGACGACTACGGCCAGGAGCACGCGGCCGCTGCGGCGCTGCTGACGGTGCCGCTGAGCATCGTCAAGATCGACCGCGTCTTCCTCGCCGACGAGGAGAACCCCCGGCACGCGACGATCCTCCGCTCGATCATCAACCTGGTCTCGGACCTCGACATGCACACGATCGTCGAGGGCGTCGAGACGACCTCCGCTCACGAGCTGCTGACGAGCCTGCATGCCGACCGGGCCCAGGGCTACTTCTACGGCCGCCCCCTCTTCCCGGAGCTCGTCAAGGAGCGCCTGCGCGCCACGGGCACGGCGGCGATGCCGGAGCAGCCGCCGGCGTAGCCCGCGCAGCGGCGGCCGCCTGCTGATCGAGGAGCCCCGGCCGTGTTGATCGAGTAGCCCGCGCAGCGGGCGTATCGAGCGGAGGGGGCGCCTTCGGCGCCAGCACAAGGCGGGGAAGAGACCGACGTCCTCGCGGTGGGTGGGTCTCGATACGCCCCTGCGGGGCTACTCGACCAGCATGTGCGCGGGCGTCTCTTCCAAGTAGATCCACCGTCCGCCGGAGCCCGGGTCCCGATACGCCCTGCGCGCTGCTCGACCAGCATGGATGGCGCAGACATGGCCGTTCTCGGAGTCATCGGACTAACGCAGATCGGCCATCACTCGCTTTCGCAAGAATAGCCGGAACTTTCGCAACAACGCCTTCTCCGACTTTCGAAAGAATCATCGCGCCCGTCTTTTCCGGGCGCCGATCGAGAAGTACACGAAACGTTTCGTTTTCTTATTGACACGGGTGTTATCGGCTGCTTAGTCTCGTCCTCGTTCCGAATCACCGGCGATTGGATGCTCTCGACATGACGACCCGACCTGGGGCACGCGACGCCTGCACGGCGACCCGTCCGCCCCTCCTCCCGACACCGGTCGGCACGGCATGGTGATGCCGCTGACCGGCGCGCCCGGGACCACCGTCCCCGGCTCGACCGTGCCCGGCGCCCCCGGCCCGGAGGCGCCCGTCCCCGGCGGCCCGGCGTCGATCCGTGGCCGCTCGAACGCCCGCGGCTTCCGCGCCGCCCGGCGCAGCTTCCGGCGGCACTGGCAGCTCTACCTGCTGATCCTGCCGCCGCTGCTCTACTTCATCGTCTTCAAGTACGTGCCGATGTCGAACGCGATCATCGCGTTCAAGGACTACAACGTCATCGACGGCGTCTGGGGCAGCCCGTGGGTGGGCTTCAAGCACTTCGAGCGGTTCTTCTCGAACCCGATCTTCTGGACGCTGCTGAAGAACACCTTCCTGCTTTCCGCCTACGTGGTGCTGGCCGGCTTCCCGTTCCCGATCCTGCTCGCGCTGGCCCTGAACGAGGTGCGGCTGCGCTTCTTCCAGCGGACCGTGCAGATGGTCACCTACGCGCCGTACTTCATCTCCACGGTCGTCGTGATCTCGATGACGATCCTGTTCCTCTCGCCCAAGCTCGGCCCGGTGAGCGACGTCACGTCGTTCTTCGGACTCGGGGCGATCGACTTCCTCGGCGACCCGGACTTCTTCCGGCACATCTACGTCTTCAGCGACGTCTGGCAGACGACCGGCTATTCCGCCGTCCTCTATCTCGCGGCCCTCTCCTCCATCGACACCTCGCTCTACGAGGCCGCCCGGATGGACGGCGCGAGCCGGCTGCAGAAGATCTGGCACGTCGACATCCCGGGCATCATGCCCACGGCGATCACCATCCTGATCCTCGGCGTCGGCAATGTGATGGCGATCGGATTCGAGAAGGCCTTCCTCCTGCAGAACTCCCTCAATCTCTCGCAGTCCGAGATCATCCCCACCTACGTCTACAAAGTGGGTCTGCTCAACGCCGACTTCAGTCAGGCCGCGGCCATCGGGCTCTTCAACGGAATGATCAATCTGGTCCTGCTCCTGGGCGTCAACGCGCTCGCGAAGCGGATCACGGGACAGGGGCTCTGGTGACCGCACTCGACACGCCATCGACCACCGCTCACGAGGACGGCGAGGCCGCCCGGCCGCCGCGTCGCCGGCAGCGCGCGACCCGGATCAAGGACCCGATGGTCGACCGCGTCTTCATGATCGCCGTCTACGTCCTGCTCACGACGTTCCTGCTCGCAGTCCTCCTGCCGCTGCTCTACATCCTGGCCAGCTCGTTCAGCTCGCCGCTGGCCGTCTCGTCCGGCCGGGTGAGCTTCTGGCCGATCGACTTCACCCTCGAGGGCTACGAGCGCGCCCTCGGCGACTCGACGATCGTCACCGGCTTCGCCAACTCGCTCTTCTACACGGCCGCCGGCACCTTCGTCAGCCTCGCGCTGACCGTCGCGATCGCCTATCCGCTCTCGCGGAAGGACTTCTGGGGCCGCGGCGGGATCACCCTCGGCGTCATCTTCACGATGCTCTTCGCCGGCGGCATCATCCCCACCTATCTGGTGGTGCAGCAGCTCGGCCTGCTCGACACCCGCTGGGCGCTGATCCTCCCCCAGGCCGTCGGCGTCTGGCAGGTGATCATCGCGGTCGTCTTCTTCCGCTCCTCCATCCCGGACGAGCTGTACGAGGCGGCGCAGCTGGACGGCGCGAGCGATCTGCGCTTCCTCTGGACGATCGTGCTCCCGCTCTCGAAGCCGCTGCTCGCGGTGGTCGCGCTGATGTACGCGATCTACCAGTGGAACTCCTACTTCGACGCCCTGCTCTATCTCCGCGATCCGAGCCTCTATCCGCTGCAGCTCGTGCTGCGGAACGTCCTGATCCTCAATCAGGCGACACCGGGCATGGACGCGGCCGCGCAGATCGAGCGCCAGCAGCTCGCGGATCTCTTCAAGTACTCGCTGATCGTCATCTCGACGGTCCCGGTGATGATCCTCTACCCCTTCGTCGCCCGGTACTTCAACAAGGGCATCATGCTCGGCGCCGTCAAGGGCTGAGCACCCCGAGCACGGCCCGCACAGGGCCGACTCCCCCGGTCGCGCGGAACTCCCCCGCGGCTCTCTCACCCATGGAAGGAAACACCTTGTTCTCTCGCACACAGCACGGCAGAGTCGCCGCGCGGAGGAAGCACCTCCTCCTCGGCGCCGTCCTCACCACCGCGATCATCGGGCTCACCGGCTGCACCGGCGAGAGCCCGGAGGCCGACCGCAAGGTCATCCGGATCTTCGGCGAGCAGGGCGCGCAGATCGACCTGAACACCAACTCGTTCACGAAGGTCCTCGAGGACAAGTTCGACGTCGACATCCAGTTCGAGACCACCTCGTACGGTGCGTCCGAGGCGGCCGAGGCGCGGCAGATCTCGCTCGCCGGCGGCGACCTGCCCGAGGCGTACATGCTCGTCCCGTGGGCCTCGCAGTTCAGCCGCGCCGAGCTCCAGCGCTACGGCGACCAGGGCCTGCTCGTGCAGCTCAACGACCTCATCGACGAGAACGGCCCGAACATCAAGGCGGCCCTCGACGCGGAGCCGGGCTTCAAGGAGCTCACCGAGACCCCGGACGGGAAGATCTGGGGCCTGCCGCAGTGGAACGACTGCTACCACTGCTCCTACCCGTACAAGTTCTGGATCAACACCGACTGGCTCGACACACTCGGGCTCGCCGCTCCCACCACGCCCGATGAGTTCTTCGCGGTGATGCAGGCCTTCAAGACCCAGGACCCGAACGGCAACGGCCAGGCCGACGAGATCCCGCTGACCGGCAGCACCCAGCAGTCGCTGGTGCCGTACATCATGAACGCCTTCATCTACAACGCGTTCAACACCGGCTCCGGCGCGAACGGGCAGCCCGTCTCGCTCGGGCTCGACGGCGACACCGTGCAGCTGCAGACCATGCAGGACGGCTGGCGCGACGGCCTGAAGTTCCTCCGCAAGCTGTGGGACGCCGGCCTGATCGACCCCGCCACCTTCTCGCAGGGCGGCGACCAGATGACCGCGACCGGCAACGCGGCGCAGGGCGTGCTCATCGGCGGCTTCACCGCCATCCACCCCGGCTTCGCCGTGACCATCGGACAGGAGGACGGGCGCGACACGCAGTACGACCTGCTCCCGCCGCTGACGGGCCCCGGCGGCCAGAACGCCACCTTCCTCCTCCCGAGCGTGCCCGGTGCGACCTTCGTCGTGACCAAGGCGGCCGACGAGGTGGAGCAGAAGGTCATCGTCGAGATGATGGACTACCTCTTCTCGCCCGAGGGCCACGTCCGCGGTGAGTTCGGCGAGGAGGGCATCGGCTGGCGCGCCCCCGAGGAGGGCGAGATCGCGCTCGACCAGAGCCTCGAGCCGTCCCTCGTCGACACCAAGATGGACGAGTCGAACGAGGCCGACTACAACGGCAACTGGGGCCCGATGGCCCAGGTCTTCGACACGGCCGAGTTCCGCGCCAGCCAGGTCCAGCCGCTCGACATCTACACCGAGGCGGGCTTCGAGCGCCGCCTGTTCGAGGCGACCGACCAGTACGCCGGCAAGGAGTCCGACGCGATGTTCCCCTACTGGAACATCTGGGTCCCCTCGGAGGACGCCAGCGAGCTCTCCACCCTCACCGCCAACGTCGAGAGCAGCGTCGCGACGGCGACCGCCGAGTTCGTCACCGGGGTCCGCGACCCCGCGAGCGACGCCGACTGGCAGTCCTACCTCGACGCCCTGACCAGCCTCGGTGCGGACCGCTACGCCGAGATCTGGCAGAGCGCCTACGACCAGTAGCGGCTCACCCGTCCCCTCCCCTCGCCCGCGGCCCGGGCGGCGGGAGGGGACTCCGCTGTCACCGCGCAGCACGCCGCACGCAGTACGCAGCACGCCGCGCCCGCCGCCCGGCACCTCACGCCTTCCGCACGACGCACCCCAAGGAGCCCCGCATGACCCTCGCCCAGGAGTGGAACGACCCCGACGTGTTCGAGTGGGGCACGGAGCCGGCGCACGCCGTGCTCACTCCCTTCGCCACGCTCGACGCCGCACTGGAGGGCGACCGTGCGAGCACGCCGCTCGCGCACAGCCTCGACGGCGACTGGCGCTTCCAATGGGCGCCGAACCCGGCCGCCCGCCTGGACGGCTTCGCGGCCGAGGACTGGGACGACTCGGCGTGGCCGACCGTCCCGGTCCCCGCCAGCTGGCAGCTGCACGGCTACGACTTCCCGATCGGCACCAATCTCGTGCTGCCGTGGACCGGCGCGAACGGGCGGCACGAGCAGCCGGACCCGCGCGGCGACTACCCGAACGCGCCGACCCTCTACAACCCGGTCGGCCAGTACCGCACCGCCTTCGAGCTGCCGGACGGCTGGGCCGAGCGCCGCACCTTCCTCCAGTTCGACGGCGTGGAGTCGGCATACTCGGTCTGGCTCAACGGGCAGCGCCTCGGCTACCGGGAGGACAGCTACACGACGGGCGAGTTCGAGGTCACGGAGCACGTGCGGGCCGGCTCGAACGTCCTCGCGGTCGAGGTGCACCGCTGGTGCACGGGCTCCTACCTCGAGAACCAGGACAACGTCCGCCTCTCCGGGATCTTCCGGAGCGTGCGGCTGCTCTCGCGCGCGGCGGCGATGATCCGCGACGTCACGGTGCGCACCCCGCTCGATGACACGTTCACCGCCGGGTCGGTCGAGGTCTCGGTCGCGGTCGACGCGCGCCCCGGAGCGTCCGCGGCCGGTCTCGAGCTCCGCGCACGGCTGTTCGACGGCACCGCGCCGGGTGCGGCGGAGGTCGGCGAGCAGAGCCGGACGGTCGCTCTCGACGCCGACGGCCGCGCGGCGAGCCTGGCGAGCATCCCCGTCTCATCCCCGCGACTCTGGTCCGCGGAGACGCCCGAGCTCTCCACGCTCGTCGTCGAGCTGAGCGACGCGACCGGCGCCGTCCTCGAGCGCGTCGCCGTGCGGGTCGGCTTCCGCCGCGTCGAGATCGTGGACGGCGTGCTGCTCGTGAACGGCCGGGTGGTCTCGCTCCGCGGCGTCAACCGGCACGAGTGGAGCCCGCGCACCGGCCGCACGCTGAGCCGCGACGACATGATCGCGGACATCCGGCTGATGAAGCAGAGCAACATCACGGCCGTCCGCACCTCGCACTACCCGAACGACCCGCGCTGGTACGACCTGGCCGACGAGTACGGGCTCTACCTCGTCGACGAGGCGAACAACGAGACGCACATCAACCGCATCGACGACGACGGGGCGCCCTTCCTGCCCGGCGACCGCCCGGAGCTGCGCGCTCCCCTGCTCCAGCGGATGCGCAGCATGGTCGAGCGGGACAAGAACCACCCCAGCGTGATCGCCTGGTCGATCGGCAACGAGTCCGGAGTCGGCGCGAACCTGCAGGCGATGTACGAGTGGGCGAAGGAGCACGACCCGACCCGCCCCGTCAGCTACCAGGACCCCGTCGGCTCCGGCACCTGGGTCGTCCCGGCCGGTCTCTCGGACTTCGACGGCGACTTCTACCCGCCGGTCGCGCAGTTCGCCGAGCGCTCGCGCCGGGATCCGCGGCCCTACCTGCTGGTCGAGTACGCCTTCAGCCAGGGCAACACCTCCGGCTACCTCGAGGAGTACTGGGCGGCCGCCCGCGAGGACCCGCGCGCGATGCCCGGCGGCTTCCTCTGGGACTGGGCCGACAAGGGCCTGTACTGGCCGCGCCCCGATCGGCCCGAGGAGGAGTTCCTCGCCTACGGCGGCGACTGGGGCGACGAGCCGAACCAGGAGAGCGCCCACATGAGCGGCCTCGTCCTCGCCGACCGCACGCCGACCCCGAAGCTGGCCGAGGCGGCGCTCGCCTACCAGCCGGTCTCCGTCACCGCGGTCGATCTGCGCGCCGGCGAGCTCCTCGTCGCCAACGAGCACCTGTTCACCGGACTCGACGGCTACGTCGTGCACTGGACCGTGTCGGCGGACGGCGAGCCGGTGCAGCAGGGCTCGCTGCCCGGCGCGGAGTGGGCCGTCGGCCCGCAGGAGGAGGGGAGGGTCACGCTGCCCTACCCGCTGCCGGAGCCGGCTGCGCAGGACGCGGCGCGCGAGTACCGCCTCGACGTGCAGCTGGCCCTCGCCGCTCCCACCGCCTGGGCGGAGGAAGGACACGTCGTCGCGCGCGCCCAGTTCGAGCTGCCCGTCGACGCCTCGCCCGCCCGCCGCCGGGCGCCGAGGGATCTGCCGCCGGTGACCGCGACCGAGGAGGGCACGGCGATCGTCGTGCGCGGGCCCGCGTTCTCCGCGACCGTCGACCGCTCCACCGGCCGCCTGACCTCGCTCCGCTACGGCGGTCGCGAGCGGCTCGCCGCGCCGCTGCTGCCGAACTTCTGGCGCACCCCGAACGACCCCGAGCTCTCGATCCCGGACATCCGGCTGGAGCGCCCGGAGCCGTCACTGCCCTGGCGCGGCGTCGGCGAGGAGTGGGCGATCGATCGGGTGGACGTCGAGGAGACGCCGGGCGCCGTCCGCATCACGGTCGACGGGTCGGTGACCACGGCGGTGCCGTTCCGGCCGAGCGGCCGGGTGACGACCTCTCCGCAGTCGATCGTCTACACGATCCACGGCACGGGCCAGGTCGACGTGCTCTCCACCTTCTCGCCGGTCGAGGGCACGCCGAACCCGCAGGTCGTCGGCACCACGTTCGGGCTCGCGCCGGAGCTCTCGACCCTGCACTGGCACGGCCGCGGCCTGCACGAGTCGTCCGCCGACCGCCGGGCGTCGGCGTTCTTCGGCCGCTGGAGCGGCGCCGTCGCCGAGCAGCCGACGCGCTACAGCCGGCCGCAGGACAGCGCGAACAAGGCCGACACCCGCTGGGCCGCCCTCGTCGACGGCGGCGGCGCGGGCGTGCTCGTCCTGGCCGGCGGCGGCACGTCAGGCGACGGCACGTCGGTCGAGAGCATGTTCTTCAACGCTCAGCCGAACAGCCCGGACGAGCTGGCCGACCGCCGGCACTGGCACGAGGTCCCTGCGTCGACGAGGACGGTCGTCCGGGTCGACGCCGCCCAGGAGGGCCTCCAGGGCGGCAACTGGGACGTGCAGACCCGCCCGGAGAAGTACAGCAACACTCCGGAGAAGGGCCCCTACCGCCAGCACTTCCGCCTCCTCCCCCTGCGCAGCGGCGAGGACCCGGCGTCGATCGCCGCCGCCGCCGTGCCCACCGAGTCCCCCGTGTCGCCGCCTGAGCGGGTGCCTGCCTGACCGCGGCGGGTCCCGATACGCCCTTCGGGCTCCTCGACCAGCATGTGCGGACTCACACCGACGTCCTGCGCGCTCGATTCATGCTGATCGAGTAGCCCGCGGAGCGGGCGTCTCGAGATCCACTGCCCTGCACGACGTGGGTCTCGATACGCGCTGCGCGCTACTCGACCAGCATGTGCAGACGCACGCCGGCGCACCGAACGCGCGGTTCAGGCAGCGCGTGCGGGCTCACACGGACGCGTCCTGCGGGCGATGCATGCTGACCGAGTAGCCCGCGCAGCGGGCGTATCGAGATCCACCGCTCTGCACGTCGTAGGTCTCGATACGCGCTGCGCGCTACTCGACCAGCATGTGCGGACGCACGCCGGCGCACCCTGTGCGGTTCCTGCAGCACGAGCAGGCTCACACCGACGTCCTGGGGGCGATGCATGCTGACCGAGTAGCCCGCGCAGCGGGCGTATCGAGATCCCCCCACCGTCAGAACGGCGCGGGAACATCGACGAAGTACGGCCGTGGGGGCGGGTCAGGCGGCCGCCCGGGCAGTGGGGGTGGCCGGTTGCTGATCCGGCGGCCGGTGGGGCTCGTCCACACGAGGGTCCCCTGGTCGTCGACTCTGTCGTAGCTCCACTGGTCCCCGTGCCGGACGTGGTGGTGCGAGGTGCAGAGCGAGACGAGGTTGTCGAGGGAGGTCTCGCCGCCGTTGCGCCACTCGAGGGTGTGGTCGGCCTCGCTGGTCGCGGCGGGCCGGGTGCAGCCGGCGAAGCGGCAGGTCTGGTCCCGCAGTTGCAGGTGCAGGCGCATCTGCGGCGGTGGGACACGGTGGGTGCGGCCCACGGAGACGACCGCGCCGGTCTCGGAGTCGGTGAGGACGCGGGTGAAGGAGGCTGCGGTGCGGATCAGCTCGCGGGCGATCGGCGCGGGGACCGGTCCGTAGCCGTCGAGATCCGCGGGCGCGTCGTCGAGACCGACCGCGGTCGAGGCGGCGAGGGTGAGGCGCACCTCGGCCCGCACTCCGGGGATGAAGGTCGGGTCGGGTCGGTGCTCGGGGTCCGGGGTGGTGCCGGCGATGTCGCCGTCGCAGAGCAGATCGACCGCGGCGTCCGCGCTGAGCTGCTGCAGGGTGCGGGGGTCGCCGTCATCGCGGAGGGTGCGCGCGATGCGGCGCAACCGGTCGTACGCGCCCGTCACCGCCGGCGCGGGAGCGTGGACGCAGAGCGTCGCCATGCCGTCGACATTCGGGGTGACCCAGACGGCACGCTCCTCCTTCGCGCGGGCGTGGCGCTCGGCGAGTGGCTGCTCGTGCAGCTCCTCCCGCCACCGGCTCAGGGCGCGGCGCAGCTGCGTGGTCGTCATGGTGACCGCGGCGTCGGTTGCGCGCTCATCAAGGGCCACGCGGGAGGCTTCAGGGAGACTGCTCGCCGTCCTGCAGATCGCCTCGCCGACCTCCCAGAGGATCCGGCCGTCGCGGAGCAGCGCACGGGTGAGCGGCAGGTGCTCCATCAGCATCTCCGCGGTCTCGAGCCGTCGGCAGACCTCCGGCTCGGACACGCCGAGCGTCACCGCGAGCTCGGCACGGATCGAGCGCTCGACGAGATCGCGGGTCTCGCTCCGGGACGTGCCGCGGGCGAACGCCTCCGGGACGGTGAGCGCGACGCGGTAGCCGCGGTGGATGCGTTCCGCGGCTCTCAGGCGCGTCGGGGACGCGGCGCGCTCGGCGGCCGCGGCGTCGGTGAAGCAGTCGCGCACCTCCGCGAGTGCTGCCGCATTCTCATCTTCTGACATACGCGTAGTGAAGCAGGGGCCTCCGACAGCTCGGACGGAACCACCGGCTGATCGGGGACAACACCGTCGGATCGCGAGTGTGGAGGAGACCCGCTCCCGGATCTCTCGGCGATGGTGGGTCTCGATACGCCGCCGGAGGCGGCTACTCGACCAGCATGACCGGCCGCCCCGCGGGCTGCTGGACCAGCGCGAACGGCTGCCCGGCGACTCCGACGACCGACTCCGCAGGATCGCGCTCCTCCTGCGCAGGATCACGACACCGCGGCGGCCGCGTCCGACCGAGAGTGGAACCGACCCGTTCTCCCCCAGGAAAGGACCACCATGTCGAGAGTCGTGATCGTCTCGGGCGCCTCGAGCGGCTTCGGGGCGATGACCGTCCGCGAGCTCGCCCTCGCCGGCCACCGCGTCTACGCGGGCATGCGGGCGATGGACGGCCGCAACGCCCCCGCCGCCGAGGACGCCCGCGCCTTCGCCCGCGAGCACGGCGTCGACCTCCGCCCGGTCGAGCTCGACGTCTCCGACCAGGCGTCGGTCGACGCCGCCGTCGCCCGGATCGCCGAGGAGAGCGAGCGGATCGACGTGGTGGTGCACAACGCGGGCCACATGGTCCTCGGGCCGACCGAGGCGTTCACCGTCGAGCAGCTCGCCGAGGTCTACGACGTCAACGTGCTCTCGACCCAGCGGCTCAACCACGCGGTGCTGCCGATCCTCCGCGCGCAGGAGGACGGCCTGCTCGTCTGGGTCGGCTCGTCCAGCTCCCGCGGCGGCACGCCCCCGTACCTCGGGCCGTACTTCGCGGCGAAGGCGGCGGAGGACGCGCTGGCCGTCGGCTGCGCGGTCGAGGTCGCGCGCTTCGGGATCGACACCGTCATCGTCGTCCCCGGCTCGTACACGACGGGCACCAACCACTTCGCGCACGCCGGCCGGGCCGCGCGCGCGGAGATCGCCGCCGCCTACGAGGACCGCTATCCGGGCCTGATGGACGACGTCTCGGCGCGCCTCGCAGAGCTCGCACCGGCCGACGCGGACCCGCGCGAGATCGCCGTCGAGATCGCCCGCGTCGTCGGGCTGCCCCGCGGCGAGCGCCCCTTCCGTGTCGTCATCGACCCGGCCGACGACGGCGCCGCCCGCGTCTTCGCGCTCGGCGACGCGGTCCGCCGCGAGTTCTACGAGCGGATGCGGATGCAGGACCTGCTGAGCCCCGCCGACACCGGCGTCCCCGCCACGACCGCAGCTCAGGGAGAGAACCGATGACCACCCAGGATCAGCCCCGCACCGCCCTCGTGACCGGAGGGTCCGGCGGTATCGGCCGCGCCGTGGTCGGGCGGCTCGCCCGCGACGGGCTCTCGGTGGCCGTGCACTACTCCGGCAACCGCGAGCGCGCCGAGGAGGTCGCGGTTGCCGCACGCAAGCACGGTGTCGAGGCCGTGGTCGTCGGCGGAGACGTCGCCGACGAGGCCGCGATGGCCGCGGCCTTCACCGAGGCGGAGGACGCGCTCGGCGGCCTGGACGTCGTGGTGAACACCGCCGGCATCATGATCCTCGGCCCCGCGGCGACCTTCGATCTCGCGGACCTCGACCGGATGCACCGCACCAACGTCCGCGGCTCGTTCGTCGTCGCGCAGCTCGCCGCGGCCCGCCTGCGACCGGGCGGGGCGATCATCACCTTCTCCACCAGCGTCACCCGCACCTCGTTCCCGAGCTACGGCCCCTACGTCGCGTCGAAGGCGGCCGTCGAGGCGCTCACGCTCGTCCTCGCCCGTGAGCTGCGCGGGAAGGACATCACCGTCAACGCCGTCGCGCCCGGCCCGACCGCCACCCCCCTCTTCCTCGACGGCAAGTCGGAGGAGGAGGTCGCCCGCCTCGCGGGCGCGGTGCCGCTCGAGCGCCTCGGGCAGCCCGAGGACATCGCCGAGACCGTCGCCTTCCTCGCCGGCCCCGGCCGCTGGATCAACGGCCAGGTCCTCTTCGTGAACGGCGGCCTCGCCTAGCTCGAGCAGGGACGCCGGGTCTCGACACACCGCTGCGCGGCTCCTCGACCAGCACGACGCCGACCCGCCCCCTCATGCTGCTCGACCAGCATCCGCAGAGCGCCCCCTCATGCTGATCGACCAGCATCCGCAGAGCGCCCCCTCATGCTGCTCGACCAGCATCCGCAGAGCGCCCCCTCATGCTGCTCGACCAGCATCCGCAGAGCGCCCCCTCATGCTGCTCGACCAGCATCCGCAGAGCGCCCCCTCATGCTGATCGAGTAGCGCCCGCAGGGCGCGTATCGAGATCCACCGCACCCGCACCCGCCGCCGGCTCCGCCCCGTCGTACCGCGCCCGCGCCGCCTGCACCGCCGGCAGCTGCCGGTCGGTCCAGCGCAGCAGCGCGTCGACCAGCTCGTTCAGCGTGTCCCCGATCGGCGAGATGCGGTACTCGACCGCGATCGGCCGGGTCTCGAGGACGACGCGGCTGATCATCCCGTTGCGCTCGAGCCGGCGCAGCGTCGCGGTCAGCGACTTCTGCCCCACCGCCGGAACGGCCCGCCGCAGCTCGTTGAAGCGCAGCGGCCGCTCGCAGAGCTGATCGAGCACCTGCAGCGACCACTTGTCGAGCAGCTCGTCCAGCAGCTCCCGGTGCGGAGCGTCGACCTGCAGCAGCTCGGTCACGGTCGGGGCGGCAGCGGTCGGGGCGGCGGGCTCGGTGTCGTCCATGCCACCTAGTCTCGTTGAAGTGCCCTTCGTGCACCAGGTAGACAGAAGGAACCACCTACCCGAGAGAAGGACACCATGACCGTCAGCACCAGCTCCCCCGAGGGCATGCTCCAGCCCGTGAACTACGACCACGTCGCGGTCGCCACCGGCAGCCGTCACGTGCACGTCGCCGGTCAGATCGCGCGCGACGGCGCAGGGAACCGCCTCGCCCCCGACGACCTCGCCGGCCAGGTCGCCCAGGTCCTCCGCAGCACCGCCCGGGGGCTCGCCGGAGCCGGTGCCACCTTCGACGACGTCGTCCGGCTCCGCTTCTTCCTCACCCGCTCCACCCCGGAGATGTTCGCCGAGTGGGTCGCCGGGATCGAGCAGGTGCGCGAGGAGCTCGGCCTGCCGGACCCGCTCCCGCCGCTCTCCGCCATCGGCGTCGACTTCCTCTTCGAGCCCGACGTCCTGGTCGAGCTCGAGGCCTACGCCGTCCTCGACTGAACCGCGGCGCACTCGGGGGCATGCAGACCCGCCCCCTCCTTGCTGGTCGAGCAGCGCCGAAGGCGCGTATCGAGACCGACCCGCCCCCGCAATCGGACTCAGCACCGCGATCAGGGTCATCCCCGATGCCGCGCCGCCCACGACCTCCGAGAATCGACTCATGCCTTCTGCCCCGTCCCGCCCGCGCCTCGTGCGCGCCCTCCTCGTCGCCCTGGTCGGCGGCCTGCTCCTGGGCGGGCTCACCAGCCTCCTGCAGGGCTCGCTGCCCGGGCCGGTGAACTCCTTCGCCAACTCCTCGGGCGGCTGGTCGATGCTCGTCTTCGCGCTGGTGCGGCTCGGCGGCGCGCGGCCCGTGGCGGCGGCGGCGCTCGGCCTCCTGACCTTCTGGGCGCTCCTCGAGGGCTACGACCTGGTGACCGCCGCGCGCGGCTTCGGCTACTCCCCGCCCTTCACCGACGTGTTCTGGCTGCTGGCCGTGCCGGCCGGGCCGATCCTCGGCGCCGCCGCCGCCCTGACGCTGCACGGCTCGACGCCCTGGCGCGTGCTCGCGGTCGCCCCGCTGTCCGGCGTCCTGATCGGCGAGGGCGTCTGGGCCCTGCAGAACGTCGCCGACACCACCAGCCCGGTCTACTGGTGGCTCGAGATCGTCCTCGGCACGGCGTTCCTCGCTCTCGCGGTGATCCGGAGGCGACCGCGGTGGCCGATCGCCCTCGCGGCCGTCGCGGTCACGGCGGCGGCCGCGCTCGCCTTCGTCGTCGTCTACTCCGTCCTGTGAGCCGCCGCCGCCCCGGATCGCCCGCCCGATCCCTCCCCGTCCTCGCCGCCGGCCTCGCACTCGTGCTGTCCGGGTGCGCGGTATCGGGCACGCCCTCAACCTCGAGTCCGCCGACGGCGCTCCCGTCGATCTCCGCCGCATCGTCTCCGGAACCCGCCCCCGTCGACGTCTCCGCCGAGCTCGCCGCCCTCGAAGCCGAGTTCGACGCGCGGATCGGCGTCAGCGCCGTCGACACCGGCAGCGGCCGGCAGGTCCTGCATCGGCAGGACGAGCGCTTCGGCTACGCGTCGAGCATCAAGGCGCTGGCCGCCGCGGAGTTCCTGCGCAGCGTCCCCGTCGGCGAGCGCGACGAGGTCGTCACCTGGACCGCGGCCGACGTCGAGGCCGCCGGCTACTCCCCGATCACGAGCGAGAGCATCGACAGCGGGCTGCCGCTGGCGCAGCTGGCCGAGGCCGCGGTCCGCCGCAGCGACAACACGGCGCTGAACCTGGTGCTCGACCGCCTCGGCGGACCGGTCGCCCTCGACCGGGCCCTCGAGCAGCTCGGCGACACGACGACCGACGTGGTCGACGAGGAGCCCGCCCTCAACACGATCGCCCCGGGCAGCACCGCGAACACCACCACTCCGGCGGCGTTCACCGCCGATCTCACCGCCGTCGCACTCGGCGAGGCCCTTCCCAGCGCGGATCGCGCGCTGCTCCTGGACTGGATGAGCGGCAACGCGACCGGCGACGCGCTGATCCGCGCGGGCGCTCCCGAGGGCTTGACGGTCGCGGACAAGTCGGGCGGAGCGGGCGGCCTCCGCAACGACGTCGCCGTCGTCACGCCTCCCGGCCGCGACCCGATCGTGCTGTCCGTCCTGACCTCCCGCAACGACCCGGAGGCGGACTACGACGACGCCCTCGTCGCGCGGGCGGCGGCGGTCGTGCTGGGAGCTCTGGAGTAGCCGGACGAAGGTGAGCGGCTGTCTGCCGCTCCGACCCCCCTCGGGGTGGTGTGTCGCTCGTCAGGGAGTCCCTATCCTGACGAAGCTGGGAGGCTCCCTGAATCCTTCCACAGGCTCGGCACACGCTCCGGAGGTTCGCCCTCGGAGGTCCGCGAGCACGCGGTTCGCCCTCCCTCGGGAAGGTCGAGAAGCGCCTACCCGACCACCCGCTGCACGGCCGCTCCGGCGTCCGCGCCGCGGCGGCGTCACCGCGGCAGTGCCGCACCCCACAGCCCGGACCGCAGCGACGCGTCCTTCGGCACCGCTCCCCGGCGCGGCACCGATCCGCCGCCCGCTTCGAGGCTCCCTCGTCGACGCGCACCGGGCGACCTCCCGCACAGCACCAGTCCCCTCCCCGCACAGCACGAGTCGATCGGACGACACCACATGCCCCCGACCACCCGCTCCAGAACCGCTCTCCCCCTCCTCCGCCGCCCCAAGGACGCCCTGCGCGTCCTGGCGATCGCCGCCGCGGTGGCGATCGGCGTCACCGGAGTGTCGATTCCGGCCGCGTCGGCCGCGGAGGGCAGCGCCTCCCACGGGCCGGACGGCACGCACTACCCCTCGGCCACCCCCGACATCCGCTCCGGTGTCGCGGACTACACCGTCGTCGACGCCGCCGCGTCCGGCTCGGCGATCCGCAAGGCCCTCGACTCGCTCACCCGCACGCAGATCGCGGAGGGAGCCGTCGTCCGGGTCGCCCCCGGTCACATCTCCGACCTGTCCGCGCTCAACGGCTACCGCAACACCGGCAGCGAGAAGGTCCTGGTCACCGCCCGCGACGGCTTCCAGTCGGTCACCGGCGGCAACTGGGCGCTGCGCTCGGTCACCGGCATCACGCTCATGCGCTTCGACATCGACTCACTCGACGTGAAGGGCGCCACGAACGCCTCGTTCGCCTGGCTGCGGATCAACAAGAACTGGCTCGGCCTCGCCGCGTCGGCGGGCGTGCCGGTGCGCGACGTCGAGCTGATCGAGGTCGTGGTGCCGGACTCGACGGTCAAGAGCGCCGACTCCGCGCAGATCAAGGCGTTCTCGCCGGACGTGATGGGCGACGTCCTGGTCGAGGGCAGCTACCTGGCGCCCTCCTACTACGTCGACGCCGTCTACGGCGGGTCGAACCCGGCGCGACCGCACACGGACACCCTCCAGATCGAGGGCAGCGGCGTCACCGGCCAGATCACCCTCCGCGACACGGTCGTGTTCACCTCCAACAACAGCGCCGTCATCGTCGGCGGCGTCCGGAACGTGGCGTTCGAGGACTCGTTCATCGTCGGCGGCCCGCTCGCGATGAAGCGCTACCCGTTCCTGCGCGGCGGTGCCGGCTACGCCGGTGCGATCAACGGCGCGGGCAGCGTCAGCGCGATCCAGGGCACCGGAGGCGGCAACATCGACGCCTCCGACTCGATCCTCGCCGGCTCGCTCCAGCCGAAGTGGGACACCGTGACGAACACCGTCACGAACATCGCGGGCAAGACCGCCACCCGCGGCGGCTTCACGCTCGACAGCACGCTGAGCTCGATGAGCGTCGACGAGCTCGACTCGAGGACGCCCCGCCCGACCACGTCCCGCCTGGTCGGGATCTGGGACGACGTCGACACCTCGACGCCCACGCCGACGCCCACCCCGACCGTGACCCCGACGGCGACTCCCACGGCGACGCCGGAGCCGACCGCGACGCCGACGGCGACCCCGACGGCGACCCCCACCGCGACGCCCGAGCCGACCGCGACCCCCGAGCCGACGTCGACCCCGACGCCGACCAAGACCCCGGAGCTCCCCGCGGAGACGCCCGACGGTGAGGACGGCGGAAGCGGACCCGTCGCCGACACCACCGCCCCGAAGGTCGCGATCACCTCGCCGTCGGCCGGCGCCGTGATCAGCGGCTCGACCGCCGCCACCGTCACCGCGACCGACGACACCGCCGTCACCGGCGTGGCGTTCTACCTCGGCAACCTCAAGGTCGGCGACGGCACGAAGACCGGCGGCAGCACCTGGTCGCTGACCACCAGCACCGCCGGGATGCGCGGCACCTTCCCGCTCACCGCCCGGGCGACGGATGCGGCGGGCAACGTCGCCGCGAGCGCTCCCGTGACGGTGACGCTGCGCTAGCTCCCCGCGCTCAGCCCTGAAGGGCCGGCCCCTCGGCGACGAGGCGCCGGCCCTTCGCCGTCCCCACCGATCGCGCAGGCCCACAGCAGCCCCCGCACGCTGGTCGAGCAGCCGCGCAGCGGCGTATCGAGACCCGCCGTCCCCACACCCTCACCGGCCGCGGCATAGTAGAGCCCGAATCAGCGTCAGCGCCAGTGCCCCACTGACGGGGCACGTCCCGTACATTGGCCGTGGAAGCACGCCACCCCTCCCCTTTTCCTGCCGCGCTGCCTCCACCTCCCCCGTCGACTCCGACGCGCCGCCGTCCCCGATCCTCCTCCGCGCACCACCCGCCCTGCTCTCCCCGCACCGACCGCCCGGACCGCACCGCCGCGGGACTCCGAGGCCCCTTCAGGAGCCCCGGACCGTTCAGCGCCTCGAGGCTCCTGCCGCGCCGTGCTCCGGGCACCCCTTCCCCCGCTGCCCGACCCGATCGGAAGACACCCCATGTCACGAGCCACTCCCCCCAGGTCGTCCCCCTCCCGTCCCCTCCGCCCCGCCGCGCGCCACGCGCGCCCCCGAGCGAGGACCGCCCTCGCCCGCATCCTCGCGATCACCGCCGCCGTCGGGATCGCCGTCGGCGCGACAGTGCTCCAGGACGCACCGGCCGCCTCGGCCGCCGTCTCCGCCACGACCTCCGGGCCCGACGGCACGCACTACCCCTCGGACACCCCCGACATCCGCTCTGGGCTCCCCCGCGGCACCACCGTCGTGGACGTCGCGGCCTCGGGCCCGGCGATCCGCACCGCGCTCGACCGGCTCACCGCGAACCAGATCGCGAACGGCGCCGTCGTCCGCGTCGCCCCCGGCCGCGTCGCCGATCTCTCGGCCCTCAACGGCTACACCAACAGCGGGGCATCCAAGGTCCTGATCACCGCGCGCGACGGCTTCCGCTCGGTGACCGGCGGCGACTGGGCGCTGCGCGGAGTCACGGGCATCACGCTGATGCGCTTCGACATCGACTCGCTCGACGTCAAGGGCGCGAAGCACGCCTCCTTCGCCTGGCTCCGCATCGCCGACAACTGGCTCGGTCTCGCCGCGTCGGCGGGCCTGCCCGTCCGGGACGTCGAGCTGATCGAGGTCGTCGAGCCCGACTCGACGGTCAAGAACGCCGACTCGGCGCAGATCAAGGCCTACGCTCCGGACCAGCTGAGCGACGTCCTGGTCGAGGGCGGCTACTTCGCGCCCTCCTACTACGTCGACGCGAGGTACGGCGGCAACCGCGAGCCGCGCCCGCACACCGACACCCTGCAGATCGAGGGCTCCGGGATCACCGGCCAGGTCACGCTCCGCGACACCGTCGTCTTCGCCTCCAACAACAGCGCCGTGATCATCGGCGGCGTCCGGAACGTCGCCTTCGACGAGACCTTCGTCGTCGGCGGCAGCACGGCCGCGCAGCGCTACCCGTTCCTGCGGGGCGGTGCCGGCTCCGCGGGAGCGCAGAACGGCCCCGGCAGCCTCAGCGCGATCCAGGGCTCGGGCGGCGGCAACGTCGACGCGTCCGGTTCGACCTTCATCGGCTCGCTGCAGCCCTCCTGGGACGCGGTGACGAGCACGCGGACGAACCTGCCCGGCAAGACGGCGCGGTCGGGCGGCTTCACGGTCGACCAGAGCCTCGGCTCGCTGACCGCCGCCGACCTCGACGCCCGCAGCCCCCGACCGACCACGGCCTACCTCACCGGGATCTGGGACGCCGTCGACCTCCGCGGCGGCGGCAGCACCCCGGCGGCGACCGCGACTCCGAGCGCCGCGCCGACGTCGACGCCCACGACCGCCCCGGCGACCCCCGCTCCGGCACCGACGGCGAGCCCGTCCGCGCCCGACGAGCCCGAGTCGCCCGCGGAGCCCGAGCCCCCCGTGGAGGACACCACCGCCCCCGAGGTCGAGATCACCGCGCCGGAGCCCGGTGACGTGCTCGGCGGACCGGCGACCGCCACCGTCACGGCGACCGACGACGTCGCCGTGACCGGAGTCGTGTTCCTCGTCGAGGGCGTCGAGATCGGCGACGGCGTCCCGACCGGCGAGGACACCTGGTCGCTCGCCTCCGACACCGCGGGCGTGCAGGGCACGTTCGCGCTCACCGCCCGGGCGACGGATGCGGCGGGCAACGTGACCGAGAGCGCTCCGGTCACCGTGACGTTGCAGTAGCGTCCGCGCACCGACGAGGGGCTGCCGTGCTGACCGCACGGCGGCCCTTCGCCCGGCGCCCGGGCGACGCGACAGCCCGCGCCACTCGCGCCTCCTGCACTACACGACGGGGAGAAGGATGTGACACTTCCTCAGGTCACCCGCTTGCTCCGCCGAGCCCCCTACAGGAGTCGCAGATGCACACACGCCCACCGCAATCCCACGGACAGCGCCGACCGAGCAGCAGGCCGCTCGACGTCGCGGCGTCCCTCGTCCTCACTGTCGGACTGCTCGGCGCAGCCGCGCCCGTCGCCCAGGCCGAGACGACGCCGTCGACCGCGGCAGCCGCCACGCCGGCCGCCGGAAGCACCGCGTCACCGACCGGCACCCCGTCGCCCGCCCCGCTGGTGAACGGGGGGCTGACGACGTCGATCACGGCGACTTTCGGCAGCGCGCCCGACAAGATCCTGAACATCTACTCGAGGGTCCACTACGTCCTCACCGCCACGAACATCACCGACGCACCGCTCAACGTGGAACTCACCGACTCACCGGGCTTCGGGAACACCGTTCTTCTCGCTCCGGGTCAGTCGAAGGTCTTCTACGAGAGCGTGTTCCTCGGCGGTGACTCACTGCGCAAGGGCGTCTGGTCGGACCCGATCGAGCTCAAGACATGGACCACCTCGTACAACGAGACGACAACGGTGACGGTCGTTCCCGACATCCCCCTTCCGAGCGCGCAGGTGGAGAAGCGTGTCCCGTGGTTCTGGGAGCCGTCCGCGCTGAAGCCTGAGCCGAGCCCCAGTGCACCGAGCACCAGCGAGCCGATCCCGGAACCCGTCCCGGCGCCGACGGTCGCCACCCAGGAGATGACGGTGACCGTCACGGGGAGGTTCCTGACGAAGCCGGGCGAGCTCGTGAAGGAGGGCACTCGCGTCGAGTTCTCGCAGGACGTGAAGAACACGGGAGCGGTCGACATCACGAACGTCCTCGGGCACGACAAGCTCGCGGTCGGCGAGTCGTTCCACCTGACCACGACCGAGGCCGTCGTCACCGCGCAGAACATCAAGGACGGGTTCGTGACGCCGGACTCGGAGTCCTCGAACGAGATCCTTCCGGGCGGAACCCGGGTCATCGTGACGGCGCCGAAGCTGCCCATCCCCGACAAGGCTCCGGTGTCCACGGAGGCGCCGGACCTTGACGTGAAGGTCTCCGGCACGTTCCAGGTGAAGGAGGGTGAGCCCGTCGTCGCGGGCACGAAGGTGAAGTGGGTCGCCGCGCTCACGAACACCGGGGACACCGCTCTCCGCGACGTCAAGGTCGCCGACAGCGAGAAGATCGCCGAGCTGCCGGTCGGGAAGACCGGCGAGGTCACCTTCGAGAGCACCGTCAGCGAGCGGGACGCGGTCGATCACTCGGTCTCCGTCGCCGCTGCGGCGACGGCGACCACGAGGGACGGCTACGACTACTCGAAGCAGACCCTCGGCACCCTCGCGATCCCCGCGACGCGGTCTCGTCCCGCACCCGCCGCACCCCGACAACACCCTCGTCGGCACCGCCTACCGCCCCGACGCGCTCGCGATGGCGGTGCGCCACGCCTGGGAGGTGACGCAGGGCGTCCCCGTCCTGGTCACCGAGAACGGCATCGCGACCGCGGACGACAGCCAGCGGATCCGCTACACCGAGGAGGCGCTGCAGGGTCTCGCCGACACGATCGACGACGGCGTCGACGTGCGCGGCTACCTGCACTGGTCGCTCCTGGACAACTTCGAGTGGGGCCACTGGGAGCCCACCTTCGGCCTGATCGCCGTCGACCGCGAGACCTTCGTCCGCTCGCCCAAGCCCAGCCTCGCCTGGCTCGGCCGGGTCGCGTCGCAGAACGCGCTCGGCGCGGAGGTCGCCCGATGAGCGCCGCGTTCATCGACGCGACCGCCGTCCCCGTCGCGCAGCTGCTCGATCTGACCGGCCGCCGCGCGGTCGTCACCGGCGGCGCCCAGGGGCTCGGCCGGGCGATCGCCGCCCGGCTCGCCGAGGCCGGAGCCGCCGTCGCGGTCGCCGACCTCGACCTGGGCCGGGCCGAGGCCGCGGCCGCGGGGCTGCCCGGCTCGCGCGCCCTCGGGGTGCGGATGGACGTGACCGACTCCGACTCCGTCGCCGAGGCGGCCGCCCACGTCGAGGCCGAGCTCGGCGGCATCGACATCTGGGTCAACAACGCCGGGATCTTCCCGGCCGTCCCGGTGACGCAGATGTCCGACGAGACCTGGGAGCAGGTCTTCGCGGTGAACACCCGCGGCGTCTTCCACGGCTCCCGGGAGGCCGCCCGCCGGATGACCGACGGCGGCGTGATCGTCAACATCGTCTCGACCGCCGGCTTCCGCGGCACCGCGCCGGGACTCGCTGCCTACGTCGGGTCCAAGCACGCGGTCCGGGGCATGACGAAGCAGATGGCGCTCGAGTTCGCCCCGCTGGGGATCCGCGTGCTCGGCGTCGCGCCCACCTTCGTCCCCACCGAGGGCAACCTGGCCGCCGCGGCCGCGGGAGCCGCGGCGCTCGGCGACGGCCCGGCACCGGACATGCCCGTGATGACGAGCAGTCTGATCGGCCGGATCGGCACTCCTGACGACATCGCGCGCGTCGTCCTCTTCGCCGCGAGCGATCTCGCCTCGATCATGACCGGCAGCACCCTGCTCGCCGACGCCGGCCAGACGATCTGAGAAGCGGCGGCAGCGACCGCGCCCCGGGCTCCACGTCCGGGGCGCGGTCGCGTGCTCACTGCGGGACGCCCGCCGCCAGTGCCGGGAACTCGTAGACGAAGCCGCCGTCGGCGCCGCTGATCGTCGCGTAGGCCCGCGTCGCTCCGGGCTCGATCGCGATGTTCGTCGCAGAGCTCAGTCCGGTGGACTCGTCCGCCGGCACCGAGACGGTCTGCAGGAGCGCGCCGGAGGTGTCGTAGACCAGGATCTCCGGTCGGCTGTGCACGCCGACGTAGAGGTTGCCGTCGGCGTCGACCGCGATCGAGTCGACCTGGCCGATCCCGGGCGAGGCGTGGATCGCGGGGAACGCGGTCGCGATCTCGGCGCCGCCCTCGGCGAGGGTCATCCGGTCGATGCGGTTGCCGGTGTTCAAGCTCACCCACAGCTCGCCGTGGCCGGGCGAGAAGGCGATGCCGTTCGGGGACGGCAGCTCGCTCGCCAGCACGGTCGCCGCTCCGGTCGCCGGGTCGACGCGCACGACGCGGCCCGACGCCTCCCAGTACGGGTCCTGGGCGCCGGCGGCGTCGGTGACGTAGAGGGCGCCGTCCTCGCCGAAGGCGATGTCGTCCGGCTGCATCGCGACGCCGTCGACCGGGCCGGTGACGACGTCGCGGACGTCCTCGCCCTCGGCGGTCATGCTCCGCACCGACCCGCTGAGGAAGTCGGTGACGTAGAGCCGGCCGTCTCCGGGGTGGAACTGCGCGGAGGTGAGCGCGGAGGCGTCGTCGGTCCAGACGGGCTCGACGCTCTCCTCCTCCAGATCGATCCGGAGCACCTTGCCGGCGCCGGGCGGGGCGGTGACGTCGACGACGTAGAGGCTGCCGTCGGGGCCGAAGGTCGGGCCCTCGAGCAGGCTCATGCCGGTCGTCTCGTGCACCTCCGTCACCTGCAGCACCCGCTCGGCCGTGACGACCGACGGAGTCGCCGACGCGGGTGCGGCTGCGGGTTCGCCCGCGTCGGTGCAGCCCGCGAGGGCTCCGGCGAGCAGGACCGGGACGGCGATCGCGCGCCGCCTCATCGCGAGGCTCCGACGCTCGCGCCGACGAGGACGTCGTCCATGCCCTCGTCGCGCCAGGCGCGGAGCAGGCGGTGGAAGGCGATCGGTCCGGGGCTGTAGCTGGCGCCGCCGATGGAGCGGGTGCCCTCGCCGTTGTAGTAGCCGGGTGTGCACTCGGCCTGGAATGTGCGGGTGTCGAGGGCGGTCTCGTGCACGGTGCGCACCCACGCCTCCTCCGCCTCGGCTGTGGGCTCGAGGTAGCGGGCGCCGACTTCGCGGCCGCGGGCGATGACGGCGGCGATGTGCTCGGCCTGCTCGAGCAGGATGTGCGCGAAGTTGACGGAGTTGGCGTTCTGGATGCCGCTGAGGTGGAAGAGGTTCGGGAAGCCGTGCGTCGAGAAGCCGTGCAGGGTGCGCGGGCCGCGGGCCCACGCCTCGAGCAGCGTCCGGCCGTCGCGGCCGACGACGGGGAGCGTGCCGGACATCACACCGGAGATGCCGACCTCGAAGCCGGTGGCGAAGATCACGCAGTCGACCTCGAAGGCGGTGTCGCCGACGACGACCTCGGTCTCGGTCATCCGCGTGATGCCGCCCGTGTCGGCCGTGTCGACGAGGCGGACGTTCGGGCGGTTGAAGGTGGGCAGGTAGGTGTCGCTGAAGCCGGGGCGCTTGCACATGTAGCGGTACCAGGGCTTGAGCGCCGCCGCGGTGGCGGGGTCCTCGACGGTGGCGTCGACGCGGGCGCGGAGCCGGTCCATGGTGTCGAGGTCGGCGAGCTCGTCGCGGAGCTCGCGCTCCTCCGGCGGGAGCGAGGTGTCGACGGCGCCGGAGAGGATCTGGCGCTGCAGCTGGACGGTCTTGGTCCAGCCGTCCTGCACCAGCGACTCGTCGACGCTCTCGCCGGCGAGGACGGCGAGGAAGTTCTCCATCCGCTCGCGCTGCCAGCCCGGGCGCAGCGACGCGACCCACTCCGGGTCCGTCGGCCGGTTGTCGCGGACGTCGACCGTGGACGGCGTGCGCTGGAAGACGATCAGCTCGCGGGCGTCCTCGCCGACGTGCGGGATCACCTGCAGTCCGGTCGCTCCGGTGCCGACGACGGCCACGCGCTTGTCGGCGAGGCCGGTCAGCCCGCCGTCCGGGGTGCCGCCGGTGTAGCCGTAGTCCCAGCGCGAGGTGTGGAAGGTGTGGCCTCGGAAGGTCTCGATGCCGGGGATGCCGGGCAGCTTGGGCTGGGTGAGGGTGCCGGAGGAGGTGACGACGAAGCGGGCGCGGAAGGCGTCGCCGCGGTCGGTCTCGACGAGCCACTCCTCCGCGTCCTCGTCCCAGGTGAGCGCGGTGGCGCGGGTCTGGAAGAGCGTGTCGCGGTAGAGGCCGTAGTGCTCAGCGATCGCGACGGCGTGCCGGCGGATCTCCTCCCCCGGTGCGTAGCGCTCGGACGGGATCGTGCCGACCTCCTCCAGCAGCGGGAGGTAGACCGACGACTCGATGTCGCAGCGCACGCCCGGGTAGCGGTTCCAGTACCAGGTGCCGCCGACGTCGCCCGCCTCGTCCATCAGGCGCAGCGACTCGACCCCCGCCTCACGCAGCCGCGACGCGGTCAGCAGACCGCCGAAGCCGGCGCCGATCACGAGCGCCTCGACCCGGTCGGTCACCGGCTCGCGCTCGACGCGCTCCGTGTACGGGTCCTTCGCGTAGTAGCCGAACTCCCCCGCCGCGCGCCGGTACTGCGTCGCGGCGTCGGGGCGGGCCCGGCGGTCGCGCTCGGCGCGGTACCTCTCGCGGGCGGCCTCGAGGCGGCGCTCGTCGTCGGGGGTGAGGGCGTCGGAGGTCAGGGTGCTGTCGGTCATGCGGGCTCGCTCTCGTCACGCGCGCCGGCGCGACGACGGACCCCGGGACGGGGCGACGGCGGGACTCCCCCGCGGGCGCCGACACGACTCCGGATCGGTTTCTTGCTCTCCCAGAAGGTTAGCTTCGAACTAAGTGATCGAGCTGGGGATCCGCCCAGTCCTACGGTGGTTCCATGGATCCCCGCGCCCGCGCCCTCTCGGACATCGAGCGTCTCTCGATCGCGATCACGATCCGGTCGATCCCCCGCGTGCTCGCGCCGCTGCTGACCACCGACCTCACCATCCAGCAGCTCAAAGCGCTCTCGGTGATCGTCACGACCGAGGAGGGCGCGACCGGCGCGGGCCTCGCGCAGAGCTTCGGCGTCTCGATGCCGTCGATGTCGAAGCTCATCGACCGCCTCGTCGCGAGCGGCCTGGTCGTCCGCGAGACCGACCGGGCCGATCAGCGCGTCCGCCGCATCCACGCCACCGACCTCGGCCGGGCCGTCGTCCGCGAGCTGATGGCCGCGCGCCCGGAGCTCGGAGAGGACGTGCTCTCCCGCCTCTCGCTCGAGGAGCTCGAAGCCCTCGAGACCGGACTGCGCGCGATCAGCCGGGAGCTGCGCGTCTCGCGCGACGCCGCCGGCTGACCGCCCGAGTGCGGGCTGTGCGCGATCTCGCAGGGACCGTGCTCTCGACGACGGATGGCCGGGAAGCGAGGACGTCCGCGTACCCCTGTCGCACTCGTTGACACCGGCGGGGGACGACATTAGTGTCCCGAGTGCAGAAAAGTGCTACCGAGAACATCTGCATCCCCCGCCGATGACGTGCGCGCGTGCGGGCCCGGCGAAGAAGGGGTCCACCGCGCTCCGCGCCGGTGACCGGAGCTCCGGACCGGCCTCGTCGCCCAGCGCGAGGAGCGCGTCCGGGGGCCGGACGGCATCGCTCCCGCAGGGGCCGGGGAGATCCGCCGGCGACGGCTCGACGCAGGGCCCGGCGCCCGCTCGAGCACCGGTGCCCTCCGTTCGGGTCGGAGGGCACCGGCTCGCCCGCGCGCGCTTCGCGAGCAGGGGTCACAGCCTCGCGGCGACCGAAACACCGAAACTACTTTCTTTAACTCCCCGGGCTGGCTACGGTCGATCTCACCACCCGGAGGCCAGCGAAGACGGCTTCCTTGGGTGCGATTCACACTGCAAAGGAGCTCTCTGTGAGTAGATTTCGCAAGCTTTTCGGTCTGGCGGCAGCGGCCGCACTCGCCGCGACGCTCGTCGCCCCGACACTGCCCGCGTCCGCCGCGGGCAACACGCTCGTCGTCGATGCGGGCACGTCGATCGGACCCGTCACGCGGGTCGGCGCCGGCGGCCTGTACGCGCTGGCCACGCCGAACGACCCGGCACCGGGCCTGCTGACGCCGCTGCGCCTCAAGCAGCACACGCAGCCGGCCCCCGGAGTCGGCCAGCTCGGCAACGGAGCGACGACGCCGACCGGCGACGTGCTGAAGGTGGCCGGCACCTTCACCCGGGACGGAGCGCAGTCCTACGCGCGGATGCCCGACGTGTACCCCGACTTCCCGTACCGCTGGATCAGCTGGGCGGACTGGACGCAGAAGATCGACACGATGGTGAAGGCCCGTCTCGACGCCACCGCCACCACGAACATCAACGGCTGGGAGCTGTGGAACGAGCCCGACGGGACCTGGGACACGGCGAAGGCCGGCCCCTACCTCGACGGCTGGACCCGCACCTACCGGCAGGTGAAGCTCCAGGACACGATCACCCCGATCGTGGGGCCTAGCTACAGCCGCTACTACCCCGACCTGATGCGCTCGTTCATGGCGCGGGCGAAGGCCGACGGCACTCTGCCCGACGTCGTCGTCTGGCACGAGCTCGATGACGGGATCTACAACGACATCGACGAGCACGTCGCCGACTACCGCTCGATCGAGCGCGATCTCGGCATCTCGCCGCGGCCGATCTCCATCAACGAGTACGGCTCGCCGAGCCAGATCGACACGCCGAGCGTGGCCGCGCACTTCATCGCCCAGTTCGAGCGCACCGGGATCCACGACGCCGAGCGCGCCTACTGGTACGAGTCCGGCACCGTCGGCGGCCTGGTCTGGAACAACCGGCCGACCGGCTCCTACTGGCTCTACAAGTGGTATGGCGAGATGGCCGGGAACATGCTCGCCGTCACGCCGTCCGGCGACCTGGACGGCTTCGCGTCCTACGACTCCAGCCGAAAGATCGTGAATGCGGCCTTCGGCGGCACCTTCGGCGACAACCAGGTGCAGGTGAAGGGCCTCTCCGGATTCGGGACCTCGGCCAAGGTGGTCCTGAACTACACGCCCCGGTCGGGCCGCATGACCAACGTCGACGCGCCCACCACGGTGTCGACGCAGACCCTGCCGATCACCAATGGGACCGTCACCGTCCCCGTGACGAGCCAGGACTACCTCGGCGCCTACCAGCTCGTCGTCACCCCGGCAGCAGGTCCGACGACGAGCTACCAGCAGGTCTACGAGGCGGAGAACGCGACCGTCGTGAACGCCGCGCTGCTCTCCTCCGGCTCGGCCTCGAACGGCGGCTACGTCGGCCGGATCGACGGCTCGTCGAACGCCCGCAGCGACAGCTTCGTCGACTTCGTCGTCGAGGTGCCGACCGCCGGCAGCTACGGGCTCGGGATCCGCTACGCCAACGGCGGAGCGAGCACCTCGACCCAGGGCCTCGCCGTCAACGGCAGCGCCTTCAGCACCGTCTCCTACCCGTCGACGGGATCGTGGGGCGCCTTCGGCTCCTCCGTCTCGCGGCAGGTCGATCTGAAGGCGGGCTTCAACGTGATCCGGCTCGCGAAGGGGTCCCCCTTCTTCGCCGGCGGCTCCGGGTTCGCGGAGCTCGACAGCATCACGCTGACGCGCTGAGCGACGCGGCCGTCCGGAGGCGCGTCGACGCCTCCGGACGGCCGTGCTCGGCCGAACGGTGACCTCGAGCGCCGGGCATGCCGGAGCCGGGTCATGGGCGGCTGCTGGTACGTCTCGCCGATCACCGTCACGGCGTCCGCCGCGGCGGAGAGGAGGCCGACGGTCGGGTGGTGCCCCGGAGGAGGCGGGTGCGGGTCGAAGCGCATCCCCGGCACCACTCGGAAGCAGCATGCGCGCAGAGGTGGAGACGTGAGTCGGAGCGGGGTGGCGCGTGAGGCCCCCCTGTCACCGCCGCGACGTCAGCAGCGTCCGCAGCGGTGGCGCGATCGACTCGCGGCGGAGCAGCGCGGTCGCGAGCAGGAGCAGCAGCAGCACCGAGCCGCGGACGAGGCCCTGCCAGTAGAAGGAGACGCCGAGCAGCACGAGGCCGTTGTTGATCAGGCCGAAGATCAGGACTCCGAGCACGGTGCCGAGCACGTTCGGCCGCCCGTGTGCCGAGAGCGTCGCGCCGATGAAGACCGCGCCGATCGCGTCGAGCACGTAGAGCTGGCCGCTCGCCGGCGAGTAGCCGTAGCTGCGCGAGGCGAGCGCGATGCCGGCCAGCGCTCCGATCAGCGCCGCGACGACGAACGCGGAGGCGAGCGAGATCCCGACGCGGCGGCCGGCGATGCGGGTGGCTCCGGGCTGCTCCCCCGCCGCGGTGAGCACGCGGCCCCAGCGGGTGCGGTCCAGCAGCAGCCAGACCGCGACGGCGACCGCGATCGCCAGCAGCACCGGGACGCCGACGCCGAGCACGGTCGCGTTGCCCCAGGCGGCGAAGGCGTCGGGCGTCGTCTGGCGGCGCAGGTAGATCGGCGCGCCACCGCCGGTGAGCAGCTGCTGGGCGCTGGTGCCGATGAACCAGACCGACAGGGTCGCGAGGAAGGCGCGGATCCTCAGCACGATCACCAGCACCGCGTTGACCACGCCCGCCAGCGTCCCGAAGCCGAGGCCGATCAGCACCGCGAACCAGGTCACGTAGCCGTCGGCGATCAGCGCGGTGGCTCCGAGGGCCGCGAGGTCGATCGCGATGCCGATCGAGAGGTCGATGCCGCCGGCTCGGACGACGAGCGTCATCGCGCAGGCCGCGATCAGCAGCAGCGCCCCGGCGCTCGCGACGTTGAGCAGGTTGGTCGGCGCGAAGTAGCCGGGCACGCTCGCGCCGAAGACGGCGAGCAGGAGCACGACCGCGGCGGGTGCGAGCAGGCGGACGGCGAGGGCCCGGCGGGACTCGGACACGGGCAGGGC
The DNA here is from genome assembly GCF_022815495.1 of Rathayibacter sp. VKM Ac-2929. Classification (NCBI taxonomy): domain Bacteria; kingdom Bacillati; phylum Actinomycetota; class Actinomycetes; order Micrococcales; family Microbacteriaceae; genus Rathayibacter; species Rathayibacter sp. VKM Ac-2929. Next base: position 624,461 of record NZ_JALGRV010000004.1, read on the forward strand.
GACGGCGGTCACGAGCGGACCCCTCTCTCGCGGAGGGCCGCGAGGCCGAGGACGAGCAGGATGAGCAGTCCCTTGATCGCGCCGACCCACTGGCTGTCGACGCCGATCAGGGTGAAGCCGTTGCCGAGCGCGGCCACGAAGACGGCGGCGAGCAGCGTGCCGCCGATGGTGACGACGAAGCGGCGGGAGAACACGACCGAGAGATAGGCGGTGACGATGATGTCGAGCAGGATCTGGTTGCCGATCCCGGGCACGGCGGCCGCGAGGCGCGCGGCGAGCAGTAGCCCGGCGATGCCGGCGAGGAGCCCGGAGAGCAGGTAGCTGGTGAGGACGTGGCGCCAGACGGAGACGCCCGCGACGCTCGCCGCGGTCGGGTTCTGGCCGACGGCGTAGCTGCGGGTGCCCCAGGAGGTCCGGCCGACGGCGAGGGCGGTCGCCACCGTGACGACGGCGAGCACCGCGACCGGTGCCGGGAGGCCGAGGACGCTGCCGCCGCGCAGCCAGTCGAAGAGCGGATCCGCGACCGGCACCTTGACGTTGTCGGTGGCGAGGAAGACGACGGAGCCGACGATCCCGGAGACGGCGAGCGTGGCGAGCAGCGGGCGGAGGCCGAGCACGACGGCGGTGCCGCTGATCGCGCCGAAGCCGACCGAGACGAGCAGGGCGAGCAGCACGGCGGGCAGCGCCCCGAAGCCCGCTGTCAGGGCGACGGCGGCGACGACGCCGGAGAGCCCGACGATCGGACCGGAGGCGAGGTCGATGCCGCCGCGGACGACGTCGTCGCCGCCGGTGATCACCACGATCGCGAGGCCGAAGCCGGCGATCGCGGGAACCACGGCCTGGATCAGGATCGTCGAGACGTTGCCGCCGGTGGCGAAGACGGGCGAGGCGGCGCTGAACACCGCGATCTCGAGGACGACGACGAGGTAGCCGATCAGGGCGAGCGCGCCGATGCCGCGGCGGCGGGCGCGCGGCGCGGCGGGCACCTCCGCCGGGGACGCCTTCTCGGTGGGCGCGGTGGTGAGGGTCATCGGGCACTCTCCAGTGCTTCGGGGGCGACGGCGCCGGAGGCGATCGCGAGCACGCGGTCGACGCTCAGCTCGCTCCGGGGCAGCTCGGCGCGCACGGCGCCGCGGTGCAGCACGAGAACGCGGTCGGCGAGGCCGACGAGCTCCTCGAGATCGAGCGAGACGAGGAGGATGCCGGCGCCCTCGTCGACGAGCCGGTCGACCAGCGCGTAAACCGCGGCGCGGCTGCCGATGTCGACGCCCGCCGTGGGCTGATCGAGGACGAGCACCCGCGAGCCGGCGGCCAGCCACTTCCCCACGGCGACCTTCTGCTGGTTGCCGCCGGAGAGCGTCCCGACCACGGCCTCCGGATCGGCGGGGCGCACGTCGAGCGCGGCGATCTGCTCGAGCGCGAGCGCCCGGTCGCGACGGCGGCTGGGCAGCAGGCCGCCCAGGCTGATCCGCCCGAGCGAGGCGATCGAGAGGTTCTCCCGGACGGTGTGCGCGAGGAGGACGCCGTCACGGCGCCGGTCGCTCGGCACGTAGCCGCCGCCCGCGGCGACGAAGGCCCGGGCGGAGGAGGTGGCGGTGCCGGCCACGCGCACCCGGCCGCTGCGGCGGGAGAGGCCGACCACGGCGTCCGCGAGCACGTCGACCCCGGAGCCGACGAGGCCGGTGACGCCGACGATCTCGCCCGGGCGGACCACCAGGTCGAGGGCGTCGAGCGCGCCGGGAACGGTCAGCGCCTCGAGCTCGAGCAGCGGCGGGACGTCAGCGGCGATCACGCGGTCGGAGCGGAGCGCGAACTCCTCCACGTCGCGGCCGAGCATCAGCTCGACGATCCGCGCGCCCTGCTCGGCGTCGCCGTCGATCAGGTCGAGCCCGCCGACGTTCGCGCCGTTCCGCAGCACGACCACGCGGCTCGCGACGCGCTGCACCTCCTGGAGGTAGTGCGAGATGTAGATCACGGCGACGCCGCGCGCCTGCAGCCGGCGGATCGAGGCGAACAGCGCCGCCACCTCCTCGGCGGCCAGCGGCGCGGTCGGCTCGTCGAGCACCAGGATCCGCGGCTCGACCAGCAGCGCCCGGGCGATCTGCAGCTGCTGCTGCTCGGCGACGGTGAGGTCGTCGACGAGGGTGCCGCCGCGGACGACGAGGCCGACCAGCTCGGCGAGCACGGCCTCGGCCGAGGTGCCCCGGCGGCGCAGCCGCTCGTGGCCGAGGTAGAGCTGCTCCGCCACGGTCAGGCGGCCGGCGAGGTGCCGGTCCTGGTGCACGACCCGGATGCCCGCCCGCTCGGCGTCGCGCGGGGCGGTGATCGCCACCGGCTCCCCGTCGATCGCGATCGAGCCCGCGTCGGCCGAGTACAGGCCGGTGAGGATCTTGATCAGCGTGGACTTGCCCGCGCCGTTCTCGCCCACCAGGGCGACGACCTCGCCGCGGCCGACGGTGAGACCGACGTCGCGCAGCACCGGCACGCCGGCGAAGGACTTGGAGATCCCCGCCATCTCGAGCGCGGGCGGCTGGACAGCCGCGGGACTAGCCACCGAGACCCAGCTCCGCGGTCTTCTCGGCGATGTTCGCCTTGTCGATGAGCACCGGGGCGAAGTAGGTGGTCGGCGTGACCGCGTCCGCCTCGCCGCCGAGGAAGCGGGCCACGTTGTCGGCCGAGCCGGCGCCGATGGCGAGGTTCTGCTGCGCGACGGTCGCGGTGTAGGAGGAGTCGGGGTCGGCGATCAGGTCGAGCGCGCCCTGGTCGGCGTCGACGCCGTAGATCTTGATCTCGTCGCGGCCCGCCGCGTCGACGGCCTGCGCGGCGCCGATCTGCGGGGTGTCCCAGCAGGACCAGATCGCCGAGATCTCGCCCTTCGGGTAGCGCGAGAGCGCGTCGCCGATCTGCTGCTTCGCGTCCTCGATCGTGCCCTCGTACTTGTCCTGCAGCTCGGGCTGGAGGATCGAGATGTCCGGGTAGTCCTCGAGGACGAGCTTGAGCTCGTTGTAGCGGATGCGGCAGGGCGCGACGCCCGGGAAGCCGTTGAAGACCAGGATCTGCCCGGAGCCGCCGATGTCCTCGGCGATGGTGCGGGCGAGGGTCGAGCCGATCTGCCAGTTGTCGCTGGTGACGTTGTTCTCGGAGTACTCGGACACGTTGTCGATCGTGAACAGCGGGATACCCGCGTCGTGCACCTCCTTCAGCGCCGGTGCGAGGGTCGTCGCGTCGCCGAGGATCACGATGATCGCGTCGGGCTTCTGAGCGACGAGGTTCTCGATGTCCGAGACGTGCTTGTCGTCCTTGGCCTCGGCCTGGGTGGCGACGACGGTGCCGCCGAGCGCCTCCACACGGTCCTGCACCGACTGGTACACGATGCGCGAGAAGTCGTGGACGATGTCCTTCGCCGCGACGCCGACCGTCTTGCCCTCGAGGCTCGGGACGTCGGCGGTCGAGGCCGCGGCGGTGGTCGCCTCGGCGGCGGCGGCGTTCGCGGCGTTCGCGCCGGAGGACTCCTCCTTGAGCGAGCAGCCGGTGAGGACCAGCGTCGCGGCGGCGAGGAGCGCCACCGCGGCGGTGAGGGAGCGGAATCGCATGGGAGGGCCTGCTTCGGGAGGAGACGGATGCTGAGGGGCGCCGGTCCCGCGGAGGAGCGGGCGGCGCTGCTGGCCATCGTGGCGGGGCCGCGGCGGCGCGTCACGTCCGCCGGTCACGCACCGCAACGCGGCGTCACACGGCGCAACACGGCGGCCGTTCGTTACGCCGGGTTGCGCCCCGGCCGACGCGGTGTCGGCCGTCCCTCCTAGGGTCCGAAGCGCACCAGCCCCGAACCGAACGGAATCCCATGGCGTCCCGCATCGTCCTCAACGCCTTCGACATGACCTGTGTCGGACACCAGGCGCCCGGCCTCTGGCGGCACCCCGACTCGCAGGCCGACCGCTACAACGACCTCGAGTACTGGATCGACCTCGCGAGGACGCTCGAGCGCGGCACCTTCGACGCGCTCTTCCTCGCCGACGTGCTCGGCGTCTACGACGTCTACCGCGGCTCCGTCGGCCCCGCGCTGATCGACTCCGCGCAGGTCCCCGTCAACGACCCGCTGCTGCAGATCCCCGCGATGGCCGCCGCCACGAAGCACCTCGGCTTCGGCGTCACCATCTCGCCCACCTACGAGCAGCCGTACGCCCTCGCGCGCCGGCTCTCCACGCTCGACCACCTGACCAAGGGGCGGATCGGCTGGAACGTCGTCACCTCCTACCTCGACAGTGCCGCGCAGAACCTCGGCCTCGAGCGCCAGATTCCGCACGACGAGCGCTACGACATCGCCGAGGAGTTCCTCGACGTGAGCTACAAGCTCTGGGAGGGCTCCTGGGAGGAGGGCGCGGTGCTGCGCGACCGCGAGCGCGGCGTCTTCACCGATCCGCGGAAGGTGCACCCGATCGGCCACTCCGGCACCCACTACCGCGTGCCGGGCATCCACCTCTCCGAGCCGTCGCCGCAGCGGACGCCGGTGATCTTCCAGGCGGGGGCCTCGCCCCGCGGCATCGACTTCTCGGCGAAGCACGGCGAGGCCGTCTTCATCAACGCGATCCGACCGGAGCTGACCCGGCGGACCACCGACGCCATCCGCGACGCCGCGGAGAAGCACGGCCGCGCGCGCACCGACCCGAAGATCCTGATCCTCGCGACCGTGATCGTCGCCGAGACGGACGCCGAGGCCCAGGCCAAGTACGCCGACTTCAAGACGTACTCGTCCCGCGAGGGCGCGCTCGCGTTCTACGGCGGCTGGGCGGGGCTCGACCTCTCGCAGTTCCCGGCGGACGTGCCGCTCGACTACGTCGACACCGACGCGGTGCGCAGCGCCCTCTCGATCTTCACGAAGGCGGATCCCGACCGCGCCTGGACCCCGGACGACGTCGCGGAGTACCTCGGCATCGGCGGCATCGGCCCGGTGATCGTCGGCTCGCCGAGCACCGTCGCGGACGAGCTGGAGCGCTGGGTCGACGTCGCCGGGATCGACGGCTTCAACCTCGCCTACGTGGTCACCCCCGGCACCTTCGAGGACTTCGTCGACCTCGCCGTGCCCGAGCTGCGCCGGCGCGGCCGGGTCTGGGAGGAGTACGAGGGCGCGACCCTCCGCGAGTACCTCCAGGGCCCGGGCAGCGCCCGCGTGAAGGACTCGCACCCCGCCGCCGCCTACCGCGGTGCGTACACCGGCTCGCCCAGCGCCGCCGACGGACTGCCCGACAGCGTCCTCTCCGTCCTGCCCGCCCTCGACCCGGAGCCCGTCCGATGACCCAGACCGCCACTGCCCAGACCGCCACTGCCCCGACCAGCCCCGAGTCCCGCCCCGAGCGCCCGCGCTCGCACTGGGACCGCGTCGCCACCGCCGCCGAGCACGCGCACTGGGACGCCGTCGCGTCCGGCGTCGCCGAGATCCTCGCGGCCGACGTCCTCGAGCGCGACCGCGGCAACCTCGACCCGACCACCGAGCTCGAGCCGCTGCGCTCCTCGGGCCTCGTGAACCTGCTCGACCCGGCCGAGTACGGCGGTGGCGGCGCGGTCTGGAGCACAGCGTTCCGGGTGATCCGGATCCTCGCCGCCGCGGACGCCTCGCTCGCGCAGATCCTGCTGTACCACTACGTCAACTCGGCCAACATCGCGTTCTCGGCGCCGGAGTCGGAGCGCGAGCGGTTCTACCGCGCGACGATCGAGGGCCGCCGGCTCTGGGGCGACTCGGTGAACCCGGTCGACCCCGACCTCGAGCTGACGCCCCGCGGTGACGGCTTCGAGCTGAACGGGCTCAAGCGCTTCTCGACCGGGGTCTCCTCGGGCGACGCCGTGCTGGTCAACGCGGTGATCTCCGGCGGCGACCGCTCCGGCGAGACGCTGACCTTCGTGCTCCCCCGCGACCGCGCGGGCATCGAGCCGCTCGGCGACTGGGACTTCCTCGGCCAGCGGCAGAGCGCCTCCGGGTCGGTCCGCTTCACCGGGGTGCGGGTGGACGCGACCGAGATCCTCGGCGCGCTGGTCGACGAGCCGTTCGCGACCCTGATCACGCCGTCGATCCAGCTCGGCTTCGGCAACCTCTACCTCGGCATCGCCCAGGGCGCGCTGGCGAAGGGCCGGGGGCTGACCCTCGGCCGGAAGAACTCCTGGTTCCTCTCCGGCGTGGAGACCTACGCGCAGGATCCCTTCGTGCGTCGGCTCTACGGCGAGCTGGTCGCGCACACGGCCGCGGCGGAGGCGCTGGCCGACCGCGTCGGAGCGCTGCACGACGCCGAGGTCGCCCGCGGCGCGGCGGTGACGGCCGAGTCGCGCGCCGCCCAGGCGATCGAGATCGCGAAGGTGAAGATCGTGACGGACGCGCTCGCGCTCGACGTGACGACCCGGATCTACGAGGCGACCGGCTCCTCCTCCGCGAAGAGCTCGATCGGGCTCGACCTCTACTGGCGCAACGTCCGCACCCACTCGCTGCACGACCCCGTCGACTACAAGAAGCTCGAGGTCGGCGCGAACTACCTGACCGGCGACGTCCAGCCGCTCTCCCTGTACACATGAGCGGCGCGGGATCCGAGGGCCTGGCGGAGGCGCAAGCCGCGTTCCGCCCGGTCTTCGACGAGATCGCGGCGGGCGCCGTCCAGCGCGAGCTCGACCGCGAGCTGCCCTTCGAGCCGATCGCGCGACTGCGCGCGGCCCGCTTCGGCGGTCTGCGGGTACCGGTCGAGCACGGCGGCCGCGGGTTCAGCCTGCGCGAGACCGCGTCGCTGCTGATCGAGCTGGCGACGGCGGACTCGAACGTGGCGCAGGCGCTGCGCGGCCACTTCGCCTTCGTCGAGGACCAGCTGTCCTTCCCGCCGTCGCCGGCGCGCGACGGCTGGCTGCGCCGGCTCGCGGCTGGTGAGCTGGTCGGCAACGCCTGGAGCGAGATCGGCACGGCCGCGGTCGGCGTCACGCAGACCACGCTCACCCGCCGGGGCGACGAGCTGGTCGTGAACGGCACCAAGTACTACTCCACCGGCACGATCTTCGCGGACTGGACCGACGTCGTCGTTCGCCGCGAGGACGGCACGGACACCGCCGTGGTGGTGCGCGTCGACCAGCCGGGCGTGGTCGCGACCGACGACTGGTCGGGCTTCGGCCAGCGGCTCTCGGGCAGCGGCACCACGGTCTTCACCGAGGCGCTCGTCGAGCCGGAGCACGTCTTCGCCTCCGTCCTGCGCGCGCCGCACCAGACGCCGTTCTTCCAGCTCGAGCTGCTCGCGGTGCTGGCCGGCATCGCCGCCGCCGTCGAGCGCGATGCCGTGGCCGCCGTCCGCACCCGCTCGCGGGTCTACAGCCACGGCCTGGCCGATCACGGCCGGGACGACGCGCAGATCCAGGAGGTGGTCGGTGCGATCTCGGCGATCGCGTTCGGCGCCCGGGCCGCGGTGCTGGTCGCGGCGGAGGCTGTCGGCGAGGCTGCAGTGGATCCGTCACTGGTGCCCGCGGCCGGCGCCGAGGTGTACCGGGCGCAGGTGCTGCTCACCGAGTCGGTGCCGCGCGCGGCGACCCTGCTCTTCGACGCGCTCGGCTCCTCGGGCGTCGCCACCACCGCGGCGCTCGACCGGCACTGGCGCAACGCCCGCACGGTCGGCGCGCACAATCCGGTGATCTACAAGCAGCGGATCGTCGGCGAGTGGGCGCTGAACGGCACGCCGCCGCCGCTCGCCTGGTCGATCGGCGTCGGTCGGCCGCAGGGCTGAGCCTCGGATCAAGCGTGCCGGCTCAGCGCCCCGCCTGCACCGCGTGCAGCGTCGCGTAGCGCCCGCCCGCCGCGAGCAGCTCCTCGTGGCTGCCGGTCTCGACGATCCGCCCGCGCTCGAGCACGACGATCGTGTCGGCCGAGCGGATCGTCGACAGCCGGTGCGCGACGACCAGCGTGGTGCGGCCGCGCATCAGCCGCAGCAGCGCCTCCTTGACGGCCGCCTCCGACTCCGGATCGAGCGCGCTGGTCGCCTCGTCGAGCAGGAGCACCCGCGGGTCGCGGACCAGGGCGCGGGCGATGGCGATGCGCTGGCGCTGCCCGCCGGAGAGGCGGGCGCCGCGCTCGCCGACGACCGCGTCGAGCCCGTCCGGCAGCTCGCGGACGAACTCCAGGGCGTTCGCGTCGCGGAGGGCGGCGAGGATCCGCTCCTCCCCGACGCCGGTCAGCCCGTAGGCCACGTTGTCGCGGATCGAGCCCTCGAAGAGCACCGAGTCCTGCGGCACGACGGAGACGGAGCGGCGCCAGGTGCGCAGGTCGAGGGTCTCGGCGTCGACGCCGTCCAGGAGGATGCGGCCGCCGGTGGGGCGGAGGAAGCCCAGCACCAGGTTGAGCATCGTCGACTTGCCGGAGCCGGAGGAGCCGACGAAGGCGACGGTCCGGCCGGGCTCGATGTCGAGGTCGATGCTCCGGACGCCGACGGTGCTGGCCGCGCCGGCGCCGCTTGCGCCACCGACCCCGTCCGCGCCGTAGCGGTAGGTCACGTCCTCGAGCCGGATGCGCCCGCGCACCTGGGCCGCGCGCGCCTTGCCCTCGTTCTGCTCCAGGTCCGGGTCCTCCAGCAGCTCGCCGATCGAGCGGATCGACTCGGTGCCGCGGGCGATGACGGGCAGCAGCATCAGCAGGTTGGTCATCGCGCCGGTCAGCAGCGCGAAGTAGGAGCTCAGGAGCACGACCTGGCCGGGCGTGATCGGCAGCCAGCCGCTGATCGAGACCCACGCGGCGAGCACCAGGCAGCCGATGCCGAGCAGCTGCAGGCTCACCCAGGAGAGCGAGGCGAAGCGGCCGTTCAGCAGGTCGAGGCTGTAGCCGGCCGAGCGGACGCCCTCGGCGCCGGCGGCGACCCGCGCGACCGCGGTCTGCTCGAGACCGTGAGCTCGGGTGATCGGAATGAGCGTCGCCATCTCGCCGACGCGCGCCGAGAAGTGCTCCACCTCGCGGCGGAACTGCTCGTTGCTGCGGCGCGAGCGGCGGCCCAGGAAGGCGCGCAGCAGCACCGCGAGCGGGATGGCGCAGGCGTAGACCGGGAGGAACGCGGGCACCTCGATCGCGGTCATCACGACCGCGCCGATCGCCACCATCGTCGCGGAGAGCAGCGGGTGGCCGACCTGCTGGTACATCGTCTCGATGTTCTCCACGTCGCGCACGACCTTGGTCTGCACGATCGACGAGCTGGCGCGGGAGTGGAAGCCGATCGAGAGGTTCTGCAGCCGGGCGGCGAGCGCGTTGCGGAGGTCCGTGCCGGTCTGGCGCACGGCGCTCATGTAGAGCCGGGTGTACATCACGTGGTTCGGGTAGTTCTGCAGCAGCGCGAGCAGGGCGATGCCGGCCCACAGCCAGAGCGTCGACTCCGGACCGCCGGCGACGACGACGTCGACGATCGCCCCGGTGACGACCGGGAGCAGCCAGAGCGGGGTGTCCTTGACCGCGAAGAACAGCACGGCGACGACCACGCGCGGGCGGTAGCGGCCGAGCAGGCGGAGGGCGGAGCGGCCGGGGTGGCGGCGGTCGAGCAGCAGCGGGGCCTGCGAGGGACGGGCTTCTCTCACGAGACGGTCGACTCCGATCGGGGTGTCCGCAGCGCCTTCGGGAGCGACCGCTCCGACGGGGACGCCCTCGACGCTACCCGGGCGGCGCGGTCGTGGGCAAGCGTTTTCCTGGCTAGGGTTCTGCCGACCGATGCGCGCGGGCGAGCCGGTGCGCCAGACCCGTGAGGATCCCGATGACCGAGCCGATGCCCCTGCGCGAGGACGCCTTCGCCGTGCCCTACTGCGATCCCGTGTTCGACGGACCGACCGACCCGGTGCTGGTCGCCGACACCCTCCGCGGCGAGTGGCGCCTGTTCTACACCCAGCGGCGCGCGACCCTCGATCTGCCCGGGGTCGAGTGGGTCCACGGCAGCGCGATCGGCGTCGCGGTGTCGAGCGACGGCGGGGCGACCTGGCAGTACCGCGGCACCGTCCCCGGCCTCGACGCCGGGCTGTCGGCCGAGCTGCCGACGCTCTGGGCGCCCGACGTCGTGCGGATCGGGGATCGCTGGCAGATGTTCCTCACCCGGATCGACGGCACCCCCGGCGACTGGACCGGGCGGGCGACGATCGCGCAGTTCGAGAGCGACGACCTCGAGACCTGGCGGCTCCTCGGCGAGATCGACCTCGGCTCCGAGCGGGTGATCGACGCCGCCGTCGCGCGCACCGGCGACGGGCGCCACCGGCTCTGGGCGAAGGACGAGCGGCGCGACTCCAGCACCGTCGTCGCCGTCAGCGACGATCCCGGCGACCCGGCGTCCTGGCGGCTCGAGGGCGTCGCCGTCGGCGGGCGCGCGCACGAGGGGCCGAAGGTGTTCCCGCTGGCCGACCGGTACTGGCTGATCACCGACGAGTGGCGCGGGCTGGCCGTGCACCACTCCCCCGACGGCCTCGGCGACTGGCGGCGTCAGGACGAGCGGGAGGGCCTGATCCTGACCGCCCCGGAGCGGCTGGACGGCGCGCCGATCGTCGCCCGGCACGCGGACGTCGTCCCGCTCGACGAGGACCGCGCCCTGATCGTCTACTTCACCCACCCCGGCTGGGACGGCAGCGACCTCGCGTCGATGCCGCCGAGCGCCGCGATGCGCCGCTCGCACGTCCGCGCGGCCGTGCTCACCGTCGTCGACGGCGCGCTGTCCTGCGCCGCCGACACACTGCTGGTCGAGCAGCCGCCGCAGGCGGCGTATCGAGACCCCGCCGCGAGCCCGGCTTGACGGGCGAGACCCCGGCACGTATTTTGGGGCAAACGCTTTCCCGAAACGTTTCATTGCAGTTCGGGGCTCGAAACGATGATGTTCTCGAAAGGACGACGATGTTCCGCTCACACAGCAAGCGCTACTCGGCGGTGGCCGCCGTGGCCGTGGCCGCCCTCGCTCTGACCGGCTGCTCCGGTGGAGGCTCCGGGGCCTCCGCCACCCTGGACCCCGACGAGGAGATCACCCTCGACTACACGTTCTGGGGCAACGACGACCGCGCCGCCCGCTACGACAAGGCGATCGCCCTGTTCGAGGACGAGCACCCGAACATCACCATCAACTCGACCTTCACCGACTACCCCGGCTACTGGGAGAAGCGCCAGACCGAGGCGGCCGGCGGCGGACTCCCCGACGTGATGCAGTTCGACTACACCTACCTCCGCCAGTACGGCGACAACGGCCTGCTCGGCGACCTGTCCGAGTACTTCGGCGGCGCGGTCGACGAGAGCACCATCTCCCCGGAGCTGCTCGCCACCGGCGAGCTCGACGGCGCGACCTACGCGATCCCCACCGGCTACAGCGCCTGGGCGGTCTTCCAGAACCAGGACCTCCTCGCCGCGAACGGCGTCGAGCCCTACGCCGGCGGCGGCAGCTGGGAGGACTACGCGGCCTACGTCGCCGACGTCACGGCGAAGACCGGCGGCGCCGTCTACGGCGGCACCGACTACACCGGCCGCATCCAGAACTTCGAGCTGCAGCTGCGCGCCGAGGGCAAGGAGCTGTTCACCGAGGACGGCGAGCTCGGCTTCACCGAGGACGACCTCGCCGCGTTCTGGGAGCAGGGCGACGAGATGCGCACCAGCACTGGCGTCCCGGCCGCCCGCCTCCAGGAGCTGCTGCCCAAGTCCGGCTTCGGCGCCGGCATCGCGACCAGCGAGATGAGCTGGAGCAACTTCCTCGGCGGCTACATCGGCGACAGCGGCGCCTCCGAGATCGTGATGACCGCTCCCCCGACCGCGGACGAGGGCAGCAAGGACCTCTACCAGAAGGTCGGCCTGATGCAGGCGATCTCCTCGGCGACCGAGCACCCCGAGGCCGCCGCGACGTTCCTCGACTTCCTGATCAACAGCCCCGAGGTCGGCGAGATCTTCGGCGCCACCCTCGGCATCCCCGCCTCCTCCGAGCAGCTCGCCGGCGCGAACCTCGAGGGCCCGGACAAGCAGGTCGCGGACTACCTCGACTCCGTCGAGGACCGCCTCGGCGAGGCCCCGGCCGCTCCGGTCGCCGGCTACGGCGCCATCGAGGCGAACTTCCTCGACCTCGGCACCAGCCTCGGCCTCGGCGCGGTGAGCGTCGACGAGGCGGTCCAGCAGTTCTTCGACGAGACCGACGTCACGCTCCAGAACTGACCCGGCCGCACTGACCCGACCGCCCCGCACCGCTCCCCACTGATCCCCTTCATCCAGGCCAGGAAAGGCATCACATGACGACGACGTCGACCCCCAGCGGCACCGCCGCGGACGGTCGCGTCGCGCCGATCGCCGACCGGACGAGCACTCCTCGTCCGGTCGGCCCTCAGGCGCGGCGACGCCCCAAGCGGGACACCCTGGCCGGCTACGTGTTCCTCTCGCCGTGGCTGATCGGCTTCGTCGGGCTCACGCTCGGCCCGATGCTGATGTCCCTCTACTTCTCCTTCACCGACTACAACCTCTTCCGGGCACCGGAGTGGATCGGCACCGGGAACTTCGAGCGCCTGTTCGGCGACCCGAAGTTCCTCCAGTCGGTGCAGCTCACCCTCGCCTACGTCTTCATCGGCACGCCGGTGAAGCTGGCCGCCGCCCTCGTCGTGGCGATGCTCCTCAACTACAGCGCGAAGGGCACCGGCTTCTTCCGCTCCGCCTTCTACGCGCCGTCGCTGATCGGCGCGAGCGTCAGCATCGCCATCGTCTGGCGGGCGATGTTCTCGACCGACGGACCGGTCGACTCGGGGCTGCAGATCTTCGGCATCCAGATCGGCGGCTGGGTCGGCGTGCCCGCCCTGATCCTGCCGATGATGATCATCCTGGCCGTCTGGCAGTTCGGCGCCCCGATGGTGATCTTCCTGGCCGGCCTCAAGCAGGTCCCGGCCGAGCTCTACGAGGCCGCGATGGTCGACGGAGCGGGCCCGTGGCGGAAGTTCCGCAGCGTCACGCTGCCGATGCTCTCGCCGGTGATCTTCTTCAACCTGCTGCTCGAGATGATCAACGCCTTCCAGGTCTTCGCCTCGGCGTACATCATCGGCAACGGCACCGGCGGACCGGCCGGCGCCACGAACTTCTACACGGTGTACCTCTACACCCGCGCCTTCACGAACAACCAGATGGGCTACGCCTCGGCGATGGCCTGGGTCCTCCTCCTCTTCGTCGGCGTCCTCGCCTTCGTCCTCTTCAAGACCCAGAAGAGCTGGGTGCACTACTCGGGAGACACACGATGACGACCTTCGACACCACGCTCCCCTCGGCCGACACGCAGGTGCTGACCGAGCCGTCGCCCCGCCGGCGCCCGCGCCGCAAGCGCCCGAAGACGGGGACGCTGGTCTGGATCGCGGCGATGATCGTGCTCACCGCGATCGTGCTCTACCCGCTGGTCTGGATGGGCGCCGCGGCGTTCAAGCCGAACAGCGAGTTCGGCGGGCAGACCTCGCTGCTGCCGCAGAACCCGACGCTCGACAACTTCGTGAAGGTGCTCGCCGGCGTCGGCGGAGTCCCGCTCTGGCGGTTCTTCCTCAACTCGACGATCCTCGCGGTCGGCTCGGTCATCGGAGTGGTGATCTCCTCCTCGATGGCGGCCTACGCCTTCGCCCGGCTCGACTTCCGCGGCCGCCCGCTCTACTTCGCGCTGATGATCGGCACGCTGCTGCTGCCGATGCACGTCCTGCTCATCCCGCAGTACACGATCTTCCGCACCCTCGGGATGATGGACACCTACTGGCCGCTGCTCATCGGCAAGTTCCTCGCCACGGAGGCGTTCTTCGTCTTCCTGATGGTGCAGTTCATCCGCAACCTGCCCCGCGAGCTCGACGAGGCGGCACGGATCGACGGCGCCGGCCACCTGCGCATCTTCGGCTCGATCACGATCCCGCTGATCCGCCCCGCGCTGATCACCTCGTCGATCTTCGCCTTCATCTGGAGCTGGAACGACTTCCTCGGCCCGCTGCTCTACCTGAACACGCCCGACCAGCAGCCGCTGCCGCTCGCGCTCCGCGTCTACAACGACCAGACCTCGGCGTCGGACTACGGCGCGACGATCGCGGTCTCGGTGCTCGCGCTGCTGCCGGTGCTGATCTTCTTCATCGTCTTCCAGCGCTTCCTGGTCGACGGCGTCGCCACCCAGGGTCTCAAGGGATGAGCCGCGCGTCACGGGCGCAGCGCGAGGCCAGCGCGGCCGCCGCCGACGGCACGGCCCTGCGCTGGCCGGGGGCGGCGAACCGGTTCGCGCTGTTCGCCGAGGTCCTCTTCACGGGGCTCCTCGTCACGATCCTCGCGCTGCCGCTCGTGACGCTGCCGCTCGCCCTCGCGGTCGGGGCGCGGCACCTGCGCCGCTTCGTCCTCGACGAGCCGTCCTCGCTGCGCACGGCGCTGGCGGAGGCGCGCGCCGGGGTCCTGCGCTCGCTGCCCGTCGGTCTCGCGCTGCTGGCGCTCTCCGCTGTGCTCGGTCTCGACCTGCTGGTCGCCTCGACCGGCGCCCTGCCCGGAGCGACCGCGGTCGCGGTGATCTGCGCGGCACTCCTCGCGGCCGCGCTCGTGGTCGTGCTGACGGCGTCCGCGCTCTGGGTGCCCGACTCGCGCTGGGTCCCGCTCCTCCGCGAGGCCGCGACGCTGGCGGTCCGCGATCTGCGCGGCTCCGGGGCGCTGCTGGTGGCGCTGGTGCTCGCCGCCGTGGTCACCTGGCAGCTGGCACCCTTGGTGGTGCCGGCGCTCGGCTGCACGGTGTTCGCCGCGCTCGCGGTGCGGCTGTCGCGGACGGCGCCCGCGGCGCGCTGAGCACGACACCACGACGATCGTCTCCGCGACGATCACCACCACGACTCGACGACCACCACTCGACGCACCACTCGACGACCACGACGACCACGGAAGGCCCACGGCACGGATGATCCACTACGGCGGCGACTACAACCCGGAGCAGTGGGACGAGAGCGTCTGGCCGGAGGACGCGCGGCGGATGCACGAGGCCGGCGTCACGACCGTCAGCCTCGGCATCTTCGCCTGGGCGCGGATCCAGCCCGATGAGGACACCTTCGACTTCGGCTGGCTCGACCGGATCCTCGACCTGCTGCACGAGCACGGCATCGCCGTCGACCTGGCGACGGCCACGGCCTCGCCGCCGCCGTGGGCCACGAGCAGGTACCCGGGCATCCTGCCGCAGGACGAGAACGGCGCGACCTACTGGCCGGGCAGCCGCCAGGCCTACCGCCCCACCTCCCCCGACTACCGCCGGCTCGCGGCCCGGCTGGTCACCGCGATCGCCGAGCGGTACCACGACCACCCCGCGATCGTGCTCTGGCACGTGAACAACGAGTACGCCTGCCACCTGCACCACGACTACTCCGACGACGCGGCCGCCGCGTTCCGGGTCTGGCTGGAGCGGAAGTACGGCTCGATCGACGAGCTGAACCGGCGCTGGGGCACCTTCTTCTGGTCGCAGCGCTACGCGTCCTTCGCCGAGATCGTGCCGCCGCGGAAGGCGCCCTACAGCCACAACCCGGCCGGGCTGCTCGACTTCCGCCGCTTCACCTCGGACGCTCTGCTCGAGCTCTACACGATGGAGCGCGACATCCTCCGGGCCTCGGGTGCGACGCAGCCGATCACGACCAACTTCATGGGCGCCTTCCCGCCGCTCGACTACTGGAAGTGGGCGGCCGAGGTCGACGTCGTCAGCGACGACAACTATTTCGATCCCGCCGACCCGGAGTCGTTCCGCACCGCCGCTTTCACCCGCGACCTGATGCGCTCGCTCAAGCCGGGCGTGCCGTGGCTGCTGATGGAGCAGGCGACCGGCGCCGTCAGCTGGCGGCCCTCGAACGCTGTCAAGGCGCCCGGGCAGATGGCCGCGCTGTCGATGCAGGCCGTCGGGCGCGGCGCGGACGGCGTGCTGTTCTTCCAGTGGCGGCAGTCGCGGCGGGGCAGCGAGAAGTTCCACTCGGCGATGCTGCCGCAGGCGGGCGTCGGGACGCGCACCTGGCGCGAGGTCGTCGAGCTCGGCCGGGTGCTCGGCGAGCTGCCGGAGCTGTCGGGGGAGTCCTCCACCGGCGGATCGGCCGGTGGCTCGGCCGACGGATCGGCGGGCGGGCCCACCGGCTCCGGCGCCCGCATCGCGCTCGTCCTCGACTGGGAGAACTGGTGGGCGATCGGCAACCCGGACCACCCGGTCGTGCTCGACTTCCTGGAGCTCGTGCAGCGCTGGTACTCCGCGCTGCACCGGCAGAACCTCGCGGTCGACCTGGTGCTGCCGACGGCGGACCTGGCCACGTACGACCTCGTGCTGCTCGCCCACTCCTACCTGCTCACCGACGCGGCGGCGGAGAACCTGACGGCGTTCGTCGAGCGCGGCGGCCGGCTGCTGGTCACCGCCTTCAGCGACGTGGTCGACGAGGACGACGCCTTCCGCGAGGGCGGCTTCCAGGTCGGGCTCCGCGAGGTGCTCGGTGTGTCGGTCCTAGAGTTCGCGGGGATCGGGGCGGACGGCGCGGAGGTCGCCGGCGCTCCCTTCGGCGTCCTGCGCGGCGAGCTGCTGGCGGAGGAGCTCGGCGTGCTCGTCGACCCGTCCGACGAGCGGCCGGTCGAGGTCCTCGGCCGCTACTCCTCCGGTCCCGCGGCGGGCACCCCGGCGCTGACCTCGCGGCGCACCGGCACGGGCACAGCGCACTACCTCGCGACGATCCCGGACGACGCGGGCATGCTCGCGCTGACCGCCTGGCTGGCCGAGCAGTCCGGCATCTCCCCCGTGCTGCGCACCGGGAGCCCCTGGGTCGAGGCGGCCCGCCGCGGCGACGTCCTCACGGTGATCAACCACGGCCAGGACCCCGTCGACGTCGCCGTCTCCGGCACCGACCTCGTCACCGGCCACCCCGTCGACGCCGTGCACCTCGCCCCCTACGCCTGGACCCTCCTCCGCCCCTGACGCCCTCTCCCCTCTCCCCCTCCGCGAGATGCCACTTGTGCACGCTTCTACCGGCGTGTCGCGCTCACAAGTGGCATCTCGCGGGGGGCGGAGTGGGTGGCCGCGATGTCGGCGGCGACGGCGTGCAGGGCCGAGCGGACGAGGCGGGCGGCGGGGTCGAGCTCGCCGGACCAGGCGACCCGGAGCGAGCGGCCCGCCCAGCGCGGTCCCGCCACCGGCACGGCGACGACGGCGCGCGGCAGGCCGGCGATCGCGAGCGCGGGAACGGTCGTGACGCCCAGGCCTGCGGCGACGAAGGCGAGGCGGCTGCTCCAGCTGTCGATCTCGGCGACCACCCGCGGCAGCGCGAGCGCCGGCCACGCGCCGAACTGCGGCTCGCCCCGCGCGCCGCGGCCGACCACCCAGTCCGCGCCCGCGAGATCGTCGACGCTCAGCTCCCGCGCGTGCGCCCACGGGTGCCGCTCGCCGACGGCGACGTGCAGCGACGCGGCCGGCAGCACCTCCGTGTCGATGCCCTCGAGGCCGTAGCCGTCGGGCTCGGCGCCGTCGGGCTCGGAGCCGACCGCGACGACCGCGAGGTCGAGGCGCCCCGTGCGCAGCCGTCGTAGCTGGACGGGTGTCGAGGACTCGACCAGGACGACGTCGATCGCCGGGTGCGCGCGGGTCACCCGGGCGATCGTCTCGGGCGCGAGGTGCATCGCGGCGGTCGCGAAGGCGCCGAGGCTCACCCGGCCGAGCATCGGACGATCGAGGTCGGCGATCTCGCGGGCCGCGGTGTCGAGGTGGTCCAGGATCGCCGCGGCGTGCCGGGCGAGGCCGAGGGCTGCCGGGGTGGGCACGACGCCGCGCGGCCCGCGCTGGAAGAGCGGCGCGCCGACCGCCTCCTCGAGCGCGGCGATCTGCTTCGAGACGGCGGACTGGGTGAAGCCGGTCTGCTCGGAGGCGCCGGTGAAGGAGCCGGTGCGCAGCACGGCGACCAGCGCGCGGAGCAGCTGCGGGGGCACGTCGAGGGTCACCGCTCCAGTATGCGGGCGGCAGTCCATCGAGGAATGCCCGCGGTGCCGATCATTCGCTACCGGAAGGAGCGCGAGCCGGGGAGAGTGGCGGCATGACGACTCCGAGAACCTGGTTCCTGACCGGCACGTCCAGCGGCTTCGGCCGGCTCTGGGCCGAGGCGGCGCTCGAGCGCGGCGACCGCGTCGCGGCCACGGCCCGCGACCCCCGCAGCCTCGACGACCTCGCCGAGAGCTTCCCCGACCGCCTGCTCCCGCTCGCGCTGGACGTGACCGACCGCGACGGGGTGCTCGACGCGGTCGACCGCGCGGAGCGGCACTTCGGCGGGATCGACATCGTGGGTAACAACGCCGGGTACGGCCACTTCGGCATGGTCGAGGAGCTGACCGAGCGCGAGATCCGCGAGCAGCTGGAGACCAACTTCTGCGGCGCGCTCTGGGTGACCCAGGCCGCGCTCCCGGCGCTGCGCCGCTCCCGGGGCCGGCTGCTGCAGGTCACCAGCGAGGGCGGCGTGCGCGCCTTTCCCGGCATCGGCGCGTACCACGCGTCGAAGTGGGCGCTCGAGGGGCTGAGCGAGTCGCTGCGGCAGGAGGTGGCGGGCTTCGGCGTCCGGATCACCTGCGTCGAGCCCGGCCCCTACGCCACCGACTGGCTCGCACGCGGCTCGCGCCGGAGCGCCGAGCTGCCCGAGTACGCGGCGGTGCACGCGGACGGGCCGGACTTCTCCGTGGGTGACCCCTCGGCGACGAGTGCCGCGATCCTGCAGCTCGTCGACGCGGAGGAGCCGCCGGCGCGGCTCATCCTGGGGACGGTGCTGCCCGCGATCGAGGAGCTCTACGCCGAGCGCCTGCGCACCTGGCGCGAGTGGGACGACGTCTCGGTGCGGGCCTTCGGCACGCCGCAGTGAGCGACGCGGCGGAGGGTCCGCTCGGCCCGGTCCCGGGCTGGACCGGCGTCGCGGTGCGCGAGGTGGTCGACCCGCACGACCACGAGGTGACCGCGCCGGCGACCGACGCGCTGCAGCTGATCCTGGTGACCGCCGGCTCCTACCTGGTCGAGAGCGCCCGCCCGCACGGCCGCTGGGCGCACGGGCACGCGGCGCCGGGACGCTCGGCCGCGACCGCGCCGGGGCGCGAGATCCGTGCGGCATGGCGCAGCACGAGCTCCGAGACGTTCCGGTCGCTGCACGTCACCGTCGCCGCGCCGCTGGTCGCCGGGGTACTGGCGGGCGTCCCCGGGGCGTCCGCCGACCGGCTCGACTTCCTCGCGGTCGGCGACGACTTCGTCCGCTCCGCGATGCTCGAGCTCGCCCGCGCCGCGTGGGCCGGAGCGCCGTCCCTGCTCGCCGACGCGGTGGGCACGGCGCTGGTCGCGCACCTGCTCTCCCTGCCGGAGCCCACACCGGGCACCGCCGGGCTCTCCCGCACGCAGCTCGCCCTGATGACCGACCACCTCGCGGCCCGGCTCGCCGACCCGGTGACCCTCGACGAGCTCGCCGCGCTGGTGCACCTCAGCCCCTTCCACTTCCTGCGCCGCTTCTCCGCCTCGACCGGTTCGACGCCGATGCGGTACCTCACCGCCCTGCGGATGGAGCACGGCCGAGACCTGCTGCGCCGCTCCGACGCACCCGTGGCGGCGATCGCCGCGGCCTGCGGCTACGCGACGCCCGCCGCCTTCGCCGCCGCCTACCGCCGCCACCACGGCGCCAGCCCGCGCGAGCACCGGCCGCCCCGCTGACGCGGCCGGCGCTCTGCCGGCGAGACGTCCCGCCGCCGTCGAGGCGTCCTGCTCCGCGTGGACGCCTCGACCGCACCGGGACGCCTCGCCGTTCGGACGGAGGGTGACTCGGAGTCAGGCGCCTCCCCGCCGCGTGCGACCGCGCAACGCCAGAACGGCCGCGGCGCTGAGCATCGCGCAGCCCGCCGCGGCGACGGTCGCCGCGACGACGGTCTCCGTCCACGGGGTCGTGTCGAAGGACTGGTAGCCGGTGATCGCGGGCGCGACGACGGAGGTCGCGACCAGCAGTCCCGGGAGGGTGCTGCCGAGCAGGCAGGCGTACGCCAGCGCCGCCGACACCGACCTCCGGTGCGCCTTCGCGGCGAGGGCTCCGAGGCCGACGACGGGCACCAGCCCGAGCATCATCTGCAGGAAGGGGAGCTGGAGCGGAGTGGGGGCGCCGATCAGTCCCGACAGCACTCCGTGCAGCCCGTTCAGCCCGAGGACGCCGGCGACCAGGAGCGCCGTCAGGCGAAGGAGCGCGCCCCCGCCGATCGCCCGCGCCGACACCGGCAGGGCGATCGCGACGAGCAACAGGCCCGCGCCGTGCACCTGCGCCGCCGTGCCGAGGGGCTCCCACGGATCCGCGGGGATCATGTAGTCGAAGAGATGGTCCTCGACCGACCGGTCCGTCGCCGTCCAGCCCTCGCTCGCGATGACCCAGCGCTGCAGCGAGGCCTGCAGCTGCAGCAGCGCCGCCCCGAGCAGGAGCGCGGCGGCGAACAGCACCCCGCGCGGCGATCCCTGTCCGCTCCGCACGTTCGCCGCGGACGTGCGCACCGTCTCTCGCTCCGCCATGGGCGGCACGCTAGCGCCGCCCGGCCAACGGCGGGAGAACGAGCGGTGCACGGCCCGGGAGGCGCCGGCCTCGTGCCCGCCCTGTGCCGACGCGGATCCCGGATCCCGCTCGCCGAGGAGCGCTGACCGCCGAGCTCGGGCTCGCAGAACGTGCTCCGGCTCGTCGGAGCACGCGGGTTCCACGAGCCGAGGCGGTTCCGACGAGCCGGACGTTCGCGGGCCGGTCAGCGCCCGTCGCCCGCGGCCAGCAGCTCCCGGACCGTGCGCGGCTCGCGCCCCAGCAGGCTCGCGAGCGTCGGGTCCGTCCCCGCGAAGAAGCCGGCCGCCGCCGCCTGGTGCATGCCGAGCAGGAAGCGCGCCTGCGGCTCCGGCTGCCCGGCGGCGACGCGGCGCGCGAGCCACTCGTCGTCGCCGAGGATCCGGAACTCGATCGGCCGCCCCGCGACGTCCGCGGCGAGCTCCGCGACCTCCGCGAAGGTCGGCGCCTCGAGGGCGGTGAGGGTGACCGGTCCGTCGTGCGCCTCGTCCGCGAGCAGGAGGAGAGCGGCGGCCTCCGCGGCGTCCTCCCGCGCCGTCCACGAGACGGGGCCGTCGGACGGCACCTCGATGACGCCGGTCGAGCGCCAGTCGCCGAGGAAGAACGCGAGGCTGTGGGCGTAGAAGCCGTTCCGCAGCGAGGTCCAGGCGACTCCCGACTCCGCCAGCAGCTGCTCGGTCGCGGCGTGATCTCGGCCCGGCCCGAAGGGGGTGTCCGGCGAGGCGCCCTGGTGGCTGGTGTAGAGGATGCGGCCGACCCCGGCCTCGACGGCGGCCTCGACCGCGGCGCGGTGCAGGGCCGGCGCATCGGCTCCCGGGTCGTTCGAGGAGACGAGCAGCAGCTGGTCGGCGCCCGCGAACGCACCGGGCAGGGACGCGGAGTCGGCGTAGTCACCGCGCCGCAGCGCGACACCCCGGTCGGCGAAGCGCGCGGCCTTCGCGGTGTCCCGCGCGACGACGACGATCTCGGAGGCGGGCAGGGAGTCGAGGAGGTGGTCGACGGTGGCGCCGTTGAGCGCTCCGGTGGCGCCGGTGACGATGATCATGGAGGGCCTTTCGAGAGGAGACCACCGAGGTATCGGTGATACTGCTCGAACGATAACCCTGGAATGCCAGCGATAGCAAGAGTGCGATATCGTCGATCCATGACCGCGCCCCCCACGGACACCCGAGCCCGCATCGTCGACGCGGCGGCCCGCCTCCTGCGCGAGGCCGGCCCATCGGCCGTCACCACCCGCGGCGTCGCGGAGGCGGCCGGCCTGCAGGCTCCGGCGATCTACCGCCTCTTCGGCGACAAGGACGGCCTGCTCGAGGCGGTGGCCGAGCACGTGCTGAGCAGCTGGGTCGCCGAGAAGTCGGCCGTCGTCGAGGAGGCCGCGGCCGGCGACGTCGACCCGATCGAGGATCTCCGCGCCGGCTGGGCGGCGCAGATCGAGTTCGGCCTCGCGAATCCCGCACTCTTCCGCCTGCTCAGCGACCCGGCCCGCGCGGCGGCCTCACCGGCGGCGACGTCGGGGAGGCGGGTTCTCGCGGCGCGGGTCCACCGGGTCGCGGCCGCCGGTCGCCTCCGCGTCCCCGAGGAGCGCGCCGCCGGGCTGATCCAGACGGCGGGGACCGGCGTCGTGACGACCCTGCTCTCCTCCCCCGCGGCCGAGCGCGACGCGGGTCTCGCCGACGCCGCGTTCGAGGCGGTGCTCGCCGGGATCCTGACCGAGCAGCCGCCTGCCGCGGACGACGCGCCACTCGCCGCCGTCGTCGCCGTCCGCGCCCTTTCGCCGCGGCTCGCCGACCTGCGGCCCGCCGAGCGGGAGCTGCTGCGCGACTGGCTCGACCGCGTGCTCGACGGCGGCGTGCGGCGGCGGACCGCGGAGGACTGACAGGATCGCCGGGTGCCCTCCTCCGCCGCCCGATTCCGCCGCGCGCTGCCGATGGTCGTGCTGCTCGCCCTCGCGGCGGCCGGCTGCACGGGCACCGTTCCGATGCAGGCCGCCCCGACCGCGGCGGCGGTCGGCTGCGCGGCGATCGTGACGCGGCTCCCCTCCGACGTCGTCGGTCTGGCCGAGCGGGAGACGGACGCCCAGGGCACGGGGGCCTGGGGCGAGCCGGCCCAGGTCCTGCTGCGCTGCGGAGTCCCGGACCCCGGCCCCTCCGCCGCGTGCATCACCGAGCGCGACGTCGACTGGACGATCGACGACAGCGACGCGGCCGTCGTCGTCGCGACGAGCTACGGCCGGGACCCCGTGGTCGAGGTCGTGCTGGACGCCGGCCTGTCCGGTGGTCGCGAGATCCTCGCCGCCCTCGCCCCGGCGGTCTCCTCGGTGCCGGCGACACGGAGGTGCTCGTGAGCGGCGCGGGACCCGGAGGCTCGGCCGGCCGCGCGCCCGGAGCTCGCGGGCGCGAGCACGCCGTCCGCGCCGTGCTGGGCGCGATGCTGGCGCTCGTGCCGCTCGCGATCGGGGCGCTCGTCGACAGCGCGAACGGGACCGCGGCCACTCCCCTGTCGGCCGACCCGGGCTTCGTCCTCCTCGCCCTCGGCGGGCTCGCCGTCTGCGCGGCGGTGGCGAGCCTGCCGGTCGGCGCCGCGACGTACCTGCTGGACCGCCTGATCGAGCGCGTCTGGATGAGCAGCGGAGGGCGCCTGGCCGCGCAGGTCGTCGCGAACGCCCTCGTCGGCGGCGCGGCCGGCCTGCTCCTCGGCGGACTCGTCGCCCCGCTCTGGCGTCCGATCGAGCGCGCACTCGTCTTCACCGGTCCGTGGGCGCTGGCCGCCGCCGCCCTGGTCCTCCTCTCGGCCGTCCTGCGGAGCCGCCGACCTTCCTGCTGATCGAGTTGTCCGCGCAGCGGGCGTATCGAGACCCGCCGGCGCCGGCACGAGAGCCTGCAGGCCCGACGCCTCTGCGGTGGGCGCATCGAGATCCACCATCGTCCGAGCGTCACTCCGACGCGTTCTCCTTCTGCGGCGGGCAGTCGCCGCCGGGCTCGGTCGCCAGCTCGAAGTGCCACATCTCGTTGCCGTAGGTCTGGCAGAGGCCGTAGTCGGCGCCGTGCTGGCTGAGCCAGCTGTCCGCGTCGGTGTAGCCGATGTCGATCGCGTCGCCGGTCACGTGCGCCGACAGCTCGGGGGTGCTCACCCACTTCCGGGCCTCCTCGAGGCTGCCGTACTCCTGCACGGCGTCATCGAGGAGTGCCTGCTGGTACGCGGCGCTCCGCCAGCCGGACGTGACGACCGTGTCGACGCCGTCGGCCGCCATCGCGTCGACCGCCGCCTCGACGGCCGCCCGCAGCGCGGGGTCGAGGTTCGCGATGACCGGCAGGTGGTCGTCGTGGATCGAGACGGAGTCGCCGACGCCGAGGTAGCCGTCCTCGACGGAGCGGCCGGTGTCGCCGGACACGGTGGTGAGGCCGGCGAGGCCGCCCGAGACCTGATCGGCGGCAGTGCAGCCGGTGAGGCCGAGTGCCGCGACGAGGAGGAGGACGCCGGCGCGGGCCCGGGTTCGCTGGTGGTGCTGCCTCATGGTCGATCCCTTCTGCGGCCGCCGTTCGGATCGGCGGTGCGGGGACCACTCCACCGCGGAGGGTGTTGCGGGGGCGTAGGGCTTTTCCGAGACGCCCGCGATACACCGCGGCTCGTAGCATCGACCGCATGCGTGTTCTGGTGGTCGAGGACGAGCCCCTGATGGCGGAGGCGATCCGCGACGGGCTCCGCCTCGAGGCGATCGCCGCCGACCTCGCCGGCGACGGTGACACCGCGCTGGAGCTGCTGGGACTCACCGCCTACGACCTCGTCGTCCTCGACCGGGACATCCCGGGCCCGTCGGGCGACGAGGTCGCCGCCGCGATCGTCGCGTCCGGGAGCGGCGTCCCGATCCTGATGCTCACCGCCGCCGACCGGCTGGACGACAAGGCGTCGGGCTTCGAGCTGGGCGCCGACGACTACCTGACGAAGCCGTTCGAGCTGCGCGAGCTCATCCTGCGCCTCCGGGCCCTGGACCGCCGACGCGCGCGCAGCCGCCCGCCGGTGCGCGAGATCGCGGGGCTGCGCCTGGACCCGTTCCGGCGCGAGGTGCACCGCGACGGGCGCTACGTCGCGCTCACCCGCAAGCAGTTCGCGGTGCTGGAGGTCTTGATGGGCGCCGAGGGCGGCACGATCAGCGCCGAGGAGCTGCTCGAGCGGGCCTGGGACGAGAACGCGGATCCGTTCACGAACGCGGTCCGCATCACGATCTCCGCCCTCCGCAAGCGCCTCGGCGAGCCGTGGCTGATCGGCACGCTGCCCGGAGTCGGCTACCGCATCCTCACGGACGATGCCGGCGACGAGAGCGGCGACGGCATCCGTGGCTAGGCCGCCCGGCATCACCGCCCGCGTCCGGCTGACCCTCAGCTACGCCGGCTTCCTGCTGCTCGCCGGCGGGCTCCTGCTCACCGTCGTCTGGCTGTTCCTGCTGCGCTACATCCCCGCGGAGGCGGTGGTCGCCGGCGACGGCACCGGCGGCTTCCGCCCCGGGCGCGACGACCTGCTCCGCGCCTTCACGCCCGCCGCCGCCGCCGCCCTGGCGCTCCTGCTGCTCTTCGGAATGGTCGGCGGCTGGTTCCTGGCCGGCCGGATGCTCGCCCCGCTGCGGCGGATCACCCGAGCCACCCGACTCGCCGCGGCCGGTGACCTCTCGCACCGGATCGCGCTCGAGGGCCGGCGGGACGAGTTCCGCGAAATCGCCGACGGCTTCGACGCCATGCTCGAGCGGATCGAGGCGCACGACGCGGAGCAGCGGCGGTTCGCGGCGAACGCCTCGCACGAGCTGCGCACCCCGCTCGCGATCACGCGGACGCTCCTCGAGGTGGCGCGCGACGATCCGGACCGCGACGTCGACGCGCTGGTCGCCCGCCTCGGGAGCGTGAACACGAGGGCGATCGAGCTCGTCGAGGCGCTGCTGCTGCTCGGCCGCGCGGATCAGCGCTCCTTCGCCCGCGAGAGCGTGGACCTGTCGCTCCTGGCGGAGGAGGCGGTCGAGACGCTGCTGCCCCTCGCCGAGCGGGGCGGCGTCGCCCTGGAGACCGCCGGTGGCGTGTCCCGCACGTCGGGCTCGCCGGCGCTGCTGCAGCAGTTGAGCGTCAACCTGCTGCACAACGCGATCGTGCACAATCTGCCGTCGGGCGGCTGGGTGCGGCTCGACACGAGCGTCGACGCGGGCTCCGCCGTCCTCGTGCTCGAGAACTCCGGGGCGCACCTCGATCCGCTGTCCCTTCCCGCGCTGACGGAGCCGTTCCAGCGCGGAGCCGCGCGGGTCCGCTCCGAGCACGCGGGGACGGGCCTCGGCCTCGCCATCGCGGCGAGCATCGTCCGCGCTCACGGCGGCGAGCTGGACCTCACCGCACGACACGAGGGCGGGCTCCGCGTCGCGGTGCGGCTGCCCGAGGCCTGAGTCCGGCGCTGCTGAGCCCGGGCTACTGCTCGCCGCCCTGCTCCCCCGCGGCGAGCGCCGCCTGCAGCGTACGGATGAACGCGCCGAGCGCGCCGGAGGCCAGGAGTCCCGGCCCGAGCGGACCGGACGGGTCTTCGCCGAGCAGCGGCAGGCGCGCCAGGGCCGTCCGCACCGGGGCGCTCATCCCCGCCAGCTGCCGGTCGATCTCGGCCGCGCCGCCGCGGCCCGGGTCGGCCAGCTCGGCCGCCTTCGCCGCGAACGCCCCGGCGCCGAGCGCGTGCGCGCCGAGGTGCGCGACTCCGGAGGCCTGCCCCGCCGACCAGGCCGCCGCCTTCGCCGCGGGCGACGTCGCCGACTGCGACGCCCGGCCCGCCTCGAAGCGGCGCCGGATCTCCCCGGCCGCGCTCAGCTCGCCGCGGGCGAAGGCGCGTGCCCGGGCGATCCCGTCCCGGGCCCGGTCGTCGTCGGGAGCCTCTGCCTCGAAGAGCGGCAGGACCCGCTCGGCGCAGTCGGCGGCCCAGGCGGCGACGAGCCGGCGGTCCTCCTCGGTCAGGGTCTGCGGAGAGGGCATGCCAGCACTCTGGCAGACGCCCGGCGGACGCTCCGGGCGCGGATCCTCCCCGGCCTCTTGTCGTGCCGCGCACTTCTGGGCAGTGTTGCCCGCATGAGCCTCTACCTCTCCTGCCCCGTCGCGAGCGTCGAGCGCGCCACCGCCTTCTACACCGCCCTCGGCTGGAGCCGGAACGAGGCGATGTCGAACGAGAACGTCGCCTGCTTCGCGATCGCGCCGGATCAGTACCTGATGCTCAGCAGCCGCGAGATGTACGCGAGCGTCGGCGGCTCCGAGGAGCTGATCGGCGGCCCGGACACCCCGTCCAAGATCACCGTCTCCTTCGACCTCGGCAGTCGTGAGGCCGTCGACGAGCTCACCGAGCGCGCCGGCGCCGCGGGCGGCCGCATCGGCGACACCGACGAGTACCCCTTCATGTACCAGCGCCAGTTCGACGACCCCGACGGCTACCACTACTCCCCCTTCTGGATGAACCCCGACGCCTGACGCCCGCACCGGCGGCAGTCGAGGCGTCCTCGCACCGTCGAGACGTCCACCTGCGCCGGGACGCCTCGACCGTTCGGGGGCGCCTCGACCGTTCGGGGACGCCTCGGCGCCGCCGCCGGGCATAGTGGAGGCATGAGTGCTGCAGCCGACGTCCTCCTCAGCGGGCCCCGGGGGCGCCGCCTCTGCTGGGAGTACGCGACGGCGGCGGACCCCGAGCTGCGCACAGCGGCGTTCCTGCTCGCGCACGCCGCGGGCGGTCGCGGGGAGTCGGTCCTGCTGTACGCCTCCGAGGACGGCGCGGACGCTCGCGATCTGCCGGTCCCCACTCCCGACGGCCTCGCCGCGATGTTCGCGGCACTCCCGCCGACCCCGGCGGAGGACGACGCCGTCCGCGCCGCGTTCCGCAGGAGCGTCGACACGGCGTACTCCTGGCAGGAGCCCGACGCCGAGGACGTCCTCGCCGCACTGCCGGAGCTCCGCGCCGCGCTGCTTCCCGTCGCCGAGCGCGTGCTCGCTTCCCCGGACGCGGCGACGTGGACGAGCCCCGCCACCCGGACTCAGTGGGCCGTCGACTGGCGCCCCGACACCGCCCGGCCGCTCCCGACCGGCGCCGCCGCGCTCCTGGACGAGTGGTCCGCCGCCCGCCGCGCCGACGAGGAGCAGTCCGCGCGGGAGCGCCCGGCCGACCCGCGCGCGAGCTTCTCCGGCTCGTGGTGGTCGCTCCCCCTGCGGCTGCTGCGCACGCAGTCCCGGATCGAGGACCTGCTCGAGCTGGTCGAGGACTCCGCCGGTCTCGACGCCGCGACCGTGATCCCGGTGAGCGGCGCGGGCCGCACGCTCGAGATCGGCGGCGCCGAGGACTGGGCCGAGCTCTGCCGCGCCTTCCCGGCCGAGGTCACCGCCTCCCGCCGGCACGACTGGTACCAGGTGACCGGCTGGGAGGGCCGCTGGCTGATCCCGGACTGGCAGCGCGTCGCCGCCGAGTGGGACGCCGTGCACCTCACCGTGCTCGGCTACCTCTCGAGCGCGACCCGGCTGATCCCGGTCGACGACGGCTACGCCTCCGTGATCGCCGGCTGGGCTCCGGACAGCACACTGCGGCTGACGGACACCGCCCGGGAATCGGACGGGCCCCGCCAGCAGTGGCGCCGGAGCGGCCGGGACCGCTGGGAGCGGACCGGCTGACGGCGCGGGTTCAGCCGAGCTGCGTCAGCGCCTCCCGCAGGCGGTCGAGCGCGGCGGTGGCGAGGGCCGGCAGCTCGCCGTCCCGGCCCTCGGACCACTCGGCGAACGACTCCTTGAAGGCGAGCACCCCGAGCTCGGCGGCGGCATCGGCGACCGCCGGGGCGACCCCGCGCTCGCGAAGGGCGTCCGCCATCGCCGTCGCCATCCCGACCTTCTTCAGCAGAGCCCGCTGCTGCAGCTCGGCGCTGGTGGCGATCACCGCCTCGAGCCGCGGCCCGAGCTCACGGTTGAAGGGCGTCATCGCGCCGGACGCCGACACCAGACCGGCGGCGACCGCCTGCATCGGCGTCGCCCCGGCCGGAGCCTCGCGCACCCCCTGCGCGAGCAGCGCCGAGAGCGTCTCCTGACCGGCGGCGAGCACGTCGCGCTTGTCGGGGAAGTGCCGGAAGAACGTGCTCCGGGTCAGCCCGGCCCGGTCGGCGATCTGCGCCACGGTGGTCTCGTCGTAGCCCTGCTCAGTGAACAGGTGCAGAGCGGCGGAGACGAACCGCTCGCGGGCATCGGGTTCCCAGCGTGGCATGGGGAGATCCTACCGTGACGCGACACGCGTCCCATCACGGGGCTACAGTGATGGGACATCGATCCCATCACTCAGAAGGAGTCCTCCCATGCGCATCCTCCTCACCGGCGCCCCGGGCGCCATCGGCCTCGCCGTCACCGAGGATCTCGTCGCCCACGGCCACGAGGTGCTCGGTCTCGCCCGGTCGGAGTCGGCCGTCCGCCGGGTCCTCGACGCCGGCGGCGAGCCCCTCCGCGGCGAGCTCGCCGACCTGGAACTGCTGGCGGAGGCCGCCCGTGCCGCCGACGGCGCGATCCACCTCGCCTTCAGCAACGACTTCTCCGACCTCGAGCGCAGCATCGCGGAGGAGGGCGCGGCGATGGACGTGATCGGCGCCGCGCTCGTCGGCACCGGCAAGCCGTTCTCCCTCGTCTCGGGCACGACCTTCTCCGCGGGTGCCGTCGCGACCGAGCACGATCCGCTGACCACCACCGGCCCGGTCGGCGGCCGCGGCGCCAACGCCGCGCGGGTCCTGGGTCTGGCGGAGCAGGGCGTCCGGACGACCGCCGTCCGGCTCCCCCGGTCGGTGCACGAGCGCGACGTCGCCTACGGCTTCGCCGGCCTCCTCATCCAGGCCGCGCAGCGCTCCGGGGTCTCCGCCTACGTCGGCGACGGCGGCCAGCGCTGGCCGGCCGTGCACCGTCGTGACGCGGCGTCGCTGTTCCGCCTGATGATCGAGCGGGGCGAGGCGGGGACGGCCGTGAACGCCGTCGCCGACGAGGGCGACACGATGCTCGCGATCGCCACGGTCATCGGGCGGCGCCTCGGCCTGCCGGTCGAGCAGGTGCCGGCGGAGACGTTCGGACCCCTCGGCGAGATCTTCGCGATGGACCAGCCCGCGTCGAGCGCCTGGACCCGCAGCACCTACGGCTGGGCGCCGACCCACCCGAGCCTGCTCGCGGACCTCGAGGCGGGCGACTACCCGGACCGGAGCTGACCCCGGCCTCCGTGCGATTCGGCGGTCGAGCGCCGCGCGTCGCCGTCCGCCCGGGCGGCGCGCAGGCCCTACCGTGGGTGGTCGGTTCCGGGGAGGCGACGTGCGCAGTGCAGTGGTGAAGGACGGTGTCCGCAGGCGGACGCCGCTGCGGGACCCGGACACCTCGTCGCGGGCGGTGATGACCCGCCGCGCCTGGTGGCTGCTCGGGCTCGGCCTGCTGATCCCCGGGTCCGCGCAGGTGCTCGCCGGCTCGCGGCGTCTCGGCCGGATCGGTCTCGCCGCGACCCTGCTGCTGTGGGCGGTCGTCGTCCTGCTGCTGCTGGCACTCCTCGTCGTCCCGTCGCTCGTCTTCTCGGTCGCCGCGCTCGACGGGACGCTGGCCGTCCTGCAGGTCGTCCTGTTCGCCTGCGCCGCGCTCTGGCTCGTGCTCACCCTCGACACGCTCAGGCTGACCCGGCTCGTCAAGCTCCGGCCGCGCGCCCGCGTCGCGCTCGGGGTGGCGACGGTGCTCGCGCTGCTCGTCTCGGTCGGGTCTGCGGGTTACGGCGGGCACCTCGTCGGGATCTCCCGTGGACTTCTGTCGACGGTGTTCGGCGACGGGCCGGTGGCCGCGCCCGTCGACGGCCGCTACAACGTCCTGCTCCTGGGCGGCGACGCCGGCGAGGACCGCGCGGGACTCCGCCCGGACAGCATCTCCGTCGCCTCGATCGACACGGCGACCGGAGCGGCGACGGTCATCGGGCTGCCGCGGAACCTCCGGTGGACGCCCTTCCCCGAGGACTCGCCGATGCACGAGCTCTATCCGGACGGCTATCCGTGGAAGGGCTGTGCGGTCGATCCCTGCATGCTCAACTCCATCCACACGGAGGTCGAGCTGAAGAGCCCCGAGCTCTACCCGGACGCGGTGGCCGACGGCAGCTCCCCCGGCATCGAGGCGACGCGCGACGCCGTCGAGGGCGCGCTGGGGCTGCCGATCCAGTACTACGCCTTCGTCGACATGCAGGGCTTCGCGAGCCTGATCGACGCGCTCGGCGGCATCGACGTCGACTACACCGGCGACGGCGACCTCCCCTTCGGCGGCGTCCTCGACGAGACCACCGGCGAGCTGGTCGGCGTGAACGCCTGGCTCGCCCCCGGGGAGCACCACCTCGACGGCAGCAACGCGCTGGCCTACGCCCGCTCCCGCTACGGCTCGGCCGGCGGCGACTACGACCGGATGGTCCGCCAGCGCGAGGTGCAGGGCGCGATCCTCGCCCGCCTCTCCCCGGTGAACGTGCTGCTGCAGTTCCAGGGGATCGCGGACGCCGGCGCGCGCGTCGTCCGCACGGACATCCCGCAGGGCGCGCTGGGCGGTTTCCTGCAGCTCGCGCTCCGGACCCGCTCGCAGCCGATCGGCTCGGTCGAGCTGACACCCCCGGCGGTCGACCCCGAGGACCCGGACTACGACGCGATCCACGCGTCGGTCGCCGAGGCGCTCACAGGCGGCTGACCCGCCCGCGTCGGGGGGACTCGCCGCGGAGAGCGGCCGCGCCGCTGAGACGCGGAAAGTCGACGAGCGCGATGTCGCGGGGTCGCGGTAGCGTCGACAGTGGTCGTCAGCCCTCACCAGAGAACGGGAGAACGCCGTGAACGCCGTGAAAGCCGTGATCCATCGCCTCCGATCCGTCGCCGCAGCGCTGCGGAGCGCTGTCTCGAGGACTCCGGCCGAGCTGCCGGTCGACCCCTTCGGCGAGCCGCCGCGGGCGCCGCACGATCCGCACGCCTAC
Organism: Rathayibacter sp. VKM Ac-2929; assembly: GCF_022815495.1. Lineage (NCBI taxonomy): Bacteria > Bacillati > Actinomycetota > Actinomycetes > Micrococcales > Microbacteriaceae > Rathayibacter > Rathayibacter sp. VKM Ac-2929. The sequence goes on from NZ_JALGRV010000004.1 coordinate 655,976, forward strand.
CGGACGGAGGCGTGGAAGGCGCCGTCGCCGTCCACGATGAACTTCCACTGACCGTCGGAGCTCGATCGTGCGCGGGACGTGCGGCGCACTGGCGGTCGTTTCCGCGGTCGCTCTGCTGCTCTCCGGGTGCTCCTCGGAGCCGGAGCCGGTGCTCGTCGGAGCCACGGGCGACCTGCACGTGAGCCCCGACGGCGAGACGCGCTTCTGCGAATCGGTCATCGACACCGGCTTCGGCACGGACTGCCGCGACGGCGTCCCGACGGCCGGGATCGACCCGGCGGCTCTCGCGAGCACGCCCGGCGACACGGTCGTCCTCTCCCGCCAGGGCGAGCGGTCGACCTCCCCCGGCGGCCTGGTGCGCACCCTCGAGGACGGCACCCGGGTGTACTCGCTCTTCCTCGTCGGCACGAGGGACGCCGACGTCTTCACCGTCTCCTCGATCGGGACCGCGGACTTCACCCTCCCCGACGAGTACCGGGAGCCGGACGTCGACGTCCCCGGCGGCTTCCTCGTCCCGGTGGTCCCGACGGGCTGACCGTCCGGGCCGGGCGAGCGCGTCGGTGCCGAGCCGCGCGCCATCACGGCAGTGCGCCATGAGGGCACTGCGCCATGCCGGCACTGCGCCATGATCGAGTCATGGTCGCGTCGGTCGAGGTCGTCACCCGCTCGGAGCGGTCGGTCGAGGACCTGTTCGACCGCGCGCGGAGCATCGACCTGCACACGGAGTCGCAGGCCGCGGCCGGTGAGCGGGCCGTCGGCGGAGTCGTCAGCGGCCGCATCGGCCTCGGCGAGGAGGTGACCTGGCAGGCCCGGCACTTCGGCGTCCGCCTGCGGCTGACCAGCCGGATCACCGCCTTCGACGCGCCGCACTCCTTCACGGACGAGCAGACCCGCGGCCCGTTCCGCTCCTTCCGGCACGAGCACCGCTTCGAGCCGGACGGCAGCGGCTCGGTGATGACCGACCGACTCGCCTTCCGCGCCCCCTTCGGCATCCTCGGCCGGGTCGCCGAGCGGCTCGTCCTGGCGCGCCACCTGCGCCGGCTGCTCGAGGAGCGCGGCGCGTTCCTCGCGGCCTCGCCCGCTCCGGGAGACGACCGGCGCTACTGACGGCCGCCCGATACTCCTGCCGTTGAAGTATGGTGTCGCCCGTGCCCGAGGAGATGCGAGAGACGACCTTCTGGATCCTGACCGCGCTCGCTCTCGGGCGCCGCCACGGCTACGCGCTGCTGCAGGAGATCGAGGAGCAGTCGGAGGGCCGCGTGCGGCTGCGGGTGACCACGCTCTACGCGGCGCTCGAGCGGCTGGGGTCGGCGGGCCTCATCGCCCCCGACGGCGACGAGCGGGTCACCGGCCGCGTGCGCCGCTACTTCCGGCTGACGGACAGCGGCCGATCCGCACTCGGCGCCGAGGTCGCCCGGATGGAGGCGAGCGCCGTGCGGGCGCGGATCAACCTCGGGCTCTCGCCGTCCGCCGCGTTCTGACCCGACCACTCGACGAAGGAGAACGGCATGACGACGAACGAGGACGCGCGGCGCACCGACCGCTTCCGCCGCGCGCTGCGCTGGTACCCGGCCGCCTGGCGCGACGAGCACGGCGAGGTCCTGCTGGGGATCCTGCTCGACGAGGCCGACGACCGCGGACACCGCGGCCCGGGCATCGGGCAGCGGACCACCCTCGCGGTCGGCGGTCTGCGCCACCGCCTCCGATCCGCTCCCGGGCGCTCCCCGTCGACGATCGTCCCCCTCGCGCTCGCCACGGCGTTCTTCGCCTTCTACGCCGTCGTCAACTGGTCCCCCGGCGTCAGCTACCCCGGTGCGATCGGACCGTTCACCAACCCCTCCTTCCTCGCCGGGGCGCTCTTCGCGATCGCCCTCGGCCTCGCCCTCGCCGCCCGGACCGGCGCCGCTCGGGTCACCGCCCTGCTCGCCTCCGCCACAGAGTTGAGCATCGCGCTCGTCGCTGCGGCGGCCGGCTGGCTCGGTCCCGATCTGTCGACGGCGGGGCCGGTGGCGGCGCTCGGGGTCCTCGCGGTCATGCCCTGGCGCGGTCGGGTGGCGGCCGTGATGTCGGTCCTCCTGCTGGTCGGCTTGTCGGCGCTGCTGACCGCCGTCGACGCCCTCGGCGCGACGGTGCTCACGGACGTGCCGGCCGCCCGGGTCGTCCTGCCGCTCCCCGTCATCGCCGCCGTGCTGCTCGCACTCGCCCTGGCCGCCCGCCGGGCCACCCTCCTCGAGCGGAGTCTCCCCCGCGGCGTCGGGGCGTGACGCGCGAGGCGTCCCCGAGCGGTCGAGGCAGCCCGTTCCGGCGGGACGTCTCGACCGTTCCGGGACGCCTCATGGAGAAGTGACGGCTGACGGCGGGCCGACCCGCGGCAGGGGTGCCCCGGCAGGGAGTCCCAGCCGTGCGCCCGGCGCTCCTAGCCTGGGCGGACCCGAGGAGAGGACGACGACATGGACCCGGACCCGGACCTGGACCTGGACATGGACCTGGACGACCTGATCGCCGCGTTCGACGCGCGGCGGACGATCGAGGGCGGCTCCCCGCTGCACGCCGTTCTGCACGCGGCGAGCCAGGAGGCGCTGCGCATCACCGGGGAGCTGAACAGCGGCTACCACCCGCCGGAGCGCGTGCGCGAGCTGCTGGCGGAGCTGACCGGCCGGCCGATCGACGAGTCGGTGACCCTGTTCCCGCCGCTGCGCGCCGACTTCGGCCGCAACCTCCGGATCGGCGCCCGGGTCTTCATCAACTCCGGCTGCGCTTTCCAGGACCAGGGCGGCATCACGCTCGGCGACGACTGCCTCATCGGGCACGACGTCGTCTTCGCGACCCTGAACCACGACCTCGATCCGGCGCGACGCGGCGACCTGCACCCCGCCCCGATCGTCGTCGGCTCCAACGTCTGGATCGGCGCGAAAGCCGTCCTGCTCGCCGGCGTCACGGTCGGCGACGACGCGGTGATCGCCGCCGCCGCGGTCGTCACGAAGGACGTCCCGGCGGGAGCGGTCGTCGTCGGCGCCCCGGCCCGTGTGGTCCGGAACGTGCGTCAGGCCGGCGCGGACGCGACGGCCTGAGGGCCCGCCCGTGGCCGGTTCCGTGCGTCACTCCGACGGGACAGCGCAGGTCTCCTCGGCGGCGGTCTGCCCGGGGGCGTCGAGCGGTTCCGGAGCGGGCTCCGCGGCGGCGGGGTCGGTCGGCGCAGGAGCGGAGGTGCCCCCCTCGACCGGCGGCGCGGGCTGCTCCTCCGCGGGAGTCGACGCGAGCACGACCGGCTCGTCGTTCAGAACCTTCGCCATCAGCTCGCCGCCGAGCACCGTGTCCGGCACGACCTTGCCCGGCCGGTCCGGGTCGTCCAGCGCCGGGTACTGCACGAACACCATCTGCGCGAGGTCGACGTCCTTGAGGGCCAGCGCGAGCGAGATCATCGTCGACGGGTTCGTCAGCGTGGTGGAGAGGTGCACGTTCGAGGACACCGCCTGCGCGAGTCCGTAGAGCGCGGGCACGTTCGACAGCGTGTCGGCCGAGCGGACCGTGCGCATCAGCGAGGCCAGGTACTGCTGCTGCGAGGAGATCCGGCTGAGGTCGCTCTCGTCGCCGACGCCGTGCCGGGTGCGGAGGAACGCGAGCGCGGTCGCTCCCGAGACGGTGCTCGTGCCGGCGGGGAGGTCGAGCCCGGAGTCGGTGTCGCGGATCGGCCCGGTGAGGCAGATCGGCACTCCCCCGACGGCGTTGCTCATCTCGATCACGCCGTTGAAGGAGACCCACCCCGCGTACGGCACGGTCAGGCCGGTGAACTGCTGCACCGTGTCGTTGACGCAGGAGAGCCCGCCGGCCTCGAACGCGGAGTTCAACGGGACGTCGGCGGTCGCCTCCGTGACCTCGCCGGTCTCCGGATCGGTGCAGGCCGGGCGGTCCAGGACGAGGTCGCGCGGGAAGCTGATCACCGTGGCGCTGCGGTGATCGGCGGAGACGTGCAGCAGGATCGTGACGTCGTTGAGCGTGCCGTCGCGGACCCCGAAGGCGTCGCCCTGCACCGCGTCGTTGTCGGTGCCCACGATGAGGACGTTGAAGCCGCCCTCGATCGCGCCCAGCTGTGCAGCCCGCGGCTGCGCGGAGGGCGCGATCCCGAGGTCGACCGCGTTGCCCGCGACGTTGCTCGTGATGCTCGCGGTCGCGATCCCGACCAGGCAGGCCCCGCTCACGGCGAGGACCGCGACGGCGGCCGCAGCGCCGCGGAGCAGAGTCCGCGGTCCCGAGCGCGGCCTCAGCCGTCCGTGCCGTGCGCCACCCGCCGTCGCCATCCGTCCCCGCCACCCCCGCAGCTCGTGCCGCCGTCCGCGCGGCGCCCGGGCCAGTGTACGGAAGCGCTTCGACCGGGAGCGGACGGCGTCGCGCCGGGTAGCCTTCCCCGGTGACGACCCCCACCGCAGCGCTCGATCTCGGCTACGCACGCCTGGCGGTCGGCGCCTGGGGCCTCGTGCACGCGGCACTCGCCGCAGTGCTGGTGCCGTTCGTGCTCCTGGGCACCGCGTCCGCGATCGACCCGGGCATCGACGGCTGGTAGGACCTGCGCGTGCTGTCGCCCGCGGTGCAGTGGGCCGTGCTCGGCGCGTGGCTGCCCGTCCTGATCACGCCCGTCGTCGGGTTCGCGGCGGTCCGGCGGCTCGCGAGACCGCTGCGCTGGTGGTGGGTCTGCGCCACCGTCTGTGCCACCGTCGCCCGGTACGCTCGTCAGCGGATCCGAGAGGGAGGCGACCGGTGCTGGAGACGATCCTGGAGGCGCTCTCCCTCATCACGCTCCCGCTGGGGCTGCTGTTCCTGTTCGCGGCGTTCGTGGGGCTGCTGATCGACGGGCGGTGGTCGACGACGACCGCCTACCTCGAGGACGGTCCGCCGCGCGCGCTGCACTGGGTCACCCGTGCGGGCGAGGTGCGCTCGCGGCCGCTCACCGCCGACGACCCGCTGACGCCGGTCGGCTCTGACCAGCGCGAGGTCTACTACCGCGAGGAGGACCCGGAGCGGATCCGGCTGCACCGGCGCGCGGATCCGGTGCGGGCGCTGCGGCTGACGGGCCTGATCCTGCTCGGCACCGGCGCGGTCTGCGGGATCCTGTCGACGGTGCTCGCGATCCTCGGGAGCTGAGGCCGCGGCGGTGTGCTCGGCTCACCTGCGCCGCGCTCACGTGCGCCGGGCTCGGGCGCGCCGGGCTAAGGTGCGCCGGGCTCAGGCCTCCGGACGCCGCTCGTCGTCGATCGCGCGGCGGTGCGCCTCGTCCTCGCGATCGAGGGCGGCGGCGCTCGCCGGAGTGATGACTCCGGCCCGCCGCAGCGCGCTCGTCACCGCCGATCGGACGACGAAGTAGACCGCGACGAGGACGAGCGCGAACCAGAAGAGGTTGATCACGAGACCGGTGAGCAGGGCTCCGAAGCTGGGTTCCATGCCCTCCACGCTAACCACCGAGTCCGTCCGGAGCCGAGTGCGCCCACCCCTGAAGTCGCGGCGATCCGCCGATCGACCCGTCACGAACGGCTCTCTCAGCACGTCGGCGAGAGCCGTCCGCGACGGTTCGACCGCCCACGGGGTGCGCTGCGGAGCCTCAGCGCCAGTGCGCGAGCGTCGCCTCCATCAGCAGGCGGGCTCGGGAGAGCTGCCCGCGGACCACGGTCGCGCTGACGCCGAGCTCGGCGCCGATGTCGTCGTAGCTGCGCTGCTGCAGCTGACGGAGCTCCCAGCAGCGGCGCTGCAGCTCCGGCATCCGGCCGAGCACGGCGCGCGCCTCGGCGACGAGCGCCGCCCGCTCCGACACCGCGGTCGGGCAGTGGTCGAGCGACTCGGGCAGGTCCTGCTCCAGCTCGGCGTGGTTCTGGTGGTCGCTCGAGCGCAGCCGGTCGTAGCAGCGCCGGCGCGCCGTGGTCAGCAGCCAGCCGACGATCGTCTCGCCGTCGATCACGCTGTCCATGTGCGTCCAGGCGGCGAGGAACGTCTCCTGCACCACGTCGTCCGCCTCGCTCGAGGCGCGGAGGATGCGCAGCGCCGTCGCGCGCAGCAGAGAGGTGTGCCGGCGGACGATCTCGGCGAACGCGCGGTCGTCGCCCGAGGCCGAGCGGATGACGAGCATCCGATCGGAGTCGGGCGGGAGCAGCGGAAGCGCGGGCGCGAGGACGGCGCGCGAGCGGCGGGCGGCAGCGGTGCCGGCAGTGGGGGCAGTGGCGGACGCGGTGGCGGTGGCGAGCATGCGGGCTCCGGTCGTGAGGTTGATGTGTACGCATGATTCGGAGCAGACCTGGGAGCGGATGGCGGGAAGGGCCGCTCTGGCGCGACAGGACGGCCGGAACGTCGCCACATCAACGATTCTGAGCACCTGCGCAGCCGCTGCCGGTGGGGCGTCCGTTGTTGCCGGTCGAGCAGCCCGGAGGGGCGTATCTCCTTGGCAGAGGCGCTCGCACACATGCTGGTCGAGTAGCCCCGGAGGGGCGTATCGAGACCCACCGTCGCCAGCAGGGCAGCCTGCAGCCCCGCCTTCCGACTCCGGTGGATCTCGATGCGCCCGCTCTGCGGGCTACTCGATCAGCATGAGCGCGACCACCACCGCCGGACACCGACTCTGAGAACCGGCGCCGCGCAGCGCACGGTTCGCTGACAGGCCGCGCGGATCGACCTGCGGCGGGGTGAGAGTGACGGGATGACCACGACATCGACGACACCGACCCCCCCGTCCGGCACCGCACGCACCGCCCTCCTCGCCGGCGCCTCCCGTGGGCTGGGCCACGCCCTCGCAGCGGAGTTCCTCGGCCGCGGCTGGGACGTGATCGGCACCGTCCGCGATCCCGGCCGGCGCACCCCTCTGCACGAGCTCCAGGACGAGGTCGGCGCGGACCGCCTGGCGATCGAGCGGCTCGACATCACCGACGAGGAGGGGACGCGGGCGCTTCGGGAGCGCCTGACGGGTCGCGTGCTCGACCTGCTCTTCGTGAACGCCGGCACCACGACGAGCGAGGACACGCCCATCGGCCAGGTCTCGACGGAGGACTTCGTCGAGGTCTTCGTCACCAACGCGCTCAGTCCGATGCGCGTGATCGAGACGCTGCAGGACCTCGTCGCTGGCGACGGCCTGATCGGCGCGATGTCGTCGGGGCAGGGCAGCATCGCGAACAACACCGGCGGCGGGCGGGAGGTCTACCGCGGCAGCAAGGCGGCGCTCAACCAGTTCCTGAAGAGCTTCGCGGTGCGGCAGTCCGGCACGGGCCGGGCGATCGTCCTGATCGCGCCGGGTTGGATCCGGACCGCGCTCGGTGGCGACGACGCGCCGTTCACGATCGAGGAGAACGTGCCGAAGGTGGTCGACGTGCTGATCGGCCGCCTCGGCACGCCCGGGATCGCCTACCGCGACTTCCGCGGCGAGGTGGTGCCCTGGTGACGGCGGTGCGGCGCCGGTCCTGCGACTCAGGTCCTGCGGCGCCGAGCCTGCGATGGCGCTCCTCCGGAGCCGGTCCTCCGGTGACGGTGGTCCTCCGTACGCTCGGGGGGTGCCCTCTCCTCGACCCTTCCAGCAGCGACTCCTCCGGCAGCTCGTCGGCACGCTGAGCGGCCAGCGCCCCGCCGCGCCGGTGAGCCGGCGCTCGCAGCGCGCCGTCCTCGCCGAGCAGACCGTGCGCGGCGTGCTCGAGCTGGCGGTGCGGCTCGGCGAGACCCTGCTCTCGCTGGGGTCCGCGGCCGCGGAGGTCACCGAGACCATCGAGCGGGTCTGCCGCGCCTACGGCATCGAGGTGCAGGTCGACCTCACCTTCACCTCGATCCTGGTCGTGCACGACGGCAGCGAGGACTCGCCCAGCGTGAGCGTGCTGCGCGTCGTCGCCTCCCGCAGCGCCGACTACGAGCGGCTCGCCCGCGTGACGACGCTGGTCACCGCGATCACCGACGGCTCCCCCGAGGTCCGGGTCGCCGACACCGTCGACTCGTCGACCGCGCGCGACCAGGCCCGGCAGCAGTTCGAGGACGCGCATGAGCGGCTCGACGCGATCCTCGTCCAGCCGCACCGCTACCGGCGGAGCGTCGTGACGCTCACCCTCGCGGTGATGGCCGCGGGCGTCGCGATCCTGCTCGGCGGCGGGCCGCTCATCGTCCTCCTCGCCGCGCTCACGACCGCCGCGATCGACGGCGTCAACCAGCTGCTCGGCCGCTGGGGGCTGCCCGCCTTCTTCCAGCAGATCGCCGGAGCCGCGCTCGCGACCGGAGTCGCGGTGCTGCTGCTCGCGGTCGTGCCGCAGCTGCCGGTCGAGTTCGCCGTGCTGCCGCCGGCACTGGTGGTCGCCTCCGGAGTCGTCGTGCTGCTCGCCGGGCTCTCCTTCGTCGGAGCGGCGGACGACGCCATCAACGGCTTCCCGATCACGGCCGGCGGCCGGCTGCTCGAGGTCGGGCTGCTGACGCTCGGCATCGTCGTCGGGATCGCCGCCGTGCTCGACGGCGCGCGCACCCTCGGCGTCGAGCTGGTGCTGGTCGACTCCTATGCCCGCCCCTGGCCGGCGAGCGTGCAGGTCCTCGGTGCCGGCATCGCAGCCGGGGCCTGGGCGCTCTCGTCGCACACTCCCCCGCGGCCGGCGCTCGTCGCCGCGCTCACCGGTGCGGGAGCGTGGGTCGCCTCCGACGCGCTGAGCGGGCTGGGCGCCGCGCCGCTGCTCGCCAGCGCCGTGCCCGCGATCGTGATCGGCCTGCTCGGCGAGACCCTGGCCGAGCGCTGGCGCGTGCCCGCCGTGGTGACCACCGCCTGCGGCATCGTGCCGCTGCTCCCCGGCCTGACCCTCTACCGCGGCGTGCTCGACCTCACCTCCGGCCGTGGCCCCGAGGGCGGGATCGAGCTGCTGCTCCAGGCGGGCATGATCGCGATCGGGCTCGCGGGCGGCGTCACCCTCGGCCGCATCGCGTACCGGCGGCTGCGCACTCCGGTCGTCCGCGCGGTGGCGCCGGTGCGGGCGCGCCGCTCCCCGCATCCGGAGTCGGCGCCGACCGCCGAGGAGCCGCTCGCGCGGACGGGCACGATGCCGATCATCAGCACGATCGGGGTGACCGAGCCGACGGAGGACGACCTCGCCGGAGGGGCTGCGGCGGCGAAGGACTGACGCCCGATGGCAGTGCGCGGCGTCACTCGCTGTCGATGCGGCCGATCTCGCGCCCGTCCTCGCGGAACGCCGCCCGCGCCGCCGACCAGCTGCTCTCGTCGACGCCGAGCGCCGTGCGGAGGTAGGCCGTGGTCAGCTGCTGGATCGTGGAGAGTCGCGCGGGATCCGCGTCCGTCGTCTCGGCGACCTCCTCGCCGACGATGCCGCCGAGCGAGTGCTCGCCGCCGTGCAGGGTGAGCAGGTCGGTCGCGCCCGGGCTCTGCGTGTAGGCGTCGGTGAACCAGTCCGGCCCGCGCCGGGAGAGCCGCGACTGATCGCGGTCGCCCGCGACGACGAGGGTCGGCGTGCTCAGCTGCGCGAAGGAGGGGCGGAGGAAGGGGAAGGCCGCCTGCGCGAACGGCTCGAGGTCGTCGCCGGCGACGCCCGTCGCGGCGAGGAGGACGCCGGCGCGCACCCGGCGGTCGGAGCGGTCCGGGCTGAGCGAGCCGTCCTCTCCGACGATGCGGGCGCCGAGCAGCGTCTGCGCCGTCTGCGCGCCCCAGGAGTGCCCGGCGACGGCGACGCGGCTCGAGTCGACCCGGCCGGCGAGACCGGGCACGGCCGCCTCGAGGACGTCGAGCCGGTCGAGCACGCGGGTGAGATCGGCGATCCGCTCCTCCCAGATCGTCGGGAAGACGGGATGGTCGAAGCCGAAGCCGTGACGCCTCGAGTCGAGGTGTGTCGGCTGGATCACGACGAAGCCGCGCGAGGCCCAGTACGCGGTGAGCGGCGCGTAGCCGTCGTGGTTCCAGCCGTTGCCGTGCGAGAAGAGCACGACGGGGAGGTCCGTGCCGGTCGCCGGGGCGGAGATCCGCACGGTGAGCGGGACGGGGCGGCCCGGAGCGTCGAGCTCGACGGGGGCGACCGAGACGACGGGGAGTGCTCCGGAGAGTACTTCTGGGAGTGCTTCGGGCAGAGAGGTGGGGACGGTGCTGGTCATGCTGGTGCCTTCCGGTTCGCGCTCTGCGATACTGCTTATCGGAGCGACGTTCCGCAACGATACGGAGCGCTGTTCCGTTAAGCAAGCGGAGCGTTCGGAGGAGGAGCAGCAGTGACGGATCATGGCGGCGCCGACCCGGCGGTCCCCCGCGTCGGCCGACCCCGGCGCGACTCGCAGGCCCTGCTCGACGCGGCCGCGGCGGTCTTCGTCGAGTCCGGCGTCGACGCCCCCGTCCGCGAGATCGCGAGGCGCGCCGGCGTGGGCACGGGCACGATCTACCGGCACTTCCCCACCCGGGCCGACCTCGTGGTCGCCGTCTACCGGCACCAGGTCGAGGCCTGCGCCGAGGCCGGGCCGCGACTCCTCGCCGAGAGCGACTCGCCCGAGGCGGCGCTCCGCGCGTGGCTGGCGCTGTTCGTCGACTTCCTGGTCACCAAGCACGGGCTGCCGGATGCGCTGCAGGGCGACGGCGCCGGCTCCGACGCCCTGCACGCCTTCTTCGTCGACCGGCTGGTGCCGGTCTGCGCGACGCTGCTCGAGGCGGCGATCGCGCCGGACGCCCCGCCGGTCGAGGCGTACGGCCTGCTGCGCGGCATCGGCAATCTCTGCATCGGCGGCGCGGGCGACCCGCGCTACGACACGGACGCCCTCGTGCAGCTGCTCGTCACCGGTGTCCTGGCGCGCGGCGGGTCCTGAGGCGCGGTCCGAGGCGCGGCCGCCTCAGTCGCCGAAGCGGGTCCCCTTGTGCGGGGCGCCGGTGCGGTCGTAGGTGGTCCAGACTCCGACCTGGCGCCCGCGATCGAACGACCCGCTGCGCAGGCGGGTGCCGTCCAGGCGGAACCACTCCCAGTAGCCGTGCAGCTCGCCGTCGAGCGTGGCGCCGCGAGCGCGGAGGCTGCCGTCGCGGTGCAGGACGTCCTGCGGTTCCGGGTCGGTCATCGGTCTCCTCCTCGTTCGTGCTGTCGCATGCCGCGTCGTCGCACGCCGGATCGTCGCACGCCGAGCCGGCCGGCTGCGCTTGGATGGACGGATGACCGCGCTCATCGTCGCCGCCCACCCCGATCGGGACTCGCTCACCCTCGCTCTGGCCCGACGGCTCGCGGAGGAGCTGCCGCCGGCCGAGCTCGCGGATCTCGCCGCGGAGGGCTTCGACCCGCGCTTCAGTGCGGCCGACCGGCACAGCTACCGCGTCGCGGGCGAGTACCCGGCCGACGTCGCGAGCGAGCAGCGCCGGCTCGACGCCGCCGAGCACCTCGTGCTGGTCTTCCCCGTCTACTGGTGGTCGATGCCGGCGCTGCTGAAGGGCTGGATCGACCGCGTCTTCGTCAACGGGTGGGCCTTCGAGATCGACCCGGCCGACGGGATGCGCCGGAAGCTCGGCGGGCTCACCGTCCACCTCGTGCCGATCGCCGGCGACAGCGCCGGGGTGTACGAGCGGCACGGCTACGAGCAGTCCCTGCGCACCCAGATCGAGCACGGCGTCGTCGACTACTGCGGCGCCGTGCGCGGCACGACGGCCTTCGTCCACGACTCTGAGCAGGAGGACGCCGCTGCCCGCGCGGCGAGCATCGACCGCGCGGTCGCGGCCGTCGTCGCCGCGGTCCGCGGGCGTGCCCCCGCGTCGGCCGAGTAGCCGCCTCGGCCGCCCTCCTTCTCGCCCTCGCCGCCCTTCGTGCCGGTCGAGCAGCCGCCTCCGGCGGCATTCATTCTGGTCGAGTAGCCCTGGAGGGGCGTATCGAGACCCGCCCAGCTCAGCACGGTGGATCTCGATATGCCCGCTCCGCGGGCTGCTCGATCGCCATGGGGTCGCCGTCCGCAGCCGCGATGCGGGCGGCGGGCTTCATGCTGGTCGAGTAGCCGTCTTCGGCGGCCCTTGCATGCTGGTCGAGTAGCCGCCACCGGCGGCGTATCGAGACCCACGATCACTGAGAGATCCGGGAGCGAGCCTCCTCCACACTCGGGTTCCGACGACGTTGTCCCCGATCAGCCCGTGGTTCCGACCCGGCCGTCGGTGGCCCCTGCTTCGATATCCGTATGTCAGAAGATGAGAACGCGGCAGCACTGGCGGAGGTGCGCGACTGCTTCGACGACTCCGCGGCCGCCGAGCGCGCCGCCTCGCCGACGCGCCTCAGAGCCGCGGAACGGATGCACCGCGGCCACCGCATCGCGCTCACCGTCCCAAAGGCGTTCGCCCGCGGCGCGACGCGCAGCGAGACGCGAGATCTCGTCGAGCGCTCCATCCGCGCCGAGCTCGCGGTGACGCTCGGCTGTCCGAGCGGGAGGTCTGCCGACGCCTCGAGACCGCGCAGATGCTGATGGAGCACCTTCCCCTCACTCGCGCCCTACTGCGGGACGCGCGGATCCTCTGGGAGGTCGGCGAGGCGATCTGCAGAACCGCGAGCACCCTCCCGGA
>NZ_JALGRV010000005.1:0-522237 GCF_022815495.1 Rathayibacter sp. VKM Ac-2929
TTCTGACATACGGATATCGAAGCAGGGGCCACCGACGGCCGGGTCGGAACCACGGGCTGATCGGGGACAACGTCGTCAGAACCAGAGTGTGGAGGAGACCCGCTCCCGGATGTCTCGGCGATGGTGGGTCTCGATACGCCGCCGGAGGCGGCTACTCGACCAGCATGCACGGGCCGCCGGAGGCGGCTACTCGGCCGGCATGGAGGGGCCGCTGCTCGACCGGCGTGAACGCGCCCTGTCGAGCGCTCGGCCGGCACGACGCGCCGAGCCTCTAGCGTTGGCGTGTGCCCCTCCGACTGCCGTGCCCCCGCCCGTGAGCGCGCTCGTCGCGCGGCTCGAGCGGCGGCAGGTCGCCGTGTACCTCGGCGCGATCGCCGCCGGCGCCGTGCTCGGGCTGCTGCTGCCCGCCGCGCGGCACCTGGAGGGCGCGATCGAGCCGGTGCTCGGGCTGCTGCTGTTCGCGACGTTCCTCGGCGTCCCGTTCGCGGCGCTCGGCCGCGCGCTGCGCGACGTCCGCTTCCTCGCCGCGGTCGGCGTCCTGAACTTCGTCGTCGTCCCGGTCGTCGCGTACGGGCTGTCCCGCTTCGTCGCCGAGAGCCCGGCGCTGCTCTTCGGGGTGCTGCTCGTGCTGCTGACGCCCTGCATCGACTACGTGATCGTCTTCGCCGGCCTCGCGGGCGGCGCGTCCGACCGGCTGCTCGCGGCGGCACCGCTGCTGATGCTCGCGCAGCTCCTGCTCCTCCCTCTCTACCTCCTCCTGTTCCTCGGGCCGGGGGGCGTCGCCGTGGTCGAGGTGGCCCCGTTCGCGCGGGCGCTTCTGCTGCTGATCGTGCTGCCGCTCACCGCCGCCGCACTCGTGCAGGCGCTGGGCCGCCGGCATCGCGCGGGGCGGGTCGTCGAATCGACGATGCTCGGCCTGATGGTGCCGCTGATGGCGGCGACCCTCCTCATCGTCGTCGCCTCGCAGATCGGCGCCGTCGGTGCCGCCGCGGGCAGACTGCTCGTTCTCGTCCCCCTCTACGCCGCGTTCCTCGCGGTGATGGTCGCGGCCGGACTCGGCGTCGCCCGGCTCGTCCGCCTCGACGTCCCCTCGTCCCGCGCGCTGGTGTTCAGCGGCGCCACCCGCAACTCCCTCGTGGTGCTGCCGCTCGCACTCGCGCTCCCCGCGCCGCTGGCACTCGCGCCCGTGGTCGTCGTGACGCAGACCCTGGTCGAGCTGATCGGCATGGTCGTGCTGGTGCGGCTGGTCCCACGCCTCGTCCCTCACCCCTCCACCCTCGACGCGCCCACCCCCGAGTAGGGCCCGGCGCCCGGATCCGCTTCCCCGGCGGTGCCGCCCCGATCTACGCTCGGCCCTGACCCCCGCCGAGAGGACCCCGCCGTGCCCGACCCGACCGCTCCCCCCGCGCCGCTCGCGCGCCGCACCCTCGTCGGAGCGGCCTGGGCCGCTCCCGTGATCGCGCTCGCCGTCTCCGCACCGTCCGCCGCGGCCAGCGGCACGCTCCCTGCGCTCGGCGCTCGCGCCGAAGGTCCCGCGGAGGACGTCGCGTCGGCCTCGACGGCGTACCGCGTCTATGCGACCAACACCGGCTCCGCCCCGCTCGAGGGTGGCTCCGTGATCGTCGTCCTCCAGGATCCGGGAAACGGCTACTCGTTCGCCGGCTTCAACGGACAGCAGTGGAGCTACGCCGACGGCTTCCCGGAGGGACGCATCGCCCTCCGCTACGACCCCGCGCTCGCGGCGGGCGAGGAGTCCGGCATCCTGCTGCTGCTGATCGCCAGCGACGATCGCACGCAGAGTCCGGTCCCCGTGGCGGACCTGGTCATCACCGCGCCGGGTTTCGACGTCGCGGTGCTGTCGCTCACGGTCCCGTACTGATCCGCCGCCGAACCTCCGACGTGTGAGCGCCCCGGGGCGACGATTGTCATCGATTGCACAAGATGAGGATTTTCTAATTCGGGGCAATCTTCATCAATCTTCGGCGATCGACCCGCTTCCCGTCAGTCGCCCGTGCAGTCAGTTGCCCGTGCAGAACACCCGGTCGGACCTGACCGACGCCGTGCTCTTCGCGCCGGTGCCGACGGAGCCCTCGGGGAGGGTCGTCGTCGCGTTGAGGGTGAAGGCGCTGGTGACCGAGAGGGTGGTGCGCAGGCCCAGGGTGGAGCCTGCGAGCAGCGGACCGGTGAGGGTGACGAAGCGGGTGGTGCTGCTCGGGGAAGTGATCGTCGCGATGCTCGGGGTGGCCGTGAACACGCCGATGTTCGCGACGCCGCTGCCGACGATGGTGATCGTGGTCCCGACCGGCAGGTCGGCGGAGCCTGCGGTGAGCGTGAAGCCGGGGCCGAGGATCCCGGGACTGCCGCAGGTGCCGTTCAGGACGAAGGCTCCCACGTCGAGGCCGGACGCGGCGGCCGCGGGGGTGCCGACGGCGACGGCCACGACGGGCACGGTCCAGGCGGCGGCGGTGGTGACCGCCCGGCGGGAGATGCCGCGGGGGTCGGGGCGGCGGGCGGGGCGGTCGGCGGAGGTGCGGACGTCGATCATGGCGGCCTCTCGTGCGGCGGGGGAGGGGCTCCCGGGGGAAGAAGGCCCACGAGGGATCCTGGCAGGCGGCACGCCCTGCCGCGCAGTGCCGGCGCGCCCCCCGAGTGGGGCGGCGACGACTCCGACCCGGACTAGCGCGGCTCGGTCGTCGCGGACTCCGCGCCGAGGAGGACGCGGAACATCCGGTCCAGCGGCTCGCGGAGATCCTCGTCGGCGGCGGAGGCGATCGGCTCCACGGCGGCGGAGGTGCGCATCACGGTGACGCCCATCATCGTCGCGATGGCGAGCTGGGCTCGGACCAGCACCGGGGCGGTCCGCGGGTCGTCCGGGCGCCAGCCGGCCGCGACGGCGAGCCGGCGGGTGAACTCCTCGAGGGTCTCCCGGCGGATCCGGTCCGCGGTCGCGTCGCCGGAGGAGCGCAGCAGGAGGAGGAGCTGCAGCGGGTCGTCGTTGTTCGGCGCGCGGAGGACGTGGCCGATCAGCCGCTGGACGATCGCGTCGAGATCCGCGGGTCCGCCGGGGGTCTCGGACTCCAGCTCGTCCGAGGTGCGGCGCATGCACGCCTCGAAGAGACCGTCCTTGGAGACGAAGTAGCGGTTGATCAGGGCCACGTTCACTCCGGCGTCGGCGGCGATGTGCCGCACCGTGGTCGCGCGGTAGCCGTCGGTCGCGAACCGGCGCCGCGCGGCCCGGATCAGCGCGCGCTTGGTCGCCTCCGCGTCCCGGCCCGGGCGGACGAGCTCGTCGTCGGCGTCGCCGCCGGAGACCGCCGTGACGACGTCCTCGCTGTCAGTGCTCATGTCCCACTCCCGTCGACCAACCTAGCCGAGGACAAGTAAACACGTGTTGACAGGCGCACCGCGCTGGCTACACTCGACAAGTAAGCACCTGTTTACACGCCGCTCACACGCCGCACACCAGCCGAGGAGACGCATGTCCACCACCAGCCAGCCCGCCGCGACGGGCTCGGTGCCGACCGGAGTCCCGCCCGAGAGCGCTGCGCCGCAGCGGAAGCCGCGCGGCACCGCGATCGTGCTCTACCTCTCGCTCGGCGGTCTCTCGTTCGCCGTCCTGCAGTCGCTGGTCGCCCCCGCCCTGGGCACGATCGGGCAGGACCTCGGCGTGGCCACGAGCGACGCGAGCTGGGTGCTGACGGCCTACCTGCTCTCCGCCTCGGTGCTCACGCCGATCCTCGGTCGCCTCGGCGACATGGTCGGCAAGCGCAAGGTGCTGATCGTGGTGCTGTCGCTGCTGCTGGTCGGCACGGTCGTCGCCGCGATCGCGCCGAACCTCGGCGTCCTCATCGTCGGACGCGTCCTGCAGGGCGCGGCCGGTGCGGTGATGCCGCTGTCGATCGGCATCGTCCGTGATGAGCTGCCCCGGGAGCGCGTCAGCGTCACCATCGGGCTGCTGTCCGCCATCTTCGGCATCGGCGCCGGAGTCGGCATCGTCGCCGCCGGCCCGATCGTCGAGGCGCTCTCCTGGCACTGGCTGTTCTGGCTGCCCGCCGTGCTGGTCGCCGTCGCCCTCCTCGGAGCGGTCTTCGGGATGCCGGAGTCGCCCGTGCGCACGCCGGGCAAGCTGGACCTCGTCGGCACGACGATCCTCTCGATCGGCCTGGTCGCGCTCCTCCTCGCCATCAGCGAGGGCCAGAACTGGGGCTGGGGCGACGCGAAGACGATCGGCCTGCTCGTGCTCGGCGCGGTCGCCCTCGTCGCTTTCGTGCTGGTCGAGCTGCGCGTCTCCGAGCCGCTGATCGACGTCCGCCTCTTCCGCCACCGCGGGGTGTGGACCGCGCACATCGTCGCGCTCGCCTTCGGCTTCGCGATGTTCGGCACCTTCATCCTCGTGCCGACCCTGCTCCAGCTGCCCACGGTGCTGGGCTACGGCTTCGGCAAGTCGGTCAGCGAGGCGGGTCTGTTCCTGCTGCCGACGGTCGTCGCCATGGTCGTCTCCGGCGTCGTCGCGGGGGCGATGATCCGCCGCGTCGGGCCGAAGATCCCGATGATCACCGGCGGCGTCGCCGTCGCGATCGCGTTCGTCCTCCCCGCTCTCGGACACGGCGAGGAGTGGCAGATCCTCGTCTCCGGCGTGCTCACCGGCATCGGCATCGGCATGGCCCTCGCGGCCACCTCGAACGCGATCGTCGAGAGCGTGCCCGCCGCCCAGACCGGCGAGGCCATCAGCGCGAACACCGTCCTGCGCACCATCGGCAGCAGCATCGGCACCGCGGTCATCGCCGCGCTGATCTCCTCCAGCGTCACCCCGCAGGGCGCCCCGACGGACGAGGCGTTCACCGTCGGCTTCTGGGCCTCGGCCGGAGTCGGAGCGCTCGCGATCGTCGCCGCGCTGCTCGCGCCGTCCCTGCGCGCGCGACGCCGCGAGGCCGCGGCCGCCGGTGTGGACGACATCGAGGAGCTCGGGACCGCTTCCTGACCGGACCGCGGCCGCTCGGCGCGTCCGCAGGTGCTCGCTCGGGACGCCGGCGGCTGTCGCTGCCGTCCGGGATCTGCGAGGCTGCCCGGATGGCATCGGAGCAGAGCGGCCCGCCGGTCTTCGCGGACCCGCGACGACTCGGTGCGGTCGTCGGCCTGGCCGGCGCGGTCGTCTTCGCGTTCTCGTACTCGCCCGCGGAGCCCGTCGCGATCGTCGCGCGGGTCCTGGTCGGCGCGACGGTCGTCGCCGCACTCTGGTTCCTCTTCGTCCGTCCGCGTCCGCTCGGGCCCTTCGCACCGCCGGGGCCCGCGCGGCTCGCCGTCTACGGAGCCTGCGTGGTCGCCGAGTTCGCGCTCATCGCGGTCGGCAGCCGGGTCCTCGAGTCGGCGGGCCGCGGCGAGCTGCGCCCGGCGCTCATCGCGCTCGTGGTCGGGCTGCACTTCCTCCCGTTCGCGTGGGCGTTCTCCGAGCGGATGTTCGCGCTGCTCGGCGGCGCGCTGGTCGTGCTCGGCGGCCTCGGCCTGCTCCTCGGCAGCGGCGCGGCGGCCGTGCTGGCGGCGGTCGCGTCGGGAGTCGCGATGGCGCTGCTCCTGCTCGTGTACGCCCTCGGCGCGTTCGCGCCGCGGACCCGAGCGCCGCGGAGCTGAGCGCGCCCGTTCCCCGCTGTCTGAGATCCTTCTCATAGACTCGACCGCAGTGCCCGGATGAACGTCTCGCTCCTCCGCTCCGTACCCCCTGTGACGGGCCGCCCGGCCGGTCGGGACAGGAGGCGCCGATGGCACTCGCGGCGCTGACGATGCCGACGACGATCGGGCCGACGACGACCGGGCCGCGGACGACCGGGCCGACGACGACGACGCGACGAGGGGACCGCACCGCGATGACGCAGCCCGACCCGCACCCGGCGCCCGTGCCCGCCGCCGGACCCGCCGCCCCGCCGCTCGATCCCACGCCCGGCGATCCCACGCCCGGCGACCCCACGCCCCTCGACCTCACCGCGGCGTTCGACGAGCACGGATCCGCCCTGCTCGGCTTCGCCGTCAACGCGCTGCGCGACCGCGGTCTCGCCGAGGACTGCGTGCAGGAGACGTTCCTCCGGGCCTGGCGCTCGCGCGAGCGCTACGTCGCGGAGCGCGCGAGCCCGCGCACCTGGCTGTTCGCGATCGCCCGCAACGTGATCGTCGACGCGCACCGCTCCCTGCAGCGGCTGCCGCGGATCGTGCCGGCCGAGGTGCTCGACGACGTCCCCGGCGACGACGTCGATCCGCTCGAGCCGCTGATGATGGTCGAGGCGCTGGCCCGGCTCTCGCCCGAGCACCGGCAGGTGATCGTCGCGATCCACCTCCGCGGCGGGAGCTACGCCGAGGTCTCCGCGGCGACCGGAGTCGCGGTCGCGACGCTCCGGACCCGCACGTTCTACGCTCTCAAGGCGCTCCGCACGCATCTCGCGGCGCCCGACCCGACTCCGGAGGACCGATCGTGACCAGCAGTGGCGGACCCGGCGACGGCGGACCCGGCGACGGCGGCCCGGACGAGGGCGGCCGTCGCGAGGAACTGATCGCCGCGGCCCTCGCCGGCGAGCTGTCGGCCGAGGAGGCCGCCGAGCTCGACCGGCTGCGAACGGAGGATCCGAGCGTGGACGAGGAGCTGGCCTCCTTCGGCGCCGTGCTGTCCGGGCTGGGCGGCGTCGGCCGCTGGGAGGAGCCGGAGCCCTCGGCGGACCTGCGCACGCGGGTGGCGGCGCTCGCCGGCCCGGCGCTGACGGCGGTCCCGAGGGCCCGGGGCGAGGAAACGCGGGATGCGTCGGACCGGCCCGCGCGGGGGCGCCGGATCGCGCTGGGCGTGACCGCCGCGGCCGCCTGCGTCGCGCTCGGCGCCGTCGGCGGTCTCGCACTGCAGGCGCTCGGCGACCGACCGCCCCAGGGCGGGCCGGGCACGCTCGGCGCCGTCGAGCCGATCGCGTTCGCCGAGGACCCGGCCCTCGACATCGACGCCGAGCTCGTCGCGCACACCTGGGGCACCGAGACGATCCTGCGCGGCAGCGGCTTCGCCGTCGGCGAGAGCTACGAGGTCGTCCTGGTCACGGCGACGGGCGTGCGGCTGCCCTCGGGCTCGTTCCTCGGCAGCACCGCCGAGCTCGACTGCGCCATGAACGCGGCCGTCCTGCGCGCCTCCGTCGCCTCGATCGAGATCACCGACGAGAGCGGCGGAGCCGTCGCGGTCGCCGAGCTGCCGGTCGTCGAGAGCTGACGATCGTCGGCGACCGATCGGCGGCTCAGCGCCGCGGCGCCGGCACGAGCCGGGTCAGCCGGCCGATCAGCCACTCCAGCGGTCCGATGCCGACGAAGCGCCACCACAGGACCGCGACCGCCCATACTCCCAGCACCAGGAGGAGGGCGGCGCCGGGGGTGTCGGCGACGTAGCCGAGGCCCCGGGCCGCGAAGGCGGCGACGACCGCCACCTGCAGCACGTACACCGAGAGCGCGAGCGATCCGACGGCGCGGAACGGCGTGAGCACCGCCGTGATCACCGTGCTCGCCGGCCGCCGCCGGACCGTCGCGAGCAGCACGACGGCGACGTAGGCGGCGAGCACCAGGCCGAGGTCGTGGAGCGTGTCCGGGTGGCTGCCCGACACGGACTCGAGGCCGATCAGCCGCTCGAGCGCGGGCCGGACCGGGTACGCCAGCACGGCGACGACGGCCAGCACGGCGAGCAGTCGGTCGCGCCGGAAGCCGTGCCGCAGCAGCAGCGCGCCGAGCAGGAGGAAGGGGAGCAGATTCGTCAGCCGGTAGTGCGGATCGACGAAGCTCCACTGCAGCAGGAATCCGATGGGCGTCCGCGCGTAGAGCGCAGTCGGGTCGGCACCGGCGGCGACCGCCGCGTTCAGCGGGGCGCCCGCCACGAGGACAACGGCGGCGACGACCGCGACGAGGCGGCTGCGCAGGAGCAGGATCGGCGTTCCGAGCGCGAGCGTGAGCCCGAGGTGCGGCAGCACGATCGCGATCCAGCTGCCCCAGCCGCCCAGCCAGACGCCGAGCGCGACCAGCACGGCACCGCGGATCAGGTTCTGGACGACGACGCGCCCGCCGGAGGCTCCGGGCCGCGCGAGGACCAGCGCCGCCGACATCCCCATCACCAGGGCGAACAGCGGCGACGCGAGGTCGTTGATGGTGCCCGCCGCGAAGCCGACCGCCCCGCCGCGCAGGCTCGGGACGAGCGGCATCGCGTGCGCGATCAGCATCGCCACGATGGCGACCCCGCGCAGGACGTCGGGCACGAGGACCCGGTCCGGCTGCAGCCGGGGGGCGGTCGGGGCGGCGCGCGAGACGGTCGTGGTCGCATCCATGGGGGAGAGGCTACGGCGTGGCCGTCCGCGCCCGCGCGCCGTCGCGCGCCGGGGCGCCCCCACCTCGCGCCACACGAGCCTTCGCTGTCCGTGGCGTCCGCGCCCGTGCCGCGGTCCGCGCACGGAACCGGTCTCGGCTCGTCGGCTCCGGGCGTTGCAGGGTCACCGTGGACGCCGTACCGTAGGAGTCGCCCTCCGTTACGACGGAACGGGAAGAAGACCTTGGAACCCCAGCCGGACGACTGGATCCAGGGTCTTTCGCTTGTCAGGGTGCCTTCCGCTCGTCAGGGCCCGGAGTCGATCGCGACGAGTGACTCCGGCGTGCGACTCTCGATGATCAGCGTCGTCCGCAGCTCGTCGAGATGTCTGTGGTCCCCGAGACGGGCCGAGTTGATCGCTCCCAGAACAGCGTCGGCGATCCAGAGCAGAGGCTCGTCACCGCCGCGACGATGCGCGATGCGCAGGCGACGATCCATTCCCTGCGCTTGAAGACCGACGATGTGGGCACGGTCGTCTCGGTCCTGAGCAGTGGATCGGCACTCGAGCGCCAGATCGAAGACCTCGAGCCCGATGAGCTCGTGGTACAGCATCTCGAGGCATTTCCGCCGATACCGCTCGACGCGGCGGCGCCGGAGATCGCGGTGGGAGACGACGATGTTCATCGGTCCGAGCTCGACGATGCGAGAGACGATGACGCGGCGACGTCGCTCGCTCTCGCCCGTCCAGTGGAGCTTGATCTGTCCGGGCAGGAGGAGCGGGCGCAGCAGGTCGCGCGCATCCTAGCAGGAGTCGTCGGTCAGAAGAGCTGCGCAGACGAGGTACTCCTGATGCCCGCTGCCACGGTCGGCCGACGACTCGTCGAGAAAGGCGCGAAAGGATGCCGCCATCAGCTCTCCCTTCTTCGCGCTCGGCCCCGCACGGGCCGCGTCGGTACTCGTCGACCTGGTGCTGACACGCGACGAGGTCGGCAGCGATCCGAACAGTAGCGGGAGCACCGCGCTCCTGCTGCTGACCGGGCGAGCAGTATCGGTTCCGGCCGCGATTCGTCGTGTCTCCGGCTCGTGAAACGCGGTCGGGCTCGTCGGATTCGACGGTTTCCGCGTGCCGGGGCGGTTCCTGCGAGCCCGGGCCGAGCGCGCGCGCCGGGCGGGCGCGGGCGGCATGCTGGAGGGATGACCGACGCCACCACGCCCGCCGCGCCGTCCGAGCGCCGCGCCCGTCCGCCCCGCCCGCAGCTCGTGCTGACCGTGCTGCGCACCGAGCGGCTCACCGAGCACTTCGTGCGCGTGCACCTCGGCGGCGAGGGCTTCGACGCCTTCGTCGAGGCCGCGGATCCCGAGAGGCTCGCCGCGACCGACCGCTACGTCAAGCTGCTGCTCGCCCCGCCCGGCGTCGCGCTCGAGCCGCCGCACGACCTCGACGCCCTGCGCGCCCGCCTCGCCCCCGAGGAGCTCCCGGTGCGCCGGACCTACACGATCCGCTCCGTCGACCTCGAGGCGCGCAGCCTCGCGATCGACTTCGTCCTGCACGGCGACGAGGGAGTGGCCGGACCCTGGGCCGCCTCCGCGCGCCCCGGCGACCGCCTCGAGATGTCGGCCCCCGGCGGCGCCTGGGCGCCCCGCGCCGACGCCGCGAACCTCCTGCTCGGCGACGAGTCGGCGCTGCCGGCGATCGCGGCGGCCCTGGAGGCGATGCCCGCCCAGGCCCGCGGCACCGCGCTCATCGAGGTGCACGGCGCCGAGGACGAGCTGCCGCTGACCGTCCCCGCGGGCGTCGAGGTGCGCTGGCTGCACCGCGGCGACGAGGAGGCGGGGCACGCGCTGACCGCTGCCGTCGCAGAGCTGACCCGCCCGGCCGGCGCCGTCGAGGTCTTCGCCCACGGCGAGCGGACGGCGATGAAGCGGCTCCGCACGATCCTCCAGGACGACTGGGGTGTCGAGCGCGCGGCGCTCTCGCTCTCGGCCTACTGGGCGCTCGGCCGCGCCGAGGACCGTTTCCAGGCCGAGAAGCGCGAGCCGGTGGGCGCGATCTTCGCCGACTGACGGCGAGTCCGACTGACGGCGACTCCGTCACCTGCGGACGACGAAGGGCCCCTGCACTGCGCAGGGGCCCTTCGACGTTCAGGCGGTCCTCACTCCGGGCGTCAGACCCGCTTCAGGAGGATCGGGGCGCTCGTCGTGGCGTTGCCCGCCGCGTCGACGGCCTTCGCCGTCACCGAGTAGGTGCCCTTCGGGAACACCGCGGTGTTGACCGTGAGGTACCAGTTGCCGTCCGACGCCTGCACGGCGTCGCCCAGCTTGGTGGTGCCGACCCAGTACGTGACTCCGGTCACGGCGGTGTCGTCCGCGGCGGTCGCCATCAGGCTGACGACTCCGGTGACCGACGAGCCGGAGCCCGGCGAGACGATCGCGACGGTCGGCGCCGTGCGGTCGACCGGGGCGGGCGCGGCCGTCGGGGTCGGAGTCGCGGTCGGCGTCGGCGTGGCGGTCGGCGTCGGCGTGGCGGTCGGCGTCGCGGTCGGGGTGGCGGTGGCCGTCGGCGTGGCCGTCGGGGTCGCGGTCGGGGTGGCCGTCGGCGTCGCCGTCGGGGTCGCGGTCGCGGTCGGCGTGGCCGTCGGCGTCGCGGTCGGCGTCGGAGCGGTCACCCCGCCGAACTGGTCGGCGCCGGCGGTGCGGGAGCCCATGACCTGGCCGTCGATGTCGGTGCGGGCCGACGTGGTCGACCCCCAGCCGGCGATCTGGGTCCCGGTCGCGGACAGCACGTGCAGGTCGCCGGTGGCCACCGAGGCGAGCGCCGGAGCGCCCTGGATGTTGCCCTGCTGGTTGAGCAGCGACGGCGTCTTGCAGAGCTTGGTGTTCCAGTTCTCGACGATGGTGTTCGTCATCGGGCTGGTGCAGGAGGAGAGGTAGCTGACGATGTTGCGGTCGAAGACCGTGTTCTTCGCCCCGCCGACCCGCAGTGCGCCCGACTCGAAGGTGTTGTTGCGGATGTAGATGCCGTCGGCCGAGGCCTCCCGGAAGTCCGCGGACGAGCCGCCGCGGCAGTCGCTGGTGATCACGATGCAGCCGGAGACGAAGTTCGACTCCACGGTGATGTCGCTCATGCCGTCGCCGCCGCCGGGGGAGAAGATGATGCCCGCGTTGTAGCAGTTCATCAGCGTGTTCCCGCGAAGGGTGACGTCGTTGCTCTCGAACACCTGGATGCAGTCGGCGTGCAGGCCGTTGTCGATGTTCTGGTCGAAGTTGCGGACCAGGTTGTTCTCGATCAGCCCGTTGTCGGTGCCGCCGACCTGGATGCCGTCGATCGACGAGCCGTTCTCGAAGAGCGAGTCGCGGACGACGACGTTCGCGCTGCGCACGAAGATGCCGGCGCCGTCGATGTGCATCCGGTTCACCGTGATGCCGGAGCCGTAGGTGTAGAAGGTGCTCTTGGAGAAGATGTCGTTCCACACGGTGTTGGGCGTGTAGACCTTCGTCGAGCCGAGCACGGGCGAGGCGCCCGGGGCCGGCTGGACGACGACGGGAGCGGCGACGGTCGCCTTCCCGCCCTTGAGGGTGGTCGTCGGGTAGGTGCCGGCGGTGAGCAGCACGGTGTCGCCGGCGGCGGCGTTCTGGACGGCGGTGGTCAGGGCGCAGGGAGCGGCTGCGGAGCAGGCCGTTCCCGTGCCGTTGGGCGAGGCGTAGCGGTTCGCCGCCGCGAAGCTGGGCGCGGCCGCGAAGAACGCGGCGATCACGACCAGCAGAGCGGCGAGAGTCGCGCTGAGCGTTCGAGTCATGGGCGTGGTGTCCAATCGGGGAAGGTGTGAGCGGGGACTCGGGGCTGGGAGAGGAGGAGGGAGAAGACGAGGGGAGGCCGCACCGGGCCTCGGCGGTGCGCGCCGGCCGAAGGGGGGACGACTCCGTACACTGGGCGCGGCGGGAGCGTCCCCGGCGGACGGGCAGCACCGCTGCCTCTGCCGCCGAGATCCCGCCCGGACGGACGGATGCGGCGACGGGCCGCCTCCGCCATCGATGAGCACGGCTCCACGACGGGGCCGGGAACGGAATCGCTGTGAGCGGAGTAGGTTCGCGAGTCCGGACGGTGCTGGGCGGGCTGCGCAAGCGCACCGCCCCGCTGCTGAAGAGCCCGGCGGTGCTCTCGCTCGGCGCGCGCGGCGTCTTCCTCGACGCTCCGCGCCTGCGCAGCGCCCGCCGCTCCGGCGGGGCCCGCGGAGCCAGTGGTGCTCAGGGCCGCGCGATCCTGATCGCGCCCCCCGGCGCCGGCAACATCGGCGACGCCGCGCTGGTCGGCGCGTTCCTGGAGAACGTGGCCGGGCCGATCACCGTGATCACCCGCTACAAGGGCGACTTCCGCATCCCGGCCGAGCAGGCCGACCGCGTCGAGATCGTCTCGCTGGGCACCCTGCTCTACGGCGGCCTGCCGAGCTTCGTCCGCGACCTGCGCCGCTTCCGGGCCATGCTGCCCGGTGCCGCGTCGGTCTCGATCGTCGGCGCCGACATCATGGACGGCGCCTACAACTTCCGCGCCTCGACGAGCCGCGCGCTCGTCGCCCGCAGCGCCGCGTCGGCCGGAGTGGACACCCGCGTCCTCGGCTTCAGCTGGAACGGCAAGGCGCACCCCGGTGCCCTCGCGCAGCTCCGCGACGCGGACCGCGCCGGCACGACCCTCTTCCTCCGCGACCCGCTCTCCGTCGAGCGCGCCCGCCGCGACGGCCTGGACGCGAAGGCCTCGGCGGACATCGTCTTCTCGGCGCGCTCCGTCGACCAGGGCCGCGCGAGCACCGAGCTCGCCGCGCTGGACACGACCGGCGGCATCGCGATCGTCAACGTCTCCGGCCTGATCGACACCGACCAGACCGGCGCCTACGTGGAGATCATCGGCGGCCTGCGCGCACGCGGCCTCGCGGTCGTGCTGCTCCCGCACGTCATCAAGCACGGACCGGACGACCTCGCGGCCTGCCGCAAGGTCTACGCGGCCCTGCCGGACACGACCGGCGTCGCCTTCGTCGAGGACGTCCTCACCCCGGCGGAGGTGCGCGGCTTCACCGAGCGCGCGACCGTCACCGTCACCGGCCGGATGCACCTGGCGATCATGTCCCTGATGAAGGGCGTCCCCGCGATCACGCTCGCCACCCAGGGCAAGGTCGAGGGCCTGATGGCGATGTTCGAGCTGCCCTACCTCTGCGTCGAGCCGGGTGCCGGTCTCGCCGGCCGCGTGGGCGACGCCCTCGAGCGCGTCCTCTCCGACCGCGACAGCGTCTCGGCCGACATCCTCGCGAAGCTGCCCGCCGTGCAGGAGCTCAGCGCCGCGAACTTCGCCGGCCTGCCGCGCGCCTGAGCGGCGCGGGCGGGCTGTCGCGGGGGTCGTCGGCACGGGCGTCCTTCCGGGCGTCGAGGGCGGAGGAGCGGCTCATGCCCTGACCGCGGCACTGCGGTGGGGGGAGTCGCTCGAGAGGTCGGCCGGAGGAGTCCGGCGCGTCTGCTGCGACCCTAGGCGGGGCGTTCGAACGCCCGTTCGCAATGAACCTTCCTCCGGACGGGGGTTCCCGTTCAGGGGGCGCACTCCGGCTCGACGCGCCGCCGGTCCGTCCGATCCCGCCCCGGACGGGTGCCACGGGCCCCCGGTGCTGCCCCGAGCGCGAAGACGCGTTCGGCTCGCGGAACCGCATCGGGCTCGCGGAACTGTCCGGATCCGGTGTGCCGAGGCGGGTTCTGCGTGCCGGAGGGGGTTCCATGAGCCGAGGATGCGCGCCGTCGGTCCCGTCGCCGTCAGACCGAGCGCCGTCAGACCAGGCGCCTGCCGCTGAAGCGGTCGATCGGGGCGTCGCGGCGCATCGCCCGCTCGTACATGCGGTGGAACGGCTCGGTCAGCACGCCGTTGGAGCGGTCGAGGGCGTCCTGCCAGGCGACGATGTCGCCGAGCTGCGCCGCCAGGTCGGCCCGCAGCGCCGCCTCGTCCACGGTCGTCGACTCGCCGCCCGCGACGACGACCCGCCCGGCGACGATCACGGTGTCGATGGACGAGCCGTTCTCGGAGTAGACGAGCTGGTTCTCCAGGCGCTGGCGCGGGGTGAACGCGAGCGTCTCGAGGTCGAAGAGCACGAGGTCGGCCTGCTTGCCCACCTCGATGCTGCCGGTGACGTCGCCGAGCACGGCGCTGCGCGCACCGCCGATCGTGCCCGCGGTCAGCACCTCGGCCACCGTCGGCCACGTCGACAGGTCCGGATCGGTCACCTTGTGCAGCAGCGCCGCGGCCTTGATCACGTCGAGCATCCGCGGGGAGTCGCTGCTCGAGCAGCCGTCGGTGCCGAGCACGAGGTTCACCCCCGCGTCGTGCAGCGCGCGCCACGGCGCGATGCCCGAGCCGAGCTTGAGGTTCGAGATCGGGTTGTGCGAGACGGAGGTGCCCGCCGCCGCGATCGACGCCATGTCGGAGTCGGTCAGCCAGATCCCGTGCGCGAAGGTCGTGTTCGCGGAGAGGGCGCCGATCCCGGCCATGTACTCGACCAGCGTCGAGCCGTGGAGCTCCTCCCCGGTCACCAGCTGCGTCTTGGTCTCGAGGACGTGGATGTGGCACTCCGCGTCGTGCTCGAGCGCCAGCTCCGTCGCGCCGACCAGCAGATCGGCGCCCACGCGCTGCGGGGCCGAGGGCGCGACCATGTAGCGCAGCCGTCCGCCGCCCCGCCCGTGCTGGGTGGCGAAGGCGGTGCGACTGAAGTCGAGGTAGCCCTCGGTGGTCGGTCGCGCCGCCCCGCGGACCGAGTCGAGCAGCTCGGCCGGCAGGTACTCCTCGAGGAACGGCATGGTCTCGAAGAAGGGCTTGCTGATCACGTGCCCGGAGATGTTCGCCCGGATGCCGATCTCGTCGTAGGCGTCGAACACCGCCGCCAGCTGCGCCGCGTCCTGGTCCGGGTTCTCGAGCACGTCGTCGACGAGCGTCGTGACGCCCGCCTTCAGCGACTCGAGTGCGAACAGCGACGAGCGCAGCCGGATCAGGTCCGGAGCGACGCGGCTGTCGCCGAGGATCGGGTACGACAGCAGCATCCACAGCTCGAGCGGCAGGTTGTCGTAGCGCCCCTTGTAGAGGTACTCCCACGAGTGGGTGTGCGCGTTGACGAAGCCCGGTGTCACGAGGCGGTCGCGCCCGTCGAGGACCTCGTCGCCCGGCTCGGGCTCGAGCCCCGGTCCGATCGCCGTGATCACGTCGTCGACGATCCGGATGCTCGCCGTGATCGGGACGGCGCCCGAGACGGCGTCCATGGTGATGACGGCGGCGTCGGTGATGAGGAGGGGCATGGCGGTTCCGTTCGTGATGCGGTGGTGCAGGAGCAGGGTGGTGCGGGAGCGGGTGGTGCGGGAGAAGAGGAGCGGGAGTGACGGGGCCGGCTACCCGAGGACGGGCTCGGACTCGCGCGCGGCCGGCTCCAGGGCCTCGCGCTTCCGCACCCAGGACGCGGCGTCGCCGCGGCCGAGCAGCAGATAGGCGAGCCCCGCCGAGACGCCGCCGGCGAGCCAGGAGACGTCGACGCCGCCGAGCGCGGTCGCGGCCGGTCCCTGCAGCGCCGGCACCGAGCCGTTCATGAACAGCCAGGTCAGCGTCGCGCCGATCGCGAAGGAGAGCAGCGCGCGCCAGCGCACGTCCGGCAGCAGCGGCGAGCCGACCGGGGCGAAGAGGTGCCCGAACGAGCGCACCCGCGGCTCGAACACCGTGTAGTGCACCAGGACGATCGCGCCCCACGGCGCGACCCAGCCGACCAGTCCCACCAGCCAGGCGTCCAGCGTCGTCGCCAGATCGTCCTGGAAGACGAAGAACACGGACGCGGCGAAGGCGAGCACTCCGACGATCAGGCTGAGCGCGCGGCGGCCCAGGCGGATGTCGAGCGCCTGGGTGGCCATCCCGAACGAGTAGATGTTGAGCACGTTCGTCGCGATCGGCCCGTGCACCACGAGCAGCAGCACCGGGATCGCGAGGGCGCCGAAGTTCTCCACGATCAGCTGGCCCGGGTCGACCGAGCCGTTCTTCGTGGCGAGCGTCGCGCCGAGCACGCCCAGCCAGACGACGGGGACGAACTGGCCGAGCACGCTGGCGAAGTAGAGCTTCCGGCGCGAGGCGCGGGGGCTGACGAAGCGCGAGTAGTCGCCCGCGTAGGCGAGCCAGGTGAGGCCCCAGCCGATGCCGATCGCGGTCATCACGATCGACATCGCCGCGATCCGGTCGCCGCCGGTGAGGGCGCCCTCGGCCGGGCCGGCGTAGGACCAGTCGATGTCGAGGAAGAACCAGGCGACGATCGACATCACGGCCAGCACCAGCAGGGTCGGCGGCACGGTCCAGCGCTCGAAGGCGGCGATGGCCCGGTAGCCGAGGAACGAGATCGCGACCTGGATCGCCATGATCACCGCGGCGACCGCGACCTTCCAGCCGATGTTCGCCGCCTCCGGGTCGACGAGGCCGACGGAGCCGAGCAGCGCGATCACCAGGTCGAGCACGATCCAGGTGTTGATCGCGCACCAGCCGATCACGACGACGGCCTGGATCACGGCGGGTGCGTAGTTGCCGCGCCGCCCGAAGACGGCCCGGCCGACGAGCATCCCGGTCGCGCCGGTGCGCTGGCCGAGCAGCACGAAGAAGCCGAAGACGGCCATGCCGACGACGTTGCCGAGCGCGAGGACGGTGATCGTGTCCCAGAGGCCGAGGCCCATGTTCACGCCCAGCGCGCCGAGGACCCAGTTGATCGGGGCGATGTTGGCGCCCGCCCAGATCCAGAACTGGCCGTCGAGGCGCGCGTTGCGACGGCTCTCGGGGAGCGGGGTCAGCGCGTCCTCGGTGTCGGTCGGGCCGTGCAGGGTGTCGGAGCTCATGGGTGGATCCTCTCGAAGCGTGAGGTGGAGCGGGGAGTCGGAGCGGGGAACGGTGGACGGCGCCGCGGCAGAGCGGGCTGTGGAGGAGCGCGGCGGGTCGGGCTCCACCCTCCCGGCGGGCGGTTTCGGCGGCCGCCTCGCCGTGTAAATTCGCCGTGACGCGAGAGGACGTTCTGCATGGTGATCCCGCTGTCCGAGGCGCTTCTCGACCCGCTGCTCGCGGCCGCCGGACCGGTCGTGGTCGCCGGCGGGGAGGCCGCCGCGCGGGTGCCGATCCGCTGGGCGCACGCCAGCGAGCAGCTCGACGTCGCGCCGCTGCTCCTGGGCGGCGAGCTGCTGCTGATGGAGGGCGTGAACCTCTCCTCGGACCAGGATCCCCAGGAGTGCCGTCGCTATGTGGAGTCCCTGGTCACGGCGGGGATCGGCGCCCTGGCCGTCGAGCTGTCCGAGCGGCTGCCGAGCGTCCCGGCCCCGCTCGTCGCCGCTGCCGACGATCTCGGGCTCGCCGTGCTCGCGCTGCCCCGGCGGGTGCCGTTCGTGCAGGTCTGCGAGAGCATCAACACCCGGCTCACCGAGCAGAAGTTCCGGAGCCTGCGGGTGGCGGACAGAGTGTCCGGACTTCTCGGCGAGGCGGCGGCCGCGGATGCCGGGATCGACGAGCTGCTGAAGGTCGTCGCGAGCGCCACGGGCGCCAGTGCCGCGCTCGTCTCGCCGGCGGGCGAGGAGATCGTGCGCGCCCATCCCGGCCGCGGCGTCGACACCGCGCGCACCGCGGGCGCCTCGTCCGGGGTGCTGCGGGCCGGCGACTCCCTCCTGGGCACGCTCTACCTCCGCGCCCACGACGAGGCCGACCTGCACGGCGTGGCCGTCGCGCTCGACCGCGCGCCGGACGTGCTGGCGATCGCCCTGCTCCGGCGGCGGCCGCCGACCGCGCGCGAGCGGCTCACCGCCCAGCTCTTCGCGGTCGCGACGGCGCCGTCCGCGCGCCCCGACCCGAGCGCGGAGCTGCAGATCGACGCGCTCCTCGGCCGGCTCGGCGTCGGCGGGCGGGAGTGCTTCCTCGGAGTCTGGGCCGACGTCGGCGACGACGAGCGCACCCTCCGTGCGGTCCGCGCCGCGCTCGACCGCTCGGTGCGGGGGTCAGCGGACTCCGCGAGCGTGATCTGCGTCGCGGGCGGCGAGCTGCTCGCGCTGCTGGCCTTCCCGGACGCCGCCGCGCGGGAGCGGGCGAGGGCGCTGCTGCTCGGCGAGTGGCCGCCCGCTGCCGGGGCGTCCGCGCTGGTCTGCGTCGGCAGCGGCGCCGACGCGGTGGCGCGGGTGCCGCGCGAGCTCGCGGAGGTGCGCGGTGTGCGGGAGTGGACCCGCGCCGAGAGCGGCGTCGTCGATGCGCGGCTGCACCGGCTCGAGCGCTTCGCCAGCACGCTGCGAGACGACCCCGAGGCGGATGCTCTGGTGGAGGAGGTGCTCGGCCCGCTGCGCCGCGGCCGGCCGGAGCTGCTCGCGACCCTTGAGACGTTCGCGTCGCACTGGGGGAGCAAGACCGCCACCGCGGCCGCCCTCTGCATCGGCCGGCAGACCCTCTACGACCGCCTCGCCCGCATCGAGTCCCTGATCGGCCCGCTCGACGCCTCCTCGGCCCGCACCCGCGTCCTGCTCACCGCCGTCTCCCTGCACCGCGCCCGCGCGGCCCTGCCCCCGGCCGCCCCGCGCTCGACCCGCCCGTTCCCGCCGCCCTCGGACCGCTGACGAAGCGCCCGGTCGAGCCGCTCGCAGAGCCCCAAAGTCGCAGGATCTGGTGATCGAGTAGACCGCCGCATCGGAGTATCGAGAACCGCGGACTCCGTGGGAACATCTCGATGTGCGAACGAGTGCGAGGCCGACGGTGGGGAATAATGACCGCAGCGGAGAAAGGAAAAAGAGACAATGAAGACTCACCTAGTAGATCCTCGCAACGTCGACGGCGAAGTGGATAACCCGGTCTATCGCGTCTACTCCACAGAGGCCGAGACGATCGAGGAGGAGATCCGTTTCATCGAAGCGCGAGATGTCCTGGAGGTGATTGAATGGGCGGAGCGAGATGCTCGTGGTCTTCCGTTCCGACTGTACCTCGAGCACCCGAGCGCCTTCAATTCCGGAAAAGCAACACTCGAGCTTCTCTTCTCGCGGTAAGGGTCGCTTCTACTTACTTCTGACGTAGAGAAAAGTCGACTGGCCCGATCCTGAGATCTCTGTACTCAATGGTGGCGCTCCTGCGAACGAATGGCTGGCACGAAAGTAGGCGTCTGCGCTTATCCTTGGTGCTCCTTCGGCGGGGACATACCATGTCCGTGGCTGGCCGAGTGCACCCACCGGGATGTTCTGGACGTAGTTCGACTCGGCGACGATCTGCAGGCTTGCCACGCTGTTCTGGCTGGTCTTGCCGAGAAGCGAGAGGACCCTGACAGGGATGTTGCCGTTGGGTCCGGAGCAGGTGACAACAGTTTTAGCGATAACATCGCCCGTGCCGCGAGATCAGTGTGGATTGTTCGTCTTCCCGACGCAGCTGTATTTCGCTTCATCGGCGAACTGAAGCTTCTGTCCGTCGGGTTGCGCGTAAGTGCCCGCGGGATGGTGATGGATGAGGACGTGCTTTCATCCGGCGAAGCGTTTCGCATGTCCAGCTCCAGCGTGGGCACGGGATCGAGGCTGGGTGCTGCCGACGTCGTGTTCGGTATGCCGATCATGGCGCTCGACAATGCGACGATCGCAGCCATTTTCCTTGCGCTGTAGAACCACAGCCACGTACATGCTGGCGCAATGCTGACGGCAATCAATATGTGGATCACTGTTTACTGTGAATCGGGAGAGCGCTCCCATTGCTGTAGATCTGCGGAGTGGAGGGGTGCCGAACTCGTGGGCTGTCCTTTGGTGAACGGACGTTGCGCGTTTCAGCCGAACGTCGCGCGCCATCGTTCTACCTTCGGTGGTCACCTCTTCGTGGAGCGCGGCAATCACGTAACGTGTGCCCCGACGCCGCGCTCGACTCGTCGTTCCCGACCATGCGGCCCGTTTACGGGGCGTCCCGACCAGTAGGCGAGGTCTCAGCGCGGCGGCAGCGCGGCGCCCGCGACGGCAGAGCTGCCGAGGTCGCTCTGGGGGAGGGGCTCGCCGGAGGCGAGGGCGTCGGTCCAGGCGGCGGTGTCGGCGACGGCCGCGAAGTTCGAGTTCAGCAGGGCGAGCAGGGTGGTGTGCACCGTCTCGGCGTCGACGGAGCCCGCCGCGTTCGAGATCGCAATGGCACCGGTCGCGTCCGAGAGCACCTCCGCCGTCAGCCCGTGCGTCTCGGCCTCGGCCGCCGAGGCGAGGATGCAGTTGTTGGTCATGTAGCCGACGAGGGTGATCGTGTCGACGTCGCGCTCGCGCAGCCAGGCGAGCAGGTCGGTGCCGGCGAAGACGGTGCCGAACTGCTTGGTGATCGACGTCCACTCATCACTGCGGCGGCCTTCGATCTCGGGGTGCAGCTCGAAGCCGGGGGTGCCCGGTGCGAAGACGGGTGCTCCCTCGCCGCTGCTGTGCTGGACGGCGGCGATCGGCAGACCGGCGGCCGTGGCGGCGTCGAGCGCGGCGGTGATGGCGGGCAGCGAGGTCGCGTGCGGCGGGTAGCGGATCTCGAGCGGCCCGGCGAAGTACTCCTGCTGGACGTCGACGAGGATCAGGGCGCGGCGGGGTGCGGTCATGGTATCTCTCCTGGATCGGGGTGGTGCTCACCAGACTGCCCGTCTTCCGGGAGTCGAGGGACTCGCGGATCGACGGCGCGGACGTCAGGTCGTCGCGAGGGCGATCCCGAGCAGGAGGAGCGAACCACCCGAGGCGAGCACGCGCGCGGTGTTGGCGCGGATCCAGGCGCGCTCGAAGCCGCGCCGGGCGTCGGAGAGCGGACCGCCGGCGGCGCGGTCCAGTCGCAGGTTGAGCGGCACGCTGCGCCCGAAGGTGACGACGTACTGGGCGAACAGCGGGTTCTGCACCGCGGCGTTGATCGCGGTCATCGCGCTGACGAAGGCGCGGTCGTCGGTCCGGCCCAGGCCCGGCATCACCGCGCAGGCGAAGGCGTAGAAGAAGCCCGCCGCCAGGCCGCTGGTGACGAGCGCGGCGAGCAGGAGCGGCACGAGGAGAGCGTCGGGCACGGCTGCCTTTCCGAAGGGTGGCTCAGGCGGACGGTGTGCGGCGGACGGGACATCGGTCCATGCGAGCGCATGCTCACGAGAGGGAGACACCGCGGGCATCCGCTGCCCGGTCGGCGCGCACTGCGTCCATGCTCGCCGAGCAGCCCGCAGCGGGGAATCAATGCTGATCGAGTAGCCCGCGGAGCGGGCGTATCGAGCGGAGGGGGCGCCTCCGGCGCCAGCGCAGGGCGGGGAGGAGACCGACGTCCTTGGGGTGGGCGGGTCTGGATGCGCCCCTGCAGGGCTACTCGACCAGCATGTGTGCGGGCATCTCTTCCAAGTAGATCCCCCACCGTCAGAACGGTGCGGGAGCATCGTCGAAGCGGGGCCCCGGGGGCGGGTCGGGTGGCCGCCCGGGCAGGGGTGGCGGGCGGTTGCTGATCCGTCGGCCGGTCGGGCTCGTCCACTCGATCGTCCCGTGGTCGTCGACCCGGTCGTAGCTCCACTGCTCTCCGTGCCGCACGTGGTGGTGGGACGTGCAGAGCATGACGAGGTTCTCGAGCGAGGTCTCGCCGCCGTTGCGCCACTCGATCGTGTGGTCGGCCTCGCTGGTGGCGGCGGTCCGGGTGCAGCCGGGGAAGCGGCAGGTCTGGTCCCGCAGCTGCAGGTGCAGGCGCATCTGGGGCGGTGGAGTGCGCCAGGTCCGGCCGGCGGAGACGACGGCTCCGGTGTCCGGATCGGTGAGGACGCGGGTGAAGGACGCAGCGGTGCGAATGAGCTCACGGGCGATCGGGGCGGGGACGGGGCCGTAGCCGTCGAGCTCCGCGGGCGCATCGTCGAGACCCACGGCGGTGGACGCCGCGAGCGTGAGCCGCACTTCGGCGCGCACGCCGGGGACGAAGGTCGGGTCGGGCCGATGCTCGTCGTTCGGCGTGGTTCCGATGATGTCGCCGTCGCAAAGCAGATCGACCGCCGCATCGGCGCTGAGCTGCTGCAGGGTGCGCGGGTCGCCCTCGTCGCGGAGGGTGCGGGAGATGCGGCGGAGTCGGTCGTAGGCGCCGGAGACGGCGGGCGCGGGAGCGTAGACGCAGAGCGTCGCCATCCCGTCGACGTCCGGCGTGACCCAGACCGCGCGGTCCTCCTTCGCGCGCGCGTGGCGCTCGGCGAGCGGCTGCTCGTGCAGCTCCTCCCGCCAGCGACCGAGTGCTCGGCGCAGCTGCGTGGTGGTCATCCTGACGGCGGCGTCGGCGGCGCGCTCGTCGAGTGCGGAGCGGGAGGTCTCGGGAAGGCTGCTCGCGGTCCTGCAGATCGCCTCGCCCAGCTCCCAGAGGATCAGGCCGTCGCGCAGCAGCGCGCGGGTGAGCGGCAGGTGCTCCATCAGAAGCTGCGCGGTCTCGAGGCGGCGGGAGACCTCCCGCTCGGACACCCCGAACGCCACCGCCAGTTCGGCACGGACGGAGCGCTCGACGAGGTCGCGTGTCACGCTGCGAGTCGCGCCGCGGGCGAAGGCCTCCGGGACGGTGAGCGCGATCCGGTAGCCGCGGTGCATCCGCTCCGCCGCTCTGAGGCGCGTCGGGGACGCAGCGCGCTCGGCGGCGGCGGAGTCGTCGAAGCAGTCGCGCACCTCCGCGAGTGCTGCCGCATCCTCGTCTTCTGACATACGGGTATTGAATCAGGCACCACCGACACCGGAGTGGGGTGGCGGGCCGATCGGGGACAGTGCTGTCAGATCGGGGTTGGGGAGGAGGCTCGCTCCCGGATGTCTCGGCGGTGGTGGGTCTCGATGCGCCCTTCGGGCTGCTCGACCAGCGTGCAAGGGCCGCCGGACGCTGCTGCTCGACCAGCGTGTAAGGGCCGCCTGCGGCGGCTGCTCGAGGGGCGGGCGGCATCATGCTGATCGAGTAGCCCGCGGAGCGGGCGTATCGAGATCCACCAGCGTCAGAACAGGAGTCTGCAGACCCGCCGAGCTGGTGACGGCGGGTCTCGATACGCCGCCTGCGGGGCTGCTCGACCGGCATGCGCGGGCTGCTCGACCGGCGGCGCTACTCCGTCCCGGTGCGGGTCTCCGTCTCGTCGGAGGAGGTGATCTCGGTGTCGGTCTCGTCGGCGCGGTCGCGCAGCGCATCGGCCATGGCGCCCGCGCCCTCGTCGCCGTGGTCGTGGTCGACCTGCTCGATCAGGCCGCCCAGCTTGTCGTCGTTGCTCGCGTCCTCGGCGCCGTCCATGACGGGGCCGTTCTGGGTGTCGCTCATGGCTGCCTCTCCGCGCGGACGGAGGTCGACCGCGCGCCTCCGACGCTACGGACCGCGCCACCGGAGCGCCCGCCCTTGACGTCGCGACCGCCCCGTGGGAAACGCGAACGGCCCGGCCCCTCCGAGGAGGGAGCCGGGCCGGTCAGGCGGAGCGGGTCAGTTCTTGATCACCAGGGTGATCGAGGCGCTGGAGCCCACATTGCCCGCGGCGTCGGTGGCCCGGGCGACCACGGCGTAGGTCGCGTTCGGCCAGTTCTTGCTGTTCGCGGTGAGCGACCAGCTGCCGTCGGCCTGCTTGACGCCGTCGCCGAGCTTGGTCGAGCCGGACCAGAAGGCGAGGCTCGTGACCGCGACGTTGTCGCTCGCGTTGGCGACGAGGGTCACGGTGCCGGTCACGGTCGTCTGGCTGGCGGGCGAGACGATCTTCGCCTGCGGCTTCACCGTGTCGGCGCCGGAGGTCGGCGTCGGGGTCGGCGTGGCGGTCGCGGTGGGCGTGGCGGTCGGCTTCGGCGTGGCGGTCGCGGTGGGCGTCGCGGTCGGGGTCGGCGTCGCGGTCGGCGTGGCCGTCGGCTTCGGCGTCGCGGTCGCCGTGGGCGTCGCGGTCGGAGTCGGCGTGGCGGTCGGCGTGGCGGTGGCCGTCGGCGTCGCGGTCGGCGTCGGGGTGACGACCGTGCCCACCGGGATCGTGCTCACGCCGTAGCCGTAGTAGCGGCCGGAGACGGGACGCGTCGGGTCGCCGGCGAAGGTGCGGCCGCGGTCGACGGTGGCCGACTTGGCCTGGGCGATCACCTGGGCGATGACCTGCGCGGGGCTCTTGCCCACGCAGGATCCGCCGGCCGCGAGGCAGTCGAGGACGACACCGGAGGCGGCGGCCGTCGACATGCTGGTGCCGGTCTGGATGTACGCGTAGGTGTTGCCCTTCTTCGTCGTGTAGGGGCAGGTGCCGGGCGCGGCGATGGTGTGACCGGCGTCCGCGGGCGAGGCGAAGTTGCTGTTCAGCGTGTAGTTGTCGTCCTTGGTGGTCACGTTCGTGCACGGGACGGCGGCGAGCGAGCCCGGCTTGCCGTCGTAGTTCGCGAAGTTGGTGACGGCGAGGACCTCGTCGTAGGCGGCGGGGATGTACTTCGACAGGTCGGCGGCGGAGTTGCCGGCGGCCGAGACCACGGTCACGCCCTTCGCGACGAGGTCGCAGACCGCCTGGTGGATGGTGTCGCCGTCGGTGCGGCCGCAGTTGCCGTCGTCGGCGCCGTTCGTGGCGAGCGACATGTTGACGACCTTGATGTTGTAGGTCGCGGCGTTCTGCGACACCCAGTCGAGCGCGCACATCAGGGTCGAGATGTTGCCCTTGTTGTTCGCGTCGAGCGCGCGGACCGAGTAGATCGGCGCGCCGGGGGCGATGCCGACGGTGCCGGAGCCGTTGTCGAGCGCGGTCATGTAGCCGGAGACGCCGGTGCCGTGGCCGTTGGCGTCCTCGGCGGTGCCGGAGCCGAAGCAGTTGACCTGCTTGGCCAGGTTGTAGTCGGGGTGCGCGCTCACGCCGGAGTCGATGACCGCGACGGCGGGCCCGGTCCAGTTGGTGACGCCGTCGCCGGCGCTGACCGGGGCCTTGTCGGCCTCGGCGGTCAGGACGTGCGAGGGCATGGTCTGCGCCTGGCCCTCGACCACCTGGTCGGCGGGCGAGAGGCCGAGGACGCGGCTGTCGGCGGCGAGGATCGCGTGCTGACGGGCGGTCAGGGTCGCGGTGAAGCCGGAGACGCCTCCGCCGTAGGACGCGTCGAGCGTGAGGCCGAGGGCGCTCGCGAGCGTCGTCGAGACGGCCTTCGAGTCGACGGTGACGACGTAGCGGCCGGC
This sequence comes from Rathayibacter sp. VKM Ac-2929, assembly GCF_022815495.1. Taxonomy (NCBI): domain Bacteria; kingdom Bacillati; phylum Actinomycetota; class Actinomycetes; order Micrococcales; family Microbacteriaceae; genus Rathayibacter; species Rathayibacter sp. VKM Ac-2929. Next base: position 25,431 of record NZ_JALGRV010000005.1, read on the forward strand.
GCCGGTCTGCGTGGCATCGGCGGCCTGCGCGGGGAGCGCGGAGGCGCCGACGAGACCGGCGGTGACGACGGCAGCGGCGGCGGTGGCCGCGAGGAAGCGGCGCAGGCGGCCGGCGGGGCGGCGCGACGGGGTGGAGCGAGGGATCACGAAGGTCCTGTGTTTCTGTGCGGCGGGCGGGGCGGGGGAACCGGAGGGCTCGCCGGGCAGCGGTGACCGACGACCGTCGGACGCTGGGAACGGCCGACGGAGGAGTGCAAGGGGGATCAGGAGCCAAAGCTAGCGGTCCCAGGTTCGGGATGCACTACTCTTCGTGATTTCTCAGTGCGCTGGGTCTGCGGACGGGGCTGTGGAGGAGGGTGGATCTCCATACGCCCGCTGCGCGGGCTGCTCGATCAGCAGGAACGGAGCTCAGCGGGGGCGCGGGGCCCGCAGCACGCGGCGGTAGACGTCGATGGTCGCGCGGGCGATCGCGTCCCATTCCAGCGCGGAGAGGTCGGCGGAGGCGTCGTCCGCCACCGTGCGCTCGTCGAGCCACGCCAGCGCGCCGTCGAGGGCCGCGGAGTCGAAGGCGCCGTCGTAGAGCCGCACCCAGTCGGGGCCGACCAGGGCGGCCAGCTCGTGCATCGCGCCGAGGTCGGGCACCAGCACCGGCCGGTCGGCCGAGACCGCGAGGATCGCCGAGCCGGAGTTCTGGATCGCCGAGTAGGGCAGCACGACCAGGTCGCTCGCGCGCAGCCAGAGCGCCATCCGCTCGTCGCTGAGGAAGGACAGCTCGAGCCGGATGCGCGCATCGCCCGCCGCCGCCTCCTCGATCACGCCGCGCAGCGGTCCGCGGGCCGGGTTGCCGGCGACCGCGAGCAGCGTGCCGTCGTCCTCGCGCTCGCGGAAGCGCTCGATCAGCGTCGGCACGTTCTTGTACGGCCGGATCTGGCCGACCGACACGACGAGCCGTGCGTCGGGGTCCAGACCGAGCTCGGCGCGCGCCTCGGCCCGGGTCGCGGAGAAGTCGTAGTCCTGGCGGTAGTGCCCGTGCGGAGTCACGAACGCGGGCACCGCGGCCAGCTCGGGGTAGGAGCGGCGCATCGCGGTCACGCCCTCCTCCGAGAGGCAGACGATCGCGTCGAGGTTCTCGGTCAGCAGCCGCCGGTACCAGTTGCGCAGGAACGGGGTGCCGCGCTCCTCGTGCGAGGTGACGTTGTGCGCGGTCCAGATCAGTCGGGTGCCGCGCAGCCGCGCGACGCGGAGGAAGGCGAAGAAGAAGACCAGCCGCGCGACGATCCGGTAGCGGCGGACGCCGCTGAGGAAGGTCAGGTCCGGCCAGTGCAGGTGCACCACGTCGACCTTCGCGACGAGCAGGCGCAGCCAGGAGAGGTCGCGCACGAGCACGCCCTCCGCGGTCATCGCCGTGTAGAGCCGCGCGTTGTAGGGGTTCGCATAGCGGGTGCGGAAGGCCGGCTCGGCCTCGACCCGCAGCCGGCGGCTCCGGGCGTCCTCGCCGGAGAGCAGTCCGCGCAGGCGCGTGCGCAGGCGGCCGCGCAGGGTGCGGGTCCCGCCGGCGATCATCGGGCGACCTCCGCCGCGCCGGTGCCGGGCACCCGGCCGAACAGCGTGCGCTCGGCCTCCGGGTAGCCCACGCGCCAGTCGGCCCGGCGCTGCCAGACCTCGGTCCAGGCGCGGCGCTTGCGGCGGGTCGCGGTCTCGAGCACGGTGCGCACGAGCGCGCCGGCCTGGAGCAGCGCGATGCCGATCCGCGCGGGCAGCGGCTTCCACGAGAGACGGATCATCGTGGCCTTGCCGGCCATCACCATGCACATCTTGCGGCCGGAGTTCCCGGCGGTCGCCGCGTCGCGGGTGGAGGCCCCGACGTCGTGCACGATCACGGCGGTCGGCACGATCACCGGGCGCAGACCCGCGCGGCGGGCGCGGATCGAGAACTCGGCGTCCTCGCCGTAGAGGAAGAAGCGCTCGTCGAGCCGGCCGACCCGCTCGTACTCCTCGCGCGGCATCAGCAGCAGGCAGCCGGTGATGATCGGCACCTCGCGGACGCTGTCGCGCTGCCAGCCGCCGAGCGACTCCGGGTCGAGCAGCGGGTTGCCGCGGAAGGCGGTGGAGAGCATGGTCGCGTAGGTCAGCAGCGACCACAGGCTCGGGGCGCCCCAGCAGGACGAGGGGTCGACCGAGCCGTCCGGGCGCAGGGTGCGCCCGCCGTAGACGCCGTAGCGCGGGTTCGCGACGGCGAACTCCAGCAGCGCGCGGAAGGAGCCCTCGAGCACCAGGGTGTCGGGGTTCAGCAGCAGCACGAAGCGCTCGGTCGCCGCCGCGACGCCGCGGTTCACGCCGCGGGCGAAGCCGAGGTTGTCGCCCGCCTCGATCACGGTCGCCTCGGGGTGCGCGGCGCGGATCGCCTCCGCGCTGCCGTCCTCGGAGCCGTTGTCGACCACGATGATGTGCGGCGGGGTCGGCGCGTCGCCGAGCGGGATCGACGCGAGGCAGGCCAGCGTCTTCTCCCGGGTGTTGTAGCTGACGACCACGATCGCCAGGCTGGTGTCCACCGACTCAGGCACGATCGGCCTCCGGTCGCTGCCCGATCACCTTGGCGGGCACGCCGCCCGCGATGCAGTTCGCGGGCAGGTCCTTGGTGACCACGGCCCCCGCGCCGACGATCGCGCCGTCGCCGATGGTGACGCCCGCGACGACGACCACGTTCGCGCCGAGCCAGACGTCCCGGCCGATCACGATGTCCTTCTCGATCTTCGGCTGGTCCATCACGGGCGTGCCCTGGACGATGCCGTAGTTCGAGGCGGTGATCGTGACGTTCGGCGCCAGCAGGCACTTCGCGCCGAGGGTGATCCGGCCGGTGCTGTTGCCGGCCCAGAGCAGCGAGTTCTCGCCGATGTGGGTGCCGGCGCCGAGGGTGATCCGCTCGGCGTTCCGGAACGACACGTTCGGCGCGAACGAGACGTCGGCCCCGCGGGTGAGCCGCGGCACCTGGTCGGCGTGGCTGTACGCGTGGAAGTGCAGCAGGCGCACGGCCTGCAGGTAGGTGCGCACCTTCGTGAGGGTGCGCAGCGGTCCGCCGCCCTGGCTCATCGGCCGGCTCCGTTCGATTCGAGGTCGTCCGGCGATCCGGCGGGGGTCTGCTCGGCGAGCGGGTCGATGACCGGTGCGCCGATCTCGGTCAGCGAGGCCGCGATGGAGCCGATGAAGAGGTCCGCGTCGAGGTCCGAGCGCACCGAGATCGCGATGTCGAGCCGCTTGGTGAAGGAGCTCGCGAAGACCGCGGCCTCGTCGTCCGGCTCGGTCACCGGCCAGAGGGTCATCGAGGCCAGCTCGGCGCCGCCGAACCAGCGCGGGCGCAGGAAGACGGGGAGGTAGGACGCGTAGCCCTGCCAGTCCTTCCGGCCGCGGGTGATGCCGCTCTCGCCGGTCTCGACGGCGAGCTGCACCTGCTCGCGCACGCTCGCCACCGTCTCCGCGAGGCCGAGCGACACCGGCACGGCGACGCGCACCATCGACACGTGGTTGCGCTTGACCTCGTTCCTGTCGCGGCGCGGCGACACGGGCACGAGCGTCGCGATCTCCGCGCGCTCGGGGTGCAGCGCGGCGAAGGCGTGCAGCGCGAGCGCGACGGTCAGGTCGGCGACCGAGCCGCCGGCCGCGCGGGCCGCCGCCTTCGCGGTCTTGAGGTCCGCGGTGAGGATCGCGGCGTCGCGCGGCTTGATGCTGCGCTCGAGCAGTCCCGAGCGGCGGATCCACCAGTCGCGGGCGGCGCGGATGTTGCGGCCGCCGACCCGGGTGATCCGCTTCTTCAGCGGCTTGCGCTTCCACTCGGTCCACTCGTCCGCGAGCGACGCGTGGGTCGACGCGATCTGCCGGCGGGCGGCGAGCGTGAGCGCGATCGGGCCGCGGGGCGGCCGCGGGTCGTCCGGGAAGCGCATCGGCGCGCGGCTGAACGGCGCGAACTCGATCGGCTCGCCGGAGGTGAACGCCTGGATCAGCACCAGCCCGAACATCCCGTCGCCGAGCGCGTGGTGGATGCGCACCGCGAAGCCCAGCTGCCCGGTCGAGAGCTCGATGACGAGGATGTCCCAGAGCGGGCCCTTCGGGTCCATCGGCCCGTTGAAGGCGCCGGTGAGCAGCTCGACGTGCCGCGGGTCCCACTCGACGACGCCCGGGTGGAAGCGCACGTGGTCGCGGACGTCGATCTCGTCGACCGACACCCAGGACGGCGTGAACAGCCCGAGCGGGGCGCGGGCGAGCCGCTGCCGCACCGAGGGGGAGGAGCGGATGAACGCCTCCCAGGCGGAGTAGACGAGGTCGCGGTCGAGCGAGCCGTCCGCGCGGCGGAACGGGGCGCCGTCGACGATCATCGAGCCGGTCGGCCGGGCGACCTCGTAGACGACGGCGTTCGAGACGAACTTCTCGTCGAGCGTGCGCAGCGGCTCGGCGTGCGGTCGCCCGGTGCGGCGAGGGGGTCGGGTCATGGCGGTGCTCCCTGGTCGGAGGCGGCGGAGGGGAGCGGTCAGCTCGGGGTGCCGGCGGGCCGCTGGTCGGCGGCCGGCAGGCGGATCGGCGTCGGCGGGTACTCGTCGACGAAGGTCGAGCCGGAGAGGCGGAGGTGGCGCGAGCGCAGGTAGCCGCGCAGGATCCCCTCGACCATCGCGAGCTCGTCCTTCGCACCGCGGCCGCGCCGCTTGGCCGAGCGCACCAGGCGCCGGCCGCTGCGGACGGCGAGGGTCGCGGTCAGCCGCGCGCCGACCTTGGGCGACAGTCGCCACCACTTGCCGACGAGCGCGCCGAGCCCGAGTCCGTAGCCGCGCATCAGGCGGCGGTAGGCGACGGGGTTGCGGGTGTTGACGTGCAGCACGACGCTGTCGGGCACGAAGACGGCGGTGCCGCCCGCGGCGAGGGCGCGGCAGAAGATGTCGAGGTCCTCGGCGCCGGCGAGGTAGCGGCCGGCCCCCAGGGTGTCGTCGAAGCCGCCCAGTGTCTGCAGCACGTCGCGGCGGAACGCCATCACGGCGCCGTGACCCGCGTCGAGGCCGCGGACGGCGGAGCGGTAGACGATGCGGTCGGTCGGCGGCACGTCGGTGTCGACCAGGGTGTGGTCGAGCATCCGCCCGGTCGCCACGGTGACCCGCTCCTCCTCGAAGGCGCGCAGCAGCGCCTCGATCCAGCCGGGCGTCGGCGAGCAGTCGTCGTCCGTGTAGACCACGATCGGCCGGTCGCTCGAGTCGAGCCCGAGGTTCCGCGCGATCGAGAGGCCCTTGGTGTCGGTGCGGACGTAGCGCACGCCCGCGGCGAGGGCGACCTCGCGGGTGCGGGAGTCGGTCGACGCGGAGTCGACGACGATCACCTCGACCTCGGGGTCGGTGCCGGCGGCGATGGCCGCGAGCGCCTCCCGGAGCATGTCGGGCCGCTCGCGGGTGCACAGGATGATCGAGACGTCACCCGGGGTGAGGACGGAGGGGTTCACGGCGTGTCTGTCCTCGGCTGGTCGGAGCGGTCGTCGGAGTCGGCGGCTGAGCCCGTGCCCGCTGAGCCCGTGCCCGCTGAGCCCGTGCCCGCCAGGTCCTCGCGGACGAGCACCATCGCGGCGCGGTAGGCGGCGACGAGGTCGATGCTCGCGCGCTCCCAGGTCAGGTTCGCCCGGTTGTCGAGTGCGGCCCGGCGCATCCGAGCGAGCAGGGCGCGGTCGGAGGAGACCAGGTCGATCTGCGCGGTCAGCGTCTCGACGTCGCGCGGCTCGTGCACGAGCCCCTGCACGCCGTCCTCGAGGTTGGCGCCGGCGGCGGAGGAGACCAGCGGCACGCAGCCGGCGGCCTGCGCCTCCGAGGTCACCAGGGCGCTGCCCTCCTCGATGGTCGGCAGGATCAGCACGTCGGCGCTCGCGAAGACCCCGGCGACGTCGCCCGTGAAGCCGCGCAGCTCGACGCTCGGCTGCTCGAGCAGTCCGGCGAGGCGCTCCTGGTAGCCCGGGGTGAAGTCGCCGTAGACCAGGAAGCGCCCGGTGCTGCTCGCCTTCGACTGCTGCCAGGCCTGCAGCGCGTAGAGCAGGCCCTTGCGCGGCTCGATCCGGCCGACGAAGACCGCGGTGAAGACGTGGTCCGGCTCGTCGCGCGGGTCGGGATCGAAGCTGCGGGTCGTGTCGACCAGGGCGCCGTAGCGGTGGCGGAGGAGCTTGCGCGGCGAGAAGCCCTTCTCGAGGAAGGTCTGCTCCACCGAGGCGGACGGCACGAGGATCGCGGTCGCGGACGCCCACTCGCGCTCCTCGCGGCGCAGGCGCACCGCGTTGTAGGTGTGCGGCGAGCCGACCGGGGGCGTGATGCCCAGGCGCTCGTACTCCTCGGCGACGACCTCGAAGGCGTGCGCGGTGTGCGTGTTCGGGGCCTCGCGGACCGCGGGCACGCCCTGGCGGGCGGCCTCGTCGAAGGTGCGGGCCGAGCCCCACGGCCAGCCGTGCACGACGTCGTAGTCGCCCTCGGCGAGGATCCGCGCGGTGACGCGGTCGTGGTGCGCGATCGAGCGGCTGCGGCCGAAGAGGCGGTGCGGGAGGCGGACGCCGCCGAGAGTGAGGGTCGTCACGGCGCGGGCGACCGGGCCGAGCGGCTCGGTGATCGAGGCGGCGACGACGGTGACGCGGTGCCCCGCGGCGACGAGCGAGCGGACCTGCTGCAGCGCGGTCCAGCCGATGCCCGGCGAGCCGATGCCGTGCGGGAACGAGTACAGGATCGACAGCGGAGCCCCGGCGGGCACGCCGGAGGCGACGCTCGTCAGCGGACGGGCGTCGCGGTCGGTGCGGTCGTGCTCGGGGTCGTCTCGGTGGTCGGGTGGGCCTGCGGCAGTGGTGGAGCACTGGTGCTCATCATCCATGCGTCTCCTGTCGTGAGGGCGGCGCGCTCAGGAATGAACGATAGCCACCATCCTCGACCACCTGAGAGGAACGCAAGTCCACTCCCGGCTCGGCGAGTCGTCGGTCCCGCAGACTTAACACAGCCGCAATACTTCCGGCATCCGCATGCCGTGGGTTATGGTCACAATGAGTGTGTCGGGGCACCGCACTCGCGGGGTCCCGGTTCTGTGCTCGTTCCGGCCCCATCGAGGCATGCCCGAAGGCCGGTGCGAAAGCAGCACCGCACCGCTCCGAAACCGCCCTTCGCACCAGGCTCCGTCGACACCTCGACAGCCGCAAAACCCGTTCCGCCATCACCGCCGTGATGGACGGAGGCGTTGCTCCAACGATTGCAGCAGCAATGCGACCTCCGAGCACGCGGCGCGTCGCCCCGAGGTCCCACACCTCGCCGTCTGGAAGTCGAGACCGAGATGTCCGTCCCCCTTTACCTTCGAGTGCTCTGGAGCTACAAATGGCTCCTCGCGGTCGGCCTCGTGGTCGCCGTCCTGGCCGCCATGGTCGCCGGCTACACCGTGAAGGACGGTGAGATCGTCTCGCGCGCCGAGTCGGCGTACCGCTCCGACACCACGATCCTTCTCGGCGGTGGCTCGCGGAACCCGCTCCAGGCCGTCGAGCCCGGTCAGACCCTCACCGAGGGCCAGTCCGAGGCCCAGCAGAACGACCTGACGAACACCGCGGTCATCTACGCGTACATCGTCAGCGGCTCCGAGATCCGCACCCAGGTCGAGCAGGCCATCGGCGGCTTCGCGCCGACCGAGGCCCTCAGCGCCGTGCGCCGCACGACCCAGCCGGCCGGCACCGAGCAGAACCCGGGCCGCTTCAGCCTCCCGATCCTCTCGATCGTCGGCGAGTCGACCGACCCGGCCCGCGCCGTCCTGATCTCGCAGACCGCGACCCAGATCTTCCAGGGGTACATCACCGCGCAGCAGGACGCCCAGGGCGTCGCCCCCGAGCTCCGCGTCACCCTGCAGACCACCGACCAGGGTGCGGCCGTCGAGCAGGAGGGGTCGAACCCGATCATCCCGATCGCGATCACCGGTCTCGGCGTCTTCCTCGCGTTCATCGCGCTCGCCTTCATCCTCTACAACATCCGCATCTCGCGGGAGCGGGTCACCGCCAACCGCGGCAACCAGCGCCGCGGCGAGTCCTTCCGGCGCGGCCCGGCCCTGACCGGCACCGCGTCCGAGAACGGCCAGCGACCCGCCGCCCTCGGCACCGCCCCCGAGAACACCGCCGGGCCGGGTGAGCTGGCCTCCTCCGGGAAGCGCAGCGCCACCTGAGGCGGTCGCAGCAGATGAGCACGCCGACGCTGAAGGGGACCCCGCTCGGGGTCCCCGGGAACGACGACCCCTACGCGGGTGAGATCCTCGTCCGCCGGACCTTCACGGTCCGCGCCGTCCTGTCGACCGTCCTGCTGGCGGCCGTGGCCGTCGCAGCGGTCTACTACCTCAATCCGCTGTACGCGGGGGCGATCCTCTTCGGGATCTCGTTCCTGTACCTCACGCGCAAGCTGGTCTTCAACTGGACCGGCGCGTTCATCGTCCTGCTCGGCGTGATCATGTTCATCCCGGTGCGCTACTACGCGCTGCCGATCCCGCTGGGCTTCGCTCTGGAGCCGTACCGGCTCGTCATCGTGCTGATGGTCGTCGCGGCGATCGTCGCGCTGATGATCGACCCGACCTTCGTCTGGCGCCCGGCCGCGTTCGGCTGGCCGCTCGGCATCTGGGTGGCCTCGAGCCTGCTCTCGATCGCCGCGAATGTGCAGTTCATCTCCGAGGGCGCCCTCGGCTCCGGTGTCGCCGGCGCGATCGTCAACGACCTGCTGATGCTCTCGGTCTACTTCGTCGCCCGGCTCGTGATGCGCAACGAGAAGCTCGTCGAGGCCTTCCTGACCTTCCTGGTCTGGTCTGCCGTCGTCGTCGCCTTCTTCGCGGTGATCGAGCGCGCGACGCAGCAGAACGTCTTCACGATGCTCGACAAGTTCCTGCCGCTCGAGCGCCTCGGCGCCGAGCAGGAGGCCTACCGGGCCGGCGGTTACCGCTCGTTCGGCTCGTCGCAGCACCCGATCGCGCTGGCCGTCATGTTCACCATGATGATCCCGATCGCGATCTACCTCTCGAAGTACGCCCGCTGGCCCTTCAACGAGATCAACCGCCGGATCATCTACTACGGCACGATCCTCGCCCTGCTGCTCGGCGTGGTCACCGCGGTCTCGCGCACGGCGATCGTCACGCTCGGCGTGATGTTCCTGCTCACGGTGATCCTGCGCCCGAAGGTCGGCGGCTACCTGCTCCTGGGCATGGTGCCGGTGCTCGGCCTCGGCTTCGTGCTGATCCCGAAGATCCTCACGGACATGATCGGGTCGTTCCTCGACCCCGACGCGCTCATCGCCTCGCAGTACACCTCCGCGGGCATGGCGGGCGCGGGCCGCCTGGCCGACCTCGAGCCGGCCATGGCGATCGTGCGCGAGCACCCCTTCTTCGGAACGGGAGTCGGCAGCCGCATCGTGGTGGGCGAGGACAAGAACGCGTTCATCCTCGACAACCAGTGGCTGGGCACTCTGCTCGACGGCGGCGCCGTGGGCGTCATCGGCCTGGCCGTGCTGTTCCTCGTCCCGATCGTGATGCTGCTGCGCTACTCGTTCAAGAGCACCACGACGCCGCAGTACGCGAGCCTCGCGTTCGCGATCGCGGTCCTGCTGCTCGGCTACACGATCGCCGCGTACTTCTACGACGCCTTCGGTTTCTTCCAGTCCTTCATGCTCTTCTGGATCCTCCTGGCCGTCGGGGCCTGGGTGCTCACGGAGGCACCACGGAAGTCGACCCGCCGGCGCCTGTCGCCGGAGGAGGCGGGGCACGTCTCCGCCTTCACCCGCGGAGGCCCCCACATCCCGGTCGGGCAGCCCGCCCTCGGCTCGCACGTCGGCGCTCACGTCGTCCGCAAGCCGACGCAGATCGAGTCGTGAGCGCACGCGTCAGCGTCGTCATCCCCGCGCACGACGAGGGGGCGGTGATCGCCCGGCTCCTCCGCGCCCTCGTGGACGGGGACCCGGAGGGCCGGCTCGAGATCGTGGTCGGCGCGAACGGCTGCACCGACGACACCGCGGCCGTCGCCCGGGCCGTCGATCCTCGGATCCTGGTGGCGGAGACGCCCCGGGCCTCGAAGATCGCCGGCCTCAACGCGGCCGACGAGCTCGCCACGGTCCTCCCCAGGATCTACGTGGACGCGGACGTCTCGGTCTCGGCCGAGACGCTCCTGGCGCTCGGCGACGAGCTGGCCCGCCCCGGCGGCCCGCTCGCGGCCGCGCCGGAGTTCCGGGTCGACACCGGCGGGGCCTCCTGGCCCGTCCGGGCGCACTACTCGATCTGGGAGCTCTCCGACTACCGGGCCCCGGGCCTGGTCGGCTCCGGGATCTACGGCCTGTCGGCCGAGGGGCGGAGCCGCTTCGGCGCCTTCCCCGAGATCATCGCGGACGACCGCTTCGTCCAGCAGCTCTTCACCCCCGAGGAGCGGCTGACGCTCCCCGGCCGGTCCTTCTCCGTGAAGGCGCCGCGCCGGATGCGCAACCAGATCAAGCGCACCGTCCGCATCGCGATCGGCAACGCCCAGCTCGCGGCCTCCGGCCTCGTGCCCGAGCAGACCGGCGCCGGCGGCGGCGGCCCGGTCGCGCTGCTGAAGCGCGTCCTGCGCCGGCCCGCCCTGTGGCCGGCCTTCCCGATCTACTGCTACGGCTATCTGCGACCCCGCCTCGAGGCGCGGTCGATCATCGCTCGAGGAGGCGTACCCGAATGGAACCGCGACGAGACGACGCGCGCGTGACGGGGTCGACCCCCGCGGGCGGCTCCTCCGCCCGCCACGGCACCACTGCGAGCGACGCCCAGATCGAGGCGGCGATCGACGACACCGCGCACACCACCGAGACGCTCGCGACCGACGCGATCGCGCAGTCGCCGACCGTGGGGGACGGGCCGAACCTGCCGCCCGCCTCGCCCAAGTCCGACCTCGGGCACAAGGCGAGCCGCGGAGTCATCCAGACCCTGGGTGGCCTGTGGGGCAAGACCGCGATCCAGCTGATCTCCACGATCGTGCTGGCGCGCCTGCTCTCGCCGAGCGACTTCGGTCTGCTCGCCGCCGTCACGGCCATCGTCGGCGTGGCCGACCTGGTCCGCGACTTCGGCCTGACCGGCGCGATCATCCAGGCCAAGAAGATGAGCGAGACCGTCTGGCGGTCCGTGCTCTGGCTGTCGGTCGCGCTCGGCGTGGTCGGCACGATCGTGATCGGCGCCTCCGCCTGGCTCATCGCCGGCATCTACAACGAGCAGGCGCTGGTCGTCCTGACGCTCGCCGTCGCGCCGACCCTCTTCATCAACAGCCTCTGCATGCCGCTCCAGGCGCGCGTGCAGAAGGAGATGAAGTTCGGCCTGATGGCGCAGATCGACGTGGTCTCGATGCTCGTCGGCGTGATCGGCTCGATCATCGCCGCGTTCCTCGGCTGGGGCGTCTGGTCGCTCGTCGTGCTGCAGGGCGGCGCGCTGATCTACCGGTTCATCGCGCTCTGGGTCGCGGCCCGGCCCACCTTCGGCCGCCCGCAGATCTCGCGCGAGGTCATCCCGCTGGTCACCACCGGCGGCAGCATCTTCGGCGTCCAGCTGCTCAACTACTTCGCCCGCAACGTCGACAACGTGCTGATCGGCGCGCAGCTCGGCACCGGCGTGCTCGGCCAGTACACCCGCGCGTACTCGCTCTTCCTGCTGCCGCTGCAGCAGCTGAACGGACCGCTCGGCCGCGTCGCACTCCCGGTGCTCTCCTCGCTGCAGGACGACGGCGAGCGCTACCGCCGCTACGTCCGCGGTGCGCTGCTCGTGATCGGCTACCTCACGCTGCCGACGTTCGGCGTGCTCGCGGCGCTGGCCGGGCCGCTCGTCGAGCTGCTGCTCGGCCCGCAGTGGTCGTCCTCCGCGACGATCCTGTCGCTGCTGTCCATCGCGGGCATCGCGCAGGGCATCGGCAACGTGCAGGGCTGGATCTACATCTCGCTCGGCCGCGTGCACCGCCAGCTGGTGTACTACGTGGTCACCCGCCCGCTCGTCATCGGCTCGTTCTTCGTGGGCCTGTGGTGGAACGGCGTCGAGGGCCTCGCGCTGCTCTACGGCCTCACCACCCTGGCGCTGCTGGTGCCCGGCTTCTGGCTGGCGATCCGCGGCACCTTCGTGCGCGGCTCCGACGTGATCGTGCCCGTTCTGCGCCCCGCGCTCGTCGTGCCGTTCATGTTCGGCGCGGCCTGGGCCGTCGGCGCGTACACCGATCTGCCCGCGATCGTCCACCTGCTCGTCGGCGGACTCGCCTCGCTGGTGCCGCTGGCGCTCGCGATGGCGATCCCGGCCTACCGCCGCGACATGAACCAGATCCTCGCGTTCGTGAAGCAGGTCCGGAAGCCCAAGCCCAAGGGCCCGGCGACCCCTGCCGCGCCTGCCGCGCAGACCACCCCGGCCGATGGAGGCACTGCATGACCCGCACCACCCGCTCCCGTCGCGCCGGCGTCCTCGCCGCCGTGGCCGTCGCCGCCGCGCTGCTGGCCGGCTGCACCTCCGCCCCGGCTCCCGCCGAGACGACCGAGCCCGCCGCCTCGGGCGAGCTGCCCTTCGCGGCCGGCTCGATCGCCGCGATGGGCGACTCGATCTCGGTCGGCGTCGCCGCCTGCGGGCAGAACAAGCCCTGCCCCAGCGCGTCCTGGACCACCGGCGAGGACGAGACGGTCGACTCGGTCGCCCGTCGCGCCGGCGAGTCGGTCGGCGCCGTGCCCGAGATCGAGAACGTCGCCTCGAAGGGCGCGACCTCGGCCGAGCTGCCGCGCCAGGCCGAGAAGGCCGTCGCCGCCGCGCCCGACCTGGTCACGATCCTGATCGGCGCGAACGACGTCTGCCGCAAGAACAGCGCCGACATCACCACGCCGGACGCCTTCCGCAGCAACGTCACGACCGCGCTCTCGACGCTCTCCACCGGCGCTCCGGAGGCGACGATCTTCGTCTCCTCCGTGCCGAACCTGCTCGACTTCTTCGAGACCGAGCGCGGCGACGCCGAGGCCGTCTCCCGCTGGGCCGGCAGCTCCAACTGCAACTCGCTGCTCTACCAGCCCACGTCGGACGACGCGGACGCGCAGGCCCGCCGCGACAACGTCTCGACGACGATCGACGCCTACAACGACGTCCTCGCCGACGTCTGCGGCGCCACCGCGAACTGCGTCTACGACCAGGGCGCCCTGCACGACTTCGACGTCACCTCGGACGACATCTCCGACGTCGACCACTTCCACCCGTCGCTGGCGGGTCAGGCGAAGCTCGCGGACATCGCCTGGACGGCGCTGCTCGCGAACGCCTCCTGAGGCGCTGAGAGCGCCGCCTGCGCCCACTGAGGGGGCAGGACGAGGGCGGGGGAGCTGCGGCTCCTCCGCCCTTCTGCGTGCGCGGGCGGTTTCTCGCGCGCGCCGGCGGTAGTGGTGACGACGCTGTCCGGCACGTGGAGACGGCTCCGGCTCGCGGAATCGTGGGGATTCGGCGAGCCGGAGGTGGTGCGGCGTGCCGGAGGTGCTCCGGCGCGAGGCGGGCGCAGCGGCCCCCGCGTCAGGCGGTCTCGAAGCGGGTGTCGCCGCGCTCGGGGCGCCAGGAGGGGACGCTCGCGGAGGCGCGGCGGCGCGAGCGCGCGCGGGACGGGCTGAAGCGGAACGGCGGCACGGTGGGGGCCAGCGCGGCCGTGCGGCTCGCGGCGCGCAGCAGCAGCTCCTCCGTGAGCTCCTCCGGCGCGGCCGCGATGGCCAGGCCGCGCTGGTCGAGCTCGCGGGCGATCTGGATCTGGTGGTCGTCGATGTGCTCGCCGCGCGCGACGAGACGCGGGACCAGGATCGGGACCTTGCCGTTCTCGATGGCCGTGATGGCGGCGCCGGTGCCCGCGTGGGCGATGACGACGTCCGCCTCCTTCACGGCCTCCTGCAGCTCGTGGTGCGGCACGCTCGCGCGGCCCTCGATGCCGTAGGGGGAGACGTCGGCGAGGCCGGTCTGCCAGAGCACCTCGGCGTCCTTCAGCAGCGGCACCGACGCGGCGATCAGCCGGTCGAAGGGGTAGAGGTCCTGGGTGCCCACGGAGATCACCGCGCGGCGGATCGCGGAGACCGGCTCGTCGGGACCGGTCGTGTACGCGTCGAAGATCGAGCCGCCGAAGAGCCAGCGCTCGTCCGCCCACACCGGGTACTGCGTGTAGGTGTTCACGCCCGGCAGGCGGGCCATGATCTTGCCGGTGATCGAGGGGCCGTCGGCGCGCGCGGCGCTCTCGATGTAGTGGCACTCGATGCCGCGCAGCGAGGCCTCGGGCATGAACGACACGGCGGGGCTCGAGCCGGTGCTGAAGACGGCGGAGTAGTCGCCCTTGGCCAGGATCCGGTGCGCGATCAGCGCGTTCTCGGCGATCGGGCGGGCGTCGCGCGGAGCGGCGAAGCGGCTGTAGGTCACGCGGCGGCCCTCGAGGAGGGAGCGGCTGAGGCCGTTGTCGAAGGTCACCCAGTGCTGGTCGGCGGGGTCGATCCCGAAGCGGGAGGACAGGGTGAAGAGCTGTTTGAGATGCCCTCCACCGGAGCAGACGAACAGGAACTGTGACATGGCGACCCTTCTTGCGTCCGGGGGAGCTCTCGGGCTCTCCTCCGGCGGAAGCTGACTGAGGCGGTAGTGCAGGGCTGGGTGTTGTGGGGGGTGGGTGGTGCTGGTGGTGCTGGGGCGGCGCGGAGCCGGGCGGGAGCCCCGCTCTGCACTGGAGCGGCCCGGTGGGAGGGAGATCCGGCGGCGTCGTGACCGCGCTCTCCCCGGAGTGCGTCAGGACGTGGGGGCGTCCCGGGCATCGGCGGGTCGACGCCCAGGGGGACGCGCGCGGGGTGGGGCGGGGAGCCTGCGCTGCATCGTGGTCCTGGTCGGTCGGGTGGTTCTCGGGCGGGTGAGGATCGTGACGTCGGGTGCGACGCGGTGCCGGCGCGGCGTGATCCGCTCCTGCGCCTGGGCGAGTGCTCGCCGTCCGAGGACGAGGGCACAGCGGAACGGGCCGCGGTGCCACCCCCACGATAGTGAGGCGCCCGTTCCCTGGCTACTTCGGAGTCGGACCCCTGGGTGGATTGACCTAGCCCGCCTGCAGCGCCGACGGGGTGGCTCCGCCCGCGCGGGCGCGGCCGTCGTTCCGGTCGAGCAGGATGTCGAGCACCGTCTCGTGCCGGGCGGCCCAGGAGTTCGCGTGGATCCAGCCGAGGCGCTCGTCCTCGGTGGCCGGGCCGTCGGCGAGCGCGTCGTCGACGACCGCGGCGAACTCCGCCATGGTCGGCACGATGCGGATCCGGTCGCTGATGCCGTGGATCGGCGGCAGATCGACGGAGATCACCGGGCAGCCGCTCGCCACGTACTCGTAGAGCTTGAGCGGGCTCATCGCCTCGGTCAGCGGGGTGCGGCGGTGCGCGAGGAGGCAGAGCTCGACGTTGCGCATCGTCGCCACCAGCTCGCGGCGGCCGACGGAGTGGTGCAGGTGCACGTTCGCGAACGGGGCGAGCGGGGCGAGGTAGCCGGGGTCGGGCTGCGGGCCCATCAGCACGATCTGCAGCTCGGGGTGCGCGGTGGCGACCGCGACGATCCCCTCGACGTCCAGCCGGTCGTCCAGCGTGCCGACGTGCAGGGCGCGCGGGCCGGGGATGCGGCTGAGCCACTCGGGGGCCTCGGGCACGGGGCCGGTCCACTCCTCCGGGCTGACGCCGTTCGGGACGACGGCGTGCGGGCCGGTCGGCGCGATGCGGTCGATGATCTCCTGCGAGACGGCGGTGACGGAGCGGCCGCTGGTCGCGACGCGGCGGTAGGCCTCCTGGAAGGCGGGCCAGTGGCCCTTCCAGCGGGTCGAGGTCGTCCAGTCGTCGCGGGCGAAGAACATCACGTGCTCGGCCCACTCGAACGGCGAGAAACCGGCCACGACGGGGCTGGTCGTGACGACGACGGGGCGCACGAGCTCCATCTCGTCGGCGAGCTTCGCGATCCCCTTGTCGTAGGCGCGGTACTCCTTCTCCAGGGCGGCGATGTCGGTCGGGTCGGAGCGGCGCAGGCGCAGCGGGGTGTGCAGGACGCGCTGCGGCGTCGACGGGAACTCGACCTCGCGGCCCAGGGCCCCGCGCACGAGCGTCGTCGGCAGGAAGCGGAAGGGGTTCGCCACGATCAGGCGCCCGACCTGCGGGCTCTCCATCAGCGAGTGCAGGATCCGGTCCGGCGGGCGCATCATCCCGCGGCGGGCCGCGTCCGTGTAGGTCTCGTAGGAGAAGGTGAAGACGACGTCGCGGACGACGCCGTCCGCGGTCGGCTCGGGCGCCGTCCGGTCGGGCGCGGTCCGGTCGGGCGCTGTCTGGTCGGGAACGGTCTGGTCGGGAACGGTCTGGTCGGGCACGGCGCTCCTCACGCGAAGGTCCGGATGACGCGCGCGGGCACGCCGACGGCGACGGAGTAGTCCGGCACGTCCTCGCGGACGACGGCGTTCGCGCCGATCACCGCGCCGCGGCCGACCGTCACACCGGGCATGATGACGGCGTTCTCGCCGAGCCAGGCGCCGCGGCCGATGCGGACCGGGGCGATCCGGTCGACGCCCTGGTCGCGGATGAAGCGCGTCGGATCCTTGAAGCCGTGCGAATGGTCCGAGATGTAGACGCCGCGGGCGATGCCGACGCCCTCCTCGATGACCACGCTCTGCACGGCGCTGATCGCGGTCATGTTCATCCGCACGCGGTCGCCGATGATCAGGGCAGGGGTGGGCGCGTCGTCGGTCGGGACCATCAGCATGCAGTTCGCGCTGATCAGCACGTTCTCGCCGATGGAGATCCGCTTGCCCTGCCCGGGTCCGATCCGGAAGGGCAGGCAGATGCGGGAACCCTTGCCGAAGCGGTGGAAACCGCCGGCGACCAGCTTGCTGAAGGCCAGATCGCGTGCTCGCTGCGCGAGGATCGCGAGATCCAGTCCGTTCAAGGCATCAACTCCAGGGGATAGCGGCGGGCCGGACGGCGGGGGTGGTCGTCCTGGGCCTGGGGGGGTGTGGTGATCGCGCCCGGGGTGAGGCGCGCGGGTCTGACCCACGATAGCGAGCGCCTCCTGTGCGCCACGAGTCCGTGCGGATCGGACCCCGGGTGTTTACGACTCGGAAACACGCTGTGCTCTCCGCGGCGTGCGCGGTGCGTGCTCAGAACGGGGGTGCTCACCTGCACGGTGGCCGAGCATCCCGGCGCTCGGGAGGCTCCCGGCGCCGGGAGCGCCCCGGGGAGCGTAAAATCGCAGGGTCCGCGGAGGCGGCCGCCCGCTCCCGGGCCGGCGCGTCCTCCGGATCGTGCGGGACACCGCACCGACGGACCCGGCGACGCCGCTCGGTCCCCGCCCTCGCGCGACCCCGACCCGCCCGCACCACCAGAGAGGCTCGACCGTGGCCGAAGCCGACACCGCCAGCCGACTGTGGACCCTCCACCTCGCGCGAGCCGCCGTCGCGGCCGTCGCCGGTGTGGTGATCACCTTCTCGCCCGACCACGGCCCCGCCTTCGGCTTCGCCGTCTTCGCCGGCTTCGCGCTCCTCAGCGGCGCCGTCGCCCTCGTGATCGGACTGCGCACCCTCGCCGGTCGGGGCCGCACGCTCGCCCTCGCCTCCGCGGGGGTCACCCTCGCCGCCGGTGTGCTCGCGCTGGTCGCGCTGCCGGTCGCGGCCCTCCTGCCCTTCATCGCGCTGATCGCCGGCTGGGCGCTCGTCTCCGGCTCCCTCGAGTTCTCCAGCGGCCGCCGCGGCACCGGCCTCGCCGCCCGCGACGCGGTGATCGTCGGCCTCGGCACGGCCCTGCTCGGAGCGGTCTTCGCCCTCCTCCCGCCGCACCCCGTCGTCTCGGTCGGACTCCTCGGCGCGTACGCCGTGATGCTCGCCGTGTTCCTCGCGATCGCCGCGTTCTCGCTCAAGTGGGCCGCCGGCGCCGATGCCGCCGCACCCTCCACCCCCACCACCGGAGGAGACCGATGACCGCCCCCGACCCCGCCTCCTCCGAGCCGTCGCCCTCCGACGACGACTTCGCGCCGCGCACCTTCCGCCCCACCCGCAAGGACCGCCTGCGTCCGCTCGAGCTCGTCGGCCTCTCCGCCGTGATGGCGGCCTTCGTCGGCGTCGTCGTGCTGATGTCGACCCGCGAGTTCGTCGTCGCCCTGATCGGCTTCGGCGTCGCCTTCATCGTCGTCCTCGTCGCCATCGCCATGTTCTCGCTGACCTTCAAGCCCGACGAGGCCGAGATCGCCGACCTCGACGAGCAGGACGGTGCTCATTAGGTCGGTGCGACTGCGTCGCTCCTCCCCGCGGTCGGCTTCCTGAGGCGGTCGGGTTCCGGAGAGCGGGACGCGTCCGCTGCGCGGAATCGCTTGGCACGCGATTCCGCGGTGCGCTCGCACCTGCGGTGGAGCCCTGCTGACGGGTTCGCGCCCATGCTGGTCGAGTAGCCCCGGAGGGGCGTATCGAGACCCGCCGTCGTCAGCAGCGTGGTTGCATGCCTCGAAGGCAGCAGGAGGTGGGTCCATGCCTCGGCACCCCCGCTTCATGCTGGTCGAGTAGCCCCGGAGGGGCGTATCGAGACCCGCCGTCCTCCGCAGTGCGGCAGCACCCTCGCCCGGCGAGCCGGACGCTCTACGGCGAGACGTCGTCGCGGGCGGTCTCGCCGAGCGCGTACGCCAGGCTGCGCGCGTAGATCTCCTCGAGGCGGGACGCGACGATGCGGTACTGGACCGAGCGGCCGCGGCGCTGCTCGCGCGGGAGGTTGCCGAGGACCACCCCGGCGTCCTCCAGCTCGATGAGGTGCCGGTAGAGGCTCGTCGTCGTGGCGCGGCCGGTCGGCAGCTCCGGGCCGATCGCCTCCACGAGCTCGCCGAAGAGCAGGCCCAGCTCGGGACGCTCCGCCCGGGACAGCGATCGCAGGATCCCCCGGTTGATCTCGCTGCCGACCACCCGGACAGCCAGGTCGGCCTCCTCCGGGGTCGCTCGGCTCCTCATGGACGACGCGGATGAAGGCATGACGCCCATCCTCCCGCACGGGGCCCTGTCGGGATCCCACAGGCGCGTATTGCCACACCGCCTGGGTATCAGATGATTCGCGCCATCGGAATCATGATCCCATGGAACGGTTACCTTGGTCTCCATCGGCACGCCTCTCGCGTGCCGGTACGCGACCGCATCCGGCGCTCGCGTGAGGCGCGAGCCTCGACGTACGCAGGGGAGAGAGCGGCATGGATCGACGACGACGGGCGGGGGAGCCCGCGAGACGCACGGTGGGCGCGCAGCGTGACCGGAACCGAGCGGTGGTGTGGCCGAGCGGCGCCCACCGCGGCCGGATGCGGGTGGGGCGCCGACTGGCCGCAGGCCTCCTGGCGGCGGGACTGGTCGGCGGGGCGGGCACGTCACTGGCGGTGACCTCGTCGTTCCTCGCGCCGCTGTCGGCATCGGCGGCCACGCACGGCGCGGGCTTCGACCTGGGGAAGGGCTTCCTCGGCGCCTATCGCCACCCGGACGGGACGCTGGCCTACTGCCTGCAGATCAGGGCGTCGATCCCGTACAGCCCGACGGCCGGTCCGTCGCTGAACAGCGACTGGAACTCGCTCTCGCCGGATCAGCTCGCACGGCTGAGCTACGTCATGGACGTCCACGGGAACACGGAGGACGCGAACACCGCGGCCGCCGTCGCGCTGTACGTGTGGGACGTGGCGGACAATGCCGCGTACAACGGCAACGGCATGCCGGGCGACCTCTACTACAGCGCCCGCGCCGGCGGGAATCGCGATGCCGTGCTCGGGCTGCTGAGGCAGTACCGGGCGGAGGCCGCCGGCGTGACGGCGGTGCGGCCGGGGCGGACGTCCGGCTCGGCGTCGCTGAGTCTCGACATGCAGACGAGCGCGGGCACCGGCCGGGTCACGGCTCGGACCGATCCGCCCGGGCAGACGGGGACAGTGCATCTGACGAACGCGGTGTTCGACGACACCGGATCCGGGCAGTCGACGATGAAGGACGGGGAGTCGCGGACGCTCCGCGTCGTCCCGAGCGCCGGCCCCTCCTTCGCCGTCGAGGCGCGGTCCGACGAGATCCGGGTGGCGGGTGCCTCCGGCTACCTGGGGAACATCATGACCTGGGCTCCGGGGGTGACCTCCGAGCAGTGGACCGCGTCGAAGGGCCAGAAGATCGACGGCTCGTTCACGATCGCCGCCGCCACGGCGGCCTCCGCGCCGATCCCGAACCTGTTCTCGCCGATCGGATCGACGCAGGTCTCGACACGACGCGTGGAGGCGGGAGCGCAGGCGACCGACACCGTCAGGGCAGGCGTCGCGCCCGGGTCGGGGGAGTGGCGCACCCTCGACGGCGCGCCCGTGCCGGTGGTCTACCGCGGCACGCTCCACGGTCCGTACGCCGAGCAGCCGGTGCAGTCCGACGCGGTGCCGCCGGGCGCGCCCGTCGCCGGAAGCGTCGAGCTGACCGCGACCGGCCCGGGAACCTACACCTCCCCGGGAGTGACGGTGCCCTCGGCCGGGTTCTACACCTGGGTCTGGCGCGTCGAGGAGGCGTCGCAGCCGGACCGGGTGAAGCCGTTCCTCCCCGACGGCTACACCTGGTCGGACAGGTTCGGGCTGGTCGCGGAGACGCACCTCTCGCCGACGACGGTCGCGGCGGAGACGCAGGTCACCGACGAGGAGATCCCCGTCTCCGCGACCTCCACGGACACCCTCACGGTGAAGGACACCGGAGCCTGGCTGAAGAAGGACGGCAGGAGCGTCCCCGTCACCTTCACGGGAACCGCCTACTGGGTGCCCGGCACCGGAACGGTCCCGGCGACGAGGCCGGAGAACGCCACGGTCCTGACGACCTCGAGCATCGTCGTCGAGGGACCCGGCACCTTCACCTCGGAGGCGGCGACCGCGCCGGCGGACTCGGCCGGCCACATCGTCTGGGTCTGGTCCGCCCCCGAGACGCTCTTCACGACGGGCTGGGCGGACGGGTGGAACACGAAGGGCGAGGTCGTGCGCGTGACGACCCCGCAGGTCCGCACGAAGGCGACGCCCTCCGTGCCGCTGTCGGACACCGCGAAGGACGAGGCGGTCGTCGACGGCGAGGTGCCGGAGGGCGCCGTGATCACCTTCGAGGCGTACCGGCAGACCGGCGACCGGGCCTCCTGCACCGTCGAGTCCCGGGTCTACGACGGCTCGACGTCACCCGTCGCGGTCGCCGCGGGGCGGAACGAGAAGAGGTCGTACTGGTCGAGTGAGGTCCGCTTCACGGAGCCCGGCGTCCATCACTGGGTGGAGACGCTGCGGACGAAGGACGGCCGCGTCCTGCACCGCGGTGAGTGCGGAGTGCCGGGGGAGACCACGAAGGTGACCGTGCCCGACGTGACGTCGAAGGCGCAGGCCGACAGCGCGGTGCACGACGGTGCGACCGACGACGCGATCGTCACCGGGGAGACGCCGAAGGGCGCCTACCTGGTGTGGAAGGCCTACCGGGCGGCCGCCGGCACGAGGTCCGCCGCTGACAGCGTGCCGCCGGTCTGCGACGCGTCCACGCTGGTGGCGGACACGACCGGCACCCCGGTCGTCGTCGAGAAGGCGGGCACCTACACCTCGCCCCCGGTCGTCTTCACCACCGCGGGCGCCGTGCACTGGGTGGAGGAGCTGCACTCCTACGACGGGAGGATCCTCGCCCAGGGTGCGTGCGGAGCGCCCGGCGAGACGACCACCGTGCACACTCCCGACGTCCACACCAAGGCCACTCCGGCAGTACAGGTGGGCGACCCGGTGCGGGACGAGGCCGTCGTGAACGGCCGGGTCCCGGCCGGCGCGGTGATCACGTTCGAGGCGTTCATGAGGAGCGGCGAGCAGGACACGTGCACGCCGGCGAACCGCGTCTTCGACGGGTCGGGCAGCCCCGTCGCCACGACGCCCGGCCTGAACGAGGACGTCTCCTACTGGTCCGGTGAGACCCGGTTCACCGAGCCCGGCAGCTACTACTGGGTCGAGACGCTCGCCACGGCGGACGGGACGGTCGTCCATCGCGGGGAGTGCGGCGCACCGGGCGAGACGACCGTCGTCTCACCCGCGCCGGTCGTTCCGACGCTGGCCGACACCGGAGGTGACCCCGGCCCGTGGTTCGCCGGCGGCCTGGCCGCCCTCGTCCTCGGTCTCGCCGCCGCCCTCCTCGCCCGCCGCCGCCGCCCCTCGCCGCAGGAGTAGCCACACGCGCCCTGCTGGTCCTGCATGTCGGTCGAGTAGCCCCGCAGGGGCGTATCGAGACCCACCGTCCTCAGCACGGCGGGCTGCAGGCTCCCCCTCTCCCGCCGATCCCCTTCGAGACGCCCGCTCCGCGGGCTCCTCGATCGGGATGAACGCCGCGGCGTCGGTGGTCCGGGTTAGCGTGCGGGGGTGGCGGAGGCGATCGGGCGGTGGTGGGAGCGGCGGCGGTTCTCGCGAGGGGTCGACGTCCCGTATCCGGTGGGGACGTACCGGGAGGCGTGGGCGTCGTTCCCGGTGCTCGTGCTCCAGTACCGGCCCGAGTACAACGGGGGGATCGTCCTCAGCCAGATCCCCCCGGCGGCCGACGTCTATCTGTGCTGGCTGTGCGACGCGGGACACGTGTTCGTCGCGACTCCCGAGGAGCAGCGGCACCGTCCGGGCCGGGAGCGGCGGCGCTCGTCCTGGTGCCCCGACTGCGCGGCGCTCGCGAAGCCCCGGACGCCGCGGCCCGCGGTGGAGCCGGTGATCGAGCGCCCGTCGGCCCCGGTCCCCGAGTCCGCTGCTGCTCGGTCACCCCGTCCCGCCCGCACGCCGACGAGATCGCGCCCGCCGCGGATCTGCTCGAAGACCCCGCAGCTCCCGCCGGGAGAGCCCTTCGTCAGCGCCTGCGCGCCTCCGCCCGCGTCGGCGGTCGAGGCGCGGCTCCGCACGCTGCTCGCCGAGCGGCTCGAGTTCGAGCCGGGGTTCACGGCGGTGCGGCTTGGTCGGCCGTTCTTCGAGCACCTGGAGGCGTGGCCGGACATCGTGCTGAGCGAGCTGCGGGTGGCGATCGAGTACGACTCCACGGGGCGGCACGGGCTCGAGCACGTGGGGCATCGCGAGGAGGCGGACCGGCGGAAGGACCGCGCGCTGCGGGCCGTCGGCTGGGAGGTGGTGCGGGTGCGGACCGGGCGCCTGCCTCCGCTCGGGCCGCACGACGTCCTCGCGTCGGGCGTCTCGGCGGGGCTCGTGGACCGGCTGCTCGACGAGCTGCGCGAGATCCGCGGGTCGCTGCTCGTCGACGCCTGGACACGCTGACCGGGCGCCTGGTCGCCCTGACCGGGCGCCTGGACCCGCTGACCGGTCGGAGGGGCGTGCCGGCCCGCCGCGCGACCCCGCGGCGGCTCAGGTCCGCAGTGCGAGCGCCTCGCTGCACCAGCGTCGGTACAGGGCCCACGGGTCGGGCTCGCCCGCCCGCACCGCCTCGACGTGCCGGTCGAGCGCGGCGCTGCGGGTGAACCACTCCGTCCGCTCCAGCCGCTCGACGGCGAACTGCGCGTGGCGGTGCTGCTCCAGCGTCCGCCCGCCGCGCTCGAAGGCGAGCAGCTCCTCGTGCCGCAGCCGGTGCAGGCGCTGCCGAGGGTTGCCGCTGGTGCCGATCTTGATCCGCCCGGCGAAGCGGATGTAGTAGACGACCTCGACCCGCGGTGGCGGCAGCTCGCCGTCGGGCGCGTCGCCGAGCCGCCACTCGCAGGCCGCGCAGAGCCAGCCCGACGGGTGCCGGACGCCCAGCCGCGAGCCGCAGACGAGGCACGGCGAGGGGAGGGCGTCGACGACGCCGTCCTCGCGCGCCACCCAGTCGTGCGCGAGCCCGAGGTGCGCGCTGCAGAGCGCCACCGGCGCGCCCGGCTCGGCGGCCGTGCGGCAGCCGTCGAGGGCGCAGTCCGGGGGGACCGCATCGGGGGACATGCTCCGACCCTAGGCAGGACCCCCGACATCCGCGCCGGGGGCCGTCTCCGTCGAGCTCCCCCGCAGGCGAGCTCGACGGCGTCTCAGCTCAGGCGGTCGACCAGCTCCGAGGCCAGCCCGGTGTAGCCGGCGGGCGTCAGCGCGAGCAGACGGGCCTTCGCGGCAGCGCCGATGTCGAGGCCGTCGACGAAGACCGCGAGGTCCTCGGCGCCGAGGCGCTTGCCGCGGGTGAGGTCCTTGAGCATCGCGTACGGGTCCGTGATCGAGGAGCGTCCCGCGACGACCTCGGCGCGGATGACGGTCTGGATCGCCTCCGCGAGCACCTCCCAGTTGGTGTCGAGGTCGGCGGCGAGGGCGCGCGGGTCGAGGTCGATCTCGAGCAGCCCGCGTGCGATGTTGTCGAGCGCGAGCAGCGAGTGGCCGAACGCGACGCCGATGTTGCGCTGGGTCGTCGAGTCGGTGAGGTCGCGCTGCAGCCGCGAGGTGACCAGGGTCTGCGCGAGCGAGTCGAGCAGCGCGCTGGAGAGCTCGAGGTTCGCCTCGGCGTTCTCGAACCGGATCGGGTTGATCTTGTGCGGCATCGTCGACGAGCCGGTCGCGCCGGCCTGCGGGATCTGCCGGAAGTAGCCGAGCGAGATGTAGGTCCAGACGTCGGTGCAGATGTTGTGCAGGATCCGGTTCGCGTGCGCGGCCTTGCCGTAGAGCTCGGCCTGCCAGTCGTGCGACTCGATCTGGGTGGTCAGCGGGTTGAAGACGAGGCCGAGGGAGCCGACGAACTCCGCCGCGAGGGCCGCCCAGTCGGTGTCCGGATCCGCCGCGAGGTGCGCCGCGAAGGTGCCGGTCGCTCCGCTGAACTTGCCGAGGTACTCGGTGGCCTCGAGCTGCACGACGACCCGCTCGAGGCGGAAGGCGTAGACGGCGAACTCCTTGCCCATCGTCGTCGGCGTCGCGGGCTGGCCGTGGGTGCGGCTGAGCATCGACTCGTCGCGGTAGCGCACGGCGAGCTCGCGCAGGGAGGCGACGACCGAGCGCAGCTTCGGCAGCCAGACGTCCTCGACGGCCCGGCGGACGACGAGCGCGTAGGAGAGGTTGTTGATGTCCTCGCTGGTCGCGGCGAAGTGGGTGAGCTCGGCGATGCGATCCAGGCCCAGCTCGGCCAGCCACTGGCGCACCAGGTATTCGACCGCCTTCACGTCGTGGCGGGTGACGGCCTCGAGCTCGGCCAGGCGGTCGATCTCGGGCTGGCCGAAGTCGCGGGCGCGGCGGCGGAGCTCCTCGGCGTCGGCGGCCTCGACCGGCTCGGAGCCGAAGAGGCGGCGGTCGGTGAGGGCGAGCAGCCACTCCACCTCCACGTGCACGCGCGCTCGGTTCAGCCCGGCCTCCGACAGGTGCTCGCCGAGGGCGGAGACGGCGGCGCTGTAGCGGCCGTCGAGCGGGCTGAGCGGCTGGGGAGGGAGCGAGGTCATGCGGTGGTGCCTTCCGGTTCTCGGGGGTCCCGCGCGGTCTGGAGGCTCGAGCGCGAGTCGGTGCGGACCGTGCGGTTGCCGCGCAGTCCCGGTTCGATCTGGGCGAAGAGCGCCCGGCACGCGCGCTCGATCAGCGCGAGCACCGAGTCGAACGCCGCCGCATCGGAATAGTAGGGGTCGGGGACGTCGCCCTGCGCCGAGAGGCCCGGCTCGAAGGCGAGCAGGCGCCGGATCTTCTGCCGGTCGACGTCGGTGCGCGCCCAGGAGCGCAGCGCCCGCTCGTGGCCGTGATCGAGGGCGACGACGAGGTCGAACTCCTCGAAGAGCGCGGGGTCGAAGAGCCGCGCGCGGTGCGGAGCGCCGTCGAGTCCGCGGCGATCGAGCGCCTCGAGGGCACGGTGGTCGGCGTGCTCGCCGAGATGCCACTCGCCGGTGCCGGCGGAGGTGATCGTGATGACCGAGCCGAGCCCTGCCTGCTCGGCGAGGGAGCGCAGCACCACCTCCGCCATCGGCGACCGGCAGATGTTGCCGGTGCAGACGAAGCACACGGCGAACGCCGACGGCGCGGAAGAGGGGGTCACCCGCCCATCATGGCGCACCGGCGGTCCTCCACAGCGGGCGGATTCTCGACCTCTCCACCGTTCCGGGGAGCGCCCGCCCGTGGCCGACCGCGGTGCCCGAGGCTGGCCGCGGGCATCGAGAGAGAAGGGAGGTGGCGGATGAGCCTCGAGGCGGCTGCAGGGGGAGCGACGGGCGCGGCGGCGCCGTGGCCGAGCGCGGCGGTGGCGGCGCTCGCCGAGCGGATCGGGGTGCTGCGCGGGGAGGCGGGCGGACTCCTGCCCGACGCCGACTGGGAGGGGGCGGCGGCGCGGGAGTACGCCGAGCGGGCGGCCGAGCTGCTGGCCGGGCTCGCGACGGCGGAGGCGGCGGCGCGCGGGCTGGCAGTGGGGGCGGGCGGATGAGGGCGCCGTCCCCGGTGCGGGTGGAGACGGCCGAGCTCGACGAGCGCCGGCGGACGCTCGAGGGGCTCGCGGCGGGGCTGGCCGAGTGCGCGGTGCTCGGCGACGGGCTCGTCCCCGCGGTGATGCTCGCGGCGCCGGCCCGGGCGGGTGAGCCGGCGGCGCTCGGCGATCGGCTCCGCCTGCTCGAGGCCGACGCGGTGGCGCTCCGGGAGGCGCTCGCCGCGGCGGCGGCGGAGTACGAGCGGGCGGAGGAGGACGCGGTGCCGGGGACGCCGGGGATCCTCGGGCCGCAGACCGCCGTCGCGCTCTTCGAGCGGCGTGCGGGCGAGTCCCTCGCGCGGCGGCTTCCCGGCGCCGTCGAGGACGCCGCGGTGCTGGTCCGGGCGGTGGCCGACGCGGCGTTCGGGTCGGTCTCGGCGGCGGCGCGAGCCCTCGCGGGGGACGAGGGTGCCGAGGCCGACCTGAAGGAGGAGGGGGAGGACCTCGTCCGGGCGCTGCTGGG
Organism: Rathayibacter sp. VKM Ac-2929; assembly: GCF_022815495.1. Lineage (NCBI taxonomy): Bacteria > Bacillati > Actinomycetota > Actinomycetes > Micrococcales > Microbacteriaceae > Rathayibacter > Rathayibacter sp. VKM Ac-2929. The sequence goes on from NZ_JALGRV010000005.1 coordinate 52,286, forward strand.
CGACCCTCTCCTGATCGAGGGTCTGCGCGGGGTGATCTCCTCGATCGGCCTCGGCACCGAGATCGGGGTGCTGCTGCTCCCTCCGCCGCTGGCCGACGCGGTGGGGCGACCGACGTCCGAGCAGGTGATCGGGAACGGGGTGCAGTCGGCGGCGGGGGCGCTCGTCATCCTGGGGACGGTGTTCGGCGTGCTGCCGGCGCCGGGTGAGCGGGAGCTGCGGGTGGAGCGGGTGCCGCCGCCGGTGGACCCGCTCGCCGCGCCGGCGGGCTGGGGGGAGCTCGCGGCGCGGATCCCGCCGAGCGATCCCGACGGTCCGCAGGTGGTGATCGAGCGCTACGGAGGGGAGTGGCTCGTCACGCTCTCCGGCACCACCGATTGGAGCGCCGACCCGGAGCAGGCCTTCGGGGCTCCGTCGAACCTGCAGGCGATGGCGGGCGGGCGCGCCGCCTCCGTCGAGGGAGCGCTCGCGGCGATGGCGGCGGCCGGGATCTCCGCCGGGGCCCCCGTCACGATGGCCGCGCACTCGCAGGGCGGGCTGGTCGCCCTCCGGGTGGCGCAGTCGGGGCGCTACGACGTGCACGACGTCGTCACCTTCGGCAGTCCGGTGCGCGGGCTGGACCTGCCGGAGGGGACGCGCTCGCTCTCGATCGAGCACTCCGACGATTTGGTGCCGGCGCTCAGCGGCTTCAGCCGGACGGCGGCGGAGGAGCCGGGGGTCGTGCTGGTCGAGCGCGACTCCCCGGCGGGGATCCCGCGGGACACTCCGGTGCCCGCGCACGCCCTCGACGCCTACGTCGCGACCGGGCACGCCCTCGATGCGGCGGCCGACCCCCGGCTCGCGGCGACCGGGGCCGCTCTGTTCCCGCTCTGGCGGGGAGCGCCGGACTCGCGCGTCGCCGCCCGGCTGACGACCGTGCCGGTCAGTCCCGGCGGCGGTCGCGAGCGAAGGGGCGCAGGAGCAGCCCGATGAACCAGTTGACGATCGCGAGCACCAGGGCGCCGAGGACGCCCCACCAGAAGCCGTCCACGACCAGGCCGAAGCCGAAGAGGCCGCTGATCCAGGCCGTCAGCAGCAGGAGCAGGCCGTTCACCATGAAGGACACGAGACCGAGCGTCAGCACGTACAGCGGGAAGGCCACGACGCGGACCACCCCGCCGACCACGGAGTTGACGACGCCGAAGATCACTGCGACGAGGAGGTACGTGAGCACCGCGGCGGTCGGCCCCTGCTCGTACGGATCGACGCGGACGCCCGCGACGACGAGCGTGGTCAGCCAGAGGGCGACGGCGTTGGTGGCGAGGCCGAGGAGGAGTCTGCGCATGCCTCCACTCTGGCGCAGCCCGCCTCCACCCGGGCGCACCGGCGGCGGGGAAGGGTGCCTCGCGCGGCTCGCCCGGCCGCCGCCCGAATAGCATGGTCCGGGTGACCGACCAGCAGGAGCCACCCGTCCGCCTCCGCCCCGAGATCCTCGCTCTGCCGGCCTACCGCCAGGGCCGCGCCGCCTCCGCGGACGCGTTCAAGCTCTCCTCCAACGAGAACCCGTTCGATCCGCTGCCCTCGGTGCTCGAGCGGGTGCAGGCGATCACCGACTTCAACCGCTACCCGGACGCCGCGGCCACGGCGCTCCGGACGGCGCTCGCCGAGAGCTACGGCGTCGGGATCGACGAGGTCATCGTCGGAGCGGGCTCCGTCGCCGTCATCGCCCAGCTGATCACCGCCGCCGCGGGACCGGGCGACGAGGTCGTGCACGCCTGGCGCTCCTTCGAGGCCTACCCCTCCCTCATCACCACCGCCGGCGCCACCGGCGTGCGCATCCCCCTGCGCGCCGACGACACGCACGACCTCGACGCGATGGCCCAGGCGATCACCGAGCGCACCCGTCTGGTGATCGTCTGCAGCCCCAACAACCCCACCGGGACCGTCGCCACCGCGGACGACGTGGCGGCCTTCCTCGAGAAGGTGCCGGCCGACGTCCTCGTCCTGCTCGACGAGGCCTACGCCGAGTTCGTCGGCGACGAGCGCGCGGTGGACGGCGCGACCCTCCTCGGCCGCCACCCCAACCTCGTCGTCGCCCGCACCTTCTCCAAGGCCTACGGACTGGCGGGGCTGCGCGTCGGCTACGCGATCGGGCACCCGCGGATCCTCGACGCCGCCCGCTCGACCGCCATCCCCCTCTCGGTCACCCGCTTCGCGGAGACCGCGGCGGTCGCCTCGCTCGAGCACCGCGAGGAGCTGCTCGAGCGCGTCGGCCGCATCGCCCAGCTCCGCGACCACCTCTGGCAGGCGCTGCTCGACCAGGGCTGGACCATCCCCGAGTCCGAGGCCAACTTCCTCTGGTTCGACACCCGCGAGCAGACGGAGGCGGCCGCGGCGGTCTTCGAGCGGGCCGGCGTGGTCGTCCGCGCCTTCCCGCCCGAGGGCATCCGGGTGTCCGTCGGCGAGGCGAGTTCTGTCGACAAGCTCCTCACGGCAGCGGCGGAGATTGTCGGGACCCTCCCGAAGGGGCATCCCGCGAGGCGGATAGGTTAGTCGGGTGGCAGCCACCAGCGAGACGCCGACGGTCCAGTTCCTCACCGCGGACGGCCGGTTCGCACCGACCCCCGCGGCCGAGCAGTACGCCCCCCTCCTCGACGGGATCGACGAGGCGCAGCACCGCTCCTTCTACCGCGAGATGGCGGTCGTCCGCCGGTTCGACATCGAGGCGGCGAACCTGCAGCGTCAGGGGCAGCTCGGTCTCTGGGTGCCGAGTCACGGGCAGGAGGCGGCGCAGGTCGGCTCCGCGTTCGCGCTGCGTCCGCAGGACCACGTCTTCCCCTCCTACCGCGAGCACGTCGTCGCCAAGGTCCGCGGCGTCGACCTGCTCCGCGTCCTCGCGCTGCTGCGCGGTGTGACGCACGGCGGCTGGGACCCGGCCGACCCCGCGCACGGCAACTTCCACCTCTACACGCTGGTCCTCGGCTCGCAGGCCCTGCACGCGACCGGCTACGCGATGGGCCTCACCTTCGACGGCGCGACCGGCACGGGCGACCCCGAGAAGGACGCGGCGGTCATCGTCTACTTCGGCGACGGCGCCTCCAGCCAGGGCGACGTCAGCGAGGCCATGGTCTTCGCCGCGAGCTACCAGACGCCCGAGGTGTTCTTCCTGCAGAACAACCACTACGCGATCTCCGTGCCCGTCGCCACTCAGTCGCGCAGCCCGCTGTACCTCCGCTCCTCCGGCTTCGGAATCCCGGGCGTGCAGATCGACGGCAACGACGTGCTCGCCAGCTACGCCGTCACCGCGAAGCACCTCGCCGACGCCCGCTCCGGCGGCGGCCCCCAGTTCATCGAGGCGCTCACTTATCGCATCGGCGCGCACACCTCGAGCGACGACCCCACGAAGTACCGGACCGACGACGAGCTCGCCTCGTGGGTCGCGAAGGACCCGATCACCCGCTTCGCCGCCTACCTGCGCGGTCTCGGCGCCCCGCAGTCGTTCTTCGACGAGGTGGACGAGGAGGCGAAGGACTTCGCCGCCGACATCCGGCAGCGCCTGCTCGCGCTCGAGGCGCCGCCCGTCGACGTGATGTTCGACCACGTGTACTCGGAGCCGCACCAGCAGGTGGCGGAGCAGAAGGCGTGGCTCCAGGGCTACGAGGACGCGCTGGGAGGCGACCCGCGATGACGATCGACACGAGCACCACCGTCCAGCCGCCGCTGAGCGACACGCAGCTGGAGTCCATGTCGATGGCGAAGGCGCTGAACGCCGGGCTCCGCCGCGCCATGACCGAGAACGACCGCGTCCTGCTGATGGGCGAGGACATCGGCCCCCTCGGCGGCGTCTTCCGCATCACCGAGGGCCTGCACGCCGAGTTCGGGCCGCAGCGCGTGCTCGACACCCCGCTCGCCGAGTCCGGTATCGTCGGCACCGCGATCGGCCTCGCGATGCGCGGCTTCCGCCCGGTCTGCGAAATCCAGTTCGACGGCTTCATCTACCCGGCCTTCGACCAGATCACCTCGCAGCTCGCGAAGATGACCAACCGGCACGAGGGCTCGCTCACGATGCCCGTCGTCATCCGCGTGCCCTACGGCGGGCACATCGGAGCGGTGGAGCACCACCAGGAGAGCAACGAGGCCTACTTCGCGCACACCGCGGGCCTCCGCGCGGTCAGCCCGTCGACCCCGAACGACGCCTACTGGATGATCCAGGAGGCCATCGCCTCGGACGACCCGGTGATGTTCTTCGAGCCCAAGAGCCGCTACTGGCCCAAGGGCGACGTCGACCTCCGCGCCTCCGCCGCCCCGCTGCACGCGACCCGCGTCGTGCGCCAGGGCGACGAGGTCACGGTCGTGGGCTGGGGGCCGATGGTCTCCGTGCTGCTCCAGGCCGCCGAGCTCGCCGGCGAGGAGGGGACCAGCGTCGAGGTCGTCGACCTGCGCTCGCTCTCGCCGATCGACTGGGAGCCGCTGCTCGCCTCGGTCCGCAAGACCGGTCGGCTCGTGGTCGCCCAGGAGGCGTCCGCGAACGTGAGCCTCGGCTCCGAGATCGCCGCGACCGTCACCGAGAAGGCGTTCTACTCGCTCGAGGCGCCGGTGCTCCGCGTCGCGGGCTTCGACACGCCCTTCCCGCCCGCCAAGGTCGAGAAGCTCTTCCTCCCCGACGTCGACCGCGTGCTCGAGGCCGTCGACCGCTCGCTCGCGTACTGACGCACCGGCCGACGCCCCGGCGTCCCGACGCGCCCCCTTCCCTCATGCAGAACCGGCACAGCCAGGAGTCCCGACGATGACAGAGCACTTCCTCCTCCCCGACGTCGGCGAGGGCCTCACCGAGGCCGAGATCGTCTCCTGGCGGGTCAAGGTCGGCGACGAGGTGAGCGTCAACCAGGTCCTCGTCGAGATCGAGACCGCCAAGTCGCTCGTCGAGCTGCCCTCGCCGTTCAGCGGCACCGTCGTCGACGTGCTCGTCGACGAGGGCCAGACGGTCGACGTCGGCACGCCGATCATCACCGTGCAGGGCGCGGGCTCGGCAGGCTCCGAGATCCCGGCGATGCCCGCGCAGGCCGCGCCGCCCGCAGCCCCGCCCGCTCCCTCGACCACCGAGCCCGGCGAGGGCTCCGGCGCCGCGCTGGTCGGCTACGGCACCGCCGGCGGCCACGTTGCCACCCGCCGTCGCCGTCCCGCCGCGGGCGCCGCTCCGGAGAAGCCGGCCCGCCCGGCGTCGCCGCCGCGACCGACCTCGGTGCCCGCCTCGTCGGCGCTGCCCGTCATCGCGAAGCCGCCGATCCGCAAGCTCGCCAAGGACCTCGACGTCGACCTGCTCGAGGTGCAGGCCACCGGCCTCGCCGGCGAGGTCACCCGCGACGACGTCATCCGCCACGCCTCCCAGGCCAGCGTCTTCCGCAACATCCAGACCCCCGCCTGGGGCGACTCCCGCGAGGACCGCATCCCCGTCCGCGGCGTCCGCAAGGCCATCGCCTCGGCGATGTCGCGCAGCGCCTTCACCGCGCCGCACGTCAGCGTCTTCGTGGACGTCGACGCGACCCGCACGATGGAGTTCGTCAAGCGCCTGAAGAACTCGCCCGACTTCGCCGGCGTCAAGGTCTCGCCGCTGCTGATCATGGCCAAGGCCATCATCTGGGCGGTGCGGCGGAACCCGACGGTCAACTCCGCCTGGACCGACACGGACATCCTCGTCCGCCACTACGTCAACCTCGGCATCGCCGCGGCCACCCCGCGCGGCCTGCTCGTGCCCAACGTCAAGGACGCGCAGTCGATGAGCCTCCTCGAGCTCGCCCAGGCCCTCGAGAAGCTCACCCTCGACGCCCGCGACGGCAAGACCTCCGCCGCCGACATGCAGAACGGCACCATCACCATCACCAACATCGGCGTGTTCGGCATGGACACCGGCACACCGATCCTCAACCCCGGCGAGGTCGCGATCATCGCCCTCGGCACCATCAAGCAGAAGCCCTGGGTCGTCGACGGCGAGGTCCGCCCCCGCTTCGTCACCACCGTCGGCGGCTCCTTCGACCACCGCGTCGTCGACGGCGACGTCGTCAGCCGCTTCGTCGCCGACGTCGCGAGCGTGCTGGAGGAGCCGGCGCTGTTGCTCGATTGAGCGGATTCCTCCTTCGTCGTCATCCGCTCCGCGGTCGGCTCGGGTGGGTGGTCGCGTTCCGCAGAGCGTCTTGCGGACCGGTACGACGAATCGCTGGCACGCGATTCGCCGCGGTGCTGGTTCGAGCGGATTCCTCCTTCGTCGTCATCCGCTCCGCGGTCGGCTCGGGTGGGTGGTCGCGTTCCGCAGAGCGTCTCGCGTACCGGTACGACGAATCGCTGGCACGCGATTCGCCGGTGACCTCGGCCTTGCGCCGGGAGTGGCGGGCTCGGACTGGTGGGCTCCGCTTCGCGGTCGCGGCTCTCGCGGAGCGGCCCATCCATGCTGGTCGAGTAGCCGCGGAGTGGCCCAACCATGCTGGTCGAGTAGCCGCGGAGCGGCGTATCGAGACCCGCGTGCTCCGTGGGGGGGATCTCGATATGCGCCCTCCGGGCGCTACTCGATCAGCATCAGCATCAGCGCGGGGGCGGGTCGAAGGAGTGCAGGGCGAGGGCGGCGGACAGGAGGGTGCTGGCGGCGGCGCCGCGGACGCTGGTGCCCTGGGAGTCGAGGGGCGGGCTGACGATGGCGGCACCGAGGCGGCCGGGAGCAGAGAGGACGATCGCGCCGGAGACGCTCGACTTGGCGGGGACGCCGACGGCGCGCATCCAGCGGCCGGAGCCGTCGTAGACGCCGCAGGTCGCCATCACCGAGACGACGTCGCGGGCGACGAGGGCCGGCACGACGCGCTCGCCGGTCACGGGATTCACGCCGCCGAGGGCGAGGGTCGCGCCCATCACCGCGAGGGCCTCCGCGTCGACGAGCACGGCGCAGGCGCGGGCGTAGGCGGCGACGGCGTCGTCGGCACTGCGCCGCAGGGTGCCCTCGGCGCGCATGAGGTGCGCGAGGGCGTGGTTGCGGTCGCCGAGCAGGTGCTCGTTCGAGGCGACGCTCTCGTCGACCTCCAGCGAGCGGCCGGCGAAGGCGGAGAGGCCGCGGAGGATGCGCTCGCCGCGGCCCTCCGCATCGCCGCCGTCGACGAGTGCGGCGGTCAGCAGGGCGCCCGCGTTGACCATCGGGTTCGGCGGGCGGCCGGTGCCGCTCTCGAGCTTCAGGGCGTCGAAGGCCTCGCCGGTCGGCTCGATGCCGACGCGGTCGAGCGCGTCGCCGTCGGTGTCGAGCAGCGCGAGTGCGAAGAGGAACGGCTTGACCGCCGACTGGATGCTGAACGGCACGTCCGCCTGCGCGCTCGAGCGCACGGTGCCGTCCGGCAGCGCGAGCGCGATCCCGCACAGCTCCGGGTCGGCCGCCGCGAGCTCCGGGATGCTGTCGTCCACCTCCCCGCCGCGTTCCTCCAGCACGCGCCCCCGCAGCTCGTCGAGGTCGAAGTCCTGAGGAGAAGCCATCCCTCCACCCTGCCACCCCCGCCTGACCCCTCCGCGAGATGCCACTTGTGCACGCGACACGCCGTGAGAAGCGTGCACAAGTGGCATCTCGCGGAGGGGGAGGGGAGGGGCGGGTCAGCCGAGGATGCGGCGGACGGCCTCGCGGACGACGGCGTCGTCGGCCGGTTCCTCGTCGAGGGCGCGGTGGATGGTGAGGCCCTCCATCAGGGCGTCGAGCATGCGGGCGGTGGTCGGGTCGACGTGGCGCTCGAGGGCGGCGCGGGAGCGGGCCATCCAGCTGTGCGTGATGCTGCGGTACTCCGGACGCCGGGCGGCGAGGGTGTAGAGCTCGTGGGTGATCACGAGCTCGCGCCGGCTGCCGAAGATGTCGTGCAGGACGACGTCGACGACGGCCTCGCGCGCTTCGTCGGGGGTGCGGGCATCGGTCATCCGCCGCAGGGTCTGCTCGGCGACGGAGTCGGCGAAGCGGGTGAACGCCTCGTGCAGCAGCTCGTCCATCCCGGCGAAGTGGTAGCTCATCGAGCCGAGCGGCACGTCGGCGGCCGCGGCCACGCGGCGGTGCGAGGTGCCGGCGACCCCCTCCTCCGCGATCACGTCGAGGCAGGCGTCGATGATGCGGTCGCGCCGGTGCGGGTCGGTGCGGCGCGGTGCGCGCGGCGCGGGTGCGCTCTCAGCGGTCTCGGTCACTCGGTGACGCTCCGGATCACGCGGGCCGGAGTGCCGACGGCGACGACGCCGGCCGGGATGTCGCGGGTGACCACGGCGCCCGCTCCGACCACGCTGTCGTCGCCGATGCTCACCCCGGGACAGACGATCACCCCGCCGCCGAGCCAGACGTTGTCGCCGATCGTGATGGGCCGGGCGGCCTCGAGCTTGTCGCGGCGCGGACCGGGCTCGACCGGGTGCGTCGGCGTGAGCAGCTGCACGTTCGGGCCGATCTGGCAGTCGGCGCCGATGGTGATCGCCGCGACGTCGAGCGCGGTGAGGTGGTAGTTGACGAAGGTGCGCGGGCCGATCGTGATGTTCTCGCCGTAGTCGACGAACAGCGGCGGCTTCACGAACGCGTCCTCGCCGAGCGAGCCGAGCAGCTCCTCGAGCAGCGGGCGGGCAGCCGCCTCGTCGGCGAGCGCGGCGCGGTGGTAGGCGTCGGCGAGCCGTGCGGCGCGCTGCGCGAGGCGCGTGCTCTCCGGGTCGTCGGCGATGTAGAGGTCGCCGGCGAGCATCCGCTCGCGGTTGCTGCGCTCGTCGCCGGCGAAGTGGTCGGCGGCGACATGCTCGTCGGCGACATGCTCGGCGGCGACGTGGTCGGTGCTGTCCATGTGCACGATCGTACACACTGCGTGTACGGTCGTACGCATGTCCACCGCCCTCGCGCCGCCGTCCACCGAGTCGCGCCGCGCTCGCACCGCCGTCGCCGCGCTCTTCCTCACCAACGGCGCGCTCTTCGCCAACCTCGTCCCGCGCTTCCCCGAGATCAAGGCCGACCTGGCGCTCGACAACGCGGCCTACGGAGTCGCGATCGCCGCGTTCCCGGCCGGCGCGGTCGTCGCCGGGCTCGCCGCGGCCGTCGTGATCCGGCGGCTCGGCAGCGGCCGCGCCGCGGTGCTCGGCACGATCCTCACCGCGATCGGGACGGTGCTGGCCGGCTTCTCGCCGTCGCTGCTGGTCTTCGCCGGGGCTCTCGCCTTCGCCGGCGCGACCGATGCGATCACCGACGTCGCGCAGAACAGCCACGGTCTGCGGGTCCAGCGCCGCTACGGGCGCTCGATCATCAACTCCTTCCATGCGATCTGGTCGATCGGCGCGGTCCTCGGCGGCTCGATGGCGGCCGGGGCGATCGCGCTCGGCCTGCCCCGCGCCATGCACCTGAGCATCTCGGGGGTGCTCTTCGCGGCGGTCGCGCTGACCGCGCTGCGCTTCCTCCTGCGAGGCCGCGACGACGAGACCGCGGCCGAGCCGGGGGCCGCGCCGGTCGTGCGGGCTCGCGTCCGCCCGCGGGTGGTGCTGCTGCTCGCGGCCCTGGTCGCGGTGGCGATCGCGGGCACCCTCGTCGAGGACGCGGCGTCGACCTGGGCCGCCGTCTACTTGGGCGGCTCGCTCGGGGCGACCGCGGCGGTGGCGGCGTACGGCTTCGTCGCGCTGGTCGGCGCGCAGTTCGTCGGGCGCATCCTCGGCGACCGGCTGGTCGACCGCTTCGGTCAGCGCAGCGTGCTCCGGGTCGGCGGGGCGATCGCGGCGCTCGGGATGGGGGCGGCGCTGGCGTTCCCGTCCGTTCCGGGCACGATCGCCGGATTCGCGGCCGCCGGCTTCGGACTCGCGACGACGGTCCCCGCGGCGATGCACGAGGCCGACGAGATCCGGGGGCTGCGCGCGGGCACCGGAGTCACGATCGTCTCGTGGCTGATGCGGCTCGGCTTCCTGCTCTCGCCGCCGATCGTCGGGCTGGTCGCCGACGGCGCGGGGCTGCGGGTGGGGCTCCTGGTGGTGCCGATCGCGGGGGTCGTGGCGGTGCTGCTCGCCGGGGTCCTCGGTCGGCGCCGCACGGCGGGGGCCGCGTCGTGACCGGGCTCGAGGCAGTGCCCGGCCCGGAGGGTGCGACCGGCCTGGAGGCGGTGCTCTGGGACATGGACGGCACGATCGTCGACTCGGAGCCCGCGTGGGTGCGGGCGCAGGAGGTGCTCGCCGGGCGCTTCGGCCGCGGGTGGACGCGTGCCGACGCGCTCGCGCTGATCGGCAGCACGATGGAGCAGACGGTGCGGGCGCTGCAGGCCGCCGGTGTCGAGCTGCCGGACGCCGAGGTGGAGGCGGTGCTCGAGCGCGACGTGCTCGCGGAGATGCACCGCGGGCTGGTGTGGCGGCCGGGGGCGCGCGAGCTGCTGCGCGACGTGCACCGGGCGGGGGTGCGGCAGGCGATCGTGACCACGTCGTCACGCGTGATGGCGCAGGTCGTCGTCGATGCGCTGGCGGCGGAGGTGCCGCTCGCCGCGCTCGTCACCGGCGACGACGTGTCGCGCGGCAAGCCGGATCCGGAGCCGTACCTGCTGGCGGCCGCGACGCTCGGCGTCGACATCGCGCACTGTGTCGCGATCGAGGACTCGCCGACGGGACTCGCGGCGGCCGTGGCGTCCGGGGCGTGCGCGGTCGGGGTGCCGCACGATGCGGAGCTCGCGCCGGGCGCGGACCGCACGCTCTGGCCGACGCTCGCCGGGCGCAGTGCGGCGGACCTCGAGGCGCTGCTGCGCTGAGGGCGTCGGCGGTGGGGGATCTCGATACGCCCGCGGTGCGGGCTGCTCGATCAGCAGGGAGGGCCTGCGCCACGCCCGCGGAGGGCAGGGAGCGCGGCTCTCCCCACCATGCTGGTCGAGTAGCCGCGGAGCGGCGTATCGAGACCCGCCGTGCTCAGCAGTCCCGGTCTGCAGGCCTCCGTGCTGACGTGGGTGGATCTCGATACGCCCGCTGCGCGGGCTACTCGATCAGCATGAAAGCAGGCGTCCCTCGCGAGAGGTGCGGCGCACCATGCCGGTCGAGTAGCGGGCCGCAGGCCCGCGTATCGAGACCCGGCGGCCGAAGTGCCTGCGGTGGGGGATCTCGATACGCCCGCTGCGCGGGCTACTCGATCAGCAGGGAGCGCCCGCGCCCGTGAAGAACAGGGAGCGCAGCTCGCCTTCCATTCCGGTCGAGTAGCGGGCCGCAGGCCCGCGTATCGAGACCCACCCGATCCGGGCGCTACGCCGTCAGCGACACCGCCGTCCAGGAGACCGGGGGCAGCGTCAGCGTCAGCACGCCGTCCGCCAGCTCGGCGTCGACGGGCTTGAGGCCGACGCGGTTCTGGTCGTCCTTGGTGTTCTTCGCGTAGACGTCCTCGTCGAAGATCCCGACGGCCTCCGCGACGGTCGTGACGCCGAGGCCGCTGACGTCGACGGTCACCTCGAGCGCCTCCGTCGTCGAGCGGTTCACCAGGAACACCGCGGCACGGCCGTCGTCGAGGGTGGCGACGGAGTCGACCAGCGGTGCATCACCGTGGCGCGCGGTCGAGTACGAGCCGACCTCGATCCGCGGCTTGAGCACCGAGCCCGAGGCGAGGCGCGCGGTGGTGGAGAACGGGAAGAACGTGGTCTGGCGCCACGCGGCTCCGCCGGGCTCGGTCATGATCGGCGCGATCACGTTGACGAGCTGCGCGAGCGACGCGGAGGTGACCCGGTCCGAGTTCTTCAGCAGCGTGATCATGAGGTTGCCGAGCACGACGGCGTCGGCGACCGAGTACACGTCCTCCAGCAGGCGCGGCGCGTAGGCCCACTCGCGGGTGCTCTGGTCACCCTCGGCGTCCGCCTTCTCCTTCTCGGTCCACTCCTGGAGGTACCAGACGTTCCACTCGTCGAAGGACAGCTTGATGTCCTTCGACTTCTTCAGCTTGTGCTTCACGTGGTCGACGGTGGCCGCGACCGTGGAGATGAAGTACTCCATGTCGAGCGAGGACGCGAGGAACGACCCGAGGTCGCCGTCGTACTCCTGGTAGTAGGCGTGGCAGGAGACGTACTCGACGTCGTCGTAGGCGTGCTCGAGGACCACCCGCTCCCACTCGCCGAAGGTCGGCATCGACGAGCCCGACGACCCGCAGATCACGAGCTCGAGGGACGGGTCGGCGATCTTGAGGGCCTTGGCGGTGCGGGAGGCGAGCTTGCCGTAGTCGTCGGCGTTCATGTGGCCGACCTGCCAGGGGCCGTCCATCTCGTTGCCCAGGCACCACATGCGGATGTCGTGCGGCTCCGGCGACCCGTTCGCGATCCGCTGGTCCGCGAGGAACGTGCCGGCCTTCCCGTTCGCGTACTCGAGGACGTCCAGGGCCTCGAGGACCCCGCGGGTGCCGAGGTTCACGGCGTACATGATCTCGCTGCCGGTGAGCTTCGCCCACTTCGCGAAATCGTCCAGGCCGACCTCGTTGGTCTCGAGGGAGTGCCAGGCCAGATCGCGGCGGCGCGGGCGGTCCTCGCGCGGTCCGACGCCGTCCTCCCACCGGTAGCCGGAGACGAAGTTCCCGCCCGGGTAGCGGACGGTGGTCGAGCCGAGCTCCTTGACCAGCTCGACCACGTCCAGACGGAAGCCGTCCTCGTTCGCGGTGGGGTGCCCGGGCTCGTAGATCCCGTCGTAGACGCAGCGGCCCAGGTGCTCGACGAACGAGCCGAACAGCCGCGGATTCACGGGGGCGACCACCGCGGCCGGGTCGAGGAAGACGCGCGCGGTCGCGGCGGCGGGGGAGGAGGTGGCGGAGGAGTCGGTCATTCGGGGCCCTTCCGAGGCGTCGGCGGGCTCCGGCCGGGCCGGACGGGGTGATCGTCGGCGATCGCCGCCCGCTGTTTCTAACGTTGTACCGTCGATGGTGCTGGCGCGAGCCGCGGGTGTCAAGGCCGCTGCTCCCCGCCGCCGCCCAGTCGTCCTGTGCTCCACTGGGCGGGTGCCCGCCTCCGACGCCTGCTCCGCCCTCGCCGACCGCGTCGACGCCCTCGCCGCCGCCTCGCCCCGCCCCCGCGTCCTGATCGCCGCGGTCGCGCGCGAGGTCGCCGGAATCCGGCCCTGGCCGCTCGGGCTGATCGACCTCGCCTCCGGCGGCAGCAACCGGATCCGCGGCCGCGGCTTCGCCCAGCCCTACGACGACGACACCCGCGGCCAGGCCCGGCACTTCGCCGGGGTGGCCGGCGCGACGCTGCGCCTCGGCGGCCCGATCGCGCACCTCCTGATGCGCACGGCCGGCGGCGATCACCGCGGCACCGCGGACGACCGCCTCACCGGGCGCGCGGTCGAGTGGAGCCGGCTGCTGCGGCACGGCGAGCTGCCGGTCGCCGAGGCCGGCGACTGGATCCGCCGGGAGATCTGCGCCTGCTGACGCGCGGGCGACCTCGCGCCGCGTGAGCCCCCCGCCCCCCTGCCTGCCTCCTCCCTCCTCCGATCGCCGCGCACCCGGGGCCGTCGGGGCCCCCGTGCCAGGCTGGTGACGACGAGAGGGGACGCGATGGACGCGCGCGAGCACGAGGTCCGCCGGCGGATGGACGCCCACGAGCTGTACGTCGACGCCGGCGAGGGCCTCGAGGCGCTCGAGGAGGAGCGGATCCGCGGCAAGGAGCTCGCCCACGCCTACAACGCGACCCGCCCCCGCGAGGTCGACGAGCGCCGGCGCCTGCTGCACGAGCTGTTCGAGGCGGTCGGCGAGGGCGCCTGGGTCGAGCCGCCGGTGAACGTCGCCTACGGCAACCGGGTCCGCCTGGGCGCGGACGTCTACGTGAACTTCGGGCTGACGCTCGTCGACGACGTCGAGGTCGTCATCGGCGACCGGGTGATGATCGCGCCGAACGTCACGATCAGCACCACCGGGCACCCCGTGCACCCGGAGCTGCGCCGCGACGGCACGCAGTTCTCGGCGCCGGTCGTGATCGAGGACGACGTCTGGATCGGCGCGGGCGCGATCCTGCTGCCCGGCGTGGTGATCGGCGCGGGCTCCGTGGTGGCGGCCGGCGCGGTCGTCACGGCGAGCGTGCCGCCGCTGGTCGTCGCGGGCGGCGTGCCGGCGCGGGTGCTGCGGCCGATCGGCGACGAGGACCGCTCCTGGGAGTGGCGGGCGCCGCGCACGCTCGGCTGATCAGGGGACGCGGGCCGGCCGACGGGGGCGTCGGACTCGGCCGGTAGGCTCCGCGGGTGACACGCACCCGACTGGTCCTGCTCGACGTCGACGGCACGCTCCTGGACGAGGGGGTCGTCGCGCCGTCGGTGCGCGAGGCGATCACCGGCGCCCGGAGCAACGGCCATCTCGTCCTCGTCGCGACCGGCCGCTCGCGTCCCGAGATCCCGCAGCAGGTCCTCGACCTCGGCTTCGACGGGGTCGTCTCGGCGGCCGGCGGCTTCGTCGAGCTCGACGGCGTCCTGCTCGAGTCGCGGACGATGGCGCCCGAGGACGTCGAGGCGATCGCCGGCTTCTTCGAGGCGCACCGGATCGCCTACTCGCTGCAGTCCTACGACGATGTCTTCACGAGCGGAGGGGTGGGCGGCGGCTACGGCACCGTCCCGACGGAGGGCATCGCCAAGGCGACCTTCTTCGGCGAGGACGGCACCGCCTTCGCCCTCGTCCGCGAGGGCCTCGGCGACCGCTTCCACGTGATCACCGGCACGATCCCGTCCCTCGGCGACGCCGGTGGCGAGGTCAGCGTCCGCGGCGTCGACAAGGGCAGCGCGCTGGTGCGACTGGCCGAGCGCCTCGGCCACCCGCTGGCCGACACGATGGCGATCGGCGACAGCTCGAACGACGTCGAGATGCTGGCGGCAGCGGGCCTGGGCATCGCGATGGGGAACGCCTCCGCCGCGGCCCTCGCCGCCGCCGACGAGGTCACCGCCTCCGTGCGCGAGGACGGCGTCCTGGCGGCGTTCCGGCGGCACGGCCTGCTCTGAGACCGGCGGGCTGCGCGCCCGTGACTTTGACAATCGTTATCAATAGTCGCTACCGTGTCAGCATCCCGACCGCCCCGCTCCAGACCCAGATCGGCTCACCCGTGAAGACCCGCTCCCTCGCCCTCGTCGCGCTGCTCGGCAGCACCGCGCTCGCCCTCTCGGCGTGCTCCGGCACGGCCTCCTCGACCGGCTCCTCCGGCGCGGAGGGCAAGGTCGCCGTCGTCGCGTCGACCGACGTCTACGGCGACCTGGTCCGGAGCATCGGCGGCGACATGGTCGACGTCACGAGCATCATCGACAGCCCGGACAAGGACCCGCACGAGTACGAGGCGACGGCCCGCGACCAGCTCGCCCTCTCGAACGCGGCGCTCGTGATCGAGAACGGCGGCGGCTACGACGCCTTCGTCGATACCATGATCGACGCCTCCGGCTCGACCGCCCCCGTGATCACCGCCACCGTCGTCGCCGGGCTCGAGGAGGAGCACGACCACGAGGACGAGGGCGCCGACGCCGATCACGACGAGGCCGGCCACGAGCACGCCGAGTACAACGAGCACGTCTGGTACGACCTGTCCGCCGTCCGGGAGATGGTCACGTCGATCGCCGACGAGCTGTCCACGATCGACGCGGACAACGCCGCGACCTACGCCGAGAACGCCGAGGCCCTCGGCGGCTCCCTCGACGCCCTGATCGACCGCGAGGCCGAGCTGAAGGGCACGCTCGGCGGCCGCTCGATCGCCATCACCGAGCCCGTCCCGCTCTACCTGACCGACGCGCTCGGCCTGGTCAACGCGACTCCGGAGGCGTTCAGCGAGGCGGTCGAGGAGGGCACCGACGTCCCCGCGACCACCCTGCAGGAGACGCTCGCCCTCTTCTCCGACGGCACCGTCGACGCGCTCGTCTTCAACGAGCAGACCGAGAGCTCGCAGACCCAGGCCGTGCTCGACGCGGCGGAGTCGGCCGGCGTCCCGACCGTCGGCGTCACCGAGACGCTGCCCGAGGGCGACGATTACGTGACCTGGATGACCGCCAACCTCGACGCCCTCGAGGGAGCCCTCTCGTCGTGACGCCACCCTCCTCGACCCCATCCGGTCCGTCGTCAGCGCCCGCCTCCTCGGAGGCGGGCCTTTCGGCGTCCGTGCTGCAGCTGCGCGGCGCCGGCCTGCGCTTCGGCGACCGCGAGCTCTGGGGCGGCGTCGACCTCGACGTGCGGGCCGGCGAGTTCGTCGCGGTGCTCGGCGCCAACGGCTCCGGCAAGACCAGCCTCCTCCGCGCGGTCCTCGGCCAGCAGCCGCTCAGCAGCGGCGAGCTGCGCGTCCTCGGCGAGCCCGTGCACCGCGGCAACCGCCGCATCGGCTACATCCCGCAGCAGAAGCTCGCCGACGAGGGGACCCCGCTGCGCGCCCGCGACCTGATCGGCCTCGGCATCGACGGCCACCGCTTCGGCCTGCCGCTGCCGTCGCGCTCGCGTCGCGCGCAGGTCGACGCTCTGCTCGCCTCCGTCGGCGCCACCGACTACGCCGACGCGCCGATCGGCAGCCTCTCCGGCGGCGAGCAGCAGCGCGTCCGGGTCGGCCAGGCGCTCGCCGGCGACCCGGCCCTGCTGCTCTGCGACGAGCCGCTGATCGCCCTCGACCTCGCGCACCAGCGCGCGGTCAGCGAGCTGATCGACCGGCACCGGCGCGAGCGGAACCTCGGCGTGCTCTTCGTCACCCACGACGTGAATCCGGTGCTCGGGATGGTCGACCGGGTGCTCTACCTGGCCGGCGGCCGCTTCCGGATCGGCACCCCCGACGAGGTGCTGCGCTCCGAGGTGCTCAGCGAGCTCTACGACGCGCCGGTCGACGTGATCCGCGCGCGCGGCCGCGTCATCGTGGTCGGCGCCCCCGACCACTCGCACGTGCACGAGCACGAGGAGGAGCGCGCATGACCGACGACGTCTGGTCGCAGATCTTCGACTTCTCCGATTACGGCGCGCTGCTCGCGCTGCTGCTGAACTCCGTGATCGCGGGCGCCGTCCTCGGCGTCGTCGGCGGGCTGATCGGCGTCTTCGTGATGT
Source organism: Rathayibacter sp. VKM Ac-2929 (assembly GCF_022815495.1). Lineage (NCBI taxonomy): Bacteria > Bacillati > Actinomycetota > Actinomycetes > Micrococcales > Microbacteriaceae > Rathayibacter > Rathayibacter sp. VKM Ac-2929. The sequence goes on from NZ_JALGRV010000005.1 coordinate 69,262, forward strand.
CGCGGGACATGGCCTTCGCCGTGCACGGGATCAGCGAGCTGTCCTTCGCAGGCGCCTCGGCCGGGCTGCTGCTCGGCGTCGGCGTGGTGCAGGGCTCGATCGTCGGCTCGCTGGTCGCGGCGCTGCTGATCGGGCTGCTCGGCTCGCGCGCCCGCGACCGCAACTCGATCATCGCCGTGCTGATGCCGTTCGGCCTGGGCCTCGGGATCCTCTGCCTCGCGCTGTACCCGGGGCGGAGCGCGAACAAGTTCGGCCTGCTCACCGGGCAGATCGTCGCGGTCGACGACCCGCAGCTGGGCTGGCTGATCGCGATCTCGGTCGTCGTCGTGATCGGGCTCGCGCTGATCTGGCGTCCGCTGACCTTCGCGAGCGTCGACGCCGACGTGGCGGCCGCGCGCGGCATCCCGACCCGGGCGCTCTCGATCGTGTTCATGCTGCTGCTCGGCCTCGCCGTGGCGGTGTCGGTGCAGATCGTCGGCTCGCTGCTGGTGCTCGCGATCCTGGTGACGCCCGCGGCCGCGGCGCTGCGGATCTCCGCGTCGCCGGTGCTCGTGCCGCTGCTCAGCGTGCTCTTCGCCGTCGGTGCGCTGGTCGGCGGGATCCTGCTCGCGCTCGGCGGCTCCGTGCCGATCAGCCCCTACGTGACCACGATCTCGTTCACGATCTACGTCGTCTGCCGGATCATCGGCCGCAAGGGCGTGCGGCGGCCCTCGCGCCGGCGCTCGCCGGTCGCGGTCGGGGCGGGGGTATAGCGTGGCGCGGGTCGTGAAACGGGAAGGCGGACCGGTGGTCAAGCGGAACACGTGGCAGCGCGAGGCCGTGCGCGAGGCGCTCACTCAGCGCGAGGACTTCGTCAGCGCCCAGGGGCTGCACAGCGCCCTGCACGCCTCGGGCTCGCCGATCGGCCTGGCGACGGTCTACCGCGCGCTGTCCGACCTCGCGGTCGAGGGCGAGGCCGACTCGCTGCAGTCGCCGGACGGCGAGAGCCTCTACCGCGCCTGCACCCCGGGCACCCACCACCACCACCTGATCTGCCGGCGCTGCGGGCTGACCGTCGAGATCGCCGCGGACGCGGTGGAGACCTGGGCGCACAGCGTCGCGGCGCAGAACGGCTTCACCGACGCGCACCACGTCGTGGACGTCTTCGGGCTGTGCGCGGAGTGCACGCGGGCGGTCGCCGCGGCGGAGTGACGCCGCCGGCCCCGGGCTCGAGGGTCCGGTCGCGGCTCAGGCCGGCAGGAAGATCCCGGCCGCCCGGTCCTTGACGACGGCGCCGGCCGGCAGCACCCGCCCGCTCATCGCGAGGTAGACGCCCGGCGGCAGCAGCTGCACCGCCGCGACGGCCGCGCCGAGGTTGAAGGCGGCGTCGCTGTCGCGCATCCGCGCGGGCTGCATCGCGCCGGTCAGCACGACGACCCGGTCGCGGACCGCGCCGAGCGCCTCGGCGGTGAGCGTCATCGTGTCGGTGCCGTGGGTGAGGACGATGCGGTCCTCCTCCGCCGAGAGCACGCGCTCGCGGATCAGCGCGCGGTCGGCGTCGTCGAGGTCGAGGCTGTCCTTCCGCAGGACCTCCTCGACGCGGAACTCGAGCGTCGACAGCACGGGCTCGAGCAGGCGCGGGATCGTCGGCGCCCCGATCTCGAGCTCGCCCGCGAGCGAGTACTCCTTGTCGATGGTTCCGCCGGTGGTGAGGACGAGGATGCGGTCTGACACCCGATCAGACTAGGCCGGGCCTCCGACACGGCACATCCGTGCGGTTCGGGCGCTGCCGGGCACTCCGGCCCGCTCGATCGGGAACGATGGGGGGATGGCCTCCTCCACTCCGTCCCTGATCCGCACCGGCGCCAAGGTCCTCCTCGGCTCCGCCCTCGTCTTCGCGGGCGTCAGTCACCTGACCCGCGCGCGCGAGGAGTTCCAGGCGCAGGTGCCGGAGTGGGTGCCGCTGGACAAGGACACGGTCGTGCTCGCGTCCGGCGTCGTGGAGATCGGCCTCGGCGCCTCGCTGGTGCTCGCGCGCCGCCGGGCGCCGCTGGTGGGCGCGGCGGCGGCCGCCTTCTTCACCGCGATCTTCCCGGGCAACGTCTCGCAGTACCTCACGAAGACCAGCGCGTTCGGCCTCGACACCGATCGCAAGCGTGCCGTCCGGCTGGTCTTCCAGCCGCTGCTGGTGGCCTGGGCGCTCTGGTCGACGCGCCGGCCGCAGCGCTGATCGGCGCTGCTCCCGCAGAACATCGGCTGAGAGCACGTCTCATCGCCGATCGCCGATGACGCGGCCTCTCAGCTGATGTTCTGCTCGCCGTCCGGCTCCAGCAGCGGTGCCAGCAGCTCCTCGATCGCTCGCCGGGCCCCCGCGGCGTCGCCCGCGGCGATCGACTCGACCAGCAGGGAGTGCTCGCGGGCGTGCCGGTCCTCCTCGCCGACGACGTCGTCCTGCAGCACCGTCTCGAAGAGGCCGGTCAGCCCGTCGTAGAGCTCGAGGAACAGCGCGTTGTGCGTGGCGGCGACGACCGCGCGGTGCAGCGCGGTGTCGGTCGCGGTCCGCTCGGCGAGGTCGTGTCCCTCCCAGGAGCGGGTGCGCGCGGCGAGCAGCGCCTGCAGCGTCTCGACGTCCTCCGCGGTCCGGCGCTCGGCCGCGAGGGCCGCGGTCGCCCCGTCGATCGCGAAGCGCAGCTCCAGGCCGTCGCGCCGCTCGGCGCTCGGCAGCCGCCTCCGGAGCGACGTGGTGAGCTGCGAGCGCGCGATCACGAAGGTGCCGCGCCCCTGCTCCCGCCGCACCAGCCCCGACTGCACGAGCGTCTGCACCGCCTCGCGCACGGAGTTCCGCCCGGCGCCGCTCCAGCGCACCAGCTCCGGCTCCGTCGGGATCCGCGCGCCGACGGCCCACCGGCCGGAGCGGATCTCCTCGTGGAAGAGCGCCGTGACGTGGTCGATGACGCTCTCGCGGCGGAACGGCTCCGGTGTGCGGAGGTCGACCGATCGGGGCTCCGGCGCGCTAGGCTCGGTGGGATTCATCCCATCATCCTACCCAGGGCAGGCCGCCATGACGTCCACCGTCGTCACCCCGCAGAGGACCGCGCTCCTCGCACTCGCCGCGATCGTGATGACGGCGCTCAACCTCCGGACGGCCGTCACCGGCTTCAGCCCGCTGCTCGAGACGATCGGCGCCGACCTCGGCTTCGGCCCCTCGCTCTACGGCGCGTTCGGCACCATCGTCACCGCGTCCTTCGCCGTCTTCGGCGTGGTCGCCGCCGCGGCCGCCCGCCGCTTCGGCCTCGAGCGCACGCTCGCCGTCGCGACGCTGATGACCACCGCGGGCCTGGTGCTCCGTGCGCTGAGCCCGAGCCCGCTCGCGCTGGTGCTCTCCTCCGTCGTCGCCTTCGCCGGAGTGGGCACCTCGAACGTCCTGATCGTGCCGATCGTGAAGCGCTACTTCGCCGACCGGCTGAAGACCATCAGCTCGCTCTACCTCGCGCTGCTGCAGACCGGCCAGTTCGTCGCCCCGCTGGTCGCCGTCCCGCTCGCCTCGGCCCTCGACTGGCGCTTCGCCGTCGGCGTCTGGGCGGCGCTGACCGCCGTCGCCTGCCTGCTCTGGGCGGCGCTCGCCCGGCGCAGGGAGGCCGGCACCGCCGCGGCCGCCGCGCCCACCCGGCTCGCCGGCGCCTGGCGCACCCGCCTGCTCTGGGCGATGGTGCTGATGCTCGGGATGACCGCGCTGAACACCTACGCGATCATCACCTGGCTGCCGACGATCCTCGTCGACGCCGGCGCGGACCCGGCCCAGGGCGGGGCGCTGCTCGCCCTCTTCTCGATCTTCGGCCTCGGCGCGGCCTTCGTCGTCCCGCCGCTGACCCTCGGGATGCGGAACCCCTCGATCGTGGTCGTCGTCTGCGTCGCGCTGCTCGCCGTCGGCTACGTCGGCCTGCTGGTCGCGCCGCTGGCCGGCGCCGTCGCCTGGGTGGTCTGCCTGGGTCTGGGCGTCAGCACCTTCCCGATGACGCTCACGCTCGTCAACGCCCGGACCCGCAGCACGGCCGGCTCCTCGGTGCTCTCCGGGGCGACGCAGGGCCTCGGCTACGCGCTCGCCTGCGCCGGGCCGCTGCTGATCGGCCTGCTCTACGAGGCGCAGGGGAGCTGGACCGGCTCGTACGTCCTGCTGCTGGCGAGCCTCGTGGTGCTGCTGCTCAGCGGACTCGCGGCGAGCCGGCCGCGCTTCCTCGAGGACGAGGCCGCGGCGCGCTGACCTCCGCGAGCTCCACCTCCGCCGGCTCCACCTCCGCCAGCGCCAGCGCCGCGATCACCCGGCTCAGCCCGAAGCGCCAGGCGCTCTCGACGTCGCCGCCGAGGGTGAACGCCCCGTTGATCTCCATCCCGATGAAGCCGGTGCTCCAGGCGGTGAGGGTGCGCGCGGCCTCGAGCGCGTGCTCCTGGCCCGCGAGCCCGGCGGCGACGCGGAGGACGGAGGCGCTCGCCGCGTCCCGGAACTGCTGCCGGGCCACCGGGGTACCGGGCGCCGGCGCCATCACCAGGAGGAAGGCGGCGGGCCGCTCGCGGCCGAACGCGCGGAAGGCGCCGGCGAGCTCGGCGGCGTCCTCGATCGGCTCGACGCGCGCGGCGAGCTCGCCCAGCGTCGCCTCGGCGACCAGGCGCAGCAGGGGGTCGCGGCCCTCGACCCGCTTGTAGAGCGAGGGGGCGCGCACGCCGACGCGCTGCGCGACGGCCTGCATCGTCACGCCGGCGAGCCCCTCCTCCTCCAGGATCTGGGCGGCGGCGCGGACGATCGCGTCGAGGGAGGTGCGCTCGGGAGTGGGCATGCTCTCCACTATAGCTATTGACAGTAGCCATGATGGCTAGGTACCGTAGCCATCATGGAACTCGCCCCCCACCTCCGCCGCATCGGCTCGGACATCGTCGCCGCCTACCTCGTCCACACGCCCGAGGGCGTGACCCTCATCGACGCCGGCCTGCCCCGGCTCTGGCCCGAGCTGCTCGCCGAGCTGGCGGCGATCGGCCGCTCCGTCGACGACGTCAGGGGAGTCGTGCTCACCCACGGCGACTCCGACCACATCGGCTTCGCCGAGCGGCTCCGGCGCGAGCACGGCGTGCCCGTCTTCGTGCACGAGGCCGACGCCGAGCGCGCGAAGGGCGGGAAGAAGCCCGCGAACGGGAAGCAGTCGATGAAGATCGGCGCACTGGTCGGCTTCCTCGGCTACTTCCTGCGGAAGGGCGGCGCGCGCGTGCCCCCGCTGACCGAGGTCGTGACGGTGCGGGACGGCGAGACGCTCGACCTCCCGGGTGCTCCGCGGATCATCGGACTGCCCGGCCACTCCGCCGGCAGCATCGCGGTGCACGTGCCGATCGCCGACGCCGTGTTCGTCGGCGACGGCCTCACGACGCGCCACGTGCTGACCGGCGCGACCGGGCCGGCTCCCGCGCCGTTCACCGACGAGCCGGAGCAGGCGCTCGCCTCGCTGCAGCACCTGCTGCCCACCGGTGCCACCTGGGTGCTGCCCGGCCACGGCGCGCCGTGGGGCGGGGGAGTGGCGGCCGCGGTGGCGGCGGCGACCCGCGCCTAGGCGGAGCGCGCGGGGGCGTGTCGAGCGGCGGAGCCGCTTCGCGTCCCGGTGGTGAGAAAGAGGACGCGGAGACGGCTCACTTCATGCTGGTCGAGTAGCCCCGCAGGGGCGTATCGAGACCCGACGTCCCCAGCAGGGCGGGTCTGCAGACTCAGCTTCTGACGCAGGTGGATCTCGATACGTCCGCTGCGCGGCCTACTCGATCAGCATGCGCTTCCCCCTGCCCGCGAGGTGATCGCCGGAGGCGCCCCCTCCGCTCGCTAGGACGCGGGGACCAGGTTCCAGCGCGCCGTCAGCAGCTCGACGCCCTTGTCGAACGTCGTCGACCACGCCGTCGCGTCGTGCGCGCTGTCCGGCACCTCGAGGTAGGTGGTGTCCATCCCGGCGGCCTGCGCGGCGGCGTGCAGGGTCTGCACTCCGGCGAGGAACGAGGTGTCGTTCGCGCCGACGCCGAAGACCGCGAACGAGTCCTTGTAGGGCGCGTTCTTCGCGAGGATCGCCGCGGGCTTGGCCGCCTCGTACGCCGCCGCGTCGCCGCCGAAGCCCTGCTGGATGGTGGTCGCGTCGTCGCCGAGCGTCGGGGCGAGCTCGCCGGACGCGTCGACGATGTTGCCGAAGAGCTGCGGGTAGCCGGCGCCGAGCTGGATCGCGCAGGTGCCGCCCTGCGAGAGGCCGCCGATCGCCCAGTCGTGCGCGTCGCCGAGGACCGGGAGGTTGGCGCGGATCCAGTTCGGCACGTCGACGGTGAGGTAGGTCGCTGACTTCCCGAGCGGCGAGTCGACGCACATCGGGTTCGCCGTCGGGTCGCCGAGCTGGTCGGGCGAGACCACGATCGGCGCGAGGCCGGCGTGCGCGGCCGCGTAGGTGTCCAGGGTCTGCTGCAGGTGCTCGACGGCGAGCGGGTCGGACGGCGAGCCCGGCTGGCCGGAGAGCATCACCATCACGGGCAGCAGCGGCGGGTTCTCGGTCAGCGCGGCCGGCGGGAGGTAGACGACGGCGTCGCGGGCGGGGAAGCCGGACTGCGTCGCGGGGATCGCCACGTTCGTGACGCTGCCCGCGGTCGGCATGCCCGCCGGGGCGGTCCAGGTGTCGAGCGAGGCGTGGTCGCCGGCGGGTGTCGCGATCGGCTCGGCCACCGTCGGGTAGGCGCTGATGCCGAGGAGGCTGCGGACGGTGGGGTACTGGCCGAAGTCGATGTTGACGGTCATCGCCGCGGTCGCCACGACGAGGACCCCGACGAGCGCCGAGGCCAGCACCCGCCGTCTGCGCCGGTGCGCGAGGGCGTGGCCGAGGGCGAGCAGCGCCACGGCGAGTCCGCCCAGGCCGAGCCCGATCCAGACGCGGGTGACGGGCGTGAAGTCGACGCCGAAGGGGCCGCCGGTGCCGCCGAGTAGACCGCCGAGCGCCCAGCCGACCAGCAGGCCGAGGAGCAGGACCGCCGCTGCCAGCGCCAGGCGGCGGCGGCGTCCGCGGCGGGCCGAGCGCGCGAAGGCGAGGACCAGCAGGAGCAGGGCGAGACCCGAGACCGCGTAGACGGCGATCACCACCGGACCGGAGACGAGGCTGAGCCCGAGGAGTGTGTTCATGGGGTCGATCCGGTCGTCGAGGGGCGGGGTCGCGCGGGGCGCGGCGGCGGTCAGTCTGGCGCCGACGTCTGGGTGCGCTCTGGATGATCGCTGGACGGATCGAGAGGCTGGCGGGGCTCCTCCCCAGCCGCTCGTTCTGCGATGCTCCCACCGACCGGGCGCAACCCCGCGCGGCGCGCCTCCGCCGCCGCCTACCGTGGAGATGCAGCAAGCCGCCTCCGGCGCCCTCACGAAGGAGCTCGACCATGACGCAGAACCCCCGCACCCCCGCCTCCGGAGCCCGCGCATGAGCCGCGGCGTCGCCGTCGTCACCGGTGGCACCGCCGGTCTCGGCCGCGCCACCGTCCGCGAGCTGGCCTCGCGCGGCTGGGACGTCGCCGTGCTCGCCCGCGGTGAGGACGGACTCGCGGCCACTCTGGCCGAGATCGAGCAGGCCGGCCGCCGTGGTCTGACCATCCCGACCGACGTCGCCGACCGCGAGGCGGTCGAGTCGGCGGCCGACCGCATCGAGGCCGAGCTCGGGCCGATCGAGCTCTGGGTCAACGACGCGATGGTCGGCGTCTTCGGCGAGTTCCTCTCGACCGACCCGGCCGACTTCGAGCGCGCCGTCGCGGTGAACTTCTTCGGCTTCGTCAACGGCACCCGCGCGGCGCTCTCGCGGATGACTCCGCGCGGCCGCGGCCACGTCATCCAGGTCGGCTCGGCGCTCGCGCACCGGGGCATCCCGCTCCAGGCCGCGTACTGCGCCTCGAAGTTCGGCGCCCGCGGCTTCACCGAGGCGGTCACCGCCGAGCTCCTGCACTCCAAGAGCAGGATCAAGCTGTCCGAGGTCGACATGCCGGCGCTCAACACCATCCAGTTCAACTGGGTGAAGTCGCAGCTGCCGCACCACCCGCAGCCGGTGCCGCCGATCTACGAGCCCGAGGTCGGCGCGATCGCGATCGCCGACGTCGCCGACAAGCCGCGCCGCCGCACCTGGGTCGGCGAGCCGACCGCGGGCACCATCCTGGGCGACCGCTTCGCCGGCGCCTTCATGGACTGGTACCTGGCCCGCAGCGCCTTCGACGGACAGCAGGCGCCGGACAAGAAGGAGCCGATGCTCCCGAACAACGTCTACGAGCCGGTCCCGGGCGACCACGGCGCCCGCGGCCTCTTCAGCGACCGCGCGCACACGATGACGCCGCAGATCTGGATGATCCGCCACCGCGCCGCGAGCTACGCCGGTGCGGCCGTGCTCGGCGCGGCCGGCCTGGTCGGCGCGGTCGCGGCCCTGCGGAGGAAGTGACGTGGTCGACGCCGTCGTCGTCGGCTCCGGCCCCAACGGGCTCTCCGCCGCGGTCACCCTCGCCCGCGCCGGGCTCTCGGTCGCGGTCTACGAGCGCAACGAGACCCTGGGCGGCGGCGCTCGGACCGCCAAGCTGACGCTGCCCGGCTTCCACCACGACATCGGCTCGGCCGTGCACCCGATGGCGCTCGCCTCCGGGTTCTTCCGCCGGTTCCAGCTCGACCGGCGGATCGACCTGCGGCTGCCCGAGATCTCCTACGCGCACCCGCTCGACGGCGGCCGCTCGGGCATCGCCTACCGCGACCTCGAGCGGACCGCCGCGGCGCTGGGGCGCGACGGTGCGGCGTGGCGCTCCCTGATGGGTCCGCTCGCGGAGCGCGCCGACCGCGTCGCGGGCTTCACCAACGACGCCCTGCTGAAGATCCCGACCGACCCCTCGGTGCTGCTCCGCTTCGGCCTGCGCGTGCTCGAGCAGGGCTCGCCGCTCTGGAACGCGCGGTTCCGCGAGGAGGTCGCGCCCGCCATGTTCGCGGGGGTCGCGGCGCACGCGATCCGGCCGATGCCGAGTCCGTCCACGGCCGCCGCGGCGCTCGCGCTCGGCTCCTACGCGCACGCGCGCGGCTGGCCGGTGCCGATCGGCGGCAGCCAGGCGATCGTCGACGCGATGGCGGACGACCTCCGCGCTCACGGCGGCACCATCGAGACCGGAGTGGAGATCACCTCGCTCTCCCAGCTGCCGAGCGCGCGCGCCGTGCTGCTCGATCTCACGCCGAGGGCGCTCCTCGCGCTCGCCGGCGACCGCCTGCCCGGCCCGTACGCGTCGGCGCTGGCGATGTTCCGCTACGGCAACGGCGTCGCCAAGGTCGACTTCGCGCTCGACGGACCCGTCCCCTGGACCGACCCGGAGCTCGCCGGGGCCGGCACCCTGCACGTCGGCGGCACCCGCGCCGAGATCGCCGCGGCCGAGCGCGACGTCGTCCAGGGACGGCACAGCGAGAACCCGTACGTGCTCGTGGCGCAGCCCTCGGTGCTGGACCCGACCCGCGCGCCGGAGGGCAAGCAGGTCCTCTGGGCGTACACGCACGTGCCGCGCGACTCGCCGGCGCACCAGCGCGAGGCGATCACCGCCCAGATCGAGCGTTTCGCCCCGGGCTTCCGCGACCGCGTCCTCGCCGTGTCCTCGATGACGGCCCGCGACATGCAGGCCTGGAATCCCAACTACATCGGCGGCGACATCGCGGCCGGAGCGGCGAGCGTCGCGCAGCTGCTCTCGCGGCCGATCCCCTCCTCCGACCCGTGGCGCACGCCCGCGAAGGGGCTCTACCTCTGCTCGTCCTCGACGCCGCCCGGCCCGGGCGTGCACGGGATGGCCGGCTGGCACGCCGCCCGCAGCGCGCTCCGGCACGAGTTCGGGATCCGGCGGGCGCCCGATCTGTCGCCCTCACCCGATCGGACCCGCTCGTCCGATCTGGCACCCTGAGGGTCGGGCGGCACGACCCGCCCGACCCCGCCCTCACGACTAGGAGCCCGCGATGTCCCGCAACACCCGCGTCTTCCACTGCCCGCCCGAGTCCGTCTTCGCCGTCTTCGCGTCCGGCTGGCTCTTCCCCTCGTGGGTCGTCGGCTCGTCCCGGATGCGCCGGGTCGGCCGCGACTGGCCGCACGTCGGCTCGAAGCTGCACCACTCCTTCGGCGTCTGGCCGCTGGTGATCGACGACGAGACGACGGTCCTGGAGTGGGACCCGTCGAGCCGCTTCATCATCCAGGCGGCCGGCTGGCCGATGGGCGAGGCGCGCGTCCGCCTCGAGGTGGAGCCGCACCGCGACGGCTGCAGGGTCCGCATCCACGAGACGGCGGTGAAGGGCCCCGGCACGCTCATCCCGAAGCCGCTGCTGCACTCGTTCCTCTGGGTGCGCAACATCGAGACCCTGCGCCGGCTCGCGCACATGGCGGAGGCGGGCGCCAACGGCCGCACCCTGCCGCCGGCAGCGCTGGCCTCGCCGAAGGACCGCGCGGGGCTCGACTCGCCGAAGCACGTCCTGCCGCGGCTGCTCGGAACCGTCGCCTCGATCGCCGTCGGCTCCCTCGCCCTGCGGGCCGCCCTGGCCGTCGCGCGCCGCGCCCGGAGCTGAGGTACGGGGCGGCTCCCGGGAGCCGCCCCGCCCCGGTCAGACGATGCGCTCGACGAGCCGGACGTGGTGCACGGCCACGCGGGTCGGCTCGCCGGCGAAGGCGGCCTCGCGCTCAGGAGAGGCGAGGTAGGCCTTCTCGATCTCGGCGAACGCCTCCGCGTCGCCCGGAGTGCTGACGGCCCAGACGAACTCGTTCACCTCGCGGTCGGCGAAGGCGAACTCGATCGTGAAGCCGTGCGCGGCGCGGGCGGGGACGATCTTCGCGCGGTACCAGGCCAGGAAGTCGTCCATCACCCCGTCGACGAGCTCGTAGCGGCGGAGCTGGACGGTGCGGTTCTCGGAGGCGCTCATGCCCTCGACGGTACCGGGCCGAGTCGTGCCGGGCTGCGCGCTACGCTCGCCCTTGTCGTCCCGGCGCCCGCCCCGCCGCACCCGTCCCCGCAGGAGGCCGCCCTGGATCCCCGCCGTCAGCGCGCGATCGCCCTCCTCGTCGCGGGCTGCTTCTTCATGGAGAACCTGGACGCGACGATCGTCACCACCGCGGCGCCCGCGATCGGCGCCGACCTGGGCGTCGACTCCGCCGCCGTCGCGATCACCGTCACCGCGTTCCTGCTCACCGTCGCGGTGCTGATCCCCGCCTCCGGCTGGCTGAGCGAGCGCTTCGGCGTGCGCCGGGTCTTCACGACCGCGATCGCGGTGTTCACGCTCGCGTCGCTGCTCTGCGCGCTCAGCCCGACCCTGCCGCTGCTCGTGGCGGCCCGCGTGCTGCAGGGCGTCGGCGGCGCGCTGATGGTGCCGGTCGGCCGGCTCGCGGTGCTGCGCGTGACGCCGCGGGAGGGGATCATCCGCGCCATCGCGATCCTGGTCTGGCCGGGCCTGGTCGCGCCGATCCTGGCGCCGTTCCTCGGCGGGCTGCTGACGACCTACGCCTCCTGGCACTGGATCTTCCTGATCAACCTGCCGCTGGGCGTCGTCGCCTTCGTGATCGCGCGGCGGATCATCCCGGCCGGCGTCGAGGCCTCACCGCCTCCGCTGGACGTCGTCGGCCTGCTCCTGGTCGCGGTCGGACTCGGCGCGCTGGTCGGCGCGACCGGCTTCGTGACCGGAAGCGGCTCGGACACCGTCGCGCTCGGCCTGGCCGTGACCGGCGCCCTCGTCACCGCCGTCGCGGTGCGGCACCTGCGCCGCACGCCGCACCCGCTCGTGCCGCTGGACGCCTTCCGCTTCTCGACGTTCCGGGTGGCGAACGCGAGCGGCTCGCTCTACCGGGCGACGATCAACGCGGTGCCGTTCCTGCTGCCGCTGCTCTTCCAGGACGCCTTCGGCTGGAACGCGGTGCAGGCCGGCTCGATCGTGCTCGCGCTCTTCGTCGGCAATCTGGCGATCAAGCCGGCGACGACCTGGCTCCTGCACACGGTCGGCTTCCGCGGGGTGCTCGTCGCGGCGAACGTCGTCGGCATCGCCTGCATGGTCGCGATGGCGTTCCTCGATCCCGGTGTGCCCGTCCCGCTGATCGTGGCGCTGCTGGTGCTCAGCGGTGTCGCGCGCTCGGCCGGCTTCACCGCCTACAACACGGTCACCTTCGCCGAGGTGGCGCCCGAGGGGATGTCGGGCGCGAACACCCTCAGCGCGACGACTCAGCAGATCGCCGCGGGCTTCGGCGTCGCCGCCGGCGGCATCGCGCTGGCCGCGGGTGCCGCGTTCGGCCCCGGCCTCGTCCCCTACCGCTTCGCCTTCCTGACGCTGGCCGTCCTGACCCTCGTCCCCCTGATCGCCGCCGCCCGCCTCCCCCACGACTCCGGCAGCACCCTCACGCGCTGACCCCTCCCGCGAGATGCCACTTGTGTGCTCGTTCTGCGGCGTGTCGCGCTCATAAGTGGCATCTCGCGGAGGGGATCAGAGGTGCAGAGGGGTCAGAGGTGCAGGGCCAGGCCGTCGAGGATGTCGTGGGCCGTCGTCGTGACCGACGTCACGGCGGGGGAGGCCTCCTGGACGGCGCGGAGGACCTCGGACCAGATGGCGGCGCCGGCGCCGAGGACGTCCTCGCGGCCGGCGCGGACGTAGGGGAGGACGGCTGTCGCGGCAGGGGAGAGCGCGGCGAGCTCGTCGCAGGCGGCGAGGACGTCGCGGATCGGCAGGGTCGCCTCGAGCGCGTCGCGGTCGTAGGCCTCGACACGGAGGACGTGCGCGGTGACCGTGAGGACCGTCGCCGCGACTCCGACGACACTGCGCGCGGCCGAGAGGTCGACGGGGGAGGCGGCCAGTGCGCGGCGGACGTCAGCGCGGATCGCGGCGCGCTGCTCCGCGGTCGGCGCGCCCCCGCCGGCGCGGTGGCGCTCGGTGAGCCGGACGCTGCCGACGTCCATCGAGTGCGCCTGCTCGGGTTCCGCTCCACCCAGCACCAGCTCCGTCGAGCCGCCGCCGAGGTCCACGACCAGGACGGGCCGGGGCGCGTCGACGGCCGAGAGCGCACCGCGGAAGGAGAGGGCCGCCTCCTCCTCGCCGCTGATCGTCTGGGGGCGGGAGCCGATGATCCGCTCGACCGCGACGAGGAAGTCCTCGCGGTCCGCCGCGTCGCGGGTCGCGGAGGTGGCGACGAAGCGCACGCGCTCGGCCCCGGCCTCGCGGACCAGCTCGGCGTACTCGCGGGTCACGGCGAGGGTCCGCTCGAGCGCCTCCGGGTCGAAGCGGCCGGTGCGGTCCACGCCGTGGCCGAGCCGGACGAGCTCGGTGCGGCGGAGGACGTCGACGAGGCGGCCGTCCTCGACGTCCGCGATCAGGAGCCGGAGGGAGTTGGTGCCGCAGTCGAACGCGGCCACGCGGGTGGCGGTCATGCCGACAGTCTGCCCGGCGGCCCCGCCGCTAGATTGGCAGGGACGAGCCGAAGGAGCCCCCGTGCACGAACACCACGTCCGCGTCCACCGCAGCGACGAGGACCTCCCGCGCCACGGGCAGCTCGCCCACGCCCTGGCCGAGGTCGCCGCCGATCCCGTCGAGGTCGAGGCCGAGGTCGCCGAGATGGTCGTCAACCGCGTCATCGACAACGCCGCCGTCGCCGCCGCGTCGCTGGTGCGCCGCCCCGTCGTCGCCGCGCGCTCGCAGGCGCTCGCCCACCCCGCGTCCATCGGCGGCGAGGGCGCGACGGTGTTCGGCGTCGACCCGGGCCGCCGCGTCTCGCCCGAGTGGGCGGCCTGGGCGAACGGCGTCGCCGTCCGCGAGCTCGACTACCACGACACCTTCCTCGCGGCCGAGTACTCGCACCCCGGCGACAACATCCCGCCGCTGGTCGCCGTCGCCCAGCACGCGGGCATCGACGGCGCCCGGCTGGTCCGCGGCATCGTCACCGGCTACGAGGTCCAGGTCGACCTCGTCCGCGCGATCAGCCTGCACCGGCACAAGATCGACCACGTCGCGCACCTCGGCCCCTCGGCCGCGGCCGGACTCGGCACGATGCTCGGCCTCGACGTCGCCGTCATCGAGCAGGCGATCGCCCAGGCGCTGCACACCACCACCGCCACCCGCCAGTCGCGCAAGGGCGAGATCTCGAGCTGGAAGGCGTACGCCCCCGCCTTCGCCGGCAAGGCCGCCATCGAGGCCGTCGACCGGGCGATGCGCGGCGAGACCAGCCCGTCGCCGATCTACGAGGGCGAGGACGGCGTGATCGCCTGGCTGCTCGACGGCCCCGACGCGTCCTACGACGTGCCGCTGCCGGACGCCGGCGAGGCCAAGCGCGCGATCCTCGACACATACACGAAGGAGCACTCGGCCGAGTACCAGGCGCAGGCGCTGATCGACCTGGCCCGCCGCCTGCACCACGCGCACCCCGAGGCCGCGGACCCCGAGCTCGTCGAGCGGATCGTCCTGCACACCTCGCACCACACCCACTACGTGATCGGCTCCGGCGCGAACGACCCGCAGAAGTACGACCCGACGGCGTCCCGCGAGACGCTCGACCACTCCGTGCCGTACATCTTCGCGGTCGCGCTGCAGGACGGCGCCTGGCACCACGAGCGCAGCTACGCCCCCGAGCGCGCCGCCCGCCCCGACACCGTCGCGCTCTGGCAGCGCACGACGACGGAGGAGGACGCGGAGTGGACCCGCCGCTACCACTCGACCGACCCGGCGGAGAAGGCGTTCGGCGCGCGCGTCGAGATCCTGCTCACCGACGGCACGACGATCGTGGACGAGATCGCGGTGGCGGACGCGCATCCGCTCGGCGCGCACCCGTTCACGCGCGAGCAGTACGTCGCGAAGTTCCGCACCCTCGCCGCCGACGTCCTCGAGGAGCCCGAGATCGAGCGCTTCCTCGACCTCGCCCAGCGCCTGCCCGAGCTGACGGCGGACGAGGTCGCCCGCCTGACGATCGTCGCAGCGCCCGGCGTCCTCGCCTCCGTCGAGTCCCCCCGCGGCCTCTTCTGACCACGTCCCCCTCCCCTCCCGCGAGATGCCACTTGTGCGCGCGACACGCCGTGAAAAGCGTGCACAAGTGGCATCTCGCGGAAGAGGTCAGAGCAGGGAGTCCGTCAGGTGGTCCGGGGTGCCGAAGCGGTGGGCGGTGATCGAGACGGCCTGCTCGCGGAGGAACGGGAGCAGCTCGAGGCGGCCGGACTCGGTGGCCTCGTTCGCGTAGACGGCGAGGTCGGGGCGTCCGCCGGTGACGGACGTCACCGAGGAGGCGTCGGCGCCCAGCAGGCGCACGCGGCCGGCGCCGTGCTCGCGGACCCGCGCCGCGAAGGCGGCCTCGTCCTCGACGGCGACCGCCGAGGCTCCCGACGCGATGGCCGAGACGAGCTGCGGCGGCAGCTCGGTCGCGCTCGAGACCGCCACCCGGGTCCCGGCGGTCGCCGCGGCGACGACGACCTGCGCGAGCGAGCCGACCGGCTCGCCGTCCGCGAGGCGGATCAGCACCGGGGCGTCGTACGGCAGGTGCCGGAACACGTTCCGCTCGGCGGTCAGCCCGGTGACGTCCCGGGCGGCGCCCGCGGCCAGAGCCTGCGCCGCGCTGCGGGCCGTCCGCTCGACGGCGTCCGCCTCCGCGGGCGACAGCTCCGCTCGGGCGGCGGCCACGAGCCGGCCGACGCGCGGGTCCTCGAACGCGGTGGTGGCGGTCGACGGCGCCGAGGTCCACGACCCCAGCCCGAGCAGGTAGTCCGGTCCGCCCGCCTTCGTGCCCGGTCCGACGGCCGACTTCTTCCAGCCGCCGAACGGCTGGCGCTCGACGATCGCGCCGGTGATGCCGCGGTTGACGTAGAGGTTGCCGGCCTGGATCCCGCCCAGCCAGGTGCCGATCTCGGCCGGGTCGAGCGCGTGCAGCCCGGAGGTGAGGCCGTAGTCGACCTCGTTGACGAGCGCGATCGCGTCCTCGAGCGTCGCGGCGGTCATGATGCCGAGGATCGGTCCGAAGTACTCGGTGCGGTGGTACTCGGAGCCGCGGCGCACGCCGTCGCGGACGCCCGGGCTCCACAGCATCCCGCTGTCGTCCAGCGCGCGCGGCTGCAGCAGCCAGCGCTCGCCCTCGCCGAGCGTCGTGAGCCCGCGCAGCAGCTTGCCCGCGGCGGGCTCGATCACCGGCCCCATCCGGGTCGCCGGATCGGTCGGCAGGCCGACGGTGAGCGAGTCGACCGCGTCGAGCAGCTGCGCGCGGAAGCGCTTGGAGCGCGCGACCGAGCCGACCAGCACGACGAGCGACGCGGCCGAGCACTTCTGGCCGGCGTGGCCGAAGGCGCTCGAGACGACGTCCTTCACCGCGAGGTCGAGGTCGGCGGAGGGGGTGACGATGATCGCGTTCTTGCCGCTGGTCTCCGCGAGCAGCGGCAGGTCGTGCCGGAAGGAGCGGAACAGCTCGGCCGTCTCGTAGGCCCCGGTGAGGATCACCCGGTCCACCGAGGAGTGCGCGACGAGGTCGGCGCCGAGCTCCTCCTCGGGCAGCCGGAGCAGCAGCAGCGCCTCGCGGGGCACGCCGGCGGCCCAGAGCGCCTCGGCCAGCACGGCGCCGCAGCGCGCGGTCGGCCCGGCGGGCTTCAGCACCGCGGCCGAGCCGGCGGCCAGCGCGGCGAGCGCACCGCCCGCGGGGATCGCGACCGGGAAGTTCCACGGCGGAGCGACGAGCGTCAGCTGCGCGGGGTGGAAGACCGCCCCGTCCACCGAGTCCAGCTCGCGGGCCCGCTCGGCGTAGTAGTGCGCGAAGTCGATCGCCTCGGAGACCTCCGGGTCGCCCTGGTCGATGGTCTTGCCGGCCTCGGCGGCCATCACCTCGAGCAGCTCGCCGCGGCGCGCTTCGAGCTCGTCGCCGGCGCGGTGCAGGATGCGCGCCCGCTCGTCGGCGGGCAGGGCGCCCCACGCGGAGCCGGCGGCGCGGGTCGCGGCGAGGGCCGCCTCCAGCTCCTCGCGGGTGGCGATCGTCGCGGCCTCGATCGCGTCGACACCGGCGCGGGAGGCGGGCACGCGGGCGAGGATCTCGTCCGCCCAGGCGCGGTTCGCCGCGACGGACGGGTCGGTGTCCGGGGTGCTGCGGAAGTCGCCGAAGCCGGGGCGGCCGGTCGCGGCGAAGCGGTCGGCGACCCGGTGCGCGGGCGGCACCGCTCCGTCGAGCGCGCTGACGGAGGCGCGGAAGCGGGCCTCCTCGCGGGCGAACAGCGCGGGCTGAGCCTCGAGCTCGAAGACGGCCGACATGAAGTTGTCGCTCGACGCGCCCTCCTCGAGCCGGCGGATCAGGTAGGCGATCGCGACGTCGAACTCGGCGGGCGAGACGACCGGCGTGTAGAGCAGCAGCGAGCCGACCGTGCGGCGCACCGCCTCCGCCTGGCCCTGCGCCATGCCGAGCAGCATCTCGTACTCGATCCCCTCGCGGACGCCGCGCTCGCCGGCCAGCAGCCAGGAGTAGGCGACGTCGAAGAGGTTGTGGCCGGCGACGCCGACCCGCACGTTCCGGATCCGGTCCGGGTGCAGCGCGTAGTCGATCACGCGCTTGTAGTTGGTGTCCGAGTCCTGCTTCGTCGACCAGGTCGCGAGCGGCCAGCCGTGCACGGACGCCTCGACCTGCTCCATCGGCAGGTTCGCGCCCTTGACCAGGCGCACCTTGATGCCGGCGCCGCCGCGGGACCGGCGCGCGGCGCTCCACTCCTGCAGCCGGATCATCGCGGAGAGCGCGTCGGGCAGGTAGGCCTGCAGCACGATGCCCGCCTCGAGGCCGAGGAACTCGGGCCGGTCGAGCAGGCGGGTGAAGACCGCGATGGTGAGATCGAGGTCCTTGTACTCCTCCATGTCGAGGTTCACGAACTTCTGCGGCGTCGCGGCGGCGGCGCGGGTGAAGAGCGGAGCGAGCTCCTCGACGATGTCGTCGACCGCGGCGTCGAACGCCCACGGGTTGTGCGGGGCGACGGTGGAGGAGACCTTGATCGACACGTAGTCGACGTCGTCGCGCGCGAGCAGGCGGTGCGTGCCCTCGAGCCGGCGCTGCGCCTCCTTGCGGCCGAGGACCGCCTCGCCGAGCAGGTTCATGTTGAGCCGGACGCCGTCGCGGCGGATCTTCGCGATCGCCGGGCCGAGGCGCGAGTCGGTCGCATCGATGATGAGGTGGCCGACCATCTGCCGCAGCACCCGGCGCGCGATCGGCACGACGACGTCCGGCAGCAGCGGGGCCACCGCGCCGCCGAGGGCGACCGCGCCGCGCATCGGGGCGGGCAGGAAGCGGGGGACGCCGCCGGCGATCGAGCGCAGCGCCGCGGCGGCGACCTTCGTGTCCTCGGGGCGGACCACGCCGTCGACGAAGCCGACCGTGAAGTCGAGGCCGGTCGGGTCCTTCAGCACGCCGGCGAGCTGGGCGCCGGAGGCGTCGACCGGGACGTCGGCGGCGTCGCGCAGCCACTGGCGCACCAGCGCGACGCTCGCGTCGACGAGGCCGGGGTCGACGCTGTCCGCGGCGGGCCCGGCGTGACCGGTGGCGGGCCCGGCGGCGTCGTCGGAGAAGGGACCGGTGGAGCGGGCAGGAGCGGCGAGATCCGTCATGACGTCAGTATCCGACCGGGGTACCGTTGAGCAGAAGCGACCGTTCCTTACCGGTACCGGTCACTCCTCCTTACTGAACCGCTCTGCCGACTTGCTGAACCGCTCTGCCGAATCGAGGTCGCCCGTGCTCGACGTCCGCCGCCTGGTGCTGCTGCGCGAGGTCGCCATCCGCGGCACCCTGGCCGCCGCTGCGGAGGCCCTCGCCTACAGTCCCTCCGCCGTCTCGCAGCAGCTGACCGTGCTGGAGCGCGAGACCGGTGTCGAGCTGCTGCGCAAGGTCGGGCGGCGGGTGCAGCTCACCCCGCAGGCCGAGATCCTGGTCGCGGCGGCCGGCGAGGTGCTGGCGCTGCTCGAGCGGGCGGAGGCGGCGCTGGCCGCGTCGGGGGAGTCGGTCACCGGGCGGGTGCGGGTCGCGGTCTTCCAGTCGGCGGCGCTCGCGCTGATGCCCGGCGCGCTGCGCTCGATCGCCGAGCGCGCGCCCGAGGTGCGGGTCGAGATGGTGCAGCGCGAGCCGGAGGGGGCGCTGCACGAGACCTCCTGGGCGCGCGAGTTCGACCTGGTCGTCGCCGAGCAGTACCCCGGCCACTCGGTGTCCTGGCTGCCGGGCCTGGTGCGCAGCGACCTCACGACCGACGCGATCCGCCTCGCGGTGGGCCGCGACTCCGCGATCCGCGACCTGCGGGGCGCCCGCGACGCCGCCTGGGTGATGGAGCCGCGCGGCACCGCCAGCCGGCACTTCGCCGAGCAGACCTGCCGCGTCGCGGGCTTCGAGCCCGACGTGCGCTTCGAGACCGCCGACCTGCAGGCACAGATCCGCCTCGCCGCCTCGGGCAACGCGGTCGCGCTGATGCCCGACCTTGTCTGGGCCGGCGGCGAGGCCGACTGCCGCCTCCTCGAGCTGCCCGGCCGCCCCCGCCGCACCATCTTCACGGCCCAGCGCGAGGCCCAGCTCGCCTCGCCCGCCGTCCGCGTCTTCCGCGAGTGCCTCGCCGAGATCGCCGCGACCTACGCCTGACCCGCGCGCCCTCGTCCCCTCCCGCGAGATGCCACTTGTGCACGCTTCTCACGGCGTGTCGCGTGCACAAGTGGCATCTCGCGCAGCGCGTCAGGGGGTGCGGTCGCCACCAACGGGGGGCGTGCGTCGGAGGGCAGGGGTGCGCTTAGCTGGCGATCGTCGTGGATGACAGCGTTACCACGCCCCGCGACTCCGTCTTCGGATCGCCATCGAAAGGACCCTGCATGTCCCAGCCCTCCTCCGGCACGCCCGGACCCTCCCGCCGCACCGTGACCGCCGCGGCGGCGTGGAGCGCTCCCGTCGCCGCCGCGGTGATCTCCGCGCCCCTCGCGGCCGCTTCGACCGCCGTCCTCTGCGACAGCGAGGTCGACTTCCGGCGGACCAGGAATGCCGGGGGCGACACTGCGACGCTCCTGGCGGTCTCCCCCACGGGCGCGGTGTCGACCGTCCGCATCGCAACGGTGGTCGCTCCGAACACCACGACCGGGACGCAGGGCACGAGCTACAACCTGACTCAGAGCGACCAGGGGTGGGGAGGCGGCACCCGTGACGGCGTGAACACTGAGGTGATGTTCACCTACGGCGTGGGCGGCGCGCTCGTCCTGAACCAGCGCCGCGCAGGTCCGATCGGCGAGCTCCCCAGCCCGGGAGTCGACTCCCAGACCCTGACCTTCCAGTTCTTCGACCCGCAGGGAAACCTCTTCGATCCGGTCGGTCTCCAGCTCGAGTTCATCGACATCACCTCGCAGAAGCGCGTGCCGTGGCCGCAGACTCACTGGGACGCGCTGGGCTTCAGCGTCGCGCCGACCGCGATCCAGAGGGACGGCATCTCCGAGGGCGTCGGTGCCGGCACGATCGCCGACCCGTACCGGCGCGCGACGGAGGACGAGACGACTCTCCCGTTCCTCCGGAGCGACGGCTTCTCCTTCGACGCGTTCCCCTCCGGCAGCACGCTCACCTACACCCAGCACGACGGCCGGCAGGGCTGGCACTCGATCTACCTGAGTGCCCTCCGGTTCCGCTCCGACGTCTGCTGACCCTCCGCGAGATGGGACCGTGAGCGACATGGGTGCGGACGAGGTGCGGCTGGTCGAGACGACGGCCGACGACGCGGTGGCGGGGCGGCTGTTCGCCGTGCAGGAGGCGGAGATCATGCGGCGCTACGGCGGCGACGACCCGGGGCCGAGGCCGCCCGCGGACGCGCCGACGCTGCTGCTCCACGTCGGGGTGGACGTCGTCGGCTGCGTAGCACTCGCCGCCGAGGGCGGGATCGGCGAGATCAAGCGGATGTTCGTGGCCGAGTCGGCGCGCGGCCGCGGTTACAGCCGCCTCCTCCTCGCGGGAGTCGAGGAGCTGGCCGTCCGCCACGGCGTGACGCTGCTCCGCCTCGTCACCGGCATCGAGCAGCCCGAGGCGATGGCGCTCTACAGCAGCTCGGGCTACGAGCTCATCCCCGGCTTCGGCTACTGGGGCGACGAGCCGGCGACCCGCTGCTACGCGAAGCGTCTCGCCCCCGCCGAGCCCGCGAGCTGACCCCGGCCGGCGTCAGAGCTTGGCGAGCTTCGCGCGCGCGATCAGGAAGCCGCCGTACATCACGAGGCCGGCGCCGATGACGGTGAGCGCGATGGTCCCGTAGGGCGGGACGTCGAGGAAGCGCAGGGCGCCGTCGAGCCCGGTCGCCCGCCGGGCGTCGCCGGTGATCGCGGCGACGACGAAGAGCCCGCCGGCGATGCCGAGGGCGATCCCCTTCGAGACGTAGCCGGCCGCGCCGAGGATCAGCACGGCCGTGCCGCGCCGCCCCGCGGGGATCCGCACGAGCTTGCGGAAGCCGCGGCGCACGCCGATGGCGACGAAGCCGATCCCGCTGCCGAGGACGATCCCACCGACCAGCGTCAGCACGATCGCGCCGGCCGGTCGAGCCAGCAGATCGGTGCTGATCGCGCGGATGGTGGCGGAGGAGCTCGTCGACCCGCCGAGCGCGAAGACCAGCGTCGTCCCGGCCAGTGCGAGCGCCGCGAAGCCCTTGCCCGACTCCACGATCCGCCGCCCGAGGCGCTTCGCGCGGCTCGGATCGCTCGAGCGGCTCTGGAAGGAGAGCTGCCAGAGCCCGAGCGCGACGAGCGCGACCAGCGCCGCCCAGACGACGACGAGTCCGGCCGGTGTCTCGGCCAGGCGCGCGATCGCGCCGGAGGGATCCGCCTCCTGCGTCGTCTCGTCCCCGAACGCGACCCGCAGCGAGAGGCCGCCGATCAGCAGGTGCACCACGCCGTTGACGGCGAAGCCGAGGCGCGCGAGGCGCCGGAATCGCCGCGTCCGGACCCCCGAGCGCGGCGTCGGCACGCTCAC
Source organism: Rathayibacter sp. VKM Ac-2929 (assembly GCF_022815495.1). Taxonomy (NCBI): domain Bacteria; kingdom Bacillati; phylum Actinomycetota; class Actinomycetes; order Micrococcales; family Microbacteriaceae; genus Rathayibacter; species Rathayibacter sp. VKM Ac-2929. The sequence goes on from NZ_JALGRV010000005.1 coordinate 91,206, forward strand.
TGTGGACACCGGACCAGCCTCTCACGCGTCCACCCCTGTCCCCGGGCGCCCCGGCGGCGGTGGAATGGAGTCCTGCCCGCGGTGAACGCGCCGATCGCACCGATCGCTCCTGCCGCGGGCGCCCTCGAGGAAGAAGGACCGCCATGACCACCTGGCTCATCACCGGCTGCTCCACCGGACTCGGCCGCGCGCTCGCGACCGCCGTCCTCGCCCACGGCGACCGCGCCGTCGTCACCGCGCGCGACGTCGACTCCGTCCGCGACATCACCGAGGCGCACCCCGACTCCGCGCTCGCCCTGGCTCTCGACGTCACCGACGACGCGCAGGTCGCCGCCGCGGTCGACGCCGCCGTGGAGCGCTTCGGCGGGATCGACGTGCTCGTCAACAACGCGGGCTACGGCTACCGCGCGGCGGTGGAGGAGGGTGAGGAGGCCGCGGTGCAGCAGCTCTTCGACACCCACCTCTTCGGCACCGTCCGCACGATCAAGGCGGTCCTGCCCGGGATGCGCGAGCGCCGCTCCGGCACCATCGTCAACCTGTCCTCGATCGGCGCGCGCATCTCGCCGGAGGGATCGGGCTACTACGCCGCGGTGAAGGCCGCGATCGAGGCGCTCACCGAGTCGCTGCGCAAGGAGGTCGCACCGCTGGGCATCCGGGCGTTCTCGGTCGAGCCGGGCGGCTTCCGCACCGACTTCGCCGGCCGCTCGCTCACCCAGTCGTCGCAGCCGATCGCGGACTACGCCGAGACGGCGGGCAAGCGCCGCAAGGAGCACGACACCGTGCACGGCACCCAGAAGGGCGACCCGGCGAAGGCCGCGACCGCGCTGATCGAGGCCGTGGAGTCGGCCGCGCCGCCGTCGATCCTGCTGCTCGGCAACGACGCGTCGGACGCCTTCCGCGCGGTGCTCGACGCCCTCCGCTCCGACGTCGACGCGTGGGAGCCGCTCAGTCGCGGCACGGACTTCGCCGACGGGGAGTGACGGGCGGGGCGCCGGCGGGCTCGTGAAGCGGCGTCGCGCGCCAGGAGTCAGGGAGCGTCGCTCTCACAGAGCGCGTGCCTTCTATCCTGCCGGGGTCAGCGGGTCCGTCCCCGCGCGCTCCCTGTCGCTCTCCCGAACGGAACCCCATGCCCCCGCGCCCCTCCGCACCCGCCGGACCCACTCGACGGACCATCGCCGCGAGCGCGGCGTGGAGCCTCCCCGTCGTCAGCGCGGCCGTCGCCGCTCCGCTCGCCGCCGCGTCGCCCGCGTCCTGCCGCAGCACGGCGGTGTTCACGCAGACGAGCGTCGCGAGCAATCCCACGGTGCTCACGGCGGTCGCGCCCGGCGGTGCCGTCTCGACGGTGCGGATCGACTCCGCCCTGGCGGCCGGTACCACCACCGCGACCCAGGGCCGTGACTTCAACCTGGTGCGGGACGGCAACCGATGGGCGTCCGGTGGCAGCCTGTCGGCGGTCTCGGAGGTCGTCGTCCGCAACTACCCCGCCGGTTCGCTGATGCTGAATCAGCGGCGGTCCGGACCGATCACAGAGGATCCGTCGCCCGGGCCCGATGCGCAGACGCTGACCTTCACGTTCGTCGGCCCGGACGGACGATCGTTCGATCCGACCGATGTCCAGCTGTCGATCCAGAACATCACGTCGGACACGAATCCCGGATATCCCTGGCTCCTGAGCTGGTGGTCCACCGTCGGCTTCAGCGTCCGGCCCGCATCGATCTCCTCGACGGCCGGCCATGAGGGAGTCGGCACGGGGACGGCCGAGGATCCTTTCCGGCGCGCCGCGTCCTCGGACGCCGGGATAATCGGCCGAGCCCTGATCGACACCTTCACGTTCGGCGCGTTCCCCTCGGGGAGCACGCTCACCTACAGCCAGCACCAGGGGCACCAGGGCTGGCACGCCAGTGCGCTGGGGGCGCTGAGCTTCGTGTCCTACAACTGCTGACCCTCGCGGTCGGGGCGAATGACGAACCGACGTTCCGCGCCAGAAGTGAGGAGGATTCGTCTTTGCCGAGCGTCGAACCTACGCTGCCGTGTCGGGCAGTCGGTCCTCGCCTGTCCACTCCCTCCTCCGGAACGGATCCGCCATGTCCCCTCTCTCGTCCGACCCGACTCACTCCTCCGGTCCCACCCGTCGCTCCGTCACCGCGGGCGCACTGTGGAGCATCCCCGTGATCAGCGCGGCGGTCGGGGCTCCCCTCGCCGCCGCGTCGATGACTCCGGCCACCCCGGTCTCGCCGCAACCGTGCTCCAGCGTCACGATGTTCACGCTGACGAGCATTGCGAGCAATCCCACGACGCTGATGGCGTCCTCGCCCACCGGGAAGGCGTCGACCGTCCGGATCACCTCCGTCCTGGCCCCCGGCACCACGACCGAGATCGACGGGAAGAGCTACAACCTCACGCAGGACGGCACTGTCTGGTGGGCCGGGGGATCCTCGGACTTCGCCAACGAGGTGCCGCTGCGCTATTTCGAGCCCGGAGTGCTCATCCTGAACCAGCGTCGTGCCGGCGCGGTCTCCACGTCGGACGTCAGGTTCCCGGGGACGCCTGCTCCGGGTCTCGAAGCGCAGACGCTCACCTTCGAGTTCCTCGATGAGGAGGGGAAGCCGTTCGACCCGTTCGACGTCCGGCTCACCGTCCTGAACATCACGTCGGGTGTGGTGAGTGAGACGTCCTACTGGCCTCTGAAGTTCTGGTCGACCGTCGGCTTCAGCGTCACGCCCACCTCGATCTCCTCACGGGGCGGAGCTGCGGGGGTCGGGGCAGGCACGGTCGCCGACCCCTTCCGGCGCGCCACCAACTGGGAGCCGGCTGTCCCACTCACGCCCCGCTACGACACCTTCACGTTCCGCTCGTTCCCCTCGGGCAGCTCGCTCGTCTACAGCCAGCACGGCGGCTACCAGGGCTGGCACAGCAGCGCGATCACGGGGCTCGGCTTCGGCTCCCGCGACTGCTGAGCACGAGTTTCGCGCCAGCGGTGGGGGAGCGTCGCACTCGGGCGATCGCTGCTCCTATCCTGCCGGGGTGGACGCGCCGACGTCCGATCGCACTCCTGCTCTCACGCTCCTGCTCTCACGGAACGGATCCCGCATGCCGCAGCACCGAGCCGACCCGCACGGCCCCACCCGGCGCACCGTCGCCGCGAGCGCCGCGTGGAGCGTCCCCGTCGTCAGCGCGGCGGTCGCGGCCCCGCTCGCCGCCGCCTCGCCCGCCCCGTGCTTCGGCACGACGGTGTTCCCGCCGACGAGCGTCGCGAGCGACCCGACCGTGCTCACGGCGATCTCGCCGGGGGGAGCGGTGTCGACGGTGCGGATCACGTCCGTCCTCGCGCCGGGCACCGCGACCGGGTCGCAGGGCCGGAGCTTCGATCTGACCGGCGAGGGCTCCGTGTGGATCGGGGAGGAGGCCGGTCCGCCGCCGGGCGAGACGGTCGCGCGCGCCGGGGCGCCGGGCGCGTTCGGTCCCGGGACGCTCCTGCTGAACCAGCGTCGTGCCGGGGCGCTCACGGAGACCCCGTCGCCCGGGCCCGACTCGCAGACGCTGACGTTCCGCTTCTTCGGAGCGGACGGGCGGCCGTTCGACCCGCTCGACGTCCGGCTCACCTTCCAGAACATCACGTCGCTCGCGGACTCCTCCCTCCCGTGGGTGGCGAGCTGGTGGACCACCGTCGGCTTCAGCCTCGCCCCCGCCTCGATCTCCGCCCAGGGCCCCGACGCGGGAGTCGGCACGGGCACGGTGGCCGACCCGTTCCGGCGCAGCACCTCCTTCGAGCCCGTCCTCGTCAACGACCCCCGTTTCGACACCTTCGTGTTCGACGTCCTCCCCTCGGGGAGCACGCTCACCGTGAGCCAGCACGACGGTCAGCAGGGCTGGCACGCGATCGCGCTGACCGCGCTGCGCTTCCGCGCCCGCGACTGCTGAGGGCGACCGCCTGCGAGTGACTCCTCAGACGCCCCAGTTGACGAACGGCGCGCGCAGGCTCGAGACGGTGACCTCGTCCTCCGCGATCGCTCCCACCGTGTTGGTCAGCTCGTAGCCCTCGAGGGTGCCGACGGGCGTCGTGTCGAAGAGGAACGATCCGGGGGCGCCGTCGGTGGTGCTGTCCGGGTGCTCGGCCGCCACTTCGGCGGTGGCGTCACCTACCGCGACGCCTCCCAGAGTGCTGATGGCGACATCGCCGACGGCGGCGGCCGTGGCCTCGAGGAGGAAGTCGGGCTCCGGGTACGTCAGCTCCGGCCCGCCGGCGTCGTAGACGTCGGTGTCCCGGAGGACGAAGCCCGGCCAGGTGTAGGCGCGGCTGCGGTAGCCCTCGTACGGGACGTCGTCGGACTCGGTCGGCTCGCTGCCGAACGCCTCGGTGAGCGCCGCGACCGCACCGGTGCCGTCGCGGTACGCCCAGCTGCCCAGCTGTGCGCCGGTGGCGTCCACCAGCGAGAACGAGGTCGGCCCGATCAGCAGGCTCGCGGCGGCCGCGGGCGTCGCGGTCGGCGCGGGGGTCGCGGTGGGGGCCGGCGTCGCGGTGACGGTCGCGGTGGCGGTGGCGGTCACCGTCGCGGCCGGCTGCGCGACGGGCTCGTCGGAGGAGACGCAGCCGCTCAGAACCGTCCCGACGCCGAGGGCGAGGGCGGTTCCGGCGAGGGCGGTGCGCAGGAGCGAGCGGGACGGGACGGGCATGGCGGACCCCCGGAGAAGCGGACGACGGGGGTCGCGGATCGTCCCCCCACCGCCCATCCTCCCGCGCGGGGGTCGGTGACCGGGTAACGATCCGCTCTCCGGCGCTCGGGCTAGCAGGCGACGGTGTCCGGGAGCGCCTGCGCGTCGGCGTCGACACGCTCGAACTCGACGCGCTGGATGCGGTTCACCGCGACCACGCTGTACTGCTCGGGCCCGCGCGCGACCGGCAGGAACTGCCGCGTCTCCAGGTCGTGGGCGAGCTTGTGGCGATCACCGTGGAACGTGCAGGCGTGCGCCCTCTGCTCGGGATCGTCGACCAGGTAGAGCACCAGCTGGAGAACGGGCATCGCTTCCCTTCGGGACGACATGAACGGGCCGGCTCCTAGCGTGACAGGAGCGGTCACATCCGTGCGCCCGTTCTCAGCGATCCGTGGACCCCCCTTCTGCGGGAACGGTCCTGGCGGAGGAGCCCCTTGCGCGGTGCCGCGAGATGCCACTTGTGCTCGCGACACGCCGACGAAAGCGTGCACAAGTGGCATCTCGCGGGGGAGCGAGGACGTCAGTCGAGGTCGAGGCTCCCGAAGTAGGCGGCGAGGAGGACGCCCATGGCGCCCGCGCCGACGATCACGGCGCGCCTCGACCTGCGGGGCGGCAGGGCGGCCAGCCCGGCGACGAGATTCGCCGCACTCCAGCCCGCGTTCACGAGCGGCGACGACAGCCCGCGTCCCGGCGGCGTGGCGAACGGCGAGGGGAACCGCCGCCCCTGCAGCGCCGCGACACCGTGCGGCACCGCATTGATGAGCAGCACCCCGGCGAGGGCGCTTCTGGCGATCCGGCCTGCGCGATCAGTGCTGGTCACGACGACTCCTCCTTCAGACGGTCCTCGAAGCCTCCCCCGTCCCCCTCCGCGAGATGCCACTTGTGCACGCGACACGCCGAGGAATGCGTGCACAAGTGGCATCTCGCGGGACAGCGTCAGGCCGGCGCGTGCACCAGTGCCGAGATGCGGCGCTTGCAGGCGTTGAAGGCCGGGGACGTCACGTCGCGCTCGCCGGGCAGGTCGACCGTCACGATCTCGCTGATGTGCCCGGGCACGCCGTGCGAGGCGCCGCCGGTCATCACCACGACGCGGTCGGCGAGGTAGACCGCCTCCTCGATCGAGTGCGTCACGAACAGCACGGTCGTGCCCGTCTCGCGGTGGATCCGCTTGAGCTCCACCTGCAGATCGGAGCGGGTGAGCGCGTCGAGCGCGCCGAACGGCTCGTCCATCAGCAGCACCGACGGCTCGTTCGCCAGCACCCGCGCGATCGCGACCCGCTGCTGCATGCCGCCGGACAGCTCGCCCGGGAAGCGGTCGGCGAAGCGGGTCAGCCCGACCGCCTCGATGAAGCGGTCGGTCACCTCCGCGGCCGCGGCCTTCGCCAGCTTCTTCCGCCGCGGACCGTACGCGACGTTCTCGCGCACGCTCAGCCACGGGAACAGCCCGTAGTCCTGGAACACGACGCCGCGGTCCGGGCCCGGCGCCGAGACGGCCCGGCCGCCGACCTCGACGACACCCTGGGTCGCCTCCTCGAACCCGGCGAGGATGCGCAGCAGCGTCGACTTGCCGCAGCCGCTCGCGCCGACCACGGCGACGAACTCGCCCGAGCGGACGTCGAGCGAGACGTCGGCCATGGCGAGCACGCCGCCGCCGGCGGTGTCGTAGCGCTTCGCCAGATCGAGCACGTGGACGTCCGCGGTGCGGGCGGGAGCAGAGGCGGGGGCGGAGAGCGTCATCGAGTCCTCACTTGACGAGCGGCCGGCGGCCGAAGAGCACGCGGAACAGGAGCAGGAGCAGCCGGTCGGAGGCGAATCCCGCGATCGCGATGCAGATCATCCCGACCACGATCAGGTCGGTGCGCACCACGTCGCGCGCGAGGAAGATCGTCGAGCCGAGACCCGTGCTCACGCCCGTCGTCTCGCTGAGCACCAGCACGACCCAGGCGAGGCCGAGGCCGATGCGCATGCCGTTCACGATGGCGGCGGCGGAGGCCGGCAGCACCACCCGGACGAGCACGCCCGCTCGCGAGGTGCCCAGCATCCGCGCCGCCTCGATCAGCCGCGGCGGCACCTGGCGCGCCCCGCTGATCGTGCCGAGCACGATCGGGAAGAACGCCGACAGCGTGATCAGGAAGATCGACGCCTGGTCGCCGTAGCCGATCAGCAGCGCGACCAGCGGCACCCAGGCCGTCGCCGGCACCGGCCGGAACAGGTTGATGAACGGATCGAACAGCGAGTTCACCGCGTAGTACCGGCCCATCAGCACCCCGAGCGGCACCGCGAGCACCGTCGCGAGCGCGAAGCCGCCGAAGACGCGGCCGGCGCTCGCCGCCAGGTCGGTCCAGAGCAGCCCGCTGAAGGCGTCGTCCCGCAAGCCCGCGACGGCGTAGTCGATCAGCGAGACCAGCACGTCGCCCGGGTAGGGCAGGAACGCCATCCGGATGCCGAACGGCAGCTCCCACTCGCCCGCCCGCCCGAACTGCCAGAGCAGCAGGAAGAGGATCGGGACGGGCAGGCCCAGCAGGAAGGTCGTCCAGCCGCTGCGCCCGGGGCGGCGCCGGCGCCGGACGGTCGACAGCCGCTCGGTGGCGGTCGCCGCCTCGGCGGGGCGCATCGTGGTGGTCATCGGCCGACCGCTCAGGCCGCCGGCGCGAACGAGGTGTCGACGACGTCCTCGATCGCGGGCGCCTCGTCGATGAAGCCGAGCTCCTGCATCTGCGTCGCGAGCGCGCCGAGCTGGCCCTGGTACTCCTCGCTGAGGTCGGAGCGGAGCCAGAAGTTCTCCAGCGCCGACTCGAGCACCTCCTGGTCGCCGCCGAACTCGGCGATCATGTCCGGCAGCCACTCGTCCACGCTGTCGGCCATGTAGGCGGTCGTCGCGGCGTGGGTGTCGACGACCTTCTGCACGACCTCCGGCTGCTCCTCGATCATCGCGCCGGTGGTGACCAGGCCGATGTTCACCCGGCCGATCGGCGTCGCGTACGGGTCGGCGATCTCGGTGCCGCCGGCCGCCTCCGCGATCGAGACGCCGATCTCCACGCCGAAGAACGCGTCGATCGAGCCGCTGGTGAACGCGGACGCCATCTCGGGCACCGGGATCGTGATCAGCTCGAGGTCGTCGTCGGTGAGCTCCGCCTGGTCGAGGTAGTAGCGCAGCGCGACCTCCTGGGCGCTGCCCTGGATGTAGCCGACCTTCTTGCCGGCCAGGTCCTCGACGGAGGAGATGCCCTCGCCGCCGAGGAAGCCCGAGCCGCCGTCCGCGGCGGACGCGACGATCTTCAGGTCCCGGTCCTGCGCGATCGAGGCGATCGTCGGGGTGACGCCCGAGATCGCGAAGTCGATCGTCCCGGCGACCAGCGCGTCGCTGAGCGCGGGCGTGGTGTCGAGGGTGATCACCTCGAACTCGACGCCCTCCTCGGCGAACTGCTCGTAGAGGAACGGCTGGTAGAAGTGCGGCTGGCCGCGGAGGGTGCCGACGGTGACGGTGACCGTGTCGCCGCCGTCTCCGGAGGCGGCGTCGCTCGCTCCGGAGCAGGCGACGAGCGAGAGGGTGGCGGCGAGCGCCGCGCCGAGGGCGAGGGCGCGGCGGGCGGTGCGGGTGGACGGCCGGGACAGGGGCATGCGGGCTCCATCGGTGAGGGTGTCCTCCCACTCAACCCCGCTCAGATGCTGTGCGGTTTCTGAGGCGTTTCCGATGTGTTAAGTCCCCTGATCCCGTCCGCGAGATGCCACTTGAGTACGCGACACGCCGACGAAAGCGTGCACAAGTGGCATCTCGCGGGAGGAAAGGACGCCCCTACGCCGCGAGGAAGCGGTCCGCCGTGCGGAGCGCGAGCGCGACCGTCAGCAGCGCCGGGTTCGCGATCACCGCGCTCGGGAAGACCGAGTTGTCGCAGACGAAGAGGTTCGGCACGTCGAAGCTGCGCCCGTCGCCGTCGACGACCGCGTCGCCCGGGTCGGTGCCCATCCGGCAGGTGCCGAGCGTGTGCGCCGTGCGGGCGATCACCCGGGTGCTGCGTGCGCCCGCCGCCTCGACGATCGCGGTCATCGTCCGGATCGCGTGCTGGTCGATCGCCTCCTCGTTCGAGCCCGGCGAGAAGGTGATCCGCGCCTTCGGCACCCCGTGCTCGTCGAGCTCGTCGGTCAGCACGAGCCGGTTGTCGTCCGAGGGCAGGCACTCCGCGTTGATGCCGACGCCCGCCATGAAGCGGTAGTCGTCGAGGGCCTGCATCAGCGACGGCCCCCACAGTCCGGCGCCGCGGACGAACGAGGTCGCCTGGGTGAGCGGCATCGTGCCGAGGCTCTGGATCAGGTACCCGCCGGCGAAGTCCGCGTCGGCCGGGCGCACGGTGTCCTCGGTGATCACGGAGGAGGGGTAGCCGCGGTAGCCGCGCATCTCCTCGTCGAAGGTGCCCCAGACCTGGGTGGCGCCGTGCGCGAGGAAGTTGCGGCCGACCAGCCCGCTGCTGTTCGCGACGCCGGTGTGCAGGAGCAGCCGCGGCGTCTCCACGCCGCCCGCGCAGAGGAAGAGGGCGGAGCAGCGCTGCCGGTGCTCGACCCCGTCCGCGGTGTAGAGGACGGCGCTGACCTTCCCGGCCGCATCGAGCTCGATCCCGTGCACGAAGGACTCCGCGCGGATCTCCGCGCCGTCGCGCACCGCGAGCGGCAGGTAGGAGGTGTCCATGCTCCCCTTGGCGCCGGTGCGGCAGCCCTGGTGGCACTGCCCGCAGTTGCGGCAGGAGGCGCGCTCGCCGTGCGCCTCCTGGTCGCGGCCGGTGCTGAGGACGGCGGCCGGGGCGTCGGTGGCGCGGATCCCGAGGGCCGCGCAGCCGCGCAGCATCATCTCGGCCGAGGCGTTGCGGTCCACCGGCGCCTGCAGGTAGCGGCGCGAGGGGTCCCACGGGTAGTCGGCCGGCCCGGAGACGCCGATGGTCGCCTCTGCGCGCTCCAGGTAGGGCACGAGCTCGGCGTGCGTGACGGGCCAGTCGCGGCCGAGGCCCGACTCGGTCCGCAGCAGCAGGTCGCGCGAGTCGGGGCGCGGGGTGAAGGCGCCCCAGTGCAGGGTGGAGCCGCCGACGCCGCGGCCGCTGTTGTTCGGGCCGAAGGCGGTGGGCGTGCTGCCGCCGCTGAGGCGCTCCTCCATCCAGTTGATCTCGGTCGCCTCGGTCTCGTCCGCGGTGAAGGTCAGCGGATCGAAGAACGGTCCGGCCTCCAGCGCGACGACCCGGAGACCGCGCGCGGCGAGGGTCGCCAGGATCGGGGCGCCCCCGGCGCCGGTGCCGATCACGACGGCGTCGACGACCTCGTCGGGAGAGTAGCGGCGCATGCCGGTGGTGTTCATCGCGGGTTCCTCGTGCTCGGCTGCAGGGTCGCAGGTTCCCAGGTGTCGTGTGCGTCGGCGCCGAGGGCGGTGAAGCCCAGGAGGGGGAGGACGTCGCCGCCGGTGGCGTAGCCGTCGAAGCCGATGCGCGCGAGGCTCGCGGGGTGCGCGAGCCACTGCCGGACCAGGTCGTTGCGGCAGTCCTCGAACCAGGCCTTCGCCTGCTCCGCGCTGAACGCGCCGAGCGGCTCGGTGCCGAGCGCCTCGAGCCGCGCGTCCTGCTCCTCGGGGGAGAGGCCGTCGACTCCCGCGAGCGCGTCGAGGCCGAGGCGGTAGGCCTCGGGGTCGCTCGGCAGGTCGGCGTTGCGCCAGCCGTCGCCGCGGCCGGCCGCGAGCTGGGCGTCGACGCGGGCGGCGAGGTCGATCCGGCCGGGGGCGGCGCTGTCGCCGCTGTCCTGCGGAACCACCCGGTCCGCGACGGCGCGCAGCGTCGTCAGCTGGGCGGGAGTGATCGCCTTCGGCGCGTACGCCGGGTCGTCCGCGAGCAGGCGCTCGGCGAAGAGCGCGCGGATCCGGGAGGTGGTGCGGCTGGAGCGGATCGTCTCCGCGACGTCGGCGGGCACGGCCGGTCCGGTGCCGGCCTCGTCGGTCCAGAAGGCGCGGATCGCCGCGGCGACCTCGACCGGCCGCTCGATCGGCAGCAGGTGTCCGGCGCCGGGCAGCTCGAGGAGGCGGGCGCGCGGGTAGCTGCGGGCGTTGGTCGCGCGCTGGCCGTCGGCGCCGAGGTCGCCGTCCTCGCCGCCCGCGATCAGCAGCGCGGGCAGGGCGGAGAGCAGCTCGGCGACGTCCGTGCGGTCCTCGCGGCTGCCGGTCTCCAGCCAGTCGCGCCAGGCGGCGGGGGAGGAGCGGAGCAGATCGGCGAGCGCCTGCCGGTCCTCGGCGGCGGGGAGGGCGCCGCCGATGTTCTGCTCGAGGAAGGTGCGCGCGTGCTCCTCGTCGAGGGGGCCGTCGGCGACCCAGCCGAGCATCTCGCTCCGCTTCTCCTCGGGCATCGGCTCGGGCGAGAGCGGCGAGCCGGCCAGCAGCACGACGCCCGCGAGCCCGAAGAGTCCGGAGCGGCCCGACAGCGTGCGCGCGGCCACCAGCGAGGCGACCTTGCCGCCCATGCTGTGCCCGACGAGCAGCCAGCGCGAGGCGCCGAGCTCGCGGATCGTGCGGATCACGGCGGTCGTCATCGCCTCGAGCGAGACGTCCTCGGCGTCGCGCGCGTCGCCGTAGCCGGGCAGATCGATCGCCACCACCTCCGCCGCGTCGGCGAGCTCGCGGGCGAGCGGATCGAAGAGGCGGCCGCTGAGGCCGAGCCCGTGCAGGGCGAAGATCGTCGGCCGGCTCGCGGTCGTGGGCATGGAGGTCCTGTCGCATCGGGGGAGGCGCCCGAGCGGCTGCGTCCGGCCTCCATGCGACCACAGCACGGGAACCCGCGTTGCCACTTGCGGGCGATCCCCGTTCGTGCCACTACTCGATGCGACCGGCGCTCGCGCATATATACGATCGTTGATATGCTGCGCGCATGCACACGAAGACCGGAGACCTGCTGATCGAAGCGCGATCGCGGGCCGGACTGCACCAGAGCGAGATGGCGGAGCGAGCCGGAGTCGCCCAGAGCATGATCAGCGCCTACGAGAGAGGCGCGCGAGAGCCGACCCTCCCGACGCTGCGCCGTCTCCTCTCCGCTGCAGGCTTCACCCTCGACCTCTCGCTTGAGCGGAGCGCCGCACCGGCCGCGGCGCTCTCGGGGCCTGTCGGGCGGCGGGTCCTGCATCACCGTGCCGAGCTCCGCCGGGCACTGCGCCGTCGCGGCATCGCCGATGCACGGATCTTCGGATCCGCGGCACGCGGAGACGACCGCCCGGACAGTGACCTCGATCTCCTCGTGACGATCCCAGCCGGTCTCGGCGTCCTCGGTCTGGCAGGCCTCGAGCGCGAGCTCGGTGACGTCCTCGGCGCTCCCGTCGACCTCGTCCCCGAGCAGGGGCTCAAGGATCACGTGCGCCGCGCCATCGAGCCGGACCTGACGCCGCTGTGAGCAGAGAGCCGCGCCATCGTCTGGCTGACATCGCTGCCGCTGCCGCGGCGATCCGAGCGCACCTCGACCGCGGTGGACTCGATGACGGTCTGGTGTTCGATGCCGTGAGGATGCGCCTCGTCGAGATCGGCGAGGCCGTCAAAGATCTTCCGCAGAGTCTTCTCGAGACGGAACCGGAGGTGCCGTGGCGAGATGTCGCCGGGATGCGCGACCGACTCGCGCACCGCTACTTCGACACCACGCACGCCATTCTTGCGGCGACGGTGACCACGGAACTGCCCGCGCTCGAGGCCGCGGTCCAGCGTCTGTGCGAGCGCGCATCCGAGGACTGACGGCGCCTCGAGGTCACGCGCCCTCACCCAGCGGGAACACCAGCAGCGTCGACGTGGCCGTCGCGACCAGGCGCCCCTGCGCGTCGGTCACCCTCGCCTCCGCGAACGCCACGCGGCGGCCCGGCTTGACGACCGTGCCGACGGCGAGCAGCTCGCCGCTGTCCTGGTGCAGTCCGCGGAGGTAGCTGACGGTGAGGTCGAGCGAGGTGTAGCCGACGCCGATCGGCAGCGTCGACTGCACCGCGCAGCCCGCCGCCGAGTCGAGCACCGTGCAGACGAAGCCGCCGTGCACCCGCCCGATCGGGTTGTAGTGCGATTCGTCCGGCGAGCAGCGGAACTCCACCCGGCCCTCGTCGACCGCGCCGAGCTCCATGTTCATCAGCGTGATGATCGGCGGCGGCGGGATCGTCCCGTCCTGCATCGCCCGCAGGTAGTCCAGCCCGCTCATCCGCATCGCCGCGGCCGCGCCGGCCATCGGATCGTGCCAGGTCACCGTCTTGCTGCGCAGCTCGTCCATGCCCACTCCCTCGTGAAGACTCCGGCGGCGACCACCGGCCGCGCTCGCACCCTACGCGCGTCGGTCCTCGGCGCGTCGGCGCAGCGTCTCGAGGAGGGCGGCCGGGGTCTCCGGATCGCTCAGGCTGATCGCGAACTCGCTGCCGTGGGTGGTCGTCACGACGAGCCCCGGGCCGGCGCGGAGGATGAGGGCCGAGCGGCCCGGGGACATCCGGTAGCCCCAGCCGCCCCACTCCGACGGGCGAAGCGCCGCGGTGGTCACCGAGGCCATCGACGCCAGCGGGATCCGCCGCAGCGGGATGCCGAGCGCCCGCGACACCACGCGCAGCCCCCGACGGTCGGCCGTGACGCGCAGGCGGGTGAAGCCGAGCATCACGACCGCGCTCGCTCCGAGCACGATCGCCATCGCGATCGCCGGTCCCGTGTCGCCCGTGGCGAGCAGCCCCGGGACGGCGGCCGCCGCGATGAGCAGCAGCACCGTGCCCGTTACGGCGAACACCCGGCCGGTGACGGTGTGCGACCAGGCGCCGGTCTCCTCGGCGCCGAGCGGCAGTCGGTCGACGGCGACCCGCGGCGTGTGCCGGGTGGGCGGCGCGATCAGCGCCGGCACCACCGCGAACACCCCGCCGCCGAGCAGAGCGAGAAGCCAGGCGCCGAGCACGGCCCCCTCCGCCGACCCCGCGGCGAGCGTCGTGCCGACCGAGGTCGCCCAGGCGCCGGCACCGAGACCGGCGACGAGGCCGAGTCCGCCGAGCAGGAGGCGCGGGGCGCGGCCGAACGCCGCGGCGACGAGTCCGGCGACGGCGGGGACGCCCGCCAGCAGCAGTGCCAGCCGGAGGAGGGCCGCGACGGGCTGCGACTCGTCCGCGGCGCCGGTGCTCGACCAGTGCGAGGCGAGCACCGGCGGGAGCCGCTCGCCGAGGACGGCCCGCGAGACGAGGATCGCCGCGGCGGGGAGCAGGAGCGACGCGGCGGCGACGAGCGTGCGCGGGCTGCGGTCGGTGGTGGTGCCGGTGGTGGTCACGGTGCGGTCCTCTCGAGAAGGCGGATGACGTCGGCGCGGCTGATGCCGCTGCGGCGGGCCTCGGCGGCGAGCTGCTCGACGAGGGCGGTGACGCGCACGAGGCCGGGGCCGGCCGACTCCGCGATCCAGGCACCGCGGCCCCGTCGCATCTGCAGGATCCCGTCGTCGCGGAGCGCGGCGTACGCGCGCAGCACGGTGTGCATGTTGATGCCGAGGGAGTCGGCCAGCTCGCGCGCCGGGGGCAGGCGGTCGCCCGCCGAGAGCTCGCCCGCCGCCACGGCAGCGCGGACCTGCGCCTCGAGCTGGTCGGCCAGCGAGCGCGGCGAGGAGTGGTCGACGCGCAGCAACATGTTCGCAATATTAGTAGAACAATGAGCGAGGAGTCGAGCGCGCTAGCGTGGAGGGTCCAGCACGGGAGAGGGGACCCCGATGACGACTCCGGTTACCGGTGCGCCGTCCGCGGCCCGGCGCGCGGCAACCCTGCGCCTCGCCGGCCTCTTCGTCGCGGCCGCCGGACTGCTGGACGTCGTATTCCTGTTCGCCCCGACCGGCTCCGGCTCCCTGCTCGCGGCGCGCGCCGTCGTCCTCCTCGGGGCGGGGCTGCTCGCGGCCGCCGCCTCGGTCCTCGCGCGCGGCGCCGACTCGAAGGGCGGGCTCGTCGGCCCGACCGGAGCGACGGCGCTGATCGTCTTCGCGGTCCTGATCGTGCTGCGGCCGATCGTGTCCTGGTCCTCGCCGAGCACGACGGGCTCGACAGCCACGCCCGAGATGATCGCCGCTTCGACGCTCGTGCTCACCCTGGCCGTGCTCACCGCGGCCGCCGGAGTGGTGGGGCTCGTCGCGCTCGGGCGCTCGCGCACCGTCCCGCGGCGGGTGGTGGGGATCGCCGCGGTCGCCGTGGCCGTGAACGCCGCCGGAGGATTCGCGACGACCGTCCCGCTGCTGGTCACGGCGACGCCCTCGCAGGGGCTGCTGATCGGGATCTCGATCGTGGCCTCGATCGCCGGGTCGCTCGCGATCCTCGCCACCGGAGCCGTCTGGCTGCTCGCCGCCCGCTCGATGGTCCACGCGGGCTGACCGGCGCGCCTCCGCTCAGGACGACCCCGCTCAGGACGACAGCGCGAGCGACACCGCCAGCACGACCATCACGACCGCGACCGCGCCGTCGAGCACCCGCCAGGCCGTCCGGCTGCGGAACAGCGGGCGCAGCGCCCGCGCCCCGAAGCCCAGCGCCGTGAACCACAGCACGCTGCCCAGCGCCGCCCCCGCGCCGAACCACCAGCGCTCGTCGCCGTGCGTGTTCGCGACGGAGCCGAGCAGCACCACCGTGTCGAGGTACACGTGCGGGTTGAGTAGCGTCAGGGCGAGGCAGGTGCCGATCGCCGTCCGCAGCGACGTGGAGGCGCCGGCCGGGTCGCCCTCCAGTGTCCCGGGGCGCAGTGCGCGCCGCGCGGCGAGCACCGCGTAGGCGAGGAGGAAGGCGATCCCGCCCCAGCGGATGACCACCAGCAGCCACGGAGCCGACTCGAGCACCGCGCCGATCCCGGCGATGCCGAGGATGATCAGCGCCGCATCCGCCAGGGCGCAGATCGCGACGACGGCGAGCACGTGCTCGCGGCGGAGGCCCTGCCGCAGGACGAACGCGTTCTGGGCGCCGATGGCGATGATGAGCGAGAGGCCGAAGCCGAGGCCGGACACGGCGGCGAGGAGGGGGGACACGACTCCGACGCTAGGGGCGACCGCGCCTGTAGACCAGCTCACGCTCCTTCAGTACCGTAAGCGCGACTGATGGGACCTCCGATGCTGACCAACGACCTCGACCTCGCCCGCCTCCGCGCCCTCGCCGCCGCGGTGCGCTTCGGCTCCTTCGACGCCGCCGCGCGCGAGCTGCACGTCACGCCCTCCGCGCTCAGCCAGCGCATCAAAGCGCTCGAGTCGGCGGCCGGGCGGGTGCTGCTGGTCCGCTCGCGTCCCGTCGTCGCCACCGAGGCGGGTGCCGGCCTGCTCCGGCTGGCCCGCCAGATCGAGCTGCTCACCGAGGACGCCGTCCGCGCGCTCGACGGCGGTGCGCGCGAGGGCCGTGGACCGGTGACCGTGCCGATGGCCGTCAATGCGGACTCGCTCGCGACCTGGGTCCTGCCCGCGCTCGCGACCGTCCCCGAGGTCGTCGTCGAGCTGCACCGCGAGGACCAGGAGCACACCACCGCGTTCCTGCGCGACGGCACCGTCCTCGCCGCGGTGACGGCCGAGGCGGAGGCGGTGCTCGGCTGCACCGTCGCCCCGCTCGGCGTGATGCGCTACCGGGCGATGGCCGCCCCCGCCTTCGCCGCGCGCTGGTTCCCGGAGGGGCCGGACGCGGCAGCGCTCGCCGTCGCCCCCGTCGTCGTCTTCGACGAGAAGGACCGCCTGCAGGCCCGGTTCCTCGCTGCAGCCGGGGTGGAGGCGCGCCCGCCGCAGCACCGCGTGCCCGGCTCGGCCGACTTCGAGCAGGCCGTGCGCCTGGGCCTCGGCTGGGGCATGCTCCCCGAGCTGCAGGCCCCCGTCGGCGCGCCGGGCCTCGTCCCCCTCGGCGGCGCCCCCGTCGACGTCCCCCTCTACTGGCAGCAGTGGTCCCTGCACACCCCGAGTCTCGACGCCGTAGCGGCGGCGATCACCACCGCCGCCCGCATGACCCTGCGCGTCTGATCCCCGCCGCGAGATGCCACTTGTGCACCCGACACGCCGTGAAAGGCATGCACAAGTGGCACCTCGCGGAGCCGACGGGCACAGGGGTCAGGCGGCGAAGACGTCGCGGAGGGTGACCGTCTCGAGGGAGCGGGCGCGGAGGAGGTCGACCAGCTGGGCGTAGACCGTCGTGACCGGGTCGAAGTTCGCGTGCCCGATCACGATGCGCTGCGGCCGGAACCACTCGTCCGCGAAGCCGAGCAGCTGCTCCGGCGTGATCCGCCCCGAGTCCGAGAGTGAGCCGTACCAGAGCGTCGTCGCCGTGTAGCCGACGGCCGCCGCGGCCGCCCGGCTGCGCGCGTCGGTGTAGCCGAACGGCGGGCGGTAGAACGGTGCCGCCTCCACCCCGTAGGTGGCGCGGATGAAGTCGCCGTTGCGGCCGAGCTCCTCCTGGATCCCGTTGTCCGAGAGCGAGGTCAGGTCGGCGTGGGACCAGGTGTGGTTCGCGAGCTGTACCTGCCCGCTCGCGACGAGCGGCGCGAGTGCCGGCGCGTTCACGGTCCACGAGTCGTACTTCCCGTTGAGGAAGAAGGTGAGCCGGGTGCCGGTGTCCTTCGCGAACTGCGCGTAGGCGGCGACGACGTCGGTGTCGGCTCCGTCGTCGACCGTCCACGCCATCAGGTTCCCGTCGCCGGGCAGCTCGGTGATCGTGCCCTCCGGGAGCGGGAAGCGGGCGCGGATCGGCACAGGCGTCGCCGTCGCGGTCGGCACGGGGCGCGGCGGGGGAGCGGGGGTGGGAGTGGGAGTCGTGGTCGCGGCCACCGGCGTCGCGGTCGGCGTGAGCCGCGCGGCGCTCGTGCACCCGGCCAGGCCGGCGGCGGCGGAGGCGATCCCCAGCAGCAGCGCACGGCGCCGCAGTGCATCCGGCCTCGAGCCGTCCATGATTCCCCCCGCGGCGACCCGGACCCCCCGGTGCACCGGAGCGACCGTAGCATCGGCGAGTCTTGCAGGGTGCGCGCGTGTCGCCTAAGCTACTCGGGTTGCGTGCATCTGCACGCTCTTGCGCGCTGCCCTCCGGGCGGGACCCCGGTCCTCCTCGACAGGCGGGCGGTGCGCCGACAAGTGACCTTGGGTGGGTCGGGCGAGGCCTCGTGCCGCGCGTGGCCCACGGTACCCACACATGGAGGAAACCATGGCAGCAGTCTGCCAGGTGACCGGAGCCGTTCCCGGCTTCGGACACGCCATCTCGCACTCGCACCGGCGCACCAAGCGCCGCTTCGACCCGAACGTGCAGAAGAAGACGTACTACGTCCCGTCCCTGCGCCGTAACGTCACGCTGACGCTGTCGGCCAAGGGCATCAAGGTCATCGACGCCCGTGGCATCGAGTCCGTCGTGAAGGATGTTCTCGCTCGTGGGGTGAAGATCTAATGGCCAAGCAGCAGGACGTCCGTCCGATCATCAAGCTCCGCTCGACGGCCGGAACCGGTTACACCTACGTGACCAAGAAGAACCGCCGCAACGACCCCGACCGTCTCGTGCTCAAGAAGTACGACCCCGTAGTGCGCAAGCACGTCGACTTCCGCGAGGAGCGCTAAGTATGGCCAAGAAGAGCAAGATCGCCCGCAATGAGCAGCGCAAGGTGGTCGTCGACCGCTACGCCGCCAAGCGCCTCGAGCTGAAGAAGGCCCTCGTCGACCCCGCTGGGACCGACGAGTCCCGCGAGGCCGCCCGCACGGGCCTCCAGAAGCTCCCCCGCAACGCCTCGCCCGTCCGCGTCCGCTCGCGCGACGCCGTCGACGGCCGCCCCCGCGGCAACCTCTCGAAGTTCGGCATCTCGCGTGTCCGCTTCCGTGACATGGCCCACCGCGGCGAGCTGCCCGGCATCACCAAGTCGAGCTGGTAAGCGGCGCCCGCATTTCTGCGTGAACGCCGAAAGGCCCCACGATCTCGAGATCGCGGGGCCTTTCGGCGTTCCCGGGTCGGGGCGTCCCTGCCGCCCCTCCCGCAGTCGGCTTCTCGAAGTGGCGGGGTTCCGCAGAGCGTCCTGCGTCCGCTGCGGAGAATCGCTCGGCACGCGATTCTCCGATTCGCTCGCGCGTTCCGCTGGCGCCGCTTGTTCCGGACAGTGATCCGTCGCGAACGGCTCCTTCCTCCGCTCTCAGGCAGGCGTTCGTGACGGATGGCGACGCCCCGCACACGCCGGCGGGCCCCCTGCATGATGATCGAGGAGGCCGCGGAGCGGGCGCATCGAGATCCACCGTGACCGGGCATGGGGTTTGCAGACCTCTCGGTGACGGTGGGTCTCGATACGCCCCTGGCGGGGCTACTCGACCAGCATGGGCGGAGCCGCACTGCGACCGGGATCCGTTGCATGCTGATCGAGTAGCCCGCGCAGCGGGCGTATCGAGATCCGGCCGCGTGGCGCCGCGTAAAATGGCGGGCATGACAAGCAGCCTTCCGACCGTCGCCGAGATCGCGGCGCTCATCGACCACGCGATCCTCAAGCCCGAGCTGACCCGCACCGAGGTCGACGCGCAGCTCGACGAGGCCCGCGCGGCCGGCGTCTTCAGCGTCTGCGTGCGCCCCTCCGACATCGCGCACGCCGTCCGCCGGCTCGAGGGCTCCGGCGTCCTCGTCGGGACGGTCATCGGCTTCCCGCACGGCACGACCTCCACCGCGGCGAAGGTCGCGGAGTCGACGCAGGCCCTCGCCGACGGCGCCGTCGAGCTCGACATGGTCGTCAACATCGGCCGCCTGCGCAGTGGACTGCTCGACGACGTCGAGGCCGACGTCCGCGCGGTCGTCGGCGCCGCCGAGGGCCACGTCGTCAAGGTCATCCTCGAGACCAGCTACCTCGACGACGAGCAGATCGTCGCCGGCAGCGAGGCCGCCGAGCGTGCGGGCGCCGACTTCGTCAAGACCGCGACCGGCTTCGGCGGCGGCGGCGCGAACGAGCACGACCTGCGCCTGATGCGCGGCGCCGTCTCCGACGCCGTCCAGGTCAAGGCCTCGGGAGGCGTCCGCGACCTCGACACGCTCCTCGCCTTCCGCGAGCTCGGCGTCACCCGCTTCGGCACCAGCGGCTCGGCGACGATCCTCGGCGACCTGACCGCGCGCCAGGCGGGCGACGCCTCCGCCGCCCGCGTCGACACCGCGTCGTACTGAGCGCCGTGCGCGGGGGAGGGCCGTCCGGTCGGCGCGCGGCGGCGGAGGGCGGGTCCCTCGACGTCGTCGCCAAGGCGCTGAAGGAGCGGGTCTACGCCGCCTTCACCGGGCTCGCCGTCGTGATGATCTACGCCGTCGACGAGCAGGCCGACTCCGCGCACGCCCTGCGCAGCCTCGTCATCGCGATCGTCGGCATCTCAGCCGCCGGCTTCGTCGCCGACGTCATCGCCCACCAGGTCGCCCACGCCGCGACCCCGACCGCGGCGGAGGCTCGGGTCATGTTCCGGATCGCCGGCGGCGCGCTCGCCTCCGCGTCGCTCCCCGTCCTGGTGCTCATCGCCTCGGCCCTCGGCTGGATCGACGACGTGGTCGCGCTGCGGATCGGCGTCGGCGTCTACGTCGCGACCCTCGCCGGCATCGCCCTGATCGCGGTCGTCCGGGCCGGCCTCGGTGTCGGGCAGAGCATCATCGGCCTGCTCGGCCTCGTCGGACTGGGAGCCGCCGTCGTCGGCGTGCTCGCCCTGTCGCACTGAGGGGCCGGCGATCGTGACCGGCACCCGCACCCGCGTCGAGCTCGGCCGCAGGGAGGATCTCGGCGCCGACTGCGCCAACTGCTTCGGCCTCTGCTGCGTCGCCCTCGCGTTCACCCGCTCCGCCGACTTCCCGGTCGACAAGCCGGCCGGTGAGCCGTGCACGAACCTCGACACCGAGGACGCCTGCACGATTCACCGGCGGCTGCGCCCCGAGGGCTTCGCCGGCTGCACCGTCTTCGACTGCTTCGGCGCGGGCCAGAAGGTGTCGATGCAGACGTTCGGCGGCGTCTCCTGGCGCAGCGACGCGGAGGTGCGCGCGCGGATGTTCGCGGTCTTCCCGCTGATGCGCCGCCTGCACGAGCTGCTCTGGTACCTCGACGTGGCCCTCGGCCTGCGCGGGGTCGACGCCGCCCTGCGGGACGCGGTGCGCGTCCGCTTCGAGGCGGTGCACGCCCTGACGCTCGCCGACGCCGACGCGATCCTCGCGGCCGACGTCGACGCGGAGTACGGCGCCGCCCGTCCGCTGCTGATCGCGGCGAGCGCGGCCGCGCGGAACGACGGCCCACGGCGGCGGCGGCACGGCCGGCTGCGCCTGCAGCCCGGTGCCGACCTCGTGGCGGCCGCCCTCGCGGGCGCCGATCTGCGGGGTGCCGACCTGCGCGGCTCCCTGCTGATCGCCGCAGACCTCCGGGGCGCGGATCTCCGCGGCTGCGACGTCCTCGGCGCCGATCTGCGGGACGCGGACGTGGCGGGGGCCGATCTCTCGACGGCGATCTACCTCACGCAGGCGCAGGTCAGCAGCACTCGCGGCGACGCGCGGACGGCGCTGCCGCCGGACTTCGAGCGCCCGTCGCACTGGGCGGCGAGCAGCGGACGCTGAGGGTCAGCCCTCGACGGTGCCGGCGGCCGAGCCGTCGTCGTCGAGGCCGAGGCCGCCGAGGACCTCGCGGTGGAGCAGGTGCGACCCGTTCCAGTTCTCGATCACGCACTGCGGGAAGGCCTCGAGGTCGAGGGCGTCGAGCCAGCTGGCGGCCGCTTCGCGTGCCCAGGACTCGGTGGAGTAGACGCCGAGGATCTCGGTCTCGTCCGCGAACGGCCCGGTGGTCGAGAGCACGTAGTGACCGACGCTCATGGCTGCTCCTTCATCGTCGCGCAGTGGCGCGCATTGACAAGCCTGTCACAAACACGCTCTTGCGGAGAGCCGATGTCGGCGGCTAGGAGATGCTGTCGCGAAGTCGCGCGTTCAGGGCCGCGAGGGCGGCGGCGATCTCGACGTCGTCGGCGCCGGGCAGGACCGCGCCGCCCTGCGCGAGGCTGTGCCGGAGGGAGTCGAGCTCGGGGGTGCCGAGGCGGCCGGCGGAGGTGAGCACCTCGAGGGTGGTGAGGACTCCGATGAGCGCGACGGCGTCGTCGACGTCGAGGGGTCGGGCGCAGTTGTTCTCCATGCGCATCTCCAGGGGTTCGGTGCCGCGCGGGGGACGCGGTCGGGGGCGGGTGGGGCGGGTGAGGGGGCGCTGCCGGCTTCGGGGCCGGACGTACCGAGACGCCCCGCGGCCGGATCGACCGCGGGGCGTCAGGGGTGGTGCGGGGTGATCAGGCGACGCGCGGCTCGGCCTCGGGGGCGTCGTCCTCGGGGATGTGGACGTCCTGCACGGTGACGTTGATCTCGGCGACGTCCATGCCGACGATCTCGCGGATCGCACGGCCGACGGCGGAGCGCACGCCCTCCGCCACGTCCTGGAGCGCGGCCGGGTACTCGGCGACGATCGTGACGTCGGCGGCGACCTGGCGCTCGCCGACCTCGACCTTGACGCCCTGGGCGCGGTCGTCGTTGCCGAGCGCGCCGCGGATGGCGCCGAGGGCGCGGGCGGCGCCGTTGCCGAGGGCGTGCACGCCGGGCACCTCGCGGGCCGCGATGCCGGCCACCTTCGCGATGACGCCGTCGTCGATGACCGTGCGTCCGGTCCCGTTCGTCGTCGTGGTGTTCGCGGTGCTCTCGGCCATGATCTCCTCTTTCGTCTCGGTGCCCGGTCGGTCGATCGGGCGGTTCAGAGGTAGGACGGAGCGTGCACGGCGAACGTCACGGTGGAGTCCCCGCTGCCCAGGGGACTGCCAGGGTCGGGAGGGAGGCGGGCCTCATCGCGCCGTCTGCTGCGCCAGGAACGCGAGGGTCCGCTCCAGCGCCTCGCGCGCCTCCGGCAGCTCGAGGTGGAACTGGTACTCGTGGCCGAGCTCGCTCTCGTGCCCGTCGCCCCAGAGCAGCGCCGTGACCGGGACGCCGAGCGAGCGCAGCTGCGCCGCGAACGGGCGCGACTGCTGCGCGGTGAGCGGGTCGGCGTTGCCGCCGCTGAGGAACGTCGGCGGGAACCGCGGCGTCACGTGCTCGATCGTCGACATCCACCGGGCGGCGTCGGAGGTCCACCAGGCCCGCCGGCCGGTGTACGCCCAGAGGGCGGCGCGCAGCCCGCGGCCGGCGAGACCGGTGGCGCGGGCGAGGGCGGCGAGGTCGAAGACTCCGCAGTGCAGGATCACCGCCCGCACGGCGTCGACGGGCAGGGTCGTCGTGAGCCCGGCCGCGCGCGCGTAGGAGGGGTTCGTGATCGCGGTGGCGAGCTGGCTCGCGAGCTGCGCGCCCGCGGAGTCGCCGGCCAGGACGAGGCGGTCGCGGGCGATCCCGAGGCGGCCGGCGCTGCGGCGCAGGTGCTCGAGTGCGGCGAGGAGCTGTCGCGGCGCGGTCGGGTGCACCGCTTCGGGCCCGCGGCTGTAGTCGAGCGAGACGACGGTGTAGCCGGCTTCGGCGAGCAGGCGAAGGTAGGGGTCCACGTCGCGCCGGTGGCCGGAGACCCAGCCGCCGCCGTGGATCCAGACGACGGTCGGGCGCGAGCCGGCTCCCGCGGAGCGGAGGACGTCGGCCGTCGTGGCCGGAGCGTCCGGACGCGCCGGGATCGGCTCGGCGACCCGCTGGATCCCCTCCGGAGCGAACGGCAGCATCGCCGCGGCCGTCCGCCGCGCCTCGCGCTCGAAGACCGCACGGACCGCCAGCGCGGCCGGCCAGGACGCGGCCCGGATCGGCGTCGCACGCACGGTGCCCCCTCCTCGCGTCGATCGCCCGGCCCCCACCGGCGACGCATCACGAAGGGTACGCACCGCATGTTTCCGCCGTGCGACGGCGCAGGTGGCAGGCTGGAAGGGTGACGGACGAGACGAGCGCGCAGGCCGCCCCGGAGACGGCGGCGAGCGCGCCGGCGACCCGCCCGAAGGCCCTCCGCGCGAGGGCGATGCTCGTGCTGGCGCTGATCGGCGCGATCGGCGGGGTGCTCTCGGGCGCGTTCGGCGTCGGCGGCGGCATCGTGATGGTGCCGATGCTGATCGCCTGGGCCGGGATGGACCAGCGCCGGGCCTCCGCGACCTCGCTGCTCGCGATCGCGCCGACCGCGGTGGCCGGTGCCTTCGGCTATGCGCTCGGCGGGCAGGTCGCCTGGCTCCCCGCCGCCGTGATCGCCGCGGCCGCGATGATCGGCGCGATCCTCGGCTCCTGGCTGCTCGCGAGGCTTCCGCTCGGCGTGCTCCGCTGGCTGTTCGTCGCCCTGCTGGTCGCGGCGGCCGCGCGGATGGCGGTGTTCGGCTCGAACGAGACCGGCGACGTCGCGGAGGGCTGGGGCGTCTGGCCCGGCTTCGGCGGGCTGGGCCTGGCGATGGGAGTGGCCTCGGGGCTCTTCGGGATCGGCGGCGGCGCCATCGCCGTGCCCGTGCTCGTCGGCGCGTTCGGTCTCGCCGATCTGCTCGCCAAGGGCACCTCGCTCGCCGCGATGATCCCGACGGCGATCAGCGGCTCGATCGCGAACGCGCGCCGCGGACTGCTCGACGTTCGCGCGGGGCTCGTGGTCGGGATCTGCGCGACGGGGTTCTCCTTCGCCGGCGTCGCGCTGTCGTTCCTCCTGCCCGCGCGGATCTCGGGCGTGCTGTTCGCCGCGCTGCTGCTCCTCGCGGCGCTGCAGCTCGCGCTGAAGGGGCGGCGGAAGCGGTCCTGATCCGGGACCCGCATCGGTCGCCTCTTGACACCGTCCCGATGTAAGTGTTTGATCAGTCACATGACGACCACGACCCCCCGCTCCACCGCAGAAGCTCAGCGCGAGCGGATCACTGCGGCCGCCGTGCACGTCTTCGCCCGCACCGGCTACTCCGCCACGCCGATCACCGAGGTCGCGGCCGAGGCGGGGGTCTCGCCCGCCTACGTCTTCCGGCTCTTCCCGGGCAAGCTCGGCGTCTTCGTCGCCGCGGTCGACCGCTGCTATGAGCTGGTGGCGTCGACGCTCGCCGCGGCGGGGGAGGCCTCGGTCTCGTCGGACCCGGCCGACCGGCTCGAGGCGATGACCCTCGCCTACATCGACCTGATCGCCGACCGCGACCTGATCATGCTGCAGTCGCAGGCGCAGAGCGCGAGCGGGGTGCCGGAGATCCGCGAGGCGGTGCGCCGCGGGATCTCGACGGTCGTCCGCACGGTGAGCGTCGTCTCGGGCGCCGACGGCCCGGCCGTGCAGCGCTTCGTCGCCTACGGCCAGCTCTGCCACCTGATCGTGCAGACCGACCTCGGCGGCGTCGACTCCGAGTGGGCGCGCATCGTCTCCGCAGGCATCCGGCACCACGACTGAGCGCCGGCGAGCAGCCACCTGCTGGTCGACGCCTGCTGGTCGACGCATGTTGGTCGAGTGGCCCCGCAGGGGCGTATCGAGACCCACGGTCGTCAGCAGGGCGGACCTGCAGACTCGGCCTCTGACGCTGGTGGATCTCGATACGCCCGCGGCGCGGGCTACTCGATCAGCATGGGGGGCGCCGACACGGCATGACCGACTTTCCATCTCCACAGAAGTGACTGTCCAGTCACTCACGCCTACCCCAAGGAGCACCTCATGACCACCGCCCTCCCGCGCACCACCACCCGCGTCGTCCTCCCCGGGCTCGTCGAGCCGTCCGGACTGCTCCTCGAGCAGGCGCCGGTCGAGCCGCCCGCGGCCGGCGAGCTGCTCGTCGCCGTCGAGGCCACCGGCATCTCCTTCGCCGAGCAGTCCATGCGCCGCGGCCGCTACTTCGCCCAGCCCGCGTTCCCGTTCACGCCCGGCTACGACCTCGTCGGCCGGGTGCTCGCGGTCGGCCCCGGCGGCGATGCCTCGCTCGAGGGCCGCCGTGTCGCCGCGCTCACCAAGACCGGCGGCTGGACCGGCCACGCCCGGGTCGCCGCGCGCGACTGCGTCCTCGTCCCCGAGGGCGTCGCGCCGGAGGACGCCGAGGCCGTGGTGGTGAACGGAGTGACGGCCTGGCAGATGCTGCACCGCTCGGCCCGGCTCTCCCGCGGCGACACGATCCTTTTATTCGGGGCGAACGGCGGCGTCGGCGGCCTCGTGCACCGGCTGGCCTCACTCGAGGGCATCCGGGTGATCGGCGCCGCCTCGCCGCGGCACCACGACGCCCTCCGCGCGGCCGGCGTCGAGCCGGTCGACTACGCCGACCCGGAGCTCGAAGCCCGCGTCCGCGAGCTCGCGCCAGGCGGCGTGCAGGCCGTCTTCGACAACATCGGCGGGGAGACCACCCGCCTGGCCTGGTCGCTGCTCGCGCCCGGCGGCACCCTCGTCGCCTATGCGATCGTCAGCGCGAGCACCGGCAGCATCTGGCCGCCGTTCCTGAAGCAGCTCGCCCGGGTGCAGGCGTACCAGCTGGCGCCGAACGGGAAGCGCGCCGTCTTCTACGACCTCTGGTCCGGGCACTCGCTCCGTCCCGCCCGGTTCCGCGCGCGGCTCGAGGAGGACCTGGGCCGCGTGCTCGCGCTGCTCGCGGACGGCTCGCTCACCGCCAACATCGCGGCGCGCTTCCCGCTCACGGAGATCGTGGCGGCGATGGAGCTCGCGGAGTCGCGGACGCTCGACGGCAAGGTGATCCTGCTGCCCTGATCGCCGCGGCCGGGCAGTCGGCCCTCGAGAGCGTGGAAAAATGGGAGGCGATGTCCTCCCGAGCCGCATGAGCGCCGCCACCTACCTGACCGCCTCGATCCCCCTGCGCCTCGCGAGCGCGGGCATGGTCGTCGCCCTGCCCGTCCTGGCCGTCGAGCGCCTCGACGACGTCGCGCTCGGCGGGCTGCTGACCGGCGCCGCCCTGTTCCCGAGCGTGATCGCCGCTCCGCTGGTCGGCACCGTGCTCGACCGGGTGCGCTCGCCGCGGCGGCTGCTGGTCGGCGCGGCGCTCGCCACCGCCGCCTCCTTCGCGCTCGCGTCCTTCCTCGGCGACGTGCCGACGGCGCTGATCGCGCTGCTCCTGGTGATCGCGGGCCTGGCGACCCCGGTCTACATGGGCGGCATGTCGAGCTTCGTGACCAGCGCGATCGCCGACCCGCGCCGCGCCTACGCCCAGGACTCGCTGTCCTACACCGTCGCCTCGATCGGCGGCCCCGCGATCGCCGGGCTGGTGATCGCCGTCGCCTCGGCCCGCTTCGCCATGCTCGCGATGGCCGCCCTCGCGCTCGTCGGCGTCCTCGGCTCGCTCGCCCTGCGGATGGAGGCGCGGCCGACCCCCACCGTCGGCGTCCGGCGCACCATCGCGGCCGGTGTCACCCACCTCGTGCGGCACCGGCCGATCGCGATCGTCACCCTCTCCGGGACGATCAGCCAGATCGGCGGCGGTGCGGCCGGCGTCGCCGCGATCGGCCTGTCGCTCGAGCGGGTGGGCAGCACCGCGGCGGCGGCCGGGCTGCTCACCGCGTTCGCCGTCGGCGGGCTGCTCGGCGCGATCGCGGTCGCCGTGCGGCGCTGGACGCACCGCCCGCCGGCCTGGGTGATGGGCGCGGGCTTCGCGGCGACCGGCGTCGCCCTGCTCGCCGCCGCGCCCGACCTCGGGATCGTCGTGGCCCTCGTCGCGTTCGCCGTCGCCGGAGTCTTCACCGCGCCCGCGAACGCCGCGATGCTGCTGCTGCGCGATCAGGAGAGCCCGGCCGCCGTCCGCTCCCAGGTCTTCACCATCGGCGCGGGCCTGCGCGCCGCCGCCGCCGCGGTCGGTGCCGCCCTGGCCGGAGCCGCCTCCGGCCTCGACGCCGGCTGGCTCATCCTCGGCATCGCCACCGTCTGGATCGCCTCGGGCCTGCTCCTGACCCTCTTCCCCCGCCCCCTGCCGGCCCGCGAGAGCTGATCCCCGCCGCGAGATGCCACTTGGGTACGCGACACGCCGTGAAAGGCGTGCACAAGTGGCATCTCGCGGGGAGGGTCAGGCGGCGGCGCCCGAGAGGGTGCCGGTGCTGGGGCCCGCGGGGTCGGTGATCAGGCAGTTGATGACGCGGTCGCCGCCGTCCCAGCTCTCCTGGGTGGGGTAGTAGTAGCTGAAGTCGTACTGCGACTCCTCGTAGCTGAGGCCGATGAAGCCCTCGAACGCGGCCTGGCACTCGGAGTCGGCCTGCGCGGTGGTCGCCGTCTCGCCGGGGTACTCGTCGGCGTCGGCCATCGTGATGTTCTGGAAGACCTCGTAGCTGTGCGCGTCGGAGCACGGCACGGTCGGGACGTCGGTGACCTCGGTCGCGGTCTCGCTCAGCTCGTCGTTCAGGCAGTCTCCGACGCGGAGCTGGAAGACGTCGGTCGTGCCGCCGTCGACGATCTCACCCGAGGTGTCGTCCCGGGTCTCGCCGCCCATCATGCTGTTGATCCCCGAGCAGCCGGTGAGGCCGAGGGCGAGGGCCGCGGCGGCGGCGAGGACGAGGGCGGAACGGCGGCGGTTCATCGGAGGCTCCAGACGGCGGTGACGGGGTCGGCTCCAGGGTAGGGGCGGCGGGGCCCGCCGGGGCACCCCCTGTGCGGTGCGGTCCGCTACTCCGATCGTCGCCGCCCGGCAAGGCCCCGCGAGGGGCAGGCGAAGTCCAGCCGGGTGGAGTCGAATGGGGGCATGGCTCAGAAGACCGTCGCAGACCAGCTCATCGCCCAGCTCATCGACGCCGGGGTCGCCCGGATCTACGGGATCGTCGGGGACTCGCTCAATCCGATCGTCGACGCGGTGCGCCGCAGCGGCGGCTCGGCGAAGGGCGGGATCGACTGGATCCACGTCCGCAACGAGGAGGCCGCCGCTTTCGCGGCCGGCGCGGAGGCGCAGATCACCGGGAAGCTGGCGGTCTGCGCCGGGAGCTGCGGCCCCGGCAACCTGCATCTGATCAACGGCCTGTACGACGCGCACCGCTCGGGTGCGCCCGTGCTCGCCATCGCGAGCCACATCCCGAGCGGCGAGATCGGCTCCGGCTACTTCCAGGAGACGCACCCCGACCGCCTCTTCGTCGAGTGCTCGCACTACCGCGAGCTGGTCTCGACAGCGGCGCAGGCCCCGCGGGTCGTCAACGCGGCGATGCGCAGTGCCGTCGCCCTCCGCGGCGTGGCCGTGGTGACCCTCCCGGGCGACGTCGCCGAGTTCGAGGCGGAGGGCGACTTCCCGTCCTTCGTGCTGCCGGAGCGGCCGGCCCTGGTGCCCGCCTCGGCCGACGTCCGCGCTCTCGCGCAGGCGATCGACGAGGCGAAGACGGTCGCGATCTTCGCCGGCGCCGGCGTGCGGGACGCGCACGACGAGGTCGTCGCCTTCGCCGAGCTCGTCGGAGCGCCGATCGGGCACAGCCTGCGCGGCAAGGAGTGGATCCAGTACGACAACCCCTACGACGTCGGCATGACCGGGCTGCTCGGCTACGGCGCCGCCCACGCGGGCATGCACGACGCCGACCTCCTGATCCTGCTGGGCACCGACTTCCCCTACGAGCAGTTCCTGCCGGACGCGTCGAAGGTCGTCATCGCGCAGGTCGACAGCGACGCCTCCAAGCTCGGCCGCCGGGTGAGCGTGGCGCATCCCGTGCACGGCGACGTCGCCACGACCCTGGACGCGCTGACCCCGCTGGTGAAGCGGAAGGACCACCGCTTCCTCGACCGGATGCTGAAGAAGCACGAGAAGCTCGTCACCGGCGTGGTCGGCAAGTACACCGAGGTCGCCACCAAGCAGCCGATCCACCCCGAGCTGGTCGCGTCGACGCTGGACGCGCTGCTCGCCGACGACGCGATCGTGACCGCCGACACCGGCATGGGCAACGTCTGGCAGGCGCGCTACATCACGCCGAACGGGCGCCGGCGCCTGCTCGGCTCGTACTCGCACGGCTCGATGGCGAACGCGCTGCCGCACGCCGTGGGCGCCCAGATGGCGCAGCCCGGCCGCCAGGTCGTCTCGCTGAGCGGCGACGGCGGGCTCTCGATGCTGATGGGCGAGCTGGTGACGGTCGCGGCCTACAAGCTGCCGGTGACCATCGTCGTGTTCAACAACTCGACGCTCGGGCTGGTGAAGGTCGAGATGCTCGTCGACGGCTTCCCGGACTTCGCGGTCGACGTGCCGATGGTCGACTACGCGCAGGTCGCGACGGCGGTCGGCATCCGGGGGATCCGGGTCGAGGACCCGCGCGAGGTGGAGTCCGCGCTGCGCGAGGCGCTCGCCGACCCGGGGCCCGTGCTCGTCGACGTGGTCACCGATCCGCTCGCGCTCTCGCTGCCGCCGACGGTCACCGGCGCCCAGGTGAAGGGCTTCGCACTGGCGATGTCGAAGATGGTGATGAACGGCGGCGCGGGCGAGGCGATCGCGCTGGCCCGCTCCAACGTGAAGCACGCGCTGCCGTGATCGACGCTCCCGCGATCGACCGCGCCGCGCTGGCGACCGGCACCTGGTTCGTGCGCGGCTCGAGCCTGCCGCTGTGGCGGGGGCGCGAGGGGGTGGCGATCACCTACGCGCCCCTGCCCGGCGGCGAGGTCGGCGACGTGGTCAGCTGGCGCGGCCGCCGCTCGACGCGCTACGTGGTCGGGATCGACGCCCCCGACCCCGCGGATCCCGACGGCTTCCGCTGGCGGGGCGTCGAGCCGCTGACGCTGCTGGCCCGCAGCCGCTGGTCCTTCGTCGCCGCCGACGAGGAGGCCGGCTGGGCGCTGACCCGCTTCGCCCGCACGCCGTTCACCCCGGCGGGCGTCGACGTCTACGTCCGCGAGGCGCGGCCCGCCCCCGGCGTGCTGGCGGCCGCCCTCGCCGCCTGCGCCGCGGACCCGCGCACGGCGCCGCTGCGCCCCCGGATGTTCGAGGTCGCGCCCTGACGGCCCGAGCCCGGACGACGGTGGATCCCGATACGCCCGCTGCGCGGCCTGCTCGATCAGCATGAGCGGCCCTCACAGCGGCACCCGTGCCCAGCCACTGCTCCGTTCGGAGCATCTCCGCAAGCAGGGCGCAAGAGCATCCCGCGGAATCGCGTGCCAAGCGATTCCGCGCAGCGAACGCGAGACGCTCCGCGGGACCCGGTCACGTCGAGGAGTCGACTGCGGGAGGGGCGGCAGGGACGCCCCTCCCGGTGAGCACCGTCAGAGACTCTCGCCGATGGCGATCGACTGGGCCTCGACGGCCTCCGACTCCTGGCCGTGCGCGTCCGCGCGTGCCAGCGTCCGCCGCCCGAGGAACACGATCAGCGAGGCGATCAGCACCGCGCCCGCCGCCGCGTACATCGGGAAGGCCGGCGAGATCGCCGCGGCCAGCGCCGAGGCGGCCGGCGGGGCGATCGCGCCGCCGAGGAAGCGGACGCCCGAGTAGGAGGACGAGGCCACGGAGCGGGGCAGGTCGGTCGCCTCCATCACGCACTCGGTGAGCACGGTGTTGACGACGCCCAGCAGCAGGCCGCCGACGATGATGCAGACGATCAGGCCGACCCGCGAGGAGATCAGCAGTCCGCCGGCGACGAGGTCGAGCGCGAGCAGCACCAGCACCGAGCGGAGCACGACGGTGCGCGGCAGCCGCGCGGTCAGCAGCGGAGCGACGAAGACCGAGGTGATCGCGACGCCGAGGCCCCAGCCGAAGAAGGTGAAGCCGAGGCCCATCTCGTCCAGCCCGAGCGGGTACGGCGTGTAGGCCAGCAGCACGAAGAAGCCGATGTTGTAGAACAGTGCGGCACCGGCGAGGGTGCGGATCGCGGGCACGGCCAGCGCCTTGAACGGCGCGGAGAGCGGCGTCGGGGTCGGCCGCGGGCCGTCCTCGCGCAGCAGGGTCGCGATGGCGATGAAGCCGACGGCCATCAGCACCGCCGTGCCGAAGAACGGTCCGCGCCAGGAGACGGACCCGAGCAGGCCGCCGAGCAGCGGGCCGATCGCGATGCCGACGCCGAGCGCGGCCTCGTAGAGCACGATCGCGGCGGAGGAGCCTCCGCTGGCCGCGCCGACGATCGTCGAGAGCGCGGTCGAGATGAAGAGCGCGTTGCCGAAGCCCCAGCCGGCGCGGAAGCCGATGACGCCCTCGACGCTGCCGGCCGTGCCGGCGAGCGCGGCGAAGACGACGATCAGCACCAGGCCGATCATCAGCGTCTTCTTCGCGCCGATGCGGCTGGAGAGCCAGCTGGTGAAGAACATCACGACGCCGGTGATCACGAGGTAGCTGGTGAACAGCAGCGAGGTCTCGGTCGGCGTCGCCTCGAGGCTCTCGGCGATGGCCGGGAGGATCGGGTCGACGAGGCCGATGCCCATGAAGGCGATGACGGCGGCGAAGGCGACGGCCCAGACGGCGAGCGGCTGCCGGAGGATCGAGCCGCCCGCGGCGGGGGAGTGGGGAGTGGACACGGAGGGGCCTTTCGGGGGAGGGGTCGTGCGGGGAAGGGGAGTCAGGAGGCGGGACCGCCGGCGACGCGCAGGACGCGCTCCTCGACGAGGGCCGCGGCGCGCTCGAGGGCGCGGCGGTCGTCGTCGTCGAGGTCGTCGAACAGCGGGGCGAGGGCGGTGTCGAGGCGGAGGCGGTGCTCGGTGAGCGCCGCGGCTCCCGCCTCGGTGCCCTCGATCAGCCAGGCGCGACCGTCGCTCTCGTCGTGCACGCGGCGGATCCAGCCGGCCTCGTCGAGGCGCGCGATGATGCCGGTCATCGTCGGCTGGGTGACCCGGACGCGCTCGGCGAGCTCGCCGAGGCGGATCGGGGAGGCGGTGCGCAGCTCGGCGAGCGTCGACCAGACGGCGCCGGACTGCGCGCCGAGCCCGGTGGCGCCGCTGGAGCGGCCGGCGTACCGCGCGAGCGCGGTGGCGGCGGAGGCGAGGCGGACGGGGGCGGAGGGTTCGAGCACGTGCTTAAACATAGCACGCCTATGTATTGCGGGAAAGACCGATCCGTCGCGTCCCGGACTGCCCTTCTCCACCGTTGCTGTGCCAGAATTG
Source organism: Rathayibacter sp. VKM Ac-2929 (assembly GCF_022815495.1). Classification (NCBI taxonomy): domain Bacteria; kingdom Bacillati; phylum Actinomycetota; class Actinomycetes; order Micrococcales; family Microbacteriaceae; genus Rathayibacter; species Rathayibacter sp. VKM Ac-2929. The sequence goes on from NZ_JALGRV010000005.1 coordinate 123,778, forward strand.
TTCGCAATCCCTCGTCGAAAGCGGGGATCACCGACGGAAAGAGTTGTCATGCACAGCGTGGTGGAGTCCAGCGCGACCGCCCTCGAATCCGATCTCGACTGCGACGTGGTCGTGATCGGCGCCGGCGCCACCGGCCTGACCGCCGCCCTCCGGTTGCAGGAGCAGGGCCGCCGCGTCGTCGTCCTCGAGGCGCGCGAGCGCGTCGGCGGCCGCCTCGAGACCCGCGTGGTCGACGGCCAGATGCTCGAGCTCGGCGGCCAGTGGGTCTCGCCGGATCAGACCGCCCTCCTCGAGACGCTCGACGAGCTCGGCCTCGACACCTACTCCCGCTACCGCGAGGGCGAGAGCGTCTACATCGGCGCCGACGGCGGCGCCCGGCGCTTCACCGGCGACATCTTCCCCGGCGGTGCGAGCACCGAGGCCGAGATCGAGCGCCTGATCGGGATCCTCGACGGCCTCGTCGCCGAGACCGACCCGTCCGCGCCGTGGTCGCACCCGCGGGCCCACGACTACGACCGGATCAGCTTCAGCGCCTGGCTGGAGGCGCAGAGCGACGACGCCGAGGCCCGCGCGAACATCGCGCTCTTCATCGCCGACGCCATGCTCACCAAGCCCGCGCACTCCTTCTCGCTGCTGCAGGCCCTGCTGATGGCGGCGAGTGCGGGCAGCTTCGGCAACCTCGTCGACGCCGACTTCATCCTCGACAAGCGCGTCCTCGGCGGGCTCCAGCAGGTCCCGGAGCGGCTCGCCGAGCGCGTGGGCGCCGAGCGCGTGCTGCTCGGCCGGCCGGTCCGCTCCGTCGAGCACGGCGACGACGGCGTGACCGTCCGCGCCGACGGCGTCACCGTGCGGGCCCGCCGCGCGATCGTCGCCGTGCCGCCGAACCTCGTCAACCGGATCACTTTCGACCCGCCGCTGCCCCGGCTCCGCCAGCAGGCGCTCCAGCACCAGTCCCTCGGCCTCGTGATCAAGGTGCACGCGACCTACGCGACCCCGTTCTGGCGCGCCGACGGCCTCTCCGGCACCGCGTTCAGCCCGCACGCTCTCGTGCACGAGGCCTACGACAACTCCAACGCGGGGGAGGAGCGCGGCACCCTCGTCGGCTTCGTCTCGGACGAGAAGGCCGACCGAGTGCTCGCGTTGCCCGAGGCCGAGCGGAAGGCCGCGATCCTCGACTCGCTCGCCGCCTACTACGGCCCGGCCGCGCTCGACCCCGTCGTCTACTACGAGAGCGACTGGGCGTCGGAGGAGTGGACGCAGGGCGCGTACGCCGCGAGCTTCGACCTCGGCGGACTGACCCGCTACGGCGCGCTGCAGCTCGAGCCGGTGGGCCCGCTCCGCTTCGGCTCGAGCGACCTCGCGGCCGAGGGCTACCAGCACGTCGACGGCGCGATCCGCGTCGGCCGGCGCCTGGCGCAGGAGATCCTCGACGAGGACTCCGCTGACGCCGAGACACAGCACGACACCGCCGACGCGACCGCGCCGGCCCGCGACCGTGAAGGAGCACTCCCCGCATGAGCAGCAGCAGCTACGCCGTCATCGACCCGGCCTCGGGCGAGACGCTGAGCGAGTACCGCGGCATCACCGACGCCGAGCTCGCCGACGCGATCGCCTCGGCCCACGACGCGTACTCCACCTGGTCGCGCACCGTGCCCGTCGCCACCCGCGCCGCGCTGATCGCCCGCGTCGCGGACCTGCACGTCGAGCGCGCCGGCGCCCTCGCCGAGATCATCGTCCGCGAGATGGGCAAGCCGCTCGACCAGGCGCAGGGCGAGGTCGGCTTCGCGGCCGACATCTACCGCTACTACGCGGAGAACGGCGAGGAGTTCCTGAAGGACGAGCCGATCGCGCTGGCCGACGGCGCCGGCTCGGCGTTCGTCCGCCGCTCGGGCCTGGGCGTGCTGCTGGGGATCATGCCCTGGAACTTCCCCTACTACCAGGTCGCCCGCTTCGCCGGCCCGAACGTGGTGAACGGCAACACGATCCTGCTCAAGCACGCGCCGCAGTGCCCGGAGTCGGCCGCCGCCATCGCCGACATCTTCCGCACCGCCGCCGAGGAGCTCGGCGCCCCCGCCGGCGTCTACGTCAACCTCTACGCGAGCAACGACCAGGCCGCGACCGTCATCGCCGACCCGCGGGTGCAGGGCGTCTCCGTGACCGGCTCCGAGCGCGCGGGAGCGGCCGTCGCCGAGATCGCCGGCCGGAACCTCAAGAAGGTCGTCCTCGAGCTGGGCGGCTCGGACCCGTTCGTGCTGCTCTCCACCGACGACCTCGACAAGGCCGTCGAGGACGCGGTCGCCGCGCGCCTGGACAACAACGGCCAGTCCTGCAACGCCGCCAAGCGCTTCATCGTGATCGACGCGCTCTACGACGCGTTCGCGGAGAAGTTCACCGCGGCCTTCACCGCCGCCCGGCCCGCCGACCCGTTCGCCGAGGGGACCCTCCTCGGCCCGCTCTCCTCCGCCGCCGCGACCGAGCGCCTCGAGCAGCAGCTCGCCGTCGCCCGCGAGCAGGGCGCGACCGTCCGCGCCAGCGGCGAGGTCACCGGCAACTTCTTCCCGCCGGCCGTCCTCGAGGACGTCACCCCCGAGATGAACGCCTACCGCGAGGAGTTCTTCGGCCCCGTCGCCGCGCTCTACCGCGTGCACGACGAGGACGAGGCGATCGCGCTCGCCAACGACACCCCCTACGGTCTGGGCTCCTACCTCTACACGACCGACTCGGAGCAGGCCCTCCGCCTGGCCGACCGCATCGACGCCGGCATGGTCTGGATCAACCTCGTCCTCGGCGACGCGGCCGAGCTCCCCTTCGGCGGCGTCAAGCGCTCCGGCACCGGCCGCGAGATGGGCCGCAGCGCCCTCGAGGAGTTCGTCAACAAGAAGCTGATCCGCATCGCCTAGGTCGTCGCCCGGCGGGGCCGTGCCAGCGCGACGGCGACGTTGCGCTCCACGGTCTCTTTCAGAAGCGTCGCCTGATCGTCGTCGAGAGTTCTCCACGCGGTGTCGTTCCTCGCGGCGACGCCGCGCGCCACCTCTTCCACGAGAGTGACGACCTCCTCCTCGTCGATCCCCGAGGTCCTCGCGAGCTTCCGCCAGTGGTTCTGCGTCACCGCCTGCGGGAACCGCGCGCCGGCGATGCGCATCGCCAGCTCCTGATCGAACGCCGGGTACAGGCCGGTCGGAACCGCGTCGTAGATCGGGGCGAGGCTGACGGCGTCGGGCCGGAGGAGGACGGAGTAGTTCTTGGCATGCGCGTCAGCGTTCCCGAGGAGGACGTTGAAGGCCAGCTGCCGGAGGAAGGCGCGCACTACCCCGCCGGTCGCGTCGACCGACCGGAGCTTCTCCACGATCTGCGCGGCCGTCACGGAGTACTTCCGTGCAACGTCGACGCCCAGCGCCTGGGCGAGATCCTCGGCGTGGAGTCGTGTCGCGAACACGGTGTCGTCGAAGACGCGGTCGAAGCGCTCCACGACGAACGCCGTCTGATCCGTCATCTGCAGGACGGCCGCTCGGGGAGCCGGGAGGCCGGCCTCCGCAGCCAGTGTCAGCGCGGCCGCTTCCGCTTCCTCGAGGTGGAGATGCTCCGGGCGCGCGGGCTTGACGATGTGCGTGGAGGGCACGGCGGCGTTCGACCAGTACCAGTTCCGGTCCACTCGAGCCAGGGCGAACTTGCCCTGCGTTCCCGCCAGGGAGAAGCGCGCCGGAGTCCGGCGTGGCACCCAGGCGTCCGGATCGAGCTTGATGCTGTTGATGCGATCGGCGACGTCCCGATCGAGAGCGGGATTGAGCTGCGCCAGTCCCGTCGGCGGTGCCTCGCCGTCCGGGAGGAGCACCAGGCCGCCGGCGACGTCACCGCCGACCGTGCGCAGGAGATCGAACGTCCCCGTGCTCGCGACACCGTACGCCTGTGCCATCCGGCGTCGCGTGTGCTCCTGGTCGGGCAGCAGGTTGTCGAGGAACCTCGCCGCCGCCGCGCGCGTCGTCGTGCCCTCGCGCGGCAGCGACAGGGAGATCGGCGTCGACGGTGCGTCGTCGGAGTAGCTGAAGCCGATCCTGCCGTCGGCGTCGCGGGTGAACCGCCCGGCATGTCTGCCTTCGAGCCACGCTTCGAGTCGTTCCGTCATCGCAGCACCAGATCGGGAAGTGCGGTCGGCTCGACGTTCAGGGCGTCCAGTACACGTCGCGTGGTCGAGGGCCGCGACACAGGCAGCCCGCGTTCGAGGCGTCGGACGTCGGAGACCTCCACGTCCGCGGTTCGCGCGAGGTCGTCGATGGAGAGTCCCATGATGCGTCGTTCCGAGCCGACGACATCCGCCAGATCCTCCGGGCGCCGGAGGTACTCGCGTCGCGGTCGGTGCAGAGCCTCCCGCACGTAGTCGGGATCACCGTGGAGCGCGTGCTGCACGAGATTGGTGCCGAAGTCGACGAGCCCGGACTCCACCTCTCCACCCCACCAGTCCGCCAGCAACCCTGCGGGGTCCTGCGACGCGCGGAGCCGACGGATGCGCGCGGCCGTCCTGGCGAGCTCCTGCCCCTCGAGGCCCGACAGGGTCCGCTCGTGCAGGGCGTGCGCCAGCGACTGCCGCGACCTGACGGAGAGCGGACGGCGCGAACGTGCGCCGGACACCTCCGTGACCTCCCAGCGGCGGCCGACCTTCGTCGCCTCGATCCGGCCGGCAGCGATCAGCGCCACCACGCGGCGCGGAGTCACCCCGAGTCGCTCGGCGGCCTGCTTGACGTCCATGACACAACCGTACCGCTCGGCGGTCGAGAAGCATCGTGGCCGCCTGAAGGCGGGTAAGCTCGCCCGTCATGCGCGTCTTCGGCTGTCCGCACTGCGAGGCGCGGGTGGAGTTCGAGGACGCGCGGTGCCTGCGCTGCGGCACGGCGCTCGCCTACGACGTCGACGCGGACGAGCTCGTCGAGGCGGGGGGGCGCGCGCTCTGCGTGTACCGCGGCACCATCGACTGCACCTGGCTCGCGGCGGAGGGCACCGGCGGAGCCTGCGCCTCCTGCGCGCTGACGAGCGCCCGGCCGCCGGTGTACGACGCGGCGACGCTGAGCCAGCTGACGGTCGCCGAGTTCGCCAAGCGGCGGCTGCTGCGCCAGCTGCGGCACCTCGACCTGCCGGTGCACCGCGGTCGGCGGCTGTCCTTCGAGCTGCTCTCCTCCGCGCAGGGCTCCGTGACGACCGGGCACGCCGACGGCGTGATCACCGTCGATCTCGCCGAGGGGAACGACGCGCACCGCGAGGCGCTGAAGGCGCGGCTCGGCGAGCCGTACCGGACGATGCTCGGCCACTTCCGGCACGAGATCGGCCACTACTACTGGCAGCTGCTCGTGGACGGCTCGCCGCTCCTGCCCGCGTTCCGCGCGCTGTTCGGCGACGAGCGGGCCGACTACGGTGCGGCGCTCGACGCGCACTACGGCGGCGCGTCGACCGAGGACTGGGCCCGCGACCACATCTCGCAGTACGCGACCACGCACCCGTGGGAGGACTTCGCCGAGACCTTCGCGCACTACCTGCACATCGCCGACGCGCTGGAGACGACCGCGACGGTCGGCCTGACCGTCGCCGGACCCTGGGGCCGCCTCCCCGAGTCGCTGGTCGGCAGCGTGCAGGCGACCGGCGCGCAGCGCGTCGCCGATCTGGAGACGCCCGAGATCCTCGCCCGCTGGCACGGCTTCTCGCTCGCCCTCAACAGCGTGAACCGCTCGATGGGCAAGGACGACCTCTACCCCTTCGTCATCACGCCCGCGATCGCCGAGAAGCTCGCCTGGGTGCACGAGCTGGTGCGCCGCGGCGCACAGCTGTGACTCGTCGCCGCGGCGCACAGCTGTGACTCGTCGCCGCGGCGCACAGCTGTGACTCGTCGCCGCGGCGCACGGCTGTGACTCGTCGCCGGGGGACCTGGGAGTCAGGCCTCGCCGTCGAGCAGCCGGCGCGGCGCTCTCGCGGCCCACGCCTCGCGCAGCAGCTCGCCGAGTTCATCCGCACCGATCTTCTCCAGCCGCACGAGCACGCTCGGATGCCCGTCGTAGTGGCTCGTCGTGAAGTACGTCTCCGGGTCGCTCTGCAGCAGCGCCTCGCGCTCGCCGAGGTCGGCCCGCCAGACGAGCAGGACACCCGGCCGCTGGTGCAGGCGGGCGAACATCCTCGGGCCGGCGTAGAAGGCCGGGGTGCCGTAGGCGGTCCGCTCCTCGGTGCCGGGGAGCAGGAGCGCCAGCCGGCGCACGTCGTCGTCGTCGCTCATGCTCCCCAGTGTGCTCCGCTACTTCTTCGTGAGCGAGGACTCCTTGTGCGCGGCCTTCGCGTCGGTCTTGTCGCTCTGCACGATCCAGTAGGGCTCGTCGTCCGAGGCGTTGAACTTCTGCCCCTCGAACTGGAACTCCTTCGTCTTCTTCTCGACCAGCTCGCCGTGGGTCTCGCCCTGCGAGGTGTTCCAGCTGATCTTGTCGCCCTTCTTCACGAGGCGCTTCCTCTCTCTCGTGCCGCACCGGGGGTCCGGGGCAGCGTGATGGTGGTGGTGACGTCGACGATGGCCGGCGTGGCCGGTGCCGACGAGAAGCCGAAGCGGACCGGCGGCGACAGCGGGCCGAGCGCGCCGAGGTCCGCGCCGTCGAGCGAGGCGGTGACCCCGAGGATCGAGCGGATGGCGCGGACGCCGTAGTACTCCCGCCTGCCCTGGCCGGCCGAGCCCGCGGTGCTCACGCCGCGCACCAGCACGGAGGCGACCGGGGAGATCGCGGTCAGCCAGGCCGGGTGCTCGGCGAGCGGCCGCGGCACGACGCGCAGCAGGCGGCCCAGCGGAGTGAGCCCGCCGAGCCGCAGCGCGAGCGAGAGCGGGCCGGCCGTGGCGTCGATCCCGCCGTCGACGCGGTGCCAGGCGACCGGCGCGAGCCGCACCTCGTCGAACGAGTACGTCGACCCGATGAAGTCGGCGACCTCGTCCGTCGGCGCGATCAGGAGCCGGTGCCCGTCCGCCCGCTCGACCATGGCGTCGGCGAACGCGCCGAACGGCGTGCTCTCCCACAGCCCGAGCACGATCCGGGTGCCGGAGGCCGTGCCGAACCCCGCGATGCGCCCGCTGAAGCGCAGGCGCCGCGAGGTCCGGCCCGGCCCGGTCATCAGGAGGCGGCGGAGCGCAGCAGCGTGAAGGACGCGTCGCGCACGATCAGCGTGGTGACCTCGCCCTCGACGACCTGCTCCGGGTCGCTCGAGGCGGCCAGCTGCCACTCGGCGCCGGGTGCGTCCGGCACCGTGAACTCGACGCCGTTCTCGGCCGAGTTCAGCAGCAGCGCGAAGCTGGCGCTGCCCTCGGAGCGGAAGACGAACGTGATCGAGCGGGCGTCCGGGTTGTCCCAGTCCTCGTCGGCGAAGCCGGCGGCGTCCGAGCGCAGGATGTCGACGGTCTCGGGGCCGTCGCCGGGGGCACGGCGGAACCACTTCGGCCGCAGGGCCGGCTCGGCCTTCCGCAGCGCGATCAGCTCGCGGGTGAAGGCGAGCAGGTTGAGGTCCGCGTTCTCCCAGTCGAACCACGAGATCTCGTCGTCCTGGCAGTAAGCGTTGTTGTTGCCGCCCTGGGTGCGCGCGATCTCGTCGCCGCCGAGGATCATCGGCACGCCGGCCGAGAGCAGCAGCGTCGCGAGGAAGTTGCGGCGCATCCGGGCGCGGCGCTCGTTGACGGCGCCGTTGTCGGTCGCGCCCTCCGCGCCGTTGTTCGAGGAGCGGTTGTCGCTCTCGCCGTCGTTGTTGTCCTCGCCGTTGGCCGCGTTGTGCTTGCGCGAGTAGGCGGTGAGGTCCGCGAGGGTGAAGCCGTCGTGCGCGGTGACGAAGTTGACGCTCGAGACGGGGGAGCGCTTGTCGGCCTCGTAGACGTCCGGCGAGCCGAGGATCCGCTGCGCGGTGGTGCCGAGCACCGAGTCGGCACCGTGCCAGAAGTCGCGCACGTCGTCGCGGAACTTCCCGTTCCACTCCGACCAGTCGGCGGGGAAGCCGCCCACCTGGTAGCCGGCGGTGTCCCACGGCTCGGCGATCATCTTGACGGGCGCGAGCACCGGGTCCTGCGCGATCAGGTCGAGGAAGGCGCTGTGCACCTCGGCCTCGCCGGTCTGGCGGGTGAGCGTGGTCGCCAGGTCGAAGCGGAAGCCGTCGACGTGCATCTCGGTCACCCAGTAGCGCAGCGAGTCCATGATCAGGCCCAGCGCCGCGGGGTGCGCGACGTTGAGGCTGTTCCCGGTGCCGGTGGTGTCGAAGTAGTTGGCGCGGTCGTCCTCGACGAGGCGGTAGTACGAGCCGTTGTCGATGCCCTTGAAGGACAGCGTCGGTCCCTTGTCGTTGCCCTCGGCGGTGTGGTTGTAGACCACGTCGAGGATGACCTCGAGGCCGGCCTCGTGGAACGCCTTGACCATGGCCTTGAACTCGTCGACCTGCGAGCCGTCGTCGCCGGCGTGCGAGTACTCGTTGTGCGGCGCGAAGAAGCCGAGCGAGTTGTAGCCCCAGTAGTTGCGCAGGCCCTTCTCGACCAGGTGCGAGTCCTGCACGAACTGGTGCACCGGCAGCAGCTCGACCGAGGTCACGCCGAGGTCGGTGAAGTGCTTGATCGACGCGGGGTGCGCGAGGCCGCGGTAGGTGCCGCGGACGTTCTCGGGCACGTCCGGGTGCAGCTGGGTGAAGCCCTTCACGTGCACCTCGTAGACGACGGTCTCGTCCAGCGGGATGCGCGGGGCCTCGTCGCCGGTCCAGTCGAAGGAGTCGGGGTCGGTCACGACGCAGCGCGGCACGGCGGCCGCGTCGTCGGCGTCGTTGCGGGTGTCGGCGTCCTCGTAGAACTGGCCGAAGACGTCTTCGCTCCACTCGTAGCCGCCCTCGATCGCGGTGGCGTGCGGGTCGAGCAGGAGCTTCGCGGCGTTGTGGCGGAGGCCGTTGGCGGGGTCCCAGGGGCCGTCGACGCGCAGACCGTAGCGGGTGCCGACCGTCATCTCGGGGACGATGCCGTGGAAGACGTGACCGGTGCGCTCGGAGAGGGTGACGCGGGTCTCGGCTCCGGAGGAGTCGAAGAGGCAGACCTCGACGCTGTCCGCGGTCTCGGAGTAGACGGCGACGTTGGCGCCGGCGTCGCCGCGCAGGGAGACGCCGAGGGGATAGGGGAAGGAACGGGGAGATGCGGGCATGCGACCATCCTGACGAACGCTCCCTGAGCGGTTCTCGCCCTTGTCCGGCGGGGCACGGGCCGGTACTGTTCCGGACCCCTCTCCACGCGCCACCCTGGCGCGAGCGGCCCGCCGAGGCATATAGTCAGCTGGCTTACTAATTGAGCTCCGGACCGGTTCCGGGGCGGAGGAGGACGGCATCATGGCTCTCGCAGCAGCACGGCGCCGCTGGATCGGACTGATCGTGATCAGCCTCGGCGTCGCGACGATCATCGTCGACTCGACGATCGTGAACGTGGCGATCCCGTCGATCGTCGCCGACCTCGGCATCACCTCGACCCAGGTGCAGTGGGTGCAGGAGTCCTACACGCTCGTCTTCGCGGCGCTCCTGCTCGCCTTCGGCACGCTCGCCGACCGCTGGGGGCGGCGCCGGATGCTCGTCGTCGGCATCGCGCTGTTCGCGCTCTCGTCCGTCGCCGCCTCGCTCGCGGCCACCGGCGACCTGCTGATCCTGTCCCGGGTCGTGCAGGGCGTCGGCGGCGCGATGGTGCTGCCGTCGACGCTCTCGCTGATCAACGCGACCTTCCGCGGCAAGGAGCGCGCGATCGCGTTCGCCGTCTGGGGCTCGACCATCGGCGGGATGACCGCCGTCGGCCCGCTGCTCGGCGGCTGGCTCACCACCGACTTCTCCTGGCGCTGGGCCTTCGGGATCAACATCCCGCTCGGGATCGTCATCGTCGTCGGCGCGCTGCTCTTCGTCGACGAGTCGAAGCAGCCGGACGCGGGCCGCGTCGACCTGGTCGGCGCGCTGCTCTCGGTCGTCGCCTCGGCCGGCCTGGTCTTCGGGCTGATCGAGGGCCGGAGCCTGGGCTGGTGGCTGCCCTCGCCGGTGCCGGTCGCCTTCGTCGTCGCGGTCCTCGCGACGATCGCGTTCGTGCTCTGGGGCCGGGCCCGCGAGCGCGCGGGCCGCTCGGCGATGCTCTCGCTGAGGCTCTTCCGGCTGGCCTCGTTCCGCAACGGCAGCATCGCCGCGATGATCGTCTCGCTCGGCGAGTTCGGCATCATCCTCGCCCTGCCGATCTGGCTGCAGAACGTGCTCGGCTACACCGCGGTGCAGACCGGGCTGGTGCTGATCGCCCTCGCGCTCGGCTCGTTCGTCGCCTCCGGCTTCGCGGGTGCGTTCGGCAACCGCGTCTCCGCCGTGCTGATCGTCCGGGTCGGGCTCGCGGCCGAGATCGTGGGCGTGGTCGGCATCGGCGCCGTCGTCTCCGACACGACGCCGTGGTGGGCGCTCGTGCCCTTCCTCGCCGTCTACGGCTTCGGCGTCGGCCTCGCCACCGCGCAGCTGACCGGAGTGGTCCTCCGCGACGTGCCCGTCGAGCTCAGCGGCCAGGGCTCCGGCACCCAGTCGACCGCCCGGCAGATCGGCTCGGCGCTCGGCATCGCGGTGCTCGGCACGATCCTCTACACCTCGACCGCGGGCGTGCTCACCTCGTCGCTGGAGGAGCAGGGGCTGCCGGCCGCGCAGGTCAGCAGCACGGTGAACGCCGTCGTCGACTCCTCGGGAGCGGCCATCGCCGGACTCGCGGCCGATCCGGGCACGGCGGACGTCGCCCGCGCGGCCGGGGAGGCGCTGTCGGACGGCACGCGCTTCGCCGCCTTCGCCGCGGCGGGGTTCCTCGCCGTCGGCTTCGCGGCGACCCTCTCCCTCGGCGCGGCGCCGCGCGAGGAGAAGGGCGAGTCCGCCGAGCCGGTCGGCTCCGGTCCGGTCAGCTCAGCGGAGCCGCGTCGTCGGCGGTGAAGACGATCTTGCCGATCGTCCGGTCGGTGCCCTGCGCCCGCCGCGAGAGCACGGCGATGACGTCCTCGAGCGGATGCACGGCGCCGGCCGTGGGGACGAGCTCGCCCGAGACGGCCAGCGAGACGGCCCGGCCGATGCGCTCGGCGCTCGCCGTGACGATCAGGTTGCTCACCTTCGGGCGGCCGCGCCGGACGAGGCTCGCCGCCTGCGCGCCGAGGTCCGGGCCGCTCGGCACGAGGGTAGCGTAGCGGCCGCCATCGGCCAGCAGGAGCGCGGCGTCCCGCGCCGGCAGGTGCCCGGAGACGTCGAGCACCGCGTCGAAGCGCCCGCCGAGCACGCCGAGGTCGAGCAGGCGGTAGTCGTGCGGCTCGGCGCCGAGCGCGCGGAGGGTGTCGGCGGACGCGGCGGAGCCGGTCGCCGCGACGGTGCAGCCCGCGCGGAGCAGCAGCTGCACGACGAGGTTCCCGATCGCGCCGGAGCCGCCGCCCACCAGGATCTGCTCGCCGGCCCGGACCCGCAGGGCGTCGACCGTGCCGATCGCGGTGCCGCCGGACATCGCCAGCGTCACCCCCTGCACGTCGTCGAGGGCGTCGGGCAGCGGGACCAGCGAGCGGCCGCGGACGATCGCCGCGTCGGCGAAGGCGTCGCCGTCGCGGGTCATGCCGACGACGCGGTCGCCGATCGAGACGGAGTGGTCGCCGGGGCCGAGCGCCTCGACCGTGCCAGCGATGTCGAGTCCGAAGCCGTAGGGGCGCTTCCGGCCGACCGCCATGATCCGGGCGGCACCGGAGAGGATCTTCTCGTCGGTCGCGTTGATGCTCGCGGCGCGCGTGCGCACCAGCACCTCGCCGCGTCCGGGCATCGGCACCGGGGCCTCCCGCCAGGACAGCACGTCCGGTCCGCCGAACCGCTCGTAGCCGAGTCGTCGCAATTCCCGCTCCCGTCGTCGCGCCGCCGAGGCGGTCGTCCTCCGAGCCTAGGCGCTGGCCGCCCGGTGCTACCGTGGCGGCCATGAGCGCAGACGACAGCCCCGAGTTCGCCGGATTCACCAGCGGAGGCTCGGCGAACGTCGAGCACCCGGACGACGTGCAGCCGGCCGACGCCGACAACGAGGAGAGCACGACTCCCGAGGAGAGCGCCGACCCCGACCACCCCTACGACTCGATGGCCGAGAGCGGCACCGAGAACGCCCCGGAGGACGAGGTCGGCTCGCGCGAGGACGAGGAGGGGCTGCTCGCCCCCGGCAGCACGGCCGAGGGCGCGGGCACCTCGCTCGGGGCCGTCCCGGTCGAGGCGCGGCGCGAGGCCGAGCCGCTCGGCGCGCACGACGGCGAGGCCGGCTCGGGCCAGCTCGCGGACGAGCGCTGGCGGCAGAACGGCGTCGATCCGCTCGGCTGACGCCCTCCCGCGCGGGGTCCCGCGTCCAGGAACTACTCCGGTTGCTCGGAGGAGCCCCCCTGGCGGGCCCCGTACGGTTCCGGAGGACGCGGCAGGCCCGCCGCGTGGACGGAGAGTCTCATGTCGTTGCTGTTCAACCGCACCCGGGAGCTCCGCTGGACCCCGGACGAGCGGAAGGCCCTCGCGGAGGCCGTGGCCGAGGACCGCGCCCAGCTGTGGCGCAGCGTCGGCGACCTGGACCGCACGGTCGTCGTCTCGACGGAGGACCCGGGCGTCCGCGGAGGCGCCCGCTGGCCCACCGATCACCGCGCCTTCCTCCGCGTCGAGCGCGGCCCCTCCGTGGTGCTGGCCACCGACGGCCTCAGCGATCCCTTCGACCGCCTCGCCCGCCCCGGCACCGGCCTCGGGCTCGAGCTGTGCCTCGAGACCTCGGCGCTGCGCGGCATCCCCGCGGCCGACCTCTGGAACCACTGGCAGTTCCGCGTCCTCTACGAGGCGGCGCGGCTCGCCGCGCTGCAGGGCGTGTGCTGCCGCACGGGCGTCGACACGGCCACTCTGCCGGGCGCGGCCGCACCGGCCGCCTGGGCGGACGAGCGCGGCTCGGTCGGCGTGCTGCTGGGCCTGCGCGGCGGCGGACTCCCCGAGCGCCTCGAGCTGGCGACGGGCGACGTCGAGCTGGTGACCGTCACCCCGCTCTGGCCGGAGGAGTACGCCTGGGCCTCGGTCGACACCACCGCCCGCGAGGAGATCGCGTCCCGCCTGCGCGCCCTGCCCCACGACGAGCTCGTGCACACCGCCCGCCCCCGCGTGGTCTGAGCCCCGCGGAAGAGACGCCCGCGGACAGGCTGGTCGAGTAGCCCCGGAGGGGCGTATCGAGACCCGGCGTTCACGGCAGACTCGTCGTCCGGCGGGGGTGGATCTCGATACGCGCCCTGCGGGCGCTACTCGATCAGCGTGTCCGGGAGTCAGGTGTACTCGGGGGGCTCCTCGGTGAGCACCAGCTCGCCGGTGCTGTTGGCGTGGGCGATCAGCTCGTCGATCCAGGCGCGGTTGAGCGCCGGGCGCCGGCCGCCGTGGAAGCGGAAGTGCAGCGGCGTGGTCGGGTGGATCCAGACGGAGCTGCGGCCGTAGCCGCTCGACTCCGGCTCGGTCCAGGAGAGGCTGAACGACTCGTTCCGCCGCATCTTCGCGAACATCGCCACCTTGAGGTGGGCGAGCAGTCGATCGTCGAAGTCGATCTCGAGTGACTGCGGCCCGTAGATCAGTCGTCCCATGCTGGCGAGGATACCGCCGCAGCGCGCTCCGGGCGGATCGGACCGGGAACGGCGAACGCCCCGCCCAGCGGATCCGAGGATCGCGGTGGACGGGGCGTTCAGAGGTCGTTGCGACCCGGAGGCCGTGTGACGCTGGGGTCGGTGATTACTCGCCGACGCCGCGGATGTTCGCGGCCTGCGGGCCCTTGCGGCCCTGCTCGACGTCGTACTCGACGTGCTGGTTCTCGACGAGCTCGCGGTAGCCCTCCTTGGCGATGGCGGAGAAGTGCGCGAACACGTCGGCGCCTCCGTCGTCGGGAGCGATGAAGCCGAAGCCCTTTTCGGAGTTGAACCACTTAACGGTGCCAGTAGGCATTTCTTTTCCTTACGTGATGGTGACGCCCGCGTGAGCGGCCGTCGTTAGATTTCGCACAGCTGTGCGGTACCCGGTCCGCTCGTCCGCCGCGGGTGAAACACGCGTCGGCCGGTCGATCCGGGTCGTCTGGGGGCGGAGAGCGCGGCTCCTCGTGGGGAGTGCGACTGCGCGGGGGAGAACGTCCCGCTCACCGAGAGTGTCGGAGAAGCGGGGGTCGAACGAGGAACGGCGCGGCTTCCGCGGCGTCCTGTGAAGGGCGGTACCCGCGGGTGAGGCGGGCGTTCGAACCGGCGGATCGAGGGCGATGCACTCGATCGTTGCCGTCTCTATCAGGGGCTGAGTCTCTTCGTCGTCGTGCGACTTCTCAGCCGTGGAATTCGGGCGATCGCCCAGGAGATGTCTCCACTCTACGGGAGAGGAGCGCCCGAGCGCGACCGTCGGGCCCAGACCGGCTCCTCGCGCGGCCCGCGCCTGTGCCACGATGCAACTCCGGGTGCGGCTCGCGCACCCCTCACGGCGAGGTGTCGATGCTGCTCACGAGTGCCGGGCTCCCGAGCTCCGAGGCCGCCGACGCCGACGTGCTCGAGCTCCGCCGCGAGCAGAGCGAGGTCGGCGTCGCCTGCGCGCGCCGGGCCGGGGGAGTGTTCGCGGGCGCGTCCGCGCTCCACCTGGTGATGCTCGTGCCGACCGAGCTGCCCGCCGTGCTGCCGAGCGCCCTCCTGCTCGTGGTCGGCGCCGCGATCCAGCTCTCCTCGCGCCGGGCCGGTCCGAGCGGCGCGCGGGCCGTGATCGCGGGCCTCGTGCTCGGCGTCGTCGCGCTCGCGGCGTTCCTCGGCCCGGGCGTCCCGGACGGCGACCGCACCGTGCTCAGCTGCGTGACCATGCTCGCCTCGATGGCGCTCCCGGCCCCGCTGCTCGCGATCGGCTCGTCCGCGCGCCTCGGCTGGGCGGCCGTCCTCGGCGGCGTCCCCGCGCTGGCCCTCGGGATGGCGGCGACGAGCGGCTCGGGACGGGCGCTGTTCGTCGGACTCTCGGTCGTCGTCTGCTGGATCGTCGCCGTCATCGGCGCCCGCTGGCTCGCCTCGAGCGTCGAGCGCGCCCACGCCGGCACCACCCGCCTGCGCACGGCGCACGCCGCCGAGCGCCGCTCGAGCGAGAGCGAGGCGCAGCGCCGCCGCGAGGCGCGCCTGATGCACGACACCATCCTCGCCACCCTCACCCTGCTCGCCCACCGCGGCGAGGGCGTCCCCGCCGCGACGCTGCGCTCGCAGGCGGCGGCGGACCTCGCGCTGCTGCGCCGGCTCGACCGTGCCGATTCCGCCCCCGCCGACTCCGCGGAGGGGAGCCCGGCGCCGGCCGAGGACGCGGGCAGCGCGCCCTCGGTGCTCGCAGAGGTCGGCCGCCGCGCGGAGGCGCTGGGCGTGCAGGTGCGCTGGCACTCCGGCACGGCCGCGCCCGACGCGCCGCCCCTGCCCGATGCGGCGCTCGATGCCCTCGCGCGCGCGGCGGGGGAGTGTCTCGAGAACGTGCGGCGCCACTCCGGTGCGGCGACGGCCCACGTCACGCTCGACGAGGGGGCGGACGCGGTCCGCGTGACCGTCTCGGACGCCGGGCGCGGCTTCGACCCCGCGGCCGTCCCCGGGTCGCGGCTCGGCCTCGCGCAGTCGGTCGTCGGGCGGATCGAGGCCGTCGGCGGCACGGTGCGGATCTTCTCCGCGGTCGGCGCCGGCACCACCGTCCTGCTGAGCGTGCCGCGATGACCGCGCCGATCGGGGCCGGCGACCGCGCCGACCGCGCCGGAGAGGGCACGCTCGTCGAGCTGGTCCGCGCGGCCGGCGAGGGGCCGAGGACGCTCGACTCGGTCCGCCAGCGGATCACCCGCACCCATCGCCTGACCGCGAGCTATCTGAGCGCCGGCTTCCTCGCGATCACCGTGGCACTGGTGGTCCGCGGGCTGGCGTCCTTCCTCTGGGCGCTGAACGACCGGTCGGCGACCGGGCTGTCCGGCCTGTCCTGGGCGCTCGTGCTCGCCGCGCTCGCGGTGGGGATCGTCGTCGTGGTGACGCGGCACGGCGAGCTGCCCCGTCCGGTCTTCGCCGGGGTGCTCGCCGTCGACGCGGTGGCGATGGTGCTGGAGTTCGCCGACTACGCGCTGCCGGCGCCGGCGCCGCTCTACTATCCGACGGTCTGCATCGGGGTCGGCGCGACGGTGATCGCGCTGCTCGGCTTCCAGCCGCCGTCGCGGAGCACCGCGGCGATCATCGTGCTCGTCGGGCTGAGCCTGCTCGGGCTGCTCGCCCACGCGCTGATCTCCGGCGAGGGGTCGAGCATCGCGGTCGGCAACGTGCTGCTGGCGACGACCCCCGTGGCGGTCTACGCCTCGCTGCTCACCGCGCTCGACCGCCACGTGCACCGCGGGCTCGACCGCACCCTGGCCGACAGTGTGGTCGACGGACCGGGCACCGGTCCGGGCAGTCTCGCGGCCGTGGAGCTCGCGCGGGTCGACGCGGAGATCGCGGAGCTGCTCGAGGAGGTGGTCGCCCGGGGCGCCGCGCCCGACGCCGACCTCGGCGAGCGGGCCCGGGTGCTCGGCGACCGGCTCCGCGAGGTGCTGGCGCGCAGCCACGACCGCACCTGGCTCGTGATCGCCGTGGAGGAGTCCGCGCTGCTCTCCGGAGCGGTGCTCGTCCGCGACCCGCGGGGGGTCGCCGCGGCTCTGGCGCCGCCGGACCGCTCGCGCCTGCTCTCCGTCCTCTGGCTGCTCACCGCGCAGGCCGCCGCGGGCCGGCCCGCCCTCGAGCTGGTGCTCGCGCAGCGCGAGGACGCGGCGGTGCCGGTGCGGATCGTCCTGCGCGCGCCGGGCCTGCGGCCGCGGGACGTCGACCCGGCGGTCTGGGGGATCCTCGGCGAGATCGGCGCGCACCGGGCGTCACCCGAGGGCACGGGGACGACGATCGAGCTGGACCACCGCCCGCCGGGGCGGCCGGCGTGAGCGCGGACGTCGGGACGGCGACCGGCGAGCAGCCCGGGATCGCTCTCGCGATCCTCGACGACCACCCGATCCTGCTCAGCGCGCTCACCGAGTGGATCAACCGCTCCGGCGCGGAGATCCGCGTCGTCGCGACGGCCTCGAGCTGGACCGGTCTGCTGGCGCATCCGCGCTTCCCCACCGACGTCGTTCTGCTGGACATCGACCTCGGCGACGACCTCGACCTCGCGATGAAGATCCGCACGATCACCGCCGCCGGGGCGGCCCCGGTCATCATCAGCACCCACTCCCAGGCGGAGACCGTCGCGGGGGCGCTGGAGGCCGGAGCGCGCGGCTACCTGGTGAAGAGCGAGCGGACGGAGGTGATCCTCGAGGCGATCCGCACCGCGGCGCGCGGGGAGTGCTTCCTCACCCCGCAGACCCGCGCGCTGCTCGGCGGCGGCGGCACGGGCCCGCTGACGGCCCGCGAGCGCCGGATCGTCGGCCTCTTCGTCGAGGGGCTCTCGCTCAAGCAGGTCGCGACCGAGCTCGGAATCACCCAGGACGCGGCGCGCAGCTCGCTGCGGAACGCTCGGGCGAAGTACCGCGCCGAGGGCGTGGGCGTGAGCACCAAGATCGCGCTGCGCCGCCAGGCCCTGCGCGACGGGATCATCGGGCGCGCGCCGTAGCGGCGCGGCAGAAGTCAACGCCGCGGTCGGCGACCGGCTCGGGTCAGACGGACTCGTCGCGCTTCTGCCGGGCCGGCTCGGCGGGGCGGTCGGGGCCGTTCCAGACCGAGACGATGCCCCAGGCGACCGCGGCGATCGGCACGGCGAGCACAGCGCCGACGATGCCGGCGAGCACGGTGCCGATGGTCAGGGCGATCAGCACGATCAGCGGGTGCAGCTTCAGCGAGCGGGCCATCACGACCGGCTGGAGGAAGTTGCCCTCGAGCTGGTTGACGGCGATGACGACGATGATCACGATCAGCGCGGCGCCGGGGCCGCTCGCGACGAGGGCGACGAGTGCGGCGAGGATGCCGGCGGCGGTCGCTCCGACGATCGGGATGAAGGCGGTGAGGAAGACGATCACGGCGAGCGGGAGGGCGAGCGGCACCTGCAGGATCGCGAGGGCGACGCCGATGCCGATCGCGTCGACCGCGGCGACGGTCGCCGTTCCGCGGATGTAGCCGCCGAGGACGTCGACGGTCTTGCCGCCGACGCGCTTGGCGCGGTCGTAGCTCGAGCCGGTGAAGGGGCGGAGCAGGAACTCCCAAATCTTCGGGCCGTCCTTCATGAAGAAGAAGAGGACGACGATCATCAGCACCAGGCCGGTGACGAAGTTCGCCGCGGCCGCCGCGCCGGCGAGGGCGCCGGAGCCGAAGGAACTCGAGGTGAGGAAGTCGACGACGCTCTGGCGGGCGTCCTCGATCTGCTGCTCGTCGATCTGGAACGGCAGGTGCTGCACGTAGTCCTGCAGCGAGGCGATGCCGTCGGACGCGCTGCTGACCAGCTCGTCCCACTGGTTGCGGACCGCGACGGTGATCAGCCAGCCGATGGCGCCGAGGATCGCGAGCAGTCCGATCAGGGCGATCCAGGTGGCGAGGATCGACGGCACGCCCTTGCGGCGCATCCAGGCCAGAACGGGGTGGATCGCGGACGCGAGGATGATCGCGATCAGCACGGGGATCAGCACCAGCGTCAGCTGGGTCATCGCGAGGACGAGGACCGCCGCGAGCGCCAGGACGACGAGCACCTGGAGGCAGCGCAGCGCGAAGCGCCCGAGTCCGTCGGTCCACACCGTCGGCCGCCGCTCGGCGGGGGGAGTGGCCGGCGAGGCGGCCGGGGAGGCGGCCGGGGGGACGGTGCGGTCGAAGAAGCCCATGGGGGGAACCGTAGTGGAGGGACGGGGCGCGGTTCTCCCGCTTGACGACCGCGCGGTCGCCCCGGTGACGGAGGTTGCGGGGCGGCGGCCGGATCGAGCGTGGAGTGCGGAATCGGTTGCGTCCGGCCGCCTCCACTGAGCAGAAACGCCTGTTCTGCGGCGAAAAGGCGCGCAGAGGTGCGGAATCCATTGCTTCGACGACGGAATGCGCACTAGGGTCGCCGTGTCCATGCAAGCGCATGGGGTGCGGGACCCGAACCCGCGCCGCAGTCGCTCGCCGGTGCCCGCCGCCTGCCGATCAGGCGGCGGGTCCGCGCTCGTCCAGGACGGCCGCGCTACGCGGCGGGGACTCGGACGGTCAGTCCGCCCGGCTCGATCCAGGTGCGGAACGCCGACGTCGTCCCGAACGGGTCGCCGTCCAGCTCGATCTCCTGCGGCTTCTCCAGGCGCACCACGAGCTCGTGGCCCTTCACGTAGCGCAGCGCCGAGACCTCCTTCGTGAGGCCCATCAGCTTCGTGCCGACCACGCCGCTGCGGCGCAGCACGCCGTTCTCCCAGACCACCTTGAAGATGATCTGGACCCAGCCGAAGAAGCCCTCCGGGCGCAGCAGCACGATGTCGAACTCGCCGTCGTCGACCGCGGCGTCCGGCAGCAGCAGGATGTTCGCCGGCAGGGCGCCGCAGTTGCCCACGATGATCGTGTGCGCGCGCACCTTGCGCGTCTTCGCGCCGTTCAGGGAGTAGCGGAACTCGAGCTGGTTCTTGTCCAGCAGGGCCTTCCGCAGCGCGTCGACGTAGGCGAGCCAGCCGGCCCGCTTCTTCAGGTCGTCGTCGGTGTTCGCGAGCATCTTCGCGTCGATACCGAGACCGGCCATCACGACGTAGGAGCGCCGGTCGCGGCCCTTCGACGTCTCGATGTCGATCACGCCGATGTCGATGGCGCGGTCCTCACCCGAGAAGGCGACGGTCAGCGCGTTGTCGACGTCGTCGAGCGTGAGGTTCAGATTGCGGGCGAGCAGGTTGCCGGTGCCGGAGGGCAGCAGCGCGAGCGACGCCTTCGAGTCCTGCAGCGCCTCGGCCACCACGCGCACGGTGCCGTCGCCGCCGGCCGCGATCACCATGTCGACGCCCTGCTCGAGCGCCTCCCTGGTCTGGCCGGCTCCCGGGTCCTCGACGGAGGTCTCGAACCAGAGGGTCTCGTCCCAGCCGGCGGCCTCCTGGGCGCGCGCGACGGCGGCCTTCACGGCCTCGAGGTCGACCTTGACGGGGTTGTAGACGATCGCGGCGCGGCGGAGCTCAGACATCGGCGCCGTCCTCGTCCTCGTCGAGCTCGTTCCCGTCGGCGTCGACCCGGCCCGGGCGCACGGCGGCGTCGTCGCGGATGTCGATGCGGGTGTCGCCCGCGGGGGTGGTCGTCACGTCGATGCGCGGGGCCGCGTCGGCCTCCGTCGCCTTCGGTGCGCTGGTCAGCTGGTCTCGGCGATCATCCGCCTTCTGGTCGCTCATGCCTGGACGGTAGCAGCGCGATCGCGAGCGCCGCTCGGGGTTGCGTCGGCCTCGGCGGCCGCTCTCAGCGCGGGGTCGAGCGGGCGGCCTGCAGCCCCCAGAGCACCAGCGGGATCTGCAGCGGCAGACGCAGCAGCGTGATCGCCCGGGTCCGCGGGCGGCGGGCGTCGAGGGCCATCTGCACGTTGGCGGGGAAGACCCCGGCCATCAGGGCGGCGGAGGCGAGACCGCCGGCAGCGCGGGTCGGCGGCCAGAGCGTCGTCGCGGCGCAGGCGAGCTCCGCGACCCCCGAGACGAGCACCCAGCCTCGGGCGGAGCCGGGCATCGCCCGCGGGACGGCGCGCTCGAAGACGGCGGGGCGCGCGAGGTGGATCACGCCCGAGACCGCCATCGCGCCGACGAGCGCGAGCGGTCCGGCGCCGAGGCCCCTGCCGCTCCGGCGACGGGTGCGGCGGCTCATCGTCCCTGCGCGCCGCGCTCGAGCGGAGCGACGTGGTCGAGGATCCGGCGCCACTCTCGCACCAGCGCCAGCCGCCCGGTGCCGTCGACGGTCGCGGAGCGCGCGTCGGCGAGCCGGGAGCGGAACCAGCGCGCGTCCTCCGAGCCGGCGACCGGGTCCGCGTCGCCGTTCACGATCAGGACCTCGGCCGTGACCCGGTCGAGCTCGTCCGCCCAGGAGCCGTCGCGGAGCGCGACCAGGTCGGTCGCGGCGCCGCCGGGGCCCTGGCGCCAGCCCTCGCCGAGCATCCGCTCGAGCCGGTTGCGCAGCCCGCCGTGGCTCTCGAGGACCGGGTCGCCGGGGTCGACGCCGAGCGAGTCGAGGCCGGGCACGTCGGCGGGGAGCGTCGCGGCGATCCCCGCGGCGTCCTCGCCGGGCAGGGTCTGCCGCCGCTCCCACGCCGTCGTCGGGTGCACGAGAGCGCCGGCCTGCGGGGGAGCGGGGGTGCCGACGATCGCGATGCGGTCGACCAGGTCCGGGTGCCGTGCGGCGAGCGAGAGCGCGAAGGCGCCTCCGGAGCCCCAGCCGACCACGCCGACGCTGCCGAAGCGGGCGCCGTCGACGTCGCGGGCGGTGCGCTCGGAGCGGCGGAGGTACTCCGCGAGGTCGTCGGCGCGGTCCTGGACGCGGCCGTGCTGCGCGTCGACGGGATCGGAGGCGCCGTAGCCGGGGCGGTCGAGGATCAGCAGGTGCAGGCCCCACGGTCCGGTGACCAGCGGGTCGGGGTCGAAGCCGCCCGCGCCGGGAGTGGGGTGGCAGAACACGACCAGCCGGTCCGCGATCGGGTCGCCGGCGGCCGAGACGCCCATCCCGCGTCCGGACCGCAGCTCGAATCGGTGGTTCGCCATGTCTCCTCCAGAGTGCCGCCGTCGGTCGGCGGAGCGACCCCAGTCAACCGGAGGCGCGGGGTGCGCCGCTGGGGATTGTTCGGGGGCGTGGGCATCGTGGCCTCCCCGGGCCGCCCGCCGCCACCCCCTGGCGCGGTCCGTGCGGCGCGGAGGAGAGTGGGCGTTCCGGCAGAGCGCCGGGCGAAGGGAGAGCGGCGATGAGCAGCGACAGCAGCAACGGCACCGAGGACGAGAAGACCGAGAAGACCGAGGACCTCCCCGACGGCACCGGCACCGACACCTCCAGCGGCGGCGGCGACACGGACACCGTCTCGGGCGGCGAGCCGGACGACGAGTAGTCGCCGCGGCACGCTCGGCGACGAGAAGAGGGGCGCCACCGGTGATGCCGGTGACGCCCCTCTCGTCGTTCTCCGAGGTCAGACGACGGGGCCGTTGCCCTCGCTGGTCCGGCGGGTGACCTGCTCGCCGCTGGCGGGGTCGACCGCCGAGCGGGTGGTCGAGACGGCCTGGCGGCGGCGGGTCATCAGGACGAGGCCGAGGATGAGGCCCACGGCTCCGGCGGCCATCAGGATGTAGCCGACCAGCTTGAGGTCGACTCCCGACACCTGGACGTCCACGGCGAACGCGAGGACCGCGCCGACGACGAGGAGGAAGATCCCTGCTCCGATGCTCATACGTGCTCCTTCTGCGTGCGCCGGCGTGCGCGGGAGCGCGATGGGCACCGGCGGGCGACGCCCCACCGTAGTGCCGCGGCGGCCCGCCGCCGAAGCCCTATCCGCCACCGTCGGCCGGGGTGTAGGCGGGCCGCCCGTGCTGATCGAGCAGCCCGCGGAGCGGGCGTCTCAATCGGGGAGGACCAGCGGTGGTGACGTCCCATTCTGATCGAGTAGCCCGCGGAGCGGGCGTATCGAGATCCACCCGTGTCAGGACCTGGGTCTGCAGACCCGCCCTGCTGGGGACCGGGGTCTCGATACGCCCCTGCGGGGCGACTCGACCAGCATGAAGGGCTGCTGCCGCGTCCTTTCCCCACCGACCCCAGGCGGGCGATCGTCGGGAAACTGCTGCTGCGCCGTCCGGGGCTTCAACCCTGGACACGGCGCCGTATCGCAGCGATCGCCTCGTCCCCCGTCAGCTCACGGCGTGCGGCCCGCCCGATGATGGCGCGCAGCGCCGGATCCTCGACCTCGTGGCCTCCCAGCGCGAGAGCGGCTTCAGCGAACAGCAGATGCCGATCGATTTCGGCTCGACCCGGCTTGACCGCCCCGACCGGACGCGTCATTCCGACCTCCTTCGTCAGCATTGGTTGTCTTCTTGCAGACCGGACGCGCGCCTCAGGGCGCCTTCGATCTCGTCTCGTCCATGACTTCCGTCGCGATCCGGGTGAGCGTCTCCTCCGCCGGCAGCGTCGCCTGATCGGCCGGCGACAGCTCATACCGGCTCACGGCGACCGCCTGCGTCGAGCCGGCGAGGGAGTACTTGACCACAGTCTCGTTCTTGTCCGTCACGAGCAGGATCCCCACGGTGGGCGCATGGAGTTCGGGAATGCGCATCGTGTCGTCGACGAGTGCGACGTAGAAGCCGAGCTGGCCGGCATCGCGCGGATCGAATCTGCGGGTCTTCAGTTCGACGACGACGAACCGCACCTGCTGCCAGTTGAAGAACAGCAGGTCGACGAAGAAGTCGTCGCCGTCCACATCGAAGTGAACCTGACGTCCGACGAAGGAGAACCCTGCGCCGAGCTCGCGCAGAGTGTCGACCACCTGGAGGGTGAGTCGCTCCTCTAGTTCGCGCTCGCCGGCGTCGGAGTCGATCGCGAGGAAGTCGAGTGCGTACGGGTCCTTGGTGAGCTGCTGAGCGAGCTCCGAGTCACGGCGCTCCAGCGCGGACGAGAAGTTGGACGGAGCGGCTCCCGTTCGCTCGTGCAGTCGAGTCGCGATCTGGTGCTGCAGGACTGCTCGGCTCCACCCGTGCTCGACGTCCTGCGCGGCGTACCAGTCGCGGAGGCGCTGGTCGTCGAGCTTGTCCAGCAGCTGGATCGTGTGGCCCCACGGCAATTCGCCAACAGGCTGTTGGCGAATTAGATCCTCGGACGGCCACGCCTCTGCGAACCGCCGCGCGTAGCGCAGGTTCGACTCCGAGAAGCCCTTCATCGTCGGGAACTCAGCGCGGAGATCCGCCGCCAGCCGGGCGAGCACACCGCTTCCCCACGGCTCCGCCCGCTGCCGCTCGACGAGCGTGTGGCCGATGAACCACCACAGCGCGACGACCTCCGTGTTCGCGGTCCGCTGCACCGCGAACCGCGCCTCGTGCGCTCGACGGACGAGAAGCTCGAGTGTCTGCGCGTAGCCGTCCGGGAGCACCTGGGTCATCCCTCCAGTCTCGAACGGCGATCGCTGGAGTGCGGGGGATGGCGCCTGACGGTGGTGCGGCGACGCTCTGCGCGGCGGCGGCCCCCGGCTCAGCGGTCCGCGATGCGGAGCATCACGCGGGTGCGGTCGCCGCGGGAGACGATCCGCTCGATCACCATGAAGACGCGGTACTCGAGGCGGTACTTGCGGAGGAAGACGCGGCCGAGGCGCTCGACGGTGTCGGTGTCGGAGACGATGTGCGCCTCCGCCTCGAGTGCGGTCGCTCCGTCGGCGACGCGGCCGCGGCGGTCGCAGGGGACGAGGGTCACCCGCGGGTCGTTGCGCAGGCGCTTGACCTTGCCGCTCTTGCGGGGAGTCGTGACGATCAGGTCCGCGCCGTCCCGGGCGATCCACACCGGCGTCGACACTCCGACGCCCGTCTTCCGGAAGGTCGTGAGCGAGACGAACGAGGCGTCGGAGAGGGCCGCGAGAGCGGGCGAGAGGGTCATCCTCGAAGAGTAGGGGTGCGCGGGAGCGACTCCGCAAGCCTCCCTGGCAGCTCCGATCGCCGCCGTAGGGTGGAGGCATGACCGACCCGTCCCCCCTGATCGGTCCGATCCCGGCGCCCGAGCTCCACGTCATGACGTACAACATCCGCCGCCGCATGCCCCGCCTGACCGCCCGCGCGGTCGACCAGTGGGAGCGCCGGAAGCCCCTGGTGCGCCGGCTGCTGCAGGAGGAGAGCCCGTCGATCCTCGCGGTGCAGGAGGCGCTGCCCGATCAGGCGCAGTGGGTGCACGAGTCGCTCGGCGCCTCGTTCGAGGGCATGGGCTTCGGCCGCGACGCCGACCGCGGCGGTGAGCGGGTGATGCTCTTCGTCGACCGGAGCCGCTTCGCGGTGCGCGACTGGTCGCAGATCGCGCTGTCCGCGACTCCGGACGTCGCGGGCTCGCGCAGCTGGGGCAATCGGATCCCGCGCACCGCGGTGATCGCCGAGCTGACCGACCACGCGACGAACCGCGAGTTCACCGTCGTCGCGACGCACTTCGACCACCTCTCGCGGCGCTCGCGACTGCGCTCGGCCGAGCTGGTCGCCGAGCGGATCACCGACCTCGGCCTGCCCGCGATCGTGATGGGCGACACCAACACCGACGTCGGCACCGAGCCGTACCGGGCGCTGCTGGACGAGGGCGGGCTCGCGGACTCCTGGGTCGTCGCCGGCACGCACCTCACCCCGCACTGGGGCACCTACTCCAACTACCGCCCGCCGAAGGCCGGCCGCCGCATCGACTGGCTCACGGTCAGCGCCGGGGCCTTCGAGGTCGTCTCGGCGGCGATCAACGCGACCCGCTACGGCACGGCGCCGGGCTCGGACCACGAGGCGGTCCAGGCCGTCCTCCGCTTCACGAAGCCGTGACCCGACCCGCCGTGAGAGCCCGCCCCGAGAACGAGCCCGTCCTGATCTCGACCTTCATGGAGCCTCCGCGCACCCGGGGCGAGTGGTTCGCCGACGCGGTCCGCGCCCTCGGCGCCGTGAGCATCGTCGCCGCGATGATCGGCTGGGATCTCGTCGACGTCGCCGTGCTCGCCCTCGCCGCGATCGGGCTGGTGCTGCCGCGGTTCCTCGGGATCCGCCCGGCGCTGGACGCCACCTTCGGACTGGCCCTGCTGGTCGCGTCCTGGAGCAGCGTGCTCGGGCTCTACCAGGCCTGGGCGTCGTGGGACCTCGTCGTGCACTTCGTGCTGAACGGGCTGGTCGCGGCCGTCGCCTACATCGTCGCCGCGCGCGCCGGCGTGGTGCCGACGGTGGCCGGCGACCGCGGGCCGCTCGCCCCGGCGATCGTGCTCTGCGCCTGCTTCGGCCTGTCGATGGGCGTGGTCTGGGAGTGGGGCGAGTGGGCCGGGCACCGCTTCGTCGACCCGTCGATCTTCGTCGGCTACGAGGACACGCTGGGCGACCTGGCGGCCGGCGCGGCCGGCTCGATCGCGGCCGGTGCGCTGATGCGCTTCTGGTCGGCGAAGAGCCGCGTCGTCGGCGGTCGGCGGTGACCCGCCGGCACAGCCTCCTCGCCCTCCTCGTCGTGCTGCTCTGGGGGCTGAACTTCGTCGTGATCGACGTGGGGCTCGCGGACGTGCCGCCGCTGCTGTTCCTGGCGATGCGGTTCACGGTGGTCGCGGTGCCGGCCGTGTTCCTCGTGCCGCGGCCGCAGGCGCCGCTGCGGACGGTCGCGACGATCGGCGCGTTCATGAGCCTCGGGCAGTTCGCGCTGCTCTACCTGGCGCTGGCGCTGGGGATGCCCGCGGGGCTCGCGTCGCTGGTGGTGCAGGCGCAGATCGTGCTGACGGTGCTGATCGCGGCCGTGCTGCTGAAGGAGCGGCCGACGCGGCGGCAGAGCATCGGCCTGGTCGTCGGCGTCGCCGGGCTCGTGGTCGTCGCCCTCTCGCACGGGGCCGTCGCGCCGTGGCTGCCGTTCGTGGTCTGCCTCGGCGGCGCGCTCTCCTGGGCGATCGGCAACGTGCTGACCCGGCGCGCGAAGGGCGCCTCGGGGCTCTCGCTGGTGGTCTGGTCGGCGCTGGTCGTGCCGATCCCGGCGCTGCTGCTCTCGCTGCTCGTCGACGGCGGGCCCGCGATCGCCGAGGCGATCCAGGGGCTCTCGCTCGCGGCGGTCCTCAGCACCCTGTACACGGCGGTGTTCGCGTCGCTGATCGGCTACGGCATCTGGAACTCGCTGCTCGCCCGCTACCCCGCCGCGTCGGTGGTGCCGTTCACGCTGCTGGTGCCGGTTGTCGGCGTGCTGTCGGCGTGGGTGCTGCTCGGCGAGGTGCCGTCGGTCGGCGTGCTGATCGGCGGCGCGGTGATGGTCGCGGGGCTCGCGGTCGCGACGATCCGCCGCGGCCGGCGCGATCCCGTCCTCGCCGCTGTCGGCGGTCCGGCGTAGTGTCGCCCGCATGTGCGGACGCTTCGCGATAGATTCCGAGACCGACGCTCTGATCGCGGAGTTCGTCGCGGCGGGCGGCCGGGCGGCCGACTGGGCGCCCGACTTCAGCGTCGCCCCGACCGACGCGGCGCCGATCGTGCGCGAGCACCGGCACGAGGAGTCGCTGGAGCGCGAGATCGAGCTGGCCTCCTGGGGGTTCCGGCCGTCGTGGGCGAAGGGGAAGGGGCCGTCGCCGATCAACGCGCGGCTCGAGACGGTCGCCTCGAACGGGCTGTTCCGCGGGGCCTTCGCCAAGCAGCGCGCCATCGTGCCGATGCGCGGCTACTACGAGTGGGAGGCGCGCGCCGACGGCAAGCAGCCGTGGTTCCTGCACGGGGAGGAGCCGATCCTCGCCGCGGCGGGTCTCTACGCGGCGCGCAAGGAGGGCGACGAGTGGCGGGTCTCCTTCACGATCATCACCCGCGAGGCCCGGGACGCGTCCGGCGAGGTGCACGACCGGATGCCCGTCTTCCTCACGCCCGACGTCCGCGACGCCTGGCTGAGCCCGGAGCCGCTCGCCTCCAGCGAGGAGATGCTCGCGACCCTCGACCGCGCGTCGGTCGCGGTCGCGTCGACGATCACGGCCTACCCGGTCGACCGCCGCGTGAACAACGCGCGGACGGTCGACCGCCACGACCCGGGGCTACTCGACCCGGTCCTCTGAGGCACGCCTTGCCGGAGAGCGGGGTCGGTCGCCACATCGCGCGCCAGGCAGCAC
Source organism: Rathayibacter sp. VKM Ac-2929 (assembly GCF_022815495.1). Taxonomy (NCBI): domain Bacteria; kingdom Bacillati; phylum Actinomycetota; class Actinomycetes; order Micrococcales; family Microbacteriaceae; genus Rathayibacter; species Rathayibacter sp. VKM Ac-2929. The sequence continues at coordinate 151,507 of NZ_JALGRV010000005.1, forward strand.
TCCGCCCGGTCTGTCGGTGACCGTCGCGAATACCCTCGCCGGATGTGTTTCGCGCGCCTGTCCTCGCTGGTCCTTCTGCAGGGCGGAGGTCGGTATCAGCCGGGCCGACGACACCGTCGGCTCCTCTCGCGCTTGGACGACGAGGAGATCGCCACAGTCATGGGCCAGCGCGGGGGCATGGAGAGCGAGCCGCTGTCGGACGTCGCCGCTCGCTTCGGCGTCGTACTCGACGAAGCGTGAGCCTGAATCGACCTGCACGAACAGCACGCGCCTTCGGCCGCACGCGCGGGTCGAGGTCGCCTCGACCATCATGGTGTGCCCGGTCGACCGCTGCTCAGCTCCTCCGAGACGATGCACGATCAGCGACCTGGGAACGATCGCCGAATACGTGGGGGAAGCCATGCTGATCGAGTAGCCCGCGGAGCGGGCGTATCGAGATCCACTCACGTCGGAAGACGAGTCTGCAGACCGCCCTGTCGGGGACGGCGGGTCTCGATACGCCCCTGCGGGGCTACTCGACCAGCATGAGTGGACGCCGCGCGTCCTTCTCCTCACCACCGAGATGTGAAGCGGCTTAGCCGCTCGTTACGACGCGGGAGCGGTTACTTGGTTCCGGCGTGGCCCGGGAACGGCTTGCCGTTCAGGCTGACCTCGTCGGGGTCGACCTCGACGGTGCCGACGTCGTCGGCGCCGCCGGTGCCGGGGACGGAGACGACCTCGGCCGAGCCGGAGACCTCCGTCCGGCTGGTGGTGGGGTCCTGATTCTGGCGGACCTCGGTCTCGCGCTCGCTGCCGGGGGATTCGGCGCGGTCCTTCTCGACCTGCTCGCTGCTGGTCCGCGTCGCCGGAGCCGCGCCGTCCGTCGCGCCGATCGTCGATCCCTGCTCGTGCTCGTCCATGTGCCTCTGCCTTTCGTCGGGACCAGCCACGCTACGCGCGGCCCCTCGGGCGAGCACCCGCTTGACAGCTCGCGAGCCCCCCGTCGAGCCCTGCGGCTCGGAAGACGGACGTACTACCCTGGGGAGACGGTCGCACCGGGGGGCGCGGCGTTGCCGCAGCATCCGCCCGAGGAGGAACCGTGTCATCCCACCGAACGGGCGAGAACCGCGTCGTCGGCACGACGATCGGCGGTCGGTACACGATCGAGGAGCTGATCGGCCGGGGCGGGATGGCCACCGTGTACCGGGCGCGCGACGGGATCCTCGGCCGCTCGGTGGCGCTGAAGATGTTCGCGCCGGGCATCGACGACGCGCAGGACCTCCAGCGCAAGTCGTCCGAGATCCGGCTGCTCGCGGCCCTCAACCACCCCGCGCTGGTGACGCTCTACGACGCCGACGACGGCGGCGACGACACCGGCGGCCAGGCCTACATGGTGATGGAGCTCGCCGAGGGACCGAGTCTCGCGGAGCGGCTGGCCAGCGGGCCCGTCCTGCCGAACGACGTCGCGTCGATGGCCGCCGACCTCGGCGAGGCCCTGCACACCGTGCACGCGGCCGGAGTGGTGCACCGCGACGTGAAGCCCTCCAACGTGCTGCTCGTGCCGAGCCCGCTGACGAGCCGCGAGTTCCGGCCCAAGCTCGCCGACTTCGGCATCGCCTACCTGATCGACGCGACCCGCATCACCTCGCCGGGCACGCTGATCGGCACCGCCGCCTACCTCAGCCCCGAGCAGGCGCACGGCGACGTGCTGACCTCGGCGAGTGACGTCTACTCCCTCGGCCTGGTGCTGCTCGAATCGCTGACCGGGCGCCGCCCCTTCACCGGATCGGCGATCGAGGTCACCCTCGCGCGCCTGCTGCGCGACCCGGAGGTGTCGGACTCGCTCGGCGGCGGCTGGTCGGCGCTGCTGAACGCGATGACGCGGCGCGAGCCGGCCGAGCGGCCCACGGCGATCGAGGTCGCGGAGTCGGCGCGCGCGCTGATCGATCCGCGCCGCGACGGACCGCCGACGGCGATCGTCGTCCCCGACGTGCCGGTCCGGGAGCCCGCCGGACCGCCGCCGACCGAGCGGATGCCCGCGACCGAGCGCTTCGCTCCGACCGCGGCCGCGACCGAGCTGCTGGACGCGACGTCGGTGCTGCCCGTGGGGGCGACCGAGCTGCTGCCCGGCGCCGCTCCCGCGACCGCGACGACCACGCGGGTCGCGCCGAGCGCAGGGGTCACGCCGCCCGCCGCCGTCGCCCGACGCCGCACCGGGCCGAGCCCGTGGCTGATCGTCGTGGTGCTCGCGCTGGTCGCCGTGGCGGTCGGCCTCGTGATCGTGCTGTTCGACGGTCCGCAGTCGCCGCTGCCCGCCGTCGACGGGGAGCTCGGCGAGCACCTCCGTCAGCTGCGCGAGAGCATCCGCTCGTGAGGGGGCCGGGCCGACGGGGCGTGAGCCGGCGGGGCCTTCGACTGCGGGCCGGGGGTGCGGTGCTCGCCGCCGTGCTCGTGCTGTCGGGCTGCTCCGCCGCGGATCCGTCGATCGATGACGGCACCGCGCAGGCCCTCGACGACGCGGTCGTGGCGGTCGCCGAGAAGGCGTCGGCCGACGACTGGGCCGGAGCGCTCACCGCGCTCGACGCGCTCCAGGCGACGCTCGACGCGGCGGTCGCCGGCGGGAACGTCCGGGAGGACCGGGCCACGTCGATCAAGGCGCAGGCCGACCTCGTGCGCGCCGACCTCGCCGCGCTGATCGCCGCCGTGCCGGCGCCCGAGGAGTCGACCGAGCCCGAGCCGGAGGAGACCACTCCCGTCGAGGAGGAGCCGCCCGCCGAGGAGACCCCGGAGGAGGAGACGCCGGCCCCGGTCGAGAGTCCCGAGGAGGAGCCGTCGCCGACGCCCGAGGAGACCGAGCCGGCCGAACCCGTCGAGCCGACCGAGCCGCCCGAGGAGGAGTCGCCGGCGCCTGCCGCCACGACGCCGGCCGCCGGTGCGCCCGCCGTGCAGGCGCCGGCGACGCAGGCTCCGGTCGAGGAGCCGGTCGAGGGACCGGGGAACGGCGGCGGGAACGGCAACGGCCGCAGCCCGGAGAGCGGCCAGAACCCCGGCAACGGGAACGGCCCGGGGAAGGGCTGAGCCCCTCCGCTCCCGCGACCTACTCCTCCGTGCGGACGACCGCGTAGGACGCGTCGAGGTCGACGTCCACGTCCGTGCCGTCGGCGCGGGTGACCTCGACGTCGAAGGCGTGGTCGGCGTCGTCGCTGCGCTCGGCCTCGGTGACCGTGCCGCCGCCGACCGCGGCGATCGCGGCCTCGCTCGCGCGGGTCAGCTCCTCGCCGACGAGGTCGTCGGGGTCGACCGCGCCGGTGACGCCGGTGGTGCTGTCCTCGGTGGAGCCGGTCGTGCCGTCGTCCGTGCCGTCGTCCGTGCTGCCGCCGGTGCCGCGCACCGCGTCGTCGTCCGGGTCGACGACCAGCACGCCGAAGGAGTCGTCGAGCCGCACGTCGTACTCGAGGCCGTCGTCGCCGCGCAGCTCGAGCTCGTAGCCCGGCGTGCCGTCGTCGTCGCGCTCGGCCGAGGTGACGGTCCCGCCGCCGATCTCGGCGATCGCGACCTCGCTGGCGCGGTCGAGGTCGGCGCCTGTCAGCGCGTCCGAGCGCTCGAAGCCGTCGGTCGCGGCGAAGGCGATGCCCGTGCCGGCTCCGGCGAGCACGATCGCGCCCGCGACTCCGACGATGATCCCGGTCTTCTTCTTCATGATCCGCTCCGTCTCCGGCGCCGTTCCTCGACGCCGCAGACACTGTCCCGCGGCGCCGCTGAAGCCAGCCTGAAGCGGAGCGGACCCGCCACCGGTCAGCGCAGCGGCACCCGCAGCGTCACTCGCGCGCCGCCCCACGGCGACTCCTCGATCGCGACGCTCCCGCCGTGCGCCGCCGCGATCTCGGCGACGATCGCGAGCCCGAGCCCCGAGCCGCCGGCGTCGCGGGCGCGCCCCTCGTCCAGCCGCACGAAGCGCTCCAGCACCCGCTCGCGGTCGGCCGCCGGGATCCCCGGCCCGTCGTCGTCGACGACGAGCACCGCGGAGTCGCCTTCCGCGCGGGTCGCGATCGCCAGCCGCGCGGCGCGGTGCCGCACCGCGTTGTCGTCGAGGTTCCGCAGCGCCCGCCCGAGCAGCGCCTCGTCCGCCACCGCCTGCACCGGCGAGACGCCCGAGGCGTCCACGGCGATCCCGGAGTCGCGCAGCCGCCGGACCTCGCGCAGCGCCAGGTCGTCGAGGTCGACCGGCGCCGCGAGCACGGCCAGCCGCGCCTCGTCGGCGCGCGCCAGCAGCAGCAGGCCCTCGATCAGGCCACCCATCCGCACCGACTCCTCGGCCACCGTCCTCGCCAGCCGAGCCGCGTCGAGCCGGTCGGGGTGCGCGAGCGCGACCTCCGCGCTCTGCCGCAGGGCCGCGACCGGCGAGCGCAGCTCGTGCGAGGCGTCCGAGACGAACCGGCGCTGCCGCTCCTGGCCGTCCTCGAGCCGGCCGAGCATCCGATTCAGGGTCTGCGCGAGCCGGTCGATCTCGTCGCCGGAGCCGGGCTCCGCGACGCGGCGGTCCAGTGCCGCGGCGGTGACGGCGTCCGCCTCCGCGCGCATCCGGTCCACCGGCCGCAGGGCGCGGCCGACGACGATCCAGCAGACGATCGCGACGAAGGCGACCAGCAGCGGGACGGCGACCGCGAGCAGACCCGCGGTCGTCGCGAGCGCCTCCGCACGGCCCTCGTCGGGCACGCCGACGACGACGAGCGAGCCGTCGTCGAGCTCCTGCGTCGCGACGACCAGCGGATCCTCGTCCGCCGGCGTGGTCGTGAACGGCTCGTCGCGCTCCTCGGTCGCGAGCGCCGGCAGGTCGTCGGCGTCCTCGCCCGCGGCGGCCACGCGCCCGTCGACGATCAGCTGGACCACGCCCTCCGAGGCCCGCACCGCGTCCGCGCCGCCGCGCCCGACCAGGGTCGCGACCCGCTCCGCCTCGGTCTCGGCGGCCGTCGCGGCACTGCCCGCGAGCACCGAGGAGAGCACCAGCAGGAAGCCGGCCGCGCCGAGCACCGCCGCGAGGGCGACCACGGCGGTCGCCGCGAGCGTGATCCGGGAGCGCAGGGAGCGCCGCCGCGTCGTCCCGCCCCTCACGGCAGCACCGAGTAGCCCGCGCCGCGCTGGGTGCGGATGGTCTCGCGGCCGAACGGCCGATCGATCTTGTTGCGGAGCGTCCGGATGTAGACCTCGACGATGTTGGGATCGCCGTCGAAGTCGAAGTCCCAGACCGCGCCGAGCACATCGCGCTTGGAGACGATGTCGCCCGCCCGCGAGACGAGGTACTCCAGCACGCTGAACTCGCGGGCCGTGAGCGGGATCGCGACCCCGCCCCGCTCCACCCGGCGCGCGGCCGGATCGAGCACGAGATCGCCGACGGTCAGCACGGTGGGCCTCTCAGCGGCGCCGCGGCGGATCAGCGCCCGCAGCCGCGCGACCAGCACGGGGAAGGAGAACGGCTTGGTGAGGTAGTCGTCCGCGCCGGTGTCGAGCGCCTCGACCTGGTCGAGGTCGCCGTCCTTCGCGGTGAGCATCAGGATCGGCGTCCAGTCCTCGGCCGCGCGCAGCCGCTCGCAGACGCGGAAGCCGCTGATGTCGGGGAGCATCAGGTCGAGCACGATCGCCGCGTACTCCGCCTCCCGCGCGAGCCAGAGCGCGTCGGTGCCGTTCGTCGCGGTGTCGACCGCGAAGCCCTCGCCCTGCAGCCCCGCCTCGAGCGCGCCCAGCAGGTTGATCTCGTCGTCGACGATGAGGATGCGGATGGGAGCCTCCCGGTCTCGGCGCGGACGCCCAGGTTAACCCGCGCGTTCCCCGCGTGCGCTAAGACGGTCCGGTGACAGCCGACGCCTCCCTCGCCCGCCGCCTCGGCCTCCGCGACGCCGTCGTGATCGGGCTCGGCTCGATGATCGGCGCCGGGCTCTTCTCGGCCTTCGCCCCCGCTGCCGCGGCGGCCGGGCCGTGGCTGCTGGTCGGCCTCGCGCTGGCCGCGATCGTCGCCTGGGCGAACGCCTCCTCCACGGCGCAGCTCGCCGCGCAGTACCCCCGCTCGGGCGGCGCCTACCTCTCCGGCCGGGAGCGGCTGGGCGAGTGGCCCGGCTTCCTGGCCGGCTGGAGCTTCGTCGTCGGCAAGACCGCGAGCTGCGCCGCGATGGCGCTGACCGTCGCCGCCTACGCCGCGCCCGCGGGCTGGGAGCGACCGGTCGCGGTCGCCGCGGTCGTCGCGCTCGTCGCGGTGAACGTGCTCGGGGTGACCCGCACGGCGCTCGCGACGCGGATCCTGCTCTCGATCGTGCTCGTGGTGCTCGTCGTCGCGATGGCCGCGGCCGCCGCGTCCGGACCGGCGGTCGTCTCCGGCACCGACCGGCCCTTCGACGCCTACGGCGTGCTGCAGTCCGCCGGCCTGCTGTTCTTCGCCTTCGCCGGCTACGCCCGCCTCGCGACGATGGGGGAGGAGGTGCGCGACCCCGCCCGCACGATCCCTCGCGCGATCCTCGGCGCGCTCCTGCTCGCGGTCCTGCTCTACACGGTCGTCGGCGCCGGGCTGCTCGCGGCGCTCGGCCCGGAGCGGCTCGCCGCCTCGACGCAGCCGCTCGTCGACGCGGCCGCCGCCTGGCCGTGGACCGCGGTGCCGATCCGGGTGGGCGCGGCGGCGGCGAGCCTCGGTGCGCTGCTCGCGCTGATCGCGGGCATCGGGCGCACGAGCCTCGCGATGGCGCGGAACGGCGACCTGCCGCGGGCGCTCGCCGTGATCGACCCGGTCCGCAGCGTCCCGCGCCGCGCCGAGATCGCCGTCGGCCTGATCGTCGTCGTGCTGGTGCTCGTCGCCGACCTGCGCTCGGCGATCGGCTTCTCCTCGTTCGGCGTGCTGCTCTACTACCTGGTCGCGAACGTCGCGGCGCTGACCCAGGAGGCCCCGCACCGCCGCTACCCGCGCCCGCTGGCGGTCGTCGGCGTCGCCGGCTGCCTCCTGCTCGTGGCGACCCTCCCGCCCGCCTCGATCGCGGGCGGCGTCGCGGTGCTCGCCGCGGGCGCGGCCTACCGCCTCCTCGCTCAGTCGCGGGTGCGGCGGAGCAGCCAGACGAAGTAGGGCGCGCCGACCAGCGCGATCATCAGCCCCGCGGGCAGCTGCGAGGGCGCGATGAGCGTGCGGCCGAGGGTGTCCGCGACGAGGACGAGCAGGCCGCCGAGCAGCATCGCGACCGGGACGATGCGCCCGTGCCGCGCGCCGACCAGCGTCCGGGCCAGGTGCGGCGCGACCAGACCGACGAAGCCGACCGTGCCGACGGCGACGACGGCCAGCGAGGCGAGCACGGCGGCGAGGGCGAGCACGCCCAGGCGGGTGCGCTCGGGCCGGACGCCGAGGATCCGCGGGGTGTCCTCGTCGATCGCCAGCAGGTCGAGGCGGCGGCGCAGCCCGAGGAGCACCGGCAGCAGCACCAGGATCCCGAGCGCGACCGGCAGCACGTCCGGCAGCGAGCGGCCGTAGGTCGTGCCGGAGAGCCAGGTGAGGATCCGCGGGGTCCGCCACGGGTCGGAGCTCAGCAGCAGGAAGGCGGTCACGGCGCTCAGCGCGTAGCCGGCACCGATGCCGACGAGCACGAAGCGGTCCGGCTGCAGCCCGCCGCGCCAGGAGAGCAGCGCGATCGCGCCGAAGGTCGCGAGCCCCGCGGCGATCGCCATCGCGATCAGCACCGGCCGGCCGCCGCCGCCCAGCCCGGTGGTGACGACGATCACGGCACCGAGCCCAGCGCCGGCCGTGATCCCGAGCAGCCCCGGCTCGGCCAGCGGATTGCGCACGGTGCCCTGCACGGCGGTGCCGGCGAGAGCGAGCGCCCCGCCCGCGAGCACGGCCGCGGCGATGCGCGGCGCCCGCTCGTCGAGGGCGCGGGCGACGAGGTCCGGTGCCGCGCTCTGCAGCCAGAGGACGACGTCGCCGAGCCGCAGCTGCAGGCTCCCCGCGAGCAGGGCGAGCACGATCGTCACGGCGAGCAGGACGGCGACCACCCCGAGCACGACCCGGAACCGCCGCGCCGTCCGCAGCGTCGAGCGGACCGTCCGCGCCGACCGCGCCGCGCCGGCGTCGCACATCCGCAGGGCGAGGACCACGATGACGAGCCCGCCGAGCACCGCGGTCGGGATGCCCGTCGGGATGGCCGTGGCTCCCTCCGGGCTGAGGATCGCGCGCAGCAGCGCGTCGGCGAGCACGATCAGCGCGGCGCCGATCAGCGCCGACGCGGGCACCAGGAAGACGTGGCGGCGCAGCGCCGGCACCCGCGCGGCCAGGAGCCGGGTGAGGACGGGGGCGCCGAGGCCGACGAAGGCGATCGGCCCGGCCAGCGTCACCGAGGTGCTGGTGAGCAGGACCGCGCAGAGCACGGCGAGCGCCCGCGTCGAGCGGACCGGGACGCCCAGCGAGGCGGCGCCGTCCTCGCCGAGGCCGAGCACGTCGAGGCGGCGCGAGAGCAGCAGGGCGAGCGCGAGGACGACGACGATCAGCGGAGCGGCGCGCGCCGACGCGTCGATGTTGAGCTGCCCGAGCGAGCCGCTGCCCCAGGCGAAGAGCCCGGTGGTGTTCTCCCGGAAGAGGATCAGCAGCATCGCGGTGCCGGAGTCGAGCGCCATCGCGATGGCCGAGCCGGCCAGGATCAGCCGGGTGCTGGAGGTGCCCGCGGCCCGCCCGGTGAGCACCAGCACCAGCGCCGCCGCGGCGAGACCGCCGAGGAAGGCGACCCCGCTGGACGCCCAGAGCGGCACGGTCAGCGAGAAGGCGGCCACCGCGGTCAGGGCGAAGTAGGCGCCCGCGGTCACCGCGAGCGTGTCGGGGGAGGCGAGCGCGTTGCGCGAGATCGACTGCAGCAGCGCGCCGGCCGCGCCGAGGGCGAGGCCCACGGCGATGCCCGCGGACAGGCGCGGCAGCCGCGAGCCGGCGAAGACGTCGCCCGCCGAGACTCCGCCGACCGCCACGTCCTCGCCGAGCAGGGCGCGCAGCAGCCCGTCCGCGCCGATGCCCGAGGTGCCCTGGGTCAGGTGCCAGAGCCCGATGAGCACGACCGCGACGGCGAGGGCCGCGAGCACGCCGACGCCGCCGAGCGCCGCGCGCCGCCCGGAGGGGGCGGTCGCGCGGCGCTCGGCGGCGGTCGGCGTCGTCGTCACTCGCCGACGATGACGTCCACGAAGGCGTCGATGGCCTGCTCGCCGGACTTCGGTCCGCCCGCGCCCCAGACGCCGGGCGGGAACTCGAAGGCGCGGCCCTGCTGCACGGCGGGCAGCGCGGACCAGACCGGGCTCTTGGCGAGCTCGGTGACGTAGCTGTCGGGGGTGCCGTCGTTGGAGTAGACGAGGTTCGCCTCGCCGACCGCGGTCAGTCCCTCGATGTCGGTCTGCGCGAGTCCGTAGGAGGGGTCGACGCCGCCGCTGCCGTAGGAGTCGTTGATCTCGTCGGTCCAGGCGCCCTCGAGGCCCAGCTCCTCGCCGAGCTCGGTGAACAGCGCGCCCTTCCCGTAGGGGCGGATGACGACGTTGCCGCTCTCGATCCAGCCGTCGAAGAACACGAACTCCGGCGTCGCGAGCGCCGCCTCGGCGACCTCGGTCTTGGCGTCGGCGAGGTGCTGGTCGAACTCCGCGAGCACCGCGTCGGCGCGCTCGGTCCGGCCGGTGGCCTCGCCCAGGAGCGAGAACACCTCCTTCATGTTGTCGATCTGGCCGCTCGCGTCCGCGCCGATGGTGGCGAGCACGGGCACGTCGCGCTCCTCGAGCTGGGCGAGCAGCTCGTCGTCGGCGCTGTACGCCTCCATCACGATCAGGTCGGGGTCGAGGCCGTAGAGGGTGTCGAGGTCCGGCTCGCCGCGCTCGCCCACGTCCGCGGTGCTCGCGGGCAGCGTCTCGGCGCTGACGTAGGTGGCGTAGTCCTCGGTCGAGGCGGCGCCGACCGGGGCGACGCAGAGCGTCAGCAGGTCCTCGGTCTGCTGCCACTCCAGCACGACGATCCGCTCGGCGGGCGCGTCGAGCTCGACGGTGCGGCCGAGGCTGTCGGTGAGCGAGACGGCGCCGGTGGCGGTCGCGGTGTCGTCGGCGGCGCACTCGGCGGAGTCGACGGTGCCGGCCGCGTCGGCGCTCTCGACGGCGGTGGTTCCGCAGCCGGTGAGCAGGAGCACTCCGACGGCGGCCGCGGCCAGGGCGGCGGGGAGGAGGGGGGCTCGGGTCATTCTTCGGTGTCCTCTCGGGAACGGGCGGGGGTCTGGTCGTGCAGGCGGACGCTGTGCTTCGAGACGCTGTGCCGGCTGACGGGGTCGATGCGCAGGTGTCCGGTCCGCTCGTCCACGGCGACCTCGACCCGCAGTCCGTAGGCCGCCTCGATGTGCTCGGCGGTGAGCACGGCGAGCGGGTCGCCCTCGGCGAGGACGCGCCCGTCGCTCAGCAGCAGCAGGCGGTCGGCGACGCGCGCGGCGTGGTCGAGGTCGTGCAGCACGACGCCGATCGCGGCCCCGTGCACCTCGGCGAGATCGCGGATCAGGTCGAGCGTCTCCACCTGGTAGCGGAGGTCGAGGTGATTGGTCGGCTCGTCGAGCAGCACCACGCCGGTGTCCTGCGCGAGGCAGGCCGCGAGCCAGACCCGCTGCAGCTCGCCGCCGCTGAGCTCGCCGGCCGCGCGCTCCGCCATCGACAGCACCCCGGTGGTGGTCATCGCCTGCTCCACCGCCTCGCGGTCGCGGGCGGACGGCCCGGCGAAGGCCCGGCGGTGCGGGTGGCGGCCGAAGGCGACGACCTCCCGGACGCTGAGGCCCTGCGGAGCGGTGCGGCTCTGCGCGAAGAGGGTCACCTCGCGGGCGAAGTCGCGGCTGCTCAGCGCGGTCGCGGGGCGGCCGCCGTCGAGGGTGACGGCGCCGCCGCTCGGGGCGTGCAGCCGCGCGAGCGCGCGCAGCAGCGTCGACTTGCCCGAGCCGTTCGGCCCGACGAGCGCCGTCACCCGGCCGGGCTCGAGCCGCACCGAGACGCCGTCGACGACGGTGCGCCGGCCGAAGCCGAGCACGAGGTCGGAGCCGGCGAGGCGCGAGGACGGGCGCGCGGGCTCGGGGGAGGGAGGCATGGGAGGAGCGGATTCCTGCGTCGGAGGGGGAAGCGGGAGGGGATCCGCTGAGTAAGGGTTGGCTTACCTTCCTCAGGCTAGGCGGCCGCACCACCGTCCGCAATCGACTGCCGACGACACCGGATAGAGCGTTCCGGCCAGGTGCAGCCGCAACCGGTCAGGAAGCGGCCGTGCGCTGATCCTGCGCGAAGGCGCCGGGAGTGGTCCCCATCACCCGCTTGAACGCCGCGATGAAGGTGCTCGGGTGGGTGTGGCCCATCAGCTCGGAGACGTCCTGCACGCTGCGCCCCTCCGCCAGCAGCGCGAGCGCCCGGTGCGCCCGCAGCGCCTGGCGCCACTGCAGGAAAGACAGTCCGGTCTGCGCGCGGAGGACCCGCGAGAGGGTCCGCTCGCCGACACCGAGGTGCTGCGCCCAGTCGGCGAGCGTCCGCCGGTCGGTCGGGTCGTCGAGGAGGGCCGCGACCAGGGGCGCGAGCCGCTCGCCCTGCGGCACGGTGACGGAGTACTGCTCCGCCGACGGCGCGATGACGTCGAAGACCACCGCCTCCGCCCGCAGCCGCGCCGCCGCCTCGAGGTCGGTCCGCGCGAGCCGGGTGAGCAGCGCGGCGAGCACCGGGGTGATCTCGACGAGGACCGGCGCCGTGATCGGCACGGGCGAGCGCTCCGGATCGAACAGCGCGTCGCAGAGCGCGGTGCGCGCGGTCGTCCGCCCGGCGTGCTCCGTCCCGGCCGGGATCCAGACGCCGAAGCCGTCCGGCACGGTCAGGATCCGGTGCTCGAGCCGGACCGTCATGGTGCCGCCGCGGACCCAGACCAGCTCGTGCAGCGCGTGCCGGTGCGGCGCGAACTCGTGCGGCGCCTCGAGCCGGACGCTGCCGGCCGCGATCGCGAACGGCTCGGCGATGCGCGTCGGCGCACCGGTGTCCGCGACGACGACGGTGCTCGGCTCGCGCCGCCAGGTGCCCCGTGCGCTGTCCTCGTCCATGCCCACGATCTTAGGAAGCGCCCGCGCCGGGCAGACTGTCCCGGTGACCGCAGCGCAGATCTTCCGCGACCGCCTCGTCGAGCACATCGACGCCGTCGGCTTCGGTGCGCACGGCCTGCACGTGCTGATCGGCGACGACACGGCCGAGCACCGCTGGACGCCGGACGTCCGCGAGGACGTGCACTCCGTCGCCAAGGGCGTCTGCGTGCTGGCCGCGGGCCTCGCGGTCGACGAGGGCCTGATCTCCCTCGACGAGCCGCTGGGACCGCTGGCCGCGGACGTCTCGACCGACCTGGGTGAGGGAGTCGCCGACCTCACGCTGCGCCGGCTGCTCAGCATGACGAGCGGCATCGACCTGCCGTGGTCGCCGACCCTGATGACGGACTGGCCGGACCTCGCCGTCGAGTTCCTCCGCCGACCGTCCGCCGGGCCCGTCTTCCAGTACTCCAACGCCAGCAGCTACACCGCGATGCGTCTCCTGGAGACGCGGGTCGGTGACGTGGGCGAGTACGTCGACCGCCGCCTGCTGCGGCCGCTCGGGATCGAGGGCGCGGAGTGGGAGCGCTGCCCGAACGGCCGCATCGTCGCCGGCAGCGGGCTGGCGCTCCGCACGCAGGAGACCGCCCGGATCGGCCGCCTCCTCCGCGATCGCGGCGTCTGGCGGGGCGAGCGGATCCTCGCGCCCGAGTGGAGCGACCTGATGCACTCCGAGTGGGTCGCCGCGGGCACCGGCCCGGGCTACCGGCGCTACGCCCTCGCCGGCTGGGACGGCCCCGGCGCGAGCTGGCGCCTGCACGGCGCCTACGGCCAGCTGCTCGTCTTCGCGGGCGACGCGGTGGTGACGATCAGCGCCGACGACCATCCGGGCGCCGACGCGATCGCCGCGTTCATCGCGGCGGAGCGGGCGGCCGCCCAGCACTGACGGCCGGCCCGCACCCGCGGACTACTCGTCGCGGTCGGTGTACTCGCCCTCGCCGGTGGAGTCGGGACCGGAGCCCTCGGTGTCGACGTAGCTGCCCTTCTCGGTGCTCGACTCCGCGTGCGAGGAGGTGTCGACGTAGCTGCCCTCCTGCTCGCCGTCGGTGTGCGAGACGCCGTCGGTCTCGGTGTACTCGCCCTCGGCCGAGGTGTCGGTGCTGTGTCCGTCGGCGCCGTGGCCGTCCGTGCCGTGGCCGTCCGCGTCGCCGTCCGCGAGGTGGCGGCCGCGTCGGGTCGTCTCCTCGGTCGTGCCGCCGCTCTCGGTGGTCGTGGTGGTCTCGAACTCGTCGTCGTGTGCCATGGCGGGGCTCCTCGCCTCATCGCGTCGGGTGGATGGAGTCGACGATCCTGCACGCGGTCCGCCGGTGCAAGCCGTCGCGGCTGCACATCCGCGCACCTTGACATCCGGCGCACGTCCGCGACACGGGCAGCTCCGTGTCACCGGCACGTCGGCGTCCCGGGCACTTCGCCGTTCCCCGCCCCGAGCGCAACTCCTGTCGCGACCCGTCCGCCGCCGCCTAGCCTCCGAGCATGACTGCACGGACTGCACGCACCCGCTGGAGCGTCATCGGCCAGCTCGGCCCCCTCTTCGACGACGGCGGCCCGATGCTGCTCGTCGAGGCCCGCTCGGCCTTCGGTCGGCGGCCGATGCACCGCGCGAAGGCGCAGCTGCTGCTCTCGGCCCTGCGTCACCGCGGCCGCGAGCTCGGCGACCGCGTCGAGTACGTCCGCGCCGAGACCTTCGCCGAGGGGCTCGCGGGCCGCGACGACCTCGAGGTGATCGACCCGCCGACCCGGGGCGGCCGCCGCCTCGCCCGCCGGCTGGGCATGAGCGTGCTGCCCAGCCGCGGCTTCGTGACGGAGGAGGAGGACTTCCGCGAGTGGGCGCTCGCGAAGTCCGGCAAGCGCCTCCTCCTCGAGGACTTCTACCGCTGGAGCCGCGAGCGCACCGGAGTGCTGATGCGCGGCGACCAGCCGGAGGGCGGCCGCTGGAACTACGACCACGACAACCGCAACCCGCCGCCCAAGGGCGCGTCGCGGCTCGGCCTGCCCGATCCGTGGTGGCCGGAGGAGGACGACATCGACGAGGAGGTGCGCGCCGATCTCGCCCGCTGGGAGCGCGAGGGCGCGATCCGGCTCGTCGGCGAGGACGGCCCGCGCCGGTTCGCGGCGACCCCCGCGGAGGCGGAGGCGGCGCTCGCCGACTTCGTCTCGTCGCGGCTCGGCGACTTCGGCACCTACGAGGACGCGATGCTCTCCGGCGACTGGACGATGGCGCACTCGCTGCTGAGCGCCCCGCTCAACCTCGGCCTGCTCGATCCGCGCGCCGTGATCGACGCCGCCGCGGCCGAGCACGCCTCGGGCGGCGCCCCGCTCGCGAGCGTCGAGGGCTTCGTCCGGCAGATCCTCGGCTGGCGCGACTACGTCTGGCACCTCTACTGGCACCTCGGTCCTGACTACCGCGAGCGCAGCAATGCGCTCGGCGCGAAGGCCCCGCTGCCGCAGCAGCTGCTCGACCTCGATCCGGCCGGCATCGAGGCGAACTGCCTGCACGAGACCCTCGACGACGTGCGCCGCCACGGCTGGGCGCACCACATCCAGCGGCTGATGGTGCTCGGCAACTGGGGCCTGCAGCGCGGCTGGGACCCGGCCGAGCTGAACGACTGGTTCGTCGACGTCTTCGTCGACGGCACGGAGTGGGTGATGCCCGCGAACGTGATCGGCATGTCGCAGCACGCGGACGGCGGTGTCGTGGCGACCAAGCCGTACTCCTCCGGCGGCGCGTACATCAACAAGATGTCCGACTACTGCGGCGGCTGCCGCTTCAACCCGAAGGTGCGCCTGGGCGAGAACGCCTGCCCGGTCACCGCCGGCTACTGGGCTTTCCTCGACCGCACCGAGCCCGTCCTCCGCGGCAACCACCGGATGGCCCAGCCCCTCGCGGGTCTGCGCGCCCTCTCCGACCGCGCCGCCGTCGTCGACCAGGAGCGCCACCGCGAGAGCTACTGACCCGACGCCTGCAGGAGCCGGGTCTCGATACGCCCTGCGGGCTACTCGACCAGCAGGAGCCGACCCGCGTCGACGCGCTGTGGGCGCACTGCATGCTGATCGAGTAGCCCGCGCAGCGGGCGTATCGAGATCGGGCCCGTCGGAACGCCCCCGCGACGCGAGCGTCTCCGGCTCCGCCTAGCCCGCGCGGTACACCGACACCGTCACCGCGACGGTCACCGCCGTCGTCCCGTCGCGCCCCGTCAGCAGCGCATCCACCGCCGCCGCGTCGACATGGTGCGCGCTCGGCCCCATCAGCACCTCCGCCCGCAGCTCGCCGGGCGTCATCGCGACCGCGTAGTCCAGCTCCTCGCGCGCCACCCGCTCGAAGCCCTGCAGCTGCTCGTCGAGCCGCTCCGCCTTGCCCGCGTCGATGCCGAGCATCCCGAACACCGGGCGGATCTCGCCGAGGTGCCGCTCGCGCGGCGTCACCACGATCGCGACGCCGCCCGCCCGCAGCACCCGCCGCATCTCGGGCGCGTTCCGCGGCGCGAAGACGGTCAGCAGCGCGTCGGCGCAGCCGTCGGCGAGCGGCAGCGGCTGCCACAGGTCAGCCGTCGCCACCGCGGCCCGCGGATGCGCGCGCGCAGCCCGGCGCGCCGCCGCCGCCGACAGGTCCAACCCCAGCCCGCTCGCCTCCGGCCGCGCCTCGAGGACCGCCGCGAGGTACGCGCCGGTCCCGCAGCCGAGGTCCACGACCAGCCGCGCGTCCGCCGGCACCGCCGCGGCGACCGCGTCCTGGATCGGCCGGTAGTGCCCGGAGCTCAGGAGCACGTCGCGCGCCTGCACCATCGCCGCGGTGTCGCCCGAGGTCGCGTGCCGGCCGCGCAGCAGCGAGACGTAGCCCTGGCGCGCCAGATCCGCGCTGTGGCCGAGCGGGCAGCGCAGCAGGGTCGGCCGCGGCAGCGCGTCCGGCGCGAGCGGAGCCCCGCAGACCGGGCAGGCGAGCGCGGGCAGGACCGCCGACCCGGGGACGCCCGCCGGGTCGAAGGGGTGCCGGCTCACGCGGAGCGCCCCGGATCGCGGGGCACGGAGTCGGGCTGCTCCGGATCGTGCCGCATGGCCGTGATCGCCGAGTTCAGCGTCGCGATCACCGGCACCGCGAACAGCGCGCCGGCCAGTCCCGCCACCTCGAGCCCGGTCGCGACACCCAGCACGACGGCGAGCGGATGCACCTTCACGGCCGAGCCGAGGATGAGCGGCTGCAGCACGTGCCCCTCGAGCAGGTGCACGACGACGACGACGCCGATCATGATCAGCGCCGCCACCGGTCCGCTGAACAGCAGCGCGACGACCGCCGCGAGCGCCCCCGTCACGATCGCGCCGAGGAACGGCACGAAGGAGCCGAGGAACACCACGATCGCGATCGGCACGACCAGCGGCAGCTGCAGAGCGAGCGCGCCGATCCCGATGCCGATCGCGTTGATCGCCGCGACTCCGAGCTGCGCCCGGACGAACTGGCTGAGCGTCCGCCAGCCGGCCGCAGCCCCCGTGTCCAGCGGCAGGCGCGCGGCGCGCGGCATCAGGCGGAGGAACCAGGTCCAGATCCGCCGGCCGTCCAGCAGCAGGAAGATCAGCGAGAACAGGGTGAGCAGCGCGCCCGCGAACACCTCGGCCACCTGCGAGCCGACGGCGAGGGCTCCGGAGGCGATCGTCGACGCCTGGGTGTCGGCCCAGTCGATCGCCTTCTGCGCCCAGTCGCCGAGCTGCACGTCGGAGAAGCCGAGCGGCGGGCCCTGCAGCCAGGCCTCCACGTCGTCGACCGCGTCGAGCGCCCGCTGCCCGACGCCGCCGAAGCCTGCGCGGGACTGGACGACGACGAGCCCGATGAGGCCGACCAGCGCGAGCAGGAGCGCGAGGATCGAGACGAGCACGGCCAGCGGGCGCGGCAGCCGCCAGCGCTCGAGCGTGTCGCGCAGCGGAGTGAGCAGTGCGGTGACCAGGATCGCGATCAGCACCGGCACCACGACGACCGGCACCAGCGCGACGAGCTTCACGATGAGCCAGAGCAGCGCCGCGACGGCCAGCACCCGCCAGCCCCAGGCGGCGGCGATGCGCATGCCGGGGGAGACGTCGTGCTGCTCGTCGGCCGCAGGGATCGGGGGAGTCGCGGCCGGAGTCGCGGTCGGAGGGGTCGCCGCGGCGTCGCGTCCCCCGTCGCGCGGTCGGCGTCCTCGCATGTCCCCTCCGATTTCCCTCGCAGTGTACGACCGCGGCGGACGACCTGCCCGGGAGTCCTGCGCCGGAACGACGGATCCGGTTGCGAAACGGCGGGAGAACTGACGTAATGGAGGCACTATGGCCCTCACGAGCACGGTTTTCGAACGATCCGCCCCCGATCCCACCGTCGTCGACGCCGCCCTGGCCGGCACGCGGCGCGGGGTGTTCTGGCTCGAGGACCTCGACGCCCCGCGTCCGGCCCTCGCCGGCGCCGTCCGCGCCGACCTGGTGGTCGTCGGCGGCGGCTACACCGGCCTGTGGAGCGCCCTGCGCGCGAAGGAGCGCGATCCGAGCCGCCGCGTAGTGCTGCTCGAGGCCCGCTCGCTCGGCTGGGCCGCCTCCGGTCGCAACGGCGGCTTCGTCGAGTCGAGCCTCACCCACGGCCGCGAGAACGGCCTCGCGCGCTGGCCCGCCGAGGCCGCCCGCCTCGAGGAGCTGGGCGTGCGGAACCTCGACGACATCGAGGCGACCGTCGCCCGCTACGGCATGGACTGCGACTTCGAGCGCACCGGCTCGCTCGCCGTGGCGGTGGAGGAGTACCAGGTCGGCCCGCTCGCGGACGGCGACGGCGTCGCGGGCGGCCGCTTCCTCGACACCGCCGAGGTGCGCGCCCTGGTCGACTCGCCGACCTTCCTGGCCGGCCTGGCCGCGCCCGCGGAGCAGTGCGCCCTGGTGCACCCCGGCAAGCTCGTCCGCGAGCTCGCGCGGGTCGCGGAGGAGCTCGGCGTCGAGATCCACGAGGACAGCCGCGTGCTCGGACTCGAGCGCGCCGGCGCCGGCGTGCTCGTCCGCACCGCGGGCGGCTCCGTGGCGGCGGATCAGGCGATCCTCGGCACCAGCGCCTTCCCCTCGCTGCTCGCGCGCACCCGGCTGATGACCGTCCCGGTCTACGACCACGTCCTGATGACCGAGCCGCTCGACGCCGCCCAGCTGGCCTCGATCGGCTGGACCGGCCGCGAGGGCCTCAGCGACGTCGCCAACCAGTTCCACTACTACCGCCGCACCGCCGACGACCGCATCCTCTGGGGCGGCTACGACGCCGTGTACCACCCCGGCGGCCGGATCCGCGCGGCCTACGAGGACCGCCCGGAGACCGACCGCGCCCTCGCCGCGCACTTCCTGACCACCTTCCCGCAGCTCGAGGGCCTGCGCTTCAGCCATCGCTGGGCCGGGGTGATCGACACCAGCACCCGCTTCGCCGCCTTCTACGGCACCGCGCTCGCCGGTCGCGTCGCCTACGCCGCGGGCTACACCGGCCTCGGCGTCGGGACGACCGCCTTCGCGGCCGACGTGCTCCTCGACCTCCTGGCCGGCGAGCCGACCGAGCGGACCGAGCTGGAGATGGTCCGCAAGCGCCCGCTGCCGTTCCCGCCCGAGCCGTTCGCGACCGCCGGCATCCAGGCCACGCGCTGGTCTCTCGACCGCGCCGACCACGACGGCGGTCGGCGGAACCCGCTGCTGCGGACCCTCGACGCGCTCGGGCTGGGCTTCGACTCCTGACGGCGCCCTCCGCCCGGTAGCGTGCTCTGCGGGGGCACCGTCGGGTGCGGGAGGGACACGGATGCTCGCGTCAGCGCTCGAGGTCCTGCTCGCGGTCGCAGGGGCCGCCGCCGGTGCCGTCCTCGTCGTCAGCGGCGTGCTGAAGCTCGGGCGGACGGAGCGGTTCCGCGCGAGCCTCGCCGCGCTCGGTCTGCCCGCCCGGCTCTCCGCGGGCCCGCTCTTCGCCCGTGCCTTCCCCGTCGTCGAGATCGCGCTCGGCCTGGCGATTTTGCTCGCCCCGTCGCCGCTGCACCGCGGCGCGCTGCTCGGCGCGGTCACGGTCGACGTCGTCTTCCTCGTCGTCGCGATCCGGGCGGTCCGCGCCCCGGAGCCGGTCGAGTGCGAGTGCTTCGGCGGCCTCGGCGACGCCCGGATGACCGGCCGCACGGTCGCGCGGAACGTCGTCCTGCTCGCGCTGGCGCTCGCCGGGCTCGTCGGGGCCGCCGCACCGGCGGAGCTGCTCGTCCCCGGGGTCCCGGCGCTGCTCGCCGTGCTGCTCGCTCTCGCGCTCGTCCCGGTGCGCGACCGGCTCGCCGCGCGAGCACCCGCCGCGTCGACGCCCGCCCCGGCATCCGCGTCCCCGAGCGACCTCGGCGACCTCGCCTTCCTCACCGCCGCCGGCGAGCCGATCGCCCTCGCCGAGTGGGCGGACCCGCCGACGCACCTCGTCTTCTTCTCGCCGTCCTGCATCTCCTGCCACGAGCTGGTCGAGCGCTTCCGCTGGTGGCCGAACGGCCTGCGCGAGGGCGAGGAGCTGATGCCCGTCTTCCTCGGCGCGCCCGCCGACTTCGCCGCCCACGAGGTGTTCGCCCCGCTCGTCGAGCACGCGCTCTACGACCCCGACCGGTCGATCGCCGCCGCTCTCGGTCGTGGCGCCACCCCGGGCCACGTGCTGCTGGACCCGGAGCACCCCCTCGGCGACGGCTGGACCAGCGGCGCGTTCGAGATCGAGAGGCGGGTGCTCCGCCCCGACTTCTTCGAGGACGTCCGCCGCGGCGCGGTCGGACCCGTCCCCGACGCCGCCGGGCACGCATGACCCCGCTCCTGGTGGTGCTGGTCCTCGCGCTGGTCGTGATCGCCGGCGCCGCCGTCGTCGGACCGCGCCTCGGCGTCGCCTCGCCGCTCGTGCTGGTCGGGATCGGGGTGGCCGCGAGCTTCCTGCCCGTCGTCGGTCCGATCGAGATCGAGCCGGAGTGGATCCTGGCCGGGGTGCTCCCGCCGCTGCTCTACTCGTCCGCGGTGTCGATGCCGGCGATGAACTTCCGCCGCGAGTTCGGTGCGATCAGCGGACTCTCGGTGCTGCTGGTCGTCGGCACCTCGCTCGTGCTCGGCCTGTTCTTCCAGCTTGTCCTGCCGGATCTCGGCTTCGCCTGGGGCGTCGCGCTCGGCGCGATCGTCAGCCCCACGGACGCGG
This sequence comes from Rathayibacter sp. VKM Ac-2929, assembly GCF_022815495.1. Lineage (NCBI taxonomy): Bacteria > Bacillati > Actinomycetota > Actinomycetes > Micrococcales > Microbacteriaceae > Rathayibacter > Rathayibacter sp. VKM Ac-2929. The sequence goes on from NZ_JALGRV010000005.1 coordinate 171,772, forward strand.
TGGCGACCTCGATCGTCAAGGGCACCTCCGTCTCGCGGCGGGTCGTCGCGATGCTCGACGGCGAGAGCCTGCTCAACGATGCGACGGCCCTGGTGCTGCTGCGCACCGCGATCGCGGCCGCCGCGGCGAGCTTCTCCTTCTGGGGCGCGCTGGGCTCGTTCGGCTACTCCGTGCTGATCGCGGGGATCGTCGGCGGTCTGGTCGGCTGGCTGAACCTGGCTGTGCGCCGCCGGGTGCAGGACCCGACGGTCAACACGATCCTGTCGTTCACCGTGCCCTTCCTCGCCTCCGTCCCGGCCGAGCTCCTCGCCGCCTCGGGACTGGTCGCGGCGGTCGTCGCCGGCGTCGTCACGGGCATCCGCGCGCCGCGCGAGCTCTCGCCGCAGAACCGCCTGTCCGACTCGCAGAACTGGCGGACGGTCGAGCTGGTGCTCGAGGGCACGGTGTTCCTCACGATGGGCCTGCAGGTCCGGGCGATCGTGACGAGCGTCGAGGAGGACCACGCCGGCGTCGGCCCGGCCGTGCTGATCGCGGCGGGCGCGCTCCTGCTGACGATCCTGGTGCGCGCGGCCTACGTCGCCCCGCTGCTCGGCGTGCTGAGGAGCCGCGGCCGGCTGCGCGAGCGGATGCGCCCCCGCGTCGAGGGCCTGCAGGAGCAGATGGGCACCGAGGAGGGCCGCGAGGAGAGCCTGAAGCGGATCAGCCGCGGGCGCCGGTCGCCGACCGCCCGCGATCTCGAGCGCTTCGGCACCCGGCTGACCCGGATGCTCGCCGACATGGAGTACTTCGTCCGCGCGCCGCTCGGCTGGCGCGAGGGCACGGCGGTGGTCTGGGCCGGGATGCGCGGCGCGGTCACGGTCGCCGCCGCGCAGACCCTGCCCGAGGACACCCCGCAGCGCTCGGTCCTCGTGCTGATCGCGTTCGCGGTGGCCGCGCTGTCGCTGCTGCTGCAGGGCGGCACGGTCGGGCCGCTGCTGCGCGCCATCGCCCCGGACGTCGACGAGGCGGCCGAGGAGAGGGCCCGCGAGGAGGAGCGCACCCGCGTCTTCGCCCTCCTGCGCACCAGCGCCGAGGCCGTCCAGGAGCCGCCGCCCGCCCCGGACGCGCCGCGGACCGAGGCGTTCCTCCAGGCCCAGCGGCACCGGCTCGCCGTGATCGCCGCCCAGCGCTCCGACCTCCTCGACGCCCGCGACAACGGCACCTTCGACGCCGACGTCCTCGCCTCGGTGCTCGCCGCGCTCGACGCCTCGCAGATCGACCTCGAGATCCGCGCGCGCACCGCCCGCTGATCCACCGTCCTGCGCGCCGCCTGCGGCCACCCGGTAGCCGCCCGAAACATGAGGGTCGTACGGTGAGCGCATGCGCGCAGAACTGACCCTCGGTGCGGAGGAGGAGCTCCACCTCATCGATCTCGAGTCGAGGCAGCTCTCCCCCCACGCCCCCCAGGTGCTCGCCCGGCTGCCGAAGGAGAGCTTCTCGGCCGAGCTGCAGCGGACCACGGTCGAGACGAACACCGCGGTGGTCGACTCGCTCGACGGGCTCCGGGAGCAGCTGATCTCGCTCCGGCGCGCGGTGATCGACGCCGCGGCGCCCGACGGCATCGGCATCGCGGCCGTCGGCACCGCGCCGCGCTCCGAGCACGGCGACTTCGAGCTCACCAGCACCGGCCGCTACGGCCGCATGCAGGAGCAGTACCGGATGCTCGTGGACGAGCAGCTGATCTGCGGCACCCAGATCCACGTCGGCGTCTCCGACCGCGAGCTCGCCGTGCAGATCGCCCAGCGGATCGCCCGCGACCTGCCGGTGCTGCTCTCCGCCAGCGCGAGCAGCCCCTACTGGAACGGCCAGGACACCGGTTACGCCAGCATCCGCACGATCATCTGGCAGCGCTGGCCGAGCGCCGGCGCGACCGGGCCGCTGGAGTCCGCGGCCGAGTACGACCGCCTCCTCGACGACCTGATCGCCACCGGCGTCATCGCCGACTCGAAGATGGCCTACTTCGACGTCCGGCCCTCCTCGCACGCGCCGACCCTCGAGCTCCGGGTCTGCGACGCGATGCCGATCGTCGACGACGCGGTGCTGATCGCCGGGCTCTTCCGCGGTCTCGTCCGCAGCGCCGAGCTCGACATCGAGGCTGGTCGCCCGTTCCGGCACACGCCGCCGCCGATCCAGCGCGCCGCCACCTGGCAGGCCGCCCGCGGCGGTCTCTCCGGGCCGCTGCTCGACCACACCGAGCACCCCCGGCCCGTGCCCGCCGCCGAGGCGCTGCGCAGCCTGATCGCCCGCCTGCAGCCCGCGCTGGACGAGCTCGGCGACCTGGAGCAGGTGCGTGCGCTCGCCGAGGCGCTGATCGCGCGCGGCAACTCCGCCGACCGCCAGCGCGCCGTCCTCGCCGAGCGCGGCACCCTCGACGCCGTGGTCGACGCCGTCGTCGCCGAGACGCACGGCCCGGCGAGCGGCCCGATCCTGCCCGCCCCGAGCCTGCGCACCTACCGCGTCCGCGCCGGTGACGAGGCCGTCGCGACCGGCGGCCGCGCGAAGAGCGCCTACCAGCCGATCCTCGAGCACTTCCGCGGCCTCGGCCCCGAGCGGCTCCAGACCCTGCACGTGTCCCGCGACCGGCTCGTCGAGCAGGCCGGGCTCACCTTCCGCGTCGGTGAGGAGGACCGGCCCTTCCCGGTCGACCTCGTCCCGCGCGTGCTCCAGGCCCACGAGTGGAGCGAGCTCGCCGCCGGGCTCGAGCAGCGCGCCCGCGCTCTCGAGTGCTTCCTGCAGGACGTCTACGGCGAGGGCCGGGCGGTCCGGGCCGGCGTGGTCCGCGATCTGCGCGGCGCGCCGGGCTGGAGCGAGGACGCGGCACGGCTGCCCGCCGGCACGGTCCGCGGTGCCGTGATGGGCTTCGACCTGGTCCGCAACGAGTTCGGCGGCTGGCGGGTGCTGGAGGACAACCTCCGGAACCCCAGCGGCCTGGCCTACGCCCTGGGCATCCGCGCGCTGCTCGACGACGTGCTGCCCGATCTGCCGCGACCCGCGGGCCTGCTCGACGCGTCGACGGCGCTCGCCGGACTGCGCGCGACGCTCGCCCACGGGACGAAGCGCGCCGACCCGGTGCTCGGGCTGCTCTCCAGCGGAGCGTCGAGCTCGGCCTGGTTCGAGCACCGCCGGCTGGCCGAGGGCGCGGGGCTCCTGCTGCTCGAGGCGGGCGACCTCACCGTCGAGGGCGGTCGCGTCCTGGCCGGCGGCACGGTCGTCGACGCGCTCTACCTGCGGCTCGACGTCGAGCTGGCCGACCTCCTCGCCGGCGACCGCGCGATCGGCCGCGAGATCCTCGAGGTCGCGGCGGCCGGCGACGTGTACCTGGCGAACGCGCCCGGCAACGGCGTCGCGGACGACAAGGCCCTCTACTGCGCGGTGCCCGAGCTGATCGGCTACTACCTCGACGAGCGCCCGCTGCTCGAGTCCGTGCCGACGTACCGCCCCGAGGACGAGGCCGAGCGCCGGATCGTGCTCGAGCGGGTCGGCGAGCTGGTCACCAAGCCGGTCGACGGCTACGGCGGCCGCGGCGTGATGATCGGCCCGTCGGCCCCCGCGGCGCGGGTCGCCGAGCGGCGCGCCGAGATCGCGGCGGATCCGGGCGCCTGGGTCGCTCAGGAGGTGGTCCGGCTCTCCTCGCTGCCCGCCTTCTCGGGCACCGACCTGCAGCCGCGGCACATCGACCTCCGCGCCTTCGTCTTCGTCACCGGCACCGGTCCCGGCGACGTCCGCCTCGCCGACCTCGCGCTCACCCGCGTCGCGGCGGAGGGCAGCATGATCGTCAACTCCTCGCGCGGCGGCGGCGCGAAGGACACCTGGATCGTCGGAGGCTGAGATGTGCGGCATCGCGGGCGAGATCCGGTTCGACGGCGCGCGCGCCGACATCGGCGCCGTCGACCGGATGACCGGCTGCCTCGTGCACCGCGGCCCGGACGGCGACGGGCTCTGGGCGGCGGGCCGCGTGGCGCTCGGGCACCGGCGGCTGGCGATCATCGACCTCTCCGCGGCCGGCGCCCAGCCGATGGTCGACGCCGCGCTCGGCCTGACGATCGTCTTCAACGGCTGCATCTACAACCATCGCCAGCTGCGCGCCGAGCTGGAGGGGAAGGGGCACCGCTTCTTCTCCCACTCCGACACCGAGGTGATCGGCAAGGCCTACGCCCAGTGGGGCGAGGACTGCGTCGACCACCTGCTCGGCATGTTCGCCTTCGCGATCGTCGAGCGCGAGTCCGGCCGGGTGGTGCTGGCGCGCGACCGCCTCGGCATCAAGCCGCTCTACCTCGACGAGACCCGCGAGCGGATCCGCTTCGCCTCGACCGTGCAGTCCCTGCTCGCGGCCGGCGGCGTGGACACCTCGATCGACCGCACGGCGCTGATGCTCTACCTGAGCTTCCACTCGGTCGTGCCCGCCCCGCGCACGATCCTCGCCGGAGTCACCAAGCTGCCGCCGGCGACCGTCCGCGTGATCGAGCCCGAGGGCACGAGCCGCGAGCGCGTCTACTGGGAGCCGGTCTTCGCCCGCGATCCCGACCGCGCCGCCTGGACCGAGCGCGACTGGCAGGAGGCGCTGCTCGCGTCGTTCCGCACCGCCGTGTCGCGCCGGATGGTCGCGGACGTGCCGGTCGGCGTGCTGCTCTCCGGCGGCATCGACTCCAGCCTGATCGTGGCGCTGCTGGCCGAGGCCGGCCAGACCGGGCTGCAGACCTTCTCGATCGGCTTCGACGCGGCGGGCGGCGAGTCCGGCGACGAGTTCGAGTACTCCAGCCTGGTCGCGGAGCGCTTCGGCACCGACCACCACCGCCTGCCGATCGACTCCGCGCGCCTGCTGCCCGGGATCGACGCCGCGGTCGGCGCGATGAGCGAGCCGATGGTCTCGCACGACGCCGTCGCCTTCCACCTGCTCAGCGAGGACGTCTCGCAGCACGTGAAGGTCGTGCAGTCGGGTCAGGGCGCCGACGAGGTGCTCGGCGGCTACGACTGGTACCCGCCCCTGGCGCGGGTGCCGCGCGAGCGCGCCGTCGAGGCCTACGCGGACGTCTTCGTCGACCGCCCCTTCTCCGCGCTGCAGGCGCTGCTGGCGCCGGCCTGGCGCGGAGACCCCGATGCGGCGACCGCCTTCCTCGCCGAGCGCTTCGCCCGCCCCGGCGCCGACACGGCCGTGGACGCGGCGCTGCGCAACGACACCGCGGTCATGCTCGTCGACGACCCCGTGAAGCGGGTCGACAACATGACCATGGCCTGGGGCCTGGAGGCGCGCGTGCCGTTCCTCGACCACGAGTTCGTCGAGCTCGTCGGCACGATCCCGCCGGAGCTCAAGCTCGCCGACGGCGGCAAGGGGATCCTCAAGCGGGCCGTGCGCGGCATCGTCCCGGACGAGGTGATCGACCGCACCAAGGGATCTTTCCCGGTGCCCGCGATCCGCCAGCTGGAGGGGCCCTACCTGGAGCGGGTGCGGGCGGCGCTGACCGACCCCGCCGCGCGACGCAGGGGGATCTTCGATCCCGCGACAGTCGACGCGCTGCTGGCCGACCCGAACGCGACCCGCACCCGCCTGGGCTCGAACGAGCTCTGGCAGCTCGCCCTGCTCGAGATGTGGCTCCAGGAGCACGGCGTCGGCTGAGCGGTGCCGGAGGATGGAGGCATGACGCTTCCGCTCACCGATCCGCTGCAGGCCGACCGCCTGACCGCTGCCGAGGAGCTCGCGCTCGGACTCGTGCACGCCTGGGGCAGCTGGGGTCCGACGATGACCCCGGACGCCGCCCGCGTCGCCTTCCTCAGCGATCGCGGCGGGTCGCCGGAGGTCTGGGTGCAGGACGTCGTCGTCGGAGCCGAGCCGAGCGAGGCGCGCCGCATCGCCCTCACCGAGGATCCGGTGCTCGAGGTCTCCTGGTCCGCCGACTCCGCCTGGCTGGCCTGCCTCGTCGCGACCGACGGCGGCGTGCGCACTCAGGTCTGGGTCGTGCGGCCCGACGGCACCGACGCCCGCCGCATCGCCGGCTCCCGCGACGCCCACGCCGAGCTCGGGCCGTGGACCCGCAGCGGCCACCACGTCGTCGTCACGATCCCGTCGGCCGAGCCGGAGCAGCCGACCCGCTCCTTCCTGGTCGACCCGGTGACGGGCGAGCGGAAGCCGCTCGTCGACGGCGACCTCATCTCGGTGCTCGACCTCTCGGTGGAGGAGCGCCTCGTCGTGGTCCGCGACGGCCAGCGCGGCCAGCAGTACTGCGTGGTCGTCGACCGGCTGACGAACGAGAACCACGCGCTCCTGCCCGACTCGGGCACCGGATCCACGGACGTCGCGCTGCTGCGCCCGTCGCCGCTGCACGACACCGAGAGCCCGATGGTCGCCTACCTCGCGACCGACGTCGACCTGCCGCGGCGCCAGCTCGTCGCGATGCCGCTCGGCCCGGACGGCTGGCGCGGCCGGATCCGCCGCCTCGCCGCCCGCGACGACGCCGAGCTCGAGGGCCTGGACGCCGACGACGCCGGCCGGATGCTGATGCTGGTCTGGAACGTCGCGGGCTCGAGCGAGATCGAGCTGCTGGACACCACCACCGGCGCCCGGGTCCCGGTCGCCGGGCTCCCGGGACTGGTGGCGACGACGCCGGTGCTCTCCCGCGACGGCGGCGCGGTGATCCTCGGCGTCGAGGGCCCGGAGCGCCCGCGCGAGCTGTGGCGGCTGGACACGGCGACCCACGGGTGGTCCCGGATCACCGGGGTGCCGACGCTCGATGCGCCGCCGCTGATCGTGCCGACCCTCGAGCGCTTCACGGGCCGCGACGGCCTCGCGCTCTCCGGCTGGCTCTACCGCGCGCCCGGGTCGACCGGGCCCGGCGCGGCGATGCTCAGCCTGCACGGCGGCCCGGAGTCGCAGGAGCGGCCCACCTTCTCGGCGCAGCACCAGACGGTCGCCGCCGCGGGGATCACCGTGTTCGCGCCGAACGTGCGCGGCTCCTCGGGCTTCGGCCGCGACTTCGTGCACGCCGACGACGTGGAGAAGCGCCGCGGCGCCTTCGACGACGTCCTCGCCGCCGCCGCGCACCTCGTCGACGCCGGGATCGCCGACCCGGCGCGGATCGCCGTCACCGGCCGCTCCTACGGCGGCTACCTGACGCTCGCGTCGCTCGCCTTCTCAGCCGGCGTCTTCGCCGCAGGCGTCGACATCTGCGGGATGTCGCACCTGCAGACCTTCTACCGCGACACCGAGCCGTGGATCGCCTCGGCCGCCGTCACCAAGTACGGCCACCCCGAGCACGACGCGGAGCTGCTCGAGGAGCTGTCGCCGCTGAACGAGGCCGCCGCGATCGACGTGCCGCTGCTCGTCGTGCACGGCGAGCTCGACACCAACGTCCCGATCGGCGAGGCCCGGCAGATCGTCGCGGCGCTCGAGGAGCTCGACCGCCCGGTCCGCTACCTCCAGCTGGACGGCGAGGGCCACGAGTACCGCCGCGCCGACTCGAAGGAGACGCTGCTGCGCGAGCTCCTGCACTTCCTCACCGAGACCCTCGCCGCCCCGCCCATGCTGGTCGAGTAGCCCCGCAGGGGCCCTTGCATGCTGGTCGAGTAGCCCCGCAGGGGCGTATCGAGACCCGCCGATCAGCGCGACTCGAACTCCTGGCGGAGCGTCCCGTGGATCGGGTGCGCCGGGTCGTCGCCGACCGCGCGCGCCGGGTCGTCGATCTCGACGGCGCGTCCCGGTGCGAGGTCCGCGTCACCGCCGACCATCTCCGAGACGCCGTCGAGCAGATCCTCGGCGATCCGGCTCGAGAGCCCGCTGCGCTCGCCCGGCCCGGGGTCGGTGAGCTCGTCGACCGGAGCGGCCAGCGCCGCCTCCAGTCCCGTCCGCTCGACGCCGGCCTCCGGCTCGTGCTCGATCCGCCGCGCCTGCTCGTGCTGTGACTCCGACCCCTGGGGCATCGTCGCTCCTCGTCCGTCTCCTCGCGGCAGCGTCGTCCCGATTGGGGGCCGTGCACTCCCGCCGCTGCCCCGAGCGTAGATCACGGCGCGTCCGATCGCGGCTCAGTCGAGCAGCAGCCAGGAGTGCGCCTCGACCCGCACGCCGCCGACGGTCGCCGCCTCGTCGCCGAGGTTGAGCGCGAGCCGGGCGCTCTCGCCGGCCGGCCCCTCGGCCACCAGCAGCACGGCGGTGTTCGACAGGTCGACGCTCCTGGTCCGCGCGGCGACCAGCCACGGGTGCCGGCGGCGGAAGGCGATGACCTCCTGGTGCACGCGGTAGGCGTCGTTCCGCGGCCACTCGGCCGGGTCCGCCGGGAACTCCGGCCGGATCGCGTCGTCGCCGCCCGCGCGCTCCTCCTTGACGCCCTCGAGCCCGCGCTCGTCGCCCGAGTAGATGCTCGGCACACCGCCGACGAAGCCGAGGATCGCGACGGCGTGCCCGTGGTGGCGCGGGTCGCTGATCGCGCTGGCAAGCCGGGTCACGTCGTGATTGCCGACGAAGGTCAGCGGCACGAACGTCTCCAGGAACTCCGCGTGCCGCTGCAGCGTCCAGTCCAGCTCGAAGAGGTTGCCCTCCTCGATCGAGCTGCGCACCGACTTCCAGAGCTCGTACTGCGTGACGGAGTCCAGACCCGACTCCCGCACGTAGCCGGCGTAGTCGCCGTGGATGACCTCGCCGACGAACCAGGCCTCGGGAAAGCGCTCGCGCACCGGGTCGATCGCGGCGCGCCAGGAGGAGGGGTCCACCGCGTAGGCGGCGTCGAGCCGCCAGCCGTCGATCCCGCGCTCGAGCCAGTGGCTCAGCACGGCGGAGACGTGCGCGGCGACCTCGGGGTTCGCGGTGTCGAGCTCGACGAGCGCCTCGTGGCCCTCGAAGACGTCGACCGGCAGGCCGTCGACCTCGCGCGCCGCGCCCGTCCGCCGGAAGCGCCCGGCGGCGGGGGAGCCCTCGCCCGCCGCGACGGCCTCGCGCCACCACGGGTGCTCGCGGCCGACGTGGTTGAAGACGCCGTCGAAGACCAGGCGGATCCCGCGCTCGCGGCAGGCCGCGATCAGATCGTCCAGGTCGCGCTCGTCGCCCAGGCGCGGGTCGACCCGGAAGTGGTCGACGGTGTCGTAGCCGTGCGTCATCGAGGCGAACACCGGCCCGAGCAGCAGGCCGTTGCAGCCGAGCGCGAGCAGGTCGTCGAGCCAGGGCAGGATCCGGCGCAGGCGGTGCTGCGGCTCGTCCCCGGGCTGCGGCCCGTCGGCCGAGGTCGCCTCGGCGCCGAGGAACGCCAGCGGGTGGATCTGCCACCAGATCGCCGTCGAGATCCAGCCGTCCGTCGTCGTCTCCGCCACTGCGGCCGCCTCTCCCGGCGGGCTCGGGTGCGCGCCGTCGGCGAGTGTAGCGACGGCCCCTGACATCGCCTCCCAGCCGCTCCTGACGGCTCCGCGGGCTGCCGATCGGCGTGTTTCCGGGGATTCCGTCGCGCGAATCGCCGCCGATCCGGGATCGGGCTGGTAGGTTACGGACGGTCCGACCGGTCGACGGGGTCCGTCCCCGGCCGTTGGACGACACACAACCACCAGCTGTTCTCAACAGCGCGAACGTCCTGGGAGGACACTCCAATGGCTGACAAGTCGCTCAACCGCACCGAGCTCGTCGCGAAGATCGCCGCCGACTCCGGCCAGAGCCAGGCCGCCGTCAACGGCGTCCTCGACTCGCTCTTCTCGACCCTCGCCGACTCCGTCTCCAACGACGTGAAGGTCACCATCCCCGGCTGGATCGCCGTCGAGCGCACGTCCCGGGCCGCGCGCACCGGCCGCAACCCGCAGACCGGCGAGACCATCCAGATCGCCGCCGGCCACTCGGTCAAGGTCTCGGCCGGCACCAAGCTCAAGGCCGCCGCCAAGTAGTCGCGGTCCGCGCCCTCACGGCGCAGCAGTTCCACTCGAAGACCCCGGCCCTCCGCCGGGGTCTTCGTCGTCCTGCCGCCCCCCAGCCGCGAGAACGTAGGCTTGCCGGGTGAATCGAACCGTCCGGATCGCGGGCCCGGCGCTCCTGCTCGTGGTCGCCGCCCTCGTCGCGCTCCTGGCGGCGCTCGCGTTCGGCGGCGGTTCGGCCGCTCCGCTCCTGAACGACCCGGGGCCCGTCGTCCGCTTCGGCCTCCCGGTCGCCAAGCTCGCGGTCAACCTCGGTGCCGCCGGCATGATCGGCTCGCTCGTCCTGACGCTGTTCGCGCTGAGCCCTCGCGCGATCGCGAAGCGCACCAGCGCCCCCGCCGAGGCGGAGCCGCGCACCGAGTACACGATCGCGCTCGACGTCGCCGCCGCGAGCGCCGCGTTCTTCGCCGCCGCCTCCGCGCTGACCGGCTTCTTCACCTTCCTCAACGTCACCCAGACGCCGCTGAGCCTCGACCGCGACTTCGGCACGAAGCTCAGCTACTTCATCGGCAGCATCCCGGTCGGCCAGGCCTGGCTGATCACCACCCTCCTCGCCGCCGTCGTCACCGTCCTCTGCTTCGCCGTGCGCAACCAGACCGCCCTCGTCTTCGTCACCGCCGTCGCGCTCCTGACGCTGCTGCCGATGGCGCAGCAGGGCCACGCGGCCGGAGCGAGCGGCCACGACGCCGCGGTCACCGCCCTGGGCCTGCACCTGGTCTTCGCCGCGATCTGGCTGGGCGGCCTGCTCACGATCGTCGCGCTGCGGCCGCTGCTCGGCGGCGCGCGCCTGCTGCCCGTGCTCGGCCGCTACTCCAGCCTCGCCCTCGTCAGCTTCATCGTGGTCGCCGCCTCGGGCTACATCAGCGCCGAGCTGCGGCTCGCGACGCTCGGCAACCTGCTCACCGGCTACGGCGTGCTGGTGCTCGTGAAGGTCGCGGCGCTGACCGCGCTCGGCGTCTTCGGCCTCGTCCAGCGCCGCTTCCTGATCGCCCGGATGCGCAGCGCCGGCGGAGCGGGCGGGCGCAGCTTCTGGTGGCTCGTCGCCGCGGAGATCGCCTTCATGGGCATCGCCTCCGGCGTCGCCGCCGCCCTCGCGCGCACGGCGACGCCGGTCGACCAGGTCGCCGCGACCGAGCTGACGAACCCGACCCCCGCGGAGCTGCTCACCGGCGAGCCGCTGCCGCCGGCGCCGTCCGCCCTGAACTTCCTCACCCTCTGGAACGTCGACCTGGTCTGGCTTCTGGTCTGCGGCTTCGGCATCGCGTTCTACGTCGCCGGCGTCGTGCGCCTGCACCGCCGCGGCGACCGCTGGCCCGTGCACCGCACCGTGCTCTGGATCGCGGGCATGCTGCTGCTGGCGTACATCACCAACGGCGGCGTCAACGCCTACGAGAAGTACCTGTTCAGCGCGCACATGCTCGCGCACATGGTCCTGACCATGGCCGTCCCGGTGCTGCTGGTCCCGGCCGCGCCGGTCACGCTGATCGCGCGCGCCGCGGCCCGGCGCACCGACGGCTCCCGCGGCGGCCGGGAGTGGGTCCTGCTCGCCGTGCACTCGCGCTTCGCCACCGCGATCTCGCACCCGATCGTCGCGGCGCTGCTGTTCGTCGGCTCGCTCTGGGGCTTCTACTACTCGCCGCTCTTCCGCTGGGCGACGACCGACCACATCGGCCACGAGTGGATGATCGTCCACTTCCTGATCACCGGCTACCTCTTCGTGAGCGTCCTGATCGGCGTCGACCCGAGCGTGCACCGCGTGCCCTACCCGATGCGCCTGCTGCTGCTGCTGGGCACGATGGCGTTCCACGCCTTCTTCGGCCTGGCGCTGATGACGGGGGAGGGCCTCCTGCTCGCCGACTGGTACGGCGCGATGGGCTGGGGCACGAACGCCCTCGACGACCAGCAGGCGGCCGGCGGCATCGCCTGGAGCATCGGCGAGATCCCCACGCTCGCCCTCGCGATCATCGTCGCGGTGATGTGGAGCCGCTCGGACGCGCGCGACTCCAAGCGGCTCGACCGCCAGGCCGACCGCACCGGCGAGGCCGAGCTCACCGCGTACAACGACCGCCTGGCCGCCCTGCAGAAGCGCGGCTGACCCGGGGCGCCCCGCCCGGACGGACGTCCCGCGACAGCTCCGAGCGGGCTCCGCGGGCCCTTCCTAGGCTGGCCGCTGCTGTCCGACCTCGCCCGCGTCCGCGGGCTCGAGGCGCAGCACTGCGAGAAGGGGAGCGCATGATCGAGGCACGAGGCCTGACCAAGAGGTACGGAGCGAAGACCGCGGTCGACGGGATCGACTTCACCGTGGCGCCGGGGAGGGTGACCGGGTTCCTCGGGCCCAACGGCGCCGGCAAGTCGACGACGATGCGGATGATCGTCGGTCTCGACCGGCCGTCCGCCGGTTCGGTGCTGGTGAACGGCCGGCCCTACCGCGAGCACGCCGCACCGCTCGCCGAGGTCGGCGCCCTGCTCGACGCCAAGGCGACGCACCGCGGCCGGACCCTCCGCGACCACCTGCGCGTGATCGCCGCGACCCACCGCATCCCGCGCTCGCGCGTGGAGGAGGTCATCGAGGTCGTCGGCCTCGGCAGCGTCGCGCGCAAGCGCGTCGGCGGCTTCTCGCTCGGCATGGGCCAGCGGGTGGGCATCGCGACCGCGCTGCTCGGCGACCCGCGGACCCTCCTGCTCGACGAGCCGGTGAACGGCCTCGACCCGGAGGGCGTCCGCTGGGTCCGCGACTTCGTCCGCGCGAAGGCGGCGGAGGGCTGCTGCGTGCTGCTCTCCTCGCACCTGATGAGCGAGATGGCGCAGACCGCCGACCACATCATCGTCCTCGGCCGGGGCCGGATCCTCGCCGACGCCCCGCTGGACGACTTCCTCGCCGAGGCGCGGCCGCGCGTGCGCGTCGAGAGCCCGGACTCGGTGCGGCTCGCCGCGCTCCTCGCCGCCCGCGGTGCTGCGGTCGCCGTCACGGGCGGCGGGCTCGAGATCGAGGGGCTCGAGGCGCCGGTGATCGGCGCGCTCGCCCACGAGGCCGGAGCGGTGCTGCACGCGCTCACCGCGCTGACCCGCTCGCTCGAGGAGGCCTACGTCGCGATGACGGCCGACGCCGTCGAGTACACCGCCGCCCGTCCCCACGGATCCCCGTCCCTCGAAGGAGCCTCCCGATGACCGCGACCGCCCCGAGCCCCGCCCGCGACGCCCCGAGCGGGGTGAGGCTCCGCCTCGACGGGGTCGTCCTCTCCGAGCTGCTCAAGCTCGTCACCGTCCGCTCCACCTGGTGGTCGATCGTCGTCTCGGTGCTCCTCGCGCTCGCTCTGGCCCTGGCCCTCGGCGCCGTCGTCGCGCCGCCGAAGGAGGGCTCCGTCTCCGCGTTCGTCGCGGGCGGCGCGACCCTGCACCTGCAGTTCGTCGGCCTGGTGATCGCCGTCCTCGGTGCGCTGTCGCTCGGTGGTGAGTACTCGACCGGGATGATCCGCTCGACCTACACCGCCGTACCGCGCCGGGTCCCGTCCCTCCTCGCCCGCGGGGTCGTCGTGGCCGTCGCGTCCTTCGTGGTCGGCGTGCTCACCTGCGTCGGCTCGTTCGCCGTCATCGGCGGGATGCTCGCGGCGAAGGGCACGCCCACCTCGCTGCTCGACGACGGCGTGCTCGGCAGCCTGCTCGGCGGCGGCCTCTCCCTGGCGGTCATCGGCGCGTTCTCGGTCGCCGTGGCGGCGCTGCTGCGCAGCACGGCGGCCGCCATCGGCCTCTCGGTCGGCGTGCTCTTCGTGCTGCCGCTGCTCGCGAGCATCGCGGGCGGGCTGCTGCAGGCCCAGTGGATCATCGACGTCAGCCCCTACCTGCTCTCGAACCTCGGGCTGGCCCTGTCGAGCGTCCCGAGCGAGGGCTCGGGCGTGGAGCAGATCAGCACGACGTCCGCGCTGCTCGCCAGCGCCGGGTGGCTCCTCGCCGTCTGGGTCCCGGCACTGACGGCGACCCGCGTCCGCGACGTCTGACCGCGGCGCCGGGGTGCGGGGGTCGGCTGGGTACAGTGGAGCGGTGACCCAGCCGACCCTCTCCGACGAGCAGCAGCGGGTGTTCGACCTCATCGAGAACACCCGCGAGCACCTGTTCGTGACGGGCCGCGCCGGCACCGGCAAGTCGACCCTGCTCAACCACCTGAGCTGGAACACCGACAAGCAGATCGTCATCTGCGCGCCGACCGGTGTCGCCGCGCTGAACGTCGGCGGGCAGACGATCCACTCGCTCTTCCGGCTCCCGATCGGGGTCATCGCCGACTCGGACCTCGATCAGCCGCCCGAGCTGCGCAAGCTGCTGAACACCATCGACACCCTCGTCATCGACGAGATCTCGATGGTCAACGCCGATCTCCTCGACGGCATCGACCGCAGCCTCCGCCAGGCGCGGCAGCGTCGGTCCGAGCCGTTCGGCGGCGTCCAGGTCGTCCTCTTCGGCGACCCGTTCCAGCTCGCGCCCGTCCCGGGCGATCCGGAGGAGCGCGCCTACTTCGCCGACCGCTACCGCTCGCTCTGGTTCTTCGACGCGCTGGTCTGGCAGGAGGCGCCGCTGCGGATCATCGAGCTCGGGAGGATCCACCGTCAGAGCGACGAGCGCTTCAAGTGGATGCTCAACGCCGTGCGCTTCGGCATGGTGACCAAGGAGATCGCGGACGTCCTCAACGCCGCCGGCGCGCGCACGCCGCCCGAGAACGATGCGATCACCCTCGCGACCCGCAACGACACCGTCAACCGGATCAACCAGACCGCCCTCGCGCGGCTCAAGGGCCCGGTCAAGACGGCCTCGGCCGAGATCAGCGGCGACTTCGGCGGCCGCGCGTACCCGGCCGATCAGAACCTCGAGCTGAAGATCGGGGCGCACGTGATGTTCCTGCGCAACGACGCCGAGCAGCGCTGGGTGAACGGCACGATCGGCCGCGTGACCAAGGTCGCCGGCACGGTCTGGGTCGAGGTGGACGGCGAGGTGCACGAGGTCGAGCCCGCGACCTGGGAGCGCTACCGCTACTCCTACTCCGCCGCGACCAAGAAGCTGACCCGCGAGATCGTCGCCGAGTTCGCGCAGTTCCCGCTGCGCCTGGCCTGGGCCGTCACGATCCACAAGTCGCAGGGCAAGACCTACGACTCCGCCGTGGTCGACCTCGGGCAGCGAGCGTTCGCCCCCGGTCAGACCTACGTCGCGCTCAGCCGCATCACGAGCCTCGAGGGGCTCTACCTCACCCGGCCGCTCCGGCCGAGCGACATCATCGTCGACAAGGACGTGCTGCGCTTCATGTCCGAGCGCCGGGCCGAGCCCGCGGCCGTCGCGGAGCCGGAGTCCGCGTCCTCCTGAGCGCCTGAGCGGCACGTCAGGCCGCGGCGCGCGAGCCGGCCAGGTCGCGGAACACCGCGGTGGTCAGCCGGTACGCCTCCGCCACCTCGGCGATGACGCGCTCGCGCTCGTCCTCGTCCCAGCCGGCCGCGTCGAGCTGCTCGCGGTAGACCGCGCGGAAGGCGGACGGCGTCGCGATCTCGCCGTAGAGGTAGAAGCCGACGCCGTTGGTCTCGAAGCCGAAGCGCCGCTGGAGCAGCGTGCGGACGATCGAGCAGCCGGACAGGTCGCCGAGGTAGCGGGTGTAGTGGTGCGCGACGAAGCCGCCGCTCCAGCCGCTCGCGACGGTGCGGATCCGCTCGACGTAGGCCGCCGTCGAGGGGAGCGGGGCGATGCGCGAGCGCCAGTCCTCGCCGACCAGGAAGCGCAGGTCCTCCGCGATCGCCGGCAGGCGGGTGAGCTTGGGCGAGATGAAGGGTGCGGCGACCGGGTCGCCCGCCATCGCCTCCGCCACGGCCTCGAGCGCCTCGTAGACGAAGTAGTGCTGCGCGATCATCGCGACGTAGTCGTCCCGGCTGCCGGACCCGGTCATCAGCGCGGTCATGAAGGCCGAGACCTCGTCGTCGGCGCCGGACCGACCGAGGCGCACGTGAAGGGCCTGCGAGAACGGGATGACGTTCGAGACGTTCGACACGGCGGCCTCCTTCGGCGTCTTAGGTTGCCCTTACCTTAGCTCGAAGGCACCGCGGTCGCCAGGGCAGGTCTCAGTGCGAGTGCCCGCTGTCGGTGACCGTCGTCATCATCCCGCCCATGTCGTGCGAGCCCTCGGAGGAGACGGACAGCGCCGGCGTCGCGAGGGCGGAGACGAGGAGCGCGCCCGCGAAGAGGCCGAGGACCGCGCGCGGGGCCGAGACGGGCCGCTCCACCGTGCGCTGCGAGCGGAGGGTGGCGGCGACGACGGCCGCGGCCACGAGCTGCAGGGCACCCGCCGCGAGAGCCGGCAGGGGATCGCGAAGCAGACCGGCGGCGATCGCGAGGACGAAGCCGGCGACGGTGACGCCGGTGACGGCGAGCGCGGTCCGCGGGAGGACGATCCGGCCGCGGGCGAGGACGACGACGCCCCAGGCCAGCTCCGCGACGCCGAGGGCGGCGAGCGGGAGGGTCCCCGCGTCGAGCTGCCCGGCGGCGAGGGAGAGGTGCACGAGACCGGCGCCGATCCCGGCGAAGGCGGCGTTTCCGCGGGCGACGGTGCTCATCGCGGTCTCCGATCGTGGTGGAGGAGGCAAGAGGAAGAGGCCCCGGATCGACACACCGCATCGTGTCGTCCGGGGCCGTTCGGTCCGTCCGCCGCGGAAAACGGCGGGCCCACGGCGGACGGAGTCTAGGGGGAGCGGACGGATCCGCTCCGGGTCAGGCGGTCGCGGTGCGCGCCCGGGCGCCCTTGTCGGCGGTGAGCCCGACTCCGAGGAGGACGAGCGCGCTGGCGAGGTGCAGGAAGTGGTCGGCGGTGTTCAGCGCGAGCACGTTGAGGGCGGTGTTGACCAGGAAGAAGCCGACGACTCCGAGCAGCAGGTAGACCGCGCCGACGGTCGTGTTGACCGTCTTGGCCGCCGAGGTGGTGGAGAGGCCGGCGATCAGCAGTGCGCCGCCGATGAGCAGGTGCGCGATGTTGTGCAGCGGATTGACCTCGAAGATCCCGAGAAGCAGTCCGCCCTCCGTCGCGAGGAACTGGACGCCGCCGGTGACGACGAAGCCGAGCAGTCCGACGACCACGTAGACCGCGCCGAAGAGCGTGGCGAGCAGCCGGTTCGGTGATGTGCGCATGATTCCTCTTCTCCTTCCGGGCAACGCCTCCGCGTCGCTTGTCCTTTCTTCGTAGCAGCCGCTCAGACGGTTTGGAAAAGGGGTGGCCGGATCCGGATCCGCGTGGTGACGGGTCACGGTCGGGACACGAAAGCCCCGCGCACGGCCCCCGCCCCGTGCTGCGCGAGACCGCGCCCGTACAGTGGAGGAGTTCCAGCACGCGTCTTCGGGGGGAGTCGAACGGCATGATCGGTGGCCGCAGGCCGACCCGGGTCGGAGCTCTCGTCGTGCCCGCCCTGGTCCTCGCCCTCACCGGCTGCACCGGCGGTGCCGACTCCGTCGTCCCCGATGCGCTGCCCGGGCCCGTGCCCGACGACCTGGCCATCGCCCTCTCCGGCTTCCTCGTCGAGGCGCAGAGCGTCGCCGGGGCTTCCGGTGTGGTCGCAGGCGTCTGGTCGCCCTGGGCCGGCGGCTGGGAGACGGCGATCGGCACGATCGGCGACGAGGCGAACACCCCGGTGACCACCGACGCGCACGTGCGCCTCGGCACCGGCGGCACCGAGGCGATGACCTGCGACGTCGTCGTCGCGCTCGCCGAGAAGGGCACCCTCGACCTCGACGCGGACGTCGGCGACGCGCTCACCTCCCTCCCCGGCATCGAGGGGATGACCCTCCGCCAGCTCTGCTCGCACACCTCCGGCCTCGCCGATTTCCGCTCCGTCCTCTGGCCGACCGTCGTGCAGAACCCCGCCCGCGAGTGGCCCACCCTCGAGCTGATCTCGGCCGCGCAGGTCAGCGCGCCGATCGCCGAGCCGGGCGCCGCCTGGTCCGAGTCCTCCACCGGCCCGCTCCTCGCGGGCGTGGTGGCGACGCAGGCCACCGGTCGCAGCATGCAGTCGCTCTACGACGAGTACGTCGTGCCCCGCTACGGCCTGAGCAGCACCGGCCTCCCCGGCGACTCGGAGCTCGAGCTGCCCGCCCCGGCGATGCTCGGCTTCTCCGCCGCCCTCGATCCGCGCTCCGGCGCCGTCCAGTGCGAGGTCCGCCGCGACCTCTCCGCGGCGTCGCCCTCCTCGCTCGGCGCGGCCGGCGGCGCCGTCACCGATCTCGACGATCTGCGCCGCCTCGCGCAGGGACTCGCGACCGAGCCCGCGGGCGACGCGATGTGGGCCGATCCCGTCCCGCAGGGGCAGGGGCGCGCGGAGTGGCTGCTCGCCGGTCTCGGCGGCCACGAGGCCGGCCCGCTCCGTGGCTTCTCCGGCATCGCGCCGGGCTTCCTCACCGCCGCCTACTCCGACCCGGAGTCGGGGCTGACGGTCGCGGTCGCCTTCAACAGCTCGACCGCCGGCGAGGGCTTCGCCGCCACGACCGCGCGCGCCCTCGCGGCGATCGCGGTCGAGCAGGGGGCGGCGACCGGCGCCGCCGGGCTGCCGCAGCTGCCCTGGACGGCCGACGGCGAGCGCGGCGCGGTGCAGGGCGCGCAGCCGCGCTGCTGAGCCGTCCTACCCTGGGTCCATGCCCATCACTCCCGATACCAAGGACTGGACCTGGGTGCTCGAGCGCCCCTGCCTCGAGTGCGGCTTCGACGCCTCGCTCGTGGAGTCCGACGCCGTCCCCGCGCTGATCCGCCAGAACGCCGCCGCCTGGCCCTACGTCCTCGAGCGCGAGGACGCCGCCGGCCGCCCCGACGACGAGACCTGGTCGCCGCTGGAGTACGCCGCGCACGTGCGCGACGTGCACCGCATCTACCGGCTGCGCCTCGGGCTGATGCTCGAGGGCGACGACCCGCTGTTCCCCAACTGGGACCAGGACGTGGCGGCGGTCGAGGAGCGCTACGACCAGCAGGACCCCGCGGCGGTCGGCCGCGAGCTCGTCGAGGAGGCGGCCCGCATCAGCGACGTCTTCGAGGGGGTCGACGGCCGGCAGTGGCAGCGGCCGGGTCGCCGCAGCGACGGCGCGTCCTTCACGGTCGAGACGATCGCGAAGTACTACCTGCACGACGTCCAGCACCACCTGCACGACGTCCAGGGCTGAGCACCCGGAGCCGGCTCGCCGGGCGGTGCGTCAGCAGTCGATCAGCTGCGGGTTGAGGAAGGACAGGGTCCGCGCGTAGGCGAGCGCGGCGGCGGACGGGCTGACCGACTCCCGCAGTGTGGCGTTCGCGAAGTGCCGCCCGGTGTCCGGGTAGGTGTGCGCGGTGACGGGCGTGCCCGCCTCCTTCAGCCGGCCGACGAACGACTCCGGGTCGTCGCCCTCGGGCCACTCGTCGCTCTGCGCGTAGTGCAGCAGCGTCGGGCAGGGCACCAGCGCGTGCTCCTCCCGGCCGAGGGTCGCGTAGTAGGCGACCACGGCGTCGACGAGACCGGTGGCGGCGACGAGCAGCGCCAGCCGCCCGCCGAAGCCGAAGCCGATGAGGGCGGAGCGGGCAGCGCCGGCGGCCGATCCGGTGCGCACCGCGTCGGCGACCGAGGCGAGGGCGCGGTCCTGCGCGGCCATCGCGGCGAGATCCCGCGCGTCCTCGGCTGCGAGCGTGGCCCAGCCGTCGTAGAGGTCGGGGACGAGCACGTGGTAGCCGTGCTTCGAGACGGCCTCGGCGAACGGCTCCAGCCAGGGCAGCCGGCCGAACACGTCGTGCAGGATCACCACGACGGGGCGACCGGGGTGCCCGTACTCGAGGGCGATGCCCGGAGACGGGATCTGGACGAGCTCGCTCATCCCTCCACCCTGCACCGCGGGACGGCCCGATCGGCCTGTCGGCGCCGATCCCGTCGGCGTGTCGCGGTCCGGGCTCACCGCTCGACGGTGAAACCCTGCTCGGCGCCGTACTCCTCCAGCTCGGCCTGCCAGTCGAGCAGCCCCGCCTGGAGGGTCGTCTCGCCGGTGTAGGCCGTGCCGACGGAGTCGTTGAACACCGCGGCCGCGTAGACCTGGTAGGGGAGGAAGCGGACGTCGTCGGGGGCGTTCTCCGACGCGGTCGCGTACTCCCTGTTGACGGCCTGCCCGCCGAAGTACTCGCTCGGCCGGTCGAGGAACGCGGGCGACTCGGTCGCGGCCCGGTGGGCGGGCCAGAGTCCGGAGTCCCGGATGACGTCCACCCCGTCGCCCGCGGTGGCGTAGGTCAGGAAGTCGACGGCGAGCTCCTTGCTGACGCTGCTCTCGAGCACCGAGAAGCCGCCGCCGCCGTGCTCGGCGGTCACGCTCCCGCCCGGCTCCCACTGCGGCAGCTGCGCCACGCGCCAGTCCCCGGCGGCGTCGGGGGCGCTCTGAGTCAGGGCGGAGGCCATCCAGCTGCCGGCCGGGAGCGTCGCGATCCGGCCCGCCGCGAGCATCTTCCGCCACTCGTCGCTCCAGTCGGCGACCGGGGCGAGCAGCCCGCCGTCGAGCAGGCGCTGCCAGTTCTCGGCGTACCGCGCGGTGCCGGGGTCGGCGAGATCGATGGCGACGGCGGTGCCGTCCACGGAGAAGGGCCGGCCGCCGGCCTGCTGGATGAGGCTGTTGGCGAGTCCGGGATTGCCGACGTCGTTGAGGATGTACACCTCCGGGTCCGCCGCGTGCAGCTGCTCCGCGGCGCCGACGTACTCCTCCCAGGTGCCGGGCACCGCCACGCCGAGCCGCTCGAAGACGGCGCGGTTGTAGAACAGCACCATCGGCCCGGAGGCCCAGGGCAGTCCGTAGACGGTGCCGTCCACCTGGGACGCCGCCCACGGCCCCGGCGCGAACTCCTCGGAGAGCTCGTCGGCGCCGAGCGGCCCCAGGTCCGCGAGGGCGCCGGAGAGGGCGAACTGCGGGAGCGCAGTCGAGTCGAGGAAGGCGACGTCCGGACTCCCGGATCCGGCCGCGATCACGTTCTGCAGGGCGGTGTACTGCTCGTCGCCCGTGCCCACGTCGACCACGTCGATCTCGACCCCGGGGTGCTCCTCCTCGTAGAGCTCCGCGACCTCGGGCAGCTGGTCGTCCCAGCTCCACACGAGCAGGGAGTCGTCCTCGGCCTCCGTGCGGTCGGCGCAGCCCGTGAGCGCGGCCGCGAGGGCGGCGACGGCGAGTGCCGCCGCCGGGCGGGAGTGGTGCCGGAGAGACATCGTCGTCCTTCGCTCGATCGTGGTGCCGTCCCGGAAGGGGGAGGCCGTCGCCGATCCTACGAGACTCCGGGTCAGGATGGTTGCCTTACCATGCCCTCATGTCTGCAGATGACGCGCTCGAGGCGATCCCCCCGCCGGACTTCCTCGACGAGCTCCTGGACGAGCTGAGGCTCCGGAGGAGCCACTATGGGGAGATGACCGACGTTCCGCGCCGCCCCTCACTGGCTGACGTGGCACGCCTCGCGGGCGTCGCGCCCGTCACGGCCTCGCGGGTCGCGAACGGGCAGACGAACGTCGTCCCCGCGACGCGGCAGGCCGTCCTGGAGGCGATGCGCACCCTCGGCTACCGGCCGAACAGCGCCGCGCGCGCCCTGAAGAGCGGCTCGTTCCGCACCCTCGGCGTCGCGGTCTTCAGCCTGGACACCCTCGGGATGATGCGGACCGTGGACTCGATCGCCACTGCAGCGGCGGAGGCGGGCTACGCCATCACGCTCGTGCCGGTCTCGGCACCGAGTCAGACCGGGCTCAACGGCGCCTTCACCCGCTTCGGCGAGCTGGCGGTGGACGGCCTCATCGTGGTCGTGGAGACGTACCTGCGGGACACGGCGCAGCTGGTCCTCCCCGAGATCCCCCGGGTGCTGGTCAACGCGGCCGCCGGCGCCCAGGGGCCCGTGGTCGACGCCGACCAGGCGGGCGGTGTCCGGGCCGCGGTCGAGCACCTGCTCGGGCTCGGGCACCGCACGGTGCACCACATCGCGGGCCCGCGCGGCTCCTTCGCCGCCGAGCGCCGGGAGACGGCGTGGCGGGAGGCGCTCCTCGCGGCGGGCGCACCTGTGCCGCCGACCCGCTACAGCAACTGGCGCTCGGACGGCGGCTACCTCCAGGGCGCCGCCCTGGCCGAGACCGGCGACTGCACGGCCGTGCTGGTCTCCAGTGACGAGGCCGCGCTCGGGGTCTACCGCGCCTTCGCGGAGCACGGCCTGCGGATCCCCGAGGACGTCAGCGTGGTGGGCTTCAACGACATCCCGGAGGCGCAGGACTTCTCCCCGCCGCTGACGACCGTCCGGCAGGACTACCGGGCGGTCGGCGCGAAGTGCGTCGAGCTGCTGCTCGACCAGCTCGCGAACGGCGTCAGCGACGACCCCGTCCTCGAGCTCGTGCCGACCTCGCTGATCGTCCGGGCGAGCACCGCGCCGCCCGCGACCCGCTAGGCCGTCGCGCGTGGCCGGCCTCGCCGCGGTGATCGCCGCGCTGGAGCGGACCTGGCCGGAGAACCGGGCGGTGAACGTCGTCTTCCACGGCCACAGCGTTCCCGCGGGCTACTTCGCGACGCCCCTGATCGATCGGCGCGCCTCCTACCCGCACGTCGTCGCCGGCCTGCTGGCCGAGCGCCACCCGCACGCCGTCCTCAACGCGATCGTCACCGCCATCGGCGGGGAGCACTCGGAGTCGGGCGCGCTCCGGATGGGCGAGGTGCTCGGCCACCGCCCCGACGTCGTGGTCCTCGACTACGCGCTGAACGACCGGGCGATCGGGCTCGAGCGGGCCGGCCGCGCGTGGGAGTCGATGATCGACTCCGTGCTCGGGGCCGGCGCCGTCCCCGTGCTGGTCACGCCCTCGCCGGACCTGACCGCCGATCCGACCGATTCCGCCGACGAGCTCGTGCGGCACGCCGAGCAGATCCGCGGACTCGCCGAGCGGGACGGTGTGCTGCTCGCGGACCCGTTCCGCGTCTTCCTCGGTCTGCACGAGCCCGGCGAGCCCCTGGCCGGGCTGATGTCGCAGGTGAACCACCCGAACGGGCGGGGCCACGCGATCATCGCGGTGGAGATCCTCGCGCTGTTCGCCGAGACGGAGCCGGCGGGGGAGGGGGTCGGAGCGAGTGACGGGAATCGAACCCGCGCCATCTGCTTGGGAAGCAGAAGTTCTACCATTGAACTACACTCGCGCGGCGCCGCTCGGGCGCATCACGCCATGCTAGCAAGCCCCGCGCCCTAAGCTCGCCTCGTGCTGCTCTCCGATCGCGACATCAAGCTCGAACTCTCCTCCGGCCGCGTCGGGCTCTCGCCGCACGACCCGGCGATGATCCAGCCCTCGTCGGTGGACGTGCGGCTCGACCGCTTCTTCCGGCTGTTCGACAACCACCGCTACCCCTACATCGACCCGGCCGAGGACCAGCCCGAGCTGACGCGCCTGGTCGAGACCCCGGCGGGCGAGGCGTTCATCCTGCACCCCGGCGAGTTCGTGCTCGGCTCGACCTACGAGGAGGTCGCGCTCCCGGACGACATCGCCGCGCGGCTGGAGGGCAAGAGCTCGCTGGGGCGGCTGGGGCTGCTCACGCACTCGACGGCGGGCTTCATCGACCCGGGCTTCACCGGGCACGTCACGCTCGAGCTGAGCAACGTCGCGACGCTGCCGATCATGCTCTGGCCGGGGATGAAGATCGGCCAGATGTGCTTCTTCCGCCTGAGCTCGCCCGCCGAGCAGCCCTACGGCTCGGCGGCCTACCTCTCGCGCTACCAGGGCCAGCGCGGCCCCACCGCCTCCCGCTCGTCGCTGAATTTCCACCGCACCGACGTCTACGGCGACTGACCCCCTCCGCGAGATGCCACTTGTGCACGCGACACGCCGTGAAAGGCGTGCACAATTGGCATCTCGCGGGAGCGGAGCGGTCAGCCGAGCAGGCGGGGGAGCTGCAGCACGAGCCAGGGGGAGAAGGCCCAGGGGGTCGCTCGGACGGCGGCGAGCGTCGCCTCGGGGTCGACCCACTCGACGTCCATGACCTCGTCGGCGCGCGGGTTCAGCGCATCGCGGCTCGACACGGTCGCGGTGTAGACGGGGCAGATCTCGTTCTCGACGATCCCGGAGGCGTCGACCGCGCGGTAGCGGAAGTCCGGCAGCGCGACCTCGAGCGTCTCGAGGCGGGCACCGAGCTCGCGCTCCGCGCGGCGCACCACCGCGTCCTCGATCCGCTCGCCGGGGGCGGGGTGCCCGCAGAACGAGTTGGTCCACACGCCGGGCCACGTGCGCTTGCCGAGCGCGCGCCGGGTGACCAGCAGCGCGCCGTCGGGGGCGAAGACGTGGCAGGAGAACGCGAGGTGCAGGCGGGTCTGCGTGTCGTGCACGGTCGCCTTGTCCGCCACGCCGACGGCGGCCCCGGACTCGTCGAGGAGGACCACCTCCTCGAGGAGATCCAGCTGCTCGAGCTCGTCGGTGCGCACGGCGATTCCTTCCGAAGTCATGACCGTAAGTCAAGCACGACGACGGAACTCAGCCGGCTTATTGCTAGAGAAGCGAGTTTGTTAGCCTCGACCCCGTGGATACGCGCGACCCCGTGGTTCTCTCCCGAAGGCGGCAGGAGCACGTCGATGCTGTCCTCGACCGGTTCTTCTCGCTGGCGCGCTCGCGCGCGACCCGGCTCGGACCCCGCTACCTGACCCTCTGGCAGACCATCGAGGCGAACACCCGCGGCGGCAAGCGCTTCCGCCCGCTGATGGTGATCTCGGCCTACGAGGCGCACGGCGGCCAGGACCCGGAGGCGTCCGCCCACCTGGGCGCGGCCTTCGAACTGCTGCACACCGCGCTGATCGTGCACGACGACGTGATCGACCGCGACTTCGTCCGCCGCGGCGGCCCCAACGTCTCCGGCAGCTACCGCGACGAGGCGACGACCGCCGGCCTCTCGATCCCGATCGCCGAGCACCGCGGCACCTCCGTCGCCGTCATCGCGGGCGACCTCGCGCTCACCGGCGCGCACCGCCTGGTCGAGGGCGTCGGCGCCTCCGACGGCGTCCGCGCCCGCCTGCTCACCCTGCTCGACGAGGCCGTCTTCGCCTCTGCCGCGGGCGAGCTGGCCGACGTCGACTTCTCGCTGATGCCCGGCATGCCCTCCGTCGACGAGGTGCTCGAGATGGAGCGGATGAAGACGGCGGTCTACTCGTTCGAGGCGCCGCTGCAGGCCGGCGCGATCCTGGCCGGCGCCGACGACGCGGCGGTCGAGGCGCTCGGCGAGTTCGGCCGCGGCATCGGCATCGCCTACCAGATCGTCGACGACCTGCTCGGCGTCTTCGGCTCCGAGGGGCAGACCGGCAAGACCACGCTCGGCGATCTCCGCGAGGGCAAGCGCACGGTGCTGATCGCGCACGCGGCCGGCACCGACCGCTGGCCGGAGATCGAGGGGCTGATCGGCGACGAGCACCTCGACCCGGACACGGCGGAGCGGGTGCGCTGCATCCTCGAGGAGTGCGGCTCGCGCGGCTACGCGGAGGCGCTCGCGAGCGACTTCGCGAACCGGGCCTGGGACGCGCTGCACACCCCCGCGGTCACGGAGGCGTTCCGCACCGAGATGCGGCCCCTCGTCTCCAGCGTCCTCGGGCGCACCCGATGACCGCTCGCCACGCGCGGATCTCGGCCCCGATGCCGGTCGACACCCGCCTGCGCCGTACGGTGGCACGATGAGCCGGCAGAGCGAACTGTACGACCGCGTCGCCCACGAGGCGTCCGCGCAGGTGATCCGGCGCTACTCCACCTCCTTCGGCCTGGCGACCCGCCTGCTCGGCGCCGGCGTGCGCGAGCGCGTCGAGGACGTCTACGCGCTGGTGCGCGTGGCCGACGAGATCGTGGACGGGGTCGCCGAGGAGGCGCACCTCGATCGCGCCGCCGTCGAGGAGTCGCTCGACGCCTTCGAGGCCGAGACCGAGCGCGCGCTCGTCAGCGGCTACAGCGCGAACCTCGTGATCCACGCCTTCGCCCGGACCGCGCGGGCGACCGGCTTCGGCACCGAGCTCACCGCACCGTTCTTCGCCTCGATGCGCGCGGACCTCCGCGAGACGGTGCACACCCCCGAGTCGTTCGAGAGCTACGTCTACGGCTCGGCCGAGGTCGTCGGGCTGATGTGCCTGCACGTCTTCCTCGCCGCACCCGACGCGGGGCTCGTCTCGCCCGCCGCGCGCGAGCGCCTCGTCGCCGGCGCCCGTCGCCTGGGCTCCGCGTTCCAGAAGGTCAACTTCCTCCGCGACCTGGCCGCCGACGTCGACGGCCTCGGCCGCAGCTACTTCCCGGGCGTCGACCCGCGGGCGTTCTCGGAGACCGACAAGGCGGCCCTGCTCGCCGACCTCGACGACGACCTCGCCGCCGCCGGCGCGATCGTGCCGGAGCTGCCGCGCTCGAGCCGCCGCGCCGTGCTGCTCGCGCACTCCCTCTTCGCCGCCCTCGCCGACCGGATCCGCGTCACCCCGGCGGAGGAGCTCCTCCGAGCTCGAGTCAGCGTGCCGACCGCGACGAAGGCGGCGCTCGCCGCCCGGGCAGCGGTCTCGACCATCGGCCCGCGCCTGGGCACCGGCCCCGCCCGCGCCTCGCGCTCGGCGAGCGGCCCGCACCGCGCCGTCGTGATCGGCGGTGGCATCGGCGGCCTCGCCTCCGCCGGCCTGCTCGCCCGCGACGGCTGGGACGTCACGCTGCTCGAGCAGCGCGAGGTCGTCGGCGGCCGCGCCGGCTCCTGGGAGCGCGACGGCTTCCGCTTCGACACCGGCCCCTCCTGGTACCTGATGCCCGAGGTGTTCGACCACTTCTTCCGCCTGATGGGCACGAGCGCCGCCGAGCGCCTCGACCTCCAGCGCCTCGACCCGGGCTACCGGGTCTACAGCCAGGGCATCGAGGAGCCGATCGACGTGCTCGCCGATCTCGAGTCGAACCTCGCCCTGTTCGAGAGCATCGAGCCCGGCGCGGGGGCCCGGATGCGGGTCTACCTCGAGTCGGCCCGCGACACCTACGAGGTCGCCAAGCGCCGCTTCCTCTATACGAGCTTCGCGTCCTTCCTCCCGCTGCTGCGCCGCGACGTGCTCAGTCGCACCGGCCGGCTCGGCCGCCTCCTGCTCACCCCGCTCGACACCTTCGCGGCGACGGCGGTCACCGACAACCGGCTCCGGCAGATCCTCGGCTACCCGGCCGTCTTCCTCGGCTCCTCGCCGTTCGCGGCGCCGAGCATGTACCACCTGATGAGCCACCTCGACCTGGCCGACGGCGTGCTCTACCCGATGGGCGGCTTCACCCGCCTGATCGCGGCGGTCGCCGAGGTGGCGGAGGAGGCGGGCGTCACCGTCCGCACCTCCTCGCCCGCCACCCGCATCTTCACGACCCGCGCCCCGCGCGGCAGCCGGCGCGGTGCCGAGGTCGTCGGCGTCGAGTACGAGGGGCCGGAGGGGACGAGGCGGCTCCCGGCCGAGCTCGTCGTCAACGCCTCGGACCTCTTCACCACCGAGCAGTCGCTGCTGCCCGAGGAGCTGCGCAGCTACCCGCCCGAGTACTGGGAGAACCGCGAGCCCGGCCCGAGCGCCGTGCTGGTGCTGCTCGGCGTCCGCGGCGCGCTGCCGCAGCTCGAGCACCACACGCTGCTGTTCACGAGCGACTGGCGCGAGAACTTCGGCCGGATCTTCGGCGAGAACCCCTCCGTCCCCGATCCCGCGTCGATCTACGTCTGCCGCCCGAGCGCGACCGACCCCGGCGTCGCTCCCGAGGGACACGAGAACCTCTTCGTGCTCGTGCCGATCCCGGCCGACACCTCGATCGGCCACGGTGGCGTCGACGGCGCCGGCGACGCGCAGGTCGAGGCGATCGCGGACGCCGCGATCCGCCAGATCGCGACCTGGACCGGTGCCGAGGACCTCGCCGAGCGGATCGTGGTGCGCCGCACCATCGGCCCGGCCGACTTCGAGAGCGACCTCGGCGCCTGGCGCGGCTCGATGCTCGGACCGGCGCACATCCTCTCGCAGAGCGCGTTCTTCCGCTCCGGCAACGCCAGCGCGCACGTCGACGGGCTGCTCTTCGCGGGCAGCTCGACCATCCCGGGCATCGGCCTGCCGATGTGCGTGATCAGCGCCGAGGTGATGCTCAAGCGCGTGCGCGGCGACGTGTCGACCGAGCCGCTGCCGGTGCGCGAGGCGCCCTCGGCGCCGGTCGCTCCGAGCGTGGCTCCCGAGCCCGAGCCCGAGCCCGTGGCCGAGCCCGTGCCCGAGCCCGTGCCCGAGTCGGTCGCGGTCGCGGGGGAGTAGCGCGTGGGGGTTCTCTACCTGCTCGCGCTCGTCGTCTCGATCACCGGGATGGTCGTGCTCGACCGGCGCTTCGGCCTGTTCTTCTGGGCGGACGCCCGCCGTGCCGCGATCGTGCTCCCGGTCGGCGTCGCGTTCTTCCTGCTCTGGGACCTCGCCGGGATCGGCCTCGGCGTCTTCTTCCGCGGTGAGACGCCGTACATGACCGGGCTGCAGATCGCGCCGGAGCTGCCGATCGAGGAGGTCCTCTTCCTCACGCTGCTCTGCTACCTGTCGATGGACGTGCACGGGTTCCTCGCGAAGCGGGCGGAGGCGCGCGCGTGACCTACCTGCTCCTGAACGCGGTGTTCCTCGCGGCGGTCGCGGTGCTGCTCGTGGTCGCGCTCCGCCGCGGCCGGCTCCGGCTGCCCGCGCTGCTCGGCACCCTCGCCGTGCTGCTCGTGATGACCGCCGTCTTCGACAACATCATGATCGGCGTCGGGCTCCTCGTCGCCTACGACGACGACCTGATCTCCGGCATCCGGATCGGCGTCGCGCCGATCGAGGACTTCGCCTACGCGATCGCCGCCGCGCTCGCCCTGCCGGCGCTCTGGACCCTCCTGCCCGCCCGGCGCCGGAGCGCCCCGTGAAGCGGCTGCGCGCGCTGTTCGTCTCGAGCCGCCCGCTGAGCTGGGTCAACACCGCGTACCCGTTCGCCGCGGCCTACCTACTGACCACCCGCGAGATCGACCTCGCCTTCGTGCTCGGCACCCTCTACTTCCTGATCCCCTACAACCTGGCGATGTACGGGATCAACGACGTCTTCGACTACGAGTCCGATCTGCGGAACCCCCGGAAGGGCGGCGTCGAGGGCGCGGTCCTCGATCGCAGCGAGCACCGCGCGACGCTCGTCGCGGCCGTGGCGACGAACGTCCCGTTCCTGATCGCGCTCGTGCTGCTCGGCTCGCCGCTCTCCTGGCTGGTGCTGGCGATCAGCGTCTTCGCCGTCATCGCCTACAGCGCGCCCGGGCTGCGCTTCAAGGAGCGGCCGTTCGTCGACTCGCTCACCTCGGCGACGCACTTCGTCAGCCCCGCGGTCTACGGCCTCGCGCTCGCGGGCACGACGG
This sequence comes from Rathayibacter sp. VKM Ac-2929, assembly GCF_022815495.1. Classification (NCBI taxonomy): domain Bacteria; kingdom Bacillati; phylum Actinomycetota; class Actinomycetes; order Micrococcales; family Microbacteriaceae; genus Rathayibacter; species Rathayibacter sp. VKM Ac-2929. The sequence goes on from NZ_JALGRV010000005.1 coordinate 201,046, forward strand.
CGACGCCGGGTCTGTGGGCCCTCCTGGTCGCGTTCTTCCTCTGGGGGATCGCCAGCCACGCCTTCGGTGCGGTGCAGGACATCCTCGCCGACCGGGCCGGCGGCATCGGCTCGATCGCCACGGTGATCGGCGCGAAGGCGACGGTGCGCTTCGCGATCGGCGCCTACGTCGCCAGCGGGCTGCTCCTGCTGCTGCTGCCCTGGCCGGGAACCCTCGCCGCGCTGCTGGCGATCCCCTACGCGCTGAGCGTCTGGCCGTACCGCTCGCTGACCGACGAGCAGGCCGAGCGGGCGAACGCGGGCTGGAAGCGCTTCCTCGCTCTGAACTTCCTCACCGGGTTCCTGGTGACGCTGCTGCTGATCCTGTTTTGGCTCGCGACCTGATAGGAGCTGCTGATCAGTCGCTCGTCCGGGCGGCGGCGGCCGGCGTCTTGACCGGCAGCAGCAGCGCGAGCCCCGCGGCCAGCACGACGACCAGCCCGAGGATGCCCCAGTACTGCACGTCGGCGTCGCCCGAGACGCCCGCGGCGATCGAGACGGCCGCGGCGAAGGCGGCCGGCGCGAGGAACGACGCCGCACGACCGGTCGTGGCGTAGAGACCGAAGATCTCGCCCTCGCGCCCCTCCGGGATCAGCCGGGAGAGGTAGCTGCGGCTCGCCGACTGCGCGGGGCCGACGAACAGGCACAGCAGCAGGCCGAAGACCCAGAACGCGGTCGCGCCGGCGTCGTGCAGGAGGAAGACGGCGCCGCCGCAGACGATCAGCCCGATCAGCGAGGCGACGATGACGGACTTGGGCCCGAGGCGGTCGTCGACGGCGCCGACGGCGATCGTCGCGACCCCGGCGACGATGTTCGCGGCGATCGCGAAGAGGATGACCTGGCCGGCGCTGAAGCCGAAGGTGCCCTGCGCGAGGACGCCGCCGAAGGTGAAGACGCCGGTCAGGCCGTCGCGGAAGACGGCGCTCGCGAGCAGGAAGGCGAGTGTCGTCGGGCTCTCGCGGCGGAGCGCCCCGATCTGGCGGAAGAGCGCGCGGTAGGACTCGAGGACGCTCACCCGCTCCCCGCCGCCGACCCGTCCCGGGAGCTCCGGCACCGCGAACAGCACCGGCAGTGCGAAGACGGCGAACCAGACACCGGCGAGGAGGATCGAGACGCGGACGTCGAGGCCGTCCTCGCCGGTGACGCCGAAGAGCCCGACCTCGGGGGAGATGAAGCCGAAGTAGAGGATCAGCAGGAGCGCGATGCCGCCGACGTAGCCCATGCCCCAGCCGAAGCCGGACACGCGACCGACGCTCGCCCGGGTGGAGACCTGGCTGAGCATCGCGTTGTAGTTGACGCTCGCGAACTCGAAGAAGACCGTGCCGACGGCGAGCAGGCCGAGCCCGAGCCAGAGGTAGGCCGGGTCGGGGCGGACGAGGAACATCAGCAGGATGCACGCGACGACGACCGCGGAGTGCAGGCCGAGCCAGCGGCGCCGGCTCCCGCCGAGGTCGGCGCGGCGACCGGTGACCGGGGCGATCACCGCGACGACGACACCGGCGCCCGCGAGGGTCCAGCCGAGCGCGGCCGAGACACCGCTCGGCGTGCCGAAGAGGCCGTCGGTGGTGAGGTAGACGGTGAAGACGAAGGTCGTGACGACGGCGTTGAAGGCGGCGCTGCCCCAGTCCCACAGCCCCCAGGCGAGGACGGGCCAGCGGCCGGTGCGGGGGCGGGGGGCGGTTCCGGCGGTCATGGACTCACCGTAGGGGGAGCCGGAGAACGGGAGGTAGCGTGACGTTTTCTGCAGCCTGAGAGTTGAGTCGAAGCGACTCAGGTTTTCAGCTCTCGACTTGACTCCCCGCGACCCATGCGTAAACTTGAGCGTGCGGGGCTCAACTCCCGCGAACGACTTTCCCGAAGAAGATCCACCAGTGAGGGGCGGCCCGACGGCCGCCCGCGAAGGAGAAACACGCATATGTCCCGTGCCGTAGGCATCGACCTGGGAACCACCAACTCGGTCGTGGCCGTCCTCGAAGGTGGCGAGCCCACCGTCATCGCCAACGCCGAGGGCTTCCGCACCACCCCGTCCGTCGTCGCGTTCACCAAGGACGGCGAGGTGCTCGTCGGCGAGACCGCGAAGCGCCAGGCCGTGACGAACGTCGACCGCACCCTCGCCTCCGTCAAGCGCCACATGGGCACCGACTGGACCTTCGCCGTCGAGGACAAGAAGTACACGCCGCAGGAGATCTCGGCGCGCATCCTCGGCAAGCTCAAGCGCGACGCCGAGCAGTACCTGGGCGAGAAGGTGACCGACGCGGTCATCACCGTCCCGGCCTACTTCAACGACGCCGAGCGCCAGGCCACGAAGGACGCCGGCGAGATCGCCGGCCTGAACGTGCTCCGCATCATCAACGAGCCGACCGCCGCGGCGCTCGCCTACGGCCTCGACAAGGGCAAGGAGGACGAGCTCATCCTCGTCTTCGACCTCGGTGGCGGAACCTTCGACGTCTCCCTCCTCGAGGTGGGCAAGGACGACGACTTCTCCACCATCCAGGTCCGCGCGACCTCGGGTGACAACCGCCTCGGCGGCGACGACTGGGACCAGCGCGTCGTCGACTACCTGGTCAAGCGCTTCAAGGACTCGACCGGCGTCGACGTCTCGAAGGACAAGATCGCGCGCCAGCGCCTCAAGGAGGCGGCGGAGCAGGCCAAGAAGGAGCTCTCCTCGAGCACCTCGACCAGCATCCAGCTGCCCTACCTCTCGCTCACCGAGAACGGCCCCGCGAACCTCGACGAGACGCTCACCCGCGCCAAGTTCGAGGAGCTCACGAACGACCTGATCGAGCGCACCCGCAAGCCGTTCACCGACGTCATCGCGGAGGCCGGTGTCAAGGTCGACGACATCGCGCACGTCGTCCTCGTCGGCGGCTCGACCCGCATGCCCGCCGTGGCCGAGCTCGTCAAGAAGCTCACCGGCGGCAAGGAGCCCAACAAGGGCGTCAACCCGGACGAGGTCGTCGCCGTCGGCGCCGCTCTGCAGGCCGGCGTCCTCAAGGGCGAGCGCAAGGACGTCCTGCTCATCGACGTCACCCCGCTCTCGCTCGGCATCGAGACCAAGGGAGGGATCATGACCAAGCTCATCGAGCGCAACACGGCCATCCCGACCAAGCGGTCCGAGACCTTCACCACGGCCGACGACAACCAGCCGTCCGTCGCGATCCAGGTCTTCCAGGGCGAGCGCGAGTTCACCCGCGACAACAAGAACCTGGGCACCTTCGAGCTGACCGGCATCGCGCCGGCGCCGCGCGGCATCCCGCAGGTCGAGGTCACCTTCGACATCGACGCCAACGGCATCGTGCACGTGTCCGCCAAGGACAAGGGCACCGGCAAGGAGCAGTCGATGACGATCACCGGCGGCTCGTCGCTGCCCAAGGACGACATCGACCGCATGGTGCGCGAGGCCGAGGAGCACGCTTCCGAGGACAAGGCCCGCCGTGAGGCCGCCGAGGTCCGCAACAACGCCGAGACCCTCGCCTACTCGATCGATAAGCTGATCAAGGAGAACGAGGACAAGCTGCCCGAGGACGTCAAGACCGAGGTCCAGGGCGACGTCGACGCGCTGAAGACCGCGCTCGCCGGCGACGACGACGCGGCCGTCAAGACCGCGTTCGACGCCCTCAACGCCTCGCAGACCAAGATCGGCCAGGCCATCTACTCGCAGGACCAGGCCGCGCAGAGCGCCCCGCAGGACGCGCCGGCCGAGGACGAGAAGAAGGACGACGAGGACATCGTCGACGCCGAGGTCATCGACGAGGACGAGCCGAAGGACACGAAGTAGCGATGGGGAAGCACAACCAGGAGCCGGACAACGGCGTGCCCGAGGACGAGCCGACCAGCGGAGCCGAGGCGGCCGAGTCCGCCCAGGACACCGAGGGCCTGATCGAGGCCGAGGGTCCCGACGTCGAGACGACGCTCTCCGACGCCGACCTCTCGTTCCTCTCCGGTCAGTCCGACGCCGAGACGCTCGCGGCCGAGCACCTCGCCGACCTCCAGCGGGTCACCGCGGAGTACGCGAACTACCGCAAGCGCACCGAGTCGAACCGCCAGGTCGACAAGGAGCGGGCGATCGGCGACGCGGTGAAGGTCATCCTCCCCGTGCTCGACGACATCGACCGCGCCGAGAAGCACGGCGACCTCGCCGAGGGCGGTCCGTTCACCGCCATCGCGCAGAAGCTGCGCGGCGGCATCGAGAAGCTCGGGCTGGTGAAGACGGGCGCCGTGGGCGACCTGTTCGACCCGAACATCCACGAGGCGATCTTCCAGCAGCCCACTCCCGGCGCCGAGACCTCCACGGTCGCGGACGTCGTCGAGTCGGGCTACTACCTCGGCGGCTCGCTGCTGCGCGCCGCCAAGGTGGTCGTCGCGGTCCCCGCCGACTGACCCGCCTCCCGCACCACTGCGGAGCCTCCGCTCCCGAGCAGGGGCCGTCCCGAGCACGGGCGGCCCCTGCCGGGTGGCGGGGGCCGCGCACCACGACGCAGGCCGCACGACGGCACGGGCCCCACGACGACCCGGGCCGCAGGACGGCACAGGCCGCACTACCGAGAAGAAAGAGGCGCATGGCCAGCCAGGATTGGTTCGACAAGGACTTCTACAAGATCCTCGGTGTCCCGAAGGACGTCTCCGCGGCGGACCTGAAGAAGACCTACCGCAAGCTCGCCCGGCAGTTCCACCCCGACTCCAACCCGGGGGACGCGAAGGCCGAGGCGCGCTTCAAGGAGATCAGCGAGGCGTACACCGTCCTCTCCGACGCCGAGCACCGCAAGGAGTACGACCAGATCCGCGCCATGGGCTCCGGCGCGCGCTTCACGGCCGGCGGCCAGCCCGGCGGCTTCGACGACGTCTTCGGCAACGTCTTCAACCAGGGTGGCGGCGGCCGCACCTCGTACAGCACCCAGCAGGGTCCGCCCGCCGGCTTCGAGGACATCCTCGGCGGCATGTTCGGCAACGCGGGCGGCGGCCGCTTCGGCCAGCCCAGCGGCGGATTCCGCGGCTTCGGCGGCCCGCAGAAGGGCGCCGACGTCACCGCCAGCACCACCATCGACTTCCGCACGGCCACCCAGGGCGACACCGTGCAGCTGCAGACCGGCGAGGGCCGCGCGCTCTCGGTCCGGATCCCGGCCGGGGTCGCCGACCAGCAGAAGATCCGCGTCCGCGGCAAGGGCCGCCCGAGCCCCGACGGCGGCGAGCCCGGGGATCTCGTGCTTACCGTCGCGGTGCGCAAGCATCCGGTCTTCGAGCGCGACGGCCTGAACCTGCGCGTCACCGTCCCCGTCACCTTCGTCGAGGCCGTCTTCGGCGCGACGATCGAGGTGCCGACCCTCGGCGGCGACCCGGTCAAGCTCCGCGTCGCGCCCGGCACCCCGAGCGGACGCGTGCTGCGGGTCAAGGGCCGCGGCGTCGCGACCGGCAAGGGCACGGGCGACCTGCTCGCCGAGATCCAGGTCGCGGTGCCCGACCACCTGTCCGGCGCGGCGCGCGACGCCCTCGAGGCCTACGCGGCCGCCGAGCCGTCGGACAACCCGCGGGACGACATCCTGGAGAAGGCCCGCTACTAGCGCGGTCCGGTAGGAGCGCTGCCCGGTCCCGTGCGGGCCGGCCGGAGAGGAGGAGACGTGGACGAGAGCACCCCGGTGTTCGCGATCGCGGTCGCCGCCGACCTCGCCGGCATGCATCCGCAGACCCTGCGGCAGTACGACCGGCTGGGCCTCGTGCGGCCGACCCGGACGGCCGGCAAGTCGCGGCGGTACTCGATGCGCGACGTCGTGCAGCTGCGCGAGGTCGCCCGGCTCTCCTCCGAGGGTGTCTCGCTCGAGGGCATCGCGCGCATCCTCCAGCTCGAGAACCAGGTGCTCTCGCTGTCGCAGCGGGTGCGCGAGCTGGAGTCCGCGCTGGCCGACGAGCTGCTCAACCGTCCCGGCCGGCGGGTCTTCGCCGCGGGCCTCGAGGGCGACGTCGTCACCCTCCGGCACGGCACGCGCGCGCAGCGGCGGACCGAGCTCGTGGTCTGGCGGCCGCTGCCGCGCGGCGGCGGCGAGGATGCCGACACCCCCTGAACAGGGCTAGCCTGACGGGGTGCTCGGAACGGACCGGGCCGCTGAGAGGGCACCATGACTCAGGACGACCGCGGCGACGACGCCGCGACGCCGGACGCCGAGACTTCCGACTACAGCCGCGAAGACTACGCGATCCACGCGACCCGGAGCGAGCTGCCGCTCTTCGCGGACGCGGTCGCCGATCGGCGCAACGACTCCGACTGGCTCTCCTCGCTCTCGGGTGTCCTCGGCGGCACCGAGAAGGACACCGCCGCGGCCGCCGCGCAGGCGGCGCTCGAGCGCCGCGCGCGCAGGACCGACGGGCCCTGACCACCCTCCTGGGGCCGGTGGGTCTCGATACGCCCCTGCGGGGCTACTCGACCAGCAGGTGAAGGCGAGGGCCGCCGGCTACTTGCGGGCCGGGATGCGCAGGGGTGCCGGGGCGCCGAGGCGGCCGCCGCTGAGGCGCTGCAGGATCTCGGAGCCGAAGGGCACAGCGCCGACGAGACGGCGCGCGTCGACGTGCTCCTCGTCGGAGTAGCTCACGAGCACGTAGACGCCGACGACGACGATCGCGGCGATGGTGGCGACGCGGACCGGGATCTGGTCGACCGCGCCGCCTCCGCCGTCGACCGGCTCGGCGAGCGTGACGCACATCAGGAAGACCGTCGCGTAGACCGCCAGGTGCCGGTGGGTGCTGCGCCAGGGCCGTGAGAGCGCGGCGATCGGCAGGATCCACAGCGCGTACCACGGGTGGATGGCGGTCGACGCGGTGACGAAGGCCAGCAGCGCGCCGGTCAGGCGGGCGAGCGGGTCGATCGCCCGTCGCGACAGCATCAGTGCGCCGGCGATCAGCCCGGCGGCGAGCAGGGCGAGCATCTTGACCACGGCGATCGCCGTCGCCGGGTCGTGGCCGGTCATCTGCACGGCCGTGGAGACCGCGACGACGACCGCGGACATCGGCGCGTACCAGTGCAGGATCGAGCCGGGCACGATCATCGCGCCGATCCAGCCCACGCCGACGCCCGCGGCGAGGCCGATCGCGACCACGACGGCGAGCGCGCCGGCGCCGCTCCAGGCCCAGGCGCGGATCCGCTCGCGCAGCGTCGCGTCGTGGCGGAGCCAGAGCAGCGCGAGCACCGGCAGTGCGATGACCGCCACCGGCTTGACCGCGATCGCCGCTCCCATCAGCAGCACCGCCGCCACCCGGCGGTCGGTGTGCCCGTAGTAGAGCGAGGCGAGGATCAGCGCGATCATCACCGAGTCGTTGTGCCCGGCGACGACGAAGAGGACGAGGGTGAGCGGGTTGGCGACGAGGCTCCAGGCGGTGAGCGGGACGGACAGCCCGCGCAGTTGGGCGAGCCGGAGCGCGTAGACGGCGCTGACGGCGACTCCGGCGACCGAGAGCGCGCGGAGCATCGCGATCGAGAGCTCGGGGAAGGTCCAGCCGGCGACGTGCACGGCGGTCTGCTCGGCGAGCAGGTAGAGCGGGCCGTAGGGCGTCGGGGTGTCGGCCCAGCGCGGATCGACGCCGAGGGCGAACCAGCCGGGGAGGGTGGCGACCCCGCTGGAGTACGGGTTCACGCCGGCCGTCATCAGCCGGCCCTGCGCGACGTAGGAGAACATGTCGCGGCTGAACAGCGGGACGGCGAGCAGCAGGGGAGCGGCCCAGGCCAGCGCGGCGACCAGGATCGCCCGGACCGAGCCGGGCCGGTCGTCCAGCGCGACCGCGCGCAGGCGCAGCCAGGCGACGAGCAGCAGGATCCCGCCGCCGACGACGGCGACGACGCCGAGCTCGGTGGCGCCGGCGGAGGCGCGCAGTGCCGCGATCAGCGGCCAGCTCCGGATCGGCGAGTCGAGCGGCAGGTAGCCGACCGCGAGGGAGCCCGCGAGGATCGCGAGCGAGCCGATCAGCCCGACCGCCAGGGGCGCCGCCGTCGACAGCAGCGGCGCGCGCAGGCGGATGCCCTGCGTCCGGACCTCGTCCGGTCGTCGTGTCGTCCCCCGAGTCACCATCCCGGCCACGCTAGGGGACTCGAATCGGAAAGCGGTGGACAGGCGGTGAACGGTTGACCAGCGGACTCTCAGGCGTTAGCGGTGTCCGGCGCGGCCTCGGCGAAGCGGATCTGGTTGCCGAACGGATCGATCAGATCGAGAGCGAAGCCGAACGGCGACCGGGTGATCCGCGGATTGAGGTACGGGTACTCCTTCGAGTCGAGCTCGGCGTGCAGCTCGCGCACGCCGCGGAGGGCCACGTGCACCGCCGCTCCGGGACTCCCGTCGCGGTGGTGCTCGCTGAGGTGCAGCCGCAGACCCGACCTCGAGACCTGGAGGTAGAGCGGTGCGTCGCGCGAGGCGCGGTGCTCCCAGTCGACCGTGAAGCCGAGGTAGTCGACGTAGAACTCGCCCGCCTTCGCGACGGAGAAGATCCTCAGGATCGGCACTGCCGCCTCCAGCCGGACCGCTTCCAGGCGCGGAACGTCGCCTCCGGTCGGATGGTCTCTGGCGCGTCGTCTCGTCTCCACGCCACGAGGCTAGCCGCCCGTGCGGCGGCCGCTCGCCAGCGGCGTCGGCCGACGCCGCTCCGCTCAGTCGATGAGGTCCAGGGCGCGCAGCCGCTCGAGCGTGTCGACCCCGGCGGGCGGGCAGCGGTGCGCGTCGGCCCCGGTGATCCAGTGCAGCGCGTCGATCTCGCCGCTCGCGCGCGGCTCGCCGGCGAGCTCCGCGGCGAAGACGGTCATGTGCACCTCCCGCCCCTCCGGCTCGCCGTGCGCCTGGGTGCGGACGGTGAAGAGCTCGCGCAGGGCCGTGGGCGCGGTGCCGAGCTCCTCCTCCGTCTCGCGCGCCGCCGCCTCGGCGCTCGTCTCGCCCGGGTCGACCTTGCCGCCCGGGAGGTAGACGACGTCGCGTCCGCGGGCCGTCACCATCAGCACGCGGCGCTCGCGCAGGACGGCGACCGCGGAGACGACGAGGGGAGGGAGGCTGCTCATCCCGCCATCATGCCCGCGGACGGACCCCGCCGCGGTCGGCCGCCGGGCCCGCGGCTACCATGGACGCACACCAGAAGGACGCGCGCAGCCGGCGCGCGCCAGGGCCCCGTGCGCCCGAACAGCTAGGAGCTCCCCGTGGCAGAACCCACCACCCTCGACAAGGTCGTCACCCTCGCCCAGCACCGGGGGTTCGTCTTCCCCTCCGGCGAGATCTACGGGGGCACCCGCTCCGCCTGGGACTACGGCCCCCTCGGCGTCGAGCTCAAGGAGAACATCAAGCGCCAGTGGTGGAAGGCGTTCGTGCAGGGCCGCGGCGACGTCGTCGGCCTCGACTCGGCCGTGATCCTGCCGACCGCGATCTGGAGCGCCTCCGGTCACGTCGGGGTCTTCTCCGACCCGCTGACCGAGTCGCTGATCACCCACAAGCGCTACCGCGCGGACCACCTCTTCGAGAAGTACGAGGAGGTCAACGGGCACGCCCCCGAGAACGGCCTCGCCGACATCCCGGACCCGGAGCACCCCGACAAGATCGGCCAGTGGACCGAGATCAAGCAGTTCTCCGGGTTGATGAAGACCTACCTCGGCGTCGTCGACGACGAGTCGGGGCTGCACTACCTCCGCCCCGAGACCGCGCAGGGCATCTTCACCAACTTCGCCAACGTGCTGCAGAGCGCGCGCAAGAAGCCGCCGTTCGGCATCGGCCAGATCGGCAAGGCGTTCCGCAACGAGATCACCCCCGGCAACTTCATCTTCCGCACCCGCGAGTTCGAGCAGATGGAGCTCGAGTTCTTCGTCGAGCCCGGCACGGACGAGGAGTGGCAGGAGACCTGGATGCAGCTGGCCTGGGACTGGTTCGTCGACCTCGGGATCTCGCCGGAGAACATCCGCCAGTTCGAGCACCCGAAGGACAAGCTCTCCCACTACTCCAAGCGCACCGTCGACATCGAGTACCGCTTCAGCTTCGCGTCGGGCGAGTGGGGCGAGCTGATGGGGGTCGCGAACCGCACCGACTTCGACCTCAAGACGCACATGGAGCACTCCGGCAAGGACCTCTCCTTCTTCGACCAGACGAAGAACGAGCGCTTCGTGCCGTTCGTGATCGAGCCGTCCTTCGGCCTGACCCGCGCGCTGATGGCGTTCCTCGTCGACGCCTACGAGGAGCAGGAGCTGCCGCCGAACGCGAAGGGCAAGGTCGAGACGCGCACCGTGCTGCACCTCGACCCGCGTCTCGCGCCGGTGAAGGTCGCCGTGCTGCCGCTCTCGCGCAACGAGGCGCTCTCGCCGCTCGCCCGCGAGGTCGCCGACCGGCTCCGCGCGCTCTGGAACGTCGACTTCGACGACTCCGGCGCGATCGGCCGACGCTACCGCCGCCAGGACGAGATCGGCACGCCCTACTGCGTGACCATCGACTTCGACTCGCTCGAGGACAACGCGGTGACCGTGCGCGACCGCGACACCATGAAGCAGGAGCGCATCCCGCTCGACCAGCTGGAGACCCACCTCTTCACGGGCCTGCGCGGCGCCTGACCCTTCTCGCGAGATGCCACTTGTGCACGCCTTCCACGGCGTGTCGCGTGCACAAGTGGCATCTCGCGGAGGGCGTCAGCGCTCGCGGGCGAGGAGGGCGTAGACGAGGGTCGAGGTCCACTCGCCCTTGCAGAACTCGTCGTCGAGGTGGTGCGCCTCGAGGCGCAGGCCGAGTCGCTCGCAGAGGCGGGCGGAGGCGGTGTTGCGCGCGTCGAGCTGTGCGACGATCCGGTGGGCGCCGAGCCGGTCGAACGACAGCTCGATCAGGGCGCGGGCGGCCTCCGTCGCGAAGCCCTGCCCCTGCGCCTCCGGGTGCAGGACCCAGCCGATCTCGACGCCGGCCTGCTCCGTCGAGGTCGCGATCAGCGTGAGATCCCCGACGACCCGGCCGGCGAGCGGCCCGGAGCGCGGCACGATCGCGAGCACGACGACGTCGCCGTCGGCCGCGAGCCGGTCCGACGGCAGCCGGACGGCCAGGTGCGCGCGCGACTCCTCGGGGGTCCGCACCGGCCAGCGCAGATAGCGGACGGCCTCCGGGTCGCCCTGGTAGCGGGCGTGGTCCTCGGCGTCGTCGAGCGAGAGCGGACGCAGCAGCAGCCGCTCCGTCTCGATCGGCTCCGCCTCGTACGGGAGCCGGAGCGGCGTCACGCCGAGGCCGCGGACGCGCCGCCGGCCTCGAGCGGGCGGGCGGCGGTGCGCTCGGCCGGCACCTCGATGCCGAACAGCGCCTCGAGGCCGGTGAGGTACGCCTCCTGCTCGCCGGCGCGGGCATAGTCCCGGGCGCGGACGCTCGGGGTGTGCAGCAGCACGCCGGCCAGGTGCCGCAGCGCCTGCTCGGTGCGGCCGTCCTCGTCGCCGCGGGAGCGGGCGCGCTCGATCTCGGCGTCGAGCGCGTCGAAGACGTGGGCGCGGAGGGCGACCACGGCGGGGGTGAGGCTCTTCTCGTCGGCGACGTCGGAGAACTTGCGGACGGCCTTGTCGACCAGGGCGCGCGCCTGGGTCGACGCGTCGAGCACGTCGAGCGGGGCGTGCAGGCTGATCGTCTCGAGGTCGAGCAGCTCGACGCCGGTCACGGTGGTGACGTCGGCGGCGACGTTGCGGGGGAGGCCGAGGTCGATGATCAGCTGGCGCTCGCGGGAGAAGCCGCGCAGGCGTCCCTCCGCGAGGATCGCCGCGTCGAGGACGGGCTCCTGAGTGGTGGTGCAGGTGATGACGACGTCGGCGGCGACGGCCTCGGTCGCCAGCTCGGCGCCGTCGATCGGGCGCAGCGCGCGGCGGGTCGCGAAGCCCTCGGCGCGGCCGGAGGGGGAGTGGACGGCGATCTCGAGCACGCCGCGGTCCCGCAGCGCGGCGACGGTCGCGCGGGCGTAGCTGCCGGTGCCGATCAGCAGCACCCGGGCGGCGCGCCAGTCGGTGATGCGGCTGGAGGCGAGGTCGAGGGCGAGGCGCACGATCGAGCGGCCGGCGCTGCCGAGGCCGGTGCGGTTCTTGATCCCGCGCGAGGTCTGCGAGGCGCGCTGGAAGAGGCGCTCGAGCTCGGAGGAGGTGGTGCCGAGGCGGCGGGCCTCCTCGAGCGAGCGACGGACCTGGCCGGCGATCTCGCCCTCGCCGACGACGACGGACTCGAGCCCGCTGGAGACGGCGAAGAGGTGCTCGGCGACGCGGTCGCCCGAGACGACGGTGACCGAGCTGCGCAGCTCCTCCTGCTCGACGCCGGTCGCGGCGCTCACCGCGGCGGTGGCGGCCTCGACGGTCACGGCCTGCGCGGCGGTGAGCGGCTCGTCGATGTCGAGGTAGGCCTCGAAGCGGTTGCAGGTGGCGACGACCACGGCACCCGAGACGAAGTCGATGCCGTCCGAGAGCGCCGACGCGACGGCGGAGGAGTCGACGGAGAGCTTCTCGAGGAGATCGAAGCTGGCGTTCTTGTGCGACGCCGTCAGACACAGAAGCACCAGGGCAGTCTACCCGGGGCGTCCGGGGGTCGGCCGCGGTCCTGGGGAAGACTGCACGAATGCTCCCGGATCAGCGGGGCCTGGAATAATGCCGCGGTGACCTCCCCCATCGCCGGCCTGCTCGATCCGCTGCACCCGCTCGCCTCCGGGCGCACGGCCGACTCCTCCCTCCTGCGGGCCTACCGCTCCGATCGACCGGAGTCGACGCCCGTCTGGTTCATGCGCCAGGCCGGTCGCAGCCTGCCCGAGTACCGGGCGCTGCGCACCGACACCCAGATGCTCGACGCCTGCCTCGACCCGGCGCTCGCGAGCGAGATCACCCTGCAGCCGATCCGCCGTCACGGCGTGGACGCGGCGATCTTCTTCAGCGACATCGTCATCCCGCTGCGCCTCGCGGGCGTGGCGGTCGACATCGTCCCCGGGCGCGGACCCGTTCTCGAGAAGGCGGTGCGCACCGCCGCGGACGTCGACGAGCTGGTCGCGCTCGATCCGGCCCTGCTCGACGAGACGCTCGAGCCGATCCGCGAGGGCGTCCGCCGCACGGTCGAGGGTCTGCGGGAGATCGGCGAGGGCGGGACGCCGCTGATCGGCTTCGCCGGCGCCCCCTTCACCCTCGCGGCCTACCTCGTGGAGGGCGGGCCGTCCAAGGACCACATCCGCGCCCGCACCCTGATGCACGCCGACCCGGAGGCCTGGGCCCGGCTGATGGAGTGGACCGCCGAGGTCACCGGCCGCTTCCTCCGCGCGCAGGTGCTGGCCGGGGCGAGCGCCGCGCAGCTCTTCGACTCCTGGGCCGGCGCGCTGTCCCTCGCCGACTACACGGCGCACGTGGCTCCCGCCTCCTCGCGGGCGCTGACCCACGTGCGCGACCTCGCCTACGACCACGGCGAGTTCCGCCGAAACGTGCCGATCGTGCACTTCGGTGTCGGCACCGGCGAGCTGCTCGGCGCGATGCACGGGATCGGCGCGGACGTCGTCGGCGTCGACTACCGGATCCCGCTCGACGAGGCGAACCACCGGCTCGGCGGCTTCGTCCCGGTGCAGGGCAACGTCGACCCGGCGCTGCTCTCCGCCCCGTGGGAGGTGCTGGCCGGGCACGTCGACGACGTCCTCCGCCGCGGCACCAGCGCGCCCGCGCACGTGCTCAACCTCGGCCACGGCGTGCCGCCCGAGACCGACCCCGACGTGCTGACGCGCCTGGTCGCGCACGTGCACGCCTGGCGGCCATGACGGAGGGGAACAGCACCGAGGGGCACGGCACCGGGGCCGGCGCCGACTACGACGTCGCGGTCGTCGGCGGGGGAGTGGCGGGGCTCGCCGCCGCCGCCGAGTGCCTGCGGATCGGCCTGCGCGTGGTGGTGCTCGAGGCGGGCGACGCGGTCGGCGGCTCGGTCGCCCCGCTCGAGATCGCCGGAGCCGTCCTCGACGCCGGCGCCGAGAGCTTCGCCACCCGCGGCGGTCACGTCGAGAAGGCGCTCGCCGCGCTCACCCTCGACGGCCGGCCGCTCGCCGAGTCGATCGTCGAGCCGCGGACCGGCGGATCCTGGCTGCACCTCGCGGGCGGGCGCTCCGTCCCCTCCCCGCGCGCCGGGATCCTCGGCATCCCCGGCACCCCGCTCGCACCCGACGTCGTCCGCGCGATCGGCCGCCGCGGCGCCGCGCGCGCCTGGCTCGACGCCGTGATGCCGGTGCTGCGGATCGGCCGGGCCCACTCCCTCGCCGAGCTGGTGCGCACCCGGATGGGGCAGCGGGTCCTGGACGATCTCGTGGCGCCCGTCGTCTCCGGCGTCTACTCCAGCCGCCCCGAGGACATCGACGTCGACGCGGCGGCCCCCGGGCTGAACGGGGCGATCACCCGGGCGGGCTCGCTCGCCGGCGCGGTCGCCGCCCTGCGCGCGAACCTCCCGGCCGGCGTGGCCGTCCGCGGGATCGACGGCGGGATGCACCGGCTGGTCGCCGCGCTCGTCGAGCGGATCGACTACCTCTCCGGCGAGATCCGGGTGCGGACCGGCGTGACCCGGCTCGAGGGCGACGGCGAGCCGTTCCTGCTCACCCTCGGCGACGGCGCGGTGCTCAGCGCCCGCGCCGTCATCGTCTCGACGCCGGAGCGCGACGCGCGCGAGCTGCTCGCCGGGATCGTCCCCGCCGTGCGCGACGAGGCGGCCGAGGTGCTGCACGACTCCGTCGAGCTGGTCACCCTCGTCGTGGACGACGCCCGCCTGGACGCCGCCCCGCGCGGCTCCGGCGTGCTCGTCGCGCCGACCGCCCGGGACGTCACGGCGAAGGCGATCACCCATGCCACCGCGAAGTGGGCCTGGCTGGCGGCCGGCCTGCCCGCGGGACGGCACGTCCTCCGCCTCTCCTACGGGCGCCCGGGCGAGCATCCGCCGCTGGAGGGCGCGAGCGACGCCGAGGCGGCCGCGACCGCCCTGCGCGACGCGTCGATCCTGCTGGGGATCGAGCTCGACCCGGCGACCCTCGTCGACTCGGCCCGGGTGCGCTGGGCGAACGTCCGCCCGGCCGCGGCGCTCGGCCGCCGCGCGCACTTGGAGGCCTTCCGCGCGGCGCTCGCCCCGGTCGCCGGGATCGCCGTCACCGGCACCTGGCTCGCGGGGACCGGGCTGGCCTCGGTGCTCCCGCACGCCGCCGAGACCGCCGCTCTTATCCGCCGCCGACTGGTGCGTCAAGGCGTCGGCATACCGCGCGAAGAATATGACGGCGACGGCTACTCTGGATCGGAGGCTCCCGCATGACTGCGGCGTGCCCCGACACGAGTGGTCATCGACCGCGTGAACGAGCCGCGAGAGCGGCCCAGGACGAGGAGTAGGCGTGAAGGGCAAGATTCTTTTCGTGGCAGGAGCCGCAGCCGGCTACGTGCTGGGAGCGCGTGCCGGTCGGAAGCGGTACGAGCAGATCGCCTCGGCGGCGAACAAGTTCTGGCAGACGCAGCCCGTGCAGGACGTCGCGGGCGCCGTCGGCGGAGCGGCGAAGACGCAGCTCAGCACCGTCTCGGACAAGGCCTACGAGCTCGTCCGCACCGTCGTGGTGAAGGCGGTGTCCGGCGGCAAGAAGGCCCAGGGCGCCTCCTCGGCCGAGGCGACCGCCGCGGCCCGCTCGGCCGCGTCGAAGGTCGACGAGGCCGCCGCCGCGGCCGGCTCCGGAGGATCGA
Source organism: Rathayibacter sp. VKM Ac-2929 (assembly GCF_022815495.1). Classification (NCBI taxonomy): domain Bacteria; kingdom Bacillati; phylum Actinomycetota; class Actinomycetes; order Micrococcales; family Microbacteriaceae; genus Rathayibacter; species Rathayibacter sp. VKM Ac-2929. Next base: position 216,757 of record NZ_JALGRV010000005.1, read on the forward strand.
CGTCGTCGTCCTCCACCAGCAAGGCGTAGTCCTCATCCCTCCGGGCCGTCCGTTCGGCCGAGGCCCGGCACGACCACCCTCCGAGGAGCCCCCGTGGTGAACGAACGCAATCCGAAGAACGCCCGATCGCTGGGCGAGCTGGTCAGCGACCTCCCCGGTCTCGTGATCGAGCTCGTCAAGGCCGAGATCGCGTCCCTCAAGAACGAGCTGTCCGGCAAGGCGAAGAGCGCCGGGCTCGCGGTCGCGCTGTTCGCGGTCGCAGCCTTCTTCCTCCTCACCGCGTGGGCGACCCTCGTCACCTTCGCGATCATCGGCATCGCCTCCTGGCTCCCCGCCTGGCTGTCGGCGCTGATCGTGACCGTGTTCTTCCTGCTCGTGGCGGTCGTGCTGATCCTGGTCGGCGTCAAGTCGATCAAGAAGGCCGTCCCGCCCGTTCCGCAGGACTCGATCGAGAGCATCAAGAAGGACGTCCAGGCGTTCAAGGGAGTCGGCAGCTATGACAACTGATCGCGCTGTATCCAGCACCACGCCCCGCTTCGTCGACCCGGCGGAGCTCCAGCCGAGCCAGCTGAAGGCGGACATCGAGCGCGCGCGCACCGAGCTCGCCGCGACGCTCGACGCCATCGAGTACAAGGTGAACGTCCCGCGCAAGGTGCGGAACGTCCAGCGGACGCTCGAGCGCAAGGTCTCCGTCGTGCGCAAGCACCACCCCGAGGCGCTGATCGCCGGGGCCGCCGGTGCTGCCGCCGCGGTCGGCCTCGTCGTCTGGGGCATCGTCCGCGCCGTCGTCGAGGACTGACCCCACCCGCCTCACATCCTGCGCCGAGGGGTCCGGATCGCTAGCGCTCCGGACCCCTCGGCGCCAGAGCTCCTCCCGCTTTTGTGCATCCGCACGAGCGGAGGGATGATGGATCAATGACCGATCAGACCGCCGACACGGCGGGTCCCGTTCAGTCCGCCCCCGACACGAGCGCCGCTCCGGCGCCGCAGCCCCCCGCCGATCAGGATCACTCCGATCAGGCCCTGGGATACACGCTCTGGGCGGTTCTCCGCAGGGATCCCTCACGTCCGTTCACCCTCTCCGCCGACGAGGCCGCCCAGGCGGCCGCCGGCTACGAGGACACCGTCGCGCGGCTCGCGGGCGAGGGCGTCACGGTGCGCGGCACCTACGACGTCTCGGCCCTGCGCGCCGACGCCGACATCATGCTCTGGCTGACCGGAGCCGCGCCCGAGGAGCTGCAGCGCGCCTACCGGGATCTCCGCCGCACCGAGCTGCTCTGCGCGCTGCTGCCCACCTGGAACGCGATGGGCGTGCACCGCGACGCCGAGTTCAGCGCGAACCACCTCCCCGCCTACATGCGCGGAAAGGCGCCCGCCCGCTGGCTGACGGTCTACCCGTTCGTCCGCTCCTACGAGTGGTACATCCTCCCCGAGGAGGAGCGCCGCACGATGCTCGCCCAGCACGGCCGTCAGGGCTCGCGCTTCCGCTCCGTCCTGACCAACACGGTGGCCTCGTTCTCGCTCGGCGACTACGAGTGGATCCTCGCGCTCGAGGACGAGGAGCTGGTCAACCTGGTCGACCTCATGCGCGATCTGCGAGCCACCGAGGCCCGCCGCCACGTGCGCGAGGAAGTCCCCTTCTACACCGGTCGGCGCATCGAGGCCGACCAGATCGCCGAGGTCCTCCGATGAGCAGCACCGTCCCCGCCCCCGAGGCGCGCGACTTCGCCGAACCCGTCCCCGAGGTCGCCGAGGGCGTCCTCGTCCGCGGTGCCACGCCGGCCGCGGCGTCGGGCCCCGAGCACGTCACCGAGCCGGTCGCCTACGACGCGATCCTGCTCGCCGGCTTCGGCGGCCCCGAGGGCCAGGACGACGTCATCCCGTTCCTGCGCAACGTCACCCGCGGCCGCGGCATCCCGGAGGAGCGCCTCGAGGAGGTCGCCCACCACTACCGCCACTTCGGCGGCGTCAGCCCGATCAACGCGCAGAACCGCGCGCTCAAGGCCGCCCTCGAGGCCGAGCTCGCGAACCGCGGCATCGACCTGCCGGTGCTCTGGGGCAACCGCAACTGGGCGCCGTACATGAGCGAGGCGGTGACGGAGGCGAAGGAGCGCGGCTTCTCGAACCTGATCGCCATCGCCACCAGCGCCTACTCCTCCTTCTCCTCCTGCCGGCAGTACCGCGAGGACTTCGCGGCCGCGCTCGACGCGACCGGCCTCGAGGGCGAGCTGCGGATCGACAAGGTCCGCCAGTTCTTCGACCACCCCGGCTTCGTCATGCCGTTCGTGAAGGCCGTCCACGACGGGCTCGACGAGCTGCGCTCGCGCCTGCCCGGGCTGGACGTGGCGACCGAGGTCGAGGTGCTCTTCGCGACGCACTCGATCCCCTCCACCGACGCCGCGCGCAGCGGCCCGCACGAGCGGCACGAGGACGGCACGGTCGTCGACGTCCACCACTTCGGCGACGGCGGCGCCTACGAGGCGCAGCACCTCGCGGTCGCGGAGGTCGTGATGGCGGCTGCCGGCGCGGAGGACGTGCCGTGGCAGCTCGTCTACCAGTCGCGCTCCGGCCCGCCCACCCAGCCGTGGCTCGAGCCCGACATCAACGACGCGATCGCCGAGCTGCCCGCCAAGGGCCGCAAGGCGCTGGTGATCGTTCCGCTCGGCTTCGTCTCGGACCACATGGAGGTCATGTGGGACCTCGACAACGAGGCGCTCGAGACCTCGGAGGAGCACGGCCTCGTCGCCGTCCGCGTGGCGACGCCGGGCACCGACCCGGTCTACGTCTCCGGTCTCGTCGACCTGGTGATGGAGCGGGTCAACGGCACGCCCGTGGAGGACCGTCCGTCGATGACGGCGCTCGGCCCCTGGTACGACGTCTGCCGTCCCGGCTGCTGCGAGAACGTGCGCGCGGGCTTCAAGCCGGCGCTGGCGGGGATCGCGCCGTGACGGGCGGGGTCGCCCTGTGACGGGGAGCATCGCCCCGTGAGCATCCGAGTCGGCACCCGCGCGAGTGCGCTCGCGGTGGCGCAGACCCGGATGACCGCCGATCGGATGGCACAGGTCGCCGGCGTGCCCGTCGAGTTGGTGCGCATCGAGTCCGACGGCGACCGGATGCGCGGCTCGCTCGCCTCGCTCGGCGGCACCGGGGTCTTCGTGAGCGCGCTGCGCGACGCGCTGCTGGCCGGGCGCTGCGACGCGATCGTGCACTCGCTGAAGGACCTGCCGACGGCGCCGGTCGAGGGCCTCGTCCTCGGCGCGGTGCCCGAGCGGGAGGATCCGCGCGACGCGCTCTGCGCCCGCGACGGCGCGACGCTCGCGACGCTGCCCCGCGGTGCGCGGGTCGGCACCGGCTCACCGCGGCGTCGCGCGGCGCTGCTCGCAGCGCGCCCCGACCTCGAGATCGTCGACATCCGCGGGAACATCGACACCCGGCTCGGCCGGGTGGCCGACGGGAGCTCGTCGCCGCTGGACGCGATCGTGCTCGCCCTGTCGGGGCTGCGGCGCCTCGGGCGCACCGACGCGGTCACCGAGGTGCTCGACTTCAGCGTCTCGCCGCACGCGCCCGGTCAGGGTGCGCTGGCGATCGAGGTCCGGGACGAGGAGCCGTCCGACGATCTGCGCGCGGCCCTCGCGGCCGTCGAGCACGCCCCCACCCGGGCGGCGATCACCGCCGAGCGGGCGCTGCTCGCCGTGCTCGAGGCGGGCTGCGCGGCGCCGATCGGCGCGAGCGCGACGGTCGAGGCCGGCCGTGTGGTGACGCGCGGCGTGGTCTTCGCGGTCGACGGCTCTGCGTCCCTCTCTCGGGAGGTGGCGGAGCCGATCGATAACGGTTCGGTCGACGGACCTCGACACCTGGCGGTTTCGCAGTATGGTGGTCGCGAACTGCCCGTCGTCGAAGCCGCGTTCCGTTGCGGCTCTCTGCTCGCTGACGCGCTTCTCGGTGCGGGTGCCGCCCAACTCGCACCTCTGGGAGCCTCTTCGTGATCGTGCCCGCCGCCTACTCCCAGTGGGAGAAGCCGTTGCAGGGCTGGCGTGTCCTCGTCCCCCGCGGAGGTCCGTGGGGCGACGGCGTCGCCGGTGCCCTGCGCGCGAAGGGAGCGTCGCCCGTCGTCGCGCCCATGATCAACTTCGCGCCGACCGACGACTTCCCGGCGCTCGAGCAGGCCCTGGCCGACCTCGAGGCCGGCGCCTTCGACTGGATGACGGTGACCAGCGCGACCACGGTCGACGTGCTGTCCCTGCTGCGCACCACCGTGCCCGCGGGGACGAAGGTCGCCGCCGTCGGCGAGACCACGGCCGCGGCACTCGTGGCGGCCGGCTACTCCGTCGATCTCGTCCCGTCCGAGGACAACTCGGCGAAGGGCCTGCTCGCCGAGTGGGAGCAGGCGACCGGCGGGCAGCACCCGCTCCGGGTGCTCACGCTGCGTTCCGAGATCGCGAAGCCGCTGCTGACCGAGGGCCTGAAGCGCATCGGCCACGACGTCCGCTCGGTGGTCGCCTACCGCACCGTCGGCGTGCAGGTCGAGGACCGCGTCGTCGCCGATGTCGCGAGCGGCGCCGTCCACGCCATCCTGATCACCTCGGGGAGCGTGGCAGAGCAGGTGCAGAAGCAGCTCGGCCCGGTGCCCGAGTCGACGCTGGTCGCCGCCATCGGCCCGCAGACCGCTAAGGACGCCCGCGCGTTCGGCCTGCGCGTCGACGTCGTCGCCGACGAGCGCTCCGCCTCCTCCCTGATCGAGGCCGTCGCCGGCGTCGCCGCGGAGCGCGCGCCCCGCTGACCGGCGCTCTTCGCGCACAACATCAGCTGAGACGGGTGGGCCTCCGCTGACAAAGGAGGGACCCCTTTCTCAGCTGATGTTGTGCGGCCGTCGCTGGTCGAGGTGGACGCTCACCAGTGTTCGAGTGCCCGGCGCCTGCGTTGCGCTGCAGTCCACATGTGCTCGTTCCGGCGGATCATCTCGAAGAGGGCCGCTTCGGTGCGGGGCCAGTCGTCCATGATCTGGTGGTTGTCGAGCCGGATGCAGAGGTACTCCTGGCGTGCGAGCTCGAGGTCGCGTCGCCGGTCCTCGTGGAACTGCTCGATGCTGGAGTGGTAGCGGTAGCCGTCGGTCTCGAGGACCATCCGCTCGCCGATCACCTCGTCCACACGGCCGACACGCGGGACGAGGACCTGCGGGCGGACCGGCACGTTGCGGCGGCGCATGCTCAAGCGGGTCTTCGTCTCGAGGCCGGACTGACTGCGGCCGTCGACACGGGCGAAGACCTCCCGCTTCCCCGCCGGAGCGAGCGCGCGGAGCGTCGGCAGGTCGTCCTCAGCGAGCAGGCCCAGGTTGAAAGCCGAGTCGATCGTCACGACGGCGTCGTCCTCACCGATGCAGGTGATGAGATTCAGGATCGCCGCACCGATCCCGTCCTGCGAGAACGAGCGCCGGCCCTGACCCGGCCATCGCCGCCAGTGGCCGACCGCCCCCGGACGCAGGGTATGGACGAAGGAGTCGCCGAGCGCGATGTGCAGGCCTGGCCGCTCGGTGGTCCAGAGCCCGAGAGCGTGCAGCAGAGAGACGCACGTGAGGACTCCGCCCGCACGCACGGCGGCCAGTTCGGCCTCGGGCGCTCCTGCCATCGCGTACCAGCCGCGCCGCACGCGGACGATCTCGCCCGTCGACAGGGCGCGCTCGACCGCGGACCGGTCCACGCCGGCGGCGCGAAAGGCGCTCGCGGGAGCGAACCCGCCGCCCGAGGCGAGGAGAGAGCCGACTCCGTCCATGGTGTCGACGGTGGCGGAACACCGCCTCGGGTGCGGGCGCTCATCGGTGATCTGTGGAGGAAGGACGACGAGACGATCCTGGGGAGGAGTGGATGTCGACGGTCAGGGGGCGCGACGCGAGCCCGGCTTAGGCTGGAGGCATGACCGCGATCCGCCCGCGGCGCCTCCGCACGACCCCGGCCCTCCGCCGGCTCGTGCGGGAGACGCGCGTCCACCCCGCCCAGCTCGTCCTCCCGCTCTTCGTGGCCGAGGGGATCACGGAACCTCAGCCGATCGGCTCGATGCCGGGGGTGTCGCACCACTCGCTGGACAGCGTCCGCCGCGCGGTGACCGAGGCGGCCGAGGCGGGGCTCGGCGGCGTCATGCTGTTCGGCGTGCCGACCACCCGCGACGCGGTGGGCTCCGGAGCGACCGACCCCGACGGCGTGCTCAACGCCGCCACGCGGGTCGTCGTCGAGGAGGTCGGCGACGCGCTCGTCGTGCAGACCGATCTCTGCCTCGACGAGTTCACCGACCACGGGCACTGCGGCGTCCTCGACGCGCACGGCCGGGTCGACAACGACGCGACGCTGCTCCGCTACGAGCAGATGGCGCTCGCGCAGGCCGAGGCCGGGTCGCACCTGCTCGGCCTCTCCGGGATGATGGACGGCCAGGTCGGCGCGATCCGCGCGGCCCTCGACGGCGCCGGCCACCTCGACACCGCGATCCTCGCCTACTCCGCGAAGTACGCCTCCAGCTTCTACGGCCCCTTCCGCGAGGCCGTGCAGTCGACGCTCGAGGGCGACCGCCGCACCTACCAGCAGGACCCGGCGAACCGCCGCGAGGGGCTGCGCGAGGCGACGCTCGACCTCGCCGAGGGCGCGGACGTCGTGATGGTGAAGCCGGCGATGTCCTACCTCGACGTGCTCTCGGACGTCGCCGCGATCTCCGACGTGCCGGTCTGGGCGTACCAGGTGTCCGGCGAGTACGCGATGATCGAGGCCGCCGCTGCGAACGGCTGGATCGACCGCGAGGCCGCGATCGTGGAGTCGGTCACCGGCATCGTCCGCGCCGGCGCCGACGCCGTGCTCACCTACTGGGCCGTCGAGCTGGCGAACGATCTGCTGAAGTAGGCACATCCTCCGTGAAGGGTCCGCGCCGTATCGTGGTCGGGTGACTCCCACCGCGAACGACACCCTGTACGAGCGTGCCCGGCACGCGATCCCCGGCGGCGTGAACTCGCCGGTCCGCGCCTTCCGCTCGGTCGGCGGGACCCCGAGGTTCATGGTGTCGGCGACCGGCCCGTTCATCACCGACGCCGACGGCCGCGAGTACGTCGACCTGGTCTGCTCCTGGGGTCCGGCCGTCCTCGGCCACGCGCACCCCGAGGTCGTCGCCGCCGTGCAGGAGGCGGCGGCCCGCGGGCTCTCCTTCGGCGCGTCGACCCCGGCCGAGACCGAGCTCGCCGAGCTGGTGGAGGCGCGGATCACGGCCGGCGGGGTCTCGCCGATCGAGAAGCTGCGCCTGGTCTCGACGGGCACCGAGGCGACGATGACCGCGATCCGCCTGGCCCGCGGGGTCACCGGCCGCGACCTGCTGATCAAGTTCTCCGGCCACTACCACGGCCACTCCGACGGCCTGCTCGCCGACGCCGGCTCCGGCCTCGCGACGCTCGCCCTGCCCGCCTCCGCCGGCGTCACCGCGGCCACCGCGGCGCAGACGATCGTGCTGCCCTACAACGACCTCGACGCGGTGCGCGCGGTCCTCGCCGAGCGCGGCTCCGAGATCGCCGCGGTGATCACCGAGGCGGCCGCGGCGAACATGGGTGTCGTCCCGCCCGCGCCGGGCTTCAACGCGGCACTCGCCGAGCTCGTGCACGCCAACGGCTCGCTGCTGATCATGGACGAGGTGCTGACCGGCTTCCGCGTGAGCGCCGGCGGCTGGTGGGGACTGGAGAACGCGGGCGCCGGTGCCGATGGCGCCGAGGCGCCCTACGTCGCCGACCTCTACACCTTCGGCAAGGTCATCGGCGGCGGCATGCCGGTCGCGGCGCTCGGCGGCCGCGCGGACGTGATGGACCACCTGGCCCCGCTCGGGCCGGTGTACCAGGCGGGCACGCTCTCCGGGAACCCGGTCGCCGTGGCCGCCGGCATCCGCACCCTGCAGCTCGCCGACGACGCCGTATACGCCTCGCTCGACCGCACCGCCGTGACGCTGCAGCGCGAGGTCTCGGCCGCGCTCTCGGCCGAGGGCGTCGTGCACACGGTGCAGAGCGCGGGCAGCCTCTTCAGCTTCATGTTCACCGACATCGGTGGACCGGTGCGCGACTACGCCCAGGTCCAGGCGCAGGAGTCGTACCGCTACCCGGCCTTCTTCCACGCGATGCTCGACGCGGGCGTCTCGCTGCCGCCGTCGGTGTTCGAGGCGTGGTTCGTCTCGGCCGCGCACGACGACGCGGCGATCGGCCGGATCGTCGACGCGCTGCCGGCCGCCGCGAAGGCCGCGGCGGCAGCGCGCCCGCAGGAGTAGGCGGTCGCGCCGGGGATCAGCCCCGGCGCGACACCGACTTCGGCAGCACGAAGACGAGCGCGAAGGCGGCGATCGCCATCAGCGCGCTGACCAGCATCGCCGGGGCCGCGGCGTCGAGGAAGCCCGAGGCGACGGTGTCCGGGCCGGTGATGACCAGGCCGCCGAAGAGGATGCTGCCGATCGCGGCGATGCCGACCGCCGAGCCGATCCGCTGGATCGCCGAGATCACGCCACTGGCCGCGCCCGCGTCCTGCGGGTCGACCGTCGAGACGATGAACTGCACGTTCGGCGCGATGAAGAAGCCGTTGCCGATGCCCGCGATGAACAGCGGCGCGAGCAGCTGCCAGTTGGTGATCGAGTCGGGCGTCGCGGTCAGCAGCACCAGCCACACCCAGATCAGGCCGACGGCGAGCAGTCCGCTGCCGAGCACCAGGACGTTGCGGCCGAGCTTCGCGGTGAGGCGGTTGCTCTGCGAGGAGCTGACGATGCTGCCGATCGCGAAGGGGATCGAGACGAGGCCCGACTCCAGCGCCGTGTGGCCGAGGCCGGACTGCCAGAGCAGCGAGATGGTGAAGAAGATGCTCGTGAAGGCCGCGAAGTAGACCAGCGCCAGGATCACGCCGCCGGTGAAGGCGGGGTGGCGGAACAGGGTCGGCGGGACGAGCGGCGCGCGGCCGCGGCGGGTGTACGCGACCTCCCAGGCGCCGAACGCGGCGAGGAGGATCACGCCGCCGGCGATCGAGAGGAAGGTCCAGAGCGGCCAGCCCTCGTCCTCGCCCTGGATCAGCGGCACGAGCAGCGCGACGAGCCCGCCCGAGACGAGGATCAGCCCGAGCCAGTCGACGCCGCCGCTCGGGGCGCGGTCGCCGTCCTGGAGCTCGCGGCGGGTCGGCAGCAGCATCGCGGCGGCGATGAGCGTCGCGACGCCGATCGGCAGGTTGACCCAGAAGACCAGGCGCCAGCCGTTCTCGTCGCCGAAGGCCTGGATGATCAGACCGCCGATGATCGGGCCGAGCGCCGACGAGACGCCGAGGACGGCGCCCATCACCGCGAACGCCTTGCCGCGGGCGGGGCCGCGGAAGAGGATCTGGATGTAGGCGTTGACCGCCGGGACGAAGATCCCGCCCGCGAGGCCCTGCACGACGCGCGCGATGACGAGCTGGACGTCGTCGGCGGCCAGGCCGCAGGCGAAGCTCGCGACGGTGAACAGCGCGACGCCGCTGACGAAGACCCACTTGTGCCCGAAGCGGTCGCCGAGGCGGCCGGCCGGGATCAGCGCGAGGCCGAAGGCGAGCGCGTAGCCCGAGATGATCCAGGAGAGCGTCGACTCGGAGGCGTCGAGGGTGGTGCGGATCGTCGGCAGGGCGACGTTCACGATGGTGGTGTCGAGCAGGGCGATGAACATGCCCGCCAGGAGGACCACGAGGGAGCGCCAGGCGCGGCGGTCGGGGGCCGGCGGGGCGCCGGTCACGCGGTCGGACGACGTCTCGGTCATGCGGAGGGAGGCCTTTCGAGAGGCGGGAGAAAGGGGGAGGGGGAGCGGGACCACCCATCGGGGGTACGACCGCATGTGAACTCTCGCAGGAGCACCCGGGTTTCTGCACGCCTTGGCCTGTGGGGGCCTTCAGGTGCGGGGGCGGAACCGCCGTCAGCGGGGGCGGAACCGCCGTCAGCGGCGGCGGGACTCGGCGGCGCGGGCGCAGTCGATGCAGAGGTCGGCGGTGGGGCGGGCCTCGAGGCGGGCGGCGCCGATCGGGCGGCCGCAGCGGGCGCAGTCGCCGTAGTCGCCGGCGGCGAGGCGCGCGCGGGCGGCGGCGAGATCGCGCTCGGTGCGCGCGAGAGCGTCGCGCACCCCGGCCATCCGCGACCACTCCGCCGAGAGCGGGGTGCCCTCCGGATCGTGCTCGTCGTCGGCGGTGCCGTCGGCGCGGTCGAGGAGGAGCTCGCGGAGGGACTCATCGAGTGCGGCCGCCTCGCGCCGAGCCTCGGCCTGCCGCTCGGCGAGGCGCACGTCGAGGAGTCGCCGCTCGTCCGGATCCGTGGCCATCCCTCCATGCTGCCACCGCGACCCCCGGGCGCCGAGTGCGATGGGCGGGGCAGACTAGGGGCATGCCCGTCGTGACCGTGCTCCCCGACCGCCTCGAACTCCGCCTGACCCGCGCCGAACGGGTGCTCGCCCTGCACCGCGGCGACGTCGTCGTCGAGCGCTCGAGCATCCGCTCGGCGACCGTCACCGAGGATCCGTGGATCTGGGTGCGCGGGATCCGGGCGCCGGGGACCGCGGTGCCCCTGACCCTCGCGGCCGGCACCTGGAAGTTCCACGGCGGCAAGGACTTCCTGCTGATCAAGCGGACGGCCGCTGCGGTGGTGATCGACCTCGTCGACGAGGAGTACTCGCGCCTGATCGTCAGCACGAAGCACGCCCCGGAGCTGATCGCGGCGCTGCAGCTGGGGACCGCGACCTCGGCGATCCCCGTCATCGAGACGGACGACCTCGTCGTCGTGCCGGCCGTCGCCGAGCAGGCCGCCGAGCGCCTGGCTGCAGCGCAGGCGGAGGCGGAGCGCAGGGACGAGCAGACGCCCGCGGAGGAGACGCTCGCGGAGGAGACGCCTGCGGAGGAGACGCCGGCCGAGAAGGAGACCGTCGCGAAGAAGCCCGCGGCGAAGAAGGCGCCCGCGAAGAAGCCGGCGCCCGAGAAGTCGGCGCGCGAGAAGCCGGTCGCTGAGAAGACCGCCACCGAGGCGCCTGCGCCCGAGAAGCCCGCAGCGAAGAAGCCGACCGCGAAGAAGCCCGCCGCGAAGCCGCGCCCCGACTCCTCCGTGGGTCACGCCTCCGCCGAGCCCAGTGGCGCGACCGAGGCCGCCGAGTAGCTCGGACCGCCGCGCGACCCGAGCTCCGGAGCGTCAGCCCCGGACGTCGACCAGCGTGCGCCCGTGCGCGCGCCCTTCCAGCAGGTCGGCCGCGGCGTCGATCGCGCCCGCGAGCGGCACCGCCGTGGTCAGGCCGTCGAGCAGCTCCAGGTCGAGGTCGTGGGCCAGCCGGCGCCAGGCCTCCTCGCGGAGCTTCCTCGGTGCCTCCACCGAGTTGATGCCCGCGAGCGTCACTCCGCGCAGGATGAACGGCATCACCGTCGCGGGCAGGTCGCCGCCCTGCGCGAGACCGCAGGCGGCGACGGTCCCACCCCAGCGGGTCTGCGCGAGCGCGTTGGCGAGGGTGTGCGAGCCGGCGGAGTCGATCGCGCCTGCCCAGCGCTCGGACTGCAGCGGCTTGCCCTTCTCGGACAGCTCGGCCCGGTCGAGGACCTCCGTCGCGCCCAGGCGCTGGAGCAGCTCGCCGTGCTCGTCCGCGCGCCCGGTCGAGGCGACCACCTCGTGGCCGAGCTTCGCGAGCAGCGCGACGGCGAGGGAGCCCACGCCGCCCGAGGCGCCGGTGACCAGCACCGGTCCGTCGCCGGGGCGGACGCCGTGCCGCTCGAGGGCGAGGACGGCGAGCATCGCGGTGAAGCCGGCGGTGCCGATCGCGCCGGCGCGGGCGGAGGAGATCGCGCCGGGGATGCGCAGCAGCGACGCGGAGTCGACGCGGGCCCGCTCGGTGAAGCCGCCGTCGAAGCGCTCGCCGAGGCCGGCGCCGTTGAGCACCACGCGGTCGCCGGAGTCGAAGCGCTCAGCTGCGGCGCCGTCCGCGTACTCGACCGTGCCGACGACGTCGATGCCCGCGATCAGCGGGGTGCGGCGCACCACACCCGGCCGGCCAGCGAGAGCGAGGGCGTCCTTGTAGTTCACGCTCGAGTACTCGACGGCGAGGGTCACGTCCCCGTGCGAGCGGTCGGGATCGTCCCGCTCGGTCAGTCGTGCGCGATTCGGGGTCTCGGTGTCGGAGGAGGAGTGCTGCTCGACGACGACGGCTCGGAACATGAGCCCACGCTACGCCCGAGCGCGCGGAACGCGCCCGGGCGGCGGGGTCAGTTCAGCGGCCGGGTGCCCTCGGGCAGCGCGCCCCCGGCGTAGAGGGCGGTCGCCGCGTCCTGCAGGGCGGTCAGCGCGACGCGCTGCGTCCACGGTCCGTAGGAGACGCGGGCGAGGCCGAGCTCCTCGAATCGCGCGGGCGATTGCGAGCCGGGGACGCCGATCACGCTGACCCGCCGGCGGCCGAGCGCGGCCACGAGGGCCTCGAGCTCCGCGTCCTGGAGCAGGCCGGGGACGAAGAAGCAGGTCGCCCCCGCGTCGAGGTAGGCGCGTCCGCGCTCGATCGCGTCGGCGAGCACCTCGCCGCGGTCGCGGTCGCCGGCGCGGAGGAAGACGTCGGTGCGGGCGTTGAGGGCGAAGGGTACGGCCTCCTCCTCGGCGGCGGCGACCGCCTTCTCGACGGAGCGCAGCGCCTCGGCGAGCGGCTTCGCCTGGTCCTCGAGGTTCGCGCCGACGACGCCGACCTCGATCGCGCGGCGGATCGTCTCGCCCGCGTCGCCGTAGCCGGCCTCGAGATCGGCCGAGACGGGCACGTCGACCGCGGCGACGATCCGCTCGATCATGCTGAGGTGCAGGTCGAGCGGGATCCGCTCGCCGTCCGGGTAGCCGAAGGTCGCGGCGATCGAGTGGCTCGCCGTCGCGAGCGCCCGGGTCTCGGGGAGGGCGGTGATCGTGGTCGCCGAGACCACGTCCCAGACGTTCACCACGCTCAGCAGCTCGGGGGCGGTGTGGAGGTCGACGAGGGTGCGGCCGCGCGCTTCGATGCTCATCCGAGCACCGTAGCCCGCTCCGCGACGTCCCCGCGGTGCGCCGCGCAGGCCGCGGTGCCGCAGCCGCCGCAGACCACGAGCTGCTCGCGGCAGGCGGGATCGGCGCAGTTGCGCATCCGGCTGGTCGGCTCGGCGCAGACGGCGCACTGGCCGAGCACCTCGGCGTCCGGGGAGAAGGTCAGCGAGCCGCGCCCGTCGAAGACGTAGAGCGCACCGCGCCAGAGCCCCGTGTCGCGGCGGGCCTCCTGGTAGCGGACGATGCCGCCGTCGAGCTGGTACACCTCGCCGAAGCCGCGGGCGAGCATCAGGCTCGAGAGCACCTCGCAGCGGATCCCGCCGGTGCAGTAGGTGACGACCGGCCGGCCCTTGAGGTGGTCGTAGGCGCCGGAGTCGAGCTGCTCGACGAACTCCCGGGTGCTCGCGACTCCCGGCACGACGGCGCCGTCGAAGCGGCCGATCTCGGCCTCGAAGGCGTTGCGCCCGTCGAAGAAGACCACGTCGTCGCGCTCGGCGACCAGGGCGTCGACCTCGTCGGGCGCGAGCCGAGTGCCGGTGCCGACGACGCCGGACTCGTCCACCCGCAGCTCCTCGGGCGCTCCGAACGACACGATCTCCTCGCGCACCTTCACCGAGAGCCCGGGGAAGTCGACGCTGCGACCCTCCTCGTCCAGGCCCGAGCCGTCGCTCCACTTCACCTCGAGACCGCGGAAGGCGGAGTGCTCGCGGGTGCGGCGGACCCAGCGCTTGAGCGCACCCATCTCGCCGCCGAGGGTGCCGTTGACACCGTCCTTCGAGAGCAGGACCCGGCCGCGCAGGCCGAGGTGCTCGGCGAGCTCGCGCTGCCAGAGCCGGACGGACTCGGGGTCGGCGAGCGGCACGAAGCGGTAGAACAGCAGGATCTTCGGCAGCACCGGGTCATCCTACGAGGGCGGGCCGGGTCGGCCGAAACGCTCCGGCAACGCGGGTGTGACAGCATCTCCCGGTGACCGACGCCCCTCTCCCCGTGCCGCACAGCCGCTTCGAGGACGTCTTCGGCCTCGTGACCGGTGCGTTCGTCGTCTCGCTCGGCCTGTTCCTGCTCCGCGCGAGCGAGGCGGTGACCGGTGGGACCGCGGGGCTCGCGCTTCTGCTGGGCTACGTCGCGCCGATCCCGTTCGGTGTGATCCTGATCGTCGTCAACCTGCCGTTCCTGGCGCTCTCGCTCTGGAAGAAGGGCTGGCGCTTCACCCTCCGGACGATGTCCTCGATCGTGCTGGTCTCGGTGCTCGCCGGGCTGCACCCGCTCGCCTTCGGCACGATCCGGATCGATCCGGTCTACGGGGTGCTCACCGGCGACGTGCTCGCGGGGATCGGCCTGCTCATCCTGTTCCGGCACGGCTCGAGCCTGGGCGGCTTCAGCATCCTGGCCCTCCTCGCGCAGGAGCGGCTGGGCTGGCGGGCGGGCTACGTGATGATGGCGCTCGACGCCTGCGTGGTCGTCGCGGCGCTGCTGGTGGTGCCGCCGCTGAACGTGCTGATCTCGGCCGCGGGCGTCGTGGTGCTCAACCTGGTGCTCGCCTTCAACCACCGGCCCGGGCGCTACCTCGGTTCCTGAGCGGCGTGGCGTGAGCGGCGCAAGCCCTCGACCTGCGGCCGGGGGTTCCTAGGCTGGTCGGAGGCGCGCGACTGCCGCGCCCGAACGGAGAACCGGATGTCCGACTGGAACTACGACCCCTACGCCCGCCTCGGCGAGGTGCCGACCTTCACCCTCGAGAGCGACGACATCAGCGACGGCGCAGCGCTCGCCCCGCGCCACTACGGCGAGGGCTCGGGCGGCGAGGACGTCTCGCCGCAGCTGCGCTGGTCGGGAGCACCCGCCGAGACCAAGAGCTTCGCGGTGACCGTGTTCGATCCGGACGCGCCCACCGGCTCGGGCTTCTGGCACTGGGCGGTCTACAACCTGCCGGCCGACACGACCGAGCTGCCGACCGGCGCAGGCGCGGCCGGCTTCGAGCTGCTGCCCGCGGGCGCGCAGACCCTGCCGAACGAGATGCGGCTGCGCCAGTTCATCGGAGCGGCGCCGCCGGACCGCGAGCACCGCTACTTCTTCGTCGTGCACGCGCTCGACGTCGAGGAGCTCGAGCTCGACCCGGAGTCGACGCCGGCGATCCTCGGCTTCAACGTGCACTTCCACACGCTCGCGCGTGCGGTGCTGGTCGCGACGGCGACGCCGGACGGCGCGAAGGGCTGACCAGCCCGAGTCTCGACACGCCGCTGCGCGGCTGCTCGACCAGCAGGGAGCTTGCTGATCGAGCAGCCCGCGCAGCAGGCGTCTCGAGATCCGCGCTACCCGAAGAGGGTGCGCGCCTCCTCGTAGCGGGAGTCGGGCACCGTCTTCAGGGTGCCGAGGGCCTCGGCGAAGTCGACGTGGTAGATGTCGGTGCCGCGCAGGGCGACCATGCGGCCCCAGTGCTCGGCGACGACGGAGTCGGCCGCGGCCATGCCGAGGCGGGTGGCGAGCACGCGGTCGAAGGCGCTGGGGGTGCCGCCGCGCTGGATGTGGCCGAGTGTGGTGGCGCGGGTCTCGATGCCGGTGCGGTCCTCGATCATCGGGGCGAGCATCTCGCCGATGCCACCCAGGCGCGGACGGCCGAAGGCGTCGAGGCCGCGCTCGGAGTGCGCGTCGTCCATCGAGTCGAGCGAGAAGCCCTCGGCGACGACGACGAGCGGGGCGCGACCGCGGTCCTGGGCGCTCTGCACCCACTCCACGATCTGCTCGATCGAGGTCTTCTTCTCGGGGATGAGGATGACGTGCGCGCCGGCGGCCATGCCCGAGTGCAGGGCGATCCAGCCGACGTGGCGGCCCATGACCTCGGCGACCATGCAGCGGCCGTGCGAGTCGCCGGTGGTGCGCAGGCGGTCCATCGCGTCGGTGGCGATGCCGACGGCGGTGTCGAAGCCGAAGGTGTAGTCGGTGGCGCCGAGGTCGTTGTCGATGGTCTTCGGGACGCCGACGATCTTGAGGCCCGCGTCGGTGAGGCGCTTCGCCGCGGCCAGGGTGCCCTCGCCGCCGATCGCGATGATCGAGTCGATGCCGTTGCGGTCCATCATCTCGGCGATCTTCTCGGGGCCGCCGTTGTCGCCCTCGAAGGGGTTCGTCCGGCTCGTGCCGAGGATCGTGCCGCCCTGCTTGGCGATGCCCTGGATCTCGGGCCGCCCGAGGGGGAGGAGGTCGCCGTCGACCACTCCGCGCCACCCGTTGCGGAAGCCCACGAATTCTTGGTCGTACACCTTGATGCCCTTGTACACGGCACCGCGGATGACGGCGTTCAGCCCGGGGCAGTCGCCCCCGGAGGTCAGGATCCCGATCTTCACCCGCTCAGAGTAGAGGACGCGGGCACGGGGTCGGGTCGCCCGCTCCGGCCGGATACGACGACGGGCCCCTCCTCGCCGCCTCGAGGAAGGGCCCTTCGTCGTTCAGGGACTAGAGAGTGTCAGTGACTAGTTGGCCTGGCTGGTGTTGACGACGCCGTTGACACCGGCGGGGAAGAATCCACCGGAGGTCGCGGCCTTGCTGTTCAGGTAGACGACGTTGAGGACCTGGCCGGGGTTGCGGCTGAAGGCGATGCCGTTGGCGTCGGTGGGCTGGATGTTGGCCTGCCCGTCGACCTTGACGCCCTGGTCGTCGTCGGTGGGGCCGTCGAGGCTGTCGCGCGCGTCGGACAGCTTGCCCGCCTGCACGTCGAGACCGGCGCTGTAGATCGCCGAGCGGATGGCACCGGCGTGGTACGCCTCCACCGCGAGGATGCCGGCGGCCGCCTCCAGGTAGAGCTTCGACTGGATGAGGGGGGCAGCGCCCTTGTAGGCGGTGACTCCGACGTCCTCGAAGACGAAGGCGCCGAGCAGGAAGTTCTGCTCGTTGAGGAACGGGTCGAACGTGCCGCCCGCGGGGATGAGGCCGGCCGCGGCTGCCGCCGCGTTGAAGCTGGCCTCGAGGTTGATGGAGGGGCGGGCGACGGCGGCAGCGCCGAGCTGGCCGCGGAGGAACTTGACGTGCGCCTTCTCGTCGTTGGCGACCTCGCGGGCGAAGGACTTCAGCCACGGGGTCTTGAACGGGACGGCGCGGCCGCCCTTGACGCCGCCGAGCTTGCCGGTGCCGCCGGTGTCGCTGCTCGCGAGGCCGGAGCCGGTGACGGCGCGGAGGTAGAACTCGGCCTCGAGGTACTCGAGGTTGAGCGCGAAGTTGAGGACGGCGGCGTCGCCGGGGCCCTCAGCGGCGACCTCTTCGGCCGAGGCGGCGGGGGCGGAGGCCAGGGCCGCCGCGCCGATGCCGAGTCCGGCGACGCCGGTGGCCTCGAAGAAGCGGCGACGGTCGAGAGCCGTCTCCGAGCTCCTGACGATCGCGTTGCGGATGAATGTGGTGTCGAACATGTGCGCATCTCCAGTGATAGGCGGTTGGCCGGGCTGACGGACTGTGCCGCGACAGCGCGAAACTACGCCCGGAATCGGGGCGCTGCCTAGCGGAATCGGGCGATCCAGATTGCGCATGTGTTCATCCGGTCTGAACCAATCCGGGGCGCCCGCCGCTCCGAACACGTCGTGGATGGCAGTTCTGCGGGGCACCTGATCAGCCGCCCGTTCCGGGGTCCCTCGGCCAGTGTCGGCGGCCGCGGTTAGCATCGCTGCGTGTCGTCCGCCGTCCCCGCTCCCGTGCCGTTCCTGGCCACGGTCTACGCGCCCGCCGTGCCGGTGAGCCTCGCGCTCACCCTCCGCACGCTGCTGCGCGGCTCGGGCGACCCGACGATGCTCATCGACGCGACCGGCTTCTGGCGCGCCTTCCGCACGCCGCTCGGCCCCGGCACGCTGCACCTGCGGCAGGCGGCCGACGGCGCCGTGCACGCGCGGGCCTGGGGCGAGGGCGCGGAGTGGCTGATCGATCACGTGCCCGAGCTGCTCGGCCACGGCGACGACTGGAGCGCGCTCGATCTCTCCGCGCACGGTCCGCTGGCCGAGGTGCTGCGCCGCTCGGCGGGGCTGCGGCTGACCCGGGCGAACCTCGTCTTCGAGATGCTGGCGCCCTCGATCCTGGAGCAGAAGGTCACCAGCACGGAGGCGTGGCGCGCCTACCGCGCGCTGGTGCGGCTGCACGGCGAGCCGGCTCCCGGGCCGGTGCCGCTGCACGTGGCGCCGTCGGCCGAGCAGTGGCGCCGGGTCCCGTCCTGGGACTGGCACCGGGCGGGTGTCGACCCGCGGCGCTCGCGCACCGTGCTCACGGCGGCGCTGGTGGCGAAGGGGCTCGAGCGCACGCTGGCGCTCGGCCGCGGCGGCGAGGTCGTGGCGCAGCGCCTGCAGTCGGTGCCCGGCATCGGGCCGTGGACGGCGTCCGAGGTGATGATGCGGGCCCACGGCGACCCGGACGCGGTGAGCGTGGGCGACTACCACCTGGCCGCGGCGGTCGGCTTCGCGCTGACCGGGCGCCTCGGGGTCGACGACGACGGGATGCTCGAGCTGCTCGAGCCGTGGCGCGGGCACCGGCAGCGGATCATCCGCCTGATCGGGACGAGCGGCGCGCGCAAGCCGCGGCACGGCCCGCGGATGACGATCCAGGACCACCGGTGGCACTGACCCGCCGGGTGCTCTGAGGCGGTTCCGCTCTCAGGCGCCGAGCGCCTCCAGCACCGCCATCGCCGCGTTCTGGCCGCCGATCCCGGAGACCCCGCCGCCGCGGCGCGCGCCCGCGCCGCAGAGCAGCACCCGCGGGTGCTCGGTGGCCACGCCCCAGCGCTGGGCGGGGGTGTCCAGCGGCTCGTCGTCCTCCGCGAACGGCCAGGACAGCGGTCCGTGGAAGATGTGGCCGCCGGGCAGGCCGAGGCTCTCCTCCAGGTCGCGGGTCGTGCGCGTCTCGATGCAGGGGTTCCCGTCGGCGTCCAGGAGCAGCAGCGCGCGGATCGGCTCGGCGAGCACGGAGTCGATCGAGTCGAGGATCGCGGTCTCGAGCTGCTCGCGCGTCGGAGCGTCGTCGCCGGTCAGCAGCCGGTCGGGGACGTGCAGGGCGAAGACGGTGAGCGTGTGCGCGCCGCTCGCGGCGAGTTCCGGGGAGAGGATCGTCGGATCGGTCAGCGAGTGGCAGTAGATCTCGCAGGGGATCGGCGAGGGCACGCGGCCCTGCTCCGCGGCGCGGTGGGCCTCGTCGAGCTGGCGGTAGCCCTCGTTGACGTGGAAGGTGCCACCGAAGGCCGCCTCCGGGGCGACGCTCTCGTCGCGCAGGCGCGGCAGGCGGCGCAGCACCAGGTTCACCTTCACCTGGGCGCCCTCGGGGCGGACGGCCTCCGGGCGCACGGTCTCGGGGCGCAGGGCCTCGCCGCCGCCGCTCAGCAGCCGGTCGAGGACGAACGGGGCGACGTTCGAGAGCACGAACCGCGCCCGCACCCGCCGACTGCGCGGTCCGCGGCGGTAGACGACGTCGCCGGCCGGGTCGACGCTCGTCACCTCGGCGCCGGTCAGGATCCGGGCGCCGGCGTTCCGGGCCGCCCGCTCCAGCGCGCCCGAGACGGCGCCCATGCCGCCGACCGGGACGTCCCAGTCGCCGGTGCCGCCGCCGATCACGTGGTAGAGCAGGCAGCGGTTCTGCGCGAGGTCGGCGTCGCCGGCCCCGGCGAAGGTGCCGATCAGCGCGTCGGTGAGCAGGACGCCGCGCGCCGCGTCGCCGGCGATGTTGTGCTCGATCACCTCGCCGATCGGCCGCTCGATCATCGCCCGCCAGATCGCGTCCTCGCCGACGAGCCGCCGCGCCTCCTCCCGGCGCAGCAGCGGCTGGGTGAGGGTCGGCCAGAGGGCGCGCGCCAGCCGCGAGGTGTGCCGGGAGAAGTCGGCGAAGGTCTCGGCGTCCTCCGGCGTGCCCATCCGCGCGAAGGAGTCCGCGGTCGCCAGGGCGTCGCCGGTGTCGACGAGCAGCCCGCGCGTCGGATCGGCGGGGTCGGGTGTGTAGGAGGAGTAGTGGCGGCGCACGAGCGGCACGTCGACCCGCAGATCGGCGAGGATCGACGGCGGCAGGAGGCTGACGAGGTAGGAGTAGCGGCTGAGCCGCGCCTCGACGCCGCGGAACGGGTACTCCGAGACGGTCGCGCCGCCCGCGCGCGCACCGCGCTCGAGGACGAGGACGTCGAGTCCGGCTTGGGCGAGGTAGGCCGCCGCGACCAGGCCGTTGTGACCGGCGCCGACGATCACGACGTCGACCGAGGGATCGACCGCGGCGGGGGTGTCGGAGCGCAGCGGGCCGGGCGCGGTGCCGCTGCGCTCGGAGAGGTCTCGGGTGCGGTGCCTGTCGCGTCGGGCCATGGTTCCCAGTCTGGCGCGCGGCGGTCAAGGCTCGTCGCTGCGCAGCGCCTCCGTGACGAACTCGCGCAGGGAGAAGAGGATCTCCTCGCTCGAGCGGCCGCTCGCCTCGACGAGGCGGCCGGTCAGCCAGGTGAGGCAGATGACCGCGGCGCCGGCGACGTCCGAGGAGGTGGGCACGACGACGCCGTCCTCGTCCAGCACGCCGTTCTCGATCGGGCTCAGCGCGCGCTCGAGGACGGCGCGGTTGACGGTGCCGGTCGCCTCGCCGTCGTAGGACGCGGAGCTGTCGATCAGGGCCTGCGCGGCGATCATCGCGGCGCGGGGGATGGGCAGCGGATCCATCGGGGTCTCCGATCGCGAGCGGGAGTGTCGGGTGCGCCCATGGTGCTCCTCCGCCGGGCTCGCGTCCATCGCCCCTTGACGGCGTCGTCCACAGCGGCAGTTCTCCGTCGAGTGTCCACAGACGGGGCGACACGACCGGCCGTCGCACCGGCTCGGGCATAGCCTCGGGGGATGGAGAAGTCGACGCCCTCAGCCGTGCCCGGGAACGACCCGGAGCAGGACGAGACGATCGACCCGCAGGACCGGACGGACCCGCAGGACCCGACGGACGAGACGACCGAGCCGGACGAGCCGACCGAGCACGACGAGCCGGTCGAGCACGACGAGAAGATCGACCGCCACGCCCTGAGCGAAACCGGCCAGTACCAGACCGGAATGGCGCTGCGGCTGCCCCGGCAGAAGCCCGAGTTCGACGTCGAGGCGCCGATCCTGTCGCGCGTCGAGGCGCTGGTGCGCCGCTGGCTGGTGCGCAGCCGGGCGTTCCCGGTCGACCCCGCGGCGCAGCGCCTCGCCGGTGTCCTGCAGGATCCGAACGGTCTCGACTTCACGGTCGGCTTCGTCGACGGGGTCGCCCGCCCGGAGGACCCGGTGGTCGCGGCCGAGAACCTCGCCGCGCTGACCGCGAAGACCCCCGCGTTCCTCCCCTCCTACCTGCGCGCCGCGGTCGCGACCGGCGGCGCCGTCGGCCCGGTGCTGCCGTGGGTCGTCGTCCCGGCGGCCCGCCAGGTGCTGCGCCGGATGGTGGGCCACCTCGTCGTCGACGCCTCCGACGCCCGGCTCGGCTCGGCGATCCGCCGGCTGCGCGAGGGCGGCGACCGCCTCAACCTCAACCTGCTCGGCGAGGCCGTGCTCGGCGAGCGCGAAGCCGACCGGCGCCTCGAGGGCACCCGGCGGCTGCTCGAGCGCGACGACGTCGACTACGTGAGCATCAAGGTCTCCAGCATCGCCAGCCAGCTCTCGATGTGGGCGTTCGACGAGGCCGTCGACCGCGTCGTGCAGCGGCTGACCCCGCTCTACCAGTTCGCTGCGGCGAGCCCGGAGCCCAAGTTCATCAACCTCGACATGGAGGAGTACAAGGACCTCGACCTCACAGTCGCGGTGTTCCGCCGTCTCCTCGAGCAGCCGGGGATGCAGCAGCTCGAGGCCGGCATCGTGCTGCAGGCGTACCTCCCCGACGCCCTCGGCGTGCTGGCCTCGCTGACGGAGTGGGCGACCGAGCGCCGGCGGCTCGGCGGAGCGCCGATCAAGGTCCGCGTGGTGAAGGGCGCGAACCTCGCGATGGAGCGGGTGGACGCGGCGATCCACGACTGGCCGCTCGCGACGGTCGGCAGCAAGGCCGAGGCCGACACGAACTACAAGCGGCTGCTCGACTACGCGCTGCGGCCCGAGCGGACGGACGCGGTCCGGATCGGCGTGGCCGGTCACAACCTCTTCGACATCGCCTGGGCCTGGATCACCGCGAACGAGCGCGGCGTCGCCGACGCCGTCGACATCGAGATGCTGCTCGGCATGGCGACCGGTCAGGCGCGCGCCGTCCGCGAGGACGTCGGCCGGCTCCTGCTCTACACGCCGGTCGTGCACCCGCGCGAATTCGACGTCGCGATCTCGTACCTGATCCGCCGCTTGGAGGAGAACTCCAGCCCGGAGAACTTCCTCTCGGCCGTCTTCGAGCTCGAGGACGAGAGCGTGCTGCAGCGCGAGCTCGGCCGCTTCCGCGCCTCGCTCGAGGCGCTCGACGACACGGTGCCGACCCCGAACCGCACCCAGGACCGCCTCCGCGAGTGGTCGTCCGGCTCCGGCCTCCGCCTCGTGCGCGAGCACGCCGGCGCCGGCGCCCGCGTGCAGGACCCCGCCGCCGAGGGTCTCACCGAGGCGGTGCTGGGGCTGCGCCGCGGCTCCGGGGCCAGCGCGGCGACCAGCGCCTTCCGCAACGAGCCCGACACCGACCCGGCGCTGCCGGGCAACCGCCGCTGGGCCCGGCTGATCACCGATCGCATCGCGCGATCGACCATCGGCACCCTCGCGGCCGACCGCGCCCGGATCACCGACGCGGCGGAGCTGCAGGAGCTGCTGCGCCGGGTCGCGCTCCGGGCGGAGCGCTGGGGCGAGCGCCTCGGCTACGACCGCGCCGCGATCCTCGACCGCGCGGGCCTCGCCCTCGCGGCCAACCGCGACCGGCTGATCGAGGTGATGGCCTCCGAGACCGGCAAGACGGTCGCCGAGGCCGACCCCGAGGTGTCCGAGGCGATCGACTTCGCCCACTACTACGCCACCCGCGCCCGCGAGCTGGACGCCGTCGGCGGCGCGACCTTCGTGCCCGAGCGGGTGACCGTGGTCGCGCCGCCGTGGAACTTCCCCGTCGCGATCCCGGCCGGCTCGATCCTCGCGGCGCTCGCCGCGGGCTCCGGAGTCGTCGTCACGCCGGCCCCGCAGGCCCGGCGCTCGGCCGCGGTGCTCGTGGAGGCGCTCTGGGACGCCGGGATCCCGCAGGACCTCGTCGCGCTCGTCGACCTCGACGAGGAGACGCTCGGCCGCGCCCTGATCACCGACCCGCTGGTCGACCGGGTGCTGCTCACCGGCTCCTACGAGACGGCGAAGCTCTTCCGCTCCTGGCGCCCCGACCTGCCGCTGCTCGCCGAGACCAGCGGCAAGAACGCGATCGTCGTCACCCCGCACGCGGACTACGACCTCGCCGTCGCCGACATCGTGCGGAGCGCCTTCGGGCACGCCGGGCAGAAGTGCTCGGCCGCCTCCCTGGTGATCCTCGTCGGCTCGGTCGCCCGCTCGAAGCGGTTCCGCGCGCAGCTGGTCGACGCCGTGACGTCCCTCCGCGTCGGCTGGCCGAGCGACCCGGCCGCCGCGATGGGCCCGCTGATCGAGAAGCCGACCGGCAAGCTCGCGCACGCGCTGACCACCCTCGGTGCGGGGGAGTCCTGGCTCGTCGAGCCGAAGCGCCTCGACGACACCGGGCGGCTGTGGTCACCGGGCGTGCGCGAGGGCGTCACCGAGAACAGCTACGCCCACCTCACCGAGTTCTTCGGCCCGGTGCTCGGCATCATGCACGCCGCGACCCTCGAGGACGCGATCCGCCTGCAGAACGCCACGGACTACGGCCTCACCGCCGGGCTGCACTCGCTGCACTCGGACGAGCTCGCGCTCTGGCTCGACTCGGTCGAGGCCGGCAACCTCTACGTCAACCGCGGCATCACCGGGGCGATCGTCCGCCGCCAGCCGTTCGGCGGCTGGAAGCGCTCCTCGGTCGGCGGCGGCGCGAAGGCCGGCGGCCCGAACCACCTGATCGGGCTCGGCTCGTGGAAGCCCTCGCCGGCCCGCCCGTCGACGACCCTGCACCTCCGGGGCCTCGACGACCGCGCCCGGCAGTTCATCGAGGCCGCGCAGTCCTCGCTCCAGTTCGAGCAGTTCGACCTGCTGCGCCGCTCCGCGCTCTCGGACCAGCTCGCCTGGGCGACCGAGTTCGGCGTCGTCACCGACATCTCGAAGGTCGGCGTGGAGCGCAATCTGTTCCGCTACCTCCGGGTGCCGGTCGCCGTGCGGCTGGCCGACGGCGGCGACCTCGGCGAGCTCCTCCGCGTCATCGCCGCCGCGCTGCTCGTGCGGGCGCGCCTGGACGTCTCGACGTCGATCCCGCTGCCGCCCAAGGTCGCCGGGATGCTCGCCGGCGACGAGCTGCTCGAGATGGCGGGCCTGGCGCCGAAGGTGGTCGTGGAGTCGGACGCGCAGTGGCTCGCCCGCGCCGCGGCCGGCCGGATCACCGCCTCACGCATCCGGATCGTCGGCGACATCGTCTCGGACCGGGTCGACGAGTTCGGCGGACCCCAGGGCGGCACCGCGCCGTCGCTCGGCCCGGACTCCTCGATCGAGGCGCTGCAGAGCGTCCGCGACTCCACCCGCTCCTTCACCGACGTGGTCAGCGGCATGACCCGCGGCAGCACCGGCAAGCCCGTCCCGCTCGTGCGCGCGGACGGCTCGCGGGTGCCGCTGTCGACGGCGCTCGCCGAGGCGCTCGGCGGCTCGCCCGACGTCGCGATCTACGCCGACCCCGTCACTCCGGCCGGCCGCGTGGAGCTGCTGCCCTTCCTCCGGGAGCAGTCGATCTCGATCACCAACCACCGCTTCGGAGCGTCGATCGACCTGTCCGACGACGTCGTCTGAGCTTGATTCCGAGCCGCCCCCTGTGCGGCTCGGCGCGGTCGGCTCGCGAGGGGGGCGCGTTCCAGGGAGCGGGGGGCGTTCGGCTTCGCGGATTCGCTGGCACGCGAATCCGCGGATCGCCTTGGGAGTGGGCGTCGATCCGGAGGCGGGATGTGGCAGGGGTCTCCTCGCTTGCTTACTTGTCGCGGCAACAAAGCTGTAGGGTGGGGGGATGGATGACGGGGGAGCGGCGGGTGCGGCGGGTACGCGCTGGCTCACGCAGGAGCAGCTGGCGGCGTGGCTGCGGTTCGTCGCGGTGGTCGAGCTGCTGCCCGGCGCGCTCGACACCCAGCTGCAGCGCGACGCGGGGCTGACGCACTTCGAGTACATGACGCTCGCGATGCTGTCGGAGGCGCCCGACCGGGCCCTGCGGATGACGACGCTCGCCGCCCGCACGAACGCCACCCTCCCGCGGCTCTCGCACGTCGTCACCCGGCTCGTCGCCCGCGGCTACCTGGAGCGCCGGCCGTGCCCGACCGACGGGCGCGCGACCAACGCGGTGCTCACGGATGCCGGGCTGCAGAAGATCGTCGACACGGCCCCGGGTCACGTCGCGACGGTGCTCGCCGACGTCATCGACCCGCTCGACGCGGAGCAGATCCCGCAGCTCGCCGACATCATGACGCGGATGCTCACCCGCCTCGATCCGGAGGGCCGGATGACCGTCGACGCCGTGCGCTCGGCGCTCGGCGATCCCGGCCGGCAGGACGGCGAGGACCCGGCCGACCGCGACTGCTGAGCCCCTGGCGGGCATCCCCATCGCGTGCCATCCTCGTCCCGTGCGCTACACGACGACGCTCTTCCAGATCGGCAACAACACCGGCATCGAGGTGCCGCTCGAGGTGCTCGACGCCCTCGGCGGCGGCAAGCGGCCCGCGGTGAGCGTCGTCGTCAACGGCTACGCCTTCCGGGGCACGGTCGGCGCGATGGGCGGCCGTGCGCTGATCTCCTTCTCGTCGGAGAAGCGCGCCGCGACCGGTCTGGCCGGCGGGGACGCGATCGAGGTCGATCTCGAGCT
Source organism: Rathayibacter sp. VKM Ac-2929 (assembly GCF_022815495.1). Lineage (NCBI taxonomy): Bacteria > Bacillati > Actinomycetota > Actinomycetes > Micrococcales > Microbacteriaceae > Rathayibacter > Rathayibacter sp. VKM Ac-2929. The sequence continues at coordinate 242,659 of NZ_JALGRV010000005.1, forward strand.
CGACTCCGCCCCGCGCACGGTCGCCGTGCCGGAGGACCTCGCCGTGGCGCTGAGCGCGGCCGGAGCCACCGCCGCCTTCGACGCCCTCTCGCCGAGTGCGCGGAAGGCCCACGTCACCGCCGTCGAGGGCGCGAAGGCCGCTGAGACGCGGGCGCGCCGCGTCGCTGCGGTCGTCGCGAAGCTCGACTTCTGACGCCGGTGGATCTCGATACGCCCGCTGCGCGGGCTACTCGATCAGCATGAGTGCCGCTGGGCGGGCTCCTGCACCACGACGGCGGAGGGGTGGGGCGTCCGCCCCCGGAGTAGTCACAGCGGCTGACGCGCGGTGCGTCATGCGGTCGATAGGCTGCCGATCGGCGCGCCACGGGGGAGTGCCGCAGGGCGCACGGGCGCCGGAGTCGGGGGACAGACATGGGTGCGGTTCGACGATGGGTGTTCCCGATCCTCTGGCTGGTGGTCATCGGGGCCGTCGCGGTCGCGCTGGTCAAGATCGCGTTCTTCCCGGACGGGTCCGCCGAGGCCGACCCGACCGTCCCCACCGGTGAGCTGACCGAGCCGACCGTCGTCGTCGGCCGCGGCACCGTCACCAACGACCTCACGCTCCAGGGCACCGTCGCCGCCGACCCGGCCGTGCCGGTCAAGGCGACCGCCGTCGGCACCGTCGACGACGTCTACATCACCCAGGGCGCGACCGTCGCCTCGGGCGACCTCATCTACGACATCCGCGTCGAGACCGTGCGCGATCCCGTCGAGACCACCGGCGCCGACGGCCTGGTCACCGTCACCCAGCCGCCGCCCTCCGTCCGCTTCGAGCGCGTCTACGCGCCGGCCGCCGGCGTGCTCAGCGCCCTCGGCGTCATCCACGACCAGGCCGTCGCGGTCGGCGAGGTCACGGGCCAGGTCGCCCCGCCGACCTACGCCGTCACCGGCTCGATCGACGCCGAGCAGCTCTACCGGATCCAGAACCGGCCGACCGAGGCGCAGATCGCCGTCACCGGCGGGCCGGCCGCCTTCACCTGCACCGGGCTCACCATCACCACCCCGCTCGCCGGCGAAGGCGAGACGCCCGCGGGCGAGACCGGCGGCACGGGCGCGACCGGCGGATCCGGCACCAGCTTCCGCTGCCAGGTCCCGGGCGAGGTGACCGTGTTCCCCGGCCTCGCCGCCACCGTCACCCTCGCGGGCGGCCTCGCCGAGAACGTGCTCGTCGTGCCGACCACCGCCGTCGAGGGCACCGCCGAGTCGGGCGTCGTCTACCGCCTCGCCGAGGACGGCTCGACCGAGGAGGTCCCGGTCACCCTCGGCCTCACCGACGGGATCAGCATCGAGGTCACCGGCGGCGTGGACGAGGGCGCCGAGATCCTGCAGTTCGTGCCGGGCGCCGCCGCGGGCGAGGGCGAGCAGCTCGAGGGGAACTGCGTGCAGAACGCCGACGGCTCGGTGTACTGCTCGTGACGGACGGGCTCGTGACCGACGGGAAGCGCACGATCCTGCGGCTCGAGGGGATCCGCAAGGTCGTCCCCCTGCCCGACGCACCCCCGCTGACGATACTCGACGGCGTCGACCTGGAGGTCGGCGAGGGCGACCACGTCTCGGTCGTCGGCCGCAGCGGCTCCGGCAAGTCGACGCTCCTGAACATCCTCGGCCTGATCGACGAGCCGACCGAGGGGCGGATGCTGCTCGAGGGGAAGCCCACCGAGTCGCTCTCCTCGCGGGCCCGCGCGCGGATCCGCGGCGGCAGCATCGGCTTCATCTTCCAGCAGTTCAATCTGCTCGAGGGCCGCACCGCCCGCGAGAACGTGATGACGCCGCTGCTCTACGCGACCGGCACCGAGTTCTGGCGGCGGGCGTCGCTGGCCGCCGAGATGCTGGAGCGGGTCGGGCTGGGGCACCGGGTCGACTCGATGCCCGGCCGGATGTCCGGCGGCGAGCAGCAGCGGATCGCCATCGCGCGCGCTCTCGTCCGCCGTCCGCGGCTGATCCTCGCCGACGAGCCGACCGGCGCGCTCGACACCGACACCGGGGAGAGCGTGATGAGCCTGCTCGACGAGATCGCCCAGGAGTCCGGCTCGGCCCTGGTCACCATCACCCACGACCCGGCGATCGCGGCGCGCGCCGAGCGGCACTACCGGCTCGACCACGGCAGGCTCAGCGCCTCGACGTCCGCGACCGCCGCCCCCGCGACGAGCTCGGGGCGGCACTGATGGGCGGCCTCACCGGCGTCGTCGGCGCGATCGTCGAGGCGTGGACCGAGCTGCGGATCCACCGCGGCCGCGTGCTGCTCTCGCTGATCGGCGTGGCGGTGGCCGTCGCGGCGCTCACCGGCGTCGTCGCCGCGGGCGGGATCGCCCGGCAGGCGAACATCGAGGTCTCGGAGCGCAGCGGCGGCCGGCCCGCGAGCCTCTACATCAGCGCCTACACGACCGGCCCCGAGGGCGTCGTCGACCCGGTCGTGATGCAGAACGCCTGGGAGAAGGTGCTCGAGCGCTACCGCATCGACTACGCGAGCCGCACGACCTACGGCGGCACCCGCGTCCAGTTCACCGACGGCGCGGTCGACGTCGGGATCACCGCGGTCGACCAGCCCTACGCGGAGATGCACCGGGTGGAGCTGACGAGCGGCAGCTGGTTCGCCGAGGGCGACGAGCGGCGGCTCGCTCCCGCTCTCGTGATCAACGAGGTCTTCTGGGACCGCCTCGGGCGCCCGGACCTGCGGACCCACCCGACCGCGACCCTCCTCGGCGGCGAGCACGACACGACCGCGGTCGTGATCGGGGTGACGCCCTCGAACCAGTACGACACCACTCCGAGCGCGATGATGCTCGTCGACGCCTACTCGGCCGTCGCGCCCGAGGCGGACCCCGCGTTCGGCGGGCCGCAGCTGCCGAACTACGAGATGTGGGTGCCGCTCGAGATCGCGGACCCGCTGATCGAGGCCGTCAAGCGCGACGTCACCGCGGCCCTCGGCCCGGGCTTCGAGGCGGACGTCTACCGGCAGGACTACCTCAGCTACGACTCCGACCCGTTCGCGGTGCTGACCTGGGTGATCGGCGGTGTCGCCGGCCTCGTGCTGGCGCTCGGCGCGCTCGGACTGCTCAACATCGCGCTCGTCACCGTGCGGCAGAGGATCCGCGAGATCGGCATCCGGCGCAGCTTCGGCGCCTCCTCGGGGCGGATCTTCTTCTCGATCATGATGGAGAGCGTCGTCGCGACGGTCGTCGCCGGCGTGGTCGGCGTGACGATCGCGGTGATCCTGGTGACGAACCCGTGGACGGTCGCGCTCGTCAAGGAGAACGGGATCAGCGACATCCCGCCGTTCCCGGTCGAGGCGGCGCTGCTGGGGCTCGGGGCGGCGACGCTCGTGGGCGCGCTGGCCGGGCTCGTGCCCGCGATCGTGGCGGTCCGGGTGAAGGTGATCGACGCGATCCGGTACTGAGCTCCGGAGGCGCGTGCCGGCTCAGGGCAGGGTGAGCACCAGCTCGTCGCCGTCGCGCTCGACGCCCGCGTCGGAGTAGTGCGGGATCCGCGGGAGCCCGCGGGTGGTCTCGGACTCGTGCGCGCCGACGACGACGACGCGCATGCCGGCGGCGAGACCCGCGAGGATCCCGGCCTCGGCGTCCTCGAAGACGACCGCGTCGGCCGGGTCGACCCCGAGGAGTCCGGCGGCGGCGAGGTAGCCGTCGGGGGCCGGCTTGCCGTGCACGACGTCGTCGGCGGTGACGACGGCGGCGGGGGAGGGGACGCCCGCGGCGGCGAGGCGACCGGCGGCCAGCGCGGGGCTCGCCGAGGTGACCAGCGCGACGCGGTCGCGGGGAAGCGCGGCGAGGAAGGCGACGGCGCCGGGGATCTCGACCGTGCCCTCGGTGTGCTCGAGCTCGTAGGCGTTCAGCTCGTCGACGATCCCGGCGACGTCGCTGCCCGCGGGAGCGAAGCGGCGGACGCTGTCCTCCGCGCGGACCCCGTGCACGGCGCCGAGGACGACGGCGGGGTCGAGGGCGAAGCGCTCGGCGAAGGAGCGCCAGATCGTCTCCACGATCGCGGTGGAGTCGACGAGGGTGCCGTCCATGTCGAAGAGCAGGGCGCGGGCGCGGAGGAGGTGCGGCATCCGTCCATCCTGGCGGAGGTGGGCGCACGGCGTCCGCTCAGGCGCGGCAGAGGCCGCGGCAAGGCCGCGCCCAGGTGCGACCGGGGATCGCGGCGATACGCTCGTCTCCGATGGCGGGCAGAGCGCCCGAAGGGGAGCGGAGGACGCGATGACGGACGACCAGGGCGGCAACGAGCACGGCGACGACCGGAACGGCGAGCAGGAGCGGGGCGCTGCCTCGGCCTCCGGACCGCGCGCCGGCTGGTACCCGGATCCCGCGGGCTCACCGCGCCAGCGCTGGTGGGACGGCCAGGGCTGGACCGACTCGCTGCGCGACGCCCCCGCCGCGGCTCCCGCTGCCCCGACCCCTCCCGCTGCGCAGAACGCACCGCAGCCGCCCGCGGCGCCGCAGGCGCCGATCGTGCCGCCCGTCTCCGGGCCCGCCTACGGCGAGACCTCGAGCGGCCAGGCCACGAGCTACGGGCAGTCGGCGTCCGGTCAGTCCGCGCCCGAGCGCGAGATCCCGCAGCAGCCGCGGTACGGCGAGCAGACGCCGCAGCAGCCGTACGCTCAGCAGCCGCAGTACAGCCAGCAGCCCCAGTACGGCCAGCAGCCCCAGTACGGCCAGCAGCCGTCACAGGAGTACAGCCAGCAGTACCCGCAGCAGTACGGCCAGCAGCCCGGCCAGCAGCCCGCCTATGCCGGCCGCCCCGCGCCGCAGCCGCGCGACCCGAGCATCGTCACCAGCACCCCGTGGATCTGGGTCGTCGTGCTCCTGCCGCTGCTGTCGGCGCTGTCGATCTTCCTGCTCTCGCCGGGGGCCATCGCCGACTCGGCGGTCTCGTCGACCTACGGACCGCGAGCCTCGATGGGGATGTCGACCGCCTACCTCGTCGGGCTCGGCGCCGTCCAGGTCGTCGGCTTCCTGATCTACGCGGCCGAGGTCGTCTTCGCGTTCCTCGACTACCGGCAGCTGAAGAAGGCCGGCGTGCAGCGCCCGTTCCACTGGGCCTGGGCGTTCCTCGCCGCTCCGTACGTCTACGTGATCGGGCGCAGCGTCGTCGTGAAGCGCGTGACCGGCGGGGGCCTGCTGCCGCTGTGGATCTTCCTCGGCGTGGTGGCGGTCTCCTTCATCATCGCGATCGGCTGGACCGCGGCGCTGTTCTCGGAGATGATGCAGACGTTCCCGAGCTCGGGACTCTGATCCTTCGCGGGACTCTCGCCCGCTGAGATCCGCGAGACCGGGGGAGGCCCACTGTGATCAACGGCGACGTGTCGTTCTGGTGGGCCTCCCTCGGTCGTTCCACGCCCCGGGCCGCGCTTCCCGGTCCGCTCGATGTCGACGTCTGCATCGTCGGCGCCGGCTACACCGGCCTGTGGACGGCGTACTCGCTCGCGAAGGCCGACCCGTCGCTGCGGATCGCGATCCTCGAGCAGCGCTTCGCCGGCTTCGGCGCCTCCGGTCGCAACGGCGGCTGGCTGACCAACGAGATCACCGGCGGCGTCGCCTCCTACTCCCGGACCCACGGGAGCGAGGCGGTCGACCGCTTCCAGCTCGCGATGAACGAGACGGTCGACGAGGTGATCGCGGCCGCGGCCGCCGAGGGGATCGACGCCGACATCGTCAAGGGCGGCGAGTTCCAGGTGGCGCGCGGCGAGGCGCAGCGGGCCCGGCTCCTGGCCACCGCGGCGGCGGCCCGTGCCCGCGCTCACACCGACGTCGAGCTGCTCGACGAGCGGGAGACGACCGCGCGGATCGCGGTCAGCGGCGCGTCGGCGGGCCTCTGGCACCCGCACTGCGCGCGCCTGCACCCCGCGAAGCTCGCGGCCGGGCTCGCCCGCACGGTCGAGGCGCTGGGCGTGCGGATCTTCGAGGACACCCGGGTGGAGGAGATCCGACCCGGCGCGGCCGTCACACCCCGCGGGGTCGTCCGCGCGCCGATCGTGCTGCGCGCGACCGAGGGCTTCACCGCCGGGCTCTCCGGCCACCACCGCGAGTGGCTGCCGATGAACTCGTCGCTGATCGCGACCGAGCCGCTCGCGCCCGAGGTCTGGGACGAGATCGGCTGGGCCGGCCGCGAGACCCTCGGCGACGCGGCGCACGCCTACATGTACGCGCAGCGGACGGCCGACGACCGGATCGCGATCGGCGGGCGGGGCGTGCCCTACCGCTTCGGCTCCCGGATCGACCGGGACGGGGCGACCGACCCGCGCACGGTCGGCCGGCTGCGCGAGATCCTCGAGCGGTTCTTCCCGGTGCTGCGCGGCGTCGGGATCGAGCACGTCTGGTCCGGCGTGCTCGGTGTCCCGCGTGACTGGCACGCGACCGTCGGGCTCGACCGCGCCACCGGTCTCGGCTGGGCGGGCGGCTTCGTCGGCACCGGCGTCACTGCGACGAATCTCGCCGGGCGCACGCTGCGCGACCTCGTGCTCGGCGAGAGCACGGCGCTCACCGAGCTGCCGTGGGTGGGCCACCGGGTGCGGCCGTGGGAGCCGGAGCCGCTGCGCTGGCTGGCGGTCACGTCGCTCTACCGCGCCTACGGCCTGGCCGACGCGGCGGAGGCGCGGGGCCGGGCGACGACGTCACCGCTCGCAACGCTCGCCGACGTGGTCGCGGGCCGCTCGCACTGAGGCGGGAGCGCTCTTGCTAGGCCTCGCCGCGCTGGATCAGGCGGGAGAGCACGATCGCGGAGCGGGTGTGGTCGACGTTCGGCGCGATGCGCACCTTCTCGAGGGCGAGCTCGAGGCTCGGGATGTCGCGCGAGCGGATGTGCACGATCGCGTCGGCCGAGCCGGTGACCGTGCCCGCGTCGACGACCTCGGGGACGGCCGAGAGGATGCGGCGCAGCTCGTCGGGGGCGACCGTGCCGCGGCAGAACAGCTCGACGTAGGCCTCGGTGGCCATGCCGTCGACGGCGGGGTCGACCTTGATCGTGAAGCCGCGGATGACGCCGTCGGCCACCAGCCGGTCGACCCGGCGCTTCACGGCGGACGCGGACAGCCCCACGACACCGCCGATGTCGCCGTAGCCCGCGCGGGCGTTCTGGCGCAGCAGATCGAGGATCTTCCGATCGATGTTGTCCATGCGTCGAGCCTAGGGGCGGGGTCGGAGCCGCGCCGGGCACCCGCGCGATCACGGCGGGTCCGCGCCTGATCACGGCGGGTCTCGATACGCCCTGCGGGGCTGCTCGACCAGCACGAAAGGCGCGCCGGCGCGCACGAGCGCCACATCATGCTGATCGGGCGGGCCGCGGAGCGGACCGCTCCATGCTGATCGAGTAGGCCGCGGAGCGGGCGTACCGAGATCCACCCGCGTCAGACGGACGAGTCTGCAGACCCGCCCTGCTGAGGGCGGCGGGTCTCGATGCGCCCCTGCGGGGCTGCTCGACCAGCATGACTCGGCGCGGGGGAGGGAAGGGTAGCCTTGCCTTCTGCCGAGCGAGGAGAGGGAGGCGCCGCATGCCCGCCTTCCTGGACGAGCTGGGGTTCGCGGAACTGCTCGCGGCGCTGTTCGTCATCGTGCTGGTGCGGGCGCAGGCGACGTACTGGGTCGCGCGGGCGGTCGTCACCGGGGCGGCCTCGCGGCGGTGGGGGCGGTGGCTGGAGTCCCCGGCGCTGAAGCGCGCGTCGGCACTGCTCGCCCGCTACGGCGCGCCCGCGGTCACCGTGAGCTTCCTCACCGTCGGACTCCAGACGATGATCAACGCGGCGGCCGGAGCGGCCCGCATGCGCTTCGGCGTCTACCTGCTCGCGATGCTGCCGGGCTGCGCGGCCTGGGCGCTGATCTACGCGACAGTCGGCTTCGCCGTGCTCTGGGCGGTGATCGGCGCCGCGGCCGGCTCGCCGCTCGGCGTCGCGGTCCTCGTCGCGCTCGCGGCCGCGGTCGTGACGGCGGTCCTGCTGCTCCGCCGGCGCGGCATCGCCCGCTGACAGCCCCGCCAAAGTACCTCGGCACAGCACTGGCCAAAACACCTCGCTCGGCTATATAGTTGCACTCGGTCAATAGTTGACCGCTGTCAACTAGTACCGCCGCATCGCCACCGGTGCCGCACGTGAACAAGGAGCCGTATGTCCCGCGCAGAGCGCACGCGCACTCGAGAAGAGCGCACCACCCCCACCGGCCCCGACGGGGCCATGTCCCACCGCCAGGTGCTCGAATCCCTCAGCGGACTGCTGCTGGGCATGTTCGTCTCGATCCTCGCGGGCACGGTCGTGTCGACCTCGCTGCCGCTGATCATCTCCGACCTCAAGGGCGACCAGAACGCCTACACCTGGGTCGTCACCGCGACGCTGCTCGCGACCACCGTCTCCACCCCGCTCTGGGGCAAGTTCGCCGACCTCTTCAACCGCAAGCTGCTCATCCAGCTCGCGCTCGCGATCTTCGTGATCGGCTCGGCCGCGGCCGGGTTCTCGCAGGACACGAACATGCTGATCGTGTTCCGCGTCTTCCAGGGCCTCGGCGCCGGCGGACTCGCCGCGCTGAGCCAGATCATCATGGCCGACATCATCAGCCCCCGGGAGCGCGGCAAGTACGCCGGCCTCTTCGGCGGCGTGATGGCCATCGGCACCGTCGGCGGCCCGCTGCTCGGCGGCGTCGTCACCGACGCGTTCGGCTGGCGCTGGAACTTCTTCATCGCGCTGCCCGTCGCGATCGTCGCGATCATCCTGCTCCAGGTGACGCTGCGCCTCCCCGCGCACCCCAAGCGCACGGTCAAGATCGACTACCTCGGCGCGGTCCTCATCGCCGGCGGCGTCTCGCTGCTGCTGATCTGGGTCTCGCTGGCCGGCAAGAACTTCGAGTGGGCCTCGTGGGAGACCGCGGTCATGGTCGGCGGCTCCGTCGTGCTGCTGGTCGCCGCGGTGATCACCGAGCTCACCGTCGCCGAGCCGATCATCCCGATGGGGATGTTCAAGAACCGCACCTTCAGCCTCGCCGTCGTGGCGAGCATCTCGGTCGGCGTCTCGATGTTCGGCGTCGCGGTCTTCCTCGCGCAGTACATGCAGCTCTCGCGCGGTGCCACGCCGACCCAGTCGGGTCTGCTGACGATCCCGATGATGGCCGGACTGCTGATCGCGTCCACCATCTTCGGCGGGATCATCTCGCGCACCGGCAAGTGGAAGGCGATCATGGTGACCGGCGGCGTGCTCGCGGTCGTCGGCACCTTCCTGCTCAGCACCCTGCGCTACGACACGAACCTCGTGCTGGTGGGCGTCTTCATGGCGATCCTCGGCGCGGGCCTGGGCATGCTGATGCAGAACCTGGTGCTCGTCGTGCAGAACTCGATCGACATCAAGAACCTCGGCGTCGCGACCAGCGCGGTCACCTTCTTCCGCAGCCTCGGCGGCACCGTGGGCGTCTCGGTGCTGGGCTCGATGCTCGGCACGGTGATCGCCGACCACATCAAGACCGGCATCGCCGGCCTCGCGCCGGCCGACCAGGCGATCGCCGCCCAGGCGCTCGGCAGCGGCACGATCCCGCAGGTCAACACGCTCCCGGACGCCGTGCGCGTCGTGGTCGAGAGCGCCTACGGCATCGGCGTCGGCGACGTCTTCCTCTACAGCATCCCGCTCGCCGTCATCACGCTGATCGCGGTCCTGCTGCTGCCGAACGCGCCGCTCGGCACGATGAACGCCGTGCAGCGCAAGACGGAGCCCTCGGGCGTCGTCGCCGGCGCGGAGGACGCGCTGATCGCGGCCTCCGACGGCCAGGCGGGCCTGCGCCCGGTCGGGCAGAGCGTCCGGAGCGACAGCGCGGTGCACGCGGAGGACGCCGTCCACGACGACAGCTCGCACGGCCGCCACGCGGCTCCCGTCGCCCACGCCCGGCACGCCGCGACCACCACCGGCGCGATCGACGTGGCCGAGCGCCCCTGATGACCGCCGCACCGGCCGTCCCGACCGCCGCCCCGGCGAGCGCGCTGCTCCAGGTCGAGGAGCAGATCACTGCGCTCGCCGTGCAGGTCCGGACGGCCGTGCGCGACGCGGCGGCGAGCATCGACCCCGGGCTCCCGCCGTTCGGGCTGCGGCTGCTCCGGATGCTGGAGCGCTGCGGTCCCGTGCACTCGAGCGTCGCGGCCGAGCGCCTCGGCGTCGACCGCAGCGTGATCAGCCGGCAGATCCGCCAGCTCTGCGCGCTGGAGCTGGTCGGGACCGCCCCCGACCCGGCCGACGGCCGCGCCCGCTTCCTCACGCTCACCGAGCACGGCCGCGAGCGGATGGGGGACCTGGGCGGGCAGCAGCGCCAGTGGATGCAGGAGGCCCTGAGCAGCTGGCCCGAGGCCGATCTGCTCGCCTTCGCCGGCTACCTCGAGCGGCTCACGACCGCGGACTGACCCCGGTCGGCCCGTCGGCCGGCGACCCCACCAGCGCCGCCACGTGCACGACGAAGGCGCGGCGGCGCTCGCGGGTGCCGTCACCCCCGCGCTGGGCGAACGGCGTCAGGTGCCAGATCTCGCAGAGCCCGAGCAGGGCGATGAAGAGGTCCTCCGCCGACCAGCTCGCGTCGACGATCCCCGCCTGCTGCCACTCGAGCACGCGGGCCTCGGGAGCGGGTCGGCTGCCGAGGCGCTCGCCCGCCTCCTCCCAGACGCCGCCGCCCTCGAGTCGTGCCCAGGTGAGCAGGCGGAGGAACTCGGGGCGGTCCCAGACGTGGTCGAACATCCGGCCGGCGAGGTCCGGCAGGTCGGCCGCCTCGGCGAGCAGTGTCGCGTCGAGCGCCTCCAGGGCGCCGACCACGGTCGAGACGAACAGGCCGCGCTTGCCGCCGTAGTAGGCGTAGAGCCGCTCCTTGTTCAGGCCTGCCGCCGCGGCGACCCGGTCGACGCGCGCTCCGGCGAAGCCGTGCTCGGCGAACTCGGCCGTCGCGGCGCGGAGGATGCGCTCGCGGGCGGGGACCGCCGCATCGTGCTCGATCTTCTTCTCGCTCACGCTCACACCTCCGGGCGCTCGAACTGTACACTCGTCGATGCCCAACCAACCAGTTGGGGTGGTTCAGCCCCAGAGACGCGGCTCGGATCCGGACCCGCCGGTCCCGCTCCCTCCGCTTCGAAAGGCTCAGCAATGCCCGCGCCCTCCTCCTCCCGCCGCTGGTGGGTCCTCGTGATCCTCGCGATGACCCAGCTCGTCGTCGTCCTCGACGGCACGATCGTCACCATCGCCCTGCCCGCCGCGCAGGCCGACCTCGGCCTCACCGACGTCGAGCGCCAGTGGGTCGTCACCGCCTACGCACTCGCCTTCGGCGCCCTCCTCCTGCTCGGCGGCCGCATCGCCGACTACACGGGCCGCAAGCGCACCTACCTCATCGGCATGGTCGGCTTCGGCGCGGCCTCGGCCTGGGGCGGCGTCGCCTCCTCCGGCACCGAGCTGATCGCCGCCCGCGGTCTGCAGGGCGCCTTCGCCGCGCTGCTCGCCCCGGCCGCCCTCGCGCTGCTCACCGTCTCCTTCCCGGGCGGGCGCGAGCGCAACACCGCCTTCGCGGTCTTCGGCGCGGTCGCCGGAGCGGGCGCCGCGGTCGGCCTCGTCCTCGGCGGTCTGCTCACCGAGTTCGCCGACTGGCGCTGGTGCCTCCTGGTCAACGTCCCCGTCGTGCTGGTCGGCGTCGTCGCCGGCGCGCTGCTGGTGACCGAGAGCCGCGCCGAGGGCCGCAACCGCTTCGACATCGCCGGCACGATCACCGTCGCGCTCGGCCTCGCGAGCCTCGTCTACGGCTTCACGCTCGCCGAGCAGGGCTGGCTCCGCGTCGACACCCTCGGCTTCCTGCTCGCCGGTGTCCTGCTGCTCGCGGTCTTCGTCCGCATCCAGGCCCGCTCCGACCACCCCCTGCTGCCCCTGCGCATCGTCACCGACCGCATCCGCGGCGGCGCGTTCCTGATCCAGGCCATCGTCGGCAGCGTCATGATCGGCTCGACCCTCTACCTCACGCTGCACCTGCAGCTCGTGCTCGGCCTCGCGCCGCTCGAGGCCGGCCTCGCCAACCTCCCGATGACCGTCACGATCATGATCGTCGCGGGCATCGCCACCAAGCTGCTGCCGACCGTCGGGCCGCGCCTGCTGATGATCGTCGGCCCGCTGATCGCGGCCGCCGGCCTGCTCTACCTCAGCCGCATCACCGCGGACGGCTCCTACCTCGTGCAGGTGCTGCCCGGCCTGATCCTGCTCGGCGTCGGCATGGCGATGATCTTCGTGCCGGTGCAGAACGTGGCGCTGACCGGGATCGCCGGCCACGACGCCGGTGCCGCGGGAGCGACCGCCAACGCCGCGATGCAGATCGGCGGCTCGATCGGCCTCTCCGTCTTCACCACGATCTACGCCGGAGTCGCGGGGGAGCAGTCCTCGCCGGTCGCCTTCGTCGACGGCTACTCCGCGGTGTTCGTCGCGGCGGCCGTCGGCCTGGTGCTCGCCGCGGTCATCGCGTTCACGATGATCCGGATCAAGAGGGAGCAGTTCCTCGCGCAGGCTCCGCGGGAGGCCGTCGCGCACCTCGGCTGATTAGGCTGGAGAGGACATGCGCGCCCTCACCGACCAGCAGATCCGCGACTCCTTCGTGAACGCCTCACGCAAGGAGGTCGCGGATCTCTCGCTCCCCGCCGGCTTCGACGACCTCGACTGGGAGTCGTTCGACCATCTCGGCTGGCGCGACAAGAAGATCGGCCGCCGCGCCTACGTCGTCGTGCCGCTCGAGGACCGGCTGGTGGGCGTCCTGCTCCGCCAGGCCGACGCGAACCCGCGCTCGCGGGCGCAGTGCTCCTGGTGCCGCGACATCCGCCTGCCCAACGACGTGGTCTTCTTCGGCGCGAAGAAGGCCGGCCCGGCCGGGCGCGCGGGCGACACCCTCGGCACGCTGGTCTGCGCGGACTTCCAGTGCTCGGCGAACGTCCGCACCCGGCCCTCGGTCGCCTACGTCGGCTTCGACGTCGAGGCGGCGAAGGCCGAGCGGATCGCGACCCTGCGTGCGAAGACGACCGGCTTCGTCCGCGAGGTGCTCGGCGAGAGCTGAGCCGCCGCCCTCAGCGCCGCCGTCTCAGCGCCGCGTCGACGCGCGGACGTGCATCCGCTCGCCCTGGCGCCCGAACAGGCTGAGGAACTCGACCTGCTGCTCGTCGGCCCGGCCGAACCAGTGCGGCACCCGGGTGTCGAACTCCGCGGCCTCGCCCGCCGGCAGGACGATGTCGTGCTCGCCGAGCCGCAGCCGGAGCCGCCCGCTGAGGACGTAGAGCCACTCGAAGCCCTCGTGGGTGCGCTGCTGCTCCGGCGCGGGGATCGGTCCGGCGGGGATCGTGGTCTTGAAGGCCTGCAGGGCGCCGGCGTCGCGGCTGAGCGGCTGGATCCGCATCCCGTGCCGGGTGAACGGCCGGCCGTGCACGCGCGGGTCCTCGGGCGCGGCGCCGACCAGCTCGTCGAGCGGCGTGCCGAGGGCGCGGGCGATCGGGAGCAGCAGCTCGAGCGTCGCGCGCCGGCCGCCGCTCTCCAGACGGGAGAGCGTGCTCGCGGAGATGCCGGTCTCCGCGGCGAGCGAGGCGATCGTGCGGTCGCGGCGCAGGCGGAGGCGCTTCAGCCGCGGTCCGACAGCGGCGACGATCTCGTCGTCGGAGGGAGTGTCGTGCTCGGGGTGCATGCCCCGATCCTGGCACGCGGGCCGCGCGGTCGTGCTGGAACGGCACGGATCCTCGACGGACCGCCGCCGCCGCCGGATGCTCGGGACATGACCGCTTCAGACCTCCCCGACGTCCTCATCGCCGGCGCCTCCTTCGCCGGCCTCGCCGCCGCCACCGCCCTCGGCCGCAGCCTCCGCGACGTGCTCGTCGTCGACGGCGGGCCGCCCCGCAACGCGCCCTCACCCGGCGCCCACAACGTGCTCACCCGCGACGGCACCGCGCCGGTCGAGCTCGCCCGCCTCGCCCGGATCGAGGCCGAGGGCTACGGAGTGCGCGTCGTCCCGGGGCGGATCGTGTCGGCCTCGACCGCCGACGGCGGCGTCACCGCGACCCTCGCCGACGGCACCGTGCTCCGCGCCCGCCGCCTGCTGCTCGCCAGCGGCTCCACCGACCGCCTGCCCGGGATCCCGGGGCTCGCCGAGCGCTGGGGCCGCGACGTGCTGCACTGCCCGTACTGCCACGGCTTCGAGGTGCGCGGGCGCCGGATCGCGGTGCTCGGCAGCGGCTTCTCCGGCCACCAGGCGCAGATGTTCCGCCAGCTCAGCGACCGGTTGTCGATCCTCACGAACGGCGTCTTCGCGCCGGGGGCGGAGGAGGCCGAGGGACTCGCCGCCCGCGGCATCGAGCTGATCGACGGCGCCGTCACCGAGGTCCTCGTCGAGGACGACCGCCTGGTCGGCGTCGTCGTCGACGGCCGCCGGATCGAGCTCGACGCGCTGGTCGTCGGCCCCCGCGTCGAGGGCAACCTGCCCGACGGCCTCGGCCTCGAGCTCGTCGACCACCCCTCCGGCGCCGCCCGGCACCTCACCGTCGACCCGATGGGCCGCACCACCGCGCCGCGGGTCTTCGCCGCCGGCTCGCTGGTGGAGCCGATGTCGCAGGTGATGGCGGCGGCCGCCGACGGCCTGCGCGTCGCCGCCGCGATCAACTACGACCTCATCGAGGAGGAGATCGCCGCCGCGGTCCGCGCCACGAGGGGCTGACCGGCGCTCGGGGTCGTCGGCCGGTGAATACTGGACCGATGACCCCGCCGCGCCCCCTCGAGCAGTCCTCCAAGCTCCGCAACGTCCTCTACGAGATCCGCGGCAAGGCGCTCGTGGAGGCGTCGCGGCTGGAGAGCGAGGGGCACCGCATCCTCAAGCTGAACACCGGCAACCCGGCCGGCTTCGACTTCGAGGCGCCGCACCAGATCGTCCGCGACATGATCGCCGCGATGCCCAGCGCGCACGGCTACAGCGACAGCCGGGGGATCCTCTCGGCCCGCCTCGCGGTGACCTACCGCTACGAGGAGGTCCCCGGCTTCCCGCCGGTGGATCCGGAGTGGGTGTTCCTCGGTAACGGGGTGTCCGAGCTGATCACGATGACGCTGCAGGCGCTGCTCGACGACGGCGACGAGGTGCTGATCCCGGCGCCCGACTACCCGCTCTGGACGGCGATGACGAGCCTCGCCGGCGGCACCGCGGTGCACTACCGCTGCGCGGAGGACGACGGCTGGCAGCCCGACCTCGAGGACATCCGCTCGAAGATCACCGCGCGCACCAAGGCGATCGTCGTGATCAACCCCAACAACCCCACCGGCGCCGTCTACACCCGCGAGGTGCTCGAGGGGATCGTGGCGCTCGCCGAGGAGCACTCGCTGCTGCTGCTCGCCGACGAGATCTACGACCGGATCCTCTACGACGACGCCCAGCACATCCCGCTGGCGTCGCTCGCGCCCGACCAGCTCTGCCTCACCTTCAACGGGCTGTCGAAGACCTACCGCGTCGCGGGCTACCGCTCCGGCTGGCTCGCGATCACCGGGCCGCGCGAGCACGCCGCGGGGTTCCTCGAGGGGATCACCCTGCTCGCCTCGACCCGGCTCTGCCCCAACGTGCCGGGGCAGTACGCGGTGCAGGCGGCGCTCTCGGGCGTGCAGTCGATCGAGGCGCTGATCGCGCCGGGCGGGCGGCTGCGGCGCCAGCGCGACGCCGCCTGGAAGGGGCTGCAGGCGATCCCCGGCGTCTCCTGCGAGCTGCCGATGGGGGCGCTCTACGCGTTCCCGCGGCTCGATCCGGAGGTGCACGAGATCCGCGACGACGGGCGGCTCGTCTACGACCTGCTGCTCGCGGAGCACATCCTGCTGGTGCCCGGCACCGGCTTCAACTGGCCGACGCCCGATCACCTGCGGATCGTGACGCTGCCGGAGGAGCGGGTGATCTCGGAGGCGATCGAGCGGCTGGGGAACTTCCTGTCGTCGTACACGCAGTAGCCGCTCAGACCCTGCGGTACTCCAGCTCCGGCCGCCCCGGCGAGCCGT
The DNA here is from genome assembly GCF_022815495.1 of Rathayibacter sp. VKM Ac-2929. Taxonomy (NCBI): domain Bacteria; kingdom Bacillati; phylum Actinomycetota; class Actinomycetes; order Micrococcales; family Microbacteriaceae; genus Rathayibacter; species Rathayibacter sp. VKM Ac-2929. The sequence continues at coordinate 258,692 of NZ_JALGRV010000005.1, forward strand.
AGCGCGGGGCCCGCTCGGCGAGGCCCGAGTCGGCGAGGTGCTCGAGGTAGCGCCGCGCGGTGACCCGCGAGACGTCGAGCCGGGCGGCGAGCTCACCGGCGGACAGGCCGACCGGGCCGAGCAGCGCGGTCACCGCGTCGAGCGTCTCCGCCGAGAGTCCCTTCGCCAGCCCGGGTGCGTTGGACGTCCGCAGCGCGGCGAAGGCGCCGTCGACCTCGTGCTGGCTCGCGACGTCGGCGCCGTGCATCCGCTCGCGGTACTGGCGGTAGCTGGCGAGCTTCGCCGCGAAGACGCTGAAGACGAACGGCTTGATCAGGTACTGCACGATCCCGGCGGCGACGGAGGCGCGCACCACGGCCGCGTCGCGCACGGCGGTGATCGCGATCACGTCGACGTCCAGGCCCGCGGTGCGCACGGCGCGGCAGAGGTCGAGCCCGCCCATGTCGGGCAGGTTCATGTCGAGCAGGATCAGCGCGATCGCGGGATCGGCGCGCAGGGCCCGGATCGCCTCCGCGCCGCTGCCGGCGACCGCCGCGACCTCGAAGCCCTCGACGCGCCGGACGTAGTCGGCGTGCGCGCTCGCGGTCAGCGGCTCGTCCTCGACGACGAGGACGCGGATCGGCGCGGCGGTCACCGGGGCGCCCCGGCCGGGTCCCGCAGCGGCAGCTGCACCGTGAACACCGCGCCGACGTGCCGGGTCACCTCGATGCTCCCGCCGAGCCGCTGCACCACCTGCTGCACCAGCGCGAGGCCGATGCCGCGGCCGAACGCGTCGGACTCCTTCGTCGAGTAGCCGCGCGCGAAGACGTCGGCCGCCTCCGCGACGCCGGGTCCGCTGTCGGAGACCTGCAGCACGAGCTCGGCGCCCTCGGCTCCCGACGCCTCGGCCAGGCCGAGGTAGACCTCGACCCACGGCTCGCGGTCGGCGGCGGAGGAGGCGGCCGCGTCGAGCGCGTTGTCGATCAGGTTGCCGAGCACGGTCACCAGGTCGCCGGGCTCGAAGCCCTGCGCGCCCGGCTCGAGGTGCGTCTCGAGGTGCAGCTCGACACCGCGCTCGCGGGCCTGAGCGGCCTTGCCGAGCAGCAGCGCGGCGATCACCGGCTCCTGCACCGAGCCGAGCACCCGGTCGGCGAGCCGCTGGCTGAGGTTCAGCTCGCCGGCCGCGAAGGAGAGCGCCTCCTCCGTCCGCCCGAGCTCGATCAGCGAGGCGATGGTGTGCAGGCGGTTGGAGAACTCGTGGGTCTGCGAGCGCAGCGCGTCCGAGAGGGTGCGCATCGACTCCAGCTCGCCGGACACCCGCTGCAGCTCGGTGCGGTCGCGGAGCGTCGTGACGGTGCCGAGCGGCCGGGCACCGGGGGAGGCGGCCGGCCGCTCGTTGACCACGAGGATCCGCTCGTGCGCCACGACCAGGCGGTCGGCGACCGGCTCGTCGGCGAGCAGCACCGTGCGCAGGGCGTCGGGGAGGTCGAGCTCGGCGACGGGCACGGGGATCGACACGCCCTCGAGGCCGAGCAGCTCGAGCGCGTGGTCGTTCGCGAGCACCAGCCGCCCGCGGTCGTCGACGAGGAGCAGCCCCTCGCGCACCGAGTGCAGCACCGACTCGTAGTAGGCGAAGACCTGGCTCATCTGCTCGGGCCCCCGGCCTCCCGTGACACGGCGGAGGTAGCGGGCGAGCAGCCAGGAGCCGATGCCGCCGAGCGCCACCGCGCCGAGGACGCCGCCGGCGACGACCTGCAGGCGGGGGAGGAAGGAGGCGTCGACGCGGCTGAGGGTCACGCCGGCCGAGACCAGCGCGACGACGGTGCCGTCGGCGCTCTCGATCGGCGCGACGGCGCGCACCGAGGGGCCGAGGGTGCCGGTGTAGGTCTCGGTGAAGGTGCGGCCCTCGAGTGCCGGGGCGATGGTGCCGATGAACGGCAGGCCGATCTGCGCGCGGTCGCGGTGGGTGTAGCGGGTGCGGTCGGGGTTCATGATCGTGAGGAAGTCGACGCCGGTGTCGGCCATGATCTCCTCCGCGTAGGGCTGGAGCGAGGCGGACGGGTCCGCGCCCTGCGCCGCGTCGAGGACGAACGGGTTGTCGGCGACCGTGCGCGCGACCACGAGGCTCCGCTGGGCCGCGTCGTCGCCGGCGCGCCCGCGGGCGTCGAACGCGAGGACCAGCACCGCGATCGCGCCGATCACGAGGATGCAGATCAGCTGCACGGCGAACAGCCGCGCGGCGATGCTGCCGCGGGGGCTCGTTCCGGGCATCCGACCTCCTCGTCCGCGACCTGGACCTCGACGTCCGTGAACAGCTCGATGTCCGTGAACAGTATGAACGCAACACCGGCCGGGCGACCCGCGGGGGCGAGCATCGTCTCACCCCCTCCCAGCTCGACGAAGAGACAGGACACGCGCATGGCGAAGACGCCCGGCGGCCCCGACCGGCTCAGCCCCTCCCTCACCCCCGTGAAGACCCGCCGGCGGATCGACCGCAACCACTGGCTCTACATCGCCGTGATCATCGCGGTCGTCGCCGGCGTGATCGTCGGCCTCGTCGCCCCCGCGTTCGCCGCGACGCTCGAGCCCGTCGGCAAGGCGTTCGTGGGACTCATCAAGATGATGATCGCGCCGATCATCTTCTGCACCATCGTGATCGGCATCGGCTCGATCGCCAAGGCCGCGACGGTCGGCAAGGTCGGCGGCCTCGCGCTCGGCTACTTCATCGTGATGTCGACCTTCGCACTGGCCATCGGCCTCGTCGTCGGCAACATCCTGCACCCGGGTGAGGGCCTCGACATCTCGAGCGCCACCTACGACACCAGCGACCTCAAGGCCGAGTCGACCAGCGACTTCATCCTCGGGATCATCCCGGTCTCGCTGTTCTCCTCGCTCGTGGACGGCAGCATCCTGCAGACGCTCTTCGTCGCCCTCCTGGTCGGCTTCGCGCTGCAGAAGATGGGCGCCAAGGGCCAGCCGATCCTCGGCGCGATCAAGCAGCTCCAGGTCCTCGTCTTCCGCATCCTCTCGATGGTGCTCTGGGTCGCCCCGATCGGCGCGTTCGGCGCGATCGCCGCGGTGGTCGGCAAGACCGGCTGGGGCGCGGTCGTCGCCCTCGCCACCCTGATGATCGGCTTCTACCTCACCTGCGCGATCTTCGTGGTCGTCATCCTCGGATTGCTGCTGCGCCTGGTCACCGGCGTCAGCATCTTCTCGCTGATGAAGTACCTGGCCCGCGAATACCTGCTCATCGTCGGCACCTCCTCCTCCGAGGCCGCTCTGCCCCGCCTGATCGCCAAGATGGAGCACCTGGGCGTCTCCAAGCCCGTCGTCGGCATCACCGTCCCGACCGGCTACTCCTTCAACCTCGACGGCACCGCGATCTACCTCACGATGGCCTCGCTCTTCATCGCCTCGGCGACCGGCGCTCCGATGTCGATCCCGGAGCAGATCGGGCTCCTGCTCTTCATGATGGTCGCCTCCAAGGGCGCCGCGGGCGTCACCGGCGCCGGCCTCGCCACTCTGGCCGGCGGTCTGCAGTCGTTCCGCCCCGACCTGGTCAACGGCGTCGGCGTCATCGTCGGCATCGACCGCTTCATGTCGGAGGCCCGCGCGGTCACCAACTTCACCGGCAACGCGGTCGCCACCCTCCTCGTCGGCACCTGGACCAAGCAGATCGACATGGTGCAGGTCCGCGAGGTGCTCGGCGGCCGCGCCCCCTTCGACGAGGCCACCCTCGGCGCGGACGAGCACGAGGCCCCGGCCTCCGGCACCTCGATCACCGAGGGCATCGCCTCCATCCAGGACTCGGACGAGGCCGAGCGCACCCGCGCGGAGCTGAGCGCGAAGCGCTAGGAAGCGCCGCATTCTGGTCGAGCAGCCGCGGAGCGGCCCCCTCATGCTCGTCGAGTCGCCCCGCAGGGGCGTATCGAGACCCACCGTCTGCACCACGGTGGATCTCGATACGCCCGCTTCGCGGGCTACTCGATCAGCATGAAGGCGCAGGCCGCGCGATCAGGAAGCGCCGTCAGCTGCGGCGGACGCCCAGCAACGGCAGCGTCACCGCGCAGAGGGGGCCGATCAGCAGGGCGAAGGCGAGGGTGCCGAGGCCGACGTCGCCGCCGAGGGCCCAGCCGATCAGGAGCACGGTGAGCTCGACGCCGCCGCGGGCCGCCCAGATCGGCAGCCCGAGGCGGTTGTGCAGGCCGGTCATCAGGCCGTCGCGCGGGCCGGCGCCGAGGCGGGCGCCGATGTAGATCCCGCTCGCGACGGCCAGCAGCACCAGCCCGCCGGCGAACAGCAGCGCCTTCCCCCACCATTCGGCGGGCACGGCGAGCAGCTCGATCCCGACGCCGATCGTGGTGCCGACCACCAGCACGTTCAGCACCGTGCCGAGACCCGGCCGCTGCCGCAGCGGGATCCAGAGCAGCAGGACGAGCAGTCCGATCACGTTGGTGAGCAGTCCGATCCCCAATCCGGTCTGGCGCGCGACGCCGAGGGCGAAGACGGTCCACGGGTCCACGCCGATCGAGGCGCGGATCATCATCGCGTCGGCGAAGCCGTAGAGCACGAGCCCGACCAGCAGCCGCGGCACGGGTCGCAGCCGCCACTGGCTCACCGGGGGAGCGGGGACGGCGAGGGGCGCGGTGATCGTCATGCCGAGAATCCCATCGCAGGAGTGGCCTTCTTCGCGCGGTCCAATCCGGCTATCTTGGACGCATGGCTGATGTCCACTTCGGCGTACGCGCCCTGCAGACCCTCCTCGGCGACTGGCGCGAGCAGCGCGGCACCCGGCCCGCGTACCTCGCCCTCGCCGACCGCATCCGCCTGCTCAGCATCGACGGCCGCATCCCGACGGACAGCCGGCTCCCCGCCGAGCGCGAGCTGTCGGCGCGGCTCGGCGTGAGCCGCACCACCGTGGCCGCCGCCTACCGCGAGCTGCGCGACAGCGGCTACCTCGTCAGCGTCCGCGGCTCCGGCAGCGCGACCCGCCTCCCCGGCGCCGCGGTGCACGCCGTGCCGACCCTCGCGCCCGACTTCGTCGACTTCACCAAGGCGGCGCTGCCCGCGGTGCCCGAGCTCGCCGAGGCCTACGCCCGTGCCGCGCGCCTCGCGCCGGAGTACTTCGAGGACGGCTCCTACGACACCGTCGGCCTGCCGCTGCTGCGCCGCGCGATCGCCGAGCGCTACACCCGCCGCGGGCTGCGCACCGAGCCCGGCCAGATCATGGTGACCATCGGCGCGCAGCACGCGATCGCGCTCGTCGCCCGCACCCTGCTCGCCCGCGGCGACCGCGCCCTGATCGAGGCGCCGACCTACCCGCACGCCTACGAGGCGCTCCGGCTCGCCGGCGCCCGCCTGGTGCCGGTCAACGTGGACGGCGCCGACGGCTGGGACGGCGAGGGCCTGATCGCGGCGATCCGCGGCACCAGCCCGACGCTCGCCTACCTGATGCCCGACTTCCACAACCCGACCGGCCGCTCGATGGCCGTGGATCTGCGCGAGCGCGCGATCGCCGCCGCCGCCCGCCAGGGCACGCTGATCATCGCCGACGAGACCACCGCCGAGCTCGACATCGACCGGCGGATGTCGCCGCTGCCGTTCGCGTCCTACGGTCCCGAGGGCACGGTGATCTCGATCGGCTCGGTCGGCAAGACGCTCTGGGGCGGCATCCGGATCGGCTGGATCCGCGCCGAGCGGAGCGTCATCCGGAAGCTCGTCGCCGCGCGATCGGCCGGCGACCTCGGCAGTCCGATCGTCGAACAGCTCCTGGTCGCCGACATGCTCGGCAGGATGGACGGCGTGCTGGAGCTGCGCCGCGAGCAGCTGCGGGCCGGCCGCGACCACCTCGAGGCGGCGCTCGCCCGCGCGATCCCGGAGTGGAGCGTGCCGCGGGTCTCCGGCGGCCTCTCCACCTGGGTCGGCCTCGGCCGCCCGGCCAGCTCGCAGCTGGCGCTCGCTGCCCGCACCTCGGGACTGCTGATCACCGCCGGCCCGCGCTTCGGGATCGACGGCGCCTTCGAGCGCTTCCTGCGCATCCCGATCGGCTACTCGCCGGAGATCACCGACCGGGCCGTGGACGCGCTCGCCGTCGCGTGGAGCCAGGTCGCGCGCCACCCGGCGGCCGACACCGGCTACCTCGCCGACGTCGTCTGATCCTCCAGGTCCTCCCGGAGGGGGACGAATACTCAGCCAGCTGATGGAAGACTCACGGCGTGCATCTCCTCGCGGTCCTCAGCATGAAGAACCGGGCGCTCATCGCGCTCGTCACGGTCGTCATCGCCGTCTTCGGCGGCGTCGCCCTTACCGGGCTGAAGCAGGAGCTCGCGCCGTCGATCTCCTTCCCGCAGCTGGCGGTGATCTCGAGCTACCCGGGTGCCGCTCCGGAGGTGGTCAACGACGACGTCTCGACGCCGATCGAGACCGCCATCCAGGGCGTTCCCGGGCTCGAGACGACCAGCGCGACCTCGTCCACGAACTCGTCGCTGATCTCCGCCTCCTTCGCCTACGGCACCGATCTGGCGACCGCCGAGCAGAAGATCCTGCAGGCGATCAACCGGATCAAGAGCACGCTCCCGGACGGCGTCGACCCGCAGGTGGTGACCGGCTCGTTCGACGACCTGCCGGTGCTGCAGCTCGCCGTCTCCAGCGACGGCGACGCGAAGGCGCTCGCCGACCGGCTGCGCACGAGCGTCATCCCGGACCTGGAGAAGGTGGACGGCGTCCGCGAGGTCGCGCTGGTCGGCGAGAGCGCCCAGCGCGTCACGATCACCCCGGACGACACGGCGCTCGCCGCGGCGGGTCTCTCGACCGCCGACATCCGCACCGCGCTGCAGCAGAACGGCGTGCTGGTCGCCGGCGGCGAGATCACCCAGGACGGCAGCACCTTCTCGGTGCAGTCCGGCGTCAAGCTCGACTCGACCGACGCGATCGCGGCGCTGCCGCTGATCCCGTCCGCGAGCGCCGCGGCCCTCGCTCCCACGGCGCCCGCCACCGCCCCCACCCTCGGCTCCGTCGCCACCGTCGCCGTCACCGACGCCCCGATCACCTCGATCTCGCGGGTCAACGGCCAGCCGGCGCTGACCCTCTCGATCACCAAGCTCCCCGCGGCGAACACCGTCGAGGTCTCCACCGGCGTCACGGCGCTGCTGCCGGATCTCGAGGCGTCGCTCGGCGAGAACGCGACCTTCACCTCGGTCTTCGACCAGGCCCCCTACATCCAGGACTCGATCGAGTCGCTCGCGCAGGAGGGGGCGCTCGGCCTCGTCTTCGCAGTGCTCGTGATCCTGCTGTTCCTGCTCTCGGTGCGCTCGACGCTGGTCACGGCGATCTCGATCCCGACCTCGGTCCTGATCACCTTCATCGGCCTGCAGACCGCGGGCTACACGCTGAACATCCTCACCCTGGGCGCGCTGACGATCGCGATCGGCCGCGTGGTCGACGACTCCATCGTCGTGATCGAGAACATCAAGCGGCACCTCGACGCGGGGGAGGAGCGCGCGGCGACCATCGCGGTCGCGGTGCGCGAGGTCGCGGGCGCGATCACCGCCTCGACGATCACCACGGTCGCGGTGTTCCTGCCGATCTCGTTCGTCGGCGGCACGACCGGCGAGCTGTTCCGTCCGTTCGCGCTGACGGTGTCGATCGCGCTGCTGGCCTCGCTGCTCGTCGCGCTGACGATCGTGCCGGTGCTGGCGTACTGGTTCCTCCGGCCCTCGAAGCGCCCCGGCGTCCGCGAGGCGGCGCAGGCGGCCCTCGCCGAGGAGCGCGGCGCGGCGGGCGAGACCGTGGTCCCGGCTCCCGAGTCCGAGCCCGAGCACGCCCGCCACAGCGCCCGCGCGACTCCCCGCCGCGCGGCGGGCCTGCAGCGGGTCTACGGCCCCGTGATCGCCTGGACCCTCCAGCACTCGGTCGCGACCGTCCTGCTCGCGCTGCTGGTGCTCGTGGGCACCGGCGCGCTCTACCCGCTGATGAAGACGAACTTCCTCGGGGCGAGCGGTCAGAACACCTTCACCGTCACCCAGACCGTGCCCGACGGCCAGAGCCTGGACGCGCAGGACGCGACCGCGCAGCAGGCCAGTGCGGCGATCCTCGAGGTCGGCGGCGTGCAGACCGTGCAGCTCTCGATCGGCTCGGCGGGCGGCGGGCTGCAGAGCGCGTTCGGAGGCGGAGGCGGCGGCACCTCGATCCGCTACTCCGTCACCACCGACGAGTCGGCCGACCAGGAGACCGTGCAGGCCGACGTCCGCACGGCGCTCGGCTCGGTCGCCTCGGCCGACGACATCAGCGTCGCCGCGTCCTCCGGCTTCGGCGCCTCCTCGAACATCGAGGTCGACCTCTCCACCGCCTCGCAGAGCAATTTGCAGAGCGCGAACGACGCGCTGCTCACGGCGCTGCGCGGCACCGACGGGATCAGCCAGGCCGAGAGCAACCTCTCCTCCTCGCTGCCCTACATCGCGGTGCGGGTCGACCGCGCCGCGGCCGCCGACGCCGGGCTCACCGAGGTCGCCGTCGGCACGCTGGTCAGCCAGGCGCTGCAGCCGACGCAGACGGGCAGTGTCGTGATCGACGACCGCACCCTCTCCGTCTACCTCGCCGACGCGCAGCCGCCGGCCACCCTCGACGAGCTGTCGGCTCTCGAGATCCCGACGCGCACCGGCACGGTGCCGCTCTCCTCGCTCGCCGTCGTCGAGCGGACCGACGGGCCCGCGAGCATCACCACCGAGCGCGGACAGCGCACCGCCACCATCACGGTGACCCCGGAGGGCGACGATCTCGCCTCGGCGAACGTCGCGGTGCAGAGCGCGATCGACGACACCGAGCTGCCGGCCGGCGTCTCCGCCTCGCTCGGCGGCGTCACGGCCGACCAGAGCGACGCGTTCTCGCAGCTCGGGATCGCGCTGCTGGTGGCGATCCTGATCGTCTACGTCGTGATGGTCGCCACGTTCCGCTCGCTCCTGCAGCCGCTGCTGCTGCTGGTGTCGGTGCCGTTCGCGGCGACCGGCGCGATCCTGCTGCAGGTGCTCACCGGCGTGCCGCTCGGCGTGCCCTCGCTGATCGGCGTGCTGATGCTGATCGGCATCGTGGTCACCAACGCGATCGTGCTGATCGACCTGGTGAACCAGTACCGCGAGCGGGGGATGCCCGTGCGCGAGGCGCTGCTGCACGGCACCGAGCGGCGGCTCCGCCCCATCCTGATGACGGCGCTCGCGACGATCTTCGCGCTGCTGCCGATGGCGCTCGGCATCACCGGTCACGGCGGCTTCATCTCGCAGCCGCTCGCGATCGTCGTGATCGGCGGCCTGGTGTCCTCGACGGTGCTCACCCTGGTCGTGCTGCCGGTCGTCTACAACCTGGTCGAGGGGTATCGTGAGCGGCGGCGTGCCGCCCGCGCCGGAGAGGCGTCGGCATGAGCGACACAGGATTCAGCACCCCGGCAGTGAAGACCACGGCAGCGGAGGTCGTCGCGGCGGCCCCCGAGACGATCGGCTCCCGCTGGACGAGCGGCCCGGACCGCGCCGCTCGCGCGATCGCCGAGGTCGGCCCCGAGCGCTTCGTCGCCGCGGACCACCGGCCCGGCACCATCCGGCACATCGTGCTGTTCCGCTTCCGGCCGACGGCGCTCGTCGCGGAGGTGGACGGCGTGATCGCAGCGTTCCTCGCCCTCGGCGAGGAGTGCCTGCGCGACGGCCGCCCGTACATCGTCTCGATCGAGAACGGCCCGCAGCTCAGCACCGAGGGCGCGGGCGAGGGCTTCGACCGCGCGTTCCTGCTGACGTTCGCGTCCGAGGGCGACCTCAACTACTACATCGGCCGCCCGGCGGTCGACGGGCCCGGCCTGTTCGATCCCGCGCACGACGCCTTCAAGGGCCTCGTCGGCCCACTGCTCGACACGGCCGGGGTGGTCGCCTTCGATTTCCGTCCCGAGCCGTTCGACGCCGGCGCGCTCGCGAGCTAGGCGCGGGAGCGCGCGCGATGGCGACCCCCGACTTCGTCCTCCGGCTCCGCGAGCAGGTGGGCACCGAGCTGCTCTGGCTGACCGGCGTCACCGCGGTGATCGTCCGCGAGGAGCCGGTCCGCCAGGTCCTCCTGGTCCGGCGCGCGGACACCGGCGCCTGGACCGCGGTCACCGGCATCATCGACCCCGGAGAGACGGTCGCCGGCACCGCGCGGCGCGAGGCGCTGGAGGAGGCGGGCGTCGAGATCGAGGTCGAGCGCGTCGTCTGGCTGCACACGCTGCCGCCGATGGAGTACTCCAACGGCGACCGCGCGCAGTACCTCGACCACGTGCTGCGCGCCCGCTACCTCTCGGGCGAGGCGCACGTCGCCGACGACGAGTCGACCGAGGTCGGCTGGTTCGCCCCCGACGCGCTGCCGCCGATGAGCGCGGAGCACCGCGAGCGGATCAGCCGCGCGCTGTCCGACGAGACGGCCTGCGCCTTCGACTGAGCGCGAGCGCCTTCTCAGACCTGCTCCGAGACGAGCACGGCGCTCGTCCCGGGCTCGAGGGCGTCGAAGACGTGCGGCTCGTCGCCCGGGTAGGACAGGCAGTCGCCGGGCGCGAGCTCGACCGGGGCGTCGGCCGGACCGACCAGGGCGCGTCCGGTGGCGAGGATCAGGTGCTCGACGGTGCCGCGGGCGTGCGGCTCCGAGTTCCGCGCGGCTCCGGGCTCGGCGGTGAGGCGGTACACGTCGCGGCGGGCTCCCGGCGGGCAGGCGCTGAGCAGGGTGGCGGCGTAATCGGAGGCCGCCGAGGCGATGCGCGGCCCGTCCCCGGCGCGGATCAGCTGCACGGAGCGGCGCGGCGGCTCGACCAGGTGCGAGAACGGCACCCCGAGCGCGCCACCGAGCGCCCAGAGCGTCTCGAGGCTCGGGTTGCCCTCGCCGGCCTCGAGCTGCGAGAGCGTCGACTTGGCTATCCCGGCGCGGCGGGCGATCTCGGAGATGCTCAGGCCGAGGCGCCCGCGCTCGCGGCGCAGGGCGGAGGCGACCAGGTCGCGGGGTGAGAGGGCGTCGGTCATCGCACCGATCGCGCGAAGCAGACGCCCGAGTCGTCGCCCACGTGCGCGCCGAAGCCGTCGATCTCGGTGAAGCCGAGCGAGCGGGCGGCGGCGAGGGCCGCCTCCGCCTGGACCGGCACGCGGAAGCGGAGCGTGCGGATGCGCTGCACGCTCGCGTAGGAGAGCGCGGCGGCGACGAGCCGGCGGGCGACTCCGCTCCGCCGCGACTCCGGGGCCACCTCGAGGGCGAGCAGCTCGGCGAAGTCGTCGGGACCGGGCGTCAGCGCCAGCACGCCGATCGGCTGCTGCGCGTCGCGGTCGCGGGCGACGAGGAGCCGGGCGTGCGGTGGAAGGTCGGCGGTGAGCAGCGAGGCGAGCGCCTCCGTCCCCGGCCGCTCCAGCCGGACGACGACCCCGGCGGTCATGACGACGGCGCCGCGGCCGGCTCGGTCTGCGCGGCGGGCTCGAGCGAGAGCGTCTGCTCGGCCGGCGCGTCGAGCTGCTCGTGCAGGAAGTCGACGACGGTGCGGCGGAGCGAGTCGTCGAGCATCGCGATCGAGTGCCGGGTGCCGGGCACGAGGACGAAGTCGACGCTCGCCCCGGCCGCGTCCAGCGCCTCGGCGAAGTCCTGCGACTGGCTGAGCGCCACGCGCTCGCCGGCCGAGTGGGCGATGAGGAAGGGCGGCTCGGAGCCGTCGACGTGCGTGATCGGCGAGGCCTCCTCGGCGACGGCGCAACCGTCGAGGTCGGCGCAGTCGAGGTAGCCGCGGACCGCCGCGCCGACCCCGACGATGGGGTCGTCGTCCGCCAGACCCGCCGCGGTGAGATCCGCGGGGCCGCTGAGGTCGACGACCGCGGCGAGGCGCGAGGTGCCGGCGTCGTCGGCCGTCAGTGCGTCGTCGGTGCCGAGCAGGGAGACGAGGTTGCCGCCGGCCGAGCCGCCGAACGCGGCGACCCTCGACGGATCGATCCCGAAGCGCTCGGTCTGCGCCGGCTCGAGGATCCAGTCGAGGGCGGCCGAGACGTCCTCGATCTGCGCGGGGAAGACGTCGGCCGGGGCGAGGCGGTAGTTCACCGAGACGGCGACGAAGCCCTCGGACGCGAGCCACTGGCAGAGCGGGCGCCAGTTCGGGTCGGCTTTGTCGCCGCGGGTCCAGCTGCCGCCGTGCACGACGAGCACCGCAGGGAGGGCGGCTCCGGCCGCCGCGTCGACGGGCGAGCAGACGTCGAGCGCCTGGCCCGTCGCCTCGTCGTAGACGAGGTCAGCAGTGACGGGGATGTCGTCGTACGCGGTGACCGCGGCGACGCCGGCCGCCTGCGCGATCGGCTGCGAGACGGGGGCGCTCGAGCAGCCGGCGAGGCCGACCGCGAGCAGCGTCAGGATCGCCGACGAGAGGGCGATCGGTCGCGTGGGTCGGCTGGGCTCGCGCATGGGTGAGGCGAGCATAAGGGAGAAGGCGGCGCCCGCCTAGAGCGACCCCGCGATCAGGGGGTGGACAGCGGTACCGGTGGCCGTTCGTCCGACTCCAGCGGCTCCGGTGCGACGGCACTAGGCGCCTCCGCCTGCAGCCGGACGAGCACCACGCCGACCAGGATCAGCGCCCCACCGCCGAACTGGATCGGCGCCGGCAGCTCGCCGAGCAGGGCCCAGGCGGCGACGATCGAGAACAGCACCTCGGTCAGCCCGACGAAGGAGGCGATCCGGGTGCCGAGCCGCGAGCCGCCCTCGATCCCGAGCAGGTAGGCGAGCACCGTCGACATGCCGAGTATGACCGCCGCGGGCAGGAACCAGGGCACGTCGTTCCCGACGAAGACGACGTCGCCGAAGGTCGCCCGCAGCGGCACGAGCCCGGTGACGCCGAGGATCAGCAGGAGCCCCGCGCCGACCGTCATCGCGCCCGCGGTGAGCGCGATCGGCGGCAGCTCCGGGTCGATCCGGCCGGCGATCACGTAGTAGACGCAGAGGCCGAGCGACGCGGTCAGCGCCCAGGCGACGCCGACCAGCTCCGGCGTGGACTCGCCCGAGAGGTCCAGCACCAGCACCAGGCCCGCCAGTGCCAGCGCCGAGCCGGCGAGGGTGAAGCGCCCGGGGTGGCGGCGGGTGCGCGCCCAGGCGAAGAGGACGAGGAACACCGGAGCGAGGTACTCGATCAGGAGCGCGACGCCGACCGACATGTGCTCGATCGCACTGTAGAAGCAGAGCTGCGCGGCGATCACGGCGAAGACGCCGTAGAGGCCGACCGTGCCGAGGTTGCGGCGCAGCACGTGCCAGCGGCCGCGCAGCGACAGCGCGGCCGGGATCGCGAGGACCAGCGCCGCACCGCCGGCCCGCCAGAGCACGGCGGCGGAGGGACTCCAGCCCGCCTCGAGCAGCGGCTTCACGAAGGGCCCGCCCAGGCCGAACGCGGCGGCGGCGGCGAGGGCCAGGAGCAGGCCGGAGCCGAGCTGCCGCGGTGGCGCAGTGGGAGTCACGTCAGCCTCTTTCAGGAGTCAAAGTCGTTATGCTCGTGACAGTACTGAGCGAACGTGTCAGGAGTCAACATGGTCTTCGCCTATGACGTGGAAGCGGCCCTCACCTCGACGGCCGTCCTGGTCAACACCCTCCCCGAGCTGTCGCAGTCCGGCGAGGACGAGATGGCGTCGATCGAGCAGCTCGACGAGTTCCTGCTGGAGAACCGCTACACCGGCAGCCGCGACGGCTCGACCGCCGAGCTGGAGGCGGTGCGCTCGGTGCGCGCGCCGCTCCGCTCGCTCTGGCGCAGCCGCGCCGAGGAGGACCTGGTCGCCGTCGTCAACGGGATGCTCGAGGACGGCCGCGCGCTGCCGCAGCTGGTGCGGCACGGCATCTTCGGCTGGCACCTGCACGCGACCCGCGACGAGAGCCCGCTGGCCACCCGCATCGTGGTGGAGGCGGCGATGGGCTTCGTCGACGTGATCCGCGGCGACGAGCGCGACCGGATCCGCATCTGCGCGGCGGACGACTGCGAGGCCGTGCTCGTCGACTTCTCCCGCAACCGCTCGAAGCGCTACTGCGACACCGGCAACTGCGGCAACCGCGCGAACGTCGCGGCGTACCGGGCGCGGCGGGCGTCGAGCTGAGCGGGCTGGGGCCAGGTGGTGCCCTAGCCAGCGCCCGGGGTCGCGTGTAAACTCTCTGGGTCGGCTCTTGACTCCGTGCGTCGCCGCGCGGATGGGTTTGTCAGTCAAGCGGGCCGGATCTCCGACAGTCGTCGCGAGATGAATCACATGTGTGAATCGGCCCCGGTCAGCGTCTCAGAGCAGCGACTCACCCGGGTTCCCGCAGCGCCCTGTCCGTTCGCACCCCACGAGGGTGATCGATCGGCGTGTGCCTGCTCGCGCAAGACCTGAACCCAGGAAGCAGCCATGCCCAAGAACAAGAAGCCCGCCGGCGGACGCCCCGCCAAGAACTTCGAGCCCAACCGCTTCGGCGCCTCGAGCGGCAAGTCGCAGCTCGGCGGTCGCCCGCGCTTCGCGGCGCCGAAGACCGGCTCGCGCAGCGAGGGCCACCGCGGCTACCGCCCCGTCGACGAGAACGCGCCCAAGAAGGCGCGCTGGAACGCCGAGGAGCGCGCCGCCAAGCTGACGGAGCGCGGCGAGACCCGCGGCGAGTCCCGCGGCAACGACCGCGGCGAGTCCCGCCCGGCCCGCAGCTACGACCGCGACGACCGTCCGGCTCGCTCGTACGACCGGACGGACCGTCCCGTGCGCTCGAACGACCGCGACGACCGTCCGGCGCGTTCTTACGACCGGAGCGACCGTCCCGCGCGCAGCTTCGACCGCGACGCGCGTCCGGCCCGCTCCTACGACCGGACCGACCGTCCGGCCCGCTCGAACGACCGCGACGACCGTCCGGCGCGTTCCTTCGACCGGAGCGACCGCCCCGCGCGCAGCTTCGACCGCACGGACCGCCCGGCGCGCTCGTTCGATCGCGATGCGCGTCCGGCCCGCTCGAACGACCGCGACGACCGTCCGGCCCGTTCCTACGACCGCTCCGACCGCCCCGCGCGCAGCTTCGACCGCACGGACCGCCCCGCGCGCTCCTTCGACGGCGACGCCCGCCCGGCCCGCTCGTTCGACCGCGACGCCCGCCCGGCCCGCTCGTTCGACCGCACCGAGCGCCCGGCGCGCGGCTTCGACCGCGGCACCGAGCGCCCCGCCCGCGGCGGCTACGACCGGAACGACCGCGGCCCGCGCCGCGACTCCGGCTCGGACTTCTACCCCAAGCGCGACGGCCGCGCCTCGCACCAGGCCGACGACGTCGTGCTCGAGCGCCTCGAGGCGACCGCCACGCTCGCCGTCGACGTCGAGGGCGTCAGCTTCGGCGACCTCGGTCTCGGCGCGAACATCGTCCGCCAGCTGACCCAGATGGGTGCGGCCTCGCCGTTCCCGATCCAGGCCGCGACGATCCCCGAGGTCCTCGCCGGCAAGGACGTCCTCGGCCGCGGCAAGACGGGCTCGGGCAAGACGATCGCGTTCGGCGCCCCCGTCGTCGAGCGCCTGATGGAGAACGACGGAGCCAAGGGCCGCAAGCCCGGCCGCGCCCCGCGCGCCCTCATCCTCGCGCCGACCCGCGAGCTGGCGATGCAGATCGACCGCACCATCCAGCCGATCGCCCGCTCCGTGGGCCTCTTCACCGCGACGATCTTCGGCGGCGTGCCGCAGTACAAGCAGGTCGGCGCCCTCCAGCGCGGCGTGGACATCATCATCGCCACGCCGGGCCGCCTCGAGGACCTGATCGAGCAGGGTCGCCTCGACCTCTCGACCATCACCGTGACCGTCCTCGACGAGGCCGACCACATGTGCGACCTCGGCTTCCTCGAGCCGGTGCAGCGCATCCTCCGCCAGACCAAGCGCGGCGGCCAGCGCCTGCTCTTCTCGGCCACCCTGGACAAGGGCGTCGCGACGCTCGTCGACGAGTTCCTCGTCGAGCCGAGCGTGCACGAGGTCGCGGGCGAGGACCAGGCGTCCTCGAGCATCGACCACCGCGTCCTGCTGATCGAGCACCGCGACAAGGGCGCGATCATCGAGGAGCTCGCGGCGCGCGCCGGCAAGACGCTGATCTTCGCCCGCACCCGCGCGTTCGCGGAGCAGCTCGCCGAGCAGCTCGAGCACGCCGACATCCCGGCGACCAGCCTGCACGGCGACCTCAACCAGTCCCGCCGCACGCGCAACCTCGCGTTGCTGACCAGCGGCCGGGTCGACGTCCTCGTCGCGACCGACGTCGCCGCGCGCGGCATCCACGTCGACGACATCGACCTGGTGATCCAGGCCGACGCCCCCGACGAGTACAAGACCTACCTGCACCGCTCCGGCCGCACCGGCCGCGCGGGCAAGAAGGGGACGGTCGTCACGCTGATCACGCGCAACCGCCGTCACCGCATGGAGGAGCTGCTCGAGCGCGCCGAGATCCGCGCCGACATGATCCAGGCGTACCCGGGCGACCGGGTGCTGGCGGAGATCAGCGCCGGCGAGTAGAGCTCTCGCGCGAGAGCCCTGAAACGCCGAAGGGCGGACACCCGGTAGGTGCCCGCCCTTCGGCGTTTTTTAGTGCGTGCGGTCTGACGACCGCGTCCGGCTTAGGAGGCCGGGGGGGTCAGAACGGTGTCGATGAGGTACACGGTCGCGTTGGCGGTCTGGACGCCGCCGCAGATGACCTTGGAGTCGTTGACCATGATGTCGTCGCCGGAACCGGTGACGGTGACGTCGCCGCCCTGGACGGTGGCGTGCGTGCCGTCGATGTCGTCAGGGGCGATCTGGCCGGGGACGACGTGGTAGGTCAGGATCGAGGAGAGCGTGGCCGCTCCCTCGGGGGTCTTCAGCGTCTCGAGCGTCGCGGCGTCGAGCTTGGCGAACGCGTCGTCGACGGGGGCGAAGACGGTGAACTCGGCGCTGTTCAGCGTGTCGACGAGGTTGACGTCGGGGTTGAGCTGACCCGAGACCGCAGCGGTCAGGGTGGTGAGCAGCGGGTTGTTCGACGCGGCGGTGGCCACCGGGTCGAGGGCCATTCCGCCGACCGAGCCGGCGCCGTCCGGGACCTGCTCGGCGTACGCGGCGCAGCCGGAGCCGACGAGGTTGGCGGCCGGGTCCATGGTCGCCATGGGGGTGGCGGACTCGGTCATCATCGGGGTCGACATCTCGGAAGCGGTGTCGCTGGCGGCGTCGGTGGTGCCGGCGCCGGACGAGCAGGCGGTGAGGCCGAGGGCGGCGGTGCCGAGCAGGGCGAACGCGGCGAGGGTGGTGCGCTTGGTGGATCGCATGGGGATGCTCCTTCGTGATACGGCCCCCACGGGATGCGGAGGACCTGGCTGTGTGTGGACCGTTTCGCGGCCGTTGAACAGTCTTCGGAGCCCTCCCCGAGGGGGTTTGGAATCGATCGGAGCAATCGGGTCACGGGTTCATAACGGCGGAGGCAGGGCGATTACCCTGGATGTCGGTCCGCGCACGCGGTGCGTCACGAGAGACCAGCGACACGAGAGACCAGGAGTCGAGCAGGTGCAGACGCGCAGGGCACGGACGGCACGCGGAGTCGTCGCCGCCGTCGCCGCGACCGCGACCGCCGCCGCCTCGCACACCCTCGCCGGCGCCGAGGCCCCCGCTCCGGCGATCCTCGCGCTCGCCACCGCCTTCGCGGCCGTCGTCTGCGTCCTGCTCGCCGGTCGCACGCTCTCGCTCGCGCGCCTAGCGGTGGCGGTGCTGCTCAGCCAGCTGGCCTACCACTCCCTCTTCCTGGTGACCGGCGGTGGCGGTGACGTCAGCGTCGTGGGCGCCACCGCCGGCGGCCACTTCCACGGCGGCGGAACGGTCGAGCTGATCGCGGGGGCGTCGGGTCACGCCGCGCACACCCCGCTGATGCTCCTCTCGCACCTGGTGGCCGCCGTCGTCACCGTCGCGGCGCTCCGCCACGGCGAGCGCGTCTTCTGGACCCTCGGCACCGCCGTGCTGCGCGTCGTCGTGCGCCTGGTCGCGCGAGCGTCCGCCCTGCTGGCACCGCTCGGCGCCTCGGTGGCCGTCCTCGGCGCCGTCGAGCCGAGCGCGCCCCGCGCCCTCGACGCGGTCCTGCGGGTCCTGCGGCACCGCGGCCCGCCCGCGCGCGCCCTGCTCGCCGTCTGACGTCCCGCCCGCTCGAGTGGGCCATGTCCGCCGGTGAGCCCGCGCGCACCGCGATCCCGCGCTGCGCCCTCACCCTTCTCGGTGCCGCCCTCTCGCGGCTGCGCCGACTCCCGCTAGGACTCCTCACGATCATGACCACCACCCGCACCTCCTCCTCTGCCTCCGCCTTCTCCTCCCGCGTCCGCCTCGTCGGCGGCGGTGCGCTCGTCGCCGCGGGCTCCGTCGCCCTCGCGCTGGCCGCTCCGACGGCCGCGAGCGCGCACGTCACCGCCGCGGCCTCGAGCACGGCCGCCGGCTCGTACACGGTCGTCACCTTCTCGCTCGCCCACGGCTGCGAGGGCTCGCCGACGACCGGCCTCAGCATCACCATCCCCGAGGGGATCAACTCGGTCAGCCCGACCGTGAACCCCAACTGGGACGTCGTGAAGAACGAGGTCGAGATCGCCGACCCGGTGACCGACTCGCACGGGAACACCGCGACCCAGCGCGTCTCCGACGTCGTCTACACCGCGAAGACCGCGCTCGCGGACGGCTACCGCGACACCGTCTCGCTGCAGCTGCAGCTGCCGGAGGACGCGGCCGGCTCGACCCTCGAGTTCCCGGTGCTGCAGACCTGCGAGACCGGCTCGACCGCCTGGGACCAGCCCACCGTCGAGGGCGAGGACGAGCCGGAGCTGCCCGCGCCGACCGTCGCCGTGACCGCGGCGATGGAGGGCTCCGGCCACCACGACGACGACGGCGACGGTGACGACGCGGTCGCGACCACCGCCTCCGCCACCACCGCGGCCGGCCAGAGCGACGACGTGCTCGCGCGCGTCCTCGGCGTCGGCGGACTCGTCCTGGGTGCCGTCGGCGTCGCCTTCGGTCTCGCCTCGCGTCGCCGCAGCCCGAAGGCGTCCGCGTGACGGTCGCCCACCGGAAGGGCGGACGCCTCGTCCTCGCCGCCGCCGCGATCGGGCTGATCGGCTCGGTCGCGGTGGCGGCGCCCGCCAGCGCCCACAACTACCTCGTCTCGACGACGCCCGCCGTCGACTCGACGGTGACCGAGCAGCCCGGCACGCTCGCTCTGACGACCAATGACGACCTGCTGGTCCTCGGCAACGACGGCGCCGCGGCGGCCCTGCGCGTCGTCGGGCCGGACGGGCTCTACTACGGCGACGGCTGCGTCAGCGTCGTCGGACCGGAGGCGTCGATGCCGCTCGAGCTGGGCGCGGCCGGTGCCTACGAGGTGACCTGGCAGGTCGTCTCGACCGACGGGCACCCCGTCTCCGGGCAGTACGGCTTCGACTGGCAGCCGGGAGCGGACGTCGCCCTCGCCGAGGGATCGGAGTCGGTCCCCGACTGCAACGGCACCGTCGCGGTGTCCGACGCCTCGGCGCCGTCCGCTGACGAGGCCGAGGCGGCGACCGGGTCCGACCCGGCGCTGCTCGGCGACGTGCTCTGGATCGGCGGCGCGCTCGTCGCCGTCGTCGCGGCGATCGGCATCACGCTGCTCGTGCTGCGGAGGCGTCCGAAGAGCTGACCACGGGGCGGGCCTCCCTGCTCTCCTCCCGGGGTCAGCGCAGGAGGCTCGCCAGCGGTCCGCCCTCGAGGTCCGCGAGGATCGCCGCGGCGTCCTCGTAGACCGCGACGGCCCCGGCCTCGCGCAGCTCGTGCTCGCCGGTGCCGCCCGACTGCACCGCGACCGTCGCGAGGCCGGCCCGCTCGGCGGCGAGGATGTCCCAGGTCGCGTCGCCGATCATGATCGCGCGATCGATCGAGACGCCGGCGCGCTCGAGCGCGATGCTGATCACATCGGGCGACGGCTTCGCGGTCTCGACGTCCTCGCCGCTCGTCACCGCGTGCACCGCGTCGCCGAGGTCGAGGACGTCGAGCAGGATCTCCAGCTCGTTCTGCGGCGCGGAGGTCGCCAGCACGATGCGGACGCCCTGTCCGGCGAGCGCCCGGATCAGCTCGCGCGCTCCGGGCAGGAGTGCGATCCGAGCGGACGCCTCGGCGTAGTTCTTCGCGTGCAGGCCCTTCACGAGGGTGCGCGCGTCGTCGTCGACGTCGTCCTCGAGGAGCAGGTCGAGCAGCTCCGACGAGTCGGCGCCGATCGCCCGCTGGATCCGCCAGGTCGCGACGTCGAGGTCCGCCTGCCAGAAGGCGCGCGACCACGCCTCCACGTGCAGGAAGTTGGTGTCGGCGAGCGTGCCGTCGATGTCGAAGAGCACGGCGGTCGGTGTCGTGGGCATGTGGTTCGTCCTCTGCTGGTCGTGGAAGCCGAGTGCGGGAGCCGAGTGTCTCACCAGGCCGAAGTGGGAACCCTACGCCTGCGCGCGGGCATCAGCAGGACCCCTTGACTCGTGATCGGCGGGTCCTGACGGGCGACACCGCGGGCGACCTCGTCGGCGAGGACCTCGAGCCGGGCGACGCCCTCGAGATCGCCGGACAGGATCACGCGGTCGTCGCCGAGGTTCACGACGAGGTGCTCGGGCCCGAGTGCCCAGTGCAGTTCGCCGGCGCCCGCGGTGTGCGGGACGATGCTCGCCTTCCTGCCGCGGTCGGCGGACCGGATGCCGATCCGGCCGCGCCACGCGTCGTGGAGGCGGACGAGCAGCGCGTGCAGAGCGGCGACGACCTCCGGGTCCGGCGTCCGAGTGTCGGGGGTGGACTCCGGCGGCTCCCACGGCGGCGGGAGCTCGGCGTCCGCGTCGATCTCGAGGGCGACACGCAGCCTCGCGCCGCCGGTGGAGCGGTCCCAGGACGGGAGTCGCCGCAGCCTCCGCCGGGAGGGGTCGGGGACGAGGACGCCGCTCTCACCGATCGCCGGGATGCTGCCGAGCACCGTCTCGTCGACGATCTCGCGCACGACCCCGGTCACCGTGAGTGCGTTGGGCAGGGCCTGGTGGTGCTCCTCCGCGTAGCGGGCCGGACCCGTCGGTCGAGGCGGGTAGCTCAGAAGCAACCACGTGAGACGGTCACCTACCGCGAACGGCGCGCCGCAGCACTCCACCTCCCAGCCCTCGCGTACGACCTCGATCAGGCGCGTCGAAGAAGCGATCATCTGTGCCCCCGATCCCGTTCTCTCGCTGAAGACGTCCCCCTTCCGATCCTCGCATCGACACCCGGCCGACCTCAGAACGGCGGTGGCTCGTCCTTCACGGCGTCCGGTTGCCCGACCGGTGCCGCACGGCCTCTCGGCGGCCCGGTGCGCGCGGGACGGGTGACGTGCCGCCTGCCGGTCGGGCTCGTCCAGTGCAGGACTCCGGCGGCCCGGTGCTCGACCTGCCAGGTGCTGGTGTGCCGGAGCCGGTGGTGGTGGCGGCAGAGGTGGGCGAGGTTGTCGGCGTCGGTGCGGCCGCCGTGCTGCCACTCGACGCCGTGGTCGACGTCACCCGCGGAGGCCGCGCGCGTGCAGCCGGGGAAGCGGCAGGTCTCGTCGCGGTGCAGCAGGTGGCGCCGCAGATCGGCGGGCACCCGGTACGAGGTGCGTCCCACGGAGAGCACAGCGCCGCTCTCCGGATGGGTGAGGATCCGCGTGAAGGAGGGCGCATCGGCCGCGAGCCGGCGCGCGGTCTCGGGGTTGATCGGCCCGTAGCCCTCGAGGGTGCCGGGCTCGTCGGAGCGGCCGAGGAGCGTGAGGACGGGCACGGTGACCGCGACCCGCGGCCGGATCCCGACGGGGACGGCGGTGCCGGTCGAGCGCCGCTCGGCGCCGTCGGTCTCGCCGTCGATGAGGAGCGCTGCTCCGACGTCCGCCCGCAGCTGCCCGATCGTCCGCTTCTCGCCGGGCAGCTCGCGCAGGGAGCGCGCCGCGCGGTCGATGCGGTCGAAGGCGCCGTGCGCCTCGGGGGCGGGGAGGTGCAGGAGCAGGGTGGCCATGCCGTCGCTCCCGTCGTCGAGCCGGACGTCTCGCCGCGCGGCGCAGCGCCGGTGGCGCTCGGTCGTCGACTCGGGATGCAGTCGCTCCCGCAGAGTCCGGAGGCGACGCTGCAGCTGCGGGGGAGTGCGGTCGGCCGCGACCACGGCGGCCTCCTCGTCGAGGCGCCCGCGCACCTCGGGCGGCAGCTCGGCGGCGGCGCGGAGGATCACCCGCGCGTGCTCGGGCGAGATCAGACCCTCGCGGAGCGCGGCGAGGGTCAGCGGGAGCTCGTTGACGAGCAGCCGGCTCTCCTCGATCAGCCCGGAGACGTGCGCCTCCGACATCCGCAGCGCGGTGGCGAGTTCGGCGACGAGCGCCCGCTGCGCCGCCTCCCGCCGTTCCGCGCGGCTGCGCACCAGCGGATCGACGAGCACCTCGTACGAGGCCGCCGCCGCGAGCCGGGCGCGCTCGACCAGCTCGGCACGCTGCGCCTCCGCTCGCGCCCGGAGCGGATCAGCCGCGCACACCGCATCGACCGCCGAGGCGAGCGCAGCATCCGCGCCCGCGCGCCCTTCGTGGGGTCGCTCCCCGTCCTCGTTCTGAACCATACGAGAACGGTTCCAGAGACCAC
Source organism: Rathayibacter sp. VKM Ac-2929 (assembly GCF_022815495.1). Lineage (NCBI taxonomy): Bacteria > Bacillati > Actinomycetota > Actinomycetes > Micrococcales > Microbacteriaceae > Rathayibacter > Rathayibacter sp. VKM Ac-2929. The sequence continues at coordinate 281,277 of NZ_JALGRV010000005.1, forward strand.
CGACGCACGGTCGCCTCCTCCGACGGATCGTCGGAGAACTCGCCGAAGTCGTCCCTGTGGAGGAGTGCCCACCCGCTCCTCGCTCTGCCGAGGCGACCTAGGGAGTCACGGCCTCGGAGCGCGAACGTCCTGTCACACCCGCCGCGGCACCGTGAACACCGTCTCCACGCCCGGGGAGTACAGCACCGAGTCCGGTGTCCGCGTCGCCAGCCCCGGGAAGCCCGCGACCTCGAGCAGCCCGTCGTCGAGCGCGAGCAGCTCCGCCCGCTGCAGCGGCCACGGCCGATGCAGGTTGCGGCCGTACCAGGTCGAGCCGAGGTGTCGCTCGTGATAGGCCCAGCGCGAGGTCAGGAAGCCGCCGATCGGGTCCTCTGAGGCGTCGGTGCCGGGGGTCGGCCGCACCACGATCCGCGAGCGCGCGGCGGGATCGCCGATCCGCTCGGTCGTGTAGATGACCGCTCCGTGGCGGTGCTCGATCCCCATCCGCGCCCAGCGGTACGGCAGGCCGAAGACGGCCTGCGCGGTCAGCACCGGGAGCAGGTGCGAGGCCTCGAGCGAGACGAAGACGACCCCGCGTCGCCCGTGCCGGTCGATCGAGTAGAGCCGCACGTTCACCTCGGGGAAGGTCCCCAGCCACGGCACGCGCGGCCCGCCGAGGAACGCCGTCCGCGACAGCCGGAACGGGATGAGGCCCACCCAGGAGGCGCCGTCGTGCTCGTCCGGGCGCACTCCGGGCGGCAGGTGCGGCGCGACCAGCGCCGGGTCGACGCGCCAGTGCAGGAAGGCGGCCTCGGTCCAGCGCTGGCGGAGGATGCGCGGCCCGCCGAGCGCGGGCGCGGAGCGGGTCACGGATTCGACGGAGGTCACGCGGCCATCGTGCTCCCCGCTGCTGCGAACCGGCCTGTGCAGCGCAGTATCGGCGCGCCCCGCGGCATCCGCGGCGCGATTCACCGCCCGGAGCCGGCTCCCGCGAGCTCCACCAGCGCCGCGACCGCGACGCGCACCGGCGCGGACGACGCCACCGACCCGCGCACCACCGCGTGGATCGACCGCAGCGGGCGCGGCCGCACCAGCGGCACCGCCACGAGCCCGGCCGGCAGGGGCTGGGCGGCCAGCGCCGGCAGCACCGTGAGCCCCATCCCCGCCGCCACGAAGGCGACCGCCGTCACGTGATCGTTCGCCTGCACGTGGAAGCGCGGCGTGAACCCCGCCGCCGCGCAGGCGTCGACGAGGGTCCGGCGGCACCAGCCGGTCGGCAGGTCGTTGTCGACCCAGCGGTCGCCTGCGATCTCGGCCAGCTCGATCTCGGCGCGCCCGGCGAGCGGATGCGACCGGTCCAGCACGGCGAGGTACGGGTCGTCGATCAGATGGTGCGCCGTGAACCCGGGGGAGTCCGCCGACCCGCCCGGCTCGGCGACCAGCAGCTGCACGTCCGGCCGCTCCGCCGGGTCCTCCGCCACCTCCTCGCCCAGGCGCAGATCGAGTGCCAGCTGCGGGAAGCCGGCGATCAGCCGCCGCGCGACCTCGGGCATCCATGCGCTGCCGACGGAGGCGAAGTAGGTCATGGAGAGTCGCCCGGCCCGGCCCGCGCGCAGGTCGGCGACGACCGCCTCCGCCTCGCCGAGCCGCTCCAGCACCCGGTCGGCCTGCTCGGCGAGGGTGCGGCCCGCGGCGGTCGGCCGGACCCCGCGACCGACCCGCTCGAGCAGGGTCAGCCCGGTCTCGCGCTGCAGCGCGGCGAGGTGCTGACTGATCGCCGAGGGCGTGTAGCCGAGCGACGACGCGGCGCCGACGATCGAACCGGCCGCGACGACGGCGCGGAGGACGCGGAGGCGCTGGACGTCGAGCATGCGCCGACCCTAGCGACCATGAAGCCGCACTGCACGATCCGGTAGAACCGTGGACTGGTGCTGACGCCCGCCGCCCCGCCACGATGAGTCCATGACGAGCACCGCGCCCTCCCGCACCACCGCCGCCCCGAGCCGCCGCGACGCGGTCCTGCTCTGGTCGGCGATCGCGGTGACGGTGCTGCTCTGGGCCTCGGCCTTCGTCGGGATCCGCTTCGCCGCGGACGACTTCGGCCCAGGCACGCTCACCCTCGGCCGGATCGTCGTCGGCTCGATCGCGCTGACGGTGGTGCGCCTCGTGATCACGGCGCGCCGCCGCGGCGACCGGCCGGAGCGCAGCCGGGTGCCGCGCGGCCGGATCCTCCTGCTCGTGCTCGTCTGGGGCGTCGCCTGGTTCGGCGTCTACAACCTCGCGCTCAACGCGGCCGAGCGGCACGTCGACGCCGGCACCGCGGCGCTCCTGGTCAACATCGCGCCGATGATCAACGCGGTCCTCGCGGGCCTCCTCCTCGGCGAGGGCTTCCCCCGGTGGCTGCTCGGCGGCATGGCGGTGGCGCTCGCCGGAGTCGCGGTGATCGCGTTCTCGACCTCCTCCGGGCAGTTCGACGTGATCGGCGTCGTCCTCGGCCTCGCCGCAGCGGTCCTCTACGGCAGCGCCGCGACGCTGCAGAAGCGCCTGCTCGGGCACGTCGACGCGATGACGATGACCTGGATCGGCTGCCTGGCCGCGACCGTCGCCTGCCTGCCGTTCGCCCCGGAGCTGCTCGCCTCGCTGCAGGCCGCGCCCGCCTCCTCGATCGCCGCCGTCGTCTACCTCGGCGTCTTCCCGACGGCCGTCGCCTTCACCACCTGGGGCTACGTCCTCTCCCGCTCCAGCGCCGGCCGCACCGCCGCCACCACCTACGCGGTCCCGGCCGTCGTGGTGCTGCTGTCCTGGCTCCTGCTCGCCGAGACCCCGCCGGCCGCCGCGCTGATCGGCGGCGCGATCGCGCTGGCCGGAGTCGCGGTCGCCACGCTCCGGCGGCGGCCCGCGGGAGTCTGAGGGAGCGCTCACTCCCCGGCGATATGCTGGGGCCACGTTCGTCCAGTCGGCGCCGAGCGCCGGTCACGGTGCGCGCCCGTTACGGTGAGGATCCCCCGATGACCGAGGCCCTGCAGCCGCCCCAGAACGCCCTCTCGCTCACGCCGCCCGAGCCCGTCGCCGCCGTCGCGACCACCTCGGCGCCGTCGATCGCGCCGAAGGTGCCCGAGCAGGCGCTGCCCGGGCTCGAGGCGAAGGTCGACGGCTACCTCGCGTCGCTGATGTCCGCGGAGGCGCGCAGCCCCGAGTTCGCGGCGAAGGCCAACGACATCCGCACGATGGGCGACGCCGACATCCGCTCGGCCGCCGACTCCTCGAACCGACTGCTGAAGACGCCCGTCCGGGCGCTGCAGGAGGGCGGGCTCTCCGAGGGCTCGACCATCGGCAAGACACTGCTGGAGCTGCGCCGCACGGTCGAGGACCTCGACCCCTCCGAGGACAACATCCAGAAGAAGATCCTCGGCTTCATCCCCTTCGGCAACAAGATCACCGACTACTTCCGCCGCTACGAGAGCGCGCAGTCGCACCTCAACGCGATCATCCAGGCGCTCTACGACGGCCAGGACGAGCTGCGGAAGGACAACGCGGCGCTCAACCTGGAGAAGCAGAACCTCTGGGACACGATGACGCGCCTCAACGAGTACATCTACGTCGCGGAGCGCCTCGACGTGAAGCTGTCGGCGAAGATCGCCGAGCTCGACGCGACCGACCCGGACCGCGCCCGGGCGCTGCGCGAGGACGTCCTCTTCTACGCGCGGCAGAAGCACCAGGACCTGCTGACCCAACTGGCCGTCTCGATCCAGGGCTACCTCGCGATCGACGTCGTGATCAAGAACAACGTCGAGCTGATCAAGGGCGTCGACCGCGCGACCACGACGACCGTGTCGGCGCTGCGCACGGCGGTCATCGTCGCGCAGGCGCTCGCCAACCAGCGCCTGGTGCTCGACCAGATCACCGCGCTCAACACCACGACCTCGAACATGATCGAGGCGACCTCGCGGATGCTCGCCGAGCAGTCCGCGAGCATCCAGTCGCAGGCGGCGTCGGCGACGGTCGGGCTCCCGCAGCTGCAGGCCGCGTTCGCGAACATCTACCAGACCATGGACTCGATCTCGGACTTCAAGATCAAGGCGCTCGACAGCATGGCGCAGACCGTCGGCGTGCTCCAGGTCGAGACCGCGAAGGCCGGCGAGTACGTCGAGCGGGCCCGGCGCAGCAACTCCGACATCGACGCGGCCTCCTCGCTCGATCTCGGCCGCTAGCCGATGGGCTGGCTCTCCCGCCTGTTCGGCGGCACCGACCCGGTGCCGGAGGAGACCGCGCCCGCACTCCCGCGCGTGCCGTCCAGCGACGACATCCTCGCGGCGCTCGACCGGGTCGCGGCGGAGACCGCGGGCAAGGTCCCGGCGATCGTCGCGGCCCGCATCCGCCGGGTCGACGAGACCGTGCGCGAGATGGTGCCGCGCCTGGACCGCCTCGGCGGGATGAGCCGGCAGGGCCACACCGTCGTCGCGACGGCCACCAGCTACCTGCCCGAGGCGGTCGAGGGCTATCTGCGCCTGCCGCGCGACTTCGCCGACCGCCGCGCTGTCTACAAGGGGAAGACCTCGCTGATGATCCTCTGCGACCAGCTCGACCTGCTCGGGGGCACCCTCGACCGGATCTCCGACGCCGTCTCGCGGCAGGACGCCTCGGCGCTGATAGCGCACGGGCAGTTCCTCGCCGAGAAGTTCACGGAGTCGTCGCTGTCGAGCGGGCTCGACGCGCCGGCCGCTCCGACGACGCCCACCGCCCCCGGCTCGCTGACCCCGCCGAGCGCCTCGTGAGCACGCTGCCGGCGTCGCTCGACGCGCTCGTCCTGGTCGGATCCGCGGCCGGGCTCGACGGCGCCGCCGTGCGCGCCGAGGGCGCCCGGCTCGCTGCCGCGGTCGCCGAGTCGATCACCGGGGCCGGGCAGGACTGGCTCGCCGAGACCGGCACGACCGGCGGCCTCGAGGCGTTCTTCACCGCGGCGTCGAGCGCGCGGCGCTGGCGCAGCTCGCCGACCGACCTGCTCGCAGGGCTGGTCGCGGCGCGCTCGGAGCAGGCCGGGGCGTACGCGCGGGCGCTGACCGAGGTCGTGTCCGCGGCGAGCGCGCTGGGGGAGCCGGGCATCGGCGGGATCGCGGCGGCGTCGGCGACGGCGGCGGCGCAGCTGGGGGCGGTGCAGGGAGCGGCGGCTTCGCCGGCCGGCTCCTCCGCGCCCGAACTCCCGCGCGACCTTCCCGCCGGAGTCCCCGGCGTCGACGAGATCCTCGCGCGGCTGCGGCGGACCGAGCACGACGGGCCGCAGGACGAGCCGGGGCCGGTCGCCGCCGCGCCGCCCGCCTCTCCCGCGCCGGAAGCCGAGCCCGAGCCGGTCGAGCCGCCCGAGGCGATCGAGGACCTGCTCGCCGAGCTCGACGCGCTGATCGGCCTCGACCGGGTGAAGAGCGAGATCAAGCGGCAGACCCAGCTGCTCCGGATCGACACCCTGCGCCAGGCCGCGGGGCTGACCACGCCGACGCTCACCCGGCACCTCGTCTTCACCGGCAACCCCGGCACCGGCAAGACCACCGTCGCGCGGCTCGTCTCGCGGATCTACCGCTCGCTCGGCATCCTCTCGAAGGGCGTGCTCGTCGAGGTGGACCGCTCGGAGCTGGTGGCCGGCTACCTCGGCCAGACCTCGATGAAGACCGCCGAGGTGATCGCCTCGGCCCGCGGCGGCGTGCTCTTCATCGACGAGGCCTACGCGCTCGCGCTCGACCAGTACGGCGCGGAGGCGGTGACCACCCTGGTCAAGGACATGGAGGACCACCGCGGCGACCTGGTCGTCATCGTCGCGGGCTACTCCGGGCCGATGCAGGGCTTCCTCGACACCAACCCCGGGCTCGCGAGCCGCTTCTCCACCACCATCGACTTCGCGGACTACAGCGACGAGGAGCTGTCCGCGATCTTCGCGCGCCTCGCCGCCGCCGCCGATTTCACCCCGACGGAGGAGGCGGTCGCCGCCTTCGCCGACGTCGCCGCGGCGCAGGAGCGCACCGAGGCGTTCGGCAACGGGCGCTGGGTGCGCAACGTGCTCGACGCGGCCATCGCGCGTCACGCCTGGCGCCTGCGCGACACCGAGGAGCCGACGCTCGACGAGCTGCGGACCCTGGAGGCGGAGGACGTCGTGGAGGCGGAGCTGCCGGACGCGGAGTCCCCGGCAGCGGAGTCCGAGACCGACGCATCGACCGAGGAGATCGCATGAGCATCGCCACTGCCGCGCCGCCGGCTCCGCCCGCACCCGCGCAGACTGCGCCGGCCGCTCGGCGGCCGAACCTCCTCGCCCGCGCGACCTCGACCACTCCGCGCACCCTCCGCCTGCTGCTGGTGCTGACGGCGCTCGCCGCCGTGCTGTTCGGTGTCTTCGCTCAGCAGGCCGCGTCGCTGCAGGCGCGCGCCGCGCAGGAGGCCCGCGAGCAGGCCGCCCAGCTGATCGGCGTGCAGGACGTGCGGAACCTGCTCGTCGACGCCAACGCGATCGCGGCGAACACCTTCCTGGTCGGCGGACTCGAACCCGCGGAGCAACGGCAGACCTACGTGGACAACCTCGCCGGCGCGTCCTCGCGGATCGCCCGGCTCGCCTCCACGCAGCCCGACGACGCCGAGACCCTCGCGAAGGTCGCCACCAAGCTGACCACCTACAGCGGACTGATCGAGCAGGCCCGCGCCAACAACCGGCAGGGCTTCCCGGTCGGCTCCGCGTACCTCGACCAGGCCTCGGCGCAGCTGACCGATGCCGAGAAGGGGATCCTCACGGATCTCAACGGGCTGGTCACCCGCGGAGCGGACCGCGTCGCCGCCGCCTACGACACCGTGCGCTTCAGCGTGCTGCTGCTGATCGGCTCGCTCGCGATGCTGCTCCTGCTCATCGCGGCGCAGGTCTGGCTGGCGCGCAGGACGCACCGCTACCTCAACCGCCCGCTCGCCACCGCCACCGGGCTGCTGCTGCTGGCCGGGATCGGCGGCGCGCTCGTGCTCGGCTCGATCGCGGGGCGTGCGGCGGCGGTGCGCGCCGAGCCGTACCAGGCGACGCTCGTCGTCTCGCAAGCGCTCACCGCGGCGAGCGACGCGAAGTCGCTGGAGAGCTTCACGCTGATCAAGCGCGGCTCGGGAGCGGCCCTCGAGGCGGAGTTCCAGGCGGCGGCGAAGGACGCGGGCGACCGTCTGCAGGCCGGGGTCGACGACGGCATCGTCGACGGGGCGCTGCTGACGGAGCTGAACGCGTGGCTCGATCTGCACGCGGCGATCCGCGATCAGGACGACGGCGGGAACTGGGACGACGCGGTGGACCTCGCCACCGCCACCGGGGACGGCACCGCCAACGGCGCGTTCACCGCTTTCGCGAACGACGCGCGCACGGCGATCGTCGACGACACGACCACGACCCGCACCGAGCTCGACGACGGGAGCGCGACCGCCTCGATCGCCTCCTGGATCCTGCTCGCCGCCGGACTGGTGGGCGCCCTGCTCGCCTGGCGCGGCGTCGCGCAGCGACTGGAGGAGTACCGATGACCCGCCTCAGCACCCTGCGCACGGGCGCCGTCGCGCTCCTGCTCGGCACCGTGCTCGCCGTCTCCGGCTGCACCAGCGGCGCGAGCGACCTCGGCAGCATCACCGAGGCGACCACGCCGACCCCCACGGCGTCCGCGCCGTCGACCGCCGCTCCGGCCACGGCCGAGTGCTCGCCGTCGGCGGTCACCTCCTACGCGCCGACCGGCGTCACCGACAGCCCCCGCCTCGCGCAGATCCGGGACCACGGGAAGCTCCGTGTCGGCGTCTCCGCCGACACTCTGCTGATGTCCTCCCGCAACCCGCTGACCGGCGAGATCGAGGGCTTCGACATCGACATCGCCCGCGAGATCGCCGGCGCGATCTTCGGCGACCCGACCGCGATCGAGTTCGTGGTGATCACCTCGGCCCAGCGCCTGCCCGCCCTCAGCGGCGACGCCGCGACCCCCCAGGTCGACCTGGTCGCCCGCACGCTGACGATGACCTGCGACCGCTGGAGCAGCATCGCCTTCTCCTCCGAGTACTACGCCGCGGGGCTCAAGGTGCTCGTCTCGGAGAAGAACACGGCCAAGAGCATCGACGAGCTGGCCGGCGCGAGGGTCTGCGCGCCGCGGAGCACCACCACGCTCAGCCGGCTGGAGAGCGACTACCTCGATCTGCAGGCGGTCGCCGCCGACACGCACACCCAGTGCCTCGCGCAGTTCCAGGAGGGTTCCGTCGACGCGATCGCCGGGGACGACACGATCCTCGCGGGCTTCGTCGCGCAGGACCCCTACGCCAAGGTGATCGGCGACCAGCTCAGCTCCGAGCCCTACGGCCTCGGGATGCCGGCCGGCGACACCGACTACGTGCGCTTCGTCAACGCGGCGCTCGAGAGCATCCGCGCGGACGGCCGCTGGCAGAGCATCTACCAGCGCTGGCTCGGCGATCTCGGCACGGCGACGCCGCCCGCCGCCGTGTACGGACGCTGATGGCGGCCGGGACGAGCGCGCAGGGGGTCTCGGGGGCGGGCGTCTCGGAGGGGACGCCCGTCGCTCCGGGGCGCCTGGGCGAGGCGATCCCGCAGCGTGCGCTCTTCGACTACCTCGCTCAGCTCGGCCGCTGGCTGGAGCGGACGACCCGCGAGCTCTCGCGGCTCGACGCCGCCGCGCTCGCCTCGCCGCAGGCCGACAGCTACACCGCCGACGTCGTCCTCGCGCAGTCGCTGCGCGAGTCCGTGACCCGGCGGCTGGCCGAGCTCGAGGTCGTCTGGGACTCCGGCCGCGTCGACACCGTCGCGCGCGAGCGGATGTCGCAGCTGATCTGGGGACGGCTGGACTCCTCCGGCTCGGGCGGGAGCGCCGCCGTCTCGCTGGTCGAGGCCGTCCGGCTCTGCGACGCCGTCATCGGCCAGCTGAAGTCGCGCCTCGAGCTCGACCCGAGCGGCACCGACGTCGCCGGCCGGATCGTCGGGGTGCGCGCCGAGATCGAGCGCTGCCGCGACCTCACCCGCGACGCGCGCGGCACCGTCGACCAGGCCGCCGCCCAGCGCGTCGCGGTGCTCCGCTCGCGGCTGGACGCCCTCGCCGAGAAGGCCGGCCGCGGCGCCGACGTCTCCGGCCCGCTCGGCCAGCTGGAGAGCGACTCCGCCCGGCTGGAGCGCGACCTGATCATCGCCGCCTCCGAGCGCCGCGGACTCGAGCACGACCGGGTCCGCGCCCGCGAGCTGGCCGCCGCCGCGGAGCTGCGCGAGGCACCGCTGCGCGAGCTCGTCGCCCGCTGCCGCCGCGAGATCGCGGATCCGCCCCGCCTCGCGGTGCCCGACGTCTCGCGCCTCGGCGAGCCGCCGACCGGCCGGGAGGCGCTCGACGCGCACCTCGCCCGCCTCACCGCCGTCGGCCGGGCGTTCGACGCCGTCGAGGCCGCCTACACCTCGCCGCTGCGCGAGCGGGCCGCCCTCGGCTTCCGGCTGCGGGCCCTGCGCGAGCGCGCCGCCGCCAACGGCCGGGCCGCGTCGCCCGTCGGAGTCGCGGCCGACGCCGAGGTCCGCGCCGCGCTCGACGCGGTGCCCTGCTCGGTGCCGCTCGCCCGCCACCTGGTGGAGCAGTACGACGTGGTCACCCGCGACCTGCCCACCGCCCCGTCTCCCTCGCACCACCGGAAGGCCAGCTCATGAACGGCGACCCCTGCACCTCGACCCCGGGCTGCACCGGCGTCATCGAGGACGGCTACTGCAACGTCTGCGGGCTGCCGGCGGAGGCGCCGGCCGTCGCGGTGTCCGCTCCCACCGCGCGCCGCCCCGCTCCCGCGGCCGGCCCCGCGCCGGCCACCGCCTCCGCCGCCTTCGGCACCGGCTTCGCCGAGGGCGCGCCGAACGCGCAGGCCCCCGTCGGATCGAGCACCGAGGAGGCGGCCACCGCCCGCAGCGGCCGCACCTCCTCCGCCCGCCTCGCGACCGCCGCGCTCGGCTCGGCCCGCACGGCGCAGACCGGCTCGAAGACCACCCGCCGCGTCGGCACCACCTCCACCCGCCTGCGCGGGCCGCGGCTCGGCGCCGGGCTGACGACCGTCCCCTCGCGCCCCGCCGCCGATCCGATGGCCGCGCTGATGAAGGAGGCGGTGCTCCCCGAGCGCAAGCGCTTCTGCTCCAACTGCGGCACCGCGGTCGGCCGCGGCCGCGACGGCAAGCCCGGCCGCACCGAGGGCTTCTGCCCGAACTGCCGCACCCCGTTCAGCTTCACGCCGCAGCTCGCGAAGGGCGACGTCGTCGGCGGCCAGTACGAGGTCGTCGGCTGCCTCGCCTACGGCGGTCTCGGCTGGATCTACCTCGCCCGCGACCGCAACGTCTCCGGCCGCTGGGTCGTGCTCAAGGGCCTGCTGAACTCCGGCGACCCGGACGCGTACGCCGCGGCGGTGACGGAGCGGCAGTACCTCGCCGAGGTCGAGCACCCGCTGATCGTCGAGATCTACAACTTCGTCCTGCACGAGGGCGCCGGCTACATCGTGATGGAGTACGTCGGCGGGCCGAGCCTCAAGCAGATCCTGCAGGAGCGCCGCGACGCGAACGGCGGCTCCGCGGATCCGCTGCCCGTCGACCAGGCGCTCGCCTTCGTCCTCGAGGTGATGCCCGCCTTCGCCTATCTGCACGACCACGGGCTGCTCTACTGCGACTTCAAGCCGGACAACATGATCCAGGTCGGCGACCAGGTGAAGCTGATCGACCTGGGCGGCGTGCGCCGCGCCGACGACGAGGAGTCGGCGATCTACGGCACCGTCGGCTACCAGGCGCCCGAGGTGCCCGAGCTCGGGCCGTCGATCGCCTCCGACGTCTACACGATCGGGCGGACGATCGCCTCGCTCGTCCTCGACTTCCGCGGCAACCAGACCACCTACGTCGCGTCGCTGCCGCCGGTGTCCGAGACGCCGCTGTTCCAGAAGTACGACTCGTTCTACCGGCTGGTCGCGAAGGCCTGCGCGCCCGACCCTCAGGACCGGTTCGCCACCGTCGACGAGATGCGCGGGCAGCTGCTCGGCGTGCTGCGCGAGGTCGTCGCGACCGACCGCGGGCCGGGGCACCCCGCGCTGCACTCGACCGAGTCGGCGCTCTTCGAGGCGCCCGTCGCCGACGTGGTCGACCGCCCGCTGCCCTGGGACGCGCTGCCCGTGCTCAAGACCGACGAGTCGGACCCGGCCCGCGCCTGGCTCGCGGGTGTCAACGTCGCCGATCCGATCGTCCGGCTGCGCGCCCTCGCGCTCGCGCCGACCGTCACCGTCGAGGTGCGGCTCGCCCGCGCCCGCGCGGCGATCGAGGCCGAGCGCTGGGAGGACGTCGCCCGTGCGACCGGCGAGATCCTCACCGAGGACCCGTGGGAGTGGCGCGCGGTCTGGATGAGCGGGCTGGCCCAGCTCGCCCGCCACGACGACATCGGCGCCCGCGCCTCGTTCAACACCGTCTACGGCCAGGTGCCGGGTGAGCTCGCGCCGAAGCTCGCGCTCGCCGCGGCCTGCGAGTCGAGCGGCGAGCCCGAGGTGGCGGAGTCGCTCTACGTGATCTGCGCCCGCGCCGACGCCAACTACACCGCGCCCGCCGCCTTCGGCCTGGCCCGGGTCCGGCAGCACCGGGCCGACCTCGACGGCGCGCTCGACGCGCTCGACATCGTCACACCGACCCGCTCCTCCTACGTCGACGCCCGCCGCCGCCGCGCCGAGCTGCTGGCCGGCTCCGGCCGCGGACTGCCGGCACTCTCCGCCGCGCTCGCCAGCGTCGACACCGTCGCGATCGACGCGCGCACCCGGCTCGAGCTGACGACGGGGGTGCTGGAGTCGGCGCTCGAGCTGGTCCGCCGCGACGGGCCCGCCGAGGGCGCGACGATCGGCGGGATCGACGCCACCGAGCCCGCCCTCCGGGACGGCCTCGAGACCTCCTACCGCTCGCTCGCGGCCGCCACCCGCGAGAAGGAGGAGCGCCTGCGCCTCGTCGACCGGGCGAACGCCGTGCGCCGCTGGACGCTGACGTGAGCGGGGAGAGCGACGTGAGCGGGGAGAGCGACGTGAGCGGGGAGAGTTCCGTGAGCGCCGAGCTGTCGACACCCTGCCCGAACTGCGGCGAGCCGGTCTCCACCGGGGACGCCTTCTGCGAGGCCTGCGGGACGACGCTGATCGTCCCGGCCGCCGCGGCCGCACCGCCCGCCGCCGGGTCGGAGGAGCCGACCGCCTGCCTGCACTGCGGGGGAGCGATCGCCGACGACGGCTACTGCGAGCAGTGCGGTCAGCGCGCGCCGACCGAGCGCGAGCACTGGGCGGAGGCGCCGCACCCGCTGGTCGGCGGGGTCTGCGACCGCGGTATCCGGCACGCGGCCAACGAGGACGCGATGGCGCTCGGCGCGACGGCCGGCGAGGACGGCGGCCTGCGGACCGCGCTGCTGGTGGTCTGCGACGGCGTCTCCTCGACCCCCGACTCCGACACCGCCTCCCTCGCCGCGGCCCGCGCCGCGCTGAGCGCGCTGCGCAGCGAGGTCGGTGGCGAGGTGCACGGCGCCGAGCGCTGGGGCGCGCTGCTGCAGATGGCGGTCGCGCGCGCCTCCGGAGCGATCGACGCCGCGGTGCCCGAGAAGCGCGACAACCCGCCCTCCTGCACCTTCACCGCCGCGATCCTCGACGGCGCGCTGCTGGTCACCGGCAACGTCGGCGACAGCCGCAGCTACTGGATCCCCGACGCGGGCCCCGCCCGGCAGCTGACCGTCGACGACTCCTGGGCGCAGGAGCAGATCGCCTCGGGCGTGCCCCGCACCGAGGCCGAGTCCGCGCCCGACGCGCACGCGATCACCAAGTGGCTGGGTGCTGACGCCCACGACGAGTCGCCGACCCTCGCCTCCACCGTGCTCGACGAGCCCGGCTGGGTGCTCGTCTGCTCCGACGGCCTCTGGAACTACGCCTCGCCCGCCGACGATCTCGCGACCGTGCTGCACGACGCCGTCGCCCGCGTCGGCGACGACCCCGTCGCGCTGGCGGAGGCGCTCGTCGCCTGGGCCAACGAGCGCGGCGGCCAGGACAACATCACGGCGGCCCTGGCGCGCTTCGCGCCGGCGGCGGAGGCCGCGCCGCCGCCTTCCCTGCTGATCGAGTAGGCCGCGGAGCGGCCGTATCGAGATCCCCCCGCCGTGCCGCTCCGTCCATCCGAGGTGCCGGTGCCTGGACACATCCGCTCCCCGCGTCCGCGCCGTCCCCGCCTACCCTCGACCCCATGAGCATCGCCGAGTCGCCCGCCACCTCGCTGTCCACCGTCGGCCACTGGATCGACGGCGCCGCCTCGCCGTCGTCGTCCGGCCGCACCGCGCCGGTCTACGACCCCGCGCTCGGTGTCGCGACCAAGGAGGTCGCGCTGGCCGACGCCGCCGAGATCGATGCGGCTGTCGCCTCCGCCAAGGCCGCGTTCCCCGCCTGGCGCGACACCTCGCTCGCGAAGCGCCAGCAGATCGTCTTCAGGTTCCGCGAGCTGCTCGAGGCCAAGAAGGGCGAGCTCGCCGAGATCATCACCTCCGAGCACGGCAAGGTCCTCTCCGACGCGATGGGCGAGATCACCCGCGGTCAGGAGGTCGTCGAGTTCGCGACCAGCCTCGCGCACCACCTGAAGGGCGAGTACTCCGAGCAGGTGTCGACCGGCGTCGACGTCTACTCCGTCAAGCAGCCGCTCGGCGTCGTCGGCATCATCAGCCCCTTCAACTTCCCCGCGATGGTGCCGATGTGGTTCTTCCCCATCGCGATCGCCGCCGGCAACACGGTGGTCGTGAAGCCGTCCGAGAAGGACCCGTCGTCGGCGATCTGGCTCGGCGCCCTCTGGAAGGAGGCCGGTCTCCCCGACGGCGTCTTCACCGTCCTGAACGGGGACAAGGTCGCGGTCGACGGGCTCCTCGAGCACCCGGACGTGAAGTCGATCTCCTTCGTCGGCTCCACCCCGATCGCCCAGTACGTCTACGAGACCGGCACCAAGCACGGCAAGCGCGTGCAGGCCCTGGGCGGGGCGAAGAACCACATGCTCGTGCTGCCCGACGCGGACCTCGACCTCGTCGCCGACTCCGCCATCAACGCCGGCTTCGGTTCGGCGGGCGAGCGCTGCATGGCGATCTCGGTCGTCGTCGCCGTCGAGCCGGTCGCGGACGAGCTGATCGCGAAGATCCAGGAGCGCGCCGCGACCCTGCGGGTCGGCGACGGCCGCCGCGGCTGCGACATGGGACCGCTGGTCACCGAGGCGCACCGCGACAAGGTCGCCTCCTACATCGCGATCGCGGAGGAGGACGGCGCGAAGGTGGTCGTCGACGGCCGCGGCGTCGAGGTCGACGGCGACGAGAACGGCTTCTGGCTCGGCCCGACCCTGCTCGACGACGTCCCGATCACCTCGAAGGCCTACACCGAGGAGATCTTCGGACCGGTCCTCTCCATCGTCCGGGTGCAGTCCTACGAGGAGGGCGTCGCGCTCATCAACAACGGCGCCTTCGGCAACGGCACCGCGATCTTCACCAACGACGGCGGGGCCGCGCGGCGCTTCCAGAACGAGGTCGAGGTCGGGATGATCGGCATCAACGTGCCGATCCCGGTGCCGGTGGCGACGTTCTCGTTCGGCGGCTGGAAGTCGTCCCTCTTCGGCGACACGAAGGCCCACGGCGCGGAGGGCGTGCGGTTCTTCACGCAGCAGAAGGCCATCACCTCGCGCTGGCTCGACCCGTCGCACGGCGGCATCAACCTCGGCTTCCCGCAGAACTGAGCCGGGCCGCGAGATGCCACTTATGAGCGACTTCTACGGCGTGTCCTGCTCATAAGTGGCATCTCGCGGGGCCACCGCACACCGACCATCGCAAGGTCGAGCGCAACCGGCGAATCGCGTGTCAGCGATTCGTCGTGGGCGGACGTGCGTCGCTCTGCGGGGCGTCCCCCTCTCGCTCGGCCGACCGCGGCCGATCGACGACGGAGGAGGAGACCGGCGCCGAGAAGCACAGCGCCAGCCAGAGCTCCGTCCGAGCATCGACGTCATCCAGGTCGACACCCAGCGCCCGCTCGACCGCCGTGACGCGGTTCCGCAGCGTGTGCCGGTGCACGCCGAGCTCGCGGGCGGCCGGCTCCCAGGCGCCGTTGCAGCGGAGCCAGACGCGGGCGCTCTCGAGCAGCACGCCGCCCTCGGGGCTGAGCAGCGGCGCGAGCAGCCGCCGCGCGAGCGGCTCGGCACCCGCCGCCGTGAGCAGGCCGCGCATCCCCTGCGCCGACACGTCCTCGAAGCGGAGCAGCGGATGCTCCGCCGTCGCCCGGTCGGCCGCGCGCCGCGCCTCCACCAGCCCCCGCTCCAGCTCCGACCAGGCGATCGGCGCCGAGGACCCCGCCTGTGCAGTGTGCCGCTCCAGCACCCCCGCGATCAGTGCCAGATCCTCCGCACCCGTGATCACCACGAGGGCTCCGTCGCGCTCGGCGAAGAACAGCCGCGCCCCGTTCTCCTCCGCGAACACCTCCAGCTCGTCGAGCAGCGAGTCGCCGCGCACCGGCTCGCTCAGCACGCTCACGCGGACCGGCTCGGCGGGCAGCGTGCCCCAGAGCTGCCGCGCTGTGCGGGCCGCGACGTCGAAGGCCCCGGCGACGAGCAGCTCGAGCAGACCCGAGCGCAGCTGCCGCCGCGAGGTGTCGAGGGCGCGCCGCTGCTCGAGGGCGATGCTCGCGAGCCCGATGACGCTCGCCACCAGGTCGTTGCCGGCCGGATCCAGGGGAGTGCCGGTGCCGACCGCGAGCACCCCGCGCAGGTGGTCGCGCTGCCCGAGAGTCTGCAGGGTGACGCCGCCGCCGTCGTCGAGGCGGAGCCCCGCGCGGCTGCCCCGCGCGAGCGCCTGGCGCACGGCCGCGGCGACCGAGCGCTCCGCCGCCTCCGGCACGTCGAGCCGGGTCGGCAGGTGCACCCGCTGGCCGACCGCGTCGTAGAGCGCGACCCAGCAGTCCAGCTGGCGCTCCAGCTCCGAGAGGATCGCCGCGAGGCCGTCCGGGCGCAGCGCCGCCCGCGCGACCCGGCGCTGCGCCTCCAGCGACCACTCCAGTCGCTCGCGCTGCTCGCGCGAGATGACGTCCGCGACGAAGCGGATGATCCCCATGAACGGCGTCAGATCGGCGACCTCGAGCAGCGGCAGCCCCTGCCGCGCGCAGGCCGCGACGAGGGGAGCGGGCACCTCGTCGTGCACGATGCCGGTCGCGAAGCCGAGGGCGCGGATGCCCCGGCCGCGCAGGCGCGCGACGTACGCCTCCGAGAAGTCGGCGCCCTGCGTCCCGGGAGCCTGCTCGAAGTGCACCCCGTCGGTGAGCAGCAGCTGCCCCGACTCGAGCCACGGCGTCGGATCGACGAGGTCGGAGGAGTGCGCCCAGACCAGTGGAGCGTCGAGGGCCGCCTCGTTGTGCACGCCCGCGAGGACGTGGAGGCGGAAGGCCGGCTCGGCGAGCAGATCGCGGACGGTCGCGGGCACGGGCGGCTCCCTCGGGATTCGACGTTCTGTCCATCGTAGGGCGGTGGCTTCGACAAAGCGGGCCGCCCGCGACGGGCCCCCGCGCGGCACGATGGAGGCATGACGCTCTCGGACACGACCTCCTCGGACACGACTCCCACCGGCAGCACCAACGCCTCCGTCACCGCCGCCGACCGCTCACGGGTCTTCCACTCCTGGTCCGCGCAGGGCGCGCTCAACCCGCTGCCGATCGCCGGCGGCCTCGGCGCCGAGGTCTGGGACGTCGACGGCACCCGCTACCTCGACTTCTCCAGCCAGCTCGTGAACGTCAACATCGGCTACCAGCACCCCAAGGTCGTCGCCGCGATCCAGGCGCAGGCGGCGGTGCTCACCACCGTCGGCCCGGCCTTCGCGAACGAGACCCGGGCCGAGGCGGCGCGCCTGATCACCGAGCGCGCGCCCGAGGGCTTCGAGAAGGTCTTCTTCACCAACGGCGGCGCGGACGCCAACGAGAACGCGATCCGGATGGCGCGCCTCTACACCGGTCGCGACAAGATCGTCTCCTTCTACCGCTCGTACCACGGCAACACCGGCGCCGCGATCGTCTCCACCGGAGACTGGCGCCGCATCCCCAACGAGTACGCCCGCGGGCACGTGCACGCCTTCGGCCCCTACCTCTACCGCTCCGAGTTCTGGGCCGAGACGCCCGAGCAGGAGTGCGAGCGCGCGCTGCACCACCTCGAGCGCGTCGTGCAGGCCGAGGGCCCGGAGTCGATCGCGGCGCTGCTGCTCGAGACCATCCCCGGCACGGCCGGCATCCTCACGCCGCCGCCCGGCTACCTCGCCGGCGTGCGGGCGCTCGCCGACCGCTACGGCATCCTGCTGATCCTCGACGAGGTGATGGCCGGCTTCGGCCGCACCGGCGAGTGGTTCGCGTTCGACGCGTTCGACGTCCGGCCCGACCTGATCACCTTCGCCAAGGGCGTCAACTCCGGCTACGTGCCGATCGGCGGCGTCCTCATCGACGACCCGATCGCACACCACTTCGACGAGCGCGTCTTCCCCGGCGGGCTGACCTACTCCGGCCACCCGCTCGCCGCGGCGAGCGTCGTCGCGACCCTCGAGGCCATGGCGGAGGAGGGCATCGTCGACAACGCGAAGACCATCGGCTCCGAGCACCTCGCCCCCGGCCTGGCCGCCCTCGAGGCGAAGCACGACCTGATCGGCGAGGTCCGCGGCTCCGGCGTCTTCTGGGCGCTCGAGCTGGTCACCGACCGCGCCACCCGCGAGCCGCTGCCCGCCACCGCCGTCGGCCGCCTGAAGGCGGACCTGCTCTCCCGGGGCCTCCTGCCCTTCACCGCCGACAACCGCATCCATGTCGTCCCGCCCGCCGTGGTCACCCCCGCCGAGGTCGCCCGCGGCCTCGCGATCCTCGACGACGCCCTGACCGCCTTCAGCGGCTGACGCGCGGGTCTCGATACGCCGCTGCGCGGCTACTCGACCAGCATGCTGCGACCCGTCGCCGAACCAGCCGGCCACGCACGAGCCGTATCCGGGAATCCGCGTCCCAGCGGATTCCCGTCGGCGCACGCACCGGGGTGCGAAACCCACCCCGCGCAGTGCCGACCGCGAGACGCCGCTCCGCGGCGTCTCAGGAAGCGGAGTGCAGCGCGAACGCCGTCACGAATCCGAGGACGGCGTACAGCCCGGTCAGCACATCGTCCCGGTCGAACGCCTCCGGGATCATCGTGTTCGAGATCATCGCGAGGATCGCGCCGGCCGCGACCGTGGTGACGAACGCCACGACCGCTCCGGGCGCGCTCGCGAAGACGAGGAAGCCGACGAGCGCGGCGATCGCGGACAGCGCCGCGATGCCGCCCCAGACGGTGAAGACGTAGCGGGCGGAGCGCCCGTCGGTCTTCATCCCGACGGTGGAGGAGAGCCCCTCGGGCAGGTTCGAGATCGCCACGGCGGCCACGATCGGCACGCTGATCGCCGCTCCCGCACCGCCCTGCGCCACGGAGAGGCCGAGCACGATCGACTCGGGGATCCCGTCGATCAGCGCGCCCGCGGCGATGGCGGTGCCGCCGCCCGCGGAGCCGGAGCCCTTCGCGCTCTTGCGATCCCCGGCGCCGGCGCGGGTGAGCAGCGCGTCCGCCCCGACGAAGACCACGGCACCGGCGAGCGTGCCGAGGATCGTCGGCAGCAGTCCGCCGTCGTCGGCCGCCTCCTGCACCAGCTCGTAGGCGAGCGCCGAGATGAGCACGCCCGCGCCGAACGCCGAGATCGCGGCGGTCAGCTTGGGCGGGACGCGGACGAACCAGGCGAGCGCCGCTCCGACGAGGAGGGTCGCTCCGCCGATGGCGCCGCTGAGCAGCGCGAGGGACCAGGGAGGCACGGCGCCCAGCCTGCCAGGCGGAGGCGGGCCGCGGACCGGGGTTGACGGAGCTCGGGCACGCGCGGCTGAGCGCGCTCATGCTGGTCGAGTAGCCTCGGAGGGGCCTATCGAGACCCACCGTCTCCAGCACGGTGGGTCCAGGGGCTCGTCCTCCGACATGGCCTTCTCAGCACCGCTCCGAGACGTACCCCTCGTCGCCGGGCGTGAGCAGGTCGCGGTCGCGCAGCAGCACGCCGATCCCGTCGCCGCGTGCGCACGCCCGCGCGAACACCGCGTCCGCGTCGTCGACGTCCGTGTACTCCACCTCGTAGACCCGCTCGCCGTAGACGTCCGTGTAGGCGTCGCACTCGGTGAACACCTCGCACTCCTCCGTGATCGCGAAGTCGAAGCCGAGCGCGCGCATCTCCTCCGCGCGCTCGGCCGCGTTCTTCTGCCCGATCGCGAGCCCGGCCCGGTGCGCCGCCTCGACGAGGTCCCGCGCGAAGGCGGCCGTGTCGTCGTCGGTCAGCAGCCCCTCAGAGCGGGTGGCCGAGTCGAGGTTGTCGGCCTCGACGGCGTCGAAGCCGCTCTCGGCGCAGCCCTCCAGCCACGGCGCGACCGCCTCGAGCAGCGCCTCCCGCTTCGCCGCCGTCGACACGTCGAGGAGCGTCTCGTCCGGCCAGTCCGGATCGGTGATCGGCTCCCCGTCCGCGTCCCGCAGCAGCAGCTCGGGCCGCGACTCCCACTCCTCCTCCTCGCCGGGCTGCGTCTGGAAGGCGTTGACGTAGCAGACCGAGTACACGCCGGGCGCGGGCTCGGCCTCGCGGTCGCGGACGACGAGCTCGACGCCGTCGGCCGGCGGGTAGCTGCCGCCGAGCTGGTAGTCGAAGCCCGCGCCCGCCGGGGGAGGGGCCGGCTGCCCGACGGTTGCTGCGCATCCGGCGAGGAGAAGGGCGGTCGCGGCCAGGCAGCACAATAAACTGGCCGAATGGCGGAGTTCAGCGCGAGTGTCTTTCAGAACGAGTTCCTCTCGGACGGCGCGACGGATGTGCACGCGATCGTGACGGTGACCGCCTCGGGCACCGGCGCGGCCGGCAGCGACGGAGCGGCCGCCGAGATCATCATCGTCGACTGCTCGGGGTCGATGACCGGCGAGAACATGACCGCGGCCAAGCGCGCCGCCGCCGTGGCGGTCGACCAGATCCTCGACGGCACCTTCTTCGCCGTCGTCGCCGGCTCCGAGCGCGCCGACCGCGCCTTCCCGTACCCGAACGCCTCCGTGTCGATGGTGCGGATGGAGCCCGGCGCCCGGGCGGCCGCGAAGGAGGCCATCGGCTTCCTCCAGGCCGACGGCGGCACCGCGATGGGCACCTGGCTGACCCTCGCCCGCCAGCTCTTCTCCAGCGTCCCCGAGGCGAAGCAGCGGCACGCCATCCTGCTCACCGACGGCAAGAACGAGCACGAGTCGCGGATGCAGCTCGACGCGGCGATCCGCGCGGCCGGCGGCGTCTTCCAGTGCGACGTCCGCGGCGTCGGCTCCCGCTGGGTCGTCGAGGAGGCGCGCACCATCGCCAGCGCGCTGTTGGGCACCGTGGGCCTGATCGCGAACCCGGCCGACATGGCCGCCGACTTCGAGCAGCTGATCCAGGCGTCGATGGGCCGCGGTGTCGCCGACGGCGAGCTGCGCGTCTGGACCCCGCAGGGCTCGCAGCTGCTCTTCGTCCGCCAGGTCGCGCCGAACCTCGAGGACCTCAGCTCCCGCCGCACCTCGGTCAACCCGCTGACCGGCTCCTACCCGACCGGCGCCTGGGGCGACGAGTCGCGGGAGTACCACGTGGCCGTGCGCGTCGCCTCGAAGCCGGTCGGCGCCGAGCAGCTGGCCGCCCGCGTGCAGCTCAGCGTGCGCGACGAGGTCGTCGCCTCCGCGCTGGTGAAGGCCCGCTGGACGGACGACTCCGCACTCACCGCCCGGATCGACCCGGCGGTCGCGCACTACACCGGCCAGACCGAGCTCGCCTCGGCGATCCAGGACGGCCTCGCCGCGAAGGCCGTCGGCGACGACGCCACCGCGACCGTGAAGCTCGGCCGTGCCGTGCAGCTCGCCGCCGCGACCGGCAACGACGAGGCGACCGCGAAGCTGCGCAAGGTCGTCGAGATCGACGACCCGAACGAGGGGACGGTGCGGCTGAAGCGCGGCGTCGCCCGTCTGGACGAGATGGCGCTCGACACCGCGTCGACGAAGACCACGCGGGTGCGCAAGTGAGCTACCGCTGCCCGGAGGGGCACACCTCCCAGTCCGGCGACTACTGCGACGTCTGCGGTGCGCCGATCGCGCCCGCAGCGCCGTCCGCCCCCGCGCCCCGCGCCGCCGACCCGACCACGGCGATCCCGACCGGTCCCGCCGTCTGCCCGAACTGCTCGTACCCCAACGAGGCCGGCGCGCTGTTCTG
This sequence comes from Rathayibacter sp. VKM Ac-2929, assembly GCF_022815495.1. Classification (NCBI taxonomy): domain Bacteria; kingdom Bacillati; phylum Actinomycetota; class Actinomycetes; order Micrococcales; family Microbacteriaceae; genus Rathayibacter; species Rathayibacter sp. VKM Ac-2929. The sequence continues at coordinate 302,555 of NZ_JALGRV010000005.1, forward strand.
CGAGAACTGCGGCTACGACTTCACCACCGGCTCGCTGCCCGAGGCCGACCCGTTCACCGAGTCCGGCGCCGTCCGTGCACCCGGCGAGGTCGGCGGCTCCGCCACGCCGGCCGGTGATCCGGCCGCCCACCTGGGCGAGGCGCCCGCGCCGGCCGCTCCCGGTGCGCCGCCCGCGCTCGTCCCGGAGGAGGAGGCCGGCTTCGACGTGCCCGTCGCCACCGCGCCGCCGACCGCGCCCGCCACGGAGGTCCTCTCCGAGGTCACCGGGATCACGCCGACGGCAGCACCCGCCGCCCCCGCGGCTGCGGAGGAGGACGACCCCTGGATCGCCGAGATCTGGGTCGACCCCGACTGGTACGCGGAGCAGCGCGCCGAGGACCCGATGCCCTCCGGCGGCCCGCCGACGATCGTCGTGCTCCGCGAGCGCTCCGTGCTCGTCGGCCGGCCCTCCGTCTCGCGCGGCATCTCGCCGCAGATCGACTGCGGCACCGACTCCGGCGTCTCCCGCCGCCACTGCCAGCTCAACACCGACGGCTACCGCTGGTGGGTCGAAGACCTGCAGTCCGCGAACGGCACCTACCTCGCCGCGGCCGGCGCCCCGCTGCCGCAGACCCCGATCCCCACCGGCCAGCGCCGCGAGATCGAGGAGGGCGACCGCGTCTACGTCGGCGCCTGGACCCGCATCGTCCTCCGCCAGGCCCTCCCGGGCGAGGCCTGACCGGCCGCTTGCATACTGATCGAGTAGCCCGCGCAGCGGGCGTATCGAGATCCACCGTCACCGAGAGCTGAGCCGTCGGGCCTGCGTTCTGAAGTCGGTGGGTCTCGATATGCCGCTGCGCGGCAGCTCGACCAGCATGTCTGCGGGCGCCCCTTCCCAGTAATCCACCGTCACCGAGGCCTGAGCCGCCGGGCTCACGTCAGGGAGGGGCGGGTCTCGATACGCCGCTGCGCGGCTACTCGACCAGCATGCAAGGCGGCCGTTGCGCGGCTGCTCCACCAGCATGTGCGGTGGCGGCTGCTCGGCCGGCGGGGGATCCGCTCAGCGTCCGGCGAGCATCCCGAGCATCCAGGAGAGGGCGGCGACGGCGCCGACGCCGACGACGCTCGAGCCGATGATGACGGCGCGGCGGAGGCGGACGGCGCGGCCGTCGGGAGCGGACGCCGCATCCAGCCCGGAGGGGGACGACGCGGTCATGCCCGCGCGCAGCCGGTGCGCGACCTGGTCGGCCGTGGGCCGCTTCGCCGGGTCGCGCTCGGTCATCGAGGTGAGCAGCGCGCGCCAGGATGCGGGCAGCGTCGCCGGGACGACGGGGGAGCGGTTGAGGCGCGCGATCGCGGCCTCGAGGACGGTGCCGGAGTACTCGCGGTGCCCGGTGATCGCCTCGAGCAGCACGAGGCCGAGCGAGAAGACGTCGCTGGCGCCGCTGATCGGCTCGCCGGCGACCTGCTCGGGGCTGACGAAGCTGGCGGTGCCGATCACGATGCCGTCGCTGGTGAGGCGCGAGCCGTCCATGAAGTGGGCGACGCCGAAGTCGGTGAGCTTGGCGGTGCGGGCGTAGCCGCTGGAGGCCACCTCGCTGACCAGGATGTTCGCGGGCTTCACGTCGCGGTGCACGACGCCCCGCTCGTGCAGGTAGGCGAGCGCCTCGGCCAGCTGCGTGCCGATCGCGGCGACCTCGTCCGGCGCCATCGGGCCGGGCTCGAGCCGCGCCTCGAGGGTCGGGTCGGCGACGAGCTCCATCACGACGTAGCGGCGCACCTCGCCGCCGAAGTTGTGCAGGCCGGCGTCGAAGAGGTTGACGATCCCGGGGTGCGCGAAGGAGCTGAGCATCCGCACCTCGCGCTCCTGGCGGGCGACGTCCTCGGGATTGGAGGCCTCGGCGCGGAAGACCTTCACGGCCACTTCGCGCTGCACGGTCTCGTCGCGGGCCCGGTACACCGAGCCCATCCCGCCGGAGCCGATCCGCTCGATCAGGTAGTAGCGACCGGCCACCCGCTGCTGGGCGGCATTGGCGGCGATGGTGCTCACGACGACCCGCCTTCCGCTGGAGCGGAGTGCTCCGTGGCGCTCAGGACGAGCACCTGGGTAGACGGTACCGCGGTGCCGCGACAACGGGGAGCGCAATAGCCGGGATTGACATACGGCCGTGATAGAAGCAGTCGATCCGGCGCCGAGCAGGACCGCTCAGCGCAGCCCGCTGCGGGCGAAGCCCTGCACGAAGTAGCGCTGGAAGATCAGGAAGAGCACGACCATCGGCAGCACGTTCACCAGCGCGAAGGCCATCGTTCCGCCGTAGTCGCTGCCGAACTGCCCCTGCAGATAGAGCAGCCCGATCGGGAGGGTGAAGAGGACGTTCTCCTTGAGGGCGATCAGCGGCCAGGCGAAGTCGTTCCAGGAGCCGAGAAGCGACATGAAGAACAGCACCGCGATCAGCGGCTTCGAGAGCGGGAGCACGATCCGGGTGAAGACGCGGAAGTGGCCGGCCCCGTCGATCCGGGCCGCCTCGATCAGGTCGCGAGGGATCGCGAGGATGAACTGCCGCGCGAGGAACAGCCCGAAGGCCGAGGCCGCCGTCGGCAGGATCACCGCCCAGTAGCTGCCGTAGAGGCCGAGATCGGTGACGAGCCGGAAGAGCGACACCATGATCACCTGCACGGGGAGCGTCAGCGTCGACAGGGCCAGCAGGAAGAGCACGCCGGAGCCGCGGAAGCGCAGCTGCGCGAAGGCGTAGCCGCCGAGCAGGTTGATCGCCACGGTGATCAGCGCGGTGGTGAGGCTGATTGCGACCGAGTTGCCGAACCAGGTCGCGACAGGGAACGAGTCGAAGACGCGCTCGAAGTTGGCCAGCGTGAACTCGCGCGGCCAGAGCCGCAGCGTGCCGCCGAGCAGCTCGGCGCGCGAGGAGAACGCGACGACGAGCATCCAGTAGAGCGGGAAGAGGACGACGAGGGAGACGAGGATCGCCAGGACGAGCCGGAGTGCGGTCGTCGAGCGGGAGACGCGGTTCATTCGACGAGGTCCCTCGAGCGGTTCGTGCGCCACTGCACGGCGGTGAAGATCATCGTCAGGATCAGCAGCACGATGCCGATCGCCGCCGCGTAGCCCTGATCGCGGGTGACGAAGCCGGTGTCGTAGGCGTAGGTCACCAGCACCGAGGTGGAGTTCTGCGGCCCGCCGCCGGTGAGCACGAAGACGATGTCGAAGACCTGGAACGAGTAGATGACGTTGAGGATGAGCAGGAAGAACGTCGACGGGCCGACCAGCGGCACCGTCACGTGCCGGAACTGCTGCCAGCCGTTCGCGCCGTCCAGCCGCGCCGCCTCGTAGAGCGCGGGGTTCACGCCCTGCAGCCCGGCCAGGTAGATCAGCATGTTGAAGCCGACCCGCCACCACAGGGTGACGAGGATCACGGAGGCGAAGGCCGCGGCTCCGCCGGACTGCCAGGCGATGCGCGGCAGTCCGATCGTCTGCAGAAGTCCGTCGAGCACGCCGCTGTTCTCGTCGAAGATCAGCACGCCCATCAGCGCCGTCGCGACGCCCGAGACCGCCATCGGCAGGATCAGGATCGAGCGGAAGACGGGCCGGGCCGGCAGCACCGAGTTCAGCAGCACTGCGGCGCCCAGCCCGAGCGCCATCGAGAGCGGCGTGACGATCAGCGTGAACAGCGCGGTGTTGAGGGTCGAGCGCCAGAACAGCGGGTCGCTGAGCAGCCGCGCGTAGTTGTCCAGGCCGATGAAGACGCCGTCGCCGAAGCCGTTGGTGCGCTGGAAGCTGAGCAGGAACGCGCCGACCAGCGGCACGAAGACGAACAGCGCCAGCATCAGCAGGTTCGGCGCGAGGAAGCCGTAGGCCGCGACGGTCTCGCGGGCGGCGGGCGCCCGGGAGGAGCGGCGCGGTCGCGCCGTCACCTCCTCGGGCGCGGGGAGGGTGCGGGTCACCGGATCCTGCCGCTCACTGCACGGCGGTGGCGATGCCGGAGCTGAGCTTCGCGATCGTGTCCTCGGTGCTCTGACCGCCGACGAACGCCTGCTCCAGCTGGTCCTTCAGCACCGCGATGATCGCGGCCATGTCCGGCGAGGCCACCTGCGCCGCGTCGGACGCCTGCACGGTGCCCGCCTGGCCGAGGAAGACCTCGGCGAGCTCGGGGCGCACCTCGAACTCGATGCCCGACTCGGTCAGGTCGCGGCGGGTGGGCAGGAGCGAGGCGCCGGCGCAGAAGTCGCGCATCGACTCCTCCTCGGTCACGAAGGCGAGGAACGCCGCCGCGAGCTCGGGGTTCGCGGTCGCCTTGGTCGCGACGAGCGCGTTGCCGCCGAAGTCGCCGCCGCCGCGCACGTTCCGCGGCGAGTAGGTCGCGCCCCACTCGAAGTCGAGCGTCGACTCCGCGTCCGGGATGAGGAACGCCCCGCCGAAGGTCATCGCGGTCGTCTGCGAGTACCAGAGGTCGCTCGCGTAGGTCGTCGCCTGGATCGAGCTGCTCGGCGGCACGAGGCCGTCGGTGAAGAAGCTGCGGCTGAAGTCGATCGCCGCGCGACCCGCGTCGGAGTCGATGGCCGGGGCGGACAGGTCCTCGGTGAGGAAGCGGCCGTCGGCCTGGAAGAGCAGGCTCAGCCAGCGGGTGACGCCGTTGCCCTGCCAGTTGTAGGCGAAGGGGTAGCGCTCGGCGGGGAGCGAGGCGCGCAGCGTGCGGCCCACCTCGGTGAACTCCTCCCAGGTCCAGGCCTCCTCCGGCGAGGCCGGGAAGTCGGTGATGCCCGCGGTGGCGAGCGCCTCCGTGTTGTAGAGGATCAGCGAGGTGTCGGTGTGGTGCGGCACGCCGAAGGGGCTGCCGTTGCTCTGCACCGCGGCCCAGGCCGGGTCGGTGAAGCGGTCGGCCACGTCCGCCTCGAGGTGCGGGGTGAGGTCGAGCAGCTGGTCGCGACCCGCGTAGCTGCCGAAGGTGTAGTACGGCACGCGGAAGACGTCCGGCGGGTTCCCCGCCTGCAGCTGCGCGTCGATGTTGGTGAACATCTGCTCGTACGGCACCGAGTTCAGCGCCACGGTCGAGCCGGGGTTCGCCTCCTGGAAGCGGTCGATCGCCCGCTGGAAGCCGGCCAGCTCGGCGTCCGTGCCCCAGGTCGTGAAGGTCAGCGTGCCGCTGTCAGCGCTCGCCGCCGGGCGGGCCGGCGCGAAGCCGCAGCCCGCGAGCACCGGGACCGAGGCGGCGACGCCCAGGGCGCTGAGGAAGCGGCGCCGATCCAGCGTCACCCGATCGAAGGCGCTCCTGCGGAGCGAAGTCGTGTCCAGAGCCATCATGGCCTCCCCTCGGGGGCCACCGTCGAGCCCTCCGAGGGGAGGCTAGCTGCGGGCAAAGGCGTGCGCCGCTACTGGACGGATCCGCGCTCCTGTGAGAGAAGCGGTGCTCAGCTCCGGCGGCCGAGCATCCCCTCGAACGAGCCGTCGAGCGCCCACGGGTCCGCGGGAGCGCGCGAGGTGCGCGCCGCCTCGGTCGCGAGCTCGCGGCCCGCCCGCTCGATCCGCGAGGGCAGCGCGCGGCCGTCCTCGGTGGCTCCGCCCCAGTCCTCGGTCGCGGCGAAGACCGTCGTCGACAGGGGAGCGGCGTGCAGGTAGCTGAAGAGCGGGCGCATGGCGTAGTCGACCGCGAGCGAGTGGCGGGGCGAGCCACCGGTCGCCGCGAGCAGGACGGGCAGCCCGCGCAGCGCCTCGGTGTCGAGCACGTCGACGAACGACTTGAAGAGCCCGCTGTAGCTCGTCGTGAAGATCGGCGTCACGGCGATCAGGCCGTCCGCGCCGGCCACCGCGTCGAGCGCGGTCTGCAGCGCCGGGCTCGCGAAGCCGGTGAGCAGGTTGTTCGTGACGTCGTGCGCGAGGTCGCGCAGCTCGACGACGCTGCGCTCGACGGCGAAGCCCTGCTCGGTGAGCGAGGCCTCGGCCGCGTCGGCCAGGCGGTCGGCGAGCAGGCGGGTGGAGGACGGCGTGCTGAGGCCGGCCGAGAGGACGGTGATCCTGCGGGTGTCCATGGGCGGGGCCTCCTAGGCGCTGACGGGGACGGGGCTGACGGGGACGGGCTGCTCGGCGCGGGCGGCGACGAGCGAGGAGTGGGTGGGCGCGTCCGGCACGTGTGCCGGGCGGCCCTCGGCGAAGCCGGCGCGCAGAGCGGGCAGGATCTCGCCGAGCATGTCCATCTGCTCGAGGACGGTCTTCAGCGGCAGGCCCGCGTGGTCCATCAGGAACAGCTGGCGCTGGTAGTCGCCGACGTACTCGCGGAAGCCGAGGGTGCGGTCGATGATCTCCTGCGGCGAGCCCACCGTGAGCGGGGTCTGCTCGGTGAAGTCCTCGAGCGAGGGGCCGTGGCCGTAGACCGGGGCGTTGTCGAAGTAGGGGCGGAACTGCGAGACCGCGTCCTGCGAGTTCTTCGCCAGGAAGATCTGGCCGCCGAGTCCGACGATCGCCTGGTCGGCGCTGCCGTGGCCGTAGTGCTCGAAGCGCTGGCGGTAGAGCTGCACCATCTTGGCGGTGTGCGAGGCGGGCCAGAAGATGTGGTTCGCGAAGAAGCCGTCGCCGTAGTACGCAGCCTGCTCGGCGATCTGCGGCGAGCGGATCGAGCCGTGCCAGACGAAGGGGGCGACGCCGTCGAGCGGGCGCGGGGTCGACTGGAAGCCCTGGAGCGGCGTGCGGAACTGGCCCTCCCAGTCGACGAACTCCTCGGTCCACAGCCGGTGCAGCAGGTCGTAGTTCTCGATCGTCAGCTCGATGCCGCGGCGGATGTCCTTGCCGAACCACGGGTAGACCGGGCCGGTGTTGCCGCGGCCGAGCATCAGGTCGACGCGGCCGCCGGCGAGGTGCTGGAGCATCGCGTAGTCCTCGGCGAGCTTCACCGGGTCGTTCGTGGTGATCAGCGCCATCGCGGTGCTGAGCTGGAGCCGCTCGGTCTTGGCGGCGATGTAGGCGAGCGTCGTCGTGGGGGAGGAGGACCAGAACGGCGGGTTGTGGTGCTCGCCGAGCGCGAAGACGTCGAGGCCGATCTCCTCCGCCTTCTGGGCGATCGCGACGGTGGCCGCGATCTTCTCGGACTCGGTCGGGGTGCGGCCGGTCGTGGGGTCGGTCGTGATGTCGCTGACCGTGAAGATGCCGAACTGCATCGGGCGCTCCTTCTCTCCGTGGCCCCGTGCTGGCGAGACCTGATTCATGCGTTCGCATGTACATCCTCATCCAACCACGTGCAGCCGGGGATATTCCCGCGGATTCGGCCGGAGGAGCGGAGGAAGCGCGCTGGACGCTGAACCTGCCATTCAGCGCTAGTCTGCAACCTACAGAGTTCAGGAGTCCTCGCATGGTCGCACGACGATCGCCTCGCCGCTCCCTCCAGCTGGCTGAGATCGGCGCCAACATCCGGCGCTGGCGAGCCGTGAACGGGATGACCGCGTCCTCGCTCGCCGAGCGGGCGGGCGTCACCCGCGAGACGCTGCGCCGCCTCGAAGCCGGAGACGGCTCGGCCCGCCTCGACTCGGTCGTCGCGGTCCTCGGGGCGCTCGGCATCGCGGACTCCCTCGTCCAGGCGACCGACCCCTACCGCAGCGAGACGGCACGGGCCCGCATCGACGCGATCCTCGGCGCGGGCGGCTCAGTGTGACGGTCGGGCAGCAGGCCCTCGCCCTCGAGTGACGGGCGGTCTCCTCGCCCTCCGGCCGCCCGAAACATCCCCGCAATCTGCCCCGCACTAGAGTCGTGCCATGGGTGACCTCTTCGACGGATACGGGTCCCAGAAGGTCGAGCGGCCCCGCACGGGCGCCTCACCCTGGGACGAGATGTTCGCCGATGTCGCGGCGACGAGCGGCCCCGCCGGCGTCCGCGACTCGTACCGCGACATCTACTCCTCGCTCGCGCGGATGACGCAGGAGGAGCTGCGCGGTCGCACCGATGCGCTCGCCTCCTCCTACCTCGCACAGGGCGTGACCTTCGACTTCGCGGGCGAGGAGCGGCCCTTCCCGCTCGACGCCGTCCCGCGCGTGATCGAGAGCGCCGAGTGGAACGAGGTGCAGAGCGGCATCAAGCAGCGCGTCCGCGCGCTCGAGGCCTTCCTCGCCGACGTCTACGGCCCGCAGAACGCGGTGAAGGACGGCGTGATCCCCGCCGCCCTGCTCTCCAGCTCCAGCCACTTCCACCGCCAGGCCGCCGGGATCGAGCCGGCCAACGGCGTGCGGATCCAGGTCTCCGGCATCGACCTCATCCGCGACGAGGTCGGCGACTGGCGGGTCCTCGAGGACAACGTCCGCGTGCCCTCCGGCGTCTCCTACGTCATCTCGAACCGCCGGGTGATGGCGCAGACGCTGCCCGAGCTGTTCGTCTCGATGCGGGTGCGCCCGGTCGGCGACTACCCCAACCGCCTGCTCCAGGCCCTGCGCGCCTCCGCGCCGGAGGGCGTCGACGACCCCACCGTCGTCGTGCTCACGCCGGGCGTCTACAACTCGGCCTACTTCGAGCACACCCTGCTCGCCCGCCTGATGGGCGTCGAGCTGGTCGAGGGCCGCGACCTCTTCTGCACCGGCGGCAAGGTGTTCATGCGCACGACCTCCGGGCCCACCCGCGTCGACGTGATCTACCGCCGCGTCGACGACGAGTTCCTCGATCCGCTGCAGTTCCGTGCCGACTCGATGCTCGGCTCGCCCGGACTGATGCTCGCCGCGCGCCTGGGCAACGTCACGATCGCGAACGCGGTCGGCAACGGCGTCGCCGACGACAAGCTCGTCTACACCTACCTGCCCGACCTGATCCGCTACTACCTCTCGGAGGAGCCGGTGATCAAGAACGTCGACACCTGGCGCCTGGAGGATCCGGGCGCGCTCGAGGAGGTGCTCGACCGCCTCGACGAGCTCGTCGTGAAGCCGGTCGACGGCTCCGGCGGCAAGGGCCTCGTCGTCGGACCGGCCGCCTCGGCGAAGGAGCTGGCCGAGCTGCGCTCCCGGCTGCAGGCCGACCCGCGCGGCTGGATCGCTCAGCCGGTGGTGCAGCTCTCGACCATTCCGACCCTGGTCGACGACGGGATGCGGCCCCGGCACGCGGACCTCCGTCCCTTCGCGGTCAACGACGGCAAGGACATCTGGGTGCTGCCCGGCGGTCTGACCCGGGTCGCGCTGCCGGAGGGCCAGCTCGTCGTCAACTCGTCGCAGGGCGGCGGCTCGAAGGACACCTGGGTCGTCGGCCTCGAGGGCACGCCGCTCACCGAGCCGGACGCCCACGACATCTCCGGGCTCGTCGAGGACCAGGCGGCCGTGACCAGCTCGATCCCGATCGTCTACCCGCTGAACCACACGCCCGACCAGTCCCCGCAGGACGCGGCCAACCACGACCAGGACCAGCAGCAGCAGCAGCAGACGCTCGCCGCGGGGGAGGACGCCTGATGCTCTCCCGGATCGCCGAGTCGCTGTTCTGGATCGGCCGCTACATCGAGCGGTCCGACGGCACCGCCCGCATCCTCGACGTCCACCTGCAGCTCCTGCTCGAGGACCCGTGGATCGACGAGGACACCGCCTGCCGCTCGCTGCTGTCGGTGATGGGTTCCACCGCCCCGGACGACATGAAGGAGGTCACCCGCGCCGACGTGCTGACGATCCTCGCGATCGACCGCACCAACCCCGCCTCCATCGCCTACTCGCTCGGCGCCGCCCGCGAGAACGCCCGCCGCGCCCGCGAGATCGTCTCGACCGAGCTGTGGGAGTGCCTGAACACCACGCGCACCCGGATGCCCCGCCGGGTCACGGGGGAGCGGGTGTCGGAGTTCTTCGGCTGGGTGCGCGAGCGCTCGGCGCTCGCCGTCGGCATCATCGAGTCGGCCACCTCGCGCGACGAGGCCTGGCAGTTCTTCACCCTCGGCCGCTCGATCGAGCGCGCCGACATGACGGCCCGGCTGCTGGCGACCCGGTCGCTGACCGAGGCGAGCGGCCCGTCCTGGACGACGATCCTGCGCTCCTGCGGGGCGTACGAGGCGTACCTCCGCACCTACCGCGGCGTGCCGAGCGCCCGCAACGCGGCGGAGTTCCTGCTGCTCGACCGCCTCTTCCCGCGCTCGATCCTCTTCTCGGTCTCGCGAGCCGAGATGTGCATGCGCGACATCGAGCCGCGCACCGGCCGCGTCGGGCACACCGGCGACGCCCAGCGGGTGCTCGGCCAGATCCGCAGCGAGCTGGAGTACCGGCCGATCGCCGACATCCTCGAGGACCTGCCCCGGCACATGGACAGCGTGCAGGAGGCGACCTCGTCGGCCTCCGAGGCGATCCGCCAGCGCTACTTCCCCACCAATGTCATGCCGAGCTGGATCGGGGAGGCGCTGTGAGCAGGCTGCGCATCACGCACACGACGGGGTTCACCTACCGGGGCGACGTCGTCGCCTCCTACAACGAGGCGAGGATGCTTCCCGCCTCCTCGGACGGGCAGCTCGTGCTCTCCTCGAACCTCGTCATCCGCCCGGTCACCTCCGCGCACACCTACACCGACTACTGGGGCACCCGGGTCTCGTCGTTCGACGTGCTCGACCCGCACCAGGAGCTCTCGCTCACGGCGACCTCGCTCGTCGAGATCCGGCCGAAGGCGCACCCCGACCACCCGGTCGGCTGGGAGCAGCTCGCGGACCAGGTCGAGACGCTCACCGAGTACGTGGAGCAGCTCAAGCAGACCAACCGCACCGCTCCGCCGGAGGACCTCGTCGAGCTGGCCCGCCGGCTGGCCGACGCCGCGGAGGGCCCGTGCGATGCGGCCCTGTCGATCGCCGAGACGATCGGCCGCGAGATGACCTACCGCCAGGGCGTTACCGGCGTGCACTCGACGGCGACCGAGTCGTGGACCGCCCGCGAGGGCGTCTGCCAGGACATCACCCACATCGTCCTGGGCGCGCTGCGCTCGACGGGCATCCCGGCGCGCTACGTCTCCGGCTATCTGCACCCCAAGCCGAACGCGGCGATCGGCGAGACCGTCGTCGGCGAGTCGCACGCCTGGGTCGAGTGGTTCTGCGGCGGCGCCTGGCGCGGCTACGACCCGACCAACCTGATCGACATCGGTGACCGCCACGTGATCGTCGGCCGCGGCCGCGACTACAACGACATCGCCCCGCTGCGCGGCGTCTACGCCGGCCCGCACTCCTCGAAGCTGTTCGTCCGGGTGGAGATCACGCGCGAGGCGTGAGGGCGGGGGTCGTCACCAGGGCGACCTCCTCCTGGGCGGCGGGCTCGCCGGCGCGGGCGCGGCGGCGGGTGCGCAGGTACCAGCCGAGGCCGACGCCGGCGGCGAGCGCTCCGGAGGCGGCGCCGACCAGCATCGCCCAGCGCGGGCCGTAGGCGTTCGCGACCCAGCCGATCAGCGGGGCGCCGATCGGGGTGCCGCCCATGAAGATCGCCATGTAGAGCGCCATCACCCGGCCGCGCATCTCCGGCGTGGTCGAGAGCTGCACGTAGCCGTTGGCCGAGGTCATCAGCGTCTGCGCGGCGATGCCGACGAAGGGCAGCAGGATCGCGAAGGCCCAGACGGTCGGCATCAGGCCGGCGAGGGCGAGCGCGACACCGAAGGCCGCGGCGGCGCCGACGATCAGGCGCAGTCGCGGGCGGTCGCGACGGGCCGAGAGCAGGGCACCGACCACCGAGCCGACGGCGATGGCGGAGGAGAGCAGGCCGAACTCGCTCGCTCCCATGTCGAACTCGACCGTCGCCATCGTCGAGGCGAAGATCGGGAAGTTGAGGCCGAAGGTGCCGATCAGGAAGACGATCGAGAGCACGACCAGGATGTCCGGCCGCCGGGAGACGTAGCGGAAGCCCTCGAGCAGCGCGCCGGGGCCGCGGGTCGCGCGCGGGGCGGAGCGCAGCTGCTCCCGGTGCAGGAAGCGCAGCGAGACCAGCACCGCGATGAAGCTCGCCGCATTGAGGAGGAAGACCCAGCCGGAGCCGACGGCCGCGATCAGCACGCCCGCGAGGGCCGGGCCGATCATCCGCGCGGAGTTGAAGGAGGCCGAGTTCAGCGACACCGCGTTGGAGAGGTCGCGCTCCTCGACCAGCGCGGAGACGAAGGTCTGGCGCACCGGAGCATCGATCGCGGCGGCGAAGCCCAGGAGCAGCGCGAAGACGTAGACCATCCAGAGCTGGACGATCCCGGTCACGACGATCAGGCCGAGCGCGAGGCCGAGGACGGCCATCGCGGCCTGCGTCGCCATCAGGAGCTTCCGGCGGTCGAAGCGGTCGGCGATGAAGCCGGAGAAGGGGACCATCAGCAGCTGCGGGCCGAACTGCAGCGCCATCGTCACGCCGAGCGCGGTCGCGTCGTGGTCGGTCAGATCGTTGATGACGATCCAGTCCTGGGCCGTGCGCTGCATCCAGGTGCCGATGTTGGAGACCATCGCACCGGCGAACCAGATGCGGTAGTTCGGCACCGCGAGCGAGCGGAACATCGCGCTCATCGGTCCGCCACCTCGCGCAGGAGCGCGGCGGCGTCGTGCAGCAGCCGGCGCTGGTCGGGGTCGAGCTCGCGGAGGCGGGCGATGAGCCAGGCGTCGCGGCTGCGCCGGACGTCGAGGACCAGCTCGGAGCCGCGTGCGGTCGCGCGGATGCGGGTGACGCGGCCGTCGGCCGGATCGGCGAGGCGCTCGACGAGTCCGTCGTCGGCGAGGCAGCCGACGGTGCGGGTCATCGAGGGCGGACGGACGCGCTCCGCCTCGGCGAGCTCGCCGAGGGTCCGCGGTCCCTCCCGGTGCAGGAGGGCGAGGACGCCGAACTGCGCGTCGCTCAGCTCGTGCTCCGCCTTCTCCTGGCGCAGGCGGCGGCCGAGCCGGCCGACGGCGATGCGCGTCTCGCCGGCGAGGGCGGGGAGATCGATGTCGGCAGGAGTCACATAGTTAGCCTAACAAAAGAGTTGGCCCGCTGCATGCTGAACGAGCAGCCCGCGCAGCGGGCGGCCAGCTTGCTGGTCGAGTAGCCGCGCAGCGGCGTATCGAGACCCCGGGTCCGCCGTTCCCCCCCCGTTGTGGCCACACCGATCGCGACAGCTTGGCGGGACGGGCGGCGCTCAGTACGGTCGGAGGCAGACCAGGCCGGGGACACGACGCGTACGGTGACCTGGTCCGATCGGCCGCCCGACCCGAAAGGGCGGCTCCCGCGCCCCGGCCTGGCCTCCGCCTCCCGTCGTTCCGCGACGGCAGCGGGACGTGCGGGTCAGGTCCGACGGGCGGTGCGCACCGCGCCGACACTCGCCGCCACGACGAGGGCGATGCCGACCGCCTCGATCGCGGTCAGCCGCTGGCCCAGCACCAGGAACCCCGAGAGCGCCGCAGCGCCGGGCGCCAGCGCCATCAGGATCGAGAAGGTCGACGAGCGCAGGCGCCGCAGCGCCAGCAGCTCCAGTGCGTAGGGCAGTGCCGACGACAGCACGGCGACCGCGAGTCCGAGCAGCAGCACCGGCGGCAGCACGAGCGCGGGCCCGGCCGTGGCGATGCCGAACGGCAGGGACACGATCGCGCCGGCGGTCAGCGCGAGCGCGAGGCCGTCGAGCCGCGGGAAGCGCCCGCCGGTGCGCCCGGCGAAGACGATGTAGGTGGCCCAGAGCGCCGCCGCGCCGAGCGCGAAGGCGACGCCGACGGGATCGAGCGAGGAGAAGCCGCCCTGCGAGAGCACGACCACGCCGCCGAGGGCGAGGGCCGCCCAGAGCAGGCTGACGAGGCTCCGCCCGGCGATCACCGACAGCACCAGCGGACCGAGCACCTCGAGCGTCACCGCCGCGCCCTGCGGGATCCGGGCGATCGCCTCGTAGTAGCAGGCGTTCATCCCGCCGAGGGCGAGGCCGTAGGCACCGACCGTCGCCCAGTCCGAGCGCGAGTAGCCGCGGATCCGCGGCCGGCAGACGACGAGCAGCACCAGCGCGGAGAAGACCAGGCGGAGGGTCACCGTGCCGATCGGCCCGGCGGCGGGGAAGAGCAGGACGGCGAAGGACGCGCCGAGCTGCACGCTCGCGATCGAGCCGAGCACGAGTCCGATCGACCCCGCGCTCGCCCGGGCGGGCGGGACGGCGTTCAGCTCGAGCGCCGCTGCTTCTGCACGGGAGGGACGTTGTAGCCGAGCAGGCCGACGCCGGTCTCGTCCCAGAGCAGGGTCGTCAGCGAGACGTTGTCGACCGACGGGAAGGTGTGCCGGTAGGTCTCGGGATTGATGCCGAGGTAGGCGCAGAGCAGCAGCCGGATGAGGGTGCCGTGCGCGACGACGAGCACGCGGCCGTCCGGGTGGTCGCGGTGGATGCGGGCGAGCGCCGTGTTGGCGCGGGCGACGGCGTCGAGGCCGGACTCGCCGCCGGGCATCGGCTGGATCGCGGGCGCGGCGACCCAGGCGCGGTACTCGTCGGGGAAGCGCTTCTCCATCTCGGCGTTCGTCAGCCCCTCGCCCTGGCCGAAGTCGACCTCGACGAGGGCCGGGTCGAGCTGGACCTCGAGGTGGGCGGCCCGGGCGGCGGGCACGGCGGTGCGCACGGCGCGGACGAGGGTGGAGGAGTACACCGCGTCGAGCTGGGCGTCGACGGCCCAGGAGGCGAGCGTCGCCGCCTGGTCCTGGCCGAGCGTGGTCAGCGCGATGTCGGAGGAGCCCGCGTAGCGGTTCTCGGCGTGCCAGACGGTCTCTCCGTGCCGGGCGAGGATCAGGGTCGTCACTCGACGAGCCTACCGAGGCGGCCCCTGGGAGCCCGACCGCAGCGCGGAACCCGGCCGCTCATGCGGCGCGCACGTCGTAGTGCGCGTCGACCAGCACCGGGAGGTGGTCGGAGACGCCCTGCGGCAGGGTCGAGACCCGCTCGATCCGCACCGAGTCGCTGATCGCGAAGTCGAAGTGCCCGCTGAAGTAGCGGTAGCGCGCGTAGGTCGGGGAATCACTGCGCGACACGAGGTAGCCGTTCCGCGTCATCTTGCGGTCGAGTCCGCGGAAGAACCAGGGGTAGTTGTAGTCGCCGACCATCAGCGACGGGGTGTCCGGGGCGTAGTCGCGGAGGCGGTCGAGCGCCTCGCCGATCTGCTTCCGGCGCAGCGCGTTGCCGGCCGAGAGCGGAGCTGCGTGGAAGGACGAGACGGCGATCGATCCGCCCTCGCGGTCCTCGAGCCGGACGGCGAGCAGACGCTCGTGAGCGGGGGACATCACCCGGTCGTGCATCGACTTGCTGAGCTCGAACGCGGCGCTGCCGAGGAGCTCGAAGCGGGCGTGCGAGTAGTAGACGGCGAGCCCGAGGCGGTTGCGCGCGGTCACCGAGGCGAGCCGCAGATCGCCGAGCTCCTGGGGGAGCTTCGTGGTGTCGCACTCCTGGAGGCAGAGGACGTCGACGTCGTGCCGGGCGGCGAGAGGGGCGATCTCGCCGTGCGCCCGGTGCTCCCGGAGGTTGTAGGAGATCACGCGGAGAGCGCGTTCGTTCGGCTGCATTGCGCCAGTGTAGGGCCGCCGGCGGGGGCCTCCGGCGACGTTCCGGCGAACACGGAGGGACGGCGCAGGGCCCCCGCGCTTCCCGGCCGGCGCGGTGCCGGAGGGGAGGTGCGAGGGCCCTGCGGAGGGGCGGTCAGTGCCCGGCGGTGCCCGACGCGTCGGTGCCTTCGGCGGTCTCCGCGTCGGTGCCGTGGACGCCGTCGGTGGGTCCCCAGTCGGGCAGGGGCGGGTTCTGCTCCTCGCCCGCGGCGTCGACGCCGTCGGGTCCATCGGGGGACGGGCTGCCGACCTCGTCGAGGCCGGCGGGGTTCCCGGTGCCGGCGCTGCCGGTGGTCTCCTCGGGGTCGACAGGGGTGGTCTCGATGTCGTTCTCGGAGCTGCTCATGGGGCAACGCTAGGACGCCTCCTCCGCGCCCGGAAGCCCCTTGCGTCTCGCCCGGAAGCGGCTGTCGACCGGACGCCGTCCCACTGACGGGGGACAGGCTCCGCGCGCTGGCGCCGTCCTGCGCTTCTCGCGAGCATCGAGCCGGACCACCCGTCACCGTCGCCGGTGTGGCGCCGCAGCCCGCGCACCTCGACCGGAAGGCCACACCGTGACCCACGACTCCTCGCCCCGCCCCGATTCCGACCGCCTGGTCACCCGCCGCTCCGTCACCGCCGCCGCCGCGTGGACCGTGCCGGTCGTCGCCGTCGCCGTCGCCACCCCGTCCGCTGCGGCGTCGATCGTCGATCTCGGCGCGTACGCGCTCCGCGGCACCTGCGGCACCCTCGGTCTGCTCGGCCCCGGCTTCCTGCTGCAGGCGGGCCCCACGGAGCCGCTGCCGACCGGCACGACGATCATCATCACCGGCTCCGGGGTCGCCAACATCGGCGTCTTCTCGGTCACGGGAGGCTCGGCCTCCGTGGCCGTGCTGAGCAACACGTCCCGTCAGATCACCCTGACCGCCCCGCTGGCAGCGGGAGCGACCATCGCCGTTCGCACGACGCTCTCGATCAGTGTCGCCTTCCAGCTGAACGCCGTCTCGACGCTGCCCTCCGGCTACAGCGGGACCGGCTCGAAGACGGCGGCGAACGTGTCGAGCACGCTCATCCTCTGCTCCGCGAACTGACGCGCGGAACGGCGAAGGCCCTCCTCCTCCTTCTCGGAGGGGAGGGCCTTCGTCGTTCCTGCGGTGCGGAGCGGCGGCTCAGCGCCCGTAGGCGCCCGCGGCGGGGCAGTCGAACGGGTCGCCGCCGGCCGAGAGGCCCACGCGGTTGAGGTAGCGGACGACGATGCCGTACGACTCGAGCAGCGAGGTCTCGGTGTAGGGGATCTGGTGCGTCGCGCAGTACTCCTTGGCGATGACCTGGGCCTCGCGCAGGGCGGGGCGGGGCATGTTCGGGAAGAGGTGGTGCTCGACCTGGTAGTTCAGGCCGCCCATGAAGTAGTCGTTGAACCAGTTGCCGCGGATGCTGCGCGAGGTGAGGACCTGGCGGCGCAGGAAGTCGACGCGCGCCTCCTTGGGCAGGATCGGCATGCCCTTGTGGTTCGGGGCGAACGAGGCGCCCATGTAGAGGCCGAAGACGGCCATCTGCACACCGACGAAGGCGAAGGCCATGCCGAGCGGCAGCGCCCAGAAGACGACGGCGAGGTACAGGCCGACGCGGGCGACGAGCATCGAGATCTCGACCCAGCGCTTGTCGACCTTGCCCTTGCCGAACACGGTCCGGAAGCCGTGCAGGTGCAGGTTGATGCCCTCGAGCAGCAGCAGCGGGAAGAAGGCGTAGCCCTGGCGGCGGGTGAGCCAGGCGTAGGCGCCGCGCGAGCGGGCCGCGTCCTCCGGAGTGAACGACACGACATCGCGGACGATGTCCGGGTCCTTGCCGAGCACGTTCGGGTTGGCGTGGTGGCGGCTGTGCTTGTTCATCCACCAGGAGTAGCTGATGCCGACGACGAGGTTCGCGAGCGTGCGGCCGGCGACGTCGTTGGCCTTGCCGGACTCGAACACCTGGCGGTGCGAGGCCTCGTGCGCGAGGAAGGCGAACTGGGTGAGGACGATGCCCAGCGCGGCGGCGAGCAGCAGCTGGAACCAGGAGTCGCCCAGCAGGACGAAGCCGGTGACGATGCCGCCGAGGGCGAGCGTCAGCACGGAGAAGAGGATGTAGTAGAAGCCGCGGCGGCGGCGGAGGAGCCCGGCGTCGCGCACGGTGCTCAGCAGACCGGAGTACTCGGTCGTCGGGTTCGTGTTGCCCTCGCCGCGGGGGCGGGTGCGGATCACGCGGGGGGAGGCCTGGACCCGGGGGGAGGTCTCGACCCGGGGGGCGGTGGGGACGTTTCCGTCGGACAGTGCGGTGGGGGTGCTCATCGGCGCCTCGCTCGTTCGGGGTGGCCGTCCTCGTCGACGGCCGCTCGGTGAGCGATCCCCGGGAGGTCCGGGTCCGCTCATGGTGTTCACCGCGTCGGTAGGGGCCGGACGAGGCTGCGGCCAACCGGGTTCCGGGGCGACCGAGGTCAACACTATGGGGTGCCGCGCGGCCCCGCATCAGGGCGATTGCCAGTCTTCGAGAGGCATGCCGGAGGGGGTATGCGATGAGGAGAACTCCGGGCCGACCAGGCGATCGTCGGCCCGGAGCTCCCCGCGCGGTCAGGAGCCGATCGAGTCCTGCGGACGGCCCGACTTGAGGGCGGCCAGGCGCGCCTCGACCTCGGTCATCTCCCCGAGGTCCTCGAGCGATTCGAACTGCGCGTCGAGGCTCGAGGAGGCGAGCTCCTCGGCGCCGCGCACGCGGGCCTCCTCGCGGCGGATCTTCTGCTCGAAGCGGCTCACCTCGCTGGTCGGGTCCATGATGTCGATGCTCTTGATCGCGTCCTGGACCTGCGACTGGGCCTCGACGGTCTTCGAGCGGGCGATCAGCTCGTCGCGCTTGGAGGAGAGCTGGTTCAGCTTCTCGCGCATCTGGTTGAGGCCCGACTTGAGCTTGTCGACGACCTCGGTCTGCGAGGCGATGGTCGGCTCGGCGTCCTTCGCCTCCTTCTCGGACTGGATCTGGCGGGTCAGGGCGACCTTGGCGAGCGCGTCGAACTTGTCGGCGTCGCCGGCGTTGCCGGAGGTGCGCAGCTCGTCGGCCTTGCGGCTCGCAGCGAGGGCCTTGCCGCCCCACTCGTCGGCGTTCTGGACGTCCTCGCGGTAGTCGTCCTCGAGCAGGCGGAGGTTTCCGATGGTCTGCGCGATGGCGGCTTCGGCGTCGCGGATGCTGTCGGTGTAGTCGCGGACCATCTGATCGAGCATCTTCTGCGGGTCCTCGGCCTGATCGAGGAGCGCGTTGATGTTGGCCTTCGCGAGCTGCGCGATGCGGCCGAAGATCGACTGTTTCTGGGCCATGCTGTCTCTCCTTGGGTGAGGTGCTTGCGGGCGGGGGCCGAGCGGATGCGGGCCCGGGGTCTGTGAGCGGGGGTCGTCGGATCGAGCGGGTGGTCCGGAGCGGATCAGAAGCGTCCGCCGCCGCCGCGACGGCCGCCGCCGCCACCGCCGCCGAAGCCGCCCCCGGTGGAGCGACGGGAGCCGCCGCCGCCGAAGCCGCCACCGCCCCCGAAGCCGCCGCCGCCGAAGCCGCCGGAGCGGTAGCCGGAGCGCCGGCCGCCGCCGCCGCCGAGGAGGGACTCGACGAGGATGCCGCCGAGGAAGGCGCCGGTGGTGTTGCCGCCGTAGCCGCCGCCGAGGCCGGGGGCGGAGTAGGCGCTCGCGTCGGAGCGGGCGGCCTGGAGCGCCTGCTGCGCGAGGGCGGAGGCGCGCTGGGCGGAGGCGAGCGCCTCGGCCGGGTCGGTGGCCGCGATCTGCGCGGCGTACTCCGCCGAGCGCGCGGCCTCGGCGACGCGGGTGCGCGCCTGCGAGCCGACGGCCCCGCGCCGGGCGGCGATGAAGTCCTCCGCGGCGGACACACGGCTGCGGGCGGCGCCGATCTCGGCGGCGAGGGCGGCCCGCTGGCGCTCGCGCTGCGCCTGGGCGTCGCGGTAGCCGCCGACCGCGGCGTCGATGGTCGCGTCGGCCGCCGTCAGGCGCTCCAGCAGCGCGAGCGGGTCGCGAGGGCTCGCGGCGGCGTCGCGCTCCACGGCGTCGAGGGCGGCCTCCGTCGTGGCGACCGCGGACTGCACGTTCGCGACGAGGGGTGCGCTCGCGGCGTCGGCGGAGTCGCCCGCCGCCACGATCGTGCGGCCCTGGGCGACGTCGGCGCGGATCTCGGCGACCCGCCCCGCGAGGGTGCGCTCCGCCTCCTGCAGATCGGTGGCGCGGGTGGCGACGGCGTCGAGGAGGCCCGAGGCCTGCTCGGCCGCCTGCTGGCCGGCGCGCAGGAGCACGGCCGCGCGGCCCGAGTCGCCGGCGGTGAGCGCCGTCCGCGCCTCGGTCACCTGGTCGTCGGCGAAGCGGAGGCGGTCCTCGGCCTGGTCGGCGTCGTCCTCCACGTCGTCGATCGCGGTCGGGGCGTAGCGGGTGGAGAGGTCGGCGAGCAGGGCGCGGGTGGGGGAGAGGCGGGCCCGGACCTCCGCGGTGCGCGCGGTCAGGCGGGCGGCCACCTCCGGGGCGTTCTTCTCGAGGGCGCGGAGCTCCTCGAAGGCCTCCGCCTTCTCGTCCAGCACCTGCTCGGCGTCGGCGCAGAGCTGCAGGATCCGGCCGTAGCCGTCGCGGCGCTCCTGGTCGGTCTCCGGCTCCGCGTCGTCGAGCCGCTGCTGGAGGGCGAAGGCCTCGCCGAGGAGCCGCTTCGCGGTCGTGAGCGCCTCGCGGAAGGGGCCGGTCGCGTCCGAGCCGAACTGCGCCTCCGCGAAGCCGACCTCCTGCTCGCTGGTGCGGACGGCGTCGTCCGCGTGCACGAGGGCGGAGCCGGCGCGGGTGGCGAGCTCGTCGATCGACGCCTCGACCGCCTCGGCGGCCTTCCGGCGGCGCGTGCGGCGGACGAGGAGCCGGACGATCACGCCGACGACGACCAGCCCGGCGAGCACGGCGAGGACGACCAGCAGGCCGGAGCCGAGCGACTCGCCCGCGCTCGGGGCGTCGAGGCGGGTGCCGATGCCCTGGGCGGCGGCGACCGCGGCGCCCGCCCAGTCACCGTCGACGAGCTGCGGCTCGATGTCGTCGGTCTCCAGCGCCGAGACCTGGCCTGCGTCGAGGGCGAAGCCGTTGTCGACGGACACCTGGTACTGCCGGGACCCGACCGCGACGGCGAGGAGGACGTCGTTCGTGCCGAGTCCGTTGAGCTCGGCGGTCGCGTCCGACCAGCGCTCGTCGCCGGTCGTGCCGGTGAAGGTGTCGACGTAGGCGACGAAGAGCTGGACGCTGTGCTCCTGGTAGAGCTGGGCGGAGGCGGCCTCGATGTCGCCGATCTCCGCTGAGCTGAGGACTCCGGCCGAGTCGAGGACGACGGAGGAGCCGAGCGTCGCGGGCGGCTCGGCCGCGGCACCGGCGGCCGGCACGACCGCGAGCGCGACGGCGGCGAGCAGGGCGAGGAGCGCTGCGATCGGCGATCGGCGGGCGCCCCGGCGGGCCGCGGCCCTCGTCGGGGATGAATCGTTCGGCATCGCGCACTCCCTCGTCGTTCGCCTCCCGAGTGTAGACAGCCCGGGTGTCACCCGAGCGAGGGCTGTCCGAGAGGAGGGAGCGGGGGAGTGGGAGCCGGAGCGAGCAGCCCCCTGCTGATCGAGTAGCCCGCGCCGCGGGCGTATCGAGATCCACCGGCGTCACAGGGCGAGTCCGCAGACCGCTCTGTCGGTGACGGCGGGTCTCGATACGCCGCTCCGCGGCTACTCGACCAGCATGACTCGCGCGATCACGCGCTTCGAGCGGGGCCGTCCATGCCGGCGGCTCTGACCGCCGCCTCGACGAGCAGGTGACCCTACCGGCCGCGCAGGTCCGGGTCTGGCGAGACGGAGAACGTCCAGGGCAGGTCGCGGAACTCGTTGTTCTCGAGTACCGCGAGCAGAGCGAGACGCATTCTCTCGACGGTCTCGTCATCGGCCAGGATGCCGATCGTGAACTCGGTGAGGTCTGTGGTCATCAGCTCGACTCCTTCATCCGGCGCAGGGAACAGCAGCACTGTAGGCCGGGCGACGAGCGTCCGTCCCGGATGGCGTGAGGTGCTGTCGCGTCGTGCTCCTGACCATGCTGATCGAGTAGCCCGCGCAGCGGGCGTATCGAGATCCACCAGCGTCACAGGGCGAGTCTGCGAACCGCCCTGTCGGTGACGGCAGGTCTCGATACGCCGCTCCGCGGCTACTCGACCAGCATGTTCGCGCCCGTCCCGGCGCACCGTGGGTGGGAGAACGCCGGGAGGCGGAATGCGCGAGCGCTGGGCACCGTTGCCTCCGGGGTGCGTCCCGGGAACGGTGACGTGCCCTCCCCCCGCTCTCCGATCGAAAGGCGATCCGTGGATCCCTTCTCCCCCCTCACCGCCGGCGACCTCGAGCTGCCGAACCGCCTCGTGATGGCGCCGATGACGCGCCTGCGCGCCGACGAGCAGGGCGTCCCCGGCGACCTCATCGCCGAGCACTACGCCCAGCGCGCCTCCCTCGGCCTGATCATCAGCGAGGGCGTCTTCCCGAGCGCCGAGTCGAAGGCGTACCCGGGCCAGCCCGGCATCGTCACCGCCGAGCAGGCCGAGGGCTGGAAGGGCGTCGCCGACGCCGTGCACGCCGCCGGCGGCCGCATCGTGATGCAGGTCATGAACGGCGGGCGCGTCACGCACACCGACGTCACCGGCACCGACCGCATCGTCGCGCCGAGCGCCGTCGCGATCGGCGGCGAGGTCCGCGTCCCGAGCGGCGAGAAGAAGCCGTTCCCGGTGCCGCACGCGCTGACCACCGAGGAGCTCGCCACTGTCCGGGACGAGTTCGTCGCCGGTGCCCGCCGCGCCGTCGACGCCGGCTTCGACGGCGTCGAGGTGCACGGAGCCAACGGCTACCTGCTGCACGAGTTCCTCTCGCCGGTCTCCAACGTCCGCACCGACGCCTACGGCGGAAGCCCCGCCGCCCGCGCCGCGTTCGTGGTCGAGGTCACCCGCGCGGTCGCCGAGGAGATCGGTGCCGGCCGCGTCGGCATCCGCCTCTCGCCCGCGCACAACATCCAGGACGTCGTCGAGACCGACGAGGCCGACGTGCGCGCCACCTACGAGGCGGTCGTCGACGGCCTCGCGCCGCTGGGCCTCGCCTACCTCAGCGTCCTGCACGCCGAGCCGGCCGGCGAGCTGGTCCAGGACCTGCGCACCCGCTTCGGCGGCGTCTTCGTCGCGAACAGCGGCTTCGGCAGCCCGACCTCCCGCGAGGAGGCGACGTCGCTGATCACCGAGGGCCACGCGGACGCCGTCGCGGTGGGCCGTCCGGTCATGGCCAACCCCGACCTCGTCGAGCGCTGGCAGGGCGGCCACCCCGAGAACGAGCTCGTCCAGGAGACCGTCTACGGTGGCGGCGCCGAGGGCTACACCGACTACGAGCGCCTCTCGGCGTAGTCGCCCGCCGCTCGCCCGGCACGATCGGAAGGCCCGCTCCCTCACCGGGGAGCGGGCCTTCGTGCGTGCTCGTCGCCGGCGCGAGTCGCGCCCAGCGCGGGGTTCGCCTGTACAAGCCGCGTTTCGCGACAGCACTCGAAGGAACCATACGAAGATGGTATTCCTTTTCGAGCGGGAGCTTTCTCCCGTGGTGGGGGAGGACTCGAACCCGCCGGCTGCTGACCAGGATCGGGCAAAGATGTCATTCCGTTCACCGCTCAAGAAGACCGTCCTCGCCGCGATCATCGCCGTGGCAGTCCCCGTCGGTGCAGGCACACCTGCGGAAGCGGCGCCGTCGGTCTGCAACCGTCAACTTCCGAGGACGTCGACGGAATCCGATGGCGTCCCCGGAACGAACTTCTGGAAGCTCCTCCAGTGCTACGCCGCCGATGGCGGCTACAGCGGCCCGATCGATGGAGACCTCGGGCGCAACAGCTGGGTCGGCGTGGAGAGGCATCTCAAAGGCCAGCTCTTCTACTCCTCCGGGTCCTTCCCCGGCGTCCTGGATCAGGAGACGACCCGGGGGCTCGAGCGTTTCGGCGGTCACTACGGCAGCGGCCGCGCGACGGTCAACGGCTCGCTCGGCCCGGAGGACTACCGGGACATCGCTCAGGCACTCAACAACAAGTACGGAGCATGAGGCAGAGGTACCCGGGCGGCTGGGCCCTCGTTCGAGTTCCGGCTCCTGACGCAGATGCGGTCGAGTGGCGGTCGCGCGGAAGCGCGCGGAAGCGACGGAGTCGCCGCCTGTGAGGCGCTCGAGTGCGGTGCCGGTCCGGCACGGCCGGCTGCGCCGAAGGTCCGCGGCGCGGGATGTGGTGAGGGTCGTGGTCTCCGTGGTCGCCGTGCTCGTCGTGGGCTGCGGGTCCGTGGGCGCCATCGCGGCGGCGAGCATCGGCCGCACCGTCGCGGAGAACGCCGTCGATCTCGACGTCGGAGCGGCACTGTCCGCGTCGGCGACGCCGCGTCCGTTCGGCGAGGTGGAGGGCGGCTTCAACCTGCTCGTCGTCGGGGCGGACAACGACGCGGCGCAGGGCAACGAGTACGGCGGCAGGGACGCGACGCTGAACGACGTCAACATCCTCCTGCACGTCGCGCGCGACCACCGGAGCGCGGTCGTCGTCTCGCTGCCCCGCGACCTTCTCGTCAACCGGCCCGACTGCACCGATCCGGAGACGGGGGTCGTCACGGCGGGGGAGGGCGACGTGCCGCTGAACTCCACGTTCTCGGCCGGCGGGCTCGCCTGCGTCAACCGCTCGGTGGAGCAGCTGACCGGACTGGACATCCCCTACGCCGGCTGGATCTCCTTCCAGGGTGTCATCGAGATGAGCGACGCGGTGGGCGGCGTCGACATCTGCCTGACGGGAGCCGTGCGGGACACGGATTCGGGGCTCGATCTCCCCGCCGGGACGAGCACGGTCTCCGGTGCGACAGCGCTCGCGTTCCTGCGGACGCGGCATGGCGTCGGGGACGGCAGCGACCTGGCCCGGATCTCGTCGCAGCAGCAGTTCCTGTCCTCGCTGATGAGGAAGGTGAAGTCGTCCGGCACGCTCTCGGACGCCGGCGCCCTGTACGGACTGGCGCATGCGGCGTCGCACGCGATGCACCTGTCGACGTCGATGACCGAGCCCCGGACATTGATCGGGCTCGCCCTCGCACTGAAGGACGTGGAACTCGATCGGCTGGTCTTCGTGCAGTACCCGGGCAGCACCGGCGATTCCGACTTCCCCGGGAAGGTCGTGCCGGACCCGTCGCTCGGCCCTGACCTGATGGCTAAGGTGCGCGACGACGTCCCGTTCACCCCCGCGGCGCCGCAGGGAGTCGAGGGGGCGGAGAGCGGCGCCGAAGAATCGCCCGCGGTGCCGGAAGCAGCCGCGCCCGTCGCGACCGGCGCCGTCGCGCCGGACGCCGATCCGCTCCCTGGCGTCACCGGTCAGAAGGCGTCGGACCGCACGTGCGCTGTACCGGCGGAGTGAGCTTCGTCGTCGGCTCAAAACGCAGGAAGGCCCGTGCCCTGGAGGGGAGCGGGCCTTCTGCGTTCTGCGTTCGGTCAGTCGAGGTCGAGGCCGCCCTTGAGCTCCTGCTCGACCTGCTCGACGGTCTGCGGGTCGCCGTGCTCGACGTCCGACTCGTCGGCGGCGTCGCCGCGGCGGCCCTCGCCGACGGCGCGGATCGAGGCCAGCTCGTCGGCGAGCGCCGGGTCCACGGCTCGGCCGGTGTCGCCGTCGTCGGCGCTCACGACTCGATCTCTCCCGCGGAGACGGCCTCGGCGTACTTGCGGAGGTCCGGGCCGGGCTCGAAGTCGATGAACTGATCTTTCAGTCGTGCGTTGAGCTCGGCGAAGACGTCCTCCCAGGGCTCGCCCTTCTTGGTCTTCGCGAGGTCGAGCACCGCCTCGCGGAGGACCCTGTCCGAGTCCTCGAGGATCTTGTCGCGGGCTTCGTCGTTCCAGCGGATGTCCTGTGCGTCCATGCCTCGACCGTAGGCGCGCGGCCCGCCCCGACGCAGGGACTTGCGGACCGCGCGGGCGAGGCGTAGGCGCGCTGCCGATCCGTCAGGAACGGTCGTCCCGCCCGTGTGGCGAGAGCCGTTCGCGACGGATCGACGGCGCGGGTCAGGACAGGTGCGGGACGACGTCGCGCTCGAAGAGCTCGAGGCCGGAGCGGTCGTAGGCGGCGTCCGGGAAGTACGTGATCGCGTAGTCCATGCCGCGGTCGCGCATGTCGCCGAGGCGGTCGACGATCTGCGCGGGGGTGCCGACCGCGAGGGCGTCGGGGCTGCGGTACTCCGCCACGAACGCCGCGGCCGCCTCGGCGCCGAGGGCGGGGGTGACGCGCTGCTCCAGGCGCTGCAGGCCCTTCTCGACCTCCGCCTCCGTCTCGGCGATCATCACGTTGTAGTTGGAGCTGCGGGTGATCGCGGAGTAGTCGGTGCCGAGCCGCTCGCAGTGGCCGCGGAGGACGGCGCTCTTGTGCTCGAACGCCTCCGGGGCGCCCGCGAAGTTGGTGTACTGCGCGTACTGCGCCGCGATGCGCAGCGTCACCTTCTCGCCGCCGCCGGCGACCCACAGCGGAATCCCGCCGTCCTGCAGGGGGAGCGGGCGGTTCACCGCGCCGTCCACCTGGTAGTAGCGGCCGTCGAGGGTCGAGACGCCCTCGGTCCAGGCCTGGCGCATGATCTGCACGCCCTCGTCGAGGCGGCCGAGGCGCTCGGCGATCGGCGGGAAGCCGTAGCCGTAGGCGCGCCACTCGTGCTCGTACCAGCCGCCGCCGATGCCCATCTCCACCCGGCCGCCGGAGACGATGTCGACGGTGGTGGCGATCTTGGCGAGGTGCGCGGGGTTGCGGTAGCTCATGCAGGTGCACATCTGGCCGAGCCGCACCCGCGAGGTGGCGGCGGCGAACGCGGCCATCAGCGTCCACGCCTCGTGGGTCGCCTCCTCCGTCACCACCGGGACGGTGTGGAAGTGGTCGTAGACCCACACCGACTCCCACGGGCCGGCGTCGGCGTGCTGGGCGAGGTCGCGCATGGTGCGCCACTGGTCGGCGGGATCGATGCCGACGAGGTCGTGGCGCCAGCCCTGGGGGATGAAGAGTCCGAATCGCATGCCGCCGACCCTAGGGTGGCGCGACGCCCGGGTCGAGGGGGTGGCGGCGGCCGGATACGCTTCCGACCGATGCTGACGTTCACCGAGGACCTCGCCCTCCCCGTCATCCTGCTGATGATCCTGGCCGCGTTCGCCGCGGGCTGGATCGACGCGGTGGTGGGTGGCGGCGGCCTGCTCCAACTCCCCGCCCTGCTGCTCGTGCCGGGCATCTCACCCGTGCAGGCGCTCGCGACCAACAAGCTCGCCTCGATCTTCGGGACGACGACGAGCGCGATCACCTTCTACCGGCGGGCGAGGCCGGACCTGCGGACGGCGCTGCCGATGGCGGCGGTGGCGCTGGCCGGCAGCTACGGGGGAGCGAACCTCGCGGGGCTGCTGCCCGGGTCGGTGTTCAAGCCGATCATCGTCGTCGCGCTGATCGTCGTGGCCGTGGTGACGATCGCTCGGCCCGCGATGGGCGCTGTCACCGCCCTCAGGCACGCCGGGCGCCGGCACCTGGTGACCGCGGGGGTGCTCGGGCTCGTCATCGGCTTCTACGACGGGCTGATCGGACCGGGGACAGGGACGTTCCTGATCATCGCGCTGATCACGGCGCTGGGCTACGACTTCCTGCTCGCGAGCGCGAAGGCGAAGATCGTCAACGTCGCGACGAACCTCGGTGCGCTGCTGTACTTCGTGCCGGGCGGCCACGTGATCTGGCTGCTCGGGCTGTTCATGGGGCTCGCGAACGTGGCGGGCGCCTACCTCGGCTCGCGGATGGCCGTGGCGAAGGGCAGCCGGTTCATCCGGATCGCGTTCCTCGTGGTCGTCGGCGCGCTGATCGTGAAGCTCGGCTTCGACGTCTGGGCGGAGAACCTGGCGCCGCTGCTGGGCTGACGCCAGGTCCCCGGATCAGCCGAAGGGGATCGCTCCGACCAGGACCCCGACCGCGAGCATCACCAGCGACACGATCACCGCGCGCCAGAGGACCTTGCGGTGGTGGTCGCCCAGGTTGACCGCGGCGAGCGAGACCAGCAGCAGGATCGCCGGCACGAGCGGGCTCTGCAGGTGGACGGGCTGGCCGGTGATCGACGCGCGGGCCATCTCGACCGGGTCGATGCCGTACTGCGCGGCGCTCTCGGAGAGCACCGGGAGGATGCCGTAGTAGAAGGCGTCGTTCGACATGAAGAAGGTCATCGGGATGCTCAGCACGCCGGTGATCACAGCGAGGAACGGGCCGAGCGCGGGCGGGATGACGTCGACGACCCACTCGGCCATCGCGTCGACCATGCCGGTGCCGTTGAGGACGCCGATCAGCACGCCGGCCGCGAGGACCATCGAGACGACGCCGACGATGCTCGGCGCGTGCTTGACGATCTCGGACGCCTGGTCCTTCATCTTCGGGAAGTTGATCAGCAGCGCGACCGCGGAGCCGACCATGAAGACGTAGGGGAGCGGGAGGACGTCGGCGACGAGGAGGGTCATCACGGCGAGGGTCAGCACGAGGTTGACCCAGATCAGCTTCGGGCGGAGGGTCTCGCGCTCGGGGTCGAGCATGGTGTCGGCCATCGCGGTGTCCGCGTCGTCGGCCTGGACGCGGGCGGCGACGGCGACCTGGGCGCCGCGCAGCGACTCCGGGCCGCGGAGGAAGGAGAAGCGCTCGCGGGCGACGGTGCGGATGCCGCCGGTGAGGGCGGCGAGGCCGCCGGTGCGCGAGGAGCCGGAGCGGGCCGCGCCGCCGCGGGACGAGCCGGCGCCGACGAGCTCCTGCTCGAGCATCGGCTCGGCGAGAGCGAGCGAGCCGAGGCGGCGGCGCTCGCCGAGTCCGAGGAACCAGGAGAAGACGAGCGTGACGGCGAGGCCGACGGCGAGCGAGGGCAGCATCGGCACGAAGATCTCGCTCGGCGAGACCTGCAGCGCCGCGGCGGCGCGCACCGTGGGGCCGCCCCAGGGGACGATGTTGAGCGTGCCGTTGGCGAGGCCGGCGACGCAGGTGAGGACGACGGGGTTCATCCCGAGGCGGAGGTAGATCGGCAGCATCGCGGCGGTGGTCACGATGAAGGTGGTCGAGCCGTCACCGTCGAGCGAGACCGCGCCGGCGAGCAGCGCGGTGCCGAGGACGACCTTGGCCGGGTCGTCGCCGAGCGCGCGGACGATGAAGCGGATCAGCGGGTCGAAGAGGCCGACGTCGATCATGATGCCGAAGTACATGATCGCGAACATCAGCAGGGCGGCCGTGGGCGCGAGGCTGCCGATCGCCTCGAGCACCATGTCGCCGATGCCGAGACCGGCGCCGGCGAAGAGCCCGAAGATCGTCGGGACGACGATCAGGGCGACCATGGGCGTGAGCCGCTTGGTCATGATCAGGGCCATGAAGGCCAGGATCATCGTGAATCCGAGTACTACCAACACTGCTGACTCCTTCGTCGTCGTGCGTCCGGGATCCCGCGGCGGGCTCTCCAGGTCGTGGACACATTAGGCAGGGCCGGGCGCCCGGCCCGGGTATCGCTCATTAGCGCGCGATCTGCGCATAGTGTGGGTTCTGCGCATTCTGCGCATCCCGACCGGACCGAAGGTGCTCGCCCGGCCCGGCCGTCTCGACGACGAGGAGTTCGATGCGCTTCGCGACCCACGTGCTCGTGCTGCAGCTCGCGACGGTCACGGCGGCCGTCCTGGTCTGCGCGGGGCTCGTCACGGCGCTGAGCGTGCAGCAGCTGCAGGGCGAGGCGGAGGAGACGGCGCTCGCCATCGCCCGCACCGTCGCCGAGGACGCCGACGTGCGCGACGCGGTCGCCGCCTCCTCCGCCGACCCGGCCGTGCCCTCCCGGGCCGAGCTGGAGGGCGGGACGCTCGAGACCGCCGCCGAGGCGATCGAGGAGCGTACCGGCGCACTCTTCGTCGTGATCACCGACGACCGGGGCATCCGGCTGGCCCACCCCGACCTCGAGCGACTCGGCGAGGTGGTCTCGACGAGTGCGGAGGAGGCGCTCGCCGGCCGGGAGTCGGTGTCCTGGGGCACCGGCACGCTCGGGGAGTCCGCGCGGGCGAAGGTGCCGGTCTACGGGCCGGACGGCGCGCGCGTGGTCGGCGAGGTGAGCATCGGCTTCGCCCGCTCCAGCGTCTTCGACGACCTGCCGACCGCGCTGCTGGGCGTGCTGGCCGCGGCGCTCGCCGGGCTCGTGCTCGCGGCCGTCGCCTCCGTCTTCATCCGGCGCCGGCTGCTGCGGCTGACGCTCGGCCTCGCGCCGGAGGAGCTCACCGCGCTGGTGCAGGACCAGGCCGCGGTGCTCGACGGAGTCGACGAGGGGGTGCTCGCCCTCGACCGCGATGGACGGGTCGGCGTCTGCAACGCCCGCGCCGCGGCGATCCTCGGCTCGGAGGATCCGACCGGTCGCGCCCTGCACGGCCGCGCGCTCGCTGACCTCGGGCTGCCGCAGCCGCTCGCCGACGCGATCGCCGCGGCCCTCGCCTCGACGGAGCCCTCCCGCGGGACCGGCGAGGAGGGCTTCGTCGTGCGCTCCCGCATCGTCTACGTCGACATCCGGCGGGTGACCCGGGGCGACCGCGATCTCGGCGTCGTCGTGGTGCTGAGCGATCGGACGGCGCTCGCCGCGCTCAGCCGGCGCCTCGACGCCGTCGGCGCGATGACCAACGCGCTGCGGGTGCAGCGGCACGAGTTCGCCAACCGGCTGCACGTGGTCGCCGGGCTGCTCGACGCGGGCCGCACCGGGTCCGCGCGCGAGTACCTCGACGAGGTGCTGACCCGCGGGCCGCTGAAGTACCCGGTGCAGCACGCCGACCGGCTGCAGGAGCCGTACCTCCAGGCGCTGGTCGGCGCGAAGGGGATCGAGGCGGCCGAGCGCGGCGTGCTGCTGACCCTCGGCGAGGAGACGCTGGTGCGCGGGACCGTGATCGAGCCGGAGGACGTCGCGACGGTGGTCGGCAACCTCGTCGACAACGCGGTGCGCGCGGCGGTCGAGGGGAGCCGGGACGTCCGGTTCGTCGAGGTCGAGCTGCTCGACGACGGGGACGCGCTGTTCGTGACGGTCGCCGACTCGGGGGACGGCGTCGCGGACCCGGAGTCGCTCTTCGCGCGCGGGCCGGGCGCGGTGGACGAGGACGACGACCGCGTGCACGGCCGCGGCTTCGGGCTGCCGCTCTGCCGCGAGGTCGCGGCGCGGCGCGGCGGCGAGGTGTGGCTGGCGGACGCCGGTGGCGAGTCCTCCGGGGCGGTGCTCTGCGCGCGGCTGCCGGGCGCGGTGCTGCCGCCGGAGGACGAGCTGCGCGACGAGTCGCGGCTCGAGGAGGAGGACCGATGACCCCGGATCAGCAGGAGCGCACCGTGCTCGTCGTCGACGACGACTTCCGGGTGGCGCAGCTGCACGCCGATCTGGTCGACACCCGGCAGGGCCTGCGGGCGCTGCCGCCGGTGCACACCGCCCGGGCGGCGCGGGCGGCGGTGCTCGAGCACGCGCCGGACCTGCTGTTGCTCGACGTGCACCTGCCGGACCAGAGCGGGATCGCGCTGCTGCGCGAGCTGGAGACGGACGCGTTCGTGGTGAGCGCGGCCTCCGACGGGGCGACGGTGCGGAGGGCCCTGCACGCGGGGGCCCTCGGCTACCTGATCAAGCCGTTCGACGCGCGGCTGCTCGGCGAGCGCCTCGACGCCTACGTGCGCTTCCGCAACGTGCTGCGCGAGGACCGGGTCGCCGGCCAGGAGTCGGTGGAGCGGGCGCTGCGCATCCTGCACTCGGGCGATGCGGCGGCGGCCCAGCCGTCCCGCTCCGCGACGGAGCAGCTGGTGCTGGCGCGCCTGTCCGAGTCGGGCGCGGAGCTCTCGGCGCTCGACGTCGCGGAGCGCGCCGGCATCTCCCGCGCGACCGCTCAGCGCTACCTCTCGGGCCTCGCCGGCCGCGGCCTGGTGGAGATGACCCTCAGCTACGGGACGACGGGCCGCCCCGAGCACCGGTACCGAGCGAAGTAGCCGCACGACGAAGGCCGGGACGCACGATCCGGGGGATTCCTCCCCGGATCGTGCGTCCCAGCCTCGGTTGTGCAGGTCAGTGCCCGGCTTCGACGTCCGCTCCGGCCTCGGCGGCCACGCGCTTGCGCTCCGCGGCCTCGGCGGCCATGCGGCGGCCCTTCGGGCTGACCAGCGAGGCGATGACCGTGACGGCCAGGACTCCGATGATCACGGTGAGCGAGAGGCCGGTGCCGATCTCGAAGACCTCGACGTGCTCGCCGCCGTTGATGAACGGCAGGTTGTTCTCGTGCAGCGCGTGCAGGATCAGCTTCACGCCGATGAAGGCGAGGATCGCGGCGAGGCCGTAGCTGAGGTAGACGAGGCGGTCGAGCAGGCCGTCGATCAGGAAGTAGAGCTGGCGCAGGCCCAGCAGCGAGAACGCCGTGGCGGTGAAGACCAGGAAGACGTCGCTGGTGAGGCCGAAGATCGCGGGGACGCTGTCGAGGGCGAACAGGATGTCCGTGCCGCCGATCGCCGCCATCACCAGGATCATCGGCGTGAGGACCTTCTTGCCGTCGATGTGGGTGTAGAACTTGTCGCCGTCGTACTGGTCGCTCGTCTTGAAGACGCGC
Source organism: Rathayibacter sp. VKM Ac-2929 (assembly GCF_022815495.1). Classification (NCBI taxonomy): domain Bacteria; kingdom Bacillati; phylum Actinomycetota; class Actinomycetes; order Micrococcales; family Microbacteriaceae; genus Rathayibacter; species Rathayibacter sp. VKM Ac-2929. The sequence continues at coordinate 334,677 of NZ_JALGRV010000005.1, forward strand.
TTGGCGAGGCGGACCATCACGTTGTCGCCGGCGTGCTCGTCGCCGGGCTTCACCAGGTTGAACGCCGTCAGCAGCAGGATCAGGCCGAAGAGGTAGAAGATCCAGGCGAAGGAGTTGATCAGCGCGGCGCCGAGGAAGATGAAGCCGGTGCGGGCGATCAGCGCGAAGACGATGCCGAAGAGCAGCACCTTCTGCTGGTCGGCGCGGGGCACCTTGAAGCTCGCCATGATGATGAGGAAGACGAAGAGGTTGTCGACCGACAGCGCCTTCTCCGTGATGTAGCCGGCGAAGTACTCGGAGCCCGGGGTCGGTCCGCCGAAGACGAGGACGCCGACGCCGAAGAGCACGGCGATGCCGACGTAGAGGGCCGACCAGAGTGCCGACTCCTTGAGGGTCGGCTCGTGCGCCTTGCGCACGTGGAAGAAGAAGTCGAAGAGCAGGAGCAGGACGATGAAGACGATCGTCAGGGTCCAGATCAGGGGCGACACGGTCATGTGGGGGCTGGCCTCGCTCGAGATGGGGGATGGGGACGGACGTGGGGGCTCCGCACGGCGGTAGAACGCTAGCGATCGGGCGGGCGGGCGGGACCGTTGTCCGACGGATCGTGAGTATCTTCTCAGTTCCTCCGCTCGTCTTCGCGCTCAGCGGCCGGAGGGCCACACTGGTCCCATGCCCGGCACCGCGGTCGACAGGACCTTCCAGGACGCCTACGGCGTGACGATCCACTGGCGCTGGTGGTCGCACCCGCGCCCGAGGGCGATCGTGCAGATCGCGCACGGCGTCGGCGAGCACTCCGGCCGCTACGTCGAGCTCGCCGAGGCGCTGGTCGCCGCGGGCTACGCCGTCGCCGCCGACGACCACCGCGGGCACGGGCGGACCGGCCTCGAGCAGCACGGCGGCGACGTCGCCGAGCTCGGCCGGCTCGGGCCGGGCGGTCTGCGCGCGGCGGAGGAGGCGATCAACCGGCTCACCCGCGAGCTCGCCGGGGAGAACTGCGGCGTCCCGATCGTCCTGCTCGGCCACTCCTGGGGCTCGCTGATGGCGCAGCGGATCGTCGACCACCGCTCCGCCGACTACGCGGCCCTGATCCTCAGCGGCACGGCCTACCGGCTGCCCGGCTACATGAATGCCGGCGATCTGTCCCGCCGGCACCGGGTGCCCGGCGGGCTCGGGCTCGAGTGGCTCTCGCGCGACCCGGCGGTCTGGCAGCTCTTCCACGACGACCCGCTGACCTTCACCACTCCGCTCGCGAAGCGGATCGGGCTGCGCGAGACGCTCCGGCTGATCGGCCGGCCCGCGCGGCGGCCCGAGCATCCCCTGCCGCTGCTGCTCGTGGTCGGCGCCGACGACACGCTCGGCGGCGAGCGCTCGGTGCGGGCGCTGGCGCAGGCCTACCGGCGCCGCGCGGGCTACAGAGACGTCAGCGTGCGGGTGTACCCGGAGGCGCGGCACGAGCTGTTCCAGGAGCTCAACCGCGTCGAGGTCACGGCCGACCTGGTCGGCTGGCTCGACGAGCGGTTCCCGGCGGCAGGGGAGGACGTCGCTCCTCCGGCCTAGGCTGACGTCATGCATGGCGAGTACAAGGTCCCCGGTGGAAAGCTCGTGGTCGTCGACCTCGACGTCGTCGACGGGAGGTTCGCCGGCTTCCGGCTGGCGGGCGACTTCTTCCTCGAGCCCGACACGGCGCTCGACGACATCGACCGCGCGGTCGTGGGGCTCCCCGCCGAGAGCGACGCGAAGACGATCGCCGCCGCGATCCGGCAGGCGCTGCCGTCCGACGCGGTGCTGCTCGGCTTCACGCCCGAGGCCGTCGCGGTCGCGATCCGGCGCTCGCTGCAGAAGGCGACCAGCTGGCGCGACTACGACTGGCGCATCGTGCACGCGAAGGCGGTCTCGCCGTCGATGCACCTCGCGCTCGACGAGGTGCTCACCGCCGCCGTCGGCGAGGGGCGCCGCGAGCCGACCCTGCGGATCTGGGAGTGGGACCAGCCCGCCGTGGTGATCGGCAGCTTCCAGTCGCTGCGCAACGAGGTCGACCTCGAGAACGCGGAGAAGTTCGGCGTCGAGGTCGTCCGCCGCATCTCCGGCGGCGGCGCGATGTTCATGGAGGCGGGCAGCGTCGTCACCTACTCGCTCTACGTGCCCGGCGACCTGGTGCAGGGCCTCACCTTCGCCGACTCCTACGCCTTCCTCGACGAGTGGGCCGTCAGCGCGCTGCAGTCGCTCGGCATCGACGCGGTCTACCAGCCGCTCAACGACATCACCTCGCCCTCCGGCAAGATCGGCGGCGCGGCGCAGAAGCGGCTCGGCTCCGGCGCCGTCCTGCACCACGTGACGATGAGCTACGACATCGACGCCGAGAAGATGGTGCAGGTGCTGCGGATCGGACGCGAGAAGCTCTCCGACAAGGGCATCGCCTCCGCGGTCAAGCGCGTCGATCCGCTGCGCAGCCAGACCGGGCTCAGCCGCGCCGAGATCATCGAGCGGATGAAGGCGACGTTCGTCCAGCTGCACGGCGGGACCGCGGGCGACCTGACGGCCGAGGAGTACGCGGAGGCCGAGGAGCTCGTGACGTCGAAGTACTCGACGCCGGAGTGGCTGCGCCGGGTGCCGTGAGGCGGGGCGCCCTCCGGGGCGCGGGCTCCGCTCCGCTCAGCTCGCGAGGAGCTCCTGGTAGTCCGGGTGCTCGGCGATGAAGTCGGCGACGAAGGGGCAGAGCGGGACGACGTGCGCCCCGCGCTCGTGGGCGTCGTCCAGGGCCGCCTCGACCAGGCGGTCGCCGAGGCCCTCGTGCCGGTGCTCGGGCGCGATCTCGGTGTGCAGGAAGACCACGTCCGCCCCGCGGACCGCGTAGTCGGCGAGGCCGACGTTCTCGCCGTCGACCCACAGCGTGTACTGGGACCGGTCCTCGTCGTGGCGCACCTCGGAGATCATCGCGTCACTCTACGCCGGGGCCCGCGGCGGCCCGGGCACCCGCCCGCCGAGGCGTGTCGGAGGGGCCGGCGCCGTGTCGGAGGGGCCGCCGCCCCCGTGACACCATTGCGGAGTGCCCAGGACGATCCAGATCGCGGACGGCGTCCCGGAGACCCGGAGCGCGGTGATCCACGCCGAGAACCTCGAGGTCCTGCCGCTGCTCGCGGACGGGTCCTTCACCGTGGTGTACCTCGATCCGCCGTTCAACACCGGCCGCGCGCAGGTGCGGACGTCGACCACCTCCGTCCGCTCGGCGACCGGGACCATCTCCGGCTTCAAGGGCCGCAGCTACGAGCGCATCCGCGGCGACCTCCTCCGCTACGACGACCGCTTCGACGACTACTGGTCCTTCCTCGAGCCGCGCCTCGCCGAGGCCTGGCGCCTGCTCGCCGACGACGGCACCCTCTACCTGCACCTCGACTACCGCGAGGCGCACTACGCCAAGGTGCTGCTCGACGCCCTGTTCGGCCGCGAGTGCTTCCTCAACGAGATCATCTGGGCCTACGACTACGGCGCCAAGGCCACCAAGCGCTGGCCGACCAAGCACGACACGATCCTCGTCTACGTCAAGGACCCCCGCGGCTACCACTTCGACTCCGCCGCCGTGGACCGCGAGCCGTACATGGCGCCCGGCCTCGTCACCCCCGAGAAGGCCGAGCGCGGCAAGCGCCCCACCGACGTCTGGTGGCACACCATCGTCTCGCCCACCGGCCGGGAGAAGACCGGCTACCCCACCCAGAAGCCCGAGGGCGTGCTCCGTCGCATCGTCCAGGCCTCCAGCCGCGAGGGAGACGCCGTCCTCGACTTCTTCGCCGGCTCCGGCACCACCGGCGCCGTCGCCCACGCCCTCGGCCGCCGCTTCGTCCTCGTCGACGAGCACGCCGACGCCATCGCCGTCATGCGCCGCCGCTTCGCCGCCCACGACCCGGAGCCGCTGTACCTCTGAGGCCCGCCTCGCCACGTGGCACGGGCCCGAGCTCCCCCTCCCATAACTCAAAAGTTGCGGTAGTGGCGCGCGACTACCGCAACTTTCGAGGAGTGGGCGGCGGATCCGGCGCGGGAGGCTCCTCCACAGGGGAGTCGCGGGGGAGCGGGGCTGTGGAGAACCGGTGAGGGTGCGGAGGGCCGTGCACCATCGGGGGATGAGCGAAGCAGTCGGTCCCCTCGGAGCCTTCACCCGCGGTGCCGCGATCAAGGCCGGCTGGACGGAGGACCGGGTCCGGAGCCGCGCTCTCGCCCGCCCCTTCCACGGGGTGCGGACGCTCGTCGAGCCGAGGACACACCTCCAGCGGGCGCAGGCCTACGTGCCGAGGCTGCGTGCCGGGCAGTTCTACTCGCATCTCACCGCGGCTGTCGTCTTCGGGATCCCCCTGCCTGCTCGCGCCGCCGAGGACGATCCGGTGCACGTGTCCGTCTTCGACCCGGCTCGTCCGCCCCGGTGCCGCGGGGTGATCGGGCACGTGATCTCGGCGACCAGGGTGAGCGTGGTCGAGCGACTCGGGCTCCCCGTCACCGATGCCGCCTCGACCTGGCTGCTCCTCGGAGCGGAGCTGCCGCACAAGGAGCTGGTCACGGCGACCGACCACCTCCTGTTCGTCCCGCGGGCAGCCTCGGTCGATCGTCCTTTCGCGACGAAGGAGCAGCTCGCGCTCGCGCTCGACGCCTACCACGGGCGAGGGTCACGGGCACTTCGAGCGGCGCTGGCCGTCGCGTCGGACGCCGCCGCCTCGCGACCTGAGACCGATCTGCGTCTCGCCGTCGTCGAAGCAGGTCTCCCCGCGCCGCGGGCGAACGCCCCGATCAGGGCGGGCGGTCGCCTCATCGCGATCGGCGACCTCGTCTTCGAGGAGTGGAAGGTGCTGGCCGAGTACGACGGAGCTCATCACCGCACCGGAGACGCCCAGTTCGCCCGCGACCGGCAGCGCCTGCTCGACCTCCAGCTCGCGGGCTGGATCACCGTCCCCGTCCGCGCCGAGGGCCTGGCCCGCGGACGCGCGCGCACGATCGCCGAGATCCGCGCCGCCCTCCGCGCCCACGGCTGGGTCGGCTGACGCCGCGCCCACCCTCGAGAAGTTGCGGTAGTCACGCGTCGCCACTACCGCAACTACTGAGGAGTCGGGGAGGGCTCAGCCCTCCGTGCCGCACGCCCCGCACCGATTCGGCCGGTCGCGCTCCCGACTCGGTCACTCTCCAAAAGTTGCGGTAGTCGCACGCCACTACCGCAACTTTTGAGGAGTGGGAGAGGGGCCGCCTTCGCGCTCCCGGCTGGGGGTCGGCCGGACGCCGCTGCCGACGCGGCGACTCCTCGAAAGTTGCGGTACTCGCGTGCGACTACCGCAACTTTTGAGGAATGGGCGGGGAGGACGGGCGGGGAGGACGGGCGGGGAGGACGGGCGGGGAGGACGGGCGGGGGAGGACGGGCGGGGGAGGGCAGGCGGGGGCTCGCGGGGAGGGGAGGTGCGCCGGGCGCCGTCAGGAGCTGGCGCGGACGATCAGCTCGGTGGGCATCAGGGTGCGGTGCTCGACGTCGGCGCCCTCGATGCGGGCGGTCAGCAGCTCGGCCATGCGGGCGCCGAGCTCGACGGGGACCTGGCGGACGGTGCTGAGGGCGGGCACGGCGGAGCGGGCGAAGATGTCGTCGTCGAAGCCGACGACGGCGACGTCCTCGGGGACGCGCCGGCCGGCCTCGCGGAGCGCGGCGTAGGCGCCGACGGCCATCTGGTCGTTGGCGGCGAAGAGCCCGTCGATGGCAGGGTCGCGCTCGAGGAGGCGGCGCATCGCCTCCGTGCCGCTCTCGGGCGAGAAGTCGCCCCACTCGACGAGCGAGTCGTCGAGCCCCGCGTCGGTGAGGGCGCTGCGCCAGCCGATCAGGCGGTCGACGCCGGGGGGCATGTCGGCCGGGCCGGCGATGGTCGCGATGCGGCGGCGGCCGCCCGCGATCAGGTGCGCGGTCGCGACGGCGGCCCCGTCGGCGTTGTCGACGTCGACGAAGTAGGAGTCGCGCTCGTCCGGCGAGAGCGGCCGGCCGCCGAAGACGATCGGCAGCGAGTTCGACAGCGCGGCGTAGGAGTGGTCGCCGGAGTGGTGCGAGACGACCAGGGCGCCGTCGACGTTGCCGCCGAGGAGGTAGCGGCGGGTCTTCTCGCCGCTGGTCTCCGACGCGATCAGCATCGAGAGCGTGTAGTCGGTGTCGGCGAGGCGCATCGCGGCGCCCTGCACGATCGCGGCGAAGAACGGGTCGGCGAAGACGCGCGCGGTCGACTCCGGCACGATCAGCGCGATCGACTGCGTGCGGCGGGAGGCGAGCATCCGCGCGGCCCGGTTGGGCACGTAGTCGAGCTCGGCGATGGCCTTCTGCACGGCGGCGACGATCTCGGCGGCGACCTGCGGCGCGTTGTTGACGACCCGCGAGACCGTGGCGCGGGAGACGCCTGCCCGCGCGGCGACGGCCTCGAGCGTCGGCGAGCGCCCGCCTCCCCTGATCCCCTCGGACACGGTCTAGTCCAGCGCTTCGGCCGCGGCGCCGCCGATGAGGCGCGAGTAGACGAGTCCCGAGTCCTTGATCAGCCGCTCCTGGCTGGAGTAGTCGACGTGGACGATGCCGAAGCGCTTCTCGTAGCCCCAGGCCCACTCGTAGTTGTCGAGCAGCGACCAGACGAAGTAGCCGCGGACGTCGGCGCCCTGGTCGATCGCGTCGGCGACCTTCTCGACGTGGTCGAGCACGTACTGCGTGCGGTCGACGTCGTGCACGCGGCCGTCCTCGACGACGTCGTCGTACGCGGCGCCGTTCTCGGTGACGTAGAGCGCCGGCAGGTTCTCGTACTCCAGGCCCAGCCGGGTGAGCAGGTAGCGCAGCCCGTCGGGGTGCACCTCCCAGTCCATCGCGGTCCGGGGGAGGCCGCGCGAGGGGAAGGTGATCGACTCCGAGCCGACCCACGGCGAGCCGACCTCGCGCTCGGTCGCCTGGGCGAAGTCCTCCGCGCCGGCCGGCAGCGGGTGCCCGGAGACGTTGTCGTCGTGGTAGTGGTTCACGCCGAGGAAGTCGAGCGGCTGCGCGATCGTCGCCAGGTCGCCGTCCTGGATCAGCTCGTCCAGGCCCAGGCCAGCGACGTCCTCGAGCAGGTCCTCGGGGTATTCGCCGAGCAGCAGCGGGTCGAGGAAGATGCGGTTCTGCAGCGCGTCGAAGCGGCGGGCGGCGTCGAGGTCGACCTCGTCCTCCGGGTCGTCGGGGACGGCGTTGGAGAGGTTGAGCGTGATGCCGAGGTTCTGCGCGCCGAGCTCGCGCAGGGCCGAGACGGCGAGCCCGTGCGCGAGGTGGGTGTGGTGCACGGCGGCGAGAGCGGCCTGCTGCGAGATCACGCCGGGCGCGTGGATCCCGGCGCCGTAGGAGAGCAGGGTCGAGCAGAACGGCTCATTGAAGGTGGTCCAGTGCGCCACGCGGTCGCCGAGGCGCGCGTGCACGGCCTCCGCGTAGTCCCGGAAGCGCTCGGCGGTGTCGCGGTTCGTCCAGCCGCCCGTCTCCTCGAGGGCCTGCGGGAGGTCCCAGTGGTAGAGGGTCAGCCAGGGCAGGACGCCGGCGCCGAGCAGCTCGTCGACGAGGCGGGAGTAGAAGTCGAGTCCCTCGGTGTTGACGGCGCGGTCGCCGGGCTTCACCCGCGACCAGCTGACCGAGAAGCGGTAGGAGTCGAGGCCGAGGCGCTTCATCAGCTGCACGTCGGCGGGCATGCGGTGGTAGTGGTCCACGGCGACCTCGGGGGTGTCGCCGTTCGCGACGGCACCGGGGACGCGGGAGAAGGCGTCCCAGATGCTGTCCTCCTTGCCGCCCTCGTGGCCGGCGCCCTCGATCTGCGCGGCGGCGGTGGCGGAGCCCCAGAGGAATCCGGCGGGCCAGTCGCGCGCGGCGAGGCGCTCGGCCAGGGCGATCTGCTCCGGCAGGGTCGGCGAGGCGGGGGAGGGGGGAACGGTCACTGCGGACTCCTTCGGCGGCTGTCCCGTCATCCTACGACCATCCCGGTGGAGCGCTCTCTCACCGCGCTGGCGGGGTGGGCGGTGGGCAAGGCGGCATGGCGGGCGGAGGCACGGCTCCGGGAACGCCGACGGCCCGGCACGCCGAGGCGTCCGGGCCGTCGAGGGTCGCGGGGAGTCGACCGGGCGGAGCGCTCAGCCGCGCCGGTCGCCGTCCTCCGTGCGCCGGGGCGCCGTGGCGACGGAGTCGGTCCGCACGTCGGGCTCGATGCTCCCGGCGGCGAGATCGGCACCGGCGCGGGCGGCCATCTGCGGGTCGGTGCGGCGCAGCTCGGCCGCGGCGTCCTCGTTCGCGAGGTCGTGAGCCTCCTGCATGGCCGACTTCGCCCGCAGCGGCGGGGTCTTCAGGAACCAGGAGAGCACGAAGGCGAGCAGGACCACGCCGAGCGCGACCTGGAACACGGTCACCGTCGCGTCGTTGAAGCCGGTGAGGAACGGCGCCGAGAGCGCGTCGTTCGCCGTGTTCAGGAACGAGGTGTCGCCGTCGAGTGCGGAGCCGATCGCCGACGAGTCCTGCGACTGCAGCAGCTTCAGGATGCCGGCGTTGGCCGGGTCGGCCGCGATGGTCGGGTCCGAGGCGGCGGCCTGCAGGTTCGCAGCGATCGTCGGGTTCTTGAACGCCGCGGCGATCGTCTCCGGGATGCGGCTGAACAGCACCGAGAAGATGACCGCGGTGCCCAGCGTGCCGCCGATCTGGCGGAAGAACGTCGAGGCGCTGGTCGCGACGCCCATGTTCGCCGTGTCGACCGAGTTCTGCGAGGCGAGGGTCAGCGTCTGCATCATCTGGCCGAGGCCGAGGCCGAGCAGCAGCATGCCGCCCATCACGAAGATCACCGGCTTGTCGATCGAGACGAAGGACAGGTAGAAGAACGCCGCCGACATCAGGAAGGTGCCGAGGATGGGGAAGGCGCGGTAGCGGCCGGTGCGGGAGATGATCTGGCCCGAGACGATCGAGGCGATCATCAGGCCGAGGATCATCGGCAGCATCAGGAAGCCGGACTCGGTCGGCGTCGCGCCGTTGACGAGCTGCAGGTAGAGCGGGAGCGCCATCATCCCGCCGAACATGCCGAAGCCGACGAGCACGCCCAGGACGGTCGCCATCGAGAAGGTCGGCGAGCGGAAGAGCTTGAGCGGGATCAGCGCGTCGTCGCCCATCATCCGCTCCGCGGCGATGAAGCCGACGATGCCGAGCACGCCGACGACGTAGCAGACCCAGGCGATCGGCGAGCCCCAGCCCCACTCGCGGCCCTGCTCGGCGACGAGCAGGAGCGGCACGGCGGCGACGATGACGAGCGCGGCGCCCCACCAGTCGATCCGCACGGAGCGACGGGCGGCGGGCCTGGGCAGGTGCAGGAAGCGCACGACGATGAAGAGCGCGACGGCGCCGATCGGCAGGTTGATCAGGAAGACCCAGCGCCAGCCGGTGATGAAGAGGATCTCGGGGGTGCCGGCGAGGAGCCCGCCGATCAGCGGACCGACGACGCTCGAGATGCCGAAGACGGCGAGGAAGTAGCCCTGGTACTTGGCGCGCTCGCGCGGCGGGAGGATGTCGCCCATCACCGTGAGGGCGAGCGACATCAGTCCGCCGGCGCCGAGGCCCTGCACCGCGCGGAAGCCGGCGAGGCCGAGCATCGAGGTCGCGAAGCCGGCCAGGAGCGAGCCGATCAGGAACAGGACGATCGCGATCAGGTAGAGCGGGCGGCGGCCGAAGATGTCGGAGAGCTTGCCGTAGATCGGCGTCGCGATCGTCGAGACGATCAGGTACGCGGTGGTGACCCAGGCCTGCTGCGAGAGGCCGTCGAGGTCGTCGGCGATGGTGCGCATCGACGTGCCGACGATGGTCTGGTCGAGCGAGGACAGGAACATCCCCGCCATCAGGCCGAAGATCACGAAGAGGATCTGGCGGTGCGTCATGATCGCGCCCGACGGGGAGGCGGCGGTCGCGGGCGGGCGGGCGGAATCGGTCACGGGGGTCCCCTTGTCTGGCGGACGCCGCCAGGGCACGGCGGACCGCCGCAAACGTTGCGTGCTGCGCAAAGTTACACCGCGTGCGAGCTCACCGGCACTGCTTCCGGCGAGCCTGTGGAGGATCTCAGAGGGGACCGCCCGATCCGCGGTCCGATGTCGTCGATCAGGGTCCGGGAAGGCCGTCGATCAAGGATCCCAAGCGCCGGCGATCAGCTGTGCGCCGGTACCCCCGCCTCGGCCCAGCCGGCCTCGCGGAGCGCCGCCCGCGCCTCCGCTCGTGCCGAGTACGGCGTCCGCACGCCCTCGATGTCGCGGTAGTTCTGGTGCCCGGGTCCCGCCCAGAGGATCGAGTCGCCCTCGTGCGCCAGCGACACCGCGACGCGGATCGCCCGCTTGGGGTCGTCGACCTCGTGGATCTCGCCGTCGGGACGCGCCGCCCGAGCCGCCGCCAGCAGCGTGGCGCGGATCGACGCCGGATCCTCGAAGCGCGGGTGGTGGTCGGTGATCACCAGCACGTCGCTGCCCGAGACCGCCGCCTCGGCCATCGCGGGCCGCTTCAGGGCGTCGCGGTCGCCGTCGGCGCCGAAGACCATGATCACGCGGCCCGTGGTGACCTCGCGGACCGCCTCGAGCGTGCGGGCGAAGGCGTCGGCGCTGTGACCGAAGTCGACGTAGACGGTGGGGCCGCGCTCGCCCGAGACGCGCTCGGTGCGGCCGGGGAGCGAGACGTCGAGGCCGCCGTCGCGGTGCAGGGCGGCGCGGATCTCGCCGATCGGGCGGCCCGCCTCGATCAGCATCACGATCGCCAGGGCGGCGTTGGCCGCCATGTGCGAGCCGATGATCGGGACGGAGGTGGTGATCGCCCGGTTCTCCCGGTTCTCGACGCGGAAGTGGGTGCGGCCGAACTCCTGCTCGAGGATGCTCACCCGCCAGTCGGCGTCGACGTCGGGGAGCGAGGTGATCGTGGTGACGGGCACGCCCGCCTCCGCCACGACCCGCTGCCCGGCGGGCGAGTCGAGCGAGACGACCGCGCGGCGGGAGCGGTCGGGCTGGAACAGCTGCACCTTCTGGGCGAAGTAGGTGTCCATGTCGCCGTAGTCGTCGAGGTGGTCGTGGCTCAGGTTCGTGAACGCCGCGACGTCGAAGACGACGCCGTCGACGCGGTGCCGGGTGAGGGCCTGCGCGCTGACCTCGATCGCCGCGGCGCCGACGCCCTCCTCCTGCATCCGGGCGATGAGAGCGTGCAGCTCGGTGGCCTCGGGAGTGGTCAGCCCGCTCGTCACCGAGGTGTCGCCGATGTGGCGCTCGGCTGTGGAGCTGAGGCCGGGCACGACGCCGAGCTGGCGCAGCATCCCCTCGAGCATGTGCACCGTCGAGGTCTTGCCGTTGGTGCCGGTGACGCCGAGGAGCAGGGGGGCGCGCTCGGTGGTCGCGTAGACGACGGCGGCGACGGCGCCGAGGCGGGCCCGCGGGTCGTCGACGACCAGCACGGGCAGACCGGTGGCGCGTGAGGCGGACTCGCCGGCCGGATCGGTGAGGACGCCGACGGCGCCGCGCTCGGCGGCCTCGGCGACGAAGTCGGAGCCGTGGCGGTGGACGCCGGCGAGAGCGACGAAGAGGTCGCCCGGCTCGACGTCCGAGGCGGTGAGCGTGATCCCGGTCACCTCGACGGGCGGGACGTCGCCGTCGGGCAGCTCGATCGCGCGGGCGAGGGCGGGGAGGGGGACTGCTCGGACGTGCAGGGGGCGCAGCATGGGGTCCTCTCGTCATCGGGACCGGTGGGCGGCTCATCCGAGGGGGCGGATGCGCGCGGTCGCCGAGGCTGTCACTCAAGCTAGGGGGTCTGCTTATGTGAATCCTTTGAGGATATTCGACACCCCCATGGAGGAGCAGTGCTGAACGGATACACCCCTCAGTGCTTGACATCCCTCGAGGGGGGCGGGATCGGGCTCCCGCGTAGGCTCGGAGCATGACCTCGGACGAGAACCCGACCCCGGAGGGGCGCCCCCTCCGGCGCCGAGCACTGGTGATCGGCGGAGTCGCCGTGGCCGCCGGAGTCGCGGCCGTCGGCGTGAACGCGGCCCTCGGCGCCGGCCGCGCGAACGCTCCGACCGCGTCCGCGACTCCGAGTGCCACCCCGGGCGCGTCGGCCGGCGCCTCCGCCACGGCGAGCGCCGCTCCGGTCGAGACCCCGACCGAGACGCCCACGCCGACGCCGACTGCGACGCCCGGGATCGACCTCTCCGCCCACTCGAACGACGACCCGGCCAGCATCTGGGTGGTCGTCAACAAGCTCCGCACCCTGAACCCGGTCGACTACGTGCCGGCCGACCTCGTCTACCCCGACGTCCGCTACGTCAACCGCCAGCCGATGCGCCAGGCGACCGCGGACGCGCTGGTGCCGATGTTCGCGGCGGCCTCGAGCGAGGCCGGGCTGACGCTCGCGGTGCAGAGCGCCTACCGCTCCTACGACACCCAGGTCAGCGTCTACGCCGGCTGGGTGTCCTCGCGCGGCCAGGCCGGAGCGGACGCGACCAGCGCGCGCCCGGGGCACAGCGAGCACCAGACCGGCTGGGCCGTCGACGTCGTCGGCTCCTCGGGGACCTGCGCCCTCGAGATCTGCTGGGGCGACACCCCCGAGGGCCAGTGGGTCGGCGCGAACGCGCACCGCTTCGGCTTCCTCGTCCGCTACAAGCCCGACACCACGCCGATCACCGGCTACGAGTCCGAGCCGTACCACCTCCGCTACATCGGCGTGGAGCTCGCGCAGCACCTGCACGACGCCGGCATTCCGACGCTGGAGCGCCTGTTCGGGCTGCCGGACGCCCCCGACTACGCGCCGGGCACGGTCTCGTAGCGGCGTCCCCGGACGGTTGATCGGCGGCTCGAGATCACCCCCTCGCGCCTCCTGGCGCGCCCTGTCGGGCGTCCCACGCCACGCCTTCCGTTCGAACGAGCGCGTCCCTAACCTCTCCTTCAAAGCGAGGCAGGCTCGCTTTCGATCGAAGGAGATCTCATGACATTCCCGCTGCTCGCCTCCTCGAGGCGCTCGTCCGCACTGTCCTTCACGGCCCTCGTGGCCGTCTCCGCACTCCTCGCCCCGGCGGCCATCGCCGCCGAGGATCCGGGCCCGCCGACGCTCGCGCCGAAGACCGTCGCCGAGGCCCTCGAGAACGTCGAGAGGGTCGATCCGACTCTCCTCCACGACGCTGTTCTCGAGGGTGCCGGGGCAGCTGCCCTGGGCTCCGGCTCGGTCGTCGTGCCGTCCGATCCGTCCGCCGGTGTCCGGATCGGCGACGGTGCTCGGACCGTGATCGTCGATCTCCCTGGCGCGGAGAGCGCCGGTCCGGCTGCCGCCCTCGCGGGCGGCGGAGTCGTGTACCCCGCGGTTCACAGCGCGACCTCCGTCGTGGTCGGCGATCGAGGCGTGCAGATGCTGACGACGATCGCGGATGCTCAGGCTCCGGCCGACTACTCCTACGACGTGACCCTCGCCGAGGGGCAGCGGCTCGAGCTGCTCGGCGAAGGAGCGGCGGTCGTCGACGCCGACGGCGGCCTCGCGCTGCTCATCGGAGCAGCGTGGGCGATCGACGCGGACGGGGATCGGGTCCCGACGCACTACTCCGTGTCCGGTTCGACCCTCACTCAGACCGTCGATCACACGGCGCCCGGAGTGTCCTACCCGGTCGTTGCCGATCCGGCGTGGCTGGCGCCCTTCGTGTTCAAGTGCCTCATCGGATTCGGAATCAACGGGCCGCAGATCGTGTCGATCATGGCGTCGGGCGGGCCGGGATCGATCGGTGGAGGGCTGGCCGTGTCGATCATGGTCTGCCTCCGGGGAAAGTAGGGCCGGAGCGTGTTCCGCCGACGCTCACCTGAGCGCTTATCGCGTGAGCTCCGCTCGATCGATGACGCCATTGAAGCGCATCCCTTCAGGTCCGAGACGATCACGCGCGCCTTCGCCGTCATCGAGGACGGCGACGGGGACAAGGAGCTGATCAGCGCGCGACTGCGTGAGCAGGGCCTGCCGGAACTTCAGACGATCGGAGCTTCCACGCTGCGGTACTCGCTCAGCTGGTGGTGGCTGCACAACCGGCGGCGCGCGGCCGTGCGGAAGATCGAGCGGCATCGGGGTTGAACCCGCTCGTCGTCCGTCGGCGAGCCTGCCCTGTGCTCGAACGGACTGGGGAGCTGTCGGCGCATCCGCTGGAGGGTGACAAGCCTGTTGAGACGCGGGCGGGAGGGGTTCCCGCCCGCGGGGCCGAGAGGCGGAAGGGAAGCGCGGTGCTCCGGAGACCGACGCGGGAGAAGCTGCAGCGCGAGCTGGAGGCGATCGACGCCGCGATCGCCGGACATCCGTTCTCCTCCGACGTGCTCGTTCGCCTCCGGACGGTCTTCGCCGAGAGCGACGGCAGTGGGAAGGACGGGCAGCGGATCAACGCGCGCCTGGCGGAGGAGGGTCTGCCGACCATCCCGGGAATCTGGATCTTCTACGCCCGGAACTTCTCGAGCTGGGGGTGGCTGCACAATCGGCGGCGTGCGGCCGTTCGCAGGATCGAGCGGCTCGAGGGCTGAAGGCGTGTCCGTTCGGACATCCGGATGTGTCCGGAAACCGGTGCGCAAGGGCTTGCGGAGACGGCCGCGATCAGAAGCGGACGTGACAGACGGGCGTTGTTACCGTACCGTTACTCGGAGTGCTTTCGGAGGTCACCCTTAGGGGACTCCGACTCCCGCGTGGTGACATGGCCGCTTCCCCCTGAAATTCCGCACGCCCCCGCCCCCGTGCGCACCGACCCGTGAGTTCCCCTGTGCCCCATAGTTCCACCCGTTCCACCGTGCCCGCTGCCGCCGAGGTCGCCCCCGCCGACGCTCAGCTCGCACCGCCGCTGACCCGCCGTGAGGCGCGCGAGCGCGAGGGCCGCGTCCGCGCGACTCCGGTCGCCGCTCCTGCCGCTGCCGCCGCTCCCGCGGTCGAGGCACCGGCCCCGGCCGTCCTCGCTCCCGCCGCGCTCGCGCCGGCCGCCGAGGGCATCCGCCCCTCCGCCGGAGCCCCGCTGCACCCCGCGAGCGGCGACGTCTTCCCCTCCCGCCGCGACCGCCGCGCCGCCGAGGGGCACCGCCAGCGCGTCGAGCCCGCTCGTCGCGGCTCCTCCTTCTTCCGCCCCTCGCGCCGGCACCTCGTGCTGGCGATGTCGGGCGGGCTCGTCCTCGTGGCCGCCGCCTCCGGCGTGAGCCTCACCGTCGGCGCCTCCGCCGACGCCGAGTCGGCGACCGCCTCCACCGCCTCCACCGCCGCCCCGACCGCGACGGCCGCTCCCGTCACCGTGCTGCCGGCCACCACGGCCGACGCCCGCGTGGTGCTCAGCAGCGTCTCGACCACCACCGGCACCGTCGCCGGCGGCACGAGCGTCACCATCGCCGGCTCGAACCTCGACTCCGTCGCCACGGTCCGCTTCGGCGACGCCGAGGGCAGCGTCACGGTCGACAACCCCGACCAGATCACTGTCACCGCGCCGCCCGCGGACGGCGAGACCGAGGGTGTCGTCCCCGTCGCCTTCTTCGACGCCGGTGGCGCGCCGATCACCTTCGACGCCGTCACGGACTCCGTCGCCGCCGCGACCGTGGACGGCACACCGGTCGAGACGGTGCAGCCCGCCGTGGACACCACGACTCCGACCGAGGAGCCGCTGACCGCGACCACGGTCACTCCGGCCGCCACTCCGAAGGCCGCCGACGCGACCGCCACTCCGACCGCGACGCCGGCCGCCGCCGCGACCGAGGCGCAGCCCGCCGAGCTCGTCGCCCCCACCGCGACCGCCTCGCCCAGCCCGACCGCCACCGGCGTGCTCGCGACCACCAAGGTCGTCGCCTCCGCGATCACGTTCGCCTACACGCCCGACCCGGCGATCGAGGCCGCGAAGGCCGCCGCCGCGCTCGAGGCCAGCCGCCTCGCCTCGCAGCTCGACTACCTGCAGACCTACTGGTCCGACTACAACTCCGCGCAGTACGGCGTCATCGGCGGCAACGACTGCGTCAACTTCACCTCCCAGTCGCTGATCGCCCGCGGCTGGGAGATGGACGCCGAGTGGAGCTACTCGCGCACCGGCGGCTACAGCTCGGCCTGGGCGTCCTCGACCGCCTTCAACTCCTATCTGGCCGCGCACCCGGAGCGGGCGACGCCCCTGACGAACGCGCAGCGCGCGGACGTGAAGCCCGGCGACGTCGTGCAGTTCGACTGGGACGGCTCGGGCGACTGGGACCACACCGGCGTCGTCACGAGCGTGAAGGGGAGCACGATCCTCTACTCCTCGCACACCGCCGACAACCTCGACCAGAGCATCGACTCGGCCTCCGCCGGACGCATCATGTTCTGGAGCGTCTGAGCCGGAACCGGAGCCGCGAGTTCAGGACTCCGCAGGGAGCCCGGACACAGCGAAAGAGGCCGCCGTCGCATCAGCGACAGGCGGCCTCTTCGTCGTTCGACGCGGGCGTCAGTTCTTGAAGACGTCCTTGACGTCCTCGCCGACCTTCTTGGTGTGCGCCTTGGTCTGGTCGGCCTGGCCCTCGGCCTCGAGCTTCTCGTTGTCGGTCAGCTTGCCGGCCGCTTCCTTGGCCTTGCCGAGCAGGTTCTCGGCCGCGTTGCGGATCTTGTCGTCAGCACCCATGAGGGGCTCCTTCCGTTCGATTCGGTTCGTCCTCCGGCGACGGCCGTCGGAGGAAGTGGTGGGCGAGCGCGGGCGCTCGCGGGTCAGGCGACCCGGTCCTCCTTGGAGAACCCGGCCCGGGCGCTCGAGGCGACCTCGAGCACGACGGGCAGTCGCGCGCCGAGCAGGCGATCGAGCTCCAGGACCTCCTGGTGCACCGCGTCCACGACCGTGCGGGGCGAGACCCCGCCGCGGGGCAGGACCCGGACCTTGAGCGCCGTCGACGAGCCGTGGCGGTAGGCCGAGACAGTGACGTCGATCAGGTCGGTGCGGCCGGCCAGCGCGTTCTCGAGCACGTCCTCGGCGAAGCCGGTGGCGATCTCGACCTCTCCGGCGACCCCGCTGGACGAGCCGGCGTCGGTGAGGACGGTGCTCGTGCGGCCGTGGCCGTGCGCGGAGATCAGGACGATCGCGAGCACGATGCCCAGCAGGCAGATCCCGACGATCGCGTAGAGCGGCCACAGCACGGCCGCGTCGCTCCAGGCGGTGCCGTCCTCCGGCGAGATGCGGGAGACGAGGGCCGCGCCCTGGCCGTCCGCGAAGTCGGCGACCGCGTCGCGGACCGGCTGGGAGACGGCGATCAGGACCAGGCCTGCCGTGACGGCGGCGAGGACGAGGCCGACCAGGAAGAGGATCAGGCGGTTCACGAACCGGTTGCTCGTGGTCATCAGATCCTCCCGGATTCGGAGATGCGGACGGTGGCGCGGGTGGCGGGCGTCGCCGCGATGCGGCTCAGCTCGTCGTCGACCGCGGACTGCACGGAGTCGCGGTCGACGGTGATCCCCGAGGAGGGGGTCACCTCGATCACGGCGGTGCGGCGGCCGATCGAGGCGCGGGTGTCCTCGCGACGCGACCGGGCGGCCGAGCGGGCCGAGCGGGCGAGCGAGGAGGCGATCACGCCGTCGTCGATCACCACGGCGAGGCGGTCGTCCGCAACGGTGTGGCGGGCGCGGGCACCGGGGGCGAGGGCGAGGACCAGCAGGATCAGCGCCAGCACCGCGGTGCCGACGGCGATGCCGATGATCGCGCCGGAGGCGAGATCGGTCACGCCGACGATCGCGCCGAGGAGCGCGGACGGTGCCAGCAGCAGCGGAGCGGCGCCGAAGATCGCGAGCACCGCCTCCGTTCCGACGTACGCGGCGATCAGGATGATCAGCACGAGCACGACGATCTGGGCGGCCGAGCGCGAGCTGTGCGTCTCGCGGCGCAGGTAGCGGCGGTAGCGCGCGTCCGGCGCCGCGTCGCGCGGTGTGGCTGCGGGGCTCATGCGACTCTCCTCGTGGCTCGGGTCGGGGTGCGGGTGCCGGTCACGCGGATGTCCACGCGGCTGACGGTGCGGCCGGTGAGCGCGCCCATCCGGGAGGCGATGGCCGCCCGGTCGCGGTGGAGGCGATCGAGCAGGCTCCCCTCGGCGGTGGAAGCGCCCTCGGTCAGGACCGGGGCGGAGACGGCGAGCGCGAGGCCGCCGCTGTCGTCCGACAGCCGGACGCGGATCGCGGAGACCTCGACGCCCAGCTCCTCGTGGACGACCGCCACGGCCATCCGCTCGAGGGAGCGGACGGAGATGGTGACGGTGCCCGGCTCCGACGGAGCGGTCCGCTCGCCGGGACGCTGGTCGAGTGCGGTCACGGCGACTCCTAGCGGGAGGTGGTGCGGCCGCGGAACACGTCCACGAGGCTGCGCACGTCGAGCGAGCCGTCCAGCATCCGCGCGATCAGGACGCCGAGCGCCATGAAGACGGCGGTGAGGACGAAGCCCCAGAAGCCGAAGAGCAGGGCGGCGAAGGCGAGGACCGCGCCGACGACGAGGCCCAGCGTGGTGCTGCGGCCGGCCGGGGCGGGGGCGGGGGTGCGGGGGTCGCTCATCGGACGCGGCTCTCGGTCTCGGTGTCGCCCTTGTCCTCGCCGGGGATGTGCACGTCGACGATGGCGACGTTGATCTCGGCGACGGACATGCCGACGAGCTCGGTGATGGCCTCGGAGACCGCGGCGCGGACCTGGTCGGCGACCGACTGCATCGGCACCGGGTACTCGACGACGAGGGTGACGTCGGCGGCGACCTGGGTCTCGCCGACCTCGACGCTGACGCCCTGGGCGTGGTCGTTGCCGCCGACGGCCGAGCGGATCGCGCCGAAGGCACGGGCGGCGTTGTTGCCGAGGGCGAAGACGCCGGGCACCTGGCGCGCGGCGATGCCGGCGACCTTGGCGATCACGGCGTCGTCGATGACGGTGCGGCCCTGAGCCGTGCCCGCGGCGGCGCTGTTGCCGAGGCTGGTGACGGTGTCGACCGACGCCTTGTCGACGCGGGGGGCGGTGGGAGTGGCGGGGGTGGCGGGGGTGCGCGTGCTGTCGCTCATGGTGACTCCTGTGCGTGTCGTCGGCCGCTGGTGGTGCGCGGCCGGGGTCGGGGAGTCCGGCGGATTTCCCGTCGGGCTGTGCTTTCATGAGTGAGACGGAGCCCGACGGGGATTCGTCACGGTGCGATCCGGAGTTTTTCCTGACAGTCACCTGATGGTCGATGCCGGCTCGAGCCGGTGCCCGCTGGAGGAGTCCCATGCCCGGTCTGGAGACGGCGAGCGACGCGCTCCTCGCCGAGCGCTCCGCCGAGGGCGACGTCCGCGCGTTCGAGGTGCTGGTCAAGCGGCACCAGTCGATCCTCCGCGCCTACGCCTGGCGGCTGACCGGCTCGCAGGCGGACGCCTCCGACGCGGTGCAGAACGCGCTGATCACCGTCTGGGCCCAGCTCCCGCAGCTCCAGGAGCCGGCGAGCGTGCGGAGCTGGATGATGCGGATCGTCAGCCGCTCCAGCGTCGACCTGCTCCGCCAGCGCAAGCCGGTCGACGACGTCGACGCCGTCGAGCACCCGCCGGCGCGCGAGCCCGGGCCGTTCGAGTCGGTCGAGCAGAGCGACGCGATGCGCGCTCTCGCCCAGGCGCTGGCCGAGCTGCCCGAGACCCAGCGGCAGTGCTGGCTGCTCCGCGAGGTCGGCGGCGAGTCGTACAGTGAGATCGCCGAGCACCTCGGCATCACCGCCACCGCCGTCCGCGGCAAGCTCGCCCGAGCACGGGAGTCGCTGGTCGTGGCGATGGAGGACTGGCGATGAGGGCCCGCGGAGAAGGAGTCGGCGCGATGAAGGAGTCGGCGCGATGACCCCGGACGAGACGCCCGGCGGGACGCCCGGCCTGCCCGGCACCGGCGAGGACGCCGTGTTGCCGCTGCCCGTGCCGCTGGTCGCGGACGACGCCGACGCCGAGCCGGACGACGGCTCCGCCGACGCGATCGGCATCGACGAGCTCGGCGACTACCTGGACCGGGGCCGCCTGCCCTACGACCCCGCCATCGAGGAGTCGCCGGAGCACCGGCGCACGCTGCGCGCCCTCGAGCGCGTCCGCGCGCTCTCCGGTGCGCTGATCGACGACGACGCGGCGCACCTGCCCGCGCCCACCGAGAGCTGGTTCGGCTCGATCCTCACCCAGGTGCGGCGCGAGGCGCGGGCCGGACGCGACATCCCGCTCGCGAGCACCGACCCCGACGTCGAGCTGACGATCACCGAGGGCGCCGTCCGCGGCATCGTCCGCGAGGCGGGCGACAGCGTCTCCGGAGTCCTCGTCGGCCGCTGCCGGCTGCAGGGCGACGTCGCCGATCCGGGTGCCGACATCGCGGTCGAGGTGACGATCTCGGTGTTCTGGGGCGTGCCGATCGCCGACGCGGCCCAGCAGGTGCGCGAGCGCATCCACTCGCGGCTGCTCACCCAGACCGAGCTGCGCGTCTCGACGATCGACGTGCGCGTCGAGGACGTCTACGTGCCGGGAGGGGAGGAGTCGTGAGCGGGTCCGAGCCGATCCCCGTCGCCCCGGCCGTGCTGGTCCCCGCGGTCGCCCCCGCTGGATCCGCGCCGAGCGCGGCCGCCGTGCTCACCGCCGAGATCCGCGCCCTCGCGGGAGTGGCGATGCTCGTCCCGGCGCGCGGCCAGGTGCGCGACGTCCTCGCCCACGCGGCCGGCGCGCTGACGCCCGCCACCGTCGATCCCGCGGACGGCCCGCTCGGCGCGGTCTCCGGCGGCACCTTCGCCGAGCCGGTGCTCGTGCGCGTCCTCGGCGACGAGGTGTCGGTGTCCGCGGAGGTCTGCGTCGCCGCCGAGTCGTCGGCGCCCGACATCGCCCGCGCGGTCGGCTCCGCGGTGCGCGAGTGGTGCCGGCGCGAGCACCCCGGGCGTCGCGCGCGCATCGCGGTCCGGATCGCCTCCGTCGACTGACGCGGAAGCGCGCCGTCCTCGAGGGCGCCGCTAGGCGCCGTGCTCGGCGAGGAAGGCCTCCGTCTCGGCGGCCGTCGGCGTCGAGACCGCCGCGCCGGCCCGGGTGACCGAGATCGCCGCGGCGGCGGTCGCCCAGCGGACGAGCTCGACCAGCGCGACCGGGTCGTCGAGCCTCTCGCCGCCGCTCGCGAGCCGTGCCGCGAAGACGCCGCAGAAGGTGTCGCCCGCGCCGGTCGTGTCGACGACGGAGACGCGGAAGGCGGGTGCGCGCACCGACTCGCGGTCGCGGACGGCGACCACGACGCCGTCCGCACCGAGGGTGACCAGCACCACCGGGACGAGCGCGGTGAGGGCGACGGCGAGGGCCGTGTCGTCCGCCGCCGCGATGCCGCGCTCGGCGCCGAGCTCGCGCGCCTCGTGCTCGTTGACGATCAGCACGTCCAGCTCGGCGAGCAGCTCCTCGGGCAGCGGGCCGATCGGCGCCGCGTTGAGGATCGTGGTGGTCCCCGCCGCGCGGCCGGCGCGCGCCGCCACCAGCACGGTCGGGACCGGGATCTCGAGCTGCAGCAGGAGCGCCGAGGCGCCGGCGATCAGCGCCTCCTCCTGCGCGGTCAGGTCGGTGAAGGCGGCGTTCGCCCCGGAGTCGACGACGATCGCGTTCTCGCCGGAGTCGTCGACCGTGATCTGCGCGGTGCCCGTGCGCTCGTCGCCGCGGCGCGCGTGCAGCTCGAGCGGCTCCTCCGCCAGCAGCCCCGCGAGCTCGTCGCCCGCGGCGTCGCGGCCGAGGCTCGTGACGAAGCTGCTGCCCGCGACCGTGCGGGCGGCGGCGACCGCCTGGTTGAGCCCCTTGCCGCCGGGGAAGGTGCGGGAGTCGAGGGCGAGGACGGTCTCGCCGGGGGCGGGGATGCGGGCGACCCTGTGGACGTGATCGAGATTGGCGCTTCCGAGGACGACGAGGCTCATGCTCCGACGGTAGGGCACGCGCAAGGGGCTGCTCGCATCCTCCGGCCGCACCTACGGTGGAGGAATGGAAACTCGAATCTTCGGCCGCACCGGTGCGCCCGTCTCCGTCGTCGGCCTCGGAACCTGGCAGCTCGGTGCCGATTGGGGTGACGTCGCGGAGAGCGACGCCCTCGCGATCCTCGACGCCGCGGCGGAGTCCGGCGTCACCCTCTTCGACACCGCCGACGTCTACGGCGACGGCCGCAGCGAGCGGACCATCGGCGCCTGGCGCGCCGCGCACCCCGACGCGGGCGTCTTCGTCGCGACGAAGATGGGCCGCCGCGTCGAGCAGATCCCCGCGAACTACGTGCTGGACAACTTCCGCGCCTGGACCGACCGCTCGCGCTCGAACCTCGGCGTTGACACGCTCGATCTCGTGCAGCTGCACTGCCCGCCGACCTCCGTCTACTCCGACGACGCCGTCTTCGACGCGCTGGACACCCTGGTCGACGAGGGCGCCATCGCGCACTACGGCGTCTCGGTCGAGCGCACGGAGGAGGCGCTCACCGCCATCGCGCGGCCGAACGTCGCGAGCGTCCAGATCATCCTGAACGCGTTCCGCCTCAAGCCGCTCGACGCGGTGCTGCCGGCGGCCCGCGAGGCCGGCGTCGGGATCCTGGCGCGCGTCCCGCTCGCGTCCGGCCTCCTCAGCGGCCGCTACACGACGGAGACGACCTTCGCACCCGACGACCACCGCAACTACAACCGCGACGGCTCCGCCTTCGACGTCGGCGAGACCTTCTCGGGCGTCGACTTCGCGACCGGCGTCGAGGCCGCGCAGGAGTTCTCCCGCCTGGCCGCCGACCACGGCCTGGCCCCCGCCGCCGCCGCGCTGGCCTGGATCATCCAGCAGGACGGCGTCACCGCCGTCATCCCCGGCGCCCGCTCCGTCGAGCAGGCGAAGGCGAACGCCACCGCCGCGGACGCCGCCCCCCTCGGCCCCGCCTTCATGGAGGCCGTCAACGCCCTCTACGACACCCACTTCCGCCCCACGGTCCACCCCCGCTGGTAGCCGACACCCGCTGAGTCGCCCGAGAAGGCTCGTTCTCCACCCCGAGAACTCGCCTTCTCGGGCGAGTCAGTGGTGTAGCGCCGCGCGCACCTGGGCGACGACGGAGGCGAGGTCGGCGAGGTCGTCGCCGGTGAGCTCGATCACGGTCCAGCCGGCCGCGCGGAGGCGGCGGGCGCGGGCGACGTCCCTCCGCCACTGCCCGGGCTCGGAGCGGTGGTAGTCGCCGTGGTACTCGATGACCACACGGGCCCGAGCGATGCAGAGATCGACCCGGCCGAGGAAGGCGCCCGCCTCGTCACGGATCTCGACGTTCGCCTCGAGACCCGAGATCCCCGCGAGCACCAGAGCCACACGGACCTGCGACTCGGGACGGGACTCCGCCCGGCCGTCGAGCAGCCCGAGGGCTCGACGCAGGCGTGCGATCCCGCGTCGACCCGGATACCGGTCGAGCGCGGCACACAAAGACTCCTCGGTGAGGAGACGTCGGTGGAGGAGGTCGTCGCCGACCGCGACGAGGTCCGCGAGCTCGAGGACGGCGCCGAGGTCGCACCAGGTACGGGCCGGAGTCGTCAGCGCGCCTCGCCTGCCGACGACGAGGTCGACGTCACGATCTACGGAGAGGCTGCGTCCTGCAAGACCGCGCGCATGCGGCGCCCGAGCCGGTGCGACGACGGCGACGTCCAGGACGAGCCGCTGCTCCCAGCGCCGGTCGAGCGGCGCACCCCAGAGGAGAGCCGCGGTCGGCCCGCAGACGAAGACGTGGTCGCCGAGCCGGTGCAGCATCGCCGCACAGCGATCCGCGAGCGTGACGGCCGGAGCCGTCGATCTGACTCCGTAGGCCGGCGACGCGTACTCCGCTGACCGCATCCGCGCACGCGACAGCCCCGCGGCGCTCCCCGCCGCCACGCTGAAGACGCCCTCCGGCTCGTCGCCACTCACCGCGCCATGCTGGCGCCTCTGGCCCTCCCGTGCGCGGAGTTGTCCACAGGCCCCACTGACTCGCCCGAGAAGGCTCGTTCCCGAGGTGGAGAACGAGCCTTCTCGGGCGACTCGGCGGGGGCGGCGCGGGCTAGGAGCCCAGGGCGGCGTCGACGATGGTGCGGGCCTCGGCCTGCACCTCGTGCAGGTGGTCGAGGCCGCGGAAGGACTCGGCGTAGATCTTGTAGACGTCCTCGGTGCCGGAGGGGCGCGCGGCGAACCACGCGTTCTCGGTGACGACCTTGACGCCGCCGACCGCCGCGTCGTTGCCGGGGGCCTTCGAGAGCTTCGCGACGATCTCCTCGCCGGCCAGGGTGGTCGCCGAGATGGCGTCGCCGTCCAGCTTGCCCAGCGCCGCCTTCTGAGCCTTCGTGGCCACCGCGTCGACGCGCTCGTAGACCGGGTCGCCGAAGCGCTCGGTCAGCTCGCGGTACAGCGCCGAGGGGCTCTTGCCCGTGACGGCGACGATCTCGGAGGCGAGCAGCGCCAGCAGGATGCCGTCCTTGTCGGTGGTCCAGACGGTCCCGTCGAAGCGGAGGAACGACGCTCCCGCCGACTCCTCGCCGCCGAAGCCGACCGAGCCGTCGACCAGCCCGGGCACGAACCACTTGAAGCCGACCGGCACCTCCCAGAGGCGGCGGCCGAGCGACTCCGCGACCCGGTCGATGATCGAGGAGGAGACCAGCGTCTTGCCGATCGCCGCGTCCTCGCGCCAGCCGGAGCGGTGGCGGTACAGGTAGTCGATCGCGACCGCGAGGTAGTGGTTCGGGTTCATCAGGCCGCCGTCGGGCGTGACGATGCCGTGGCGGTCGGCGTCGGCGTCGTTGCCGGTGAGGATGTCGTAGTCGCCGGCCCGGGCGACGACCGAGGCCATCGCGCTGGGGGAGGACGGGTCCATCCGGATCTTCTCGTCCCAGTCCAGGGTCATGAAGCCCCAGGCCGGGTCGACCTCGCCGTTGACGACCGTCAGGTCGAGTTCGTACATCTCGGCGATCAGCTGCCAGTAGTGCACCGAGGCGCCGCCCAGCGGGTCGGCTCCGATCTTCACCCCGGCCTTCTTGATCGCGTCGATGTCGATGATGTTCTTCAGGTCCGCGACGTAGTGCGTGCGGTAGTCGTAGGTCTCGACGGCGCTCGGCTCGGCCGACTTCACGTCGCGGTTGCCGTCGGCGATCAGCTCGTTGGCGCGGTTCGCGATCCAGGAGGTGGCGTCGGAGTCGGCGGGGCCGCCGTGCGGCGGGTTGTACTTGAAGCCGCCGTCGCGGGGCGGGTTGTGCGAGGGGGTGACCACGATGCCGTCGGCCCGGTCGGTGTGCGACGGGTCGTTGTTGTAGCGGAGGATCGCGTGGCTGAGCGCCGGGGTCGGCACGTAGTCGTCGAACTCGTCGACGAGCACGCGCACCTCGTTGGCGACCAGCACCTCGAGCGCGGTCGTCAGCGCCGGGCGCGAGAGGCCGTGGGTGTCGGCGCCGATGAAGAGCGGCCCGGTGATGCCCTCGTTCGTCCGGTACTCGACGATGGCCTGGGTCACCGCCGCGATGTGGTCCTCGTTGAAGGCGGTGTCGAACGACGAGCCGCGATGCCCGGAGGTGCCGAAGACCACCTTCTGCAAGGGGTCGGACACGTCCGGCTTCTTCTCGTAGTACGCCCTCACGAGGGCCTCGACGTCGATGAGATCGGAGGCCTCTGCCGGCTTCCCTGCGCGATCGGTCATGGGGTCCATAGTGGCAGTCGCGCCGGGGCCGCGGTACCGGCTGGACAGGCGCTGGCTAGGCTGTCCGCCATGCCCGACCGCGCCTCCGACGGTGTCCCCGACACCGCCCCCGCCCCCCGCACCTACAGCTATCTCGGGCCCTCCGGCACGTTCACGGAGGCGGCGCTCGCGCAGGTCCCCGAGGCGCGCGGGCACGTCTGGCGGAGCGTCGGGAACGTCGGCGAGGCGCTCGACGACCTGGTGTCGGGGCGCAGCGACGGCGCGGTGATCGCGATCGAGAACTCGGTCGAGGGCGGGGTGACGGCCGCGCAGGACGCGCTGGCCCGGATCCCGGGCGTGCGGATCGTCGGCGAGTACCTCGTGCCGGTGTCCTTCATCCTGGTCGGCCGCCCGGGCGCGCGGCTCGAGGACGTGCGGATCGTCGCCGCGCACCCGGTCGCCTACGGGCAGTGCCGCGAGTGGCTCGACCGGACGATCCCGAGCCACGAGCACCTGCCCGCGTCGAGCAACGTGCAGGCCACGATCGACCTGCTCGCGGGCTCGCCCGCCCAGGCCGCGATCGCACCGCCGGGCATCGTCCGCCACCACGACGTCGAGGTGCTCGCGGAGCGGATCGGCGACAACCCGAACGCGGTCACCCGCTTCGTGCACGTCTCGCGCTCGCGGGTGCTGCCCGAGCCGACGGGCGCCGACAAGACCAGCCTGATCGTCGAGCTGCCCTCCGACGCCCCCGGCGCGCTGCTCGACATGCTCGAGCAGTTCGCGACCCGCGGAGTGAACCTGAGCATGATCCAGTCGCGGCCCATCGGCGACGCCCTCGGCCGCTACCGCTTCGTCATCGACCTCGACGGCCACGCGCACGACGAGCGGGTCGCCGACGCCCTGCTGGGCCTCCGCCGCTTCAGTCCGCGGGTGATCTTCCTGGGCTCGTATCCCCGCGCGGATCGCCGTCCGGTCTCGTACGTGCGACGCTACGACGACGAGGTGTTCATCGAGGCGCGTGACTGGCTGCGCGGGATCCTCGGCAGCGAACCGGAGGTCGACGATGACTGAACGAGGCGGAGCCGAGCGCGAGCGCGTCGATCCGCGGTACGACGCCGCCTTCCAGCGGGGCTTCACCGGGGGAGTGGACCGGGTGCGCGGCGACGAGCGCGCCTTCGCCCGGCCGGTGACGGCACCGGAGGGGATCGCGCGTCGGCGGCCGCCCGCGCTCGCCGACATCGCGACCACGGCCGACAGCCGGCGCTCGCGGCGGGCGGCCGAGAGCGGCACTCCGATCAGCGCACCCGCCCGGCTGCCCTCGGATGTGGCACTGTCCCGGGAGCCGTTCGCCGATCCCGCGCCCGAGGAGACGTCCGTCCGCCGCGTCGAGGTCGCCGTGGAGCCGTCGGCGCCGCTCTGGCGGAATCCCTGGCTGCTCGCCCTGCTGCTCGCGGGGCTGGCCGGCAGCGTGCTCGGCGTCGCGCTGCTCTACAGCGGCTACTCCTCGCCGCCCGCGTCGTACTACGGCGACTCCGACACCCCGTCACCGGAGTGGATCCAGCGCCAGATCACCTACTACGCCTCGATCCCGCTGCTGGGCAGCCTGCCGTTCGCGCTGCTGCTCGCGATGGGCGTCGCGGCCCTGCGCTGGCGGTCCCGGCCGGTCGAGCAGGCGCCCTCCGACGACGTCGAGACCGAGTCCGAGGCGACGACCCTCTGACGCCGCACCTCCGGCGGAGAGGGGATCTCCTTGGAAGAGACGGCCGCAGCCGTGCTGGTCGAGTAGCCCCGCAGGGGCGTATCGAGACCCACTGTCGCCAGCACTTCCGGTGGAAGTGGATCTCGATACGCGCGCGGCGCGCGCTACTCGATCAGCATGGGGGAGGCCGTTGCGCTGGCTCACCGAGCAGCGTGTCCTCTACACCCCCGACGCGCCGAACAGCAGCCCGAGCAGGTAGGTGACGAGCGCCGCGCCGTAGCCGATGCCGAGCTGGCGCAGGGCGCGCGCGAGGGGCGGCGCGCCGGAGAGCAGGCCGACGATCGCGCCGGTCGCGAGCAGCGCCAGGCCGACGAGGACGGACGCGAGGACCACCGCGGCCAGCCCGGACATCCCGAGCAGGTAGGGCAGCACCGGGATGATCGCGCCGGAGGCGAAGAAGCAGAAGCTCGACAGAGCCGCGCCCATGCCCGTGCCGATCGACTCGTACTCGTCGACCGACGGGTCGGCCTTCACACCGCCGATGGTGATCGGCGAGGTCGGCGCCGCGCCGCCGCGCAGTCCCGCGAAGACCCGGGCCGCGCGGGCGTCCGCGTCCTCCTGCGAGAGCCCGCGGGCGCGGTAGACGAGCGACAGCTCGTTGGCGTCGACGTCGAGGTCGGGGACGACGTGGTTGGTGTCGAGGTCGGGGGAGGAGGCGGAGAGCAGCTCGCGCTGCGAGCGCACCGAGACGAACTCGCCGGCGCCCATCGAGAGCGCGCCCGCGAGCAGCCCGGCGATGCCGGTGAACAGGACGACCCCGGTGCCGACTCCGCTCGCACCGACGCCGAGGACGAGGGCCAGGTTCGAGACCAGGCCGTCGTTGGCGCCGAACACCGCGGCGCGGAAGGTGCCCGAGAGCCGGTTGCGACCGCGCTCGGCGAGCCCGCGGACGACCTCGCTGTGGATCCGCTCGTCGGCGGCCATCGCCTCCGTCGCGTCGTCGTCGTCGGCGTAGGGCGAGCGGGCCTCGGCGCGCTGGATCAGCGCGAGGACGAAGACCGAGCCGAACTGCCGGGTCAGGAAGCCGAGCAGCCGCGTGCGCAGATCGGGTCGGGGCTGCGGCTCGGCCGCCGGCCCGAGCAGCTCGCGCCAGTGCTCCTCGTGCCGGCCCTCGGCGGCGGCCAGGGCGAGCAGGATTTCGCGCTCCTCGCCGGAGCGGCGCTCGGCGAGATCGCGGTAGCTCGCGGCCTCGGCCAGCTCGTCGGCGAGGTAGCGCCGCCAGCGGCGGATCTGCACCGGCGTGGGGGAGGAAGGGGTGTCTCGGGCGATGGTCGCCATGGGATCTCCTGGGCTTCGGCACCCCGGCCGACCCGCGCGAGAGGACCGGCCAGGACACGTGTCGACTGGCCGAAGGTCTCGTTCGCCCGATTCCGCGAGGATCCGGGTGGCGCGCCGGGTCCGGGACTCTCCGGACCAGCATGTCGACGCGCCTCGTCGTCCGCTCGGCGGACGGTGGGAACTACTCCCCTTCGCAGGGACCACCGTAGCCGAGAAGGCAGCGCGGCGCCCCTCCGATCGCAGGGCGGCGCCCGCGGGTACAGTCGAGCCGCGGCGGAGCCTCCCGGCCCCGCCCCCGCGCCGCACCGGCGCCCTCGAAGGGGAGGCCGCCCATGACAGCCGACAGCGCACCGACCCGCCGACTCGTCGCCGAGCTGGAGGAGCGCGCCCGCGAGGTGCTGCCCTGGTTCGTCGCCGACTACTACGGCGCCGTCGCGGGCGGCCGCTCGGAGCGCGACGCCGACCTCGCGGCCTGGGACGCGATCCGCTTCCGGCCGGCGGCGCTGCGCGGCGAGCTCGACGGCGACACCACGACCTCGGTCCTCGGCACCGAGGTGCGGGGCCCCGTGCTGATCGCGCCGATGGCGCAGCAGAACGCGGCGGATCCGCGCGGCGAGATCGCGATGGCGGAGGCGGCCGCGCGCGCCGGCACCCTGCTCGGCGTCTCGACGAACACGGCGCTGCCCTTCGAGCGGATCGCCGCGGCGGGTGCGCCGTGGTGGTTCCAGGTCTACCTGCTCGCGGACCGCGACGTGACCCACGCGTTGATCGAGCGGGCCGCTGAGCACGGCGCCCGCGCGCTGATGCTCACGGTCGAGATGCCGGTGCTGCGCGGCGAGCGCCCCGGCATCGAGCCGCTGACCTGGCCGGAGATCCCCGGCAAGGCGAGGCTCGGCAATCTGACCGAGCAGGAGCGCGCACTGGTCCTCGGCCGTCCCGTGCCGAACCCGGGACTCGACGACATCGGCCGGCTCCGCTCGGTCAGCGGTCTGCCGGTCCTGGTGAAGGGCGTGCTGCGCGGCCAGGACGCCCGTCGCGCGGTCGACGCGGGCGCCTCCGGGGTCGTCGTCTCGACGCACGGCGGCCGGCGGATGGACGGCTCGATCACCGCTGTCGGGGCGCTCGCCGAGGTGGTCGACGCGGTCGGCGCCGACGCCGAGGTCTACATCGACAGCGGGGTGCGCACGGGCCGGCACGTGCTCGCGGCGCTCGCGCTCGGGGCCCGCGCGGTCTTCATCGGGCGGCCGCTGATGTGGGCGCTCGCCGTGGGCGGCGCCGACGAGGTCGCCGGGCTGCTCGGACTCCTCGACCGCGAGTTCCGGGTCATGCTGCAGCAGTCGGGGGCGGCGTCGATCCGCGATCTCGGCGGGCTCGTCGCCCGGTCCTGACGGGGGTCCCCGGTCAGGCCGCGATGCTGCTGCGGGCCCGGCGGCGCTGCTGCCGCTCGTGCTCGGCCTCGAGCAGCGCGCGGGTGCGCTCAGTGGCGAGCAGCTCGACGAGGGTGTCGGTCTCCTCCTCGATCCGCTCGCGGAGGTCGAGCGGCTCGGTGGTCAGCAGTCGCTTGGCGGCGGCTGCCACCAGCGGCGGGCGGGCGGCGAGCGCCCGGACGCGCTCGTCGACGCGGGCCGCGAGCTCGGCGCGGGGGACGACCTCGGTGACGAGCTGCCACTCGAGCGCCTCGGCGGCCCGGACGGAGCGGCCGGAGAGCACGAAGTCCAGGGCGCGGCGGCGCCCGATCGTCGCGGGCAGGGTCGCCGTGACGCCGCAGTCCGGCACGAGCCCGACGTCGCCGTAGGCGCTGACGAAGGTGGCGGCGGGCGTCGCGACGACGATGTCGGCGGCGAGCGCGAAGGCGATCCCGGCTCCCGCGGTGATGCCGTCGATCGCGCAGACGACGACGGCGCTGCTCTCGCCGAGCAGGCGGAAGGCCTCGCCCGCGGTCGTCGCCAGATCGCGGAGGTACCGGTCGGGGCGGTCGGCGCCCAGGATCGCCGAGACGTCGCCGCCGGTGCAGAACGCGCGACCCGCGGACTCGACGACGAGGACGGTGCAGCCCGCGTCGGCGTTCAGCGTGATCAGGGCGCGCACCAGCTGCAGGGCCGTGTCGAGGTCGAGCGCGTTGAGAGCGTCCGGCCGGTCGAGGATCAGGCGGGCGACGGGGCCGGAGCGCTCGACGCGCACGGTCGGGGGTCGGGGAGTCATGGCGGGGCCTCTCGGGGTGAGGTCGGGGAGCTGTGGTCGGAGCGCTGCGGCCCGCTCGCGGGGGAACGGAGGGGGCCGGCGCCGTCCGTCTGAGGAGGTGGCGCAGAAGTGGTTCGCAGCCCCGGCCCCGCCGGTTCGGTCCGCCCGGCCGATCCTCAGGCGCGCCTCCCGGCCCCTCTAAACTGCTCTGGTGATTGATCCCGTACTTCTCCGCGAGAACCCGGACGTCCTGAAGCGCTCGCAGGAGGCGCGCGGCGACTCCGTCGAGCTCGTCGACGACGCCCTCGAGGCCGACCGAGCACGCCGGGCCGCGATCACCGAGGCCGAGCGCCTCCGCGCCGAGCAGAACGCCTTCGGCAAGACCGTCGCGAAGGCGCCGAAGGACGAGAAGGCGGCCCTGGTCGCCGAGGCGCAGCGCCTCGCCGCCGCCGCGAAGCAGGCGCAGCAGGAGGCCGCCGAGGCCGACGAGCGCTTCGGCTCGCTCGTGAAGCGGCTGGCCAACCCGATCATCGACGGCGTTCCCGCCGGTGGCGAGGACAAGTTCGAGCTCGTGCGCACCGTGGGCGAGCGCCCGGTCTTCGACTTCGCGCCCCGCGACCACCTCGAGATCGGCGAGCTGCTCGACGGCATCGACATGCAGCGCGGCGCGAAGGTCAGCGGCGCGCGCTTCTACTTCCTCAAGGGCCTCGTCGCCCGGCTCGAGATCGCGCTGATGAACCTCGGCCTGGAGCGCGCCCTCGAGGCCGGCTTCACTCCGCTGATCACGCCGACGCTGGTGCGCCCCGAGATCATGGACGGCACCGGCTTCCTCGGTGAGCACGACGACGAGGTGTACCGCCTCCGCGACGACGACCTCTACCTCACCGGCACCAGCGAGGTGGCGCTCGCCGGCTATCACGCCGACGAGATCCTGGATCTCGCGGGCGGCCCGAAGCGCTACGCCGGCTGGAGCACCTGCTACCGCCGCGAGGCCGGCTCGGGCGGGCGCGACACCCGCGGCATCATCCGCGTGCACCAGTTCAACAAGCTCGAGATGTTCGTCTACACGCTGCCCGAGGACGCGGAGGCGGAGCACGCGCGCCTGCTCGCCCACCAGGAGGGCGTGCTGCAGAGCCTCGGCCTGCACTACCGCGTGATCGACGTCGCCGCGGGCGACCTCGGCCAGAGCGCCGCGCGCAAGTTCGACGTCGAGGCCTGGGTGCCCACCCAGGACGCCTACCGCGAGCTGACGTCGACCTCGAACTGCACCACCTTCCAGGCCCGCCGCCTCGACACCCGCTACCGCACCGAGTCGGGGAAGACGGCGCCCGTCGCGACACTGAACGGCACGCTGGCGACCACCCGCTGGATCGTCGCCCTGCTCGAGACGCACCAGCAGGCCGACGGCTCGGTGCTCGTCCCCGAGGCGCTGCGCCCGCACCTGGGCGGCCTCGAGGTCCTCGAGCCGGTCCGCACCGCATGAGCGCCGGTCGCCGCCTCATCGCCCTCGACATCGACGGCACCGTCATGCACGAGGACGGCACCATCACCGACGCGGTCGTCGAGGCGATCACGCGGGTGGTCGCCCAGGGCGACGAGGTCATGCTCGCGACCGGCCGCTCGCCGTCGACCACGCTGCCCGTGGTCGCGCGCCTGGGCATCGCTCCGGAGTTCGTCATCTGCTGCAACGGCGCCGTCACCCTGCGCCGCGACCCCGAGGCGGAGGGCGGCTACCGCCCCGACGTCGTCGAGACCTTCGACCCCACCGAGGTCCTCGAGACCATCCGCCGGCACCTGCCCGACGCGCACTACGCCGTCGAGGACGCCGACGGCGCCTTCTCCTACACCGAGGCCTTCCCCGGCGGAGCGGTCATGGGCGCCGAGACGGTGCACGTGCCCTTCGAGGAGCTGCTGGGCGTGCAGTCCACCCGCGTGGTCGTCATCTCGCCCGGCACCGGCATCGAGGAGTTCACCGAGCTCGTCGAGCGGATGGGCCTGCACCAGGTCAGCTACGCCATCGGCTGGACCGCCTGGCTCGACATCGCCCCGCACGGCGTCAACAAGTCGACCGCGCTCGAGCTGGTCCGGAACCGCCTCGGCATCGAGCGGAGCGACGTGGTCGCGCTCGGCGACGGCCGCAACGACATCGAGATGCTCACCTGGGCCGCCGAGCACGGCGCCGGCCTGGCGATGGGGCAGGCGCCCGCCGAGGTCCTCGCAGTCGCCTCCGCGATCCTCCCCGGCGTGCACGAGGACGGCGTCGCCGTCGCCCTCGCCGACCTGCGCTGACCCGACGCGGCGCCGGCCGCTCCCGCGTCGCGCGGGCCGTCGGTTACCATCGACTGTCTCTCCCCGCGGGGCGAGGCAGGGAGGGCTGTCCGAGCGGCCGATGGAGCCAGTCTTGAAAACTGGTGGGCAGAGATGTCTCTAGGGTTCGAATCCCTAGCCCTCCGCCATCGTGGTCGAGCGGCGACGCCGCCCCCCTGGTGACGAGGCCGAGAACGCGATCCCGCCGTCACGCCGGCTGAGTAGCCCGCGGGGCTGTGCATGCTGGCTGAGTAGCCCGCGGGGATGTGCATGCTGGCTGAGTAGCCCGCGGGGATGTGCATGCCGGCTGAGTAGCCCGCAGGGATGCGCATGCCGGTCGACTGGTAGGCAGGGATGTGCATGCTGGTCGAGTAGCCCCGCAGGGGCGTATCGAGACCCACCAACGTCAGGAGGGCGGGACTGAAGACTCGCCCTTGATGCTGGTGGATCTCGATACGCCCGCTGCGCGGGCTACTCGATCAGCATGAATGGCCCGCTGCGTGGGCTGCTCGATCAGCAGGGAGGTCGCTGCGCGTCCCTGGCGCGCAGCGACCTCGTCGTCGGACCCGACTCTAAAGTGACGTTCTGTCGATGATTGAGACGGGTCGCCTCCGCCGAGACGCATCTTCTGAGCTTCGGGCCGCCCGCCTCTCGATGGAGAAGGAGCCGTCATGAGCGACGAGAACGTTCCCGGACCCCGTGTCGAGCGCCTGCGACCGGGGGTGTACGCGACACGGGACGCCAACGGCACGACCGTGATGGCGTGGCCACGAGCCCTGGCGCTCGGCGACGACGCGGCGGTCAACGAGCGACTCCGGCAGCTCGTCGAGGGCGGGCCGGGCGGTGCCGACGACCCCGTCACGGAGCGACTGCGCGAGGACGGCTGGCTCGTCCAGGAGTTCGGGGACGACGACGGTCCGGGCTTCGTGGTGAATCCGCTGAGGGCCGCGGTCGAGCCCGCTCCTGAGCCGTCCGCCGACCTCGACCTCTCGAGGTTCGCCGTGGTCCGCCGCGACGGCCCCGACCTGCTCGTAGAGTCCCCGCTCGCCAGTGCCGAGATCGTGCTGCACCGGCGGTCCTTGCTCTCCGACGCGCTCTCGGACTCCGGCGGTCTCGCCGCCGCCCTGCGCCGCGAGCTCCAGCGGCACGGGTTCCTCGCGCTGCCGGGCGGACCGGAGGAGACCGAGTTCCGCTACCGGCAGTGGGCACCCCACGAGCTGCTCTTCCACGACCGCAGCAGGCAGGGCTGTCGCGGCCCGGCCGCCGACTTCGGCGGCACCTGGTGGGGTGGGAGGGCGGGCTTCCCTCCGGTAGGCGCCAGCCCGGTCCCGTTCGGCGGGCGCCGGGTCGCCCTCCCCGCGGTCGACCTCGCCGCCCTTCGCGCGAGCGACCCGCCCTACGCCGAGGTCGTCGAGCGCCGGATGTCCCTGCGCGACCACGACGACGCCGCGCCGATCGACGTCGCCGAGCTCGGCGAGCTCCTGTACCGGACGGCCCGGGTCCGCGGGCTGCGCGTCGACCACGGGACGGAGGTGGTCAGCTCGCCGCGTCCGTCCGGCGGCTCGCTCGCGGAGCTCGAGCTGTACCTGGCCGTCTCGCGCTGCGCCGGGATCGAGCCGGCCTTCTACCACTACGACGCGCATCGCCACGAGCTGGAGGAGGTGTGCGGCATCGGCGCTCCCGCCGTGCGCCGGATGGTCCAGGTCGCGAGCGGGGTCGCGGCGACCGGGGTCGCCCCGCAGGTCCTCATCGTCGTCTCCGCCCGTGTCGGCCGGGTGATGTGGAAGTACCAGAGGATGGCGTTCGAGCTCGTGCTGAAGGACACCGGGGTGCTCTACCAGGCGCTCGCCGGGGCGTGCAGCGCGAGGGGGCTGGCGGGCTGCCCGCTCGGAACCGACGACCCCGTCGCCTTCGCCGAGGCGACCGGTCGCGACCCCCTCCTCGAGTGCAGCGTGGGCCAGTTCATCGTCGGCTCGATTCCGCGACCGGTGCCGGCGGTGACGCGATGACCCTCACCGTGGACACCAGCGCCTGCGTGATCGACCACGAGGGGCGCACCTACGGCATGACCGCCGGCGGCGACATCGAGCTCACCGGCGAGGTCGCGGGCTGGATGCGCGTCATCGCGGCGTGGATCCTGGCCGGCGACGACGTCGAGGAGCGGGCGCGATCGCTCGATCCGGCCCGGGCCGACCAGCTCCGGCGCGTGCGGAGCGCGATGCTCACCCTCGGCCTCCTCCGGGAGGCTCCCATCGCCGGTCGCGTCCGCCTCCTCGGCGAGACGGTCCTCCTGCAGCGCGCGGTGGCGCGGAGCGGCCGTGCGCTCCCCGAGTGCTCGCTCGCGGTCGGCCCGGTCGGGGGGCGGTGGCTGATCGACGAGGTCCGCGAGCACCCGGAGCGGACGTACGGGGCGGTGCTGCTGCGTGACGGCGCGGCGCTCGTCGTCGGCCCGGCGCCCGGGGCGGAGCTGCTCCCGGTGCTGGTCGCCGTGGCGGAACGCGGGGTGGAGGTGGGCAGGCCCGAGGAGGACGTGCTCCGGCTGGCCGTCGCCCAGCTGGTCCGCCGCGCTGCCTCCGGTCGCACGGATCCGTGGCGGGCCACGACGGTCACTGCGAACGGAACCGTGCTCACCCGGATCAGCCCGCACCCGTGGCAGGCCGAGCAGCCGGAGGCGACCGGCCCGTTCGAGGAGCGCGCGATGACCCTCGTCGATCCCGACTTCGGTGTCGTCCGGCTGATCGAGGAGGCGGACCTGCCGCAGGTGCCGCGGCACCACTCCCGAGCGCTGGTCGCCTGCGACGCCGTTACCGACCGGCGCGACGTCGAGGTCGTCGGCGAGGGCGCGGACTTCGCGGAGGCACGGGCGGACGCCGTGCGCCGGGCACTCGCGATCCGCGCGGAGTCGGTCCTCGATCCGCGCCGGGTGTCCGACGCCGCAGGGCGCGCCGTCGCCGCGCCGACCGCGACCCTCGAGCAGCTGCGCGCGGCGGTCCGCGTCATCGTCGCCGCACCCGCGGAGTGCACCGTGCCGGGCCGGTGCCTGGCCGACAGCGCGACCGTCCGGGTCCCGGTCACCCTCGCCTTCCGCTGCTCGGACGCCCCTCCGGCGACTGGCGGCCTCGGGGTCGCCGCCACCGAGGAGGAGGCGCTGAGGCTCGCCGTCGAAGCGGCTCCCACCTCCGATCCGCGGGCGGTCGTGGTCGACCTGGACCACGATCCCGTCGTCGCGCGACTCGGGCTCGTCGTCCGGAAGGTGGTGATCCTGCCGTGAGCACGGGTGAGATCGACGCTGCGGACGCCGCGGACGGACTGCTCCAGCGTGCGCTGGCCGGTATCGGCGCGGCGATCGGGGTCGCCGTCCGGGCGTCCGACACCTGGCGTGTCCCGAGCCGTCCCGCGGCGGACGTCCCGTGGCTGCCCGTGCACGTCGAGGTGAACCGCATCGTGATCGGGCCCCTCGTCCGTCCCGGAGTCCCGGGCTGTCCGCGGTGCCTGGTGCTCCGGCGGGAACGCCTCCGCGGCGCGGAGCCGTGGCGTGTGCGGCTGACGGCGGAGTACGCGGAGCAGCTCGAGGGCCGCCGCCCCGAGGCCCTCGACGAGCTGGCGGCCGACGTCGCGGCGATCGCGCTCGAGCGACTCCTGGCGCAGGAGCACGAGGCTGCGAGTGCCCAGCGCCGCGTCGCGGTGGTCCGCCTCGACACCCTGGCGGTGGAGCACCACGCCTTCCTCCCCGAGCCCCTCTGCGAGCTCTGCGGCGACCTCCCGGAGGACACCGCCGCGGCTGCCCAGCACGTCCTCGCGCCGCAGCCCAAGACCGCTCCGTTCGGCGCGCGGATCCGCGACGTCGTCGGCGAGGCCGACGTCCTCCGCTCCCTCTACATCGACCCCTTCTGCGGCACGATCGCCGCCACACGGCGCGGGGACGAGGGCGGGCTGGTCATGGCGGCCGCGCCGATGCCGATGCGCCTCGACGGTCTCGTCGAGCCGGGCTACGGACGCGGCCGCGACTACCGGTCCGCCGAGGTCACCGCGGTGCTGGAGGCGCTCGAGCGCTACGGGGGAGTCGCGCCGGGCGGACGCCGGTCGACGGTGCGCGGAAGCTACCGGGAGCTCGCCGCCGAGGCCGCGCACCCCGACGTCTTCGGCCGCCATCCGGACGAGTCCTACGACGATCCGGCGTTCCGATACCGGCAGTTCGACGAGGACGTGCCGATCCAGTGGGTCTGGGCGCACTCCTTCGCCGAGGGCCGCGCGCGCCTGGTCCCCGAGGCCCTCGCCTACTACTTCTCGCAGCGACTGCGCGGGGACGACCCCGTCTCGTACTACGAGGTCTCGAACGGCTGCGCGCTCGGCTCCTCCTGGGAGGAGGCCGCCCTGCACGGTCTGCTGGAGACGGTCGAGCGCGACGCGTTCCTCTGCACCTGGTACACCCGTAGCACGCCCGCCGGCATCGACCTGAGCAGCTGCCGCGACCCGCTCGTCGCGGAGCAGGCGGCGGCGATCACCGCGGCGACCGGCTACGACGTCGCCGCCTTCGACGTCACGACGGACTGGGGCATCCCGGCGGTGTGGCTGCTGGCGACGCGGCAGGGCGGCTCCGGGCCGGCCGCGCTGTGCACCGCCGGGGCGGGCCTGGACCCCGAGCGCGCCCTGCTCGGCGCGATGAACGAGCTCGGCCCGATCCTGGCGGACCTCCTCCGGCGCTACCCGGGCGAGGAGGCGCACGCCGCGGAGATGGTGCGCGACCCCTCCGCCGTGCGCGCGATGCTCGATCACTCGGCCCTGTATGCGCACCCGGACGCCCGCCACCGCCTCGACTTCCTCCGCGGCGGTCCGACGATCCGCGCCGACGACATCGGTGGCGCGGACCGCGTGCGCCCGGACGCCACGGACCTGGCGGTCGATCTCCGCGCCGCGGTGGACCGGATCGGCGAGGTGCTCGTCGTCGACCAGACCACGCCGGAGCACCGCGCGGGCGGATTCGCCTGCGTGAAGGTGCTCGTGCCGGGTGCCGTGCCGATGGCGTTCGGCCACCGCAACCGCAGGATCGACGGGCTTCCCCGGCTCCTCGAGTTGCCGCGGCGGCTCGGCACGCTCGACCGCGATCTGCGCCCGGACGAGCTGAACCCCGATCCGCACCCGTTCCCGTGACGTCCGCATCAGGGAGCGAAGGCGCGTCGACCGACCCGGGTCTCCGCCGGGGCTCGGAGGTCGCCCATCCGCGCCGACCCGAGACCGCAGACCCGCAGCGGCGGGAGCGCATCCTCGACGCGATGCGCGATCTCGTCCTCCGCTGGGGCTACCGCAAGGTCTGCATGCAGGACGTGGCCGACGCCGCGCACGTCGGCAAGGGCACGCTCTACCTGCACTGGAGCAGCAAGGACGAGCTCCTCGACGCCGTCCTCGTCCGCGAGGCGGGCCGGATCGACGCCGAGCTCGGGGCGGCCCTCCTGCGCCGGCCGGAGCTGGTCGCGTTCGGCCTCACCGCGGCGATGCTCTTCCACGGGACCATGGCGGTGCCGCTGCTCGGCGCCTACAACCGCGGAGACAGCACGGTCCTCGGCTCGCGCGGCGCCCGGCCCGGAGCGCCCGACCGGCTCGGGCTCTCGCTCGTCTCCCGGCTCTCCGACCCGGGCTACCTCGGCGTTCTCAGCCGGCACCACCTCGTGCTCGGCGACGCGCGCTCGGAGTCCGGGCGACTGGCCGTCGGAGCGGTCGTCGGCGGCTTCGTCCTGCGGCCGGCGGGGGCCGGCGACGCGGATCGCAACGGCGACTGCGCCCGGCTCCTCGGCACGGTCCTGCAGCGGTCCTTCGGGCAGCCGACCCACGACCGGCACGCCGAGTACGCCGCGGCGGTCGCCGAGACGGTCTCGCCGGAGGGCCGGTGGACCGCTCCTCCGGCGTCGCCGCGGACAGCAGAAGGCTCCCGTCCTGCGTGAAGCGGGACGGGAGCCCGGTGCGGCACGCGGAGGGACGCGTGCTCGCGAGCCGCGTCGAGCGGGCGACCGGCGCGCACTCGGCGCTCAGGCGGCGGGGCCGCCGCAGCAGATGTAGCAGACGCAGTTGGAGTCGGCGAGCTCCTTCATGCCGTGACCGGCGGTGAGGGACTCGACCACCCCGCCCTGATCCGCCACCTCGAACACGGTCATCGGCAGGTCCCGGACGTCCGTCAGGTGCTTCTCGTTCATGGTCTCTTCTCCTTCACTCGGTGCGCGTCGCGCCCGGGACGATCCCCGAGGCGTCTCCCCGACTCTGCGCCGGTCACCGTCGGGCCCACCCCTCCGATGAACGGGTGACCGGGATCCGCGCTCGGTCACCCGACCGCGCGGCGCATCCGTGGTGGCGCTGCCATCCGCCAGATGGCGGGTGAAAGCGCGTCGCTGTCCGGATGACTCCGGGCCGCTGCGTCGGCAGAGTGGCCGGTGGCGTCGATCCCCTCGCGAGGAGTCGCCCCACCCGCACTGCCTGTCGAAGGAGACACGATGCACGTCCACGGACCCACCACGAGATCCCGCCGCCTGACGTCAGCACTTGCCGCGGCCGCGGTGGTGCTGCTGCCGCTGACCGGCTGTCAGAGCGCGACCCCGTCGCCCCCGGCCGGCGAGCGCCCGGCCGAGTGCGACGGCGTCGGGCTCACCCGCGTCGGCTACTCGCCGTACTCCAACTCGGGCGGCTACTTCCCGCTGGTCGAGAAGGGACTGCAGAGCGTCCTCGGCGACTGCGACATCGACGTCGTCACCTCCGACCCCGACGGCGAGTCCGGCGAGCAGGTCTCCGGCATCGAGAACCTCGTCGCGGCCGGCGCCAAGGCGGTGATCGTGTGCCCGACGGACCCGAAGGCGATCTCGCCGGTGGCGCGCCGCCTGGCGGGGCAGGACGTCCTCGTCATCGGCCTCGCGACCGACATCCCCGAGGCGGATGTCGTCTTCAACCTCGACGACCGCGCCTTCGGCGAGCTCGAGGGCGAGAGCGCCGGCGGCTGGCTCGCGGCGAACCGCGCGGACGAGAAGCCCACCGTCGCGATCCTGCACCAGGACTCGGGCGGTGCACCGCTGATCGCCCGGCACGAGGGCGTGATCGCGGGGCTCGACGCGGCGCTCGGGGAGGGGGAGTGGACGCTCGTCAGCGAGGTCGAGGCGTATCAGGAGGACACCGGCAACGCGCAGACCTCGACCGTCCTGCAGGCGCACCCCGATCTCGACCTGATCGTCGGCCTGAACGACTCGAGCGCGCTCGGGGCGCTCTCCGCGGTCAAGGCCTCGGGACGCACCCCCGGCGAGGACGTGGCGATCGTCACGGGCGGCGAGGACGCGCGGATCCTCCAGGGAGTCCTGTCCGGGGAGGTCGTCTCGACGGTGGGACTCTTCCCGGTCCAGCAGGGCGAGATCATCGCCCGGGCGGTCCTCGAGCTCTCCTCGGGCGGCGACGTGGAGCGCGAGCAGATCGTGCCCGTCGAGCTCGTGACGGCGGAGAACGCCCAGGGGATCCTGGACTCCCTCGGATGACGGCACCGCACGGCAGCGCCCCCGTCCTCACCGTCTGCGGAGTGAGCAAGTCCTTCGGCGGGGTCGCGGCCCTCACCGGCGTCGATCTCACGGTGCACGCGGGCCGGATCCTCGGACTGGCCGGCGCCAACGGGGCGGGCAAGTCCACCCTGATCAACATCCTGACCGGCCAGCTGCCACCCGATTCCGGCGAGCTGCGGGTGGACGGGGAGCCCGTCTCGTTCTCCAGCCCTCGGGAGGCGCAGCAGAAGGGCATCGGCGTGGTGCGCCAGGAGCTGGATCTCGTTCCGGATCTCACGATCGCCGAGAACCTCTTCCTCGGCGATGAGCGGGTGTTCCAGCGGGCGCTGCGGCTCGACCGGCGGCGGATGCGCGAGGCCGCTCGCGCGCTGCTGCGCCGGATGGGGCTCGAGAACGACGTCGACACCCCAGTGCGCGACGTGTCGATCGGCGACCGCCAGCTGATCGCGGCCGCCCGCGCGCTGCGCAGCGCCGGATCCGTCCTGCTCCTGGACGAGCCGACGTCCTCGCTCACGCCGTTCGAGGCGGCTCGCCTCTTCCGCGTGATGCGCTCGCTCAGCGACGAGGGCGTCGGCGTCGTCTTCATCTCGCACCGGCTCGACGAGGTCGTCCAGCTCTGCGACAGCATCGTCGTGCTGCGGGACGGGCGCGTCGCCGGCGAGTTCGGCGCCACCGCGGCCGTGCTGCCGCAGGTGGTCGACGCCATGGTGCCTGGGTCCGCCGCTGTCACCCGGGTCGAGCGGGCGGCCGTCTTCGGCGAGCCCGCCTTCGTCGGCAGTGCTCTGGTGGTCAAGGGACGCCCGCCCGTCGACCTCGCGATCCGGCGGGGCGAGGTGCTGGGCGTCTTCGGGCTCGTCGGCGCGGGCAAGTCGTCGATCGGCCGCTCGATCGCCGGGCTGGAGGCCCTGCAGTCCGGCTCGATGCAGCTGGCCGGCCGGCCCTACCGTCCCCGCTCCGCCGCCGCCGGCTTCGCCCGCGGTGTCGCGTACCTCTCCGAGGACCGCCGCAGCGAGGGAATCCTGCCGCACCTCAGCGTGCGGCGGAACATGATCGTCCGGGCGCCGCGGAACGTCGCTCGAGGCGGCGTCTTCGACCGGCGCGCGGTGACCGCCCTCGTCGCCGAGATGACGTCCCGGCTGCGGATCAAGGCCGCGAGCGACGCCCTCGACATCCGCTCGCTCTCCGGGGGCAATCAGCAGAAGGTCCTCGTCGGGCGCCTGCTCGCCGAGGACCTGTCCCTGCTCGTCCTCGACGAGCCCACCCACGGCATCGACGTCCGGGCCAAGGCCGATCTCATCGACACGGTCTGGGATCTCACCGCGCAGGGCGTCGCCGTCCTGCTCATCAGCTCGGAGATCGCCGAGCTGCGCGCCGCCTGCGACCGGATCGTCGTCGTCCGCAACGGCGCCGTCGTCCGGGAGCTCCCGGCGACCACAGCCACCGAAGGAGAACTCATGTCCGCAGCGACCGGAGGCGTGTCATGACCCGCCTCGACACGCCCGTTCCCGGAGTGGCCCGCGCTCCGCGCCGCGGGTTCGACCAGGAGCGCCTCGCCACGATCGTCCTCCCGGTGGCGCTGGCCGTGATGATCGTCGTCTTCGCCGTCAGCTCGACGACGTTCTTCACCGTGGACAACCTCTTCGTCGTGCTGCGGCAGTCGGCGGTGCTCGGCGTCGCGGCGATCGGCGCGACGATCATCCTGATCGCCGGCCGGCTCGACATCAGCCAGGGCGCGCTGATCGCGGCGTCCGGGATCACCTGCGTCTCGCTCCTGCAGGCCGGGCTGCCGCCGCTCGTCGCCGTCCTCGGGGCGATCGCGCTCGGGGCCCTGCTCGGCCTCGTCAACGGCGTCCTGACCGAGAGCCTCCGGATCCCGGGGTTCATCTCGACGCTCGCGGTGGCGCTGGTGGTGCGCGGTGCCGCTCAGGTCTGGACCAGCGGGCAGTCGATCGCGGCGCCGGTCGTCGAGGGCTTCGACCTCCTGCTCTGGGTCGGCACCGGGTCGATCGGCCCGCTCCCGGTCGCAGTGGTGCTCGTGACCGTCCTCTACGTCGTCGCGTGGCTCGTGATGCGCACGACGACCTGGGGACTGCGGTCCTACGCGATCGGCTCGTCCGGGCGGGCCTCGAGGGTCGCGGGGCTGCGGGTGAACCTGCACGCGATGCAGGTCTTCGTGGTCGCCGGGGCGCTCTCGGCGGTGGCCGGCGTGCTCCTCGCGGGGCGGCTCGGCTCCGGATCCGCGAACAACGGCCAGGGCGCCGAGTTCGACATCTTCGCCGCGGTCGTACTCGGCGGGACCTCGCTCTTCGGCGGCCGCGGCAGCATTCCGCGCACGGCGCTCGGCATCGTCTTCCTCTCGACGCTGAGCAACGGCCTCGTGATCCTGAATGTATCGTCCTACTGGCAGGGCATCGCGACGGGGACCGTGCTGGTGCTCGCCCTGGCGATCGACCGGTTGCGAGCACGCGATGACGAGTGAGGCTGTGACGCATGGAGGGTCTTCTCCGGCGGCTGTCCGAGGGCGGCGAGAGCGGTGCGGACGCGCTGCGCGTCGTCAGCTTCTTCGACAAGCTCCAGCAGTTCCGGGCCGGAATCGACGAGCTGGTGCGCTCGACGGCGATGCTGATCGGGACCGAGGCGGGGTTCGCTGGTCCGGGCGGCGGCTGCGGCTTCGACAGCCTCGGACGCGCGAGGCCGCACGATCCGCCGACCGGGGCGATCAGCACGGCGATCGGCGGGGACACGGCGGACGCCGGCCTGGTCTGGGTGGTGCCCGCGAGCAGCGACCCGGACATGGCGCAGCTGATCCTCGAGCGCATGTCCCTGACAGCGGCCACGATCCTCATCCGGCAGGCCGACGCGGCCCGGCTGGGCGACGGCGAGCCGCTGCGGATGCTCATCGAGGCGCTGCCCTCGATCACGGAGCACCGGGAGGAGGCGCTCCGGCGGCTGGGCTTCCGGCCGGACTGGCGCGTGCGCGTCGTCCTCGCCCGGGGCGCGAGCGGACCGCTCTCGGATCCGCGCGGCTGGCGGGAGTGGTGCGGGCCGGAGCACCGCTGCACCGCTCCCGTGCGCTTCGGGACGGCGCACGCGGTGCTGCTGCACGGTCCCGGGACGCGGCCGGGCACGCTCCCCGAGGGCGCCGAGACCGTCGCCGTCGGCGCGACGGCCTCGGCGCTCTCGCCGCGGGACTCCTACCTCTCCGCGCTGCGCACGCTGCGGCTGTGCTCGCCGGTGCTCGGTCCGCGCGCGCTCGCGCACGACGCGCTCGGCTCGTTGCGCTGCCTCGCCCGGGTCTCCCCGGCGGAGGCCGCCGGCTCGGAGCTCGTGCAGCGGATGCAGCTCCTGGTGCGGACGCCCGTCGGTCTGGGCGAGATCCTCGCCCTGGACGCGTACTGCCGCCACGCGAACGTCCGCGCGGCGGCGACGGAGCTCCTGCTGCACCACAGCTCGCTGGGGCACCGGCTGAAGAACGTGGGCGCGAAGCTGGGGATCGACGTGTTCGACGCCGTGCAGCGCAACGACGCGTGGCTCGCGCTGCAGCTGCTGCGCATCGCCGAGGCGGAGCCGGACGAGGCGTGAGCGCCCTGGGCGCGGCAGGCGGTGGCCGCCGTGGACGCTGAGCTCGCCGCCGCCACCGAGCTGATGCTCCGGCCC
The DNA here is from genome assembly GCF_022815495.1 of Rathayibacter sp. VKM Ac-2929. NCBI lineage: Bacteria > Bacillati > Actinomycetota > Actinomycetes > Micrococcales > Microbacteriaceae > Rathayibacter > Rathayibacter sp. VKM Ac-2929. The sequence goes on from NZ_JALGRV010000005.1 coordinate 378,997, forward strand.
GATCTGAACGACGTCGAGGGCACCCGGCGACTGATGGGCTCGTCGACGATGCAGCCGTCGTCCGCCGAGGTGGAGTTCGGCGGGTCCGTCGCGATCGAGTCGCGCTCGGTGCGCCTCGACGGACACGACATCGGCCTCCGGCTCTATCGCCCGTCGGCGTCCGTCGGGTCCGCGCTGCTCTTCCTGCACGGCGGCGCCTTCGTCGCGGGGGACACCCTCTCCGAGAATGCCCGCTGCCTGCGCTACGCGGGGGACGCGGGCTGCCTCGTCGTCTCGGTCGACTACCGTCTCGCGCCGGAGCGCGCGTATCCGCACGGCCTCCGCGACTGCCGGGCGGTGCTCCGGTGGATGATCGAGCGAGCGGCCGAGCTCGGGATCGATCCCGCCCGGATCGCGGTCGCCGGCGTCAGCGCCGGCGGCGCACTGGCGGCGGGAGTGAGCATGCTCGCCCTCGACGAGGGGGAGCGGGTGCCGCGGGCGCAGCTGCTGCTGTTCCCCGTGCTGGACGACCGCCTGCACAGCACGTCGATGCGGGAGTTCGACGCCACGCCGGTCTGGGACAACCGCAACGCCGCGGTCATGTAGCGGCTCTACCTCGCCGGTGCGCCGGCCGACGAGTACGCGGCACCGGCGCGACGGGAGTCGCTGATCGGACTGCCCGAGACCTATCTCCTGGCCGCCGAGCTCGATCCCCTGCGCGACGAGGCGCTCCGATTCGGAGCGCGGCTCCTCGAGGACCGGGTCCCCGTCGATCTGCGGCTCTGGGCCGGCACGTACCACGTCTTCGATCAGCTGGTGCCGGACGCCGCCGTGTCGCAGGCCAGCCTCGAGGATCAGGTGCGGTTCCTCCGGCGGACGCTGCGGCCCTGAGCCCGGGCGTCGGCGCGTCGGTCAGCCGGTGTCTTCGCCCGGGCGCGCGGCGTCCACTGCTCGCGCGGCCAGGCGGGCGAACGCCGCGCGGAGCTCGACCGGCTCCACGCCGCTGATCGGTGCGTCGAAGCGGGCGATCGACGCGGCGACGCCGGGCCAGGACCAGGAGCCGACGCGGATCCGGCAGCGGCCGTCCGGCTCGACGGTCAGCGTCCCGTCGCCGAGGTACGGGGCGATCTGCACGGCGTCGGCGTCCAGGATCGCCGAGCCCCGGCACGGCCAGGTGTCCGCTCCGGTCGAGCCCTTGAAGCGAGCGGAGAGGAACGCCGCGGGGTCACCGCCGGGCACCGTCCGCGGAGTGAAGACGGCGCCGTTGTGACTGCGGAGCCGGATCCGGTCGACCCGGTAGGTGCGCCAGTCGTCGCGCTCGGGAGTCCAGCCGATCAGGTACCAGCGGCCGCCGGCGAGGACGAGGTGGTGCGGCTCGGTCGTGCGGGCGGCGGGTTCGGCGTCGGCCGGTCCTGCGGGGGAGTCGTAGTCGAAGCGGAGGGTCAGCGCGTCGCGGATCGCGTCGCCGATCCGCAGCAGCACGCCGGCGTCGGCGCGCGCCTCGGCCGGGCGGGTCGCGGTGCCGGCGCTCGCCGCGAGCCCGTCGATCCGGTGCGCGAGGCGGCTCGGCAGCAGTCGGCGGATCGTCAGGAGCGCCCGCTCGGCCGCCTCGTCCAGGTCCGTGCCGAGGGTGCCGGCGGTCCGCAGCGCCAGGGCGATCACGACGGCCTGCTCGTCGTCGAAGAGCAGCGGCGGCAGCTCCGTGCCGGCGGCCAGGCGGTAGCCGCCGTCGGGGCCGCGCGTGGTCTCGATCACGTAGTCGAGCTCGCGCAGCCGCTCGACGTCGCGCCGGACGGTGCGCTCGCTCACCTCCAGCCGGTCCGCCAGCACTGGAGCGGACCAGTCGCGGCGCGACTGCAGCAGCGACAGGAGGGCGAGCAGCCGCTTCGAGGTGGAGGGCGAGGAGGAGGTGGGCACGGAACGATCATCGCGTGCGAAGCGGACGTTCCCTGGCCGGTACCGACGAGATCGTGTCTTCAAGCCCCGGAGGAACGGGGAGAACCGCGGCCCACCCACCGCGCAGCGAAGGAGTACACCATGACCGCAGCAGTCGTCGCCCACCTCAACTTCACCGGCGAGGCCCGCGCCGCCCTCGAGTACTACGCCGCCGTCTTCGGCGGCCGGGCCGTCGTCCGCACCTACGGCGACTTCGGGATGCCGGCCGGCCTGCCCGACACCGATCGCGTCGTCCACGGCCAGGTCGTCGGCGCGGGCGGCTTCACCGTGATGGCGTACGACGTCCCCTCGAGCGAGGCGGACCTGCAGGCGGGAGCCACGCGCCGCGAGAACGGCACGACGATCACCGACCGTCCCTTCTTCCTGGCCCTGCAGGCCGCGACGCTCGGGGAGGCGACCGGCCACTGGGACGCGCTCATCGACGGAGCGAGCGTCGTCGAGCCGCTCACGGCGTCGGCCTGGTCGGCCGGCTTCGGCATGCTCACCGACCGCTTCGGGGTGGTCTGGGCGATCAGCGTCGTCGAGCAGCAGGGCTGAGCGCGGGGCGGGTGGCCGTGTGGCGCGGCCGCCCCTGCCCTCCGGCGCGGATTCCGGGCGACGGATGGCTTTCCGGAGCGCTCTGGGTACTATGTCCCGACGCGGTGGGAGTCCCCTCCTCCGCGCCCGCGGGTCCCAGGCCCGCCCTCAGCTCCACACCCCAGCCCCACCACCCCCAGCCCACAGACGAACGGGAGACGGATGCGCACGACGCGCCCTTCGACGGACCACTCCGCCGCGGACGAGTCGGCGCGCACGCCGCGACCCCACGTCCGGCACGGACGGCAGAAGCGCCACAGCCTGCCGCGGACCCTCGTCAAGGCCGCTGCGACCGTCTCGGGAGTGGGCATCGTCGCCTCGATCTCGATCGTCGCGATCGCCGCGACGCTGCTCGTGCAGTCCGCCCAGCCGTCCGTCAGCCTGCACCCGATCGCGGCGGGCTCCGAGGTCGCGGCCGGCTCGGTCCCCGAGATCGGCGCCCTCGAGGGCGGCTTCAACGTCCTCGTCGTCGGCAGCGATTCGCGCCAGGGTCAGGGCGACGCCTACGGCGACCCGGACGAGGAGACCAGCGTCCTGAACGACGTCAACATGCTGATGCACGTCTCGGCCGACCACAGCAACGCGACCGTCGTCAGCTTCCCCCGCGACATGTACGTCGACATCCCGTCCTGCGTCAACGCGGTGACGGGGGAGACCATCCCCGCCCGCTACGACACCAAGATCAACGAGGCGATGGGCAAGGACGTCAGCCTCGGCTGCGTCGCCGGCGTCGCGGAGGAACTGCTCGGCGTCCGGGTCGACTACGGCGCGGTCGTGCAGTTCAACGGCGTCATCGAGATGTCGAACGCGATCGGCGGAGTCGACGTCTGCGTCGCGACCGAGATCGCCGACCCGTACACCAACACCTATCTCGAGCCGGGCGTGCACTCGCTCGAGGGCATGGCCGCGCTGCAGTTCCTCCGCAGCCGGCACGGCATCGGCGACGGCAGCGACCTGACCCGGATCAGCAACCAGCAGGTCTTCCTCTCCTCGCTGGTCCGCCAGGTCAAGAGCGCCGACACGCTGCTCAACCCGGTCGCGCTCTACGGACTCGCCAAGGCCGCCCTGGGCAACATGACGCTCTCGGACGAGCTGAACAACGTGAACACCCTCGTGCAGATGGGCCTCGCGCTGAAGGACGTCGACATCGCGAACGTGGTGTTCGCGCAGTACCCGACCGGCTCGGTGTCCGGCGGCGTCGTCCCCGACCGCACCGCGGGCGACGTGCTCGCCACCGCCCTGCAGACGGACCAGCCGATCGCCCTCACCGGCGGCACCGGTGCCGGCGCGACGACCACGGGTGAGCCCGCGTCCCCGGCGGCGACCGAGGCCCCCGCCGCCGGCCCCGCCACGACCGACCCGCTCGCGACCGCGGAGGCCACTCCCGGCGCGACCGCCGCGCCCGGCACGCCCGCGGCCGGCGCACCGGTCGAGCTGCCGGAGGCCATCACCGGCCAACCCGCCGATCAGCAGACCTGCTCGGTCGGGTTCTTCGGCTGACGCCGGAGGCGGATCCGATGACCGACCCCGTCGTCGCGCGCCGGACAGCGGCCCGTCACGGGCGGCTGCGGCCGCACAGCGGCCTCCGGTTCGCCGGGCGGATCCTCGCGGCCTGCGTCGGCGTCGGCGTGCTCAGCACGATCTCGATCGTGGTGATCGCCCTCTCGATGATCGCGGGCAGCGCGCGTCCCTCCGTCGACCTCGGCATCGGCTCGACCGACGCCGGCTCCGCCGTCCCGGAGATCGGCGCGATCGAGGGCGGCGTCAACATCCTGCTCGCGGGCAGCGACAGCGCCGAGGGCTCCGCGGCGGGCGCGTACGGCGACCGCTCCGAGAACCTCAACGACGTCACGATGCTGATGCACATCTCCGAGGACCACTCCACGGTCGAGGTGATCAGCTTCCCCCGCGACATGTACGTGCCGATCCCGTCCTGCACCGACCCGGCGACCGGCACCGTCTCGGACGCGCTGCGCTCCGCCAAGATCAACACGTCGCTCAGCTACGGCGGGCTCGCCTGCACCGTGCAGACCGTGGAGCAGCTCACCGGCCTCGAAATCCCCTACGCAGCGCTGATCCAGTTCGACGGCGTGATCGAGATGTCGAACGCGGTGGGCGGAGTCGACGTCTGCGTCGCCACCCCGATCGAGGACGAGTACACCGGTCTGAACCTCACCGCCGGCACGCACACGCTGGTGGGCGCGGAGGCGCTCGCCTTCCTGCGCACCCGGCACGGCGTCGGCGACGGCAGCGACCTCACCCGCATCTCCAGCCAGCAGGTGTACCTGTCGTCGCTGGTGCGCAAGGTGAAGGACGCCTCGACGCTCTCGAACCCCGTCGCCCTCTACGGCCTCGGCAAGGCGGCCGTCTCGAACATGCAGCTCTCCACGTCGCTCGAGAACGTCAACACCCTCGTGTCGATCGGCCTCGCGGTGAAGGACGTGGACCTCGCCAGCGTCGTCTTCGTCCAGTACCCGACCTACATCGACGGCGACGGCGTCTACCCGAGCGAGGAGGCGTCGGCGACGCTGAACGCCGCCCTCCTGGCCGACCAGCCGATCGCCCTCACCGGCACCACCGGCGGCGGCTCGGAGTCGGCTGACGGGTCGACGCCCGCCGCGACCGGCTCGGCGGCTCCCTCGGATCCGGCCACCTCGGACCCCGCTGCGACCGCGGACCCGGCGACGCCGGCTCCGGGCGAGACCGCCGTCGCCCTCCCGAGCGACGTCACCGGTCAGACCGCCGACCAGCAGACCTGCACCGTCGGCCGCACCCTCGACGAGCAGTAGCGCCGCAGCGCCGGGTGTCACGCCCGGCTCCCGGGTGCGGTTATAGTGGTCGTCGTGCGTTCGCCTGGCGGGCGCTCAGGAGACGTCGCATAGTCCGGTCGAGTGCACCACCCTGCTAAGGTGGAGAACCCTTCATTGGGTTCCGTGGGTTCAAATCCCACCGTCTCCGCACTCCTCGAGAGCCCGCTTCCCCGCGGGCCGATAGCCCTCTGCTCCTCCGGTGCCTGCATCGTCGAGGGTCGTGCAGCCCTCGTCTCAGCGCATCTTTCTCGCTCGACCGGCTAGCCTGGCGGGATGTCCAGTGCGATCCTCGAGGCCCTGTCCGCAGCTCCCGCCCGGCGGGACGTCGCGTCGATCCGCGGGGCCCTCGCGGAGGTCTCGATCGGCGACTCGGTGCGGGTGCTCGTCCGCTCGCCGCGCTACGGGCTCTACGGCATCGAGGGCGTCGTCCGGCAGGCGGTCGGCGGGGAGCTCGTCGTCGCCGACGTCTTCCTCAACACGGGGACCGAGATCCAGAGCATCGCGCTCGCGCCCGAGCCGGACGCGGGAGCCGACGGGGACCGGTCCGTCGACGGGCTCGCCCACGGAGACCCGGTGCGGGTGACCTTCTCGACGCCGACGATCGGCTCCTTCACCGTGACCGGGCCGCTCACCGCCGGCGGCCGCGACCCCTACCTGCTCGTCGGCAGCTGGATCGTCGCCGAGGACGCGAGCGCCGCCCGCCACGTCGACCGGATCGAGCGGCTCAGCGACGTCGCCCTGCACGTCAAGCACGTCCCCGGGCACCGCTCGGCTGCCGTCGAGGAGTAGCGGGCACGCAGCGCGACAGCGCCGGGCGTCAGGTCTGGCAGCGCGGACACCAGTAGGTGACCCGCAGCTGCAGCTCGTCGTCGCCGAGCTCGCCGCGGCGGATCGCGGTGCCGCAGCGCCGGCACGGCTTGCGGTCGCGGCCGTAGACCCAGAGCTGCTGGCCGGGGCGGAGGTTGCCGGTCGTCGTGCGCTCGATGCGCTCGCGGTTCACGGTGATCAGCTTCTTCGCGAGCGCGATCGTGCGCACCAGGTCGCCGCTCTCGCCGACCGGGCGCGTGGGCAGCACGCCGCGGAGGAAGCAGAGCTCGGCCCGGTAGACGTTGCCGAGCCCGGCCATGATCCGCTGGTCGAGCAGCGCCAGGCCGATCGGCCGCTCCGGGTCGGCGGTGAGGCGGCGCAGCGCCTCGTCGGCGTCCCAGTCCGCACCGAGCAGGTCGGGGCCGAGGTAGCCGACGACGTCCTCCTCCGCCGCGCGCGGCACGATCTCGAGCAGGCCGAGTTCGAAGCCGACGGCCTGCCACTCGTCCGTCTCGAGCACGATGCGCGCCTGAAAGGCGGGGCGGTGCCACTTCGGCCGGTCGCCGGTCAGCGAGTAGAGGTGCCAGCTGCCCTCCATCTTGAGGTGCGAGTGGATCACCGCGTCGCCGATGCGCATCAGCAGATGCTTGCCGCGCGGGACGACCGAGTCGATGGTCTCGCCGGTCAGGTCGACCGTCGCGAACTTCGGCACCCGGACGTCGCAGCGGGTCAGCACCTGGCCGTCGAGGGCGTCGGCGAGGTTGTGGGCGGAGCGGTAGACGGTGTCACCCTCGGGCACGGGCGCTCCTCTCGAGGCGGCCGGCGCTCACGCGCGCAGCCTCAGGCCGCGCGGGTTCGCGACGAACCCGGCGGCGGTCAGGGCGTCGCCGAAGGGCGTGCCCAGGGCGAAGACGCCGTCGATCTTCTCGACGGTGAGCTTCTCGACCCCGCGGGAGCGGACCAGCTGCGCGAGCGCTCCGGCCGCGTCCGCGAGGACGGTCTCGTCGGAGGAGAAGGTGAGCGCCGTCTTCCCGCCGCGCTCGAGGTAGACGGCGAGCTCGCCGTCGACGACGGCGACCAGAGCGCCCGCCTTGCGACCGGGCCGGTGGCCCTCGCCCTGCGGCCACGCCAGTGCCGCGCCGAACGGGTTCGCCGGGTCGGTCGCGGCCAGTGCGAAGACGGGCCGGGCGCGCTGCTGGGCCTCGTCCTGCGGCGCGAAGGTGCGCAGCCGGTCGACGCTGCCCGCCGTGCCGAACTGCGCGGCGCCGAGCTTCTCGATGAAGTAGCCGCGGCGGGCGCGGCCCTGCTGCTCGAAGCCGCTGAGCACCTTGTAGGCGAGCGCGAAGCCGCCGAGCACCCCCTCCGCCTGGACGGAGCCGCGGGTGACGATGCCGTAGCGCTCGAGCAGCGTCTCGCCGAGCGCGTGCCCGCGGATCGTCGCGTCCGACTCCGCCAGCGGCACGATCGACCAGCGGCCGCCCGCGGTGGGCGGGCCGACGCGGGTCGCCATCGTGGGCCGGGCGGTCATCCGGCCGCGCGGCGCCCTGGCGCGGGCGGGGGCGCGCGGCTGCCGGTGCGCGCCGCCGGTGGAGCCGACGAGGGTGCGCAGCGGAGCGAGCGTGTCGTTCGTGAGCAGGCCCGCCCAGACCAGCTCCCACAGCGCCTCGACCAGCGTCTTGTCGTCGGTGGAGCCGACCGCGTCGGAGAGCTGCCGGAAGAAGTAGCCGCCGCCGGAGCCGAGCACGCCGACGATCTCCTGCTGCAGCTCTCCGAGCGGCACCGCCTCCGCCGCGGGGACGGGCAGCGTGAGACCGGCGGTGTCGGCGAGGTGCAGGCTCACCCAGCCGTCGTTGCCGGGGAGGGTGCCGGCGCCGGCCCAGAGGACCTCGCCGGTCGCGGTCAGCTCGTCGAGCATGGCGGGCGAGTAGTCGCGCACCCGGGCGGGGAGGATCAGCGACTCCCAGGCCGAGGCGGGGATGGGCGCACCCGCGAGCTGGTCGATGACGGAGGCGACGCCGTCGATGCCGCGCAGCGAGCCGCCGAGGTGCTGCCAGGCCGGCAGGAAGCGGCCGTAGGCGGCGGCGTCGACCGGCTCGACCTCCTTGCGGAGTGCGGCGAGCGAGCGGCTGCGCAGGCGCCGCAGCACCTCGCTGTCGCACCACTCGGAGCCGGTGCCGTTCGGGCGGAACTCGCCCTCGGAGACGCGCCGCTCGCCGGAGAGCCGGCGGAGGGTGTCGTTGACGACCGCGACACCGAGCCCGAGCCGCTCGGCGACCGCGACGGCGGTGAACGGGCCGTGGGTGCGGGCGTAGCGGGCGACGAGGTCGCCGAGCGGGTCGCGCACCGGGTCGATGAAGGCGACGGGGACGCCGATGGGCAGCGGCACGCCGAGGGCGTCGCGCAGGCGCGAGGCGTCCTCCATCGCGGCATAGCGCTGCTCGCCCGCGAGGCCGACCGGCAGGACGCGCTTGGCGCGGACCAGCTCGGCGACGATCGCCTCGAGCGTCTCGCGCGCGATCGGCGCGGCCTTCGCGACGTCGGCCGACGTCACCGACTCGTCGACGAGCCGCTCACCGAGCTCGTCGACCGTCAGCGGACCGAGCAGGCGGAGCAGATCCGCCGCTCCCTCGAGGCCGCGCAGGCGCCGCTCCGGCTCGACCCGCTGCAGCTCGCGCTCGATCTGCGCCAGGACGAGCGGGTCGAGCAGCTCGCGCAGCTCGGCGCGGCCCAGCAGCTCGCCGAGGAGCGTCGCGTCGACCGAGAGCGCGGCGGCGCGGCGCTCGGCGAGCGGGCTGTCGCCCTCGTACATGAAGGCGGCGACGTAGCCGAACAGCATCGAGCGGGCGAACGGGCTCGCCGTCGGCGTCTCGACCTCGAGGATCTGCAGCTCGCGGCCGTCGAGCCGCGCGGCCAGGCGCAGCAGCGCGGGCAGGTCGTAAACGTCCTGGAGGCACTCGCGGACCGTCTCGAGGATGATCGGGAAGGTCGGGTAGGTGCGGGCCACGTCGAGCAGCTGGGCGGCGCGCTGGCGCTGCTGCCAGAGAGGCGAGCGCTTGCCCGGGTTGTAGCGGGGCAGCAGCAGCGCCCGCGCCGCGCACTCGCGGAACCGGGCGGCGAAGAGCGCGGAGCCGCCGACCTCGCTGGTCACCAGCTGCTCGAGCTCGTCGCGGTCGAAGAGGAAGAGCTCGGCACCGGGCGGCTCGGACTCGGTGTCGGGGATCCGGACGACGATGCCGTCGTCGCCCGCCATCGCGGCGCCGTCGACCCCGTGCCGCTCGCGGACCCGCGCGCCGATGGCGAGGGCCCAGGGGGAGTGCACCTGCATCCCGTAGGGCGAGTGCAGCACCAGCCGCCAGTCGCCCAGCTCGTCGCGGAAGCGCTCGAGCACGAGCGTGCGGTCGTCCGGGATGCGGCCGGTGGCCAGCCGCTGCTCGTCGAGGAAGGAGAGCAGGTTGTTGGTCGCGTACTCGTCCAGGCCCGCGGCGGTGCAGCGCTCGCGGGCGGTCTCGACCGCGGCGCCGCCGATCTCGCGGGTGAAGGCGCCGATCGCCTCGCCGAGCTCGGCCGGCCGGCCCTGCGAGTCGCCCTTCCAGAACGGCAGGCGTCCCGGCTCGCCGAAGGCGGGCGTCACGATGACGCGGTCGTAGGTGATCTCCTGGATCCGCCAGCTGGTCGCGCCGAGCGCGAAGACGTCGCCGACGCGCGACTCGTAGACCATCTCCTCGTCGAGCTCGCCGACCCGGTTGCCGGTCGAGCCGGGCTCGCCGACCATGAAGACGCCGAACAGCCCGCGGTCGGGGATCGTCCCGCCGCTGGTCACCGCGAGGCGCTGCGCTCCGGGCCGGCCGGTGAGGGTGTTCTCGTCGCGGTCCCAGACGACGCGGGGCCGCAGCTCCGCGAACTGGTCGGAGGGATAGCGGCCGGAGAGCAGGTCGAGCGTCGCCTCGTAGGCCGAGCGCGGCAGGGCGACGAAGGGGGCGCTGCGGCGGACGGTGTCGAACCACTCTTCGACGTCGAGCGACTCCAGCGCCGTGGCGGCGACCGTCTGCTGCGCGAGGATGTCGAGCGGGTTGGCCGGGACCATGATCGCCTCGATCAGGCCGGCACGCATCCGCTCGGTGGTGACGGCGGAGTGCAGCAGGTCGGCCCGGTGCTTGGGGTAGAACGAGCCGCGGGAGACCTCGCCCACCTGGTGCCCCGCCCGGCCGACGCGCTGGAGCGCGCTCGCCACCGACGGCGGGGTCTCGACCTGCACGACGAGGTCGACGGCACCCATGTCGATGCCGAGCTCGAGGCTCGAGGTGGCGACCACGCAGCGCAGCCGGCCCGACTTGAGGTCGTCCTCGATGATCGCGCGCTGCTCCTTGCTCACCGAGCCGTGGTGCGCGCGGGCGAGGAGCGGCTCGTCCTCGGGAGCGGCCTGACCGGTACCGCTGGTCGCTCCGGCGGCGCCCATCGTCGCGGCGGGGCTCCGGCGGGCGGAGGCGCCGACCGCCTCACCGAGCAGCGCCCCGACCGCGACCGGCTCGCCGGCCTCGCGGGCGCGCTCGGCCTCGGCCTCGCGCCGCTCCGCGTAGATCTCGTTGAGCCGGGCCGTCAGCCGCTCGGCCAGCCGCCGCGAGTTCGCGAAGACGATCGACGAGGTGTGCGCGAGCACCCGGTCGACGATCGACTCCTCCACGTGCGGCCAGATCGAGCCGCTCTGCGGGCCGGTGGCGCCCATCGTCGAGCCGTCCTGCGAGGCGGTGGAGCCGAGCTCGGACATGTCCTCGACGGGGACGACGACGCTGAGGTCCCACTGCTTCTCGGAGACGGGGGCGACGATCGTGACGGGGGAGCGGCCGGCCAGGAAGCGCGCGACCTCCTCGCGCGGACGGACCGTGGCCGAGAGCCCGATGCGCTGCACGGGCTGGGGCAGCAGCGCGTCCAGCCGCTCGAGCGAGACCGCGAGGTGCGCGCCGCGCTTGGTGGAGGCGACCGCGTGCACCTCGTCGACGATGACCGTCTCGACCCCGCGCAGCGACTCCCGCGCGGCCGAGGTGAGCATCAGGTAGAGCGACTCGGGGGTGGTGATCAGGATGTCCGGCGGCGTCTTCTGCAGCACCCGGCGCTCGGCCGCGGGGGTGTCTCCGGAGCGGACGCCGACGGTCACCGTCGACGGCGCGCTGCCGATGCCCTCGGCGTTCAGCCGGAGCGCGGTCTGCGTGACGCCGACGAGCGGCGAGCGGAGGTTGCGCTCGACGTCGACGCCGAGCGCCTTCAGCGGCGAGACGTAGAGCACGCGGGTGCGGTGCTGTGGGTCCTCCGGCGGCGGGCCCTGGACGAGCCGGTCGATCGCCCACAGGAATGCCGACAGCGTCTTGCCCGAGCCGGTCGGAGCGACGACGAGCGCGTGCGCCCCGCTCGAGATCGCCGACCACGCGCCCTCCTGGGCGGCCGTGGGCGCGGGGAAGGCGCCCTCGAACCAGGCTCGCGTGGCGGGGCTGAAGCGATCGAGGACGTGCGGCATGCGTGAATCCTCCCTGCCACCACCGACATTGCCGTGCGCGGGCCCCGCGGGCGAGCCCTTGACGAGCGGCCGCGGCGGCCGGTGATCGTCGGGCGGCACCGGAGTCAGGCGAAGCCCAGCCGCACGAAGGTGCCGATGTCGGCGAGCTCGGCCTGGCTCACGCCGTGGGCCACGCCCTCGTAGACCCTCGCGTCGAGCGCGGTGTGCGCCGGGAACCACTCCGCCGCCGCCGCGACCAGCTCCGGCGGGATCACGGCGTCCCGTGTGCCGCGCCCCCAGAACACCGGCGGACGCTCCTCGGCGAGGGCCTCGTCGGCCGGGTCGCCCTCCGCCAGCGGCACCACGAAGCCCGAGAGGGCCACCGCGAACGCGAACCGCCCGGGGGCTCGCCGCAGCAGCTGCACGGCCAGCGCCGCGCCCTGCGAGAAGCCGAGCAGGCCGACGGGACCGTCGTGCTCGAGCGCGTCGAGCCAGTCGAGGACGCCCTGTGCCGCCTCCTCGACCGCGACCGGGTCGGCCCGGGGCTGATCCGGATCCAGCGGCACCCGCAGCGGCCACCAGGCGTTGGCGCCGCCGTCCAGGGCCAGTGGCGCCCGGAGCGAGGCGAGCACCGGCTCCAGCGGCAGGTAGGCGCCGAGCGAGAACAGGTCGCCCTCGTGCGAGCCGTAGCCGTGCAGGAGCACCAGGAGGGGCCGCCCGGCCCGGTCCTTCGCGGAGGAGGACCACAGCACTGCGTTCGCGTCGATAGCCATCGGACCATCATCGCCGAGCCCGCCGGATGCGAGCCGAAACCGGACTGACATGAACGTCGGGTAAGAATGGCCCTATGAGCGTGCGTACCCCTGATCCCAACTCCGGGTGGCTGTCCGACGATGAACTCGCCGAGATCCGCCGTCGGCTCCCGCTGCTGTACGTCGAGGCGGTGCCCGTGCGCGTCGACGGACTCGGCCAGGTGACCGAGGTCGGGGTGCTGCTCCGGGCGACCGCCTCGGGGCAGATCACGCGCACCATCGTCTCCGGCCGGGTGATGTACGGCGAGACCCTCCGCGACGCGCTCTTCCGCCACCTCGAGAAGGACCTCGGCCCGATGGCGTTCCCACTGCTGCCGGCCAGCCCGCTGCCCTTCCACGTCGCCGAGTACTTCCCCATGCCGGGCATGGGCCCCTTCACCGACGACCGGCAGCACGCCGTCTCGCTCGCCTACGTCGTCCCCGTCACCGGCACCTGCGATCCCCGCCAGGACGCTCTCGAACTGACCTGGATGACCCCCGACGAGGCCTGCTCCGACGCCGTCTCCGCCGAGATGGAGGGCGGGCGCGGCGCCTTGCTGCGCGCCGCGCTCGCATCGGTGGGGAAGCTCCGGTAGCGCGCAGCGTGCCTCCTCGCGCGCCGCGGGGCGGCGCGCCGCGGTCGGCTCTTGCAGGTGGTCGGGCCCCGTAGAGCGTCCGACGTCCGCCTGGCGGAATTCGCTGGCACGCGAATTCCTCTTACGGCTCGAAGCGCGCTCTCGCGCCGAGACTAGGGGCGAGGGGCTTCGCATTCGCTGGCACGAGGCAGCCGCCTCCATTGAGTCGTCCGGTGCGGCGCGGGGCGGCGCGCGACATGCTGGCCGAGTAGCGCGGAGCGCGTCTCGAGCGGCGAAGCCGCTTCGCGTCTCGGTGGTGAGGGAAAGGACACGGCGGCGCCGCGTCATGGTGGTCGAGTAGCCCTGCAGGGGCGTATCGAGACCCGCCGTCGCCAGCATGGGCGGGTCTGCAGACTCGTCTTTTAGCGATGGTGGATCTCGATACGCCCGCTCCGCGGGCTACTCGATCAGCATGGCTTTCCCATACGGACTTGGTGAACTTTCCTAGGAGACCCGCCGTGACCTGGCAGGCATCGTCCGCGGTCCTCTGGTCTCAGAGGTCTCGGTGCGGGTGGGCCGCGCTTGCGCGCGAGCATCCCGTCGAGAGGTGCGCCTCAAGCGGGCGACCCGTACACAACGAAGGCTGAAGAGCATTCTCACGTCCTTTTTCGTGCGGAACGGGCGGTTCAGCCTTAATTGTGCACACCGCTGACGACTGAGAGACGACGAAGGCCGGGACCCCGACCCGCGACTGTGTCGCGGGAGGACATCCCGGCCTTCACTGACTGGCTTCGTGCAGTCGTCGGCACGCGCACGTCGTCAGACGCTGCGCCCCCGGACCAGCCGCCCCTCACGAGGCGGAGCGGCGATTCGCGTGCCAAGCGAATCGCCGTAGCCGGTGGCGAGACGCTCCGTGGAAGGCAACCACCCGCCCTGCCGACTGCGGCGCGCCGCTGCGCGGCGCGCGAATCAGCCTTGAGCGCGTCGCGCAGGGCGGCGCTCGGCGCCGGCCGGCGCGGAGGAGCTGCTGCTGCCGCTGCCCGTGCTGTAGTACGAGCGCGAGCCGCCCGAGGTGGTCGCTGCGGCGGCGGAGCGGCCGCGGCCACCGCGCTGTCCGCCGCGAGCGGCGCCGTCGGAGCTTCCGCCGGTGCCGCGGCGGGGACGGTCGGAGCCGGCGCCGGCGGGAGCCGCCGAGCGCTCACCGCGTCCGCCGCGGGGGGCGGTGCCGCCGTCGGTGCGCGCGGCGCGCTTGCGCTGCGCGTTGGCGCCCTGCGAGCGGCCGCCCTGCGACTGGCCGCGGACGGGCTCGACGACGGCGGTCGGGGTGACGTACGCCGCGACGTCGCCGACGAGCTTCGACACGGCGGCCGAGTCGGCGGTGACGAGCTGCGGGGTGACCTGGATGGCCGCCTTCCGCAGGAGAGTCTTCACGTCGCCGCGCTGGCTGGGCAGCACGACGGTGACGACGTCGCCCTCGCTGCCGGCGCGGGCGGTGCGGCCCGAGCGGTGCAGGTACGCCTTGTGCTCCATCGGCGGGTCGACGTGGATGACCAGCTCGACGTCGTCGACGTGCACGCCGCGGGCGGCGACGTCGGTGGCGACGAGCACCTTCACGGTGCCGGCGCCGAAGGCGGCGAGGTTGCGGTCGCGGGCGACCTGCGAGAGGTTGCCGTGCAGGTCGACGGCGGGGATGCCCTGGCCGGTGAGCTGCTTGGCGAGCTTCTTCGCGTGGTGCTTGGTGCGCATGAAGAGGATGCGGCGGCCGGTGCCGGACGCCAGGGTCTTCACGAGGGCGTTCTTGGCGTCGAGGCCGTCGACCTCGAAGACGTGGTGGGTCATCAGCGCGACGGGCGAGTTCGCCTCGTCGACCGAGTGCAGCACCTCGTTCTGCAGGTACTTCTTCACGAGCTTGTCCACGCCGTTGTCGAGCGTGGCCGAGAACAGCAGGCGCTGTCCGCCGCGGGGGGTCTTGTCGAGGATGCGCGTGACGACGGGCAGGAAGCCCAGGTCGGCCATGTGGTCGGCCTCGTCGAGCACGGTGATCTCGACGGCGTCGAGGTTGACGAAGCCCTGCTTCATCAGGTCCTCGAGGCGGCCGGGGCAGGCCACGACGATGTCGACGCCCTGCTTGAGCGCGGCGACCTGGCGCTGCTGCGAGACGCCGCCGAAGATCGTGGTGGTGACGATGCCGTAGGCGTCGGCGAGGGGCTGCATGGCCGCGGTGATCTGCGTGGCGAGCTCGCGGGTCGGCGCGAGGATCAGGCCGAGCGGGCGACCCGGGCGGCGGCGTCCGCCGGCGAGCGCGCCGCCGAGACGGGCGACCATCGGGATGGCGAACGCGAGGGTCTTGCCGGAGCCGGTCTTGCCGCGGCCGAGCACGTCGCGGCCGTTCAGGGTGTCGGGGAGCGTGTCCACCTGGATCGGGAAGGGCTCGGTGATGCCGTTCGCGGTCAGGGCGGTGACGAGGGGTGCGGGGACGCCGAGTGCGGCGAAGGTGGGGATGGTCGACATGGATGGTGCCTTTCGGGGCATCATGCCGATCTGACAGCGCAGGCGGTGGCCGGGCGCGGGTGATCGGCTGTTCGGGCGAAGGTGACGGTGGTCACATCCGTTCGCCGTACGAAGCGGTGCGCGCGGCCGGGGGCCTCATGCACGTGCGCCAGATGGTCGGGATCCAGAGGGATCCGCAACGGAAAATGGGCGTTCTACGACGCGGGGGAGCGCAGTCGTCGCGCTCGCACCCTCCCACCCTAGTGGGTGCCGATCCATCCCCGCATGGTCGACTGCACGCGGGAGCCGTCGAGGTCGGCCAGCTTCAGGCCGACGAAGTCCCGCGCCCAGTCCGAGGTCTGCACCCGGAAGGGCGGCTCCGGATCGCGCAGGGTCTGCAGGATCACGGCGGCGACCTCCGCCGGCTCCTGGGCGTGGCTGGAGGAGAAGGCGGACGCCGTGCGGTCGAGGTAGGCGCCGAGCGCGCCGGCGTAGGGGCCGGCCTCGGCCATCAGAGCGGAGGAGTCGATGCCGACGTTCTCGACGAAGCTGCTGCGGACCGCGCCCGGCTCGATCAGCGAGACGTGCACGCCAACGGCTGCGGCGACGGGCGCGAGCGCCTCGAAGAAGCCCTCGATCGCGAACTTCGCGGCGCAGTAGTCCTCGTTGAACGGCTGGCCGACGGCGCCGCCGACGCTCGACACCGTCACGATCCGACCGCGCGAGGAGCGCAGCAGCGGCAGCGCGGCGCGGGTCACGGCGACCGTGCCGAAGAAGTTGACCTCCATGACGCGGCGCAGCTCGGCCGGGTCCTCGAGCTCGGTGATGCCGACGTGGCCTGCGCCGGCGTTGTTCACCAGGACGTCGAGCCCGCCGTGCACGGACTGGATCCGCTCGAGGCACGCGGTGACGGAGTCGGAGTCGGTGACGTCGAGCCGCTGCACGTCCAGCTCGACCCCGGCACCGCCGATCGCTTCGCGGAGTCCGTCGGCGTGCTCCACGTCGCGGACCGTCGCGACCACCTGCCAGCCCGAGCGGGCGGCCTCGATCGCTGTCGCGCGGCCGATGCCGGTCGAGGTTCCAGTGACGAGGAGGACGGGTCGGGGCATGCTGATTCCTGCTTTCCGGCGCGGGGGCGCGCCGCCCGGAGGCTATCGGCGGAGCCTCCGAGAACGGTCAGCATCGGCGACGGGATCTCGATACGCCCTCTGCGAGGGCTGCTCGATCAGCATGTCGGCGCCGCGTCAGCCCTTGTAGCGCTCACCCACCGGCACCTCGACCGGCAGCGTGTTGCCGGCCTGCGCGAGCGGGCAGGCCCAGGCCGGGTCGTACGCGCAGGAGGGGTTGTAGGCGAAGTTGAAGTCGAGCACGAGCGTCGACGGCGTCGCTCCGGTGCCGAGGTCGGCGCCCTTCACGGTGTCGAGCAGGTAGCGCCCGCCGCCGTAGGTGCCGCCCGGCGTCCCGGCCAGCGCGTCCTTGACGGGCACGAAGAGCCCGCCGCCGTAGGAGCCGAGCTTCCAGACGTCCAGGGTCCCTGCGGAGGGGACCTCGACGGTCCCGACCAGCTCGAACGGCACGACGCCGTCCGTCCCGGTCTCCACGTCCATCCGCCGCGCCTCCTCGGCCGGCGCGACCTCGAGCTCGAACCGCCAGGCCGCGTCGTACGGCGCGATCGGCAGCGAGCGGAAGTGCGCCCGGTCGGCGGGCAGCAGGGGAGTGGCGGGGTGGCGGTCGAACAGCGCGTTGCGCGCCCGGATCCACGAAGCGTGCGCGGCGAGCAGGTCGACGTTCGAGAGCCTGCGGACCTCGGCGTACATCGCCTGGACGTGGCGGCGCCAGTCGGCGACCTCGATGGCGGAGGCGAGCCGACGCCGCGGCGACACGGCGTCCTCGTCCTCGCTGCCGTCGTCCTCGCCGGAGGGCCAGCGGAAGCGCAGCAGGTCCGCGCGGGACAGCTCGACGGCCTCCTCGGCCGATCCGTCGGGGCTCACGGTGCGTCCTCTCCTCGGGGGCGGGTATCGGCGCCGACGTCGTGCCGCCAGGTCGGGGCCAGGGCGCGGATGCGGATCCCGCGCCACTGCCAGAACGCCCACATCGACGGCCAGAGCGCCGGTGAGGCGAGCCCGGCGCTGAACTCCAGCCGGTCGCGGAAGAGCGTCCGCCCGTCCGGGAGCGGCGCGACGGCCATCCGGTGGTCCCACGCGGTGATCAGCCGCAGCGCGCCGGACAGCGGAGCGCCGTTGTCGCGGAGGATCCGGACGTCGGGCATCGACGGGACGCGGCGGTAGGAGAGGTCGATCTCCTGCGCGCCCATCGGCACGATCCCGAGGGCGTCCATCGCGACGTCGTGCGGCCCGAGGCCCCAGGTCGGCCGGAAGCCGCCCTCGTCGAGGGACGCGGCGGTCAGGAACGGGGACATCACCTCGCGGAACACGGCCGGACTCTGCAGGGCGCGCCAGGCGGAGTCGGGGTCGGTGTCGAGCACGTACTTGAGCATCACCTTCACGGGGACCATCCTCCTCCGGGTTCCGGCGGGCGGGAACCGGGTGCGCGCCGGGCCGCGGGCGTGTAGGCGGCGGCGGAGCGGTCGGTACCGTGGAGGAGTGAACGCCGCGCTCCCCGACTCCGACCGCACCGCCGCCGCCCCGGCCGCCGCCTTCGACCAGGGGTCGTACCAGATCCGCTTCGACTGGGGCGCCCGAGGCCTCCGGGACCTCGCCCCGGCACACATCACCGTGCTGGTCGACGCGCTCCCGGGAGGAGCGGACGACGTGATCGACCCCGACGCGATCGGCGGCCACGTCGTCCGCGCCGGCCTGGCCGACCGCACCGCCGTCGCCCGCTGGATCCTCGAGCGCCAGCACGAGAACGGCGGCCGGACCAGCGTCAACGTCGTCGCCGTCGGCGAGGTCGACGCGGCGGGCGAGCCGCGCTTCGCCGTCGAGGACCAGCTGGCCGCCGGCGCGCTGATCGACGCCCTGATCGGACTCGGCATCGACCACGTCTCGCCCGACGCGGCCGTCGCCTCGGCGTCCTACGAGGGTCTCCGCCGCGCCTGCGTCCACCTGCTGACCGCCTCCGCCACCGGCCGCCTGCTCACGGCGCAGGGCCGCGGGGCGGAGATCTCCGCCGCCGCCCGCGCGGACACCGTCGACACGGTGACGGTCCTGCGCTCCCCGCGCTGACGGACCGCGCCTGAGCGTCTCCGCAAGGGGTGCGGCCGCTCTCGACCGGTAAGGGCGGAGCGGCGTAGCGTTCCCCGGGAGCGGAGGACCGCCTCCGCCGACCGTCTCCGCGACAGGAAAGCTGGCCCGAATGAAAGCCGTCCTCAACGACGTCGTCATCGCCGACGCCCCCGACTCCGATCTCATCTCCATCGAGGGCAACTGGTACTTCCCGCCCACGAGCGTGAACAACGACTACCTGGTGCCGAGCAGCACCCAGTACACCTGCCCGTGGAAGGGCGAGGCCCAGTACTACGACGTGAAGTCCGACGACGGGATGCTCAAGGACCGCGCCTGGTCCTACCCGACGCCGTACCCGACCGCGTTCGACCGCGTCGGCAAGGACTTCTCGGGCTATCTCGCGTTCTGGAAGGACGTGAAGGTCGTCGACTAGTCCTCGCCGCGGTCCGCGCGCTCGGCGCTCCGGCGCCGGTGCGCGCGGACCTTCGCCCGGTTGCCGCAACGCTGCATCGAGCACCAGCGCCGCGAGCCGGCCCGGGAGGTGTCGAGGTAGAGGATGCGGCAGTCCTCCGCGTCGCAGCGGCGCAGCCGCCCCGGAGTGCCGCCGCCGAGCAGGTCGACCGCCTCGCGGGCGAGGGTCGAGAGCGCCTGCCGCGCCGCCGCGTGCGAGCGGCCGGCCTGGCGCGAGCCGCCGGAGAGCGACGGCGGCACGTCCGGCATCGCGGCGAAGAGGTTGACGACGTCGACGTCCGCCGGGTCGCCCGCGGCACCGCGCTCCGCGGCGACGGCCAGCCGGGAGACAGCGCCGCGGAGCATCAGCGCGTCGTCGAGCCGCGCGTCGCGGGCGGTGGCGTCGACGGCGTCGAAGCGCTCGGCGAGCCAGGCCGCCAAGGCCTCGTCGGAGTCGAGACGCTCGCCGGGGATCCCGCGCAGCGGCCCGGTGCAGGCGAAGTCGAGCGCCAGGCTCCCGGAGTCGAACCACCAGCGGAGCCCGCCCGCGTCGACCAGCCACTGCCCGGTGCTCGGCACCCGGCCGCGGACCACGCGGTGCGGTGCGCCCTCGCTCACGCCGAGCGCTCGCTCGCGGCCGGTCGCGCCGGCACCTCGCGGCGCCGCCACTCGATCGCGTTCGCGGGCTCGAAGCGCCGGGCGCACCTCCCGCAGGCCAGCGGCCGGCTCGGGCGGCGGTGCCGGTAGAAGAGGTGCCCGCTCGGGCAGCTGCCGACCCACGGGGCGAGCTCGTCCGCGGTCGGATTGCTGTGCGTGCGGTCACCGGTGTAGCCCAGTGCCGTCGCCGCCCGCCGCCAGGCCGGACCGTGGCCGGCCTTCGGGCCGGCGAGCACGTGCGCGACCTCGTGCAGCAGCGTCTGGTGCACCTCCTCGTCGCTCCACCGCGCGGCGAGATGCCGCGACACGGTGATGCGCCGGTCCTTCCAGTGGCAGGCGCCGCCGCGGGTGCGGGCGTGATCGAAGGCGAAGCTCCACGAGTCGTCCAGGTGCTCGCGCAGCAGCGCGTCCGCCCAGCGGGCGACCTGGTCGAGCTCAGCCATCGGTCGGATCGGCTCCGGGGCTCAGGCCTCGTCGCCCTCGGCGCGGCGGCGGCCGCGCACGGCGCCGTCCGCCCGGGGGCCGCGGGTCGACTCGTCCTGGAACTCGGAGGCGGCGGCGAAGCCGAGGCGCGCGACCTCGAGCTCCTCCTCCTCCACGCCGACGCGCTCGCCGAGCGCGGTGGCCGCGTCGAAGTCGCGCGCGGCCTGGCTGTACTCGCCGCTCTCGAAGAGCGCGAGCCCGCGGTGCTTGAGTGCGAAGGAGTGCTCGACGTGCCACTCGTGCGTGCGCGCCTCCTCGACGCAGAGCGTGAGCTCCGAGAGCGCCTCGTCGGAGCGGTCGCGCAGCTGCATCAGGCGCGCGCGGCGGACGCGCGCGGTGAGCAGCTCGGCGCGGTCGCCGGAGAACCGGGTGCGGCGGACGGCCTCGGTGGCGATGTCCCAGGCCTCGTCGAGGCGGCCGAGCAGGCGCAGCAGCTCGGCCTTCTCGGTGAGCGCGGCGAGGGAGCGCAGCGCGCCGATCTCCTCCAGGCGGTCCTGGGCGGCGTCGACGTCGATCTCCTCGCGGAGCGTCGCGGGGTCGTGGCGGATGATGATGCTCAGGGCGGTTCTTCCTCGTGGATGCGGATCCGGATCGGCGCACGCGGCGGCGAGAGGACGGAGGGGGCTCTGGCCCCCGTCCACTGTACGGGCAACCGGGCCGGGGCGCCCGGCCCGGGCGCGCGGGGTCGAGGTCGGCCCCGGCGACGTTCCTCGGCCCCGGCGCCGCTCCTCAGCCCCGGCGGACCTGGAAGATGCTGCGCGCCGGCAGCGGCGACGGCGTGGCGGTGTCGTCGGTGACGACCGAGGCGCCCCCGAGGAAGTTCTCCAGCTCGCGCCCCTGCACCAGCTTCGCCGGCGCCGGGTCGGAGGCCAGCCGCCGCGGCAGCCCGTCCACCGGCAGCGGGGAGGGCGAGGCGAGCATCACCACGTTGCCGAAGCGCTTGGCCTTCAGCATCTGGGTGTCGGTCATGATCGCCGTGTGCGCGAAGACCGCCGCGAGCGTGGCGGCCTGAGCCCGGGCGAAGGCCAGCGCCCCGCCGTCGGCCACGTTGACCGCCACGACCCCGGTGGGCGCGAGCAGCGGAGCGATCTCGCGGTAGAACTCGGCGCTCGTGACATGCGCGGGCGTCCGGGCGCCGGAGAAGATGTCGACCACGACGACGTCGACCGTGCCGAGCAGCCCCGGCGGCAGCTTGCCGAGCACCTCGCGGGCGTCGCCCTGGCGGATCCGGATCTGCGCGCCGCGGGGCAGCGGGAGCGCCTCCCGCACCAGGTCGACCAGCGCCGCCTCGATCTCGACGACCTGCTGCCGTGAGCCGGGCCGGGTCGCCGCCACGTAGCGGGGGAGGGTCAGCGCGCCGGCGCCCAGGTGCAGCGCCGTCACCGCCTCGCCCTCGGGCGCGAGCAGGTCGATCGCGTGGCCGATCCGCCGCACGTACTCGAAGGAGAGGTGCGTCGGGTCGGCGAGGTCGACGTGCGACTGCGGCGTCCCGTCGACGACGAGGGTCGCTGCGTCGGGCGAGTGCCGGTCGGGCTCGATCTGCGCGAGGAACCCGCTGGCGAGCACGGCGCGGGGGTGCTCGGAGTCGTCGCCGCGTCGGCGACCGGTGCGTTCGGCCATCCGACCAGTCTGCCTTGCCGCGCAGGACGGGAGGCGGAGCGGGGGAGGCGGGGAGGGCGGGACCCTCGACCCGGCCGTATACCCGAGCCCCGTGCCGGACGCAAGCACCTGCACTTGCGCGGCGTGGCGCGGTACATCTATAGTTGTACTTTGCGCTCCCGAGTGCCGAGTCGTCATATTGCGGTCGACCAGCCATCGGAACCCGGCATCAGATGGTGGATGCCGATGCCACACTCTAGCCCCCGCCCCGAAGGCCGCGTCAAACCGGTCGCTTCGTCGCTGCGGCCGCGTCACCGCGGTCACGGCAGGGGAGCAGGACGTGTCGGCCCGCCCGGCGGGAGCCCACTCCACACATCCCACAGATTGAGACCCGCGAGGGTCTACGGAGGTTCCTTCCTTGGCTGCTGCGCCCAACGCAACCACCACCTCACCCAAGAACGGACGCGGAGCTTCGCGTCTCTCGTTCGCCAAGATCAGCGACACCCTGACGGTTCCGGATCTGCTCGCGCTGCAGACCGAGAGCTTCGACTGGCTCGTCGGCTCGGAGGCGTGGAAGACCCGCGTCGCCGAGGCGAAGGCCGTCGGCCGGGAGGATCTCCCCGCCAACTCCGGACTCGACGAGATCTTCGAGGAGATCTCCCCGATCGAGGACCTCAGCGAGACGATGCAGCTGAGCTTCACGAACCCGTACCTCGAGCCCGAGAAGTACACGATCGAGGAGTGCAAGGAGCGCGGCAAGACCTACGCCGCTCCGCTGTACGTCGAGGCCGAGTTCATGAACCACCTCACGGGTGAGATCAAGACCCAGACGGTCTTCATGGGCGACTTCCCCCTGATGACGGAGAAGGGCACGTTCATCATCAACGGCACCGAGCGTGTCGTCGTGTCCCAGCTCGTCCGCAGCCCGGGCGTCTACTTCGAGCGCCAGCAGGAGAAGACGTCCGACAAGGACATCTACTCCGCCCGCGTCATCCCCAGCCGCGGTGCCTGGCTCGAGTTCGAGATCGACAAGCGCGACCAGGTCGGCGTCCGCATCGACCGCAAGCGCAAGCAGTCGGTCACGGTCTTCCTCAAGGCCCTGGGCCTGACGAGCGAGGAGATCCTCGAGCAGTTCGCCGGCTACGAGTCGATCGAGCTGACCCTCGAGAAGGACAACATCCTCACCAAGGAGGACGCCCTCCGCGACATCTACCGCAAGCTCCGCCCGGGCGAGCAGGTCGCCGCCGAGGCCGCCCGCGCGCTGCTGGACAACTTCTACTTCAACAGCAAGCGCTACGACCTCGCCAAGGTCGGCCGCTACAAGATCAACCGCAAGCTCGGCATCGACAAGGCGCTGTCCGACTCGGTGCTCACGGTCGAGGACATCATCGCGACCATCAAGTACCTGGTCGCGCTGCACGACGGCCGCACCAACCTGCCCGGTGTGCGCGACGGCGCCGCGGTCGACCTCCGCCTCGACGTGGACGACATCGACCACTTCGGCAACCGCCGCATCCGCGCGGTCGGCGAGCTCATCCAGAACCAGGTCCGCACCGGCCTGTCCCGGATGGAGCGCGTGGTCCGCGAGCGCATGACCACGCAGGACATCGAGGCGATCACCCCGCAGACCCTGATCAACGTCCGCCCCGTGGTGGCCGCGATCAAGGAGTTCTTCGGCACCTCGCAGCTGTCGCAGTTCATGGACCAGAACAACCCGCTCGCGGGTCTGACCCACAAGCGCCGCCTGTCGGCACTCGGCCCCGGCGGTCTCTCCCGTGAGCGCGCCGGCGTCGAGGTCCGCGACGTCCACCCGTCGCACTACGGCCGCATGTGCCCGATCGAGACCCCGGAAGGCCCGAACATCGGCCTGATCGGCTCGCTCGCGTCCTTCGCGCGCATCAACTCGTTCGGCTTCATCGAGACCCCGTACCGTAAGGTCGTCGACGGCGTCGTCACCGCGCAGATCGACTACCTCACCGCGTCCGAGGAGGACGAGTACCTGGTCGCCCAGGCGAACGCCCCCCTCACCTCCGACATGCGCTTCGCCGAGGGCAAGGTCCTGGTCCGCCCCAAGGGCGGAGAGGTCGAGCTCGTCGACGCCGAGCGCGTGCACTACATGGACGTCTCCCCGCGCCAGATGGTGTCGGTCGCGACCTCGCTGATCCCGTTCCTCGAGCACGACGACGCGAACCGCGCGCTCATGGGCGCGAACATGCAGCGTCAGGCCGTCCCGCTGCTGCGCAGCGAGTCGCCCGTCGTCGGAACCGGCATGGAGGGCTTCGCGGCCATCGACGCCGGCGACGTCATCACGGCCGACAAGGCCGGCGTGGTCCAGGAGGTCTCCGCCGACTCCGTCACCGTCCAGCTGGACGAGGGCGGCACGCAGACCTACTTCCTGCGCAAGTTCGACCGCTCGAACCAGGGCACCTCGTACAACAACCGCGTGGTCGTCTCCGCCGGTGAGCGCATCGAGGTCGGCGAGATCGTCGCCGACGGTCCCGCGACCGAGAACGGCGAGCTCGCGCTCGGCAAGAACCTGCTCGTCGCGTTCATGCCGTGGGAGGGTCACAACTTCGAGGACGCGATCATCCTCAGCCAGAACCTGGTGAAGGACGACGTCCTCTCCTCGATCCACATCGAGGAGTACGAGGTCGACGCCCGCGACACCAAGCTCGGCAAGGAGGAGATCACCCGCGACCTCCCCAACGTCAGCCCGGAGCTCCTGGCCGACCTGGACGAGCGCGGCATCATCCGCATCGGCGCCGAGGTCCGCCCCGGCGACATCCTCGTCGGCAAGGTCACGCCCAAGGGCGAGACCGAGCTCTCGGCCGAGGAGCGCCTGCTCCGCGCGATCTTCAACGAGAAGAGCCGCGAGGTCCGCGACACGTCGCTGAAGGTGCCCCACGGCGAGCAGGGCACGATCATCGGCGTCAAGGTGTTCGACGCGCAGGACGGCGACGACGAGCTCGGCTCGGGCGTCAACCAGCGCGTGGTCGTCTACATCGCCCAGAAGCGCAAGATCACCGAGGGCGACAAGCTCGCCGGCCGCCACGGCAACAAGGGCGTCATCTCGAAGATCCTGCCGGTCGAGGACATGCCGTTCCTCGCCGACGGCACCCCGGTCGACATCGTGCTCAACCCGCTCGGCGTCCCCGGCCGGATGAACTTCGGCCAGGTCCTCGAGATCCACCTCGGCTGGATCGCGAAGCAGGGCTGGAAGGTCGAGGGCAAGCCCGAGTGGGCCAAGCGCCTGCCCGAGCACGCCCGCGAGGCCGCTCCCGGCACCAAGGTCGCCACCCCGGTGTTCGACGGTGCGGCGGAGGAGGAGCTCGCAGGGCTCCTCGACTCCACCACCCCGACCCGCGACGGCGAGCGCCTGATCGGCTCGTCCGGCAAGACGCAGCTGTTCGACGGCCGCTCGGGAGAGCCCTTCCCGGACCCGGTCTCGGTCGGCTACATGTACATCCTGAAGCTGCACCACCTCGTCGACGACAAGATCCACGCGCGCTCGACGGGCCCGTACTCGATGATCACCCAGCAGCCGCTCGGTGGTAAGGCGCAGTTCGGCGGCCAGCGCTTCGGCGAGATGGAGGTGTGGGCCCTCGAGGCCTACGGTGCCGCCTACGCGCTGCAGGAGCTCCTCACCATCAAGTCGGACGACATCCTCGGCCGCGTGAAGGTGTACGAGGCCATCGTCAAGGGTGAGAACATCCAGGAGCCGGGCATCCCGGAGTCCTTCAAGGTCCTCATCAAGGAGATGCAGTCCCTGTGCCTGAACGTCGAGGTCCTCTCGGCCGACGGCACCGCGGTCAGCCTGCGCGACACGGATGACGAGGTCTACCGCGCCGCGGAGGAGCTCGGCATCAACATCTCCTCCCGGTTCGAGTCGTCCTCCGTCGACGACATCTGATCCCGCGCCAGCATCTGACGACTCCCCGTCTCTGACGAGACACCCTGTTTTCCGACAAGGAGAAAACATTGCTCGACGTAACAACTTTTGACGAGCTGCGCATCGGCCTCGCGACGGCCGATGACATCCGTCGCTGGTCGCACGGTGAAGTGAAGAAGCCCGAGACCATCAACTACCGCACCCTCAAGCCCGAGAAGGACGGTCTGTTCGGCGAGCAGATCTTCGGACCCTCGCGCGACTGGGAGTGCTCCTGCGGCAAGTACAAGCGGGTCCGCTTCAAGGGCATCGTCTGCGAGCGCTGCGGCGTCGAGGTCACCAAGTCCTCGGTCCGCCGCGAGCGGATGGGCCACATCGAGCTCGCCGCCCCCGTCACCCACATCTGGTACTTCAAGGGCGTCCCCTCGCGCCTCGGATACCTGCTGGACATGGCGCCGAAGGACCTCGAGAAGGTCATCTACTTCGCGGCGTACATGATCATCGACGTGGACGACGACGGCCGTCACGCCGACATGCCCGGCCTCGAGAACGAGCTCCGGCTCGAGATCAAGACCCTCTCGGACCAGCGCGACTCCCGCATCGCGGACCGCCTGGCGCGCCTCGAGACCGACCTCGCCGCCCTGGAGGCGGAGGGCGCGAAGAGCGACCAGAAGCGCCGCACCAAGGACGGCGCCGAGAAGGAGATGGGCCAGATCCGCAAGTCCTTCGACGAGGACATCGCGCGACTGGAGAGCGTGTGGGAGCAGTTCCGCACCCTGAAGGTCGGCGACCTCAAGCCCGAGGACGCCGTCTTCAACGAGCTCGTCGACCGCTACGGCGTCTACTTCGAGGCCTACATGGGCGCCGAGGCGATCAAGAAGCGCCTCGAGCAGTTCGACCTCCAGGCCGAGGCCGAGACGCTGCACCTGCAGATCGCCGAGGGCAAGGGTCAGAAGAAGATCCGCGCCATCAAGCGCCTGCGCGTCGTCAACTCGTTCCTCGCCACCGGCAACTCGCCGGCCGCGATGGTCCTCGACGTGGTCCCGGTCATCCCGCCGGAGCTGCGCCCGATGGTCCAGCTCGACGGTGGCCGCTTCGCCACCTCCGACCTGAACGACCTGTACCGCCGCGTCATCAACCGCAACAACCGCCTCCGCCGCCTGCTCGACCTCGGTGCCCCCGAGATCATCGTGAACAACGAGAAGCGCATGCTCCAGGAGGCGGTCGACGCCCTCTTCGACAACGGCCGCCGCGGCCGTCCCGTCACGGGCACCGGCAACCGCGCCCTGAAGTCCCTGAGCGACATGCTCAAGGGAAAGCAGGGTCGCTTCCGCCAGAACCTGCTGGGCAAGCGCGTCGACTACTCGGGCCGCTCGGTCATCATCGTCGGACCGCAGCTCAAGCTGCACCAGTGCGGTCTGCCCAAGCAGATGGCGCTCGAGCTGTTCAAGCCGTTCGTCATCAAGCGCCTGATCGACCTGTCGCACGCGCAGAACATCAAGGCCGCCAAGCGCATGGTCGAGCGCTCGCGTCCGCAGGTCTGGGACGTGCTCGAGGAGATCATCCGCGAGCGCCCCGTCCTGCTCAACCGCGCGCCCACCCTGCACCGACTCGGCATCCAGGCCTTCGAGCCCCAGCTGGTCGAGGGCAAGGCGATCCAGCTGCACCCGCTCGTCTGCGCCGCGTTCAACGCGGACTTCGACGGGGACCAGATGGCCGTCCACCTGCCCCTGTCGGTCGAGGCCCAGGCCGAGGCGCGCATCCTGATGCTCGCCTCGAACAACATCCTCAAGCCCTCCGACGGCCGTCCGGTCACCCTGCCCACGCAGGACATGATCATCGGCCTGCACCACCTGACGACCATCCGCGAGGGTGGCGCCGGTGAGGGCCGCGCGTTCTCCTCCGTCTCGGAGGCGATCCTCGCGAAGGACCAGGGCTCGCTGCACCTGAACTCGAAGGTCCGCATCCGCATGTCGGACGTGTACTTCGCTCAGGGTCAGACCCCCGAGGGTGTCGAGATCGACGACAAGGGCAAGGTCACCGCGCCCGTCCTCCTCGACACGACGCTCGGCCGCGCCCTCTTCAACGAGGCGCTGCCGGTCGACTACCCCTACTTCGAGCAGGTCGCCGACAAGACGACCATCTCCGGGATCGTCAACGACCTCGCGGAGCGCTACCCGAAGGTGGAGGTCGCCGCCTCGCTCGACCGCATCAAGGACGCCGGCTTCTACTGGGCCACCCGGTCCGGTGTGACCGTCGCCCTCTCGGACATCCTCACCCCGCCCTCGAAGCCCGTCATCATCGCGGGCTACGAGAAGAAGGCGGCCAAGGTCGAGTCCGAGTACGACAAGGGTCTGACCACCCAGGCGGAGCGCCGCCAGGAGCTCGTGAAGATCTGGACCGAGGCGACCGACGAGGTCGCCAAGGCGATGCGCGCGAACTTCCCGATCGACAACACGATCAACCGCATGGTCACCTCCGGTGCCCGTGGAAACTGGCTGCAGGTGCGCAACATCGCCGGCATGC
Source organism: Rathayibacter sp. VKM Ac-2929 (assembly GCF_022815495.1). Lineage (NCBI taxonomy): Bacteria > Bacillati > Actinomycetota > Actinomycetes > Micrococcales > Microbacteriaceae > Rathayibacter > Rathayibacter sp. VKM Ac-2929. Next base: position 407,255 of record NZ_JALGRV010000005.1, read on the forward strand.
GCGGTCTGGTGAACAACCCGAAGGGCGAGATCATCGCCCGACCGATCATCTCCTCGTACCGCGAGGGACTGTCGGTCGCCGAGTACTTCATCGCCACGCACGGTGCCCGCAAGGGCCTGGCCGACACCGCGCTCCGCACCGCGGACTCGGGCTACCTGACGCGTCGACTCGTCGACGTCTCGCAGGACGTCATCATCCGCGAGGACGACTGCGGCACGACCAAGGGCCTCGACCTGCCGATCATGCTCCAGGACGCCACCGGCGCCTGGATCCAGGACTCGAACGTCGAGAACTCCGTCTACGCCCGCTCGCTCGCCACCGCGGCGACGAACGAGGCCGGCGAGGTCGTGGCCGAGGCCGGCGAGGACGTCGGCGACGTCCTCATCGAGAAGCTCGTCGGTGCCGAGGTGCGTCACATCAAGGTGCGCTCGGTCCTGACCTGCGAGTCGGCCGTCGGCGTCTGCGCGGCCTGCTACGGCCGCTCGCTCGCCACCGGCAAGCTCGTCGACATCGGAGAGGCCGTCGGCATCATCGCGGCCCAGTCGATCGGCGAGCCCGGCACGCAGCTCACGATGCGCACCTTCCACACCGGTGGATCGGCCTCGGCCGACGACATCACGCAGGGTCTGCCCCGCGTGCAGGAGCTCTTCGAGGCCCGCACCCCCAAGGGTGCGTCGCCGATCGCGGAGGCCGCCGGTCGCATCACGATCGAGGACACCGACCGGGCCCGCCGGGTCATCCTCCAGCCGGACAACGGCGACGAGGCGGTCATCTACCCGGTGCTCAAGCGCTCGCAGCTCCTCGTCGAGGACGGCCAGTCGGTCGTGCTCGGTCAGCAGCTGCACGTGGGAACGGTCGACCCCAAGGAGGTCCTGCGCGTGCTGGGCGTCCGCGAGGTCCAGAAGCACCTCGTCGGCGGCGTCCAGGGCGTCTACCGCTCGCAGGGCGTCCCGATCCACGACAAGCACATCGAGGTCATCGTCCGGCAGATGCTCCGCAAGGTCACCGTCGTCGACCACGGCGACACCGACCTGCTGCCGGGTGAGCTCGTCGACCGCTCGCGCTACAGCGAGGTCAACCGTGCGGCTCTGACCGAGGGCAAGCGGACCGCGTCCGCCCGCCAGGAGGTCATGGGCATCACCAAGGCCTCGCTCGCGACCGAGTCGTGGCTGTCGGCCGCGTCCTTCCAGGAGACCACCCGCGTCCTGACGCAGGCGGCCATGGAGGGCAAGCGCGATCCGCTGATGGGCCTCAAGGAGAACGTGATCATCGGAAAGCTGATCCCGGCCGGAACGGGTCTGCCCCGCTACCGGAACGTGTCGGTCGAGGCGACGGAGGAGGCGAAGGCCGAGCGGTACCCCAACCGCATCTTCGCCGACGACGCCGCGTTCAGCGACGCGGACCTCTCGTTCGTCGACTTCGACTCGTTCTCGAGCGACGGCTACGAGCCCGGCAACTACAGCTGAGCACGGTCTGAGTGACGAAGGGCCCCGCCGGGAGACCGGCGGGGCCCTTCGTCGTCCGCGGCACCGTGAGGGCGGGACGACGCGGGACGGCGGCCTCGCGCGGCGCGCGGTAAGGGCACCCTGACTGGGGGTCCGTCGATTCCCGACAGCGAGCCCGAACGGGGGCCCCGGGATGATTGACTTCTGGGACGTTCGTCCGGTCGATCCCCTGAACCCGCTCAGCAGGGGTCGCGGCGGTGAGGAAACGTGCGGATGAGAGTCCTGATCGCCGTGCTGGCCGCCCTTCTCGTGGTGGTCGGTGCCGTCGTCGTACCGTCGGGCACCGCGGCCGCCGCGGCGGCAGCCACCGCCCCTCCGCCGGCGACCTGCGGCATCGCCGAGCTCGCCCCGGTCCTCCCGGGCGACGACGTCGAGTCCACGGCGGCGGCCTCGCTGGTGCCGATCCTGGTGCTGCACGGCTGGCTCGGCACCGCGACGCACGACGAGTCGCGCACGGGCGCCTTCTCGCACCTGGTCGACCTGGTCGCCACCAACGGCGTCGACCAGCCGGTCACCACCTCCCAGCGCTCGCTCATCGGCGCGTTCCAGGACACCGAGGGCGCCGTCGTCTACACCTTCGACTACCGCGATCTCGCGGCCCGCTGGGTGACCGATCCCGGCATCGCCGACGCCCTGGCCTCCTCGATCGCCTGCCTCACGGCGGCGACCGGCCACCGGGCCGTCGTCGTCGCCCACTCGATGGGCGGCCTCGCCGCGCGCCAGGCCCTCAGCCAGAGCGTCGACGGAGTGCCGGTGGAGTCGATGGTGCGCGAGGTCGTCACCTTCGGCACGCCCAACACCGGCTCGGACCTCGCCCTCCGCCTCGGCCAGATCATCGACTCGACCGGCACGGTCAGCCCCGCGGTGGTCGGCGGACTCGAGCCGCAGTCGCGCCTCGGCATCTCGGCGCTGCTCGCCTCGTGCGGCGCGGCGGCCTCGGAGGACGCGGGCAACGCGGGGGAGTGCACGGGCATGCCCATGATCGACGCGCTGTCCTCGCAGGCGGGGATCGCCCTGCGCACCGGCTCCACGCAGCTCGCGGCCCTGCCGCCGTGGCCGGAGAGCGTCCGCGTGGTCTCGCTCGCCGGCGACATCCGCGTGACCATCGCCTCGGTCCTAGGGTCGCGGACGGGCTCGGTGTCGCTCGGCGACATCATCGTCGCGCCGCCGTCGGCCGAGGCGGGCGTCGACGACTACGTCGTGTCGACCTGCTACTACACGCTGCTGTCGATGCCGGACGTCCCGTCGGTGCTCGCGGAGCTGAACCCGATGGCGCGGCTGGGCGACGCGCTGCGCTTCTCGGCGATGGTGGTCGCCATCGATGCCAGCCCCTGCCACCACGCCAAGCTGATGCGCAACGTCGAGCTCGCCGGCCACGCCGAGGCGGAGGTCGCCGGTGCGGTGGCGGACGAGCTCGGCATCCCGCGCCTCGGCGCCGTGCGCGCGGGGCAGCACCTCCTGCCGCCGTCGGACGAGCCCCGCCATCCCTTCCGCCCCTGATCGGCGGGACATGATGTCCGGAGTTTTGACGCGGCCCTGATCGAGCGCCTACGGTCGAGATCGGCCGAAGGGGCGGCCGCCTGGGGGACAGGCAGCGCGGCTCGCGCGGCTCGCACGCCGAGCGCGAGCCGCGCCCGTCCCGCGCGTCCGGCTGCCTCTGTGACCTCCCGAGTAGCCGATGTGCGCGACGACTGTCGGCGATCGTCTACGCTCGGGGGCACCGGGGACGCCGAAGCCGCCCCGCTCACCCGCCTCCGGAGGCACGATGGGCACCGACACCCCGCCCGAGGTCCCGCCGCGACCGGCCCGACTCAGCCGCGAGCAGGTCCGGACCCGGCTCCTCGACGCCGCCCTCGCGGTCGTCCGCGCGGAGGGCCTGCGCGTCGGCGTCTCGCACCTGCCGCTCGAGGACGTCATCCGCTCCGCCGGAGTGCCGCGCAGCACGGTCTACCGGATCTGGCCCACCCGCCAGGCGTTCTACGACGAGCTGGTCGCGGCGATCCCCGAGCGGATCCTCACGGCCCGGCTCGACCCCACCTCGCTCACCGCGGGGGACGCCTACCTGCACCGCCGCCTCGCCGAGCAGCCGACTCCCGAGCAGATGCGCGAGATCCTCGTCGCCTCGCTCACCGTCGCGATCGAGGCCAACTACGACAACGTGTTCGCCTCGCAGCACTGGCGCAACTTCGTCGCCCTGATCGGCGCGGTCGACTCGCACTCGGAGTCGGCCCGCGTCGCGATCCACGAGGCCCTGCACTCGCGCCAGGTGCACTTCATCGAGAACATGGCGAAGTACTACCGGCACACCCTCGCCGAGGCGGGCCTGCGCCTGCGCTCGGGGCGGGAGGAGGAGTACGCCGTGCTCGCCTCCGCCATCTCCTCGTTCGTCGAGGGACTCTGCGTCGCCCGGATCGCCGCGCCCGAGCTGGTGACCGGACCGATCGATCCGGGTCGGCCGGACTCGCCCTCGCTCGTGGTGGCGGGCACGCTGATGCTGATCGACGGGTTCTGCGAGCCCGTGCCGCCCGCGCCCACCCGGTCCGCACCGGCGGAGGACGCCGCGCTCTAGCGGTCGGCGGGAGGCTCGTCCTCGGCGACCGGCTCGAGCATCCCGTCGACGATCGAGCGGATCGTCCAGGCGGTGAGGCTCCACTCGACGGGCTCGCCGTCCAGGCCGGGCGCCGTGACGACGGCGTCGAGCTCGTCGTCGAGCAGTCGCCCGCGGTGCACCAGCCCGTCCGTGACGATCGCGGTGAGGTGCGCGAGCTGGAGCGTGGTGAAGCCGGGCCGGAGCGAGGCGCTGAACTGGTCCAGGACGTCCTGGTAGTAGTCGCGCAGCCGCTGGCTGAGCATGGTCTCGAGCCGGCGGGCGGTGGCGCGCACCGCCTCGCGCGCGGGCCCCTCCTCCATCGAGAAGGTGCACGCCAGCAGCGCGTTGTAGGAGGACCAGTCGACGGAGGCGCGAAGGGTCTCCACGCTGGAGTTCGCACCGATGCGGATCATCTCCCAGGCCACCTGACGGCGGCCCACCGCGGTGCCGAGGTGGGCGGAGGAGCGCTCGTAGACCTCGGTCATCGCCCGCTGGGCGTCGGGATCCGCGCCGTCGGCGAAGCGGTCCGCGACGAAGATCTCGCCGATGAGGTCGGCGACGAACTCCTCCCGCGTGCTCCAGATCCGGTAGACCGAGCTGCGCGGCACGGCGGCCAGGCGGATGTACTCCTCCATCGGCAGATGGGCGAAGCCGACCGTGAGACCGTGGGCCGAGATGACCTCGCGGGCGGCGCGGAGCATCCGGGCCCGCACCTGGTCGGCGGGGATCCGGGTCGAGCGGAGGGCGGTCTCGTCGGAGTCGTTCATCGTCACGGAGACTAGCCCTCCTGGGCGGGGCGCGAGCAAGGAGGGGGTTCCGCGGTCGGCGGAGATGCGCTGATGGTCGTCGGGACGGAATGTCCCGTGCGTGGCTCGGCCGGTCCTCCTTTCGCTACGGTTCGATCCAGGACGGACCCGACCGTCCTCGCAAGGGGTTTCCGTGGCGGAATTCGAGAAGTTCGCTGTGACCGTGGTGAGCGGTCTGTCCATCGAGCGCGCGGCTCTCGCGGCGCTCCTCGTCGACGTCCTCCCGCACCTGAGTGTCGCGGACCCGGACGCCGCCGAGGCGGACACGATCGCGGTCCTGGACCTCGACCGGGTCGCGCCCGAGGTGCTGACCAGCACGCTCGCGGAGGTCAGCGCGCGGCATCGCGGCCTGGTGGTGCTGTCCGCGTCGGACTCGCTCGAGGCCGTCCGCGCCGTGCTCCGCCTCGAGCGCACCGCCTTCGTCTGGAAGGGCGACGAGCCGGGCGAGCTCGTCGCGGCCCTGGTGTCGGTCGCGTCCGGCCGCTCCTGGATCTCGGAAGCGGCCCGGCACCGCTTCCTCGCCGCCGGCGAGCACCGCCGGCCCGTGCTCAGCCGGCAGGAGAGCCGCGTCATGCGCTCCTACGGGTCCGGCACGGCGGTCAAGGACGTCGCCCTCGACATGCGGATCGCCGAGCACACCGTGCGCACCTACATCAAGCGGATCAAGGCCAAGTACCTCGACGCCGGCATCGCGCTGGAGTCACGGGTCGACTTCTACCGCCACCTCGACGGGCACGACGTCGCGATCCGCAACGGCCGCGACCGGGTGCGGCCCGGCCTGCAGGAGACGGGCGGCGGCGTGCGAGGCGAGGTCGCCTCGTGAGGCGAGCAGGATCGCGTTGCCGCTCCCGCGCCCCTCGGCGTAGCTGAGCGGACCGACGGCGGCGACCACCGGCAGCACGCGCTGCACCTCCCGCCGGAGCCGCCGCAGGCGCCGGTGATCGGCGTCGTCGGCGACGTTGACCGCCAGTAGTCCGCTCTCCTCGACCACTCGGGCGACGCGGGCGAGGACCTCGGCCCGGTAGAAGGACTCGGGGATCTCGTCGCCGTCGTAGACGTCGAGCACGACGAGGTCCGCGGGGGAGACGGCGAGGGGATCGGCGGCGTCCGCGGTGAGACTGCACAGCCTCGTCCCGGCCGGCAGCGGCGCGTGCTGGAGCACGAAGTCGACCAGTCCGGCCGACCGCTCGACGACCGTCTGCTCGGAGCCGGGGCGGGTGGCGGCGACGTAGCGCGCGAGCGCCAGCGCGCCCGCACCGAGGTGGAGGACCGTCACGGGCGCTCCCGCCGGCCCGAGCGCATCGACCGCGGCGCCGAGCCGGGCCAGGTACTCGAGGCCGAGCTGCTCGGGCGCGCGGAGGTCGATCAGGGACTGCTCCGAGCCGTCGATCTCCAGCACCAGCGAGCCCTTGCGGATCGGGTCGGGCTCGAGCGAGACCAGTGCTCCACCGGGGAGACGGGCGGAGGGGGGCACCCGCCCACGCTAGCGGGCGCTCCCGCCTCGCGCCGGACCGCGGCCGCGGCTACGGTTGCAGCCATGGCCGCCCTCATCCTGCTCGACGTCGACGGCGTCCTGAACCCGTCCGTCTCGAGCGACCGCGCGGCGGGCGGCCACCGGCTGATGCTCGAGCCCGAGCGCGAGGAGCTGGTGCGCCGCCTCGCCGCCGTCGGCACGATCGTCTGGGCCACCACCTGGCCGCCGAAGCTCACCTCGGTGCTCGCGGGCGATCTCGGTCTGCCGGCCGGCACCGAGGCCATCGTCTTCGGCGGCGGACTCCCTCGCGACCCGCGCTTCCCCGGGCAGACCGGCAAGCTCCAGCCCGTCGCCGTCTGGCTCGAGCAGGCACGGGAGAGGGTCGCGATCGACGCCGTCGTCTGGATCGACGACAACCTCCGCGGCGACGCCGTCGACTGGGCGCGCGAGCAGGAGACGCCGTTCCACCTGATCGTGCCCGAGGCGGCGGCCGGTCTGACGGCGGACGAGGTCGCCGGCGCGGAGTCGTTCCTCGTGGGGCTCGGTGCCCGTCCGGCGTCACACGGCGACATCCGGGAATAGCGGTCCCCCTCCCGCTGGTTGGGTGGAGGGTGCGGACGCGTGCGATCGATCGCCGTCCGCTCCTCCCCACCCCACCGAACCGTGCGCGGCTCCGGCCGCGATCCGGTCGTGAGACACCGCGATGCACCGAAGGAAAGACACTGTGACGCTCCTCCCCGCCCGCACCTCGCTGCGCGTCCTGCTCGGCACGACCGCGGCCGCCGCCGCCCTCGTCCTGGCCGGCTGCGCCCCCGCCTCCACCGACGACGTGGTCTCCGGCTCCAGCGACGACAGCACCGCCTCGACCGCCTCCGGGCTGACGCTCGCCGAGGTCGAGGAGTCCGGGAAGCTGACCATCGGCACCGAGGGCACCTACTCCCCGTTCTCCTTCCACGCCGACGGCGGCACGGGCGACCTCACCGGCTACGACGTCGAGGTGATCACCGCGGTCGCCGAGAAGCTCGGCGTCGAGCCGGAGTTCGAGGAGACCCAGTGGGACGCGATGTTCGCGGGTCTGGACGGCGGCCGCTTCGACGTGATCGCCAACCAGGTCTCGATCAACGACGAGCGCAGCGCGAAGTACGACTTCTCCGAGCCGTACTCGGTGAGCCCCGGCGTGGTCGTCGTGCCGGCCGACGACACCGAGATCACCTCGCTCGACTCGCTCTCCGGCAAGACCACCGCGCAGTCGCTCTCGAGCAACTGGTACACGCTCGCGCAGGACAGCGGCGCGACCGTCGAGGGCGTCGAGGGCTGGGCCCAGGCCGTCGCCCTCGTCGAGCAGGGCCGCGTGGACGCGACCCTCAACGACCGCCTCACCTGGCTGGACTGGTCGACGACGTACCCCGACCAGGCCGCTGGCCTCAAGGTCGCCGTGACGACCGACGACAGCTCCTCCAGCGCCTTCACCTTCCCGAAGGGCTCGGACGACCTCGTCGCCGCGGTCGACGGCGCCCTCGACGAGCTGCGGGCCGACGGCACCCTCGCCTCCATCTCCGAGCGCTACTTCGGCGCCGACGTCTCCCAGTAGCCACGCCTCCGGCGGCGGGTCTCGATACGCCCCTCCGGGGCTGCTCGACCAGCAAGAAGGACGCCTGCGGCGCTGGTCGCCGCATCCGACCGCCGGCTGCACCATGCTGATCGAGTAGCCCGCGCAGCGGGCGCATCGAGATCCACCGTCACCGGGACGCGAGTCCACAAACCACCGTCCCGGACACGGCGGGTCTCGATACGCCCCTGCGGGGCTGCTCGACCAGCATGGGTCGACCGACACCCGCGTTTTGCAAGGCCGAGCGGTTCCGAGAAATGCGTGCCAGCATTTCTCGGGAGCGGACGCGACCCGCTCTGCTCACGCGCCAACTCGAGAAGCCGACCGCGGTCTTCTTCCGCTTCAGAGGAAGAAGACACAGCAGCACCGCATGCGTGCCAGCATTTCTCGGAAGCGGACGCGACCCGCTCTGCCCCACGCATCCACCTCGAAATGCCGACCGCGGTCTTCTCCCGCCTCCGGCGGGAGAAGACAAGATGGAACTGTTCTTCAGGTCGTTCTGGCCGATCCTGTCGGGCGGCATCGTCGGCACGATCCCGCTGGCGCTGTCGAGCTTCGTGCTCGGCCTGGCCCTCGCGCTGGCCGTCGCGCTGATGCGCCTCTCGCGAGTGAAGGTCCTGTCCTGGATCGCCCGGGCCTACATCTCCGTGATCCGCGGCACCCCGCTCCTGGTGCAGCTCTTCGTGATCTTCTACGGCCTGCCCAGCCTGGGCGTCAAGATCGACCCCTGGCCGAGCGCGATCATCGCCTTCGCCCTGAACGTCGGCGGCTACGCGGCAGAGGTCATCCGCGCCGCGATCCTCAGCGTGCCCAAGGGGCAGTGGGAGGCGGCGCACACCATCGGCATGGGCCGCGGACTCGCGCTGCGGCGGATCATCCTGCCGCAGGCCGCGCGCGTCTCGGTGCCGCCGCTCTCCAACACGTTCATCTCGCTGGTCAAGGACACCTCGCTCGCCTCGCTGATCCTGGTGACCGAGCTCTTCCGCCAGGCGCAGAAGATCGCCACCGCCTCGAGCGAGTTCATGCTGCTCTACCTCGAGGCCGCCCTCATCTACTGGCTCATCTGCCTCGTCCTCTCCAGCGGCCAGAGCCTCCTCGAGAAGCGATTGGACCGCTATGTCGCCCGTTGACGCCTCCTCCGGCACCGCAGGCCGCCCCGCCGACGGCGAGCGGCCCGTCCTCCGCGCCACGGGGCTGCGCAAGTCCTTCAGCGGCGTCGAGGTCCTCCGCGGCATCGACCTCGAGATCCGCCGCGGCCAGGTCATCGCGCTGATCGGCCCGTCCGGCTCGGGCAAGACGACGGTGCTGCGCTCGCTGAACAGCCTCGAGGTCCCCGACGGCGGCGTCCTCGAGCTCGCGGACGGCTCGGTGCTCGACTTCGGCGGGCCGGTCGGCAAGCGCGCGCTCACCGCGCTGCGCGACCGCTCGGCGATGGTCTTCCAGCACTTCAATCTCTTCCCGCACCTCACCGTCCTGCAGAACGTCACGGAGGGCCCGCTCCGCGTGCAGCGCCGCCCGGCGTCCGAGGTGGTCCCGGAGGCGGAGGCGCTGCTCGAGCGCGTCGGTCTCGGCGGCCGCGGCGGCGCCTACCCCTTCGAGCTCTCCGGCGGCCAGCAGCAGCGGGTCGGCATCGTCCGCGCCCTCGCGCTCCGGCCCGACCTGCTGCTCTTCGACGAGCCGACGTCGGCGCTCGACCCCGAGCTGGTCGGCGACGTCCTCTCGCTGATGCGCGAGCTGGCGGGCGAGGGCTGGACGATGCTCGTCGTCACGCACGAACTGGAGTTCGCCCGGCAGGTCGCCTCCGAGGTCGTCTTCATGGCCGACGGCGTGGTCGTCGAGCGCGGCGCCCCTGCGCAGATCCTCCGCGAGCCGCAGGAGCCGCGCACCCGGCAGTTCCTGCACCGCCTGCTGCACCCGCTCGAGTAGCGCACCGGCCCGCAGAGGCGTCCACCGGCCCGCGGCGGCGTCCCCCGTCCCGGGGTGGGCGCGGCGGTCGCTCGACCCGCGCGGACCCGTGCCTAAGCTGTCGGAGTGACGGGGAACAGCGAAGCCGAGACCACGCGGATGCCGACGACGGGCGACGGGACCGAGCCGACCCGGGAGTACGTCTGGCCCGAGCCGGAGCCGGGCGGCCGACGTCCCGCGACCGGCGCCACCGCCGTGCAGGAGGCGCAGCCCGCGTCGCCGTCCCCGCTCGGCTCCGTCGAGCCGGAGCCGGAGCCCGCCCGCCGGAAGGGCAACCGCCTCGCCGGCCTGGCCATCGCCCTGCTCACCACCGCGGTCTTCGCCGCCCTGTACCTCGTCGCCCTCACCGCGATCCGCGTGCTGATCGACGCCGTCGCGGGCGACCCCGCGTCCATCGCGCTCGCGCAGGGCCCCACGGCCGTCTTCCTCCTCCCGGTGGCCGCCTTCTTCGTCGGCCTCGCCCTGATCGTCCTCGCCGTCAACCGCGCGGGCTGGTGGGCCTACGTCCTCGGCGGCTTCTTCGTCGCCCTGCTCGCCGGCGCGGCGGCCCTCGTCGGCGCCTGGTCCGCGGTCGGCGGCTTCGCCGTGCCGCAGGACCGCACCGCCGTCGTCGACTTCCTCCGCGACCCCGCGACCCTCCTCGCCGTCGCCGCGGCCGCAGTGCTCGCCCGGGAGGTCAGCGTCTGGGGCGGGAGCCTCATCGCCGGCCGGGCGCGCGGGGTGAAGCGCCGCAACGCCGAGCGCGACGCCGCCGCGCAGTCGTGACGGCCGCCGGCCCGGGGGAGCAGGGCCGCGGCGCCGGGCTCGGCTACGGCATCGCCCTCGCGGCGTTCGCGTCCTTCCTCTACCTCGCCCTCGTGGTCTGCGCGTTCGGCGTGCTCAGCCTGCTGCTGGACCAGGACGTCGTCCCCGAGCGCGACGCCGGCCCGATCCTCGGCCCGGTCGTGGTGGCGGTCTGCGTCCTCGCCGTCCTCGTCTCGATGATCACACTCGCCGCCCGGCCCGGCGTCAGCCGTCTCGTCGGCCCCTCGCTGCTGACGGCGGTCGTCGTCTACGCGCTCTTCCTCCTGGTCGGCGGCGCGATCTACGGCCTGGGTCTGGGGGAGCCGGGCGCCATCCTCCGCTTCGTCGTCGACCACGCCGCGACGCCCTTCGCGATCGCCGCGGGCGTGCTGGCCGGAGCGGTGCAGATCCTCTTCCTCGCGATGCTCGCCCGCCGCGACGCCGGCGGCGGGACCCCGCACTGGGGCTGGGAGGGCGACGAGCGCGAGTGAGGCTCCCGGGCGGCGTTCTCTCCCAGGGCGAACGCCGTCCGGTTGACCGCCCCCGTCACTCCCCGTAATATTCTTCGGGTGTGCGCTTTGTCGTGCGCTCGTGTCGTGCCTCCGGGCCGGCGCAGTGCCGCGCTTCGCTCCACCGGGTCCGCGAGGACCCGCGGGTTCGTCCGATCGGGCGGCCCCCACGGCATACCCCTCCTCCTCCAGGTCTCCGCTCGTCGGGGCCGAGAGGGAGTCGGGTCCAGATGAACTCGGCCGTCCCGGAGACGGGCAGGCCGAATGTCGACCATCGATCCGCTGTCACCGTGCAGCATTCAAGGAGCAAATCAGTGCCAACGATTCAGCAGTTGGTCCGAAAGGGACGCACGCCGAAGGTCACCAAGACCAAGGCGCCCGCCCTGAAGGCCAACCCCCAGCAGCGCGGCGTCTGCACGCGCGTCTACACGACCACGCCCAAGAAGCCGAACTCGGCCCTCCGCAAGGTGGCCCGCGTGAAGCTCTCCAACGGCACCGAGGTCACGGCCTACATCCCCGGTGAGGGCCACAACCTCCAGGAGCACTCGATGGTGCTCGTCCGCGGCGGTCGTGTGAAGGACCTCCCCGGTGTCCGCTACAAGATCGTTCGCGGCGCCCTGGACACCCAGGCCGTCAAGAACCGCAAGCAGGCTCGCAGCCGGTACGGCGCGAAGATGGAGAAGAAGTAATGCCTCGTAAGGGACCCGCTCCTAAGCGCCCCGTCGTCGCAGACCCCGTCTACGGCGCCCCGGTCGTCAGCCAGCTCGTGAACAAGATCCTCCTGGACGGCAAGAAGGGCCTCGCCGAGCGCATCGTCTACGGCGCGCTCGAGGGGGTCTCGACCAAGAACGGCCAGGACGCCGTCGTCACGCTCAAGAAGGCGCTCGACAACGTCCGTCCGACCCTCGAGGTCCGCAGCCGCCGCGTCGGCGGCTCGACCTACCAGGTCCCCGTCGAGGTCAAGCCGCACCGCGCCAACACCCTCGCCCTCCGCTGGCTCACCAGCTACGCGAAGGCCCGTCGCGAGAAGACGATGACCGAGCGTCTCATGAACGAGATCCTCGACGCGTCGAACGGTCTGGGCGCCGCTGTCAAGCGTCGCGAGGACACCCACAAGATGGCCGAGTCGAACAAGGCCTTCGCGCACTACCGCTGGTAGCGCACCCCGCGCCCGCCCCCGGCGAGCGCGACCCCCGGTCCCGCGGCGCGCGCCTCAGTGCGCGCGCCGCGGTCCCGGACCCGGCGGCGGATCCTCGGATCCGGCGTGGACGGGCGACCGCCACCATCACGATCCCAGCCGATCGGCCATGAACCCGTTGCGCTGGCTCCATCACCTATCGGAGGAACTCCGTGGCACAAGATGTGCTCACCGACCTGAACAAGGTCCGCAACATCGGCATCATGGCCCACATCGATGCCGGCAAGACCACCACCACCGAGCGCATCCTGTTCTACACGGGTATCACGCACAAGATCGGTGAGGTCCACGACGGCGCCGCCACGATGGACTGGATGGCGCAGGAGCAGGAGCGCGGCATCACGATCACGTCCGCCGCGACGACGTGCTTCTGGAACAAGAACCAGATCAACATCATCGACACCCCCGGTCACGTCGACTTCACGGTCGAGGTCGAGCGCTCGCTGCGCGTCCTCGACGGCGCCGTCGCCGTCTTCGACGGCAAGGAGGGCGTCGAGCCCCAGTCCGAGACCGTCTGGCGTCAGGCCGACAAGTACGACGTCCCGCGCATCTGCTTCGTCAACAAGATGGACAAGCTCGGCGCCGACTTCTACTTCACCGTCGACACGATCATCAACCGCCTCGGCGCCAAGCCGCTGGTCATCCAGCTGCCCATCGGCGCGGAGTCCAGCTTCGAGGGCGTCGTCGACCTCGTCGAGATGCGCGCGCTCACCTGGCGCGGCGACTCGAAGGGTGACGTCGCGCTCGGCGCGAAGTACGAGATCGAGGAGATCCCCGCGGACCTGGCCGACAAGGCCGCCGAGTACCGCGAGAAGCTGCTCGAGACCGTTGCGGAGACCTCCGACGAGCTGCTCGAGAAGTACTTCGGCGGTGAGGAGCTCACGGTCGCCGAGATCAAGGGCGCCATCCGCAAGCTGACCGTCAACTCGGACATCTACCCCGTGCTCTGCGGCTCCGCGTTCAAGAACCGCGGCGTCCAGCCGATGCTCGACGCGGTCGTCGACTACCTCCCCTCCCCGCTCGACGTCCCCGCCATCGAGGCGCACGACGTCCGCGACGAGGAGAAGGTCATCATGCGCCACGCGGACTCGACCGAGCCCTTCTCGGCGCTCGCGTTCAAGGTCGCGGTGCACCCGTTCTTCGGTCGCCTCACCTATGTCCGCGTCTACTCGGGCAAGCTCGACTCCGGCGCCCAGGTCATCAACTCGACCAAGGGCAAGAAGGAGCGCATCGGCAAGATCTTCCAGATGCACTCCAACAAGGAGAACCCGGTCGACTCGGTCACCGCCGGCCACATCTACGCCGTCATCGGCCTCAAGGACACCACCACCGGTGACACCCTGAGCGACCCGACCGCGCAGGTCGTGCTCGAGTCGATGACCTTCCCGGAGCCCGTCATCGAGGTCGCCATCGAGCCCAAGACGAAGGCCGACCAGGAGAAGCTCGGCACCGCGATCCAGAAGCTCGCGGAGGAGGACCCCACCTTCCGCACCGAGCAGAACCAGGAGACCGGTCAGACGGTCATCAAGGGAATGGGCGAGCTGCACCTCGACATCCTGGTGGACCGCATGAAGCGCGAGTTCAACGTCGAGGCCAACGTCGGCAAGCCGCAGGTGGCCTACCGCGAGACGATCCGCCGCACGGTCGAGAAGTACGACTACACCCACAAGAAGCAGACGGGTGGCTCGGGCCAGTTCGCGAAGGTCCAGATCTCCATCGAGCCGATGGAGGTCGAGGCCGACAAGACCTACGAGTTCGTCAACGGCGTCACCGGTGGTCGCGTCCCCCGCGAGTACATCCCCTCGGTCGACGCGGGCATCCGCGACGCCATGCTGGTCGGCGTCCTCGCCGGCTACCCCATGGTGGGCATCAAGGCGACCCTGACCGACGGCGCGGCGCACGACGTCGACTCCTCGGAGATGGCGTTCAAGATCGCCGGCTCCATCGCGTTCAAGGAGGCCTCGCGCAAGGCGCAGCCGGTCCTCCTCGAGCCGCTGATGGCCGTCGAGGTCCGCACGCCCGAGGAGTACATGGGCGACGTCATCGGCGACCTCAACTCGCGTCGCGGGATGATCCAGTCGATGGAGGACGCCGCGGGCGTCAAGGTCATCAAGGCCAACGTCCCGCTGTCCGAGATGTTCGGCTACATCGGCGACCTGCGCTCGAAGACCTCGGGCCGCGCGGTCTACTCGATGACGTTCGAGACCTACGCCGAGGTCCCCAAGGCCGTCGCCGAGGAGATCGTCCAGAAGAACAAGGGCGAGTAGCACTCGTCCCACCCCCGCCGCGGTTCTGCGGAACCGCGGCGGGCCTGGTAGTGTCGTGCGGGTTTGCTGCCGCGTTCTGCGCGCCTCGGATCCTCATCGGATGGCCCGCGCGACCACTGCCGGTAACATACCTACACAAAACCCCCGCAAGTCCTCCTGTCCTCGTGCCGCCCCGTGCGGCGTCGGATGCGGATGCTTGCACCTAAGTCCTGAGGAGGACCCACAGTGGCTAAGGCCAAGTTCGAGCGGACCAAGCCGCACGTCAACATCGGAACCATCGGTCACGTCGACCACGGAAAGACCACCCTCACCGCGGCGATCTCGAAGGTTCTGGCGGACAAGTACCCGTCCGCGACCAACGTCCAGCGTGACTTCGCGTCGATCGACTCCGCTCCCGAGGAGCGCCAGCGCGGCATCACGATCAACATCTCGCACGTCGAGTACGAGACGCCGAAGCGCCACTACGCGCACGTCGACGCCCCCGGTCACGCCGACTACATCAAGAACATGATCACCGGCGCGGCTCAGATGGACGGCGCGATCCTCGTGGTCGCCGCCACCGACGGCCCGATGGCTCAGACCCGTGAGCACGTCCTCCTCGCCAAGCAGGTCGGCGTGCCGTACCTCCTCGTCGCCCTGAACAAGGCCGACATGGTGGACGACGAGGAGATCCTCGAGCTCGTCGAGCTCGAGGTCCGCGAGCTGCTGTCCTCGCAGGGCTTCCCCGGCGACGACGCCCCCGTGGTCCGCGTCTCCGGCCTCAAGGCCCTCGAGGGCGACGAGGCGTGGACCCAGTCCATCCTCGACCTCATGGACGCCGTCGACGCCTCCGTCCCGGACCCGATCCGCGACAAGGACAAGCCGTTCCTCATGCCGATCGAGGACGTCTTCACGATCACCGGTCGTGGAACCGTCGTCACCGGTCGCGCCGAGCGCGGCACCCTCTCGCTGAACTCCGAGGTCGAGATCGTCGGCATCCGCCCGACGCAGAAGACCACGGTCACCGGCATCGAGATGTTCCACAAGCAGCTCGACGAGGCCTGGGCCGGCGAGAACTGCGGTCTGCTCCTCCGCGGCACCAAGCGCGAGGACGTCGAGCGCGGCCAGGTCGTCGTCAAGCCGGGTTCGGTCACGCCGCACACGGACTTCGAGGGCACCGCGTACATCCTGTCCAAGGACGAGGGTGGGCGTCACAACCCGTTCTACGGGAACTACCGCCCCCAGTTCTACTTCCGCACCACCGACGTCACCGGCGTCATCACGCTGCCCGAGGGCACCGAGATGGTCATGCCCGGCGACACCACCGACATGACGGTCGCGCTGATCCAGCCGATCGCCATGGAGGAGGGCCTCGGCTTCGCCATCCGTGAGGGTGGCCGCACCGTGGGTGCCGGAACGGTCACCAAGATCGTCAAGTAGGTTCTCCTACTGATCTCTCGAGAGGGGTCGTCCGCTTCGGCGGGCGGCCCCTCTCGTCGTTCCCGGTGCAGGTCGGCCCCGGTCTCGATCCGCTCGGCGGAGGCTGACTAGCGTGGGAGGCATGCCCTTCGTGAAGACGAACCCGTCCGCTCCCGCGCAGTTCTTCGAGTGGGAGGCGGCGGGACTGCGCTGGCTGGCCGAGGCCGAGGAGGCCGGGGGAGCGCGCTGCGCCGAGGTGCTGCTCGTCGAGCCCGGCCGCATCGAGCTCGAGGAGATCCGCTCCGCCCGCCCGACGCGGGAGGCCGCCCGGCGCTTCGGAGGCGCCCTCGCGCGCACGCACGACGCGGGAGCCGCCGCCTTCGGTGCGCCGCCGGCCGGCTGGTCCGGCCCCGCCTTCATCGGACGCCGCACGATGCCCTGCACTCCGGAGGACTCCTGGGGCCGCTTCTACGCGGAGCAGCGGGTCCGGCCCTTCCTCCGCCCGGCCCTCGAGGCGGGGAACCTGTCCTCCGCCGACGCCCGCACCGTCGAGAGCGCCCTCGACCTCGTCCGGGCCGGAGCCTTCGACGACGACGACGTCCCGGCGCGCCTGCACGGCGACCTCTGGAACGGCAACGTGCTGTGGTCGGACGAGGGCGCGGTGCTGATCGACCCGGCGGCGCACGGCGGCCACCGCGAGACCGACCTCGCCATGCTGGCGCTGTTCGGGCTGCCCCGGCTCGACGACGTCCTCGCCGGCTACGAGGAGGTCCACCCGCTGCGCCCGGGCGCCGCCGATCGCGTGCCGCTGCACCAGCTCCATCCGCTCGCGGTGCACGCCGCCGGCCACGGACCCTCGTACGGCCGGGCCCTCGCCGATGCCGCGGCCCGCGTCCTCGCTCTCTGATCTGCCCGGCGCGTCCCGCACCGTTCGTCCAGGCGACGTCGCCACACTGAGGCTCGCGCGGCCCCCTGCCCGCACGGATCAAGGAGGAACCATGGTGGACTTCGGCAAGCTCGGACGACAGGCCGGCGAGCTGCTCAACAGCAAGAAGGTCCAGGAGACGCTCCGCAGCGAGAAGGCGGAGGGCGTCTCGGACCAGGTGCTCGAGAAGACCGGCGACATCGCGAGCCGCCTCACCAAGGGCAAGTACGACGACCGCATCGAGGACCTCAAGCGCCAGGCCGACAAGCGCCTCGGCAACGAGTAGCGCAGGGCCGGGGGCGCCCGTCAACCCGCTGACGGTGCCGGAGCCCCCGCCCTATCGTCGGGTCGATGGCCGATCCGCTCACTCAACGACTCCGCCGGACCGACTCGAGCGGTCGCGGCTACAGCCGGGTCCGCTCCGGTACCGGCTTCAGCTACCGCGACCCCAAGGGCGCCACGGTCACGGACCCCGAGCTGCGGGACCGCTTCGACCACCTCGGCATCCCGCCGGCCTGGCAGGAGGTCTGGATCGCGCCGTACCCCAACGGGCACATCCAGGCCACGGGCGTCGACGGCGCCGGTCGGCGGCAGTACATCTACCACCCGACCTGGCGCGAGCAGAAGGACCGGATCAAGTTCGACCGGGCGCTCCGTCTCGCGGAAGCCCTTCCCGGCGCCCGCCGCCGGGTGACGATCGCCCTCCGCGACGACGGGCCCACCCGCGAGCGCGCGCTGGCGACCGGCTTCCGGATGCTCGACACCGGCTCGCTGCGGGTCGGCAGCGAGCAGTACGCGAAGGAGCACGGCAGCATCGGCCTCACGACGCTGCTCTGCTCGCACGCGACGACGCACGGCGATCGCGTCGCACTGGCCTTCCCCGGCAAGAGCCACCAGGCCTGGACGAGCGAGATCCTCGACCACGACCTGGCCCGGGTGGTCCGGGCACTGAAGCGCCGCGGCCCGAACGCCCGGCTCCTGGCCTGGAAGGACGGCCGCGTCTGGCGCCCGGTCTCCGCGGCCGACATCAACGACTACGTGCGCGAGCGCGCCGGCGACGACTTCACTGCGAAGGACTTCCGCACTCTGCACGGCACGGTCGCCGCGGCGCTGAGCCTCGCGAAGGCGGGCCCGCAGCCCACCCAGCGGCTGCGCACGAGGGCGATCTCGCAGGCGATGAAGGACGCGTCCGAGGTGCTCGGGAACACGCCGACCGTGGCTCGCGCGAGCTACGTCGACCCGCGGGTGCTCGATCACTTTCGGGCGGGCGAGACGATCGATCCGTCCCGCCCCGGGTCGGCCGAGACGACGCTGCGCGCACTGCTCTTCGAGTGAGCGGCCCGCGCCGGCCGGGCCCGCTGAGGCCCGGGATTCCGCGGCCGGACGTCCGCGGCCACCGACCTCCGCGCCGCGACACGCCCGGGTTGCACGGGTGCTGGATCCGTGAGAGACTCTTCTAGTTCAAAATTTCCGCCCGCGCAGCGTGCTGCGAGGGGGTGGAACACTGCCAGGCAGTGCCGAGACGGCGCCCCAGCGGCTCGACCCGAGAGGGCGGCCCCGCGAGTGCGACGTCGAGGCGGCGGGTAGCAGAACGACAACAACCGACAACTCAACGGGCTCTCCGTGCGTCGTGCGTTCTGCACGGCTCTCAGAGCGCCTCGAGCGCGGTGCTTTTGACAGAAGAACACTGGTGCACTTCCTCCGGTTCTCCGGATGTTCCTTCGCGAGCGCGTCCTATGCGACACGAGCCCGGCTCCGGCCGGGGGAGTGGCGTACGACGCAATAACAAGAGAGTGAGAGATCACACATGGCGGGACAGAAGATCCGCATCCGACTGAAGTCGTACGACCACGAGGTCATCGACACGTCGGCGCGCAAGATCGTCGACACGGTGACCCGTGCCGGTGCAACGGTCGTCGGCCCCGTGCCGCTTCCGACCGAGAAGAACGTGGTCTGCGTGATCCGTTCTCCCCACAAGTACAAGGACAGCCGCGAGCACTTCGAGATGCGCACCCACAAGCGCCTCATCGACATCATCGACCCGACGCCCAAGGCCGTCGACTCGCTGATGCGCCTCGA
This sequence comes from Rathayibacter sp. VKM Ac-2929, assembly GCF_022815495.1. Lineage (NCBI taxonomy): Bacteria > Bacillati > Actinomycetota > Actinomycetes > Micrococcales > Microbacteriaceae > Rathayibacter > Rathayibacter sp. VKM Ac-2929. The sequence goes on from NZ_JALGRV010000005.1 coordinate 426,363, forward strand.
CCTCCCGGCCGACGTCAACATCGAGATCAAGCTCTAAGGAGGAGTGCCACCATGTCTGTCACTGTTTCCCCCACGCTGAAGACCAGCAAGGGCCTCCTCGGCACGAAGCTCGGCATGACCCAGGTCTGGGACGAGAACAACAAGCTCGTCCCCGTCACGGTCATCGAGATCAGCCCCAACGTCGTGACCCAGGTCCGCACGGAGGAGAAGGACGGCTACACCGCCGTCCAGCTCGCCGCCGGTGCGATCGACCCGCGCAAGGTGAACAAGCCCGCCGCCGGTCACTTCGACGCCGCGGGCGTCACCCCCCGCCGCCACCTCACCGAGGTCCGCACCTCCGACGCCGCCGACTACTCGGCCGGCCAGGAGCTGACCGTGGACGCCGTCTTCGAAGCCGGCACCAAGGTCGACGTCGTCGGCACCTCCAAGGGCAAGGGCTTCGCCGGTGTCATGAAGCGTCACAACTTCAAGGGCGTCTCGGCTTCGCACGGTTCGCACCGCAACCACCGCAAGCCCGGCTCCATCGGCGCCTCCTCGACCCCCAGCCGTGTCTTCAAGGGCATGCGCATGGCCGGTCGCATGGGTGGCGAGCGCGTCACCGTGCTCAACCTCAAGGTGCACTCCGTCGACGCCGAGAAGGGTCTGCTGCTCGTCAAGGGCGCCGTCCCCGGTGCGCGCGGTCGCCTCGTGTTCGTTCGCAACGCCGTGAAGGGAGCGTAGTTCCATGGCTACCTCTGTCGACATCATCGACGTCCAGGGCAACAAGTCGGGTGCGTTCGAGCTCCCCGCCGAGCTCTTCGACGTCCAGACCAACATCCCCCTGATCCACCAGGTCGTCGTGGCGCAGCTCGCCGCGGCGCGCCAGGGCACCCACTCCACGAAGAACCGTGGCGAGGTCTCGGGAGCCGGCCGCAAGCCGTTCAAGCAGAAGGGAACCGGTCGCGCTCGTCAGGGCTCGATCCGCGCCCCGCACATGACCGGTGGTGGCGTGGTCCACGGACCCACCCCCCGCAGCTACGCGCAGCGCACCCCCAAGAAGATGATCGCCGCGGCTCTGCTCGGTGCTCTCTCGGACCGCGCCCGCGGCTCGCGCGTGCACGTGGTCGAGTCCCTCGCCCTCGGCGAGACCCCGAAGACGAAGGACGTCCTCGTCCTGCTCGACGCCCTCTCGGTGTCGCGCAACGTCCTCGTGGTCCTCGAGCGCGACGACTTCATCGCCGAGCTCTCGCTCCGCAACGTGCCGTTCGTGCACATCCTGCCGTCCGACCAGCTCAACGCGTACGACGTGCTCGTCTCCGACGACATCGTCTTCACGAAGGCCGCACTCGACGCGTTCGTCGCCTCGAAGTCCGGCGCCAAGAAGGAAGAGGTGAACGCATGAGCCAGTCCGCCGCGTTCAACAAGGACCCCCGCGACGTCATCATCTCGCCGGTGGTCTCGGAGAAGTCCTACGGCCTGATCGACGAGGGCAAGTACACCTTCGTCGTCGACCCGCGCTCCAACAAGACCGAGATCAAGCTCGCCATCGAGAAGATCTTCGGTGTCCAGGTCGCGTCGATCAACACGCTGAACCGTCAGGGCAAGACCCGCCGCACGAAGTTCGGGGCCGGCAAGCGCAAGGACACCAAGCGCGCGATCGTCACGCTGAAGTCCGGCTCCATCGACATCTTCACGAGCGTCGGCTGAGCCGAAGAAGCGTAGAGGAAACAGACAATGGCTATTCGTAAGTACAAGCCCACGACCCCCGGTCGCCGCGGCTCCAGCGTTGCCGACTTCGCCGAGATCACCCGATCGACGCCTGAGAAGTCGCTCCTTCGCCCGCTGTCCAAGACCGGTGGCCGCAACAACTCCGGTCGCATCACGACGCGTCACATCGGTGGTGGCCACAAGCGCCAGTACCGTCTGATCGACTTCCGTCGGAACGACAAGGACGGCATCAACGCCAAGGTCGCTCACATCGAGTACGACCCCAACCGCACGGCGCGCATCGCGCTGCTCCACTTCGTGGACGGCACCAAGCGCTACATCCTGGCTCCGAACAAGCTCTCGCAGGGCGACGTCGTGGAGTCGGGCTCGGGCGCCGACATCAAGCCCGGCAACAACCTGCCGCTGCGCAACATCCCGACCGGTACGGTCATCCACGCCATCGAGATCAAGCCGGGTGGCGGCGCCAAGCTCGCCCGCTCGGCCGGCACCTCGGTCCGCCTCGTCGCCAAGGACGGCCCCTACGCGCAGCTCCGCCTGCCGTCGGGCGAGATCCGCAACGTCGACGCGCGCTGCCGCGCCACGATCGGCGAGGTCGGCAACGCCGAGCAGTCGAACATCAACTGGGGCAAGGCCGGCCGCATGCGCTGGAAGGGCGTCCGCCCGACCGTCCGCGGTGTCGCGATGAACCCGGTCGACCACCCCCACGGTGGTGGAGAGGGCAAGACCTCCGGTGGTCGCCACCCGGTCAGCCCCTGGGGCCAGTCCGAGGGACGCACCCGTCGCCCCAACAAGGAGAGCGACAAGCTCATCGTTCGCCGCCGCACCGCCGGTAAGAAGCGCAAGTAGGAGTTGTAGAAGATGCCTCGCAGTCTCAAGAAGGGCCCCTTCGTTGACGACCACCTGCTCCGCAAGGTGTTCACGGCCAACGAAGCCGGCAACAAGAACGTCATCAAGACCTGGTCGCGCCGCTCGATGATCATCCCGGCGATGCTGGGTCACACCATCGCGGTCCACGACGGTCGCAAGCACATCCCCGTGTTCGTGACCGAGACCATGGTCGGCCACAAGCTCGGCGAGTTCGCCCCCACTCGGACCTTCCGCGGTCACGAGAAGGACGACAAGAAGGGCCGTCGCCGCTGACGCGGCGACGAGAAGGAGGAGAGAAATGGTGGAGTCGATCGCACGCGTGCGACACATCCGCGTCACCCCCCAGAAGGCTCGCCGTGTCGTGAACCTGATCCGCGGGAAGCAGGCGGAGGAGGCCCTGGCCATCCTCAAGTTCGCCCCGCAGGGTGCGTCCGAGTTCGTCTACAAGCTCGTCGCCTCGGCGATGGCCAACGCTCGCGTCAAGGCCGATGCCTCGAACGAGTACCTCGACGACCAGGACCTGTTCGTGTCCCGCGCCTTCGTCGATGAGGGAACCACCCTCAAGCGATTCCAGCCCCGTGCTCAGGGTCGTGCCTTCCGCATCAACAAGCGCACCAGCCACATCACCGTCGTGCTGGCCACTCCTGAGGAGGGGACCAAGTAATGGGTCAGAAAGTAAACCCCTACGGTTTCCGTCTGGGAATCACCACCGACCACGTGTCGCGCTGGTTCTCCGACAGCACCAAGAAGGGCCAGCGGTACAGCGACTTCCTCGCTGAGGACGTCAAGATCCGCCGGCTCCTCGCCACGCAGCTCGACCGCGCGGGCGTCGCCCGCATCGAGATCGAGCGCACCCGCGACCGCGTCCGCGTCGACATCCACACCGCCCGCCCGGGCATCGTGATCGGTCGCCGCGGCGCCGAGGCCGAGCGCATCCGCGCCGACCTCGAGAAGCTCACCGCCAAGCAGATCCAGCTGAACATCCTCGAGGTGAAGAACCCCGAGGCCGAGGCTCAGCTGGTCGCGCAGGGCATCGCCGAGCAGCTCTCCGCCCGCGTGGCCTTCCGCCGCGCGATGCGCAAGGGTCTGCAGGGCGCGCAGCGCGCCGGCGCCAAGGGCGTCCGCATCCAGGTCTCCGGCCGCCTCGGCGGCGCCGAGATGAGCCGCTCGGAGTTCTACCGCGAGGGACGCGTGCCGCTGCACACCCTCCGCGCGAACATCGACTACGGCTTCTACGAGGCGAAGACCACCTTCGGCCGCATCGGCGTGAAGGTCTGGATCTACAAGGGCGACATCACCAACAAGGAGCTCGCTCGGGAGCAGGCGAACAGCAAGTCGTCGCGCCCCGAGCGCAGCGACCGTCCGCGTCGCGCCCCCCGCCAGCAGAGCGAGGCGCCCGTCGCAGCAGGAGTTGAGGCATAACCATGTTGATTCCGCGTCGAGTCAAGCACCGCAAGCAGCACCACCCGGGCCGTTCCGGCCAGGCCACCGGTGGCACCAAGGTGTCGTTCGGTGAGTACGGCATCCAGGCCCTCACCCCGGCCTACGTGACCAACCGTCAGATCGAGTCCGCTCGTATCGCCATGACGCGCCACATCAAGCGCGGTGGGAAGGTGTGGATCAACATCTACCCCGACCGCCCGCTGACCAAGAAGCCCGCCGAGACCCGCATGGGTTCCGGTAAGGGCTCGCCGGAGTGGTGGGTCGCGAACGTCAAGCCGGGTCGCGTCCTCTTCGAGGTCGCCGGCGTCGACGAGCAGCTCGCTCGTGAGGCCATGACCCGTGCCATCCACAAGCTGCCCCTCAAGGCACGCATCATCAAGCGCGAGGAGGGAGACGCATAATGGCGATCGGATCCAAGGAGCTCGTTCCCACCGAGCTCGACACCTTCGAGGACGAGCGTCTCGTCTCGGAGCTGAAGAAGGCCAAGGAGGAGCTGTTCAACCTCCGCTTCCAGTCGGCCACCGGCCAGCTGGACACCAACGGCCGCCTGCGTGCCGTCAAGCGCGACATCGCCCGCATCTACACGGTCATCCGTGAGCGCGAGCTGGGCATCCGCGCCACCCCCGCCCCCGTCGAGGCTCCGGCCAAGGCGGAGAAGAAGCCGAAGACCAAGAAGGCCGCCAAGGCCGAGGTCGCGGCGACCGAGTCGAACGAGGAGGCCAAGTAATGGCAACCGTCACTGACAGCGCCGGCCACGAGTCGGCCGCCCACGACATCAAGGAGGCGGGTGCTCGCGGTTACCGCAAGACCCGTCGCGGCTACGTGACCAGCGACAAGATGGACAAGACCATCGTCGTCGAGGTCGAGGACCGGGTGAAGCACCCGCTGTACGGCAAGGTCATCCGCCGCACGTCCAAGGTCAAGGTCCACGACGAGCTGAACTCCGCCGGCATCGGCGACTCCGTCGTCATCAGCGAGACCCGTCCCCTCAGCGCCACCAAGCGCTGGCGCCTGGTCGAGATCCTCGAGAAGGCCAAGTAGGCCCCGGCCCGCTTGAGTTAGCAGGAGAGACACATGCTTCAGCAAGAATCCCGAGTCAAGGTCGCCGACAACACCGGCGCCAAGATGCTCCTCACCATCCGCGTGCTCGGTGGCTCCGGCCGCCGCTACGCCGGCCTCGGTGACGTCATCGTCGCGACCGTCAAGGACGCGATCCCCGGCGGAAACGTCAAGAAGGGCGATGTGGTCAAGGCCGTCATCGTCCGCACCATCAAGCAGACCCGTCGTCCCGACGGCTCGTACATCAAGTTCGACGAGAACGCCGCCGTGATCCTGAAGAACGACGGGGACCCCCGCGGCACCCGCATCTTCGGACCGGTCGGTCGCGAGCTCCGCGACAAGAAGTTCATGAAGATCGTCTCGCTGGCACCGGAGGTTATCTAGTCATGGCCAAGATCAAGAAGGGTGACCTCGTGCAGGTCATCTCGGGCGCGACCCAGGCCCGCGGCGGAGACCGCGGCAAGCAGGGCAAGGTTCTCGAGGTCCTGGTCGAGAAGAACCGCGTCGTCGTCGAGGGTGTGAACTTCGTCAAGAAGCACAACCGCGTCGGCCAGTCGCAGCGCGGCTCGAAGGAGGGCGGCATCGAGACCATCGAGGCCCCCCTCCACATCTCGAACGTCGCGGTCGTCGACCCGAAGACCAAGAAGCCGACCCGGGTCGGCCACCGCAACGTGGCCGTCACCAAGGACGGCGTGACCAAGACGGTTCGCGTTCGCTACGCGAAGGCGTCGGGTGAGGAACTGTAATGACTGACACCACCGCAGTGGCTGCGAAGGTTCAGCCGCGGCTCAAGGCCAAGTACCAGGCCGACATCATCCCCGCTCTCAAGGAGCAGTTCGGCTTCTCGAACATCCACCAGGTCCCCGGCCTGGTGAAGGTGGTCGTGAACACCGGAGTCGGCGAGGCGGCCCGCGACGGCAAGATCATCGACGGCGCCATCAAGGACCTCACCGCGATCACGGGCCAGAAGCCCCAGGTCACGAAGGCCCGCAAGTCCATCGCGCAGTTCAAGCTGCGCGAGGGCCAGGCCATCGGCGCGCACGTCACCCTCCGCGGTGACCGCGCGTGGGAGTTCCTGGACCGCCTGCTCTCGGTGGCGCTGCCGCGCATCCGCGACTTCCGCGGTCTCTCGGACCGCCAGTTCGACGGCAACGGCAACTACACCTTCGGCATCACGGAGCAGTCGATCTTCCACGAGATCGACCAGGACCGCATCGACCGCGTCCGCGGCTTCGACGTGACCGTGGTCACCACCGCGAAGACCGACGACGAGGGTCGCGCGCTGCTCAAGCAGCTCGGCTTCCCGTTCAAGTCGGCGGACAACGCGTAGCACGACCCCCGAGGCCGGAGGGCGGATCACCCGCCCTCCGGCCTCGCTGTGCACCCGCCCGCCCCGCGGCGCGGAAGCACTCTCAGAGCTCCGGTCCTCTCCCGGGAGGATCGGCCGTCGGCCCTCGACCGCCGGCCCTCAGCCGTGTACCATGGCTCGTTGGCCTGCGCTCGCGCGGCCGCATGGGCGTCGACGTCGTCGGCGCCGTCCCACACCACAGGTCGTCACTCTTGTAAAGGGTGCCGAAACCAGGCGAGAAAGGCACCATCAGCCATGACCATGACTGATCCGGTCGCAGATCTGCTGACCAGAATCCGCAACGCGAACTCCGCGCACCACGACTCCATCGCCCTCCCCGGCTCGAAGCTCAAGGCGAACATCGCCGAGATCCTCAAGCGCGAGGGCTACATCTCCGACTGGAAGGTCGAGGAGGCGCGCGTCGGCACGACGCTCTCCATCTCCCTCAAGTACGGACCGAACCGCGAGCGCTCCATCGCCGGCATCAAGCGCGTCTCGAAGCCCGGCCTGCGCGTCTACGCGAAGTCGACCGAGATCCCCACCGTCCTCGGTGGCCTCGGCGTCGCCATCCTGTCCACGTCGAGCGGTCTGCTGACCGACCGTCAGGCCGAGAAGAAGGGCGTGGGTGGGGAGATCCTCGCCTACGTGTGGTAACCCCATGTCGCGAATCGGAAGACTCCCCATCGAGATCCCGGCGGGCGTCGACGTCTCCGTCGCCGGATCCCTCGTCACCGTCAAGGGCCCCAAGGGCGAGCTGACCATCCCGGTCGCCAGCCCCATCCAGGTCGCCGTCGAAGGCGGCCAGGTCCTGGTCTCCCGCCCCGACGACGAGCGCGAGTCGCGCTCGCTCCACGGCCTCACCCGGACGCTCATCGCGAACGACATCATCGGTGTCACGCAGGGCTACTCCAAGGGCCTCGAGGTCGTCGGAACCGGTTACCGCGTGCTGGTGAAGGGCTCGGACATCGAGTTCGCCCTCGGCTTCTCGCACCCGGTCGTCGTCACCCCTCCCGCGGGCATCTCGTTCACGGTCGAGGGCAACAACAAGGTCACCGTGCACGGCATCTCCAAGCAGGCCGTCGGTGAAGTGGCCGCCAACATTCGTAAGATCCGCAAGCCCGAGCCCTACAAGGGCAAGGGCGTGCGCTACGCCGGCGAGGTCGTTCGCCGCAAGGCCGGAAAGAGCGGTAAGTGATCATGGGACTCGGAACCAGAGGAAAGAGCAAGTCCGCTGCGCGCGGTCGTCGACACGACCGTCTGCGCAAGAAGGTCGTCGGCTCCGCCGAGCGCCCCCGTCTCGTCGTCAACCGATCGGCCCGTCACGTCTTCGTGCAGATCGTCGACGACTCGCTGGGTCGCACCCTCGCGTCCGCGTCGACCCTCGAGGCCGACCTCCGCGTGTTCGACGGTGACAAGACCGCCAAGGCCCGCCGGGTCGGCGAGCTTCTCGCCGAGCGCGCGAAGACCGCAGGAGTCGAGGCGGTCGTCTTCGACCGCGGAGGCAACAAGTACGCCGGTCGCGTCGCCGCGATCGCCGATGGAGCACGAGAGGCAGGGCTCAACCTGTGACCGCCGCAGAGAGCAAGGAACCCGAGGTCGCCGCCGTGTCGGAGGCCCCCGTCGAGACCGCTGCGTCCACGCAGCCCCAGCAGGAGGCTCGCGAGCCCCGTCGTGGTGGCCGTGACCGCAACCAGGGTGGCCGCGACCGCGGTGGCCGCGACTCCGAGAAGAGCCAGTTCCTCGAGCGCGTCGTGACCATCAACCGCGTGTCGAAGGTCGTCAAGGGCGGTCGTCGCTTCAGCTTCACCGCGCTCGTCGTCGTCGGCGACGGCAACGGACTCGTCGGAGTCGGCTACGGCAAGGCCCGCGAGGTCCCCACCGCCATCTCCAAGGGCGTCGAGGAGGCGAAGAAGAACTTCTTCCGCGTCCCGCGCGTCGGCTCGACCATCCCGCACCCCGTCCAGGGTGAGGCCGCTGCCGGTGTCGTGCTCCTGCGCCCCGCGTCGTCGGGTACCGGTGTCATCGCCGGCGGTCCCGTCCGCGCCGTGCTCGAGTGCGCCGGCATCCACGACGTCCTGAGCAAGTCGCTCGGCTCGTCGAACACCATCAACATCGTCCACGCGACGGTGACGGCCCTGCAGCAGCTCGAGGAGCCGCGCGCCGTCGCCGCTCGTCGCGGGCTCGACTTCGACCAGGTCGCGCCGCCCCGGCTCGTCCGTGCCGAGGCCGACGCCCTCGCCGCCGCGTCCAAGTCGAAGGCAGGTGCCTGATGGCCCAGCTCAAGGTGACCCAGATCAAGTCGAAGGTCAGCGAGAAGCAGTACCAGCGCGACACGCTGCGCTCGCTCGGCCTCAGGAAGATCGGTCAGAGCGTCGTCCGCGAGGACAACTCTCAGAACCGCGGATACGTGAAGACCGTCGCCCACCTGGTGAAGGTCGAGGAGATTGACTAATGGCTGAGAAGAACCAGGCCGTCGCGGAGTCCACGACTCCCGCGCAGGCCTCGACCAAGGAGCACGTGCTCAAGGTCCACCACCTCCGACCCGCAGTGGGCGCCAAGAAGGCGAAGACTCGCGTCGGCCGCGGTGAGGGATCCAAGGGAAAGACCGCCGGTCGCGGCACCAAGGGCACCAAGGCCCGCTACCAGGTGCGCGTCGGCTTCGAGGGTGGGCAGATGCCGCTGCACATGCGCACCCCGAAGCTCCGCGGCTTCAAGAACCCGTTCCGCGTCGAGTACCAGGTCGTGAACCTGTCCGCTCTCGCGGAGCTCTACCCTCAGGGCGGCGACGTCACCATCAGCGACCTGGTCGCGAAGGGTGCCGTCCGCAAGAACGAGAAGGTCAAGGTTCTCGGCGACGGGGACATTGCGGTTACGCTGAACGTCGCGGTCGACAAGGTCTCCAGCTCTGCCGAGCAGAAGATCGTCGCCGCGGGCGGATCCATCAAGTAGCACCAGCAGCTTGTCGGTCGGGCTTGCCACGACGACTCCCCACGGGCACCTCGCCCCTGGAGAGCGCGTGGCAAGCTCGACCTGTATCCCGCACCAAGAACTGAGCAGGAGACCCTAGGTAGATGTTTGGCGCCGTAGCGCGGATCTTCCGCACCCCCGACCTCCGCCGCAAGATCGGCTTCACTCTCGCGATCGTGGCGATCTTCCGGCTGGGATCCTTCATCCCCGCTCCGTTCGTCGACTTCGAGGCCGTCCAGGCCTGCCTCGCCGGCAACCAGGGCACCTCGGGTCTCTACGAGCTCGTGAACCTCTTCAGCGGTGGAGCCCTGCTCCAGCTGTCGATCTTCGCGCTCGGCATCATGCCGTACATCACGGCGTCGATCATCGTGCAGCTCCTGCGCGTGGTCATCCCGCACTTCGAGACCCTCTACAAGGAGGGCCAGTCGGGCCAGGGCCGTCTGACGCAGTACACCCGCTATCTCACGATCGCGCTGGGCGTCCTGCAGTCGACCACCCTCATCACCGTCGCCCGCTCGGGCGCGCTGTTCGGCAACTCCGGTGTCCCGGAGTGCTCGGCGCTCATCATCACCGACGAGTGGTACTCCATCCTGCTCATGGTCATCACCATGACCGCGGGCACCGGCATCATCATGTGGATGGGCGAGCTCATCACCGAGCGCGGCATCGGCAACGGCATGTCGCTCCTGATCTTCACCTCGATCGCCGCCCAGTTCCCCACCTCTCTCTGGTCGATCGCGCAGTCGCGCGGCTTCGAGACCTTCCTCCTCGTCCTCGCGGTCGGGCTCGTGCTCGTCGTCGCGGTCGTCTTCGTCGAGCAGTCGCAGCGGCGGATCCCCGTGCAGTACGCCAAGCGGATGGTCGGGCGCAGAACGTACGGCGGCAACAACACGTACATCCCGATCAAGGTCAACATGGCCGGCGTCGTGCCCGTCATCTTCGCCTCGTCGCTGCTGTACCTGCCCGCGCTCATCGCGCAGTTCAACCAGCCCGCGGCCGGCCAGGAGGCGCCGTTCTGGGTGACCTGGATCACGAACTACCTCACCAAGGGCGATCACCCGCTCTACATGGCGCTGTACTTCCTGCTGATCGTCGGCTTCACCTACTTCTACGTCGCGATCACCTTCAACCCGGACGAGGTCGCCGACAACATGAAGCGCTACGGCGGCTTCATCCCCGGCATCCGCGCCGGCCGTCCGACCGCCGAGTACCTGAACTACGTGCTGACCCGGGTGACGCTGCCCGGCTCGGTCTACCTCGGTCTGATCGCGCTCGTGCCCCTCGTGGCGCTCGCGCTCGTCGGCGCCAACCAGAACTTCCCGTTCGGCGGCACGTCCATCCTGATCATCGTCGGAGTCGGACTCGAGACGGTGAAGCAGATCGACTCCCAGCTGCAGCAGCGCCACTACGAAGGGCTCCTCCGATGACCTCGACCCCGGTCGGCTTCCGTCTGCTGCTGATCGGCCCTCCGGGCGCCGGCAAGGGGACTCAGGCCGCTCGGCTCAGCGAGGTCCTGAAGGTCCCCGCGATCTCGACCGGAGACATCTTCCGCGCCAACGTCGCCAACGAGACCGAGCTCGGCCTGCAGGCCAAGTCCTACCTCGACGCCGGCCGCTACGTGCCCGACGAGCTGACCAACGCCATCGTGCATGACCGGCTGCAGGAGGCCGACGTCTCGACGGGCTTCCTCCTCGACGGCTACCCGCGCACCACGGAGCAGGTCGACGAGCTCGACCGCATCGTCGCGGCGGACGGCAACCGGCTCGACGCGGTCGTGCAGCTGACCGCCGATCCCGACGAGGTCGTCGCACGTCTGCTCAAGCGCTCCGCGGAGCAGGGCCGCAGCGACGACACCGAGGAGGTCATCCGGCACCGTCTCGCCCTCTACGAGGAGCAGACCGCGCCGCTGATCGACATCTACGCCGCGCGCGGGCTCGTCATCGTCGTCGACGGCCTCGGCCCGGTCGACGAGGTCACCGAGCGCATCGTCGTCGCCCTCGAGGGCCACCGCGTCGGTCGCCTCGTCGGCGACTCGCCGGCCGCCTGACCCGTGGCGCTGCGCTCCTCCCTCTACAAGACGCCGGCCCAGCTGCGATCGATGATCGCGCCCGGGCTGGCGACCGCCGCATCTCTGGACGCTGTCCGTGCCGCCGTGCGACCCGGCGTCAGCACGCTCGAGCTCGACGCGATCGCCGAGGCCGCGATCGTCGCGCTCGGCGGGCACTCGAACTTCCAGCTCGTGCCGGGCTACCGGCACACGATCTGCGCCTCGGTGAACGAGGAGGTCGTGCACGGGATCCCCGGCGGCCGCGTCCTCGAGCCCGGCGACATCGTCTCCATCGACAGCGGCGCCGAGATCGACGGCTGGAACGGCGATTCCGCCATGACGATCGTCCTGCCCGATGCCGAGCGCCCCGACGAGGTCGCGCGCCGCGAGGCGCTGTCCCGCGTCACCGAGGGCTCGCTCTGGCGCGGCATCGCAGCTCTGGCGTCCGCCCGGCACCTCAACGAGGTGGGCGCGGCGATCGAGGAGTACATCGAGGACGAGGCGGAGGCCTCCGGCGCCGTCTACGGCATCCTCACCGACTACATCGGCCACGGCATCGGCCGGACGATGCACGAGGCGCCGCCGGTGTTCAACTACCGGGTCCGCCAGCGCGGCCCGGAGGTGAAGCCCGGTCTCGTCGTCGCCATCGAGCCGATGGTCACCGCGGGCAGCGCGGAGACGGTCGTCCGCGAGGACGAGTGGACCGTCGCCACCATCGACGGCAGCATGTCGGCGCACTGGGAGCACTCGGTCGCGGTGCACCGCGACGGCATCTGGGTGACGACGCTCGCCGACGGCGGCGCCGCCGGCCTCGCGCAGTACGGGATCGTGCCGACGCCGATCGCGTAGGGGAGGACTTCGTCGCGGTGATGCGACCCATTGAGGGTCGCCGTCGCGTTGTCGAGTCTTCCGCGGTGAGGGCGGTCCACTGGACCGCCCGGCTGGCCGCCTTGGAGGAGCTGGTCAGGGCGACCGACAGCTAGCTGTCGATCACCCTGACCAGCTCCTCGATGAAGCCGCCGAAGTCCGCGGAGCGGCGGATCAGGCGCTGCACCTCCGCGCGGTCGGCGAAGACCTCGACGAACTGGTCGAACACCGACTGGAAGCTGCTGCGCCCGGCCGAGGCGAAGGCGATCATCGCGATCACGTTCACCCGCTGCTCGCCCCACGCCATCGGCACGTCGTTGACGACGATGGCGATCGCGGTCCGACGCGCGCTCATCGCCATCGCGTGCGGGACGGCGAGGTTGTCGGTGAACGCGGTGGAGCTCATCCGCTCGCGCTCGATCGCGCCGTCGACGTAGTCCTCGTCGATGATGCCGCCGGCGATCATCCGCTCGCCGAGCAGCCGGATCATCGCGGCTTCGTCGCGGGCGTGCACGTTCCGGAAGAAGAGCGACTCGTCGAAGAACTGCAGCAGCTCGTCCTTGATCCGCGCGCGGCGGCGGTGCCGGCGCACCCGGGCGATCGCGCGGCGCACGGCGTCCACGTCGTGGTCGGTGAGGAACGGCTGCACCACGACGACGTCCTCGGAGGCGGGCCGCTCGTCGATCGTGGTGATCACCAGATCCGCGGTGAGGCGGTCCCAGTCGACGTCGCTCCTGGTGATCAGCGAGCGGACCTCCACCTCGGTGCCGAGCGAGCGCTCGACCCGCAGCCGCAGCATGTGCGCGAGGTCGTAGTAGTTGGGGCAGACGATGACGCAGGAGAGCCGCTCCTCGCGCCGGGACACCCGCTCGAGGAAGGAGCCGACGTGCAGGGCGATGTAGGCGATCTCGTCCTCGTTGACGGTGATCCCGCGCAGTCGCTGCAGTCCGCTCGCGAGGAACACCGCGATCTCGTAGGTCATCGGGAAGCTGGTCTTGATCGAGCGGGTGAGCGGGTTCCGCGAGTAGCCGCCCTCGGCCGCCCGCGCGACGAGGTTCCGCACATGCAGTGCGAGGCGGACGATGAAGCCCTCGTCGTCCAGGTCGACGAGATAGGCCTCGTTCACATCGGCGACGAGCTCGCGGACGACGGCGACGTCCTCCGGATCGAGGTAGTTCTCGACGACGGCGGCGACGGGCTCGTTCTGCCCCGGCGTCGCCACCCGCGTCGTCATCAGGATCGCCAGCTGGGCGAGCTCGGCGTCGGTGAGCCGCGTGGCGAAGTGGCGCTCGACGAGCTCGGCGAGCAGGGCGGCGAGCTCGCCGTGCACCGCGGGGGAGGGGCGCGAGCCGGACGGGTCGCCGATGCCCCGCGAGACGCGGTCGACGGCGATCGCGATGTGCAGCAGCACGCTGTTCACGCCGTAGTCGTTGATGTAGTAGCCGCGGGTCTCGAGCTCGGCCAGCAGCTCGGTCTTGAACGCGCCGAGACCGGGGGAGGCGAACTCGCGCTGCACGTCGTCGAGTGTGAAGACGCCCTGCGCGCTCTCGTCGCGGAACATCCGCGAGATCAGCCGGCGCCGGGCCTCCTCGCTGCCCTCGAGACGAACGGAAGGGCCGCGGCGCACGAGGGCAAGGCCGGACTCGTCCGCCAGCGCCTTCACCCGGCGCAGATCGGCGTCGATCGTCGACTCGCTGACGGAGAGCGTGTCCGCCAGTGCCGCGAGGTCGAGTCCCTCGTCGGAGTCGACCAGGCGCCGGACGATGCTGTACAGCCGGTCGCGCGGGGTGTCCGGCTCGTCGTCGCGGAGCAGCCGCGTCTCGAGGAAGGCCGTGTACGCGTCGCGGGCGAGCCGGTAGCCGTTCGCCGACGACTCCACGGGCTCGAGCGGGGCCGCCTGGGCCTTCACCGCCGTCACGTAGCTGCGGACGCTCCGGGTGGTGACTCCGAGCCGGTCGGCCAGCTCGTGCGCGGTCACCCAGCCGTCGGCGCGGGAGAGGTACTCCAGCAGTCGTTCGCGGTTGTCAGGCATCGGTCTTCCAGTCAACCATCTCCGGGTCGGCGGGGTCGGACCCGCGCCGAAGCCGCCGGGAGCGCTCTTCCGCCCCCGAGGAAGATTGTCTGCGGGGGGCGGACGCGCGGCCCCCGAGATGCTTGGATGAGGCAAGACCCGGACGCGAGGAGGCGAACGAGGTGCGCACGATCCTGATCGTCTGCGGTGCAGGCGCGTCGAGCACGTTCCTGGCCCACCGGCTGCGAGCGGGCGCGAAGCAGCGCGGCATCGATGCCGTGTTCCGATCCGAGACCCTTCCCGGTCTCGCGGACGCTCTGCCCCAGGCGGACGTCCTCCTGGTCGGACCGCACCTCGAGCCGCAGTTCGACGAGCTCCGCCAGCGCGCGGTGCACGTCGGCGCCGCGGCAGCACTCCTCCCGCACGACGTCTTCGGGGCGCACGGTGCCGATGCCGTGCTCGACACCCTTCCCGTCCTCTTCGCCGCTCGCGCGGTCGTCGCAGGATCGGACGGGGACGCCTCACCTCCCGCCCCGGGCCTCGCGCCCGGCGCCGGGAACCACTGACGCAGTTCCGACTGCAGGATCAAGGAGAAACGTTCATGGTCGAGCGCACCGTGCAGGTTGCATCGTCGAAGGGCCTCCACGCCCGCCCCGCCTCGCTCTTCAGCCAGGCTGCGGCGAAGTCGGGTCAGAAGGTCCTGGTGAAGAAGGGCGAGGGCACCGCGGTGAACGCGGCCTCGATCCTCGGCATCATCTCGCTCGGCATCGAGCACGGCGACTCGCTGACCCTCTCGGTCGAGGGCGACAACGAGCAGACCGTCCTCGACGAGCTCAGCGACTTCCTCTCCACCGATCACGATGCGTGACGCATAGCGTCACGAAAGGCGGCAGCCCCGGCGCACACGGCGCCGGCAGCCGCGGAAGACCGCGAGTCGTGACGGCGACCCTCAATGGGTCGCATCAGCTCCTCCTGACTTCCACCCCCTCGACCCCCACCGCCCTCTCACCGACGAGACGCACGACAGGAACCGGGAACCCATGACGCTGTCCACTCCTTCCACCGCCTACGCCTCCGCGAAGCTCCAGGGCACCGGAGTCGGCCGCGGCCTGGCCCTCGGGCCGGTGCTGCGCATGCCCGACCCGCTCCCCGAGCCCGAGGACACTGCCAGCACCCGCTCCGTCGCGCAGGAGGAGGAGCGCGCGGTCGCCTCGCTGTCGGCGACCGCCGCGACCATCCGCCACCGCGGTGAGCGCGCCGGCGGCTCGGCGAAGGACGTCCTCGACGCGCAGGCGCTGATGGCGGAGGACCCCTCGCTCGCGGACGACGTCAAGGCGCGGCTCGCGACCGGCAAGACCGCCGAGCGCGCGGTGCACGAGGCGTTCGCCGGCTTCCGCGACCTGCTGGTCGCGATGGGCGGCTACATGGCCGAGCGCGCGACCGACCTCGACGACGTCTCGCAGCGGGTCGTCGCCCACCTGCGCGGCGTCCCGGCGCCCGGCGTCCCGGAGTCGGACGAGCCGTTCGTGCTCGTCGCCCGCGACCTCGCGCCGGCCGACACCGCGCTGCTCGACCTCGAGAAGGTCCTCGGCCTGATCACGAGCGACGGCGGCCCGACCTCGCACACGGCGATCCTCGCCCGCGAGAAGTCGATCACCGCCATCGTCGGCACCACCGGCGCACTCGACCTGCGCGACGGCCAGCTCGTCATCCTCGACGCCTCCTCCGGTGTCGTGACGGTGAACCCGTCCGACGTCGAGATCGGCGACGCGAAGTCCTCGATCGCGGAGCGCGCCGAGATGCTCGCCGCCCCCGTCGTCCCCGGCGCACTCGCGGACGGTCACGCCGTGCCGCTGCTGGCGAACCTCGGCTCGGCCGACGGCGCCGAGAACGCCGTCGAGCTCGGCGCGGAGGGCGTGGGCCTGTTCCGCACCGAGTTCCTCTTCCTCGACGCGAAGGAGGCCCCGACCGTCGCCGAGCAGGCCGAGCAGTACACCCGCCTCCTCGCCGCCTTCCCCGGCCGCAAGGTCGTGGTGCGCGCGCTCGACGCCGGCGCCGACAAGCCGCTCGCCTTCCTCAACGACAACCACGAGGAGAACCCGGCGCTCGGTCTCCGCGGCCTCCGCGCCCTGCGAGCGAGCGAGCAGATCCTCCGCGACCAGCTCACCGCGCTCGCCCAGGCCGACGCCGCGACCGACGCCGACCTCTGGGTCATGGCGCCGATGGTCGCGACGGTCGACGAGACCCGCTACTTCACCTCCATGGCCAAGGAGCTCGGGATCCGCACCGCCGGCGTGATGGTGGAGGTCCCCTCCTCCGCCCTGCTCGCCGACCGGATCCTCGGAGTCGCCGACTTCGCCTCCATCGGCACCAACGACCTGACCCAGTACACCCTGGCGGCGGACCGGATGCTCGGCACCGTGTCCGCCTTCCAGGACCCGTGGCACCCCGCCGTCCTCCGCCTCGTCGGCGAGGTCGGCCGCGCGGGCGCCGCACTGGGCAAGCCCGTCGGCATCTGCGGCGAGGCCGCCGCGGATCCGCTGCTCGCCGTGGTCCTCGTGGGCCTCGGCGCGACGACCCTCTCGATGTCGCCGTCGGCTCTCGCCGACGTCCGCGCCGAGCTGGCCGAGCACACCCTCGAGGACGCGAGGCGCTACGCCGAGCTCGCCCTCGCGGCCGACAGCGCGGCGGACGCCCGGTCCGCCGTCACCGAGGCGATCGCCGCCTCCTGATCCCGGGGATCGCGCGGCCCGCATCCGCGCGATCCTCCGCAGCACCACCCCGCACCACCGCACCATCCCGCACCACCCCTGCACCACCCCGTCTCGTCCCGCCCCGCGGGAGCCCGGCCCGCCTCAGGAGCGACCGGATCTCCCACCCTCAGAATCGGAGAACACACCACATGACAACGACGTCAGCGACGTCGACGCGCGGAGGTACGCGCGTCCACGTCCAGCGATTCGGCACCTTCCTCTCGGGGATGGTCATGCCGAACATCGCGGCCTTCATCGCGTGGGGTCTCATCACCTCGCTCTTCATCGCCGCGGGCTGGCTGCCCAACGGCATCCTCGGCGGCTTCGGAGACGCGGCCCAGATCGGCTGGGAGGGTGCCCGCACCCAGCTCGCCGCCGGTGAGGACGGCGCGACCTTCCAGCAGTACATCGGTCTCGTCGCCCCGATGATCACCTACCTGCTCCCGCTGCTCATCGCGAACACCGGTGGCCGCATGGTCTACGGCCAGCGCGGTGGCGTGGTCGCCTCGATCGCCACCATGGGCGTCATCGTCGGCGCCACCATCCCGATGTTCCTCGGCGCCATGATCATCGGCCCGCTCGCCGCGTGGCTGATGAAGAAGGTCGACTCGATCTGGGACGGCAAGATCAAGCCCGGCTTCGAGATGCTGGTCAACAACTTCTCCGCCGGAATCCTCGGCATGCTCCTCTCGCTGGGCGCGTTCTTCGGCATCGCGCCGATCATCTCGTTCCTCACCAAGATCCTCGGCGACGGCGTCGACCTCCTGGTGAACGCGGGCCTGCTGCCGCTGACCTCGATCTTCATCGAGCCGGCCAAGATCCTGTTCCTCAACAACGCCATCAACCAGGGCGTCCTCACCCCGCTCGGCACCGTCATGGCGCAGGACCAGGGCAAGTCGTATCTGTTCCTGCTCGAGGCCAACCCCGGCCCCGGCATGGGCGTGCTGCTCGCCTTCGCGATCTTCGGAGTGGGCATCGCCCGCGGCTCCGCCCCCGGCGCCGCGCTGATCCACTTCGTCGGCGGCATCCACGAGATCTACTTCCCCTACGTGCTGATGAAGCCCGCGCTCGTCGCGGCCGTCATCCTCGGCGGCATGACGGGCGTCGCGACCAACGTCGCGTTCGACTCCGGCCTCGTCGCCCCGGCGTCCCCGGGATCGATCATCGCGGTGCTCCTGCAGACCTCGCGTGACAGCTACCTCGGCGTGATCCTCTCGGTCCTGCTCTCGATGGCCGTGTCGTTCGTCGTCGCGTCGTTCATCATCCGCGGCAGCCGCAAGCGCGACCTCGACGCCATGGAGGCCGGTGACGACAAGCTCGCCGCCGCCGTCGCCGCCAACTCGTCGAACAAGGGCAAGGAGAGCGCCGTCGGCTCGCTCCTCAACGCGAGCGGCGCGTCCAACCAGGACGGCGCCTCGGCGACCGCCACCGCCACGCAGGTGCGCAACATCGTCTTCGCCTGCGACGCCGGGATGGGATCGTCCGCCATGGGCGCCTCCGTCCTGCGCAACAAGATGAAGAAGGCGGGCTTCGAGGACGTCACGGTCACCAACAAGGCGATCGCGGCTCTCGAGGACGACGTCGACCTGGTCATCACCCAGGCCGAGCTGACCGAGCGGGCGCGTCAGCGCACGCCGGGCGCGATCCACGTCTCCGTCGACAACTTCATGAACAGCCCCAAGTACGACGAGGTCGTCTCGCTCGTCGCGGAGCAGCACGGCAAGTAGTCGGGAACACCCCTGAGGGAGCCCGTAGGGTGCGACGTGGCGGAGACGCTCCGCTCGCCCCTGCGGGTTCCCTCATTCGTTCACCACCCACGGAAAGGACGCACGCCATGAGCGATGTGCTCACCATCGGACAGATCAACGCCTCCGGCACCGCCACGTCGAAGGAGACCGCCATCAAGGAGGCCGCCGACATGCTGGTCGGCGTCGGCGCCGTCACGCCCGCCTACCACGAGGCGATGCTCGCCCGCGAGGCGACCGTCTCCACCTACATGGGCAACCTGCTCGCCATCCCGCACGGCACGAACGACGCGAAGGACGAGATCCGCTCCTCGGCGCTGTCCTTCGTCCGCTACGCGCAGCCGATCGACTGGGACGGCAACGAGGTCCGCTTCGTCGTCGGCATCGCCGGCGTCAACAACGAGCACCTCGAGATCCTCTCGAAGATCGCGATCATCTTCTCCGAGGAGGACGAGGTGCAGAAGCTCCTCGACGCCCCGGACGCGCAGTCGCTCTACGCGCTGCTGGGCGAGGTCAACTCCTGATGCCCACCGCCGTCCACTTCGGCGCCGGCAACATCGGCCGCGGCTTCGTCGGGCTGATCCTGCACGGTGCCGGCTACGAGCTCGTCTTCGCCGACGTCAACGCGGCACTGATCGATCAGCTCGCCGCCGCCGACAGCTACGAGGTGCACGAGGTGGGGGAGTCGTCCGCGACGCACGTCGTCGACGGCTTCCGCGCGATCAACTCGGCGAGCGACGAGGAGGCCCTCGTCCGCGAGATCGCCGCCGCCGACCTCGTCACCACCGCGGTGGGTCCGAACATCCTGCGCTTCGTCGCCCCGGTGATCGCGAAGGGCCTCGCCGCCCGCGCGGACTCCGCGCCCCGCCTCGCCGTGATGGCCTGCGAGAACGCGATCAACGCGACCCGGCTGCTGCAGACCGAGGTCGCCGCGAGCCTCGGTGCGGACGAGTGGGAGCGCCTGCGCTCCCGCGCGGTCTTCGCGGACACCGCGGTCGACCGCATCGTGCCGAACCAGGCGGCCGGCCAGGGTCTCGACGTCACGGTCGAGAGCTTCTTCGAGTGGGTCGTCGACCGCACGCCGTTCGAGGGCTCCGAGCCCGAGATCCCCGGCGCCACCTGGGTGGACGATCTCGAGCCGTTCATCGAGCGCAAGCTCTTCACGGTGAACACCGGGCACGCCACCGCGGCGTACGTCGGCTTCGCGGCCGGCGCGCACAAGCTGTCGGACGCGCTCGCGCTGCCCGAGGTGCACGACGCGGTGAAGGCCGCGCTCGAGGACACCAAGACGCTGATCGTCGAGAAGCACGGCTTCAGCGACGAGGAGCAGGAGGCCTACCTCCAGAAGACGCTGAAGCGCTTCGCGAACCCGGGTCTCACCGACACGGTGGACCGGGTCGGGCGCCAGCCGCTGCGCAAGCTCTCGCGGCACGAGCGCTTCATCGGCCCGGCGGCCGAGCTCGCCGAGCGCGGGCACGTGCCGACCGGACTGCTGACGGCGATCGGCGCGGCCCTCCGCTTCGACGTGCCGGAGGACCCGCAGAGCGTCGAGCTGAAGGAGAAGCTGGCGGCGCTGTCGCCGGAGGAGTTCGTCGCCGAGGTGACCGGCCTCGGCGCGGACCACCCGCTGTTCGCGCGGGTCGTCGCGGTCGTCCGCGGCTGATCTCGCGAGGCGGCGTCCGGAGGGGCGGGATCGGGTGCTCCGGCATCCGGCCCCGCCCCTTCGCGGTTCCGGGGGCGACCCGGGCTAGAAGAGGCGCCAGCGGGTCAGCGGCCAGGCCACGGCGAAGACGCGCCCGACCACGCGCTCGATCGGCACCGTCTTCACGCAGGAGTCGATCGGGCCCGGCGCCCCGCGGCAGTCGCCGAGCGAGTCGTTGGAGTTCGAGCGGTGGTCACCGAGGACGAAGAGCGTGTCCTCCGGCACCGTGTACTCCTGGAAGCAGCGGGTGGAGGCGGGCTGCGAGTCGCAGTCCTGGGTGCCGGGGGTGAACGGGAAGTCCTCGAAGACGTAGTCGCCCGCGAGCGGCTGCCCGTCCACGAGCACGTGCCCCTCGGCGTCGCAGCAGGAGACCGTCTGGCCGGCGGTCGCGATCACGCGCTTCACGAGGAACTCCTCGTGCGACGGGCCGATGCTCGTGACGTCGCCGAAGTACTTGACCGCCTCGGAGAGCGGGTTCCCGACCGCGTCGGTCGCACCCCAGCGCGCGTCGCGCGAGAAGACGACGATCTGCTCCGACTCCGGCTCGCCGTGGAGCGCCGCGGTGCGGTCGACCAGGATGCGGTCGCCGAAGAAGCCGCCGCCCTGCAGCGTGTTCTCCATCGAGCCGGTCGGCACGGTGTACACCTTCACGAAGAACGTCTGCACGAGGGCGATGACGACGATCGCGACGAGCACGGTCACCAGGGGGTGCGAGTACCAGCTCCGCCGGCTCCTCGCCGTGCCGTCCGTCGTCTTCTCCGTGCGCGCCATCCGCGGTCCCTTCGACGAGGGAGAGCCTAGGCGGCGGCCGTCGTGCTCGCGCTCCGCGGCGCGCACACCGCCGTCCGCGGTGAGTGCCCGCCCCCGCCCTGAGGCGACACGCCCGGGCTGGCGGAGAAGCGGGGATTCGCGTAGTATCGACCCTTGGTGTTTGCGCGTGCTCCGGCACGCCCGCGCACCGCTTCCCGGGCTCCGCCCGGGGGGAGGATCGTCGCGGAAGCATTCGCACGACCAGTACACACACTACTTCCGAACGACAGTGAGGCTATGGCCAAAAAAGACGGTGTCATCGAAATCGAAGGTGCGGTTGTCGAGGCGCTCCCCAACGCGATGTTCCGCGTGGAGCTCACCAACGGACACAAGGTTCTCGCCCACATCTCGGGCAAGATGCGTCAGCACTACATCCGCATCCTCCCCGAGGACCGCGTGATCGTGGAGCTCAGCCCCTACGACCTGACCCGCGGCCGGATCGTCTACCGCTACAAGTAGACGTTCGCTCCGCTCAGTTCGCGACGTGCGTGTCCTGTAAGGAACGGCCCCGGCATCCGCCGGGAGCACGACGCCAGCGAAAACAAGGAACAGAACAATGAAGGTCAACCCCAGCGTCAAGCGCATCTGCGACCACTGCAAGATCATCCGCCGCCACGGCAACGTGATGGTCATCTGCAGCAGCAACCCCCGCCACAAGCAGCGCCAGGGCTAGTCCTCCGGGACTCCCGGCGCTCCTGCGAGGAGCGCGGGCGGGAAACCGCCCAGCAGCACGGCAACACACCACCCCGCAACGTCAGAAATCGCGCAGCACCCCGGGTCTCCCGGAGTGAACGGCGAGGACACCTTCGGTCGGAGGCCGAGGCACCGACGTTGCTTCACACCTCCACTCACTCACAGGAGAAGCCACCATGGCACGTCTGGCAGGAGTAGACATCCCGCGCGAGAAGCGCGTGGAGGTCGCACTGACCTACATCTACGGAGTCGGCCGCACGAGCGCGCTGAAGACGCTGAGCGACACGGGGATCGACGGCAACATCCGCGTCAAGGACCTCACCGACGACCAGCTCGTCGCGCTCCGCGACTACATCGAGGGCAACTACAAGGTGGAGGGAGACCTCCGCCGCGAGGTCGCCGCCGACATCCGCCGCAAGGTCGAGATCGGGTCCTACGAGGGCATCCGCCACCGTCGCGGCCTCCCGGTCCGTGGACAGCGCACCAAGACGAACGCTCGCACCCGCAAGGGCCCGAAGCGCACCGTCGCCGGCAAGAAGAAGGCCGGCCGCAAGTAACGCGGGCGACACGGACCTAGAGGAGATAACAAGTGGCTACCCCCAAGTCGGCCGCGCGCAAGCCGCGCCGCAAGGAGAAGAAGAACATCGCTGTGGGCCAGGCCCACATCAAGTCGACGTTCAACAACACCATCGTGTCGATCACCGACCCCGCCGGGGCCGTCATCAGCTGGGCCTCGTCCGGTGGAGTCGGCTTCAAGGGCTCGCGCAAGTCGACGCCGTTCGCCGCCCAGCTCGCTGCCGAGTCGGCCGCGCGTCAGGCGCAGGAGCACGGCATGAAGAAGGTCGACGTCTTCGTGAAGGGCCCGGGCTCGGGTCGCGAGACCGCGATCCGCTCGCTCCAGGCCGCAGGCCTCGAGGTCGGCTCGATCAACGACGTCACCCCGCAGGCGCACAACGGCTGCCGCCCGCCGAAGCGCCGTCGCGTCTAACGCAGCACTCGCAGCCGTCGGCCGGCCGAACGAAGCGCTCTCCAGCGCGACGTGAGGCCGGCCGGCGGATCGCGCATTTCTTTCACAACTTCAGACTCGCAAACGCACGTGTCATATAGCGGACACGTGATCGAAAGGAATCAACAGTGCTTATCGCACAGCGTCCGACGCTCACCGAGGAGAACATCTCGGAGTTCCGTTCCCGCTTCGTCATCGAGCCCCTCGAGCCCGGCTTCGGCTACACGCTCGGCAACTCGCTGCGTCGCACCCTGCTGTCCTCCATCCCCGGCGCCGCTGTCACCAGCATCCGGATCGACGGAGTCCTGCACGAGTTCACGACCGTCCCGGGCGTCCGCGAGGACGTCACCGAGATCATCCTGAACATCAAGGGACTCGTCGTCTCCTCCGAGCACGACGAGCCGATCACCGCCTACCTGCGCAAGCAGGGCGCCGGCCAGGTCACCGCCGCCGACATCTCGGCTCCGGCCGGTGTCGAGATCCACAACCCGGACCTCGTCATCGCGACCCTGAACGACAAGGCGAAGTTCGAGCTCGAGCTCACCATCGAGCGCGGCCGCGGCTACGTGTCGGCGACCCAGAACCGCAGCGAGTTCTCCGAGGCCGGCCAGATCCCGGTCGACTCGATCTACTCGCCCGTGCTCAAGGTCACCTACCGCGTCGAGGCCACCCGTGCCGGCGAGCGCACCGACTTCGACCGCCTCGTCGTCGACGTCGAGTCGAAGCCGGCGATCACGCCGCGCGACGCCATCGCGTCGGCCGGTCGCACGCTGACCGAGCTGTTCGGACTCGCCCGCGAGCTGAACAACGCGGCCGAGGGCATCGAGATCGGCCCCGCGCCGGTCGACGCCGTCCTCTCGACCGAGCTGTCCATGCCCATCGAGGACCTCGACCTCTCGGTGCGCAGCTACAACTGCCTCAAGCGCGAGGGCATCAACAACGTCAATGAGCTCGTCGCCCTCTCGGAGACGCAGCTCATGAACATCCGCAACTTCGGTCAGAAGTCGGTGGATGAGGTCAAGGAGAAGCTGACTGAGCTGGGCCTGTCGCTGAAGGACTCGGTCCCCGGGTTCGACGGCGCCCACTTCTACAGCTACGACGACGAGAGCATCTAGGTCTCCGCTCCGGCGTTCGACCTTCTGACACCCCTTTAGTACTGGAGTAAAGCCATGCCCAAGCCCACGAAGGGCCCCCGCCTCGGAGGCGGTCCCGCACACGAGCGTCTGCTGCTCGCGAACCTGGCCGCGGCCCTGTTCACGCACAAGAGCATCAAGACGACCGAGACCAAGGCCAAGCGCCTGCGTCCCCTCGCCGAGCGTCTGGTGACGTTCGCGAAGCGCGGCGACCTGCACGCCCGCCGCCGCGTCCTCGCGACCATCGGCGACAAGAGCGTCGTGCACGAGCTCTTCACCGAGATCGCGCCGCTCGTCGCCGAGCGTGAGGGCGGCTACACCCGCATCACGAAGATCGGTCCCCGCAAGGGCGACAACGCCCCGATGGCGGTCATCGAGCTCGTCCTCGAGCCCGTGACGCCGAAGGTCAAGAAGTCGCGCACCGGCGCCGCTCCCGTCTCGGCTCCGGTCGAGGACGAGACCGTCGTCGCGGACGCCCCCGCCGAGGACGCCACTGTCGAGGAGGCGCCCGTCGCCGACGCGACCGAGGCCGACGCGACCGTCCAGGACGCGCCCGTCGAGGACGCCCCGGTCGAGACGACCGCCGAGACCAAGTAGTCCCGAGCACGTCTCGAGAGCCCTCCGCCCCCTCGGGGACGGGGGGCTCTCGTCGTTCCCGGCCGTGGCACTCCTGAGTGCTCGGTGGCGCGGAACGTCGCTTACGATGGCGGGATCGTCCCGACAGAGGGTCGGGATGCGTCCGGTACCCGGACCCCCGTCCTCGTCGGCCAGCAGGAGGAGTTCCGTGCGCGCGCACCATGCGGTCCTGCTCCTCGCCGCTACGGCCCTGCTGGCGGGCTGCTCCTCCACCGGGGTCGTCGACGTGCCGGAGTCGGCGCGCACGACGGCGCCGAGCGCGATCGCCGCCCCCGAGTCCGTGCCCAGCGCGACCGCTGCGACCGTCGCGCCGTCGGCTCCCGCCCTCGACTGCTCCGCGGCACTGCCCGCCTCGGCGGTCGAGACGGCGGTCGGACTGCCCGCCGGAACGGCCGTGCTCGTCCAGGCGGAGGACTCCTGCTCCTACGGCATCGCCGGAAATCCGTCCGCGGTCCTCGTCAGCGTCGGGTCCGCGCGGCTCGCGGAGACGTTCGCCGGTGCGGGGGAGGCCGTCGGCGCCGTGCCGGCTCCGCTGGGGGAGGCGGCCTACCGGCTCGAGGGCTCGGCGGCGACGCCGTCCCAGCTGGCCGTCCTGGCGGGCGGCTACGAGCTGCACGTCGAGTCCTTCGTCGGGGACCAGGACGTCCTCGCCGACTGGGCGGTGGCCGTCTTCGACTCGCTCGGCGTCCGGCTCTCGGCCGGCTGATCCGGCGACCCGGAACGGCCCGGCGGACGACCTAGACTCGTCGGGTGCTCCACCGCGTCCGCCTCGATCTGGCCTACGACGGCACCCACTTCGCGGGCTGGGCGCTCCAGCCCGGCCTCCGCACGGTGCAGGGCGTCCTCGAGGACGCGCTCGGCGTGCTGCTGCGCTCGGAGGAGCGGACGGTGGTCACCGTCGCGGGCCGCACCGACGCCGGCGTGCACGCGAGCGCGCAGGTGGCGCACCTGGACCTCACGCCCCAGCAGTGGTCGCGCCTGAACGGCAGCCCGCGGGCCGGCACCGAGAAGGTCGCGCCCGAGGTCGTGCTCCAGCGCAAGCTCCAGGGCATCCTCGGTCAGTACTCGGACCTGTCCGTGCACCGGGTGACCCGGGCGCCCGAGGGCTTCGACGCGCGCTTCTCCGCGCGCTGGCGGCGCTACGAGTACCGGCTCGCCGATCGCACCTCGCTGCGGCGGCCGCTCGAGCGCGGCTTCACGACCTGGATCAACGAGGCGGTCGACGAGGGCGTGATGGCGCAGGCGGCCGAGTCGCTGCTCGGCCTGCACGACTACGCCTCGTTCTGCCGCGCGCGCGTCGGAGCCACCACCATCCGCAGCCTCCTCGACTTCACCTGGGAGCGGGACGAGGACGGCGTGCTGCACGCCCACCTGCGCGCCGACGCCTTCTGCCACAGCATGGTGCGCGCCCTCGTCGGCTCCTGCGTGGCCGTGGGGATCGGCAAGCTGGAGGCGGGCGAGCTCCCGCTGCTGCGCGACGCCGCCCGCCGCACGAACGCCTTCGCGGTCATGCCGGCGCGCGGCCTCATCCTGCGCGAGGTCGATTACCCTGAGGACTCGGAACTGGCCGAGCGGGCGGTGCTCACCCGGGTGAAGCGCACCCTGCCCGGCGGGGACGCCCAGGGGGAGGACGACGAGTGATCCGCAGGAACCACCGCGGGAGCGCGCTCGTCGCCGCGCTCGTCCTGCCGGCGGCGCTGCTGCTGGCCGGCTGCTCGTCGTCGGCGATCGACGTGCCGGACCGGGCGCCCGCCGCCGCGGTGGACACCACCGCGCCGACCGCCGTGCCCACCGCGGTGCCGACCACTCCCGCGGCCGAGCCGACCGCCGGTGCGACGGTCGAGGTCCTCGACTGCGCCGCGGTGCTGCCGGTGACGGCGATCGAGGCGGCCCTCGAGCTGCCCGAGGGCTTCGTCACCGCCTCGGACCAGGGCTCGGGCTGCGCCTGGGCGATGGCAGGCAACCCCGCCGCGCTCGTCCTGCAGACGGCCACCGGCGCCACCACGGCCGACGTCACCGCGCAGGAGTCCGAGGCCCCCGTCGAGCCGAGCGGGCTGGGCGACGCCGCCTTCTTCCGCGCCGGCGACCCGGCGGTCGACCCGGCCGCCACGGTCGTCGTGCTGGCCGGGGACCGGCTGCTCTCGCTCCGCTCCTACGTCGGCGGCCAGGCCCCGCTCGAGGAGCTGGCGACCGAGGTCCTGGCCGCGCTGGGACAGGACGACTCCTGACCCGGACCGCGCGGGGGAGCGCGGCGGCGAGCCCGTGAGCTTCCGCTCCGATGCGGATTGCTGTACTGTCGACCCTTGGTGTTCTCGGCCGCGTGCCGGCACCCGAAGTTGAGCCCTCCACCGGATCGGTTCGGCCCCCTCGCGGGTCGAACGGCCACGGAGCGGGATTCACGAACTCCTCACTCCGATCAGAAAGCAGCACTCACGTGACTCGCACTTTTTCTCCGAAGCCGGCTGACGTCCAGCACGACTGGATCGTCATCGACGCGTCCGACGTCGTGCTCGGCCGTCTGGCCACCCACGCCGCTGCGCTCCTGCGCGGCAAGCACAAGCCGACGTTCGCGCCGCACATGGACATGGGCGACTTCGTCATCATCGTCAACGCCGAGAAGGTGGCCCTCACCGGCCAGAAGCTCCTCCAGAAGAAGGCGTACCGCCACTCCGGCTACCCGGGCGGCCTCACGGCCACCACGTACGCCGAGCTCCTCGAGAAGAACCCGATCCACGCCGTCGAGAAGGCCATCCGCGGAATGCTCCCCAAGAACTCCCTCGGTCGTGCGCAGCTGCGCAAGCTGAAGGTCTACACGGGCACCGAGCACCCTCACGCGGCTCAGCAGCCCAAGGCGTACGCCTTCACCCAGGTCGCCCAGTAGGCTCCGGCCCTCCCCGACACCCCAGACTTCGAAGACAAAGGATCACCTACACCGTGGCGAAGATCGCAGACCAGATCGACGTGGCTCCCGAGAGCTACTCCACCGAAAGCCCGGCCACCGAGGCGTCCTCGACGCCCCGCGCCGTCCTCAACGTCTCCGGCGCAGCCGTGGGCCGTCGCAAGCAGGCCATCGCCCGCGTGCGCCTGGTCCCGGGCTCCGGCAGCCTGACCGTGAACGCCCGCGAGTTCGCGGAGTACTTCCCCAACAAGCTGCACCAGCAGCTGATCAACGACCCGTTCAAGGTCCTCGACCTCCTCGGCTCGTACGACGTGGTCGCGAAGATCACCGGCGGCGGCCCCTCCGGCCAGGCCGGCGCGCTCCGCCTCGCGATCGCGCGTGCGCTGAACGAGATCGACCGCGAGAACAACCGCGCCATTCTGAAGAAGGCCGGCTTCCTCACCCGCGACGCTCGCGTCATCGAGCGCAAGAAGGCCGGTCTCAAGAAGGCCCGCAAGGCGTCCCAGTTCTCGAAGCGCTAGTCGCTGCGGCCCCCGTGGCCGCCGATCAGCAGCTTCAGAAGGGGACTGGCATCATGCCGCGCCTGTTCGGAACAGATGGCGTCCGTGGCCTCGCGAATCGCGACGTCACGGCCGACCTGGCCCTCGGCCTCGCCCAGGCGGCCGCCCGTGTACTCGGTGCGGCCGCCCGGGCGGAGGGCCGTCGGCCCCTCGCCGTCCTGGCCCGCGATCCTCGGATCTCGGGCCAGTTCATCGGTGCCGCCGTCGCGGCCGGCCTCGCGAGCGCCGGCGTCGACGTGCTGGACGCGGGAGTGATCCCCACGCCCGCCGCCGCCTACCTCATCGCCGACGAGAGCGCCGACTTCGGCGTGATGATCTCGGCGTCGCACAACCCCGCCGCCGACAACGGCATCAAGTTCTTCGCGGCCGGCGGCCGCAAGCTCCCGGACGAGCTCGAGAACCGCATCGAGGCGGCTCTCGGCGTCCCGCCGCTCACGCCGCTCGGCCCCGACGTGGGCCGCATCCGCCGCTTCGCCGACGCCGAGGACCGCTACGTCCTCCACCTGCTCGGCTCGCTCGGCAGCACCCGCCTGGACGGACTGCACGTGGTCATCGACTGCGCGCACGGCGCCGCCGCGGGCATCTCGCCGGAGGTCTTCACCGACGCCGGCGCGACCGTCACCGTGATCGGCAACGATCCGGACGGCATCAACATCAACGACGGGGTGGGCTCGACCCACCTCGACCACGTCGCCGAGGCGGTCCGCGAGGCGGGCGCCGATCTCGGCATCGCGCACGACGGCGATGCGGACCGCTGCCTCGCGGTCGACGCCGAGGGGCGCGTCGTCGACGGCGACCAGATCATGGCGATCCTCGCGACCTCGATGGCCCGTCGCGGCGTCCTCCGCGACAACGTGCTCGTCGCCACGGTGATGAGCAATCTCGGCCTCAAGACCGCGATGGCCGACGCCGGCATCCGCGTGATCGAGACCGGCGTGGGCGACCGCTACGTGCTCGAGGCGATGAACGACGGCGGCTACTCGCTCGGTGGCGAGCAGTCCGGTCACGTCATCATGAGCCGCTTCGCGACGACCGGCGACGGCGTCCTCACCGGGCTGCAGATCGCGGCCGAGGTGGCGCGGACCGGCAAGTCGCTCGCCGAGCTCGCCTCGGTGATGCGGGTGTTCCCGCAGACGCTCGTCAACGTCCGCGGCGTCGACCGCGAGGGCGTGCACGACGACGCCGTCATCGCGGCCGCCATCGCCGAGGCGGAGCGCGAGCTCGGCACCGGCGGGCGCGTGCTGCTCCGACCCTCGGGCACCGAGCCGATGGTGCGGGTCATGGTCGAGGCCTCCACCAAGGAGACCGCCGACCGGCTGGCCGAGTCCCTCGCGGCCGTCGTGCTCGAGCAGCTGCGCGTCGCGGTCTAGCGTCCTCGCCCGCCGCTGGCCCGGGGATCTCGAGACGCCCCTGCGGGGCTGCTCGATCAGCATGATTCCGCCTGCTCGCCGGGCGAGGCACGGCATGACTCGGCCTGCTCGCCGCGTGCTGGTCGAGCAGCGCCGGAGGCGCGCATCGAGACCTGCCGCCTCCCATGCTGGTCGAGTAGCGCCGGAGGCGCGTATCGAGACCTGCCGTCGTCGGCGCGTCAGCGGCCGGGACTCCGCGTCAGATCTTGCGGAGGAGCACCGAGGAGACGGTGTGGTCGGCCTGCTTGCGCAGGACGAGGCTCGCGCGCGAGCGCGTGGGCCGCACGTTCTGCAGCAGGTTCGGCTCGTTGATCGAGGACCAGATACTGCGGGCCCGCTCGCGCGCCTCGTCGGGCGTCAGCGAGGCGTAGCGGTGGAAGTAGGAGTTCGGGCTCGCGAAGGCGCCCTGCTGCAGCGCGAGGAACCGCTCCTCGTACCAGCGCGCGATGTCGCTCGTCCGCGCGTCGACGTAGACCGTGAAGTCGAAGAGATCGCTGACCGCGAGGCCGTGCCCGGGCGCGGGCGGCTGCAGGACGTTCAGTCCCTCGACGATCAGCACGTCGGGCCGCCGCACCACGATCTCGGCGTCGCGGACGATGTCGTAGGAGAGGTGCGAGTAGAACGGAGCGCGCACCTCGGCCGCCCCGCCCTTCACCTCCGAGACGAAGCGCAGTAGCGCGCGGCGGTCGTACGACTCCGGGAAGCCCTTGCGGCTCATCAGCCCGCGCCGCTCCAGCTCGCTGTTGGGCAGGAGGAAGCCGTCGGTCGTCACGAGCTCGACGCGCGGGGTGTCGTCCCAGCGGGCGAGCAGCTCGCGGAGCAGGCGGGCGATGGTCGACTTGCCGACCGCGACCGAGCCGGCCACGCCGATCACGAACGGGGTGGGCTGCGCGCGCTCGCCGAGGAAGGTGCTCGTCGCCCGGTGCAGCTGGCGCGCGCCGCCGGCGTAGAGGGTGAGCAGCCGGGACAGCGGGAGGTACACCTCGGCGACCTCGGTGAGGCTCAGCCGGTCGCCCAGCCCGCGCAGCTGCACGACCTCGGTCTCGCTCAGCGGCAGCTCGGTGCTGCGGGCGAGCTCGGCCCAGTCGGAGCGGACGATCTCGACGAACGGGGAGGGGTGCGCCTCGCGCCCGGGTTCGCGAGCTGACGAGGACATCTGCACGATCCTAGCGGCCGTCGCGGCTCGGCCCCGTCGCCGCAGGAGCGCCCCCGCGCGCGATTAGGATCGAGCGCATGTGTGGAATCGTTGGATACGTCGGCGCGCGCGACAGCCTGGCCGTGCTGCTCGGGGGACTGAAGCGACTGGAGTACCGCGGGTACGACTCCGCCGGTGTGGCCGTGATCGACGCCGACGGCCGGATCGACAGCCGCAAGCGCTCCGGCAAGCTCAGCGTCCTCGTCGACGACCTCGAGGCGCACCCGATCGCGCAGGGCACCACCGGCATCGGGCACACCCGCTGGGCGACCCACGGCGGCCCGACCGACCGCAACGCGCACCCGCACCTCGCGGACGACGGGCGCCTCGCGGTCATCCACAACGGCATCATCGAGAACTTCCAGCCCCTCAAGGAGGAGTTGCTCGCCGAGGGCGCGGTCTTCGAGAGCGAGACCGACACCGAGGTCGCCGCGCACCTGATCGCCCGCGAGCACCGCCGCACCGGCGATCTCGTGCTCGCGTTCCAGGCCGTCGTCGCGCGCCTCGAGGGCGCCTTCACGCTGCTCGCGCTGCACCAGGACCAGCCCGGCGTCGTCGTCGGCGCGCGCCGCAACTCGCCGCTCGTGATCGGCCTCGGCGACGGCGAGAACTTCCTCGGCTCCGACGTCGCCGCGTTCGTCGAGTTCACCCGCCGCGCGGTCGCGATCGGGCAGGACCAGATCGTCACCATCACGCCGGACGAGGTGACCGTCACCGACTTCTTCGGAAACCCCGTCGAGACCGAGCCGTTCGAGATCGCCTGGGACGCCTCCGCCTCCGAGAAGGGCGGCTGGTCGAGCTTCATGGCCAAGGAGATCAGCGAGGGCCCGGAGGCCGTCGCCAAGACGCTGCTCGGCCGCATCCAGGACGGCGCGATCGTGCTGCCGGAGCTCGCGTCGCTCGACGCGACCCTCACCGACATCGACCGCATCACCGTGATCGCCTGCGGCACCGCCGCCTACTCCGGCATGGTCGCCAAGTACGCGATCGAGAAGTGGGCGCGCGTGCCCGTCGAGGTCGAGCTGAGCCACGAGTTCCGCTACCGCGACCCGGTGCTGACCCCGCGCACCCTGGTCGTCTCGATCAGCCAGTCCGGCGAGACCATGGACACGCTGATGGCCGTCAAGTACGCCCGCGAGAAGGGCGCGAAGACGCTCTCCGTCTGCAACACGCAGGGGGCGACGATCCCGCGCGAGTCCGACGCCGTGCTCTACACCCACGCCGGCCCGGAGGTCGCGGTCGCCTCGACCAAGGCGTTCGTCGCGCAGATCGCGGCGCTCTACCTCTTCGGCCTGCACCTGGCCGCGGTGCGCGGGGCGGCCACGCCCGAGCTGATCGCCTCGCAGGCCGCGCAGCTCGCCGCGATCCCGGAGAAGCTCTCGCGGGTGCTCGACGCCTCCGAGGCGATCGCGCAGCTCGCGGGCTGGATGGCGGACACCCGCGCGGTGCTCTTCCTCGGCCGCCACGTCGGCTACCCGGTGGCGCTCGAGGGCGCGCTCAAGCTCAAGGAGCTCGCCTACATCCACGCCGAGGGCTTCGCTGCGGGCGAGCTCAAGCACGGGCCGATCGCGCTGATCGAGCCGGGTCAGGTCGTCTTCGTGATCGTGCCGAGCCCGAGCGAGTCCTACGAGCTGCAGCGCAAGGTGATCTCGAACATCCAGGAGATCAAGGCGCGCGGGGCACGGGTGATCGCGATCGCCGAGCAGGGCGACGCGGCCGCGATCCAGATCGCCGACGAGGTCGTGCCGATCCCGCTGGCCGACCCGCTGTTCGAGCCGCTGCTCGCCGTGACGCCGCTGCAGATGTTCGCGATGGAGCTCGCCTCGGCCAAGGGCCTCGACGTCGACCAGCCGCGCAACCTCGCCAAGTCGGTCACGGTCGAGTGACCCTGCCGTGATCGTCGGGATCGGCGTGGACGTGGTGGATCTCGCGCGCTTCGAGCGGGCGATCTCCCGCACGCCCCGGCTCCGCGAGCGGCTGTTCGCCGAGAGCGAACGCGACCTGCCGACGCCCTCGCTGGCGGGACGGTTCGCGGCGAAGGAGGCGCTGATCAAGGCGCTGGGCGACTCCGCCGGCGCGCGCTGGCACGACATGGTGGTCGAGCGGGACGAGCACGGGAATCCGTCCTTCGTCCTGCACGGCGCGGCGCGCGCGGCGGCGGAGTCGCGCGGGATCGCGCGGGTGCACCTCTCGATGAGCCACGACGCCGGGGTCGCCTGCGCGTTCGTGGTGGCCGAGTCGTGATCGCGCCGCTGGCCTTCCGCGAGGCGCTGATCGATCTGGACGCCGTCGCGGCGAACACGGCGCGGCTCCGGGAGCTGACGTCCGCGCCCCGGCTGATGGCGGTCGTCAAGGCGAACGCCTACGGGCACGGCGCGCTCGCCGTCGCGCAGGCGGCGCTCGCCGGCGGCGCGGACGCGCTCGGCACGGCCGATCTCGACGAGGCGGTCGCGCTCCGCGAGGCCGGGATCCTGGCGCCGGTGCTCTGCTGGCTGCACGACCCCGAGCAGGACTTCGACACCGCCCTCGAGCACGGGATCGAGGTCGCCGTCTCCTCGGTCGGTCAGCTCGACCGGCTCGCGCAGGCCGCCGAGGACCGCGGCGTGCGCGGGGCGGTGCAGCTCAAGGTCGACACCGGACTCAGCCGCAACGGGGCGGCGGAGGCGGAGTGGGTGCCGCTCGCGCAGTCCCTCGTGCAGCACGCGGCGCGCGGCTCGCTGCAGCTCACCGGGCTGTTCTCGCACCTCTCCAACACCTCGCGCGAGGAGGACCTCGCGCAGCTCGCGCTGCTGCGCCGCGCGGAGGAGGTGCTGCGCGCGCACGGCACGCCGGCGCCGCTGGTGCACCTGGCCGCGACGGCCGCGGCGCTCCGCCTGCCGGAGGCGCGGCTCGACCAGGTGCGCACCGGGATCGGCGTGTACGGGCTCTCGCCGTTCGACGACGAGACGTCCCTCGGGCTCGGCCTGGTGCCGGCGATGACCCTGCAGGGGCGGGTGGCCGGAGTGCGGCGAGTGCCCGCGGGGACGGGCGTCAGCTACGACTACGCCTACCGCGCGTCCGGCGAGACGACGCTCGCGCTGGTGCCGTTCGGCTACGCCGACGGGATCCCGCGCGCCGCCTCCGGTGTCGCCGAGGTGTCGATCGGTGGGCGCCGGCACCGCATCGCCGGGCGGGTGGCGATGGACCAGTTCGTCGTCGACGTCGGGGATGCTCCCGTCGTGGTCGGCGACCCGGTGACGCTCTGGGGCGACCCGACCACCGGGGTCCCGTCGGTCGACGAGTGGGCGCGCTGGTGCGGCACCATCAACTACGAGCTCGTCACCCGGGTCGGGCACCGCGTTCCACGGAGGACGGTCGGCGGCTCTGCGGGAGGCGTCCGTGCCTGAGCGGGACTGGTTCGCCGACCGCACCGTCGAGATCGCGGATCCGGAGGCGATGGAGGAGCTCGGCCGCTCCCTCGGCCGGGTGCTGCGCGCCGGCGACCTGCTGGTGCTGACCGGGCCGCTCGGGGCGGGCAAGACGACCTTCACCCGCGGGCTCGGCGAGGGGCTCGGGGTGCGCGGGCCGGTGACCAGCCCGACCTTCGTGATCGCGCGGACGCACCCGCCGCTGCACGGCGGCCCGCCGCTCGTGCACGTGGACGCCTACCGCGTCGGCTCCGCGGTGGAGCTGGACGACCTCGACCTCGACCTCGAGCACTCGGTCGTCGTGGTCGAGTGGGGCGCCGGTCTGCTCGACGGCGTGGCGGACTCGTGGCTCGACGTCGTCCTGGAGCGCCCGACCGGCGGCTCCGACGCGGAGGACGGCGAGGAGCCGATCGAGCCGCGCACGGTGCGCTTCCGCGGCACCGGCTGGCGCTGACCGCTCTGCTGACGGCGGGTCTCGAGACGCCGCTGCGCGGCTGCTCGACCAGCATGGTCCGCCTGCTGACCGGACAGCCGTCGGAGAGGTCCGCCGGCCGTGCTGATCGAGCAGCCCTCGGAGAGGGCGTATCGAGATCCACCGAGCAGCTGCGGAGCGCCGCGGGCTCCTCGGCCGGTGCCCCGTCGCCCGCGGGTACCCTGTCAGGGTGCTGCTCGCGATCGACACCTCCTCCGGAACCTCCGTCGCCGTCGTCGGCGCCGACGGGGCGGTCCGGGCCGAGCGCACCGAGACCGACACCATGCGGCACGCCGAGGTCGTCGGCCGGCTGATCGAGGAGGCCCTCGAGGCGGCCGGCATCGGCCCGGACGCGATCGAGGCCGTCGCCGTCGGCATGGGCCCCGGCCCCTTCACCGGACTCCGGGTCGGCATCGCCGCCGCCCGCGCCTTCGCGTTCGGCCGCGGCGTGCCCACCCTCCCGGTCGTCTCGCACGACGCGGTCGCACTCGGCGCGCTGCGCCACGGCCGTGCGGACGGTTTCCTCGTCGTCACCGACGCGCGCCGCCGCGAGCTCTACTGGAGCGCCTACGCCGGCCTCGACGAGCAGGGCCTGCCCGTCCGCACCGCCGGACCCGGCCTCGACAAGCCGCCCGCGCTGCCCTTCCCCGAGCTGCCCCGCCTCGAGGCGGAGACGGTGTCCGCCGCCGAGCTGGGCGTGGTGGCCGCGCTCACCCGCGCGGCCGGTCGCGCCCCCGCGGCGGACGAGCCGCTCTACCTCCGCTCGCCCGACGTCACGCTCTCCGCCGGTCCCAAGCGGGTCACCGCGTGAGCGCGGAGCTGCGCGACGCCACCGTCCACGACCTCGACGCGATCATGGCGATCGAGGAGTCCGAGTTCACCAGCGACGCCTGGTCCCGCACCATGATGCGCGAGGAGATCCGCAGCCGGCACACCCGCTACCTGGTCGCCGAGGACGCGGGCGAGCTGGTCGGCTACGCCGGGCTGCTCTGCCCGGTCGGCGCGCACGAGGGCGACGTGCAGACCATCGCGGTGCTCGCCTCCGCGCGCCGCACCGGACTCGGCAGGCGCCTCCTGCGCGCCCTCGTCGCCATCGCCGCCGAGCGCGGTGCCCGCGAGGTCTTCCTCGAGGTCCGTGCCGACAACCCGGCCGCCCAGTCGCTCTACCGCTCGGAGGGCTTCGAGGAGATCGGGGTCCGCCCCGCCTACTACCAGCCCGACAACGTCGACGCGCTCGTGATGCGCGCGCCGATCGCCGCCCCTCGACAGGAGTCGCCATGACCGCCGGTCCGATCGTCCTCGGCATCGAGACCAGCTGCGACGAGACCGGGATCGGCATCGTCCGCGGCACGACGCTCCTCGCCAACACCATCGCCTCGTCGATGGAGGAGCACGCCCGCTACGGCGGCGTCGTGCCCGAGGTCGCCGCCCGCGCGCACCTCGAGGCGCTCGAGCCGACGCTGCGGACGGCGCTCGCCGAGGCCGGCGTCACGCTGCAGGAGCTGGACGCGATCGCGGTCACCAGCGGCCCCGGGCTCTCCGGGGCGCTGATGGTCGGCGTCGGCGCGGCCAAGGCGCTGGCGGTCTCGCTCGGGAAGCCGCTCTACGCGGTCAACCACCTCGTCGGGCACGTCGGCGCCGACGTCCTGCGCGCCGACGGCGGCGAGGGCGGCCCGGTCGAGGTGCCGACCATCGCGCTGCTCGTCTCGGGCGGGCACACCTCGCTCCTGCACGTGCGCGATCTCGTCTCCGACGTCGAGCTGCTCGGCGAGACGATCGACGACGCGGCCGGTGAGGCGTTCGACAAGGTCGCCCGCGTGCTCGGCCTGCCCTACCCCGGCGGCCCGCAGATCGACCGCGTCGCCGCCGACGGCGATCCGCGGGCCATCCGCTTCCCCCGCGGCCTCACCCTCCCGAAGGACAGGGAGAAGCACCGCTACGACTTCTCCTTCTCGGGGCTGAAGACCGCCGTCGCGCGCTGGGTGGAGAAGCGCCAGGACGCGGGCGAGGAGGTGCCGGTCGCCGACGTCGCCGCGAGCTTCCGCGAGGCGGTCGCGGACGTGCTGCTGACCAAGGCGATCGCGGCCTGCGTCGACCGGGAGGTGCCCCGGCTGCTGCTGGGCGGGGGAGTGGTCGCCAACGCGCGGGTCCGCGAGCTCGCCGAGGAGCGCTGCGCGGCGGCGGGCATCGCGCTGCGGATCCCCCCGCTCTCGCTCTGCACCGACAACGGCGCGATGATCGCGGCGCTCGGCGCGCAGCTGATCGAGGCGGGGCACGCGCCCTCGAGCCTCTCCTTCGGCGCCGATTCCACGCTGCCCGTCACCGAGATCCAGGTGCGCTAGGCGCTCTACCGCAGTGCCGTCTCGCGTCACAAGCGCCGTCCAGGGTTTTGACAGCCCTCCGGGGACGCTGCCACTCTGAGCGCATCCACTCGTTCCTGATCAAGGGGGATCTTCCATGACCGCTCCGTACACGCCCGCGTCCGACCGCTACAACATCCTGGCGATCATCGGCTTCATCGCCTCGTTCTTCATCGCGATCGTGGGAATCGTCCTGGGCTTCATCGCTCTCTCGCAGATCAAGCGGACCGGAGAGAAGGGCCGCGGACTCGCGATCGCCGCCGTCGTGATCGGCTTCGTCGCGATCATCGTCTACATCGTCCTGTTCGTCACCCTGTTCTCCCTCGCAGGCATCGCGGGCACGACGAACTACTGATCCACTCCGCCCCGCCCTGCACGGCGGGGACGGCGGAGCGCTCGAGGAGGGCGACGTGAACGACGAGTCCACCGGCGATCCGGCACCGGGGTCGGTGCCGCCCCCGCCGCCGCGGTACGCGCCGCCCTCCGGAGCACCGTCCCCCGCCTCCGCTCCGCCGCCGGCGGCCGGCGGTGCCGCGTCCGGCTGGACCGGGGAGGCCGTTCCCTCCGGAGCCCCTGGCGGCCCGGAGGCCTTCGACGGCGCCGCGCATCCCGGCGCTCCCGCACCGCGCCCGCCGCTGAACGGCCTCGCCGTCGCCGCCCTGATCTGCGGCATCCTCGGGCTCGCGCCCGCCGCGATCGTCCTCGGGCACGTCGGCTTCGCGCAGGCGCGCCGCTCGGGGCAGCGCGGCCGCGGACTCGCGATCGCCGGCTTCCTCCTCGGCTACCTCGCGCTCGTGCTGCTGCTGGTCGGCGCTCTCGCCTACTCGGCCTTCGTCGGCGGACTCCGGACGGACGGCTACCTCCCGGCCTGAGCCGGTCGGCGGCCTCGTTCTAGACTTCGAGGCATGAGCGACAGCAGCCGGCCCGGGTCCGACGACCGACAGGGCCCTCCCGTCCCCCCTGCTCCCCCCGTGCCGCCGGCGCCCCCGGCCCCGCCCGTGCACTCCGGTGGCACTCCGGCGCCCCCGGCCCCGCCCGCGTACTCGGGCGGCACCCCGACGGCACCGGGACAGGGTGCCCAGGACACCCCGCCGCCCGCGTACGGGACGCCGCTCCCGCCGGCCCCGAGCGCCGCGCCGCCGCAGTACGCCTACGTCCCGGCACCCACGACGGTGCCCAAGACCCTGAGCCTCACCGGCATGATCCTCGGCATCGTCGGCCTGGTCATCTCGATCTTCGGCTGGGGCTTCGGCTTCATCCTGTCCGCGCCCGCGATCGTGCTCGGCTTCCTCGGCCGCCGTCGCGAGCCGGGAGCACGCGGCTTCGCGCTGACCGCGATCATCACCGGCATCGCCGGCGTCGTGGTCTCGCTGATCTACCTCGCCGTCACGATCGTGATCTTCGTGGTCGCCCTCGACGCTGCGACCTCCTCCTCCGGCTACTGAGCGCCGGCGCCCGGTCTCAGGAGACGCGCTCGGCGAGCAGGGCGCGGTGGCGCCCCTGGATCCTGGTGAGGATCAGGACGGCGCTGCCCCGCCCGGCCAGGCCGAGCTTCCTGCGGAAGCGCGCGGGGTCGACGTCGACGCCGCGCTTCTTGATCTCCAGGACGCCGATGCCGCGGGCGCGCAGCTCGCGCGCGAGGGTGCGCTCGTCCAGGGGCAGCTCCGCGAGCACGCGGAAGCTCCGCAGGAACGGCGACGCGGACGGCTCGTCGCCCGTGAGGTAGGCGATGCCGGGCGAGAGCATCCGCGAGCCGCTGGTGCGGGCCAGCTCGCCGAGCAGGCGCGCGCGGATGGCGGACCCGTCCGGCTCGTGCACGAACGCGCCGAGGTCGCCCACCTCCTCGTCGTCGCTGTCGGCCGGTGCGGTGAGCTCCACGGCGCCGGTCGCCGAGAGCAGGAGCGCGGACCGGCGGACGCCCGGCCGCGCCAGCGGACCGAACCACAGGCCCGTCTCGACGAGCTCGCCGTCCACCGACACCCACTGCGCCTCCGCGTCAGCGGGGATCCGCTCGCGGTCGAAGCCCGGCCCGAGCTTCACGCCCACGGGCCGCGCCTCGGCGAGGCCGAAGGCGAAGTCGAGCGAGGGGGAGTAGTCGTCCGGATCGTCGAGGCGCCGGGTCTCGCGGTGGCCGGCGGTGCGGCGGGCCGGATCGAGGTAGACGGCGTCGAAGCCGTCCAGGTCGAACGCCTCGGCGTCGGCGTGCACGGCCTGTGCGGAGGGGAACGGGGCGAGGTTGAAGCTGGCCAGGGTCGCGGTGATCTCGTCCGCGTCCACCGCGGTCACCTCGAGGTCGATGGCCGCCATCGCGAGGGCGTCGCCGCCGATGCCGCTGCCGAGGTCGGCGATGCGGGTGAGCCCGGCGGAGGAGAAGCGGCCGGCGTGCAGCGCGGCGACCCGGAGGCGGGTCGCCTGCTCGAGTCCGGCGTCCGTGAAGAGCATCGACCGGGCGAACTCGCCGAACTTCCCGGTCGCCTTCGCCCGCAGCCGCGCCTGGGTCAGCACGGCCGACACCAGGCCGGGGGAGTGGCCGGCGGAGCGGAGCGCCGCGACGGCGCGCACCAGGTCGTCCGCGCGGTAGCCGTCGAGCGAGTCGAGGAGCCGGAGGCCCTCGGGGGAGAGGAGCTCGACCAGCTCGGCGCGTTGCATCCGGCCATGCTAGGCCACGCCCTCCGCCCGACGCGGCGCGCCTGCCTGGCACTCTGATTGCACGAGTGCCAGCGGAGCCTCTACAGTGGAGCTAGCACTCTCGGAGCGTGTCTGCCAACGGCGGCGCTCCGCCCCCGTCGTCGTCAAGAAAGAGGTCAACCGTGTCGGTGTCCATCAAGCCGCTCGAAGATCGCATCGTCATCAAGCAGGTCGAGGCCGAGCAGGTCACTGCTTCCGGTCTCGTCATCCCCGACACCGCCAAGGAGAAGCCCCAGGAGGGCGAAGTCGTCGCCGTCGGCCCCGGCCGCATCGACGACAACGGCAACCGCGTCCCGCTCGACGTGGCCGTCGGTGACAAGGTCATCTACTCCAAGTACGGCGGAACCGAGGTCAAGTTCGGTGGGGACGACCTGCTGGTCCTCTCCGCCCGCGACGTCCTCGCGGTCGTGGTCCGCTAGAGACGGATCCCCGAAGGGCCCGGCGACGACAGTCGCCGGGCCCTTCGTCTTTCAGCGCAGTGGGCCCGGCGACGCGAGTCGCCGGGCCCTTCGTCGTGCGCCCGGTCCTCTTCGCGACCGGTGGCCTGATCCTGACGTCCGGTGACCGTTCCGGGCGGTCCGCGGGCGCCGGCCCTGCGTAGCATCGGACGGGTGCCCGCCTCCCGCCTCCCCGCCGAACCCGCCTCGCCGACGACGGGCGACGCCGCGGCCGGCGAGGGCGTCGAGGCCCTGCCCGTGAAGGGCGCCGGCGGCGCGCTGTCGTCGACCGGCCTCTGGTTCGGCTTCGCCGCCT
Source organism: Rathayibacter sp. VKM Ac-2929 (assembly GCF_022815495.1). NCBI lineage: Bacteria > Bacillati > Actinomycetota > Actinomycetes > Micrococcales > Microbacteriaceae > Rathayibacter > Rathayibacter sp. VKM Ac-2929. The sequence goes on from NZ_JALGRV010000005.1 coordinate 466,900, forward strand.
ACCTGCTCTGGGGCGCGATGCCGCTCTACTTCATCGCGATGGCCCCCGCCTCGCCGTTCGAGATCGTCGCGCTGCGCGTGCTCTTCTCGCTGGTCTTCTGCCTGCTCCTGCTGACGGTGACGCGCAGCTGGCGCGGCTTCGCGGCGCTCTTCCGCGAGCCGCGGCTGCTCGGCGTGATGGCGATCGCCGGCGTGCTGATCTACATCAACTGGCAGGTCTACGTCATCGCGACGACCACCGGCCACGTGATCGAGGCGGCGCTCGGCTACTTCATGAACCCGCTCGTCACGGTGCTGCTCGGCGTGATCGTGCTGCGCGAGCGGCTGCGGCGGGCGCAGTGGATCGCGATGGCGATCAGCGCCGTCGCCGTCCTCGTGATCGCCGTCGGCTACGGCTCCTTCCCCTGGGTCTCGCTGGCGCTCGCCTTCTCCTTCGGCCTCTACGGCCTGGTGAAGAGCCGGGTCGGCGGCCGGATGGACGCGGTCAGCGGTCTCACGCTCGAGACGCTCTGGCTCACGCCGCTCGCGATCGTGCAGCTGCTGGTCGTCGGCTCGACCGTCGGGCTGACGCTGGCGACGGAGGGCACGGGGCACGCGCTCATCCTCGCCTCGGCCGGCATCGTCACCGCGGTGCCGCTGCTGCTCTTCGCGGGCGCCGCCCGGCGGCTGCCGCTCTCGATCGTCGGCTTCATCCAGTACCTGACGCCGGTGCTGCAGTTCGTCGTCGGCGCCTTCCTCCTGCACGAGGAGATGCCGCCGGAGCGCTGGATCGGCTTCGCGCTCGTCTGGGCGGCCCTGGCGATCTTCTCAGTGGACCTCGTCTCGGCCGAGCGCCGGAGGCGACGCGTGACGGCCGGACCTGCGGATCGCGTCGCGGGAGAGCGCTCCGACGACGAAAAGTAACGATCAGGTCGCGAAACGCATCTGAAACACCCCCGTATTGTTCACGGCTTCTCCGAAGGTTAGGTTGGCCGAGCGGTTGCCTCCGGCACCGCTCCCACGACAGAACCTCTCAAGGAGAAACATGCGCGTTCACGCGAAGGCCGGGACGGCCCGTACGCGATCCCTCCGGGCGACCCTGAGCGGGGTCGCCTTCCTGGGCGCCAGCGCTCTCGTCCTCGCCGGTTGCGCCAGCGGCGGCGGCGGAGACGCGGGCACCGACGGCGGCGAGTCCGGCGACCTGTCCCTGAAGATCGGCACGATCCTCCCGCAGACCGGCACCCTGGCCGTCCTCGGCCCGCCCGAGATCGCGGGCGTCGACCTCGCCGTCAAGGACATCAACGACGCCGCTGCCGGCCTCACCATCGATGTCGAGCAGAAGGACTCCGGCGACACCACGACGGACATCGCGACGCAGTCCGCGACCTCGCTGATCGCCGACGGCGCGAGCGTCATCATCGGTGCGGCCTCCTCGGGCGTCTCGAAGACGTTCATCGACCAGGTGACCCAGGCGGGCGTCGTCCAGATCTCGCCGGCCAACACCTCGCCGGACTTCACCACCTACGACGACGACGGCTACTACTGGCGCACCGCCCCCTCGGACGTGCTCCAGGGCCGCATCCTCGGCAACAAGATCCTCGGCGACGGCAAGACCAACGTCTCGATCCTGTACCTGAACGACGCGTACGGCACCGGCCTCGAGTCGAACATCAAGGAGACCCTCGAGGCGGGCGGCGCGACCGTCGCGGCCGAGGAGATCTTCGAGCCGGCCTCGACCGACTTCAACTCGGCGCTGACCTCGCTGCTCGCCCCGAACCCGGACGCGCTCGTCGTCATCTCGTTCGACGAGATCACCACGATCGCCGAGCAGCTCGCGGCCAAGGGCTTCGACTTCGCGAACCTCTACGGCACGGACGGCAACTACGGCGTCATCACCGATGCGGACACCAACGTCGACATCGACGGCGCCCAGTTCACCAACCCCGGTGTGCAGGCGTCCGACGAGTTCCAGTCGAACCTCCAGGCTCTCGTCGAGGAGCAGGGGAACGACGCGCTGACGGTGTTCAGCTACGCCCCCGAGTCGTACGACGCCACGGTGCTCGCCGCGCTCGCCGCGCTCAAGGGCGGCGCGACCGACGGAGCGACGATCCGCGACAACCTGCAGGACGTCTCGACCGAGGGCACGAAGTGCACCACGTTCGCCGACTGCGCCGCGCTGCTCGCCGACGGTGAGGACATCGACTACGACGGCCTCTCCGGCCCGATCTCGTGGGACGAGAACGGCGACCCGACCGAGGCGTCCGTCTCGATCTACAAGTACGGCCCCGGCAACGTCACCTCGTTCGAGGAGACCGTCGACGGCTCGCTGAACTAGCACCCCGCCTGCGGCTCCGGCCGCGACGCGCGAAGGGGCCCGGTCATCCGACCGGGCCCCTTCGTCGTCCCCGGGAGTCGTTGCTCGGCTGCTGACCGGCAGGGACGCGGCGCTCGGTGCTGGGGGACCGGTGGGCGGGTCTCGATACGCCGCTGCGCGGCTGCTCGACCAGCATGGTCTCGCTGCGCGGCTACTCGACCAGCATGGCCGGAGGGGCGTCGATCGCCGGCGGGCTGGCCGCACAACGCGTCGAGCGCGCGCCCCCGGGGGGACGCGCGCTCGACGGCGAGGCGGTGCGGCCTCAGGAGGCGCGGAGGAGCTCCGCCTCCTGAGCCAGGCGGTAGGTCACGAACGAGCGGCTGTAGTTGCGGCGCTTGCCGCCGGTGGTCTCGGCGATGACGACCTGAGCGTAGACGCCGACGACGGACCAGCGCTCGTAGTCGCCGATCGCACCGGTGCCGAAGGTCGCGCCGAGGGCGACGGGTGCGGGGGTGTAGCTCTTCATGGGTCGGCTCCTTCGAAGACGGGGACCGCGGCGCCGGGAGGGGACGCGGAAGGGGAAGGAATCGGTGCCGGGGAGAGCGGGAATCCGGCCCTGATCAGGGGGAGAGGAGTCCGGTCGAGGTGTCGGCGCCGATGTTTCTTGTCCCCAAAATTACGGCACGGCGGCCGCTGTCCTGGCCCTCGGGCGGGGGGTGCCAGCGCAGAGAGAGACTCGATGTCCGTGGTGCGCCGGCGCTCACTGCCAGCGGCAGGAGTCCTCGGCGATGAAGCGGTAGAGCGCCCCGCGCACGGCGTCGGAGACACCGACGGCGACGACGCCCGAGGTGCCGTCGTCGAGCGTGACGGCGACCGGGAAGAACGTGCCGCGCTTGTCCTCGGAGACGGTGTGCGTGTTGCAGTTGTTCGGCACGATCGCGAGGTCGACGCGGGTCGTGGCGGCGCCGGCGTCCATCGGCACCCCGACGGGCCAGCTGTCCTGTCCCGAGGCGGGTCGGAGCAGGATCGTGCGTCCGACCGAGGCGATCGAGACGCCCCCGTCGGCCCCCGTCGGCGTCAGGGTGAGCGGCAGGTGCGCGACGGGCTGTCCGCCCTCCTGCGCCACCGTGACGGCGTCTCCGGGCACGATCGACACCACCTCCGCCACGCGCTGTGCGAGGCAGTCCTCGCCGTGGATGCGCGGCAGGCTGCCGAGCGGATCGTCCGGCGCGACCACGGCCGTCCCCGAGACCCCGCCCTGCGTGAAGGCGAGCCTCACACGGGCGTCCGCGCCGGGGTCCGCGCAGTCCGGGGGAGCGAGCTGCAGCCGGAGCGCGGTCGTCGTCCCCGGGCGCACCGTGGTCGGGCCGTCGGTGGCGGCCGGGTCGGTGAAGGCGGGGGAGTCGAGCCGCGCCTCCCAGACGTCCAGGGGCTCGTCGGCGGTGTTGGTCACCAGGACCTCGAGCCGGCGGGGACCGTAGTCGTCGCGGTTCTGCTGCACGCCGACGGAGACGCCCGCCGGCAGGTCCGAGACCGGCCCGGGTGCGCAGCCGGAGAGGAGCCCTGCCGCGAGCGCGACGACGACCAGAGCGGCGCTGCGGCGCATCCGGTCCTCCTCCTCGACGACGACGGGCCCGCCCCCGCCTCTCGGCGGGTGACGGGCCCGGGGGTGCGGCGGCCTCAGCCGCCGACGGTGGGCGTGCTCGTGGTGACCTCGTTGGTCGTCGCGAGCGTGCCGAGGTAGAGCTCGATCACCTTCGGATCGTTCATCAGCTCGCGGCCGGGACCCTCGTAGGCGTCGCGGCCCTGGTCGAGCACGTAGCCGCGGTCGCAGATCTGCAGCGCGCGGCGGGCGTTCTGCTCGACGATCATGATCGAGACGCCGGCGCGGTTGATCCGCTGGACGTTGACGAAGGTCTCGTCCTGGCGCATCGGCGAGAGACCGGCGCTCGGCTCGTCGAGCAGCAGCATCGACGGGTCCATCATCAGGGCCCGCGACATCGCGACCATCTGGCGCTCGCCGCCCGAGAGCGAGCCGGAGCGCTGCTTGAGGCGCTTGGTCAGCTCGGGGAAGAGCTCCGTCACGAACTCGAGGCGGTCCTTGAACATCTTCGGCTTCTGGTACATGCCCATCTCGAGGTTCTCCTCGATGGTGAGCGACGGGAAGACGTTGTTGTTCTGCGGCACGAAGCCGACGCCCTTGGAGACCAGCTTGTCGGCCTTGAAGCCGGTGATGTCCTCGCCGTTGAGCAGGACCGTGCCCTGGCGGATGTTCACCAGCCCGAACATCGCCTTGAGCAGCGTCGACTTGCCGGCTCCGTTGGGGCCGATGATGCCGACGAGCTCGCCCTTCTTCACGTAGACGTTCGACCCGTTCAGGATGTTGACTCCCGGCACGTACCCCGCGTGGAGGTCGTGCGTCTCGAGCGTGTTCTGGGTCACTTCTCGTCCTTTCCGAAGTCGACGGCGGGCGCGTCGGTGGTCGGCGCGATGCTCGTCGGTGCGCCGTCCGCGGGGACGGCCGTCGCGGGGGCGGCGTCCACGGCGTGCGCGACGGCGGGGGACGGCGCAGCGGTGGCCGCGTCGTCGCGGTGCGGGTGCACGTCGACGCCGGCCGCCTCGGCCCGCTTCTCGACGTCCTCGCGGACGAGGTCCGAGTCCATCTCCTCCGCCACCTCGAGCTGGCCCTCGATCGTGCCGAGGTCGGTGTCGTGGTGCGCGCCGAGATAGGCGTCGATGACCGCGGGGTCGTTCATCACCGTCGAGGGCGGTCCCTCGGCGACGACCTTGCCCTCGGCCATCACGATCACCCAGTCGGCGATCGTGTTGACCATGTGCATGTCGTGCTCGACGAAGAGCACGGTCATGCCCTCGTCCTTGAGGTTCACGATGTGGCCCAGCAGCGACTGCGTCAGCGCCGGGTTCACGCCGGCCATCGGCTCGTCGAGCATGACCAGCTCGGGCTCCGACATCAGGGCGCGCGCCATCTCCAGCAGCTTCTTCTGGCCGCCCGAGAGGCTGGACGCGTAGTCGTCCTTCTTTGTGTCGAGCTTGAACTTCTCCAGCAGCCGGATCGCGCGGTTCTCGATCGACTCCTCCTCCTTCGACCACAGCGGCCGGATGAGCGAGGTGAGGATGTTCTCGCCCTTCTGCCCCTTGGCGCCGAGGAGCATGTTCTCGAGCACCGTCATGCCGCCGAGGGCCTTGGTGAGCTGGAAGGTGCGCACCATGCCCATCCGGGACACCTTGTAGGCGGGGACGTTCGCGAGGTTCTTGCCCTTGAAGTTCCAGCGCCCGGTGTTGGGCTTGTCGAAGCCCGTCAGCAGGTTGAAGAACGTGGTCTTGCCGGCGCCGTTCGGGCCGATCAGCGCGGTGATCGAGCCGCGCGGGATCTCGACGTGGGCGACGTCGACCGCGGTGAGGCCGCCGAAGCGGCGGCTGACGCCGTCGGCGACGAGGATGGGGTCCTTCTTGACGACCCCGGGGACGATTTCCTGCTCGGTGATGTCCGAGACCGGCGTTTTAGGCAAAGTGCAGATCCTTCTTCTTGCCGAAGATGCCCTGGGGTCTGAAGATCACCAGGAGCATGAGGGCCACACCCACCACGATGAACCGGATCGGTCCGGTCTGCACGGTGGTGAGCTTGATGAGGTCGTTGTTGAGGACCCCGGTGTCGATCCCGAGCGTGAGCAGTCCGTCGGTCAGACCGAGGACGACCCAGAAGATGATCGAGCCGACGACCGGCCCGAAGACCGTCGCGGCACCGCCCAGCAGCATGATCGTGTAGAGGAAGAACGTCAGCTGGGTGCCGTAGTTGTCGGGCTGCAGGGAGCGCGGCAGGATGAACAGCGCTCCGGCCAGGCCGCCCAGCACGCCGCCGAGGATCAGCGCCTGGATCTTGTAGGAGAAGACGTTCTTGCCGAGCGAGCGCACGGCGTCCTCGTCCTCGCGGATGCCCTTGATGACGCGGCCCCAGGGGCTGCGCATCAGGAGGAAGACCAGCAGGCAGGCCAGGAGCACGAGGCCCCAGCCGACGATGCGGACCCACCACTGGTCCTGGTTGTAGGTGAGGATCCCGATCCCGAAGCGCCCCTCCGGCAGCGGGTTGAGGTCGTTGAACGCCTTCGCCGCGCCGTTGATGCCCTCCGAGCCGCCGGTCACCGCCGAGAACTCGGGTGTCTTGACCGAGAGCCGGACGATCTCGGCCGCCGCGATCGTGACGATCGAGAGGTAGTCCGCCCGCAGTCTCAGCGTCGGGATGCCGAGGATGAGGGCGAAGAGGGTCGCCGCGACGATCGTCGCGAGCAGGGAGCCCCAGACGGGCCATTCGAACTTGACCGAGGTGATGGCGAAGGCGTAGCCGCCCACCGCCATGAAGCCGGCCTGGCCGAAGTTGAGGAGGCCGGTGAATCCGAAGTGGATGACCAGGCCGATGGTCGCGAGCGCGTAGGCGGCGACGGTGGGATCGACGATCTGCCCGATCGCCAGCCAGATGAAGTTGAGGTTCATGGTGTCAGCCGATCCGTTCCTTGCGACCGAGGATGCCCTGCGGTCTGACCAGCAGGATGATGATCATGAGGACGAGCGGAGCCACGTACTTGAGGTTCTCCGGGATCCAGATCGTCGAGATGTTCATCATCAGGCCGATGATGAGCGAGCCGACCAGCGCTCCGTAGGCGGAGCCGAGTCCGCCGAGCGTGATCGCCGCGAAGATCAGCAGCAGGATCGACGCTCCGGTGTCCCAGCGCAGCGACTGGTAGTAGCCGATGTAGACGCCGGCCAGTGCGGCGAGGGCTCCGGAGAGCACCCAGACCACGCGGATGACGCGCTCGACGTTGATGCCGGAGGCGGAGGCGAGGGCCCGGTTGTCGGACACCGCGCGCATCGCCTTGCCGATCTTGGTCTTCGTGAGCAGCAGGGCGACACCGACGATGCAGACGATGCCGACGGCTGCGCCGACGAGGTCGGTGAACTTGAGGCTGATGCCGAGCGCCGGGACCGTGAAGAACGGCGCCGTGCTGTTCGGCAGCGAGAGGCGGTCCGCGCCGAAGAAGAAGACGAAGGTGTAGCGCAGCGCGAGCGACAGGCCGATGGTCACGATCATCAGCGGGATCAGCTGGATGTTCCTCTTGCGCAGCGGCTTCCAGAGCAGTCCGTCCTGCGCGAAGCCGAACACCCCGCCGAGGATCACCGCGATCGGGATCGCCAGCAGCGCCGGCAGCCCGAAGACGCCGGAGAAGAGGTACGCCATCAGCGCGCCGAAGGTGACCAGCTCGCCGTGGGCGAAGTTGTTCAGCCCGGTGACGCCGTAGATCAGCGAGGCGCCGATCGCCGCGAGGGCGATCAGGAGTCCGAAGATCAGGCCGGTGACGACCTTGGGCCAGAAGATGATCCAGAAGGTGTTCGCCGTGACCGGCTGGTTCGCCGCGGTCGAGGTCCCGTCGGGGTTCGTCGCGTCGTTGCCCGTGGTGCCCTCGGTGGCGGGGTTCGTGGGGGCGGCGGAGTCGGTCGGGACCGGAGCGCTCGCGCCCGTGCCGATCGGGTTGGCCGTCGAGACGATGAAGTTCACGATCTGGTTCTGCGAGGAGACGATCGTCACCTGCTTCGGGTTCTGCCCCGCTGCCGGGTAGCCCTTGTCGGCGGGGAGCGTCTCCTCGTCGACCGTCACGCTGAAGGTGCCGGCCTCTTCGAGCGGGAAGACGGCGCGGCCGTCGTCGCCCGTGGTGAGGGTCGCGGTGGCGTCGCCGCCGAGCTCGACGGTCACCCCCACCAGGTTCTCGTTCGTGCCCTGCACGCGGACCCAGGCGATGATCGACTGGTCGGCCGTGGTCTCGGCGGTCGCAGCGGGCGCCGCGGCGGCGACGCCGGTCAGGGTCGCGGCGAGCAGGCCGAGTGCGACCAGGCCGTCGCGGAGCGTGCGGAGTGTGGGGAGCCGCCTAGGCACGGGGAGCCTCCCGGTCCGTCGGATGCAGGGTCGTCGCGCGCTTGTGGCGCGTCGAACGGCTGGCTGTGAGCAAGACGTCTACCTCTCGTCAGGGTGCACAGACGGATGGGGTCCTCGGGCGCGCCCGGATCGCCGTCGTCAAACAACGTTGGTTGACCATACGTTCCGCATGTGTCGGCGGTGTTTCCCCACCTGCACTACTGCGTGACGACATTATGCGGGGCGGAGAGCGCTCCCGTGTCCCCCGCACGGGTCGCGAGCGCGCCCGGAGCACATCCGAGGGACGTCCGGGCAGGAATACCGGGCGCGTCGCCGCGCTTAAGATTGAGCATCCGGGACACCCGTGACCGGATGCGCGACCTCCACCACCGGGCCACCCGCACGACCTGCTAAGGGGCATTGATGGACCAGCCGGATCCCTTCGGATTCCTCGGACTCACCTACGACGACGTCATGCTGCTCCCCGGGCACACCGACGTCATCCCGAGCGAGGCCGACACGGCCTCCCGGCTCACCAAGCGCATCACGGTCGCGACCCCGCTGCTCTCCGCGGCGATGGACACCGTCACCGAGTCGCGGATGGCGATCGCCATGGCCCGTCAGGGCGGGCTCGGCATCCTGCACCGCAACCTCTCGATCGCCGATCAGGCCGACCAGGTCGACCGCGTCAAGCGCAGCGAGTCGGGCATGGTGTCGAATCCCGTCACCACCACCCCCGACGCGACGGTCGCGCAGGTCGACGACCTCTGCGGGCAGTACCGGATCAGCGGCCTCCCCGTCGTCGACGCGAGCGGCGTCCTCGTCGGCATCATCACCAACCGCGACATGCGCTTCGTCTCGCCGTTCGAGAAGGCGTCCACCCTCGTCCGCGACGTGATGACGAGCGCCGGCCTGATCACCGGCCGCGTCGGCATCCCCGACAGCGAGGTGATCGCGCTCTTCGCGCAGCACAAGATCGAGAAGCTGCCCCTCGTCGACGCTCAGGGCAAGCTCGCCGGGCTCATCACGGTGAAGGACTTCGACAAGTCCGAGCAGTACCCGAACGCGACGAAGGACGAGGAGGGTCGCCTGCGCGTCGGCGCCGCCATCGGCTTCTTCGGCGACGCCTGGCAGCGCGCCACCGCGCTCCTCGACGCCGGGGTCGACGTCCTCGTCGTGGACACCGCGAACGGGGACTCCGCCGGGGTCCTCGAGATCATCCGCCGCCTCAAGGCCGACTCGGCCTTCGCCGGCGTCGACGTCATCGGCGGCAACGTGGCCACCCGCTCCGGCGCCCAGGCGCTCGTCGACGCGGGCGCCGACGCCATCAAGGTCGGAGTCGGCCCCGGCTCCATCTGCACCACCCGCGTCGTCGCCGGCGTCGGCGTGCCGCAGGTGACCGCCGTCTACGAGGCGTCGCTCGCCGCCCGCGAGTCGGGCGTCCCGGTGATCGCCGACGGCGGGCTGCAGTACTCCGGCGACATCGCGAAGGCGCTCGTCGCCGGCGCCGACACCGTCATGCTCGGCTCGCTCCTCGCGGGCTGCGAGGAGAGCCCCGGCGACCTCGTCTTCCAGAACGGCAAGCAGTTCAAGACCTACCGCGGCATGGGCTCGCTCGGCGCGCTGCAGACCCGCGGCGAGCGGACCTCCTACTCGAAGGACCGCTACTTCCAGTCCGACGTCCCCACCGACGACAAGCTGATCGCGGAGGGCATCGAGGGCCAGGTGCCGTACCGCGGGCCGCTCGCGAACGTGGCGTACCAGCTGGCGGGCGGGCTGCGGCAGTCGATGTTCTACGTGGGGGCGCGGACGATCTCGGAGCTCAAGGAGCGCGGGAAGTTCGTGCGGATCACGGCGGCGGGGCTCAAGGAGTCGCACCCGCATGATGTGCAGATGGTGGTGGAGGCGCCGAACTACCGGCGCTGATCCTGCTGCTGGGGCTCTGGGTGGGGGTCGGCGTCGGGTCGTGAGGGCGGCCCCTCTGCCCGATGGGCCTTCGGCCCATACGCCCACCACGCCGGAGGGGCCGCCCTCACGACCCGACGCCTCCCACTCGGGGCACGCGGACCTGGGGGAGACCGAGGGACTCAGCGCGAGCGGCGCTGACGCGCCGCCGCGACTGCCCCGCCAGACACGCGCGGCAGCAGGGTGGGAGCGCTATCCGCCGATCCGCGTGCCAGCGGATAGGCGTGCGCGGACGCGAGACGCTCTACGGGACGCGACCCGTTGCTCGAGCCGACTGCGGGCGACAGACGAGCGGAGTGCTGAGCGGAGCGAGGCGCGGAGCGAGGATGGAGCCACAGGTAAACTGCCGCTCATGGAGATCGAGATCGGGCGCGCCAAGCGCGCCCGCCGCGCGTACGCCTTCGACGACATCGCGGTGGTCCCGAGCCGCCGGACCCGCGACCCGGAGGTGGTCTCGGTGAAGTGGGCGATCGACGCGTACCAGTTCAGCACTCCGATCCTCGCGGCGCCGATGGACTCGGTGGTCTCGCCGGCGACGGCGATCACGCTGGGCCGGCTGGGGGCGCTGGGCGTCCTCGACCTCGAGGGGCTGTGGACGCGCTACGAGGACCCGGAGCCGCTGCTGGCGGAGATCCGGGAGCTGCCGGCGGAGCGGGCGACGCAGCGCATGCAGGAGATCTACTCGGAGCCGGTGAAGCCGGAGCTGGTGACGGCGCGGCTCGCGGAGATCCGCGCGGCCGGCGTGACGGTCGCGGGTGCGCTGTCGCCGCAGCGCACCGCCGAGCTGTACCAGACGGTGGTCGACGCGGGGGTCGACGTGTTCGTCATCCGCGGAACGACCGTGTCGGCCGAGCACGTCTCGCGGGACACCGAGCCGCTCAACCTCAAGAAGTTCATCTACGAGCTCGACGTGCCGGTCATCGTCGGCGGGGCCTCGACGTACACGGCCGCCCTGCACCTGATGCGCACGGGCGCCGCGGGCGTCCTCGTCGGCTTCGGCGGCGGCGCCGCCTCGACGACCCGCGCGACGCTCGGCATCCAGGCGCCGATGGCCACCGCGGTCGCCGACGTCGCCGGCGCTCGCCGCGACTACCTCGACGAGTCCGGCGGACGCTACGTGCACGTCATCGCGGACGGCGGCCTCGGCACCTCCGGCGACATCGTCAAGGCCGTCGCGGTCGGCGCCGACGCCGTGATGCTCGGCTCCGCGCTCGCCCGCGCCACCGACGCGCCCGGCGGCGGCTGGCACTGGGGTGCCGAGGCGCACCACCAGCAGCTCCCGCGCGGACGCCGCGTCCAGGTCGGCACCGTCGGCACGCTCGAGCAGGTGCTCTACGGCCCCGCGACCGACGCGAACGGCACCGCGAACCTGATCGGCGCCCTGCGCCGCTCGATGGCGACCACCGGCTACTCCGACCTCAAGGAGTTCCAGCGCGTCGAGGTCGTCGTCGCCCCCTACCAGCCCAGCTAGCCCGCCGGCCGGCCGAGGTGACCGCTCGCCGTCTTCGCCGGATGGCTCGCGCTCATGGGCCCTTGTTTGCTGGTCGAGTAGCGCCGGAGGGGCGTATCGAGACCCACCGTCCTCAGCAGGGGGGTCTGCAGACTCGTCGTCTGACGCGGGTGGATCTCGATACGCCCGCTGCGCGGGCTACTCGATCAGCATGGGTCAGGTGTGCTGCGATCAGGGAGCGGAGTCCGAGGTCCGGTCGCCCGTCCTTGCTCGTTCGTGCGCCCTTCTTCGCTGGTCGAGTAGCCCCGGAGGGGCGTATCGAGACCCACCGTGATCAGCACGGCGGATCTGCAGACTCATGTCTTCATGCGCGTGCATCTCGATGCGCCCGCTGCGCGGGCTGCTCGATCAGCAGAGGGGACGCACCTCGACCGAGCGAGGAGGCCGACGTGACCGGGTCCTCCGTGGGCGAACGGGGGCCGGGGGCGGGCGGTGGCCGCCTAAACTGGGAGGAATCCCGAGGTCGGAGCGCTGTCAGGCGCGGATGGAGCACGCATGGTCGAGGTCCGCAGGGTCAAGCTGCCCGGTGTCGGTGTCCTGCACACCTTCCTCACCGCCGACGGCGGCAAGGTCGGCGTCATCGCGCACCGCTCGGGTCACAGCGACCTGATCACCTTCGCCGAGGGCGATCAGGACGGCGCGAAGGTCTCGCTCCGCCTCAGCGACGACGAGGCGCACACCCTCGCCGAGCTGCTCGGCGGCACCCAGATCACCGAGTCGCTCACCGCGCTCGACCAGATCCCCGGGCTCTCCATCGACTGGTTCACCGTCGACTACGACGACCACATCGCGGGCCAGCAGCTGGGCAAGCCCGCCGACCGCGGCATCGTCGGCCTCACCGTCGTCGCCGTCGTGCGCGGTGACGCCGCGAACCCCGCTCCCGCCCCCGACTTCCGGGTGTTCCCGGGCGACACGCTCGTCGTCGCCGGCAGCCCGGAGAAGGTCGCCAAGGCCTTCGCCTTCTTCCGCTCCGGCGTCTTCGCCAAGGCTACCGAGACGCCGCCCGGAGCCTGAGGATGCACCACGGCGAAGACCTCATCGTCCTCGGTGTCCTGTTCGTCGTCGCCTACGTCCTCGGGCGGCTGGGGCGCACGATCGGCCTTCCGGCCATCCCGATCTACATGGTCGTCGGCCTGCTCGCGAGCCCGAACTTCCACCTCTTCCCGCTCGACTTCGAGTCGTCCTACATCGAGCTGACGGCGGTCTTCGGGCTGATCCTGCTGCTGTTCAACCTCGGCCTGGAGTTCGATCAGGACGAGTTCTACGGCAATGCGGCGCGGCTGATCCTCTCCGGCGGCTCCTACATCGCCGTCAACATGGCGGCCGGCCTGGCCTTCGGGTTCGTGCTGGGCTGGGGCAGCCGCGAGGCGCTGATCATCGCGGGCATCACGGCGACGAGCTCGAGCGCGATCGTGACGAAGCTGCTGATCGAGCTCAAGCGCCTCGCCAACCCGGAGACGCCGATGATCCTCGGCGTGACCGTCGTGGAGGACATCTTCATCGCGGTCTACCTGGCGATCGTGTCGGTCGTGCTCTCGGGCGAGACGGAGCCGTGGCCGGTGGTCCTGAAGCTGGTCATCGCGTTCGCGTTCCTCGTGGTGATGTTCGCGATCGCGCGCTGGGGCGGCCGGGTGGTCTCGCGGTTCTTCCGCACCCGCGACGACGAGCTGTTCACGATCCTGTTCTTCGGTCTCGCGATCCTCTTCGGCGGGATCGGTGAGGTGCTCGGCGTGACCGACGCGATCGGCGCGTTCCTGATCGGCCTGGTGATCGGCGCCACCCGGTTCCGCGCGCGGGTCGAGCGGATCGCGATCCCGCTGCGCGACGTGTTCGGCGCCTTCTTCTTCGTCAACTTCGGCCTCGGCCTCGACCCCGGGGCGTTCCCCGAGGTGGTGCTGCCGGTGATCGCCGCCGCGGTGATGACGATCGTGCTCAACCTCGGCGCCGGCCAGTTCGTCGCCTGGCTGAACAAGCTCGGGCCCCGGGCCGGGCTCAACGCGGCCTTCATCCTGCACAACCGGGGCGAGTTCGCGCTGATCCTCGCGACGCTCTCGCTCTCGGCGGGGCTCGACGAGCGGATCCAGCCGTTCGCGGGACTCTACGTGCTGATCATGGCGATCGTCGGCCCGATCCTCGCGTCGCGCTCGGAGAGCATCGGGCAGTTCCTCTCGCGGCGGCGGCACCGGCCGAAGCCGGCCACCCGCAGCGCGATGGCGGAGGAGGACTTCGCTCTGGTCGAGGCGGCGATGGCGGACGGGGCGGCGGACGAGCGTCCGGCGGCCGACCCCGCCGAGGCGCCGGTCGCCGAGCCTGCTCCCCGCCCGCGCCGACCCGTCGAGCCCGACGAGCTGGACGACGAGTTCCCGGACCCGATGCGGCAGGCCCTCATCGACCAGGCGATGCAGCAGTCCGACGGCATCGACTCCGACCGGCCGCGGCGCCCGCGCGAGCCCGACTACTGAGCCGCCCGGCGCGGTCGCTCGGCGGACGCCCTCTGCTGATCGAGTAGCCCGCGGAGCGGGCGTATCGAGATCCACCTCGATCAGCAGGAGGGATCTGCAGACCCGCCCTGTCGGTGACGGTGGGTCTCGATACGCCCCTGCGGGGCTGCTCGAGCAGCAGGAGGGGCAGCGATCCGAGGGTCCTCCCACCCTGGTTGGCTAGGCTTCAGCGGTCCGCCGCCGCCGAGCGGATCCGCCCCGAACGAGGAACGCATGACGCAGAGCGCCCCGCCGCAGAGCACGGTCTGGCAGGTCGCCCGGCGACCGCGCTGGCTCGCGGCCCTGGCCCTTGCGCTGGTGATCGCGGGGCTCTTCGCGGCCCTCGGCCAGTGGCAGGTGGGACGCGCGGTCGAGGCCGCCGCGCCCGACTCCGGCGTCTCCGAGACGGTGCTGCCGCTCGACGAGGTCGCCGCCCCGTCGCGCCCGATCACCGCGACCGCCGACGGCCAGCGCGTGGCGGGCAGCTCCGAGTTCGTCCCGGGCGGCGCCGAGATCCTCGGCGGGCGCCTGAACGGCGAGCAGCCGGGCTGGTGGGTCATCGCGCGCACCCGCACCGCTGACGCCGACCTCGTCGTCGCCTACGGCTGGACCGCGGACCAGGAGCAGGCGCGGAGCGTCGCCGAGCGTCTGAACGACGGCGCGGAGGCGGCGCCGACCGGCTTCACCGGCCGCCTCGTCGCGAACGAGGCCGCCGAGGTGCCCGCCGAGGGCACCGATCCGATGACCCTCACCGCGCTCTCGATCCCGGCGCTGATCAACCGCTGGCCGGACCCGCCGCTGGACGTCTACCAGGGCTACGTCGTCGTCGACCAGCCGGTCTCCGGCCTCGAGGCGATCGACTCGCCCGCCCGCGTCACCGACGTCTCGCTGAACTGGCTCAACGTCTTCTACGCGATCGAGTGGGTCGTCTTCGCCGGCTTCGCGCTCTACCTGTGGTTCCGCCTCGTCCGCGACGCCTGGGAGCGCGAGACCGAGGAGGCCCTCGAGGCCGCCGAGCTCGCGCAGAGCCCGGTCACCGCCTCCGCCCCGTAAACTGGACCCCATGCCCCTCGAGCCCAAGCCCGCGCAGTTCCCTGCGATCCGGAGCGCGCTGCGCTTCTACCGGGTGACCTCGATCATCACCGGCGTGATGCTCCTGCTGCTCTGCGCGGAGATGCTGCTGAAGTACGTGTTCCACCTCGAGCTGTTCGTCTTCGGGCAGCAGGGGATCGCGCACTTCGCCCCGATGTACGAGGTGCCGGGCGGCGAGTGGAAGTCGAGCGGGACGGGCGCGAACCTGTCCACCGGCATCCTGATCGCGCACGGCTGGTTCTACGTCGTCTACCTCTTCGCCGACTTCCGCCTCTGGAGCCTGATGCGCTGGCCGTTCTCGCGGTTCGTCCTCATCGCGCTCGGCGGCGTCGTGCCGACCCTGTCCTTCTTCGTCGAGACCCGCATCGCCCGCGAGGTGGAGCAGTACCTCGAGCGGCGTACCGCCGCCCTCGAGCCGACGACCCCGACCGACTCCGTGGAGGCCCCCCATCAGTGAGCAGTCCGGCGCCAGCGCGCCGCAGTCCGCCCCGCAGCCGCACCTCGCCGCCCAGCCCGTGCTCGTCGTCGACTTCGGCGCCCAGTACGCGCAGCTGATCGCGCGGCGCGTCCGCGAGGCGAACGTGTACTCCGAGATCGTTCCGTCCGGCACGACGGCCGCGGAGATCGCCGCCAAGTCGCCGGTCGGGATCATCCTGTCCGGCGGTCCCTCGAGCGTCTACGAGGAGGGGGCGCCGCAGCTCGACCCCGCCATCTTCGACCTCGGCATCCCCGTGCTGGGCATCTGCTACGGCTTCCAGGTGATGGCCAAGACGCTCGGCGGCGAGGTCGCGAACACGGGCCTGCGCGAGTACGGCGCGACCGACGCGTCCGTCACGGCCGACGGCGGCGTGCTCCTCGGCGACCAGCCCGTCGACCAGACGGTGTGGATGAGCCACGGCGACCAGGTCTCGAAGGCGCCTGCCGGCTTCGACGTGCTCGCCTCGACCGGCTCGACCGCCGTCGCCGCGTTCGGCAGCGACGAGCGCCGCCTCTACGGCGTGCAGTGGCACCCCGAGGTCAAGCACTCCGCGCACGGCCAGGCCGTCATCGAGAACTTCCTGCACCGCGCCGCCGGCATCCCCGCCGACTGGAACTCCTCCAACGTCATCGACGACCAGGTCGCGCTGATCCGCGAGCAGGTCGGCACCGGCCGCGTCATCTGCGGCCTGTCCGGTGGCGTCGACTCCGCCGTCGCCGCCGCGATCGTCCACCGTGCGGTCGGCGACCAGCTGGTCTGCGTCTTCGTCGACCACGGCCTGCTGCGCAAGGACGAGCGCCGCCAGGTCGAGGAGGACTACGTCGCCGCCACGGGTGTGCGCCTGGTGACGGTCGACGCGCGCGAGCAGTTCCTCGACGCGCTCGCCGGCGTCAGCGATCCCGAGCAGAAGCGCAAGATCATCGGCCGCGAGTTCATCCGCACCTTCGAGGGCGCCGCCGAGGCGCTCGTGCTCGAGGCGCAGGGCGAGGGCACCTCGATCGACTTCCTCGTGCAGGGCACGCTCTACCCCGACGTCGTCGAGTCGGGCGGCGGCACGGGCACCGCGAACATCAAGTCCCACCACAACGTCGGCGGCCTCCCCGAGGACCTGCAGTTCGCGCTCGTCGAGCCGCTGCGGACCCTCTTCAAGGACGAGGTCCGCGCCATCGGCCGCGAGCTCGGGCTGCCCGAGGCGATCGTCGGCCGCCAGCCGTTCCCCGGCCCCGGCCTCGGCATCCGCATCGTCGGCGAGGTCACCCAGGAGCGGCTCGACCTGCTCCAGGAGGCCGACGCGATCGTCCGCGCCGAGCTCACCGCCGCCGGGCTCGACGGCGAGATCTGGCAGTGCCCGGTCGTGCTGCTCGCCGACGTCCGCTCCGTCGGCGTCCAGGGCGACGGTCGCACCTACGGCCACCCGATCGTGCTGCGCCCCGTCTCCTCCGAGGACGCGATGACGGCCGACTGGACGCGCCTGCCCTACGACCTGCTCGCCCGCATCTCCAACCGCATCACCAACGAGGTGAGCGGCGTGAACCGCGTGGTCCTCGACGTGACCTCGAAGCCGCCAGGCACCATCGAATGGGAGTAGCCGCGACCGCGGTCTGAGAACGGGCCTCCTGCGGGGGGCCCGTTCCTCGTCGTGCTCGGGTGGTCCGATGAGCAGGTGATCCCGGCGCGAGAGCGCGCTCACCCGCGTCGGACGTGAGCGGGCGGCCGGATCGCCTGCGAATCGGACGGGGGCAGGCGGGGCGGGCGGGTCAGACGGGGGTGTCGAGGACGCCGACGAAGCGGGTGCCGATGCCGTCGTACTCGTCGCGGCGGTGACCCTCGGGGTGGTGCGGCCACGCGTCGGGGGAGTGGTCCTCGCAGACGAGGAAGCTGAAGTCGGGCCACCACTTCTTCGGGCGGGCCGACTCGGAGCAACCGCAGACGGCGCAGTCCAGGGTCACCCAGACCGGGCGCTTCCCGGTGCGGTTCTCGCGCGACTGGGCGAGCCAGGCGGGCGGATCCTGCTCCAGGGCGACGAGCTCCTCCTCGGAGAGGCGCGTGGGCAGCCCGTGCCGCGTCGCCATCTCGACGGGGATGTCGAGGCGCTGAGCGGCTTCGCGTCGCGTGATCATCGGATCACCCTAGCCGAGCGCCGGGCGGGCGGCCCGGGTGCGCGGCCGGAGCGAGGCCCGCGCGACCAGCCACTCCAGCGGCCCCTGGCCGACGAAGCGGCGCCAGAGCAGGGCGCCGAACACCGCGACGACCGTGAAGGACGCGAGCAGCGTCCAGCTCTGCCAGGCGGCGAAGTCGAAGGGCTCGTAGGGGATCAGGTAGACCGCCAGCGCGACGAGCTGCACGGAGTAGACCGTGAGCGGCATGGACCCCACCGCGGCGAGCGGCGCGGTGACCGCACGGACGACGGCGAGGCGCGCGGCGAGCGCGGTGAGCGCTCCGATCGCGACGGCCGCGACACCGCCGGCGCCGACGATCTCGGCGGTGGTGCTCGAGTGCGCCTCGACGCTCTCCGGCCCGCCGAGGGCGAGGCCGACACCGTAGCCGAGGACCGCGGCGATCGCGCCGCCGATCACGAGCCAGCGCTGCGTCGTGGCCGAGCGGATGTCGCAGCGCGCGATCAGCAGCCCGAGCATCACGTAGGCGAGCCAGGAGGGCACGGGATAGTACTGCGTCAGCCAGGTGAGCGGCATCCGCGCGAGCAGGGCGTCCTCGGGGGACAGCGTCGTGATCCAGTCGTTCCCGGCGGTGACGATCCGGTCGACGAGCAGGGGGCCGCCGACGGCGGAGACGGCGGCGAGGGCCGCGAGCACCGCCCGCGGCAGGAACATCAGCAGCGCCGCGACGACGAACATCAGGCCGTAGTGCGGCAGGATCACCGCGATCGGCGTGCCGAGCAGAGTCAGACCGACCCCGATGACGAGGAGGTAGAGGCCGCGCAGGAGGATCGACGCGGTGTCCAGGAACGGCCGGGTCGACCGCGTCGCCCCGCCGGACATCAGGCCGATCGAGACGCCCGCGAGGACGGCGAAGAGGACGGCGCTGCGGCCGTCCCAGATCATCTCGCGCTCGGTGGGGGCGAGGTGCGCCGCGAACATCCCGAGCACGGCGAGACCGCGGGCCACGTCGAGGCCGACGATGCGGGTCGAAGCGGCGGCCATCATTCCTCCATCGTCTCAAAAGCGGCGGGCGGGGCTGCGCGGCCCGGCCGCAGAACGACGAACGGGCGCCCGACCGTGAGGTCGAGCGCCCGTCGGGCCGGTCCGGATCGCTCCGGAGAGGACGTGACTACTGGCGGAAGATCGAGATCAGGCGCAGCAGCTCGAGGTACATCCAGACGACGGTGACGAGGATGCCGTAGGCGCCCGTCCAGCCGTAGATGCGAGGGGCGCCGTTGCGGACGCCCTGCTGGATGAACTCGAAGTCCATCACGAGGGAGTAGGTGGCGAGCGCGATGGCGATGAGGCCGATCACGATGCCGATGAAGCCGGTGCGGAGACCGAAGCCGCCGCCGACGCCGAACAGGCCGAGGCCGAGGTTGACCAGCGAGAAGACCGCGTAGCTGATCATCCCGATGAAGAAGATCTTGTTCAGCTTCGGCGAGGTGCGGATCTTGCCGTTCATGAACAGCGCCAGGGTGACGCCGATCACGACGACGGTCGCGAGCAGGGCCTGGACGACCGCGCCCTCGTAGGCGCTCTCGAAGAAGCGCGAGATCGCGCCGACTCCGATGCCCTGGGTCGCCGCGTAGCCGAGGATCAGGGCCGGCGACGGCACCTTCTTGAAGGCGTTGACGATGCCGAGGACCAGCGCGATGAGCACGGCCGGCAGCATCAGCCCGGGGACGAACCAGCCCACCGCGGCACCCGCGAGGAGCACGACGAAGGCGAGTGCCGTCTTCGCGAGGGTGTCCTCGACGGTCATCCGGTTGGTGTCGGCCGAGCCCGCGGCCGGACGGTTGTACATCTGGTCGAGCGTGCCGGGCGACACGTCCGGGACGTCCTGCACGCGGCCGGCGTAGCCCCGGTTGCTGAACTCCGGACGACCGAACGCCGGGTTGTTGCTTGCCATGGTTCCTCTTCTCTCAGGTGCGCTCGACGGTGACGGACGGATCCGTCGGGACTCGCGGAGCTGAGTCGCTGTGACTGCGGGATCCACCGGCTGCCCTCTCGGGCCGCAGGCGGTAGGTCCACAGTATCTGAGAACATCTCTCAGAGTCTGGCTATTCCCTTCGCGGGAGCCCCGGTTCCGCCCGGAGTCACCTGCCGCCGCCCGTAGGATCGCCGCATGCCGACCCGTCCCGTCCCGCTCGTCATCGGCCACCGCGGGGCCAGCGGCTACCGCCCGGAGCACACCAGATCGGCCTACGAGCTGGCGATCGCGCTCGGCGCCGACGCCGTCGAGCCGGATCTCGTCGCCTCGCGCGACGGGGTGCTGGTGCTCCGGCACGAGAACGAGATCTCCGGCACGACTGACGTGGAACGTCGCCCCGAGTTCGCGCAGCGCCGCACGACGAAGCGCGTCGACGGCAAGGAGATCACGGGCTGGTTCACCGAGGACTTCACCTGGGCCGAGCTGTCGACGCTCCGCGCGCGGGAGCGGCTGCCGGCCGTCCGCGCCTCGAGCGCCACCTTCGACGGGCAGTTCCCGATCCTGCGCTTCCGCGATCTCCTCGCCCTGCTCGACCGGGCGGGGGAGGAGTCGCCCCCGTCGCCGCCGGGGCTCGTCGCCGAGATCAAGCACGCCACGTACTTCGATGCGCTGGGTCTGCCGCTGGACGTCCTCCTCGAGCAGGAGCTGGCCGCGGCGGGCTGGGCGCGCACCGATCCGCGGCTGACGATCGAGAGCTTCGAGAAGACCGTCCTCGAGCGCCTCGCGGTCCGCGGGGTGGGCACTCGGCGCGTCTACCTGATCGAGTCCCGCGGCACCCCGCCCGATCTCGTCGCCGCCCACGGCTCCCGGGCGACGCCCTACGCCGACTTCGTCACCCCCGCGGGCCTGCGCGGTCTCGCCGGAACGGTGGACGGCGTCAGCGTGGACAAGAGCATGCTCTTCGGGCGGGACGGCGCCGGGCGGGCCGTGGGGACGAACTCGCTGGTCGCCGACGCGCACGCGGTCGGGCTGCAGGTCTACACGTGGACGCTGCGCGCCGAGAACCGCTTCCTGGAGAAGGTGCACCGGATCGGCAAGGAGCCGGAGGCGTACGGCGCCTGGCAGGACGAGTTCCGCGCGATTCTGCGCACCGGGATCGACGGCGTGTTCGCGGACCAGCCGGACCTGGCGATCGAGGCGCGCGCCGCCGAGGACGACGCCTGGGCGGGGTCCGCCGGCTGATCCCGAGCGCGCGGCCCGGCGAGTGCGCAGGCGACCGGGAGCCTCCGCTGGCATCATCGGGCCGACGACCCCGCCGCCCGGCGCCCCCGCCGGTGCCGACCGACCCCGCCCCGCGCATCCCGAGAGGAGCCCGACCGTGAAGACCCGCGCCCGCATCACCCGCCGCTGGATCGTGTTCGCCGTGCTCGCCGCGCTCGGGGTCGCCGTGGTCTACGGGCTCGCCGTGCTCACCCCGCAGGGGCAGGCGGCCGAGAACTCCGGGCTGCGTGGCGCGGACCTGGTCTTCGGCCGGGCCACCGGCACCGCGGCGGGTGCGCTCGCCGACGTCACCCCGGTGTCGATGATCGGCGGTGCGCTGCTGGTCGCGGCGATCGCGCTGATCCGCCGGCGTCCGGCGCTGGCGCTCGCCTCCGTCGGCTCGATCGTGGTCACGGCCGGGCTGACGCAGCTGCTGAAGAACGTGGTGCTCGAGCGGCCGCTGCTCGTGGAGACCGACTCCTGGTACACCGGCGGCAGCTTCCCGAGCGGGCACACCGCGGCGGCGGTGTCGGTGGTCTTCGCGCTGGCGATGGTCGTCCCGGGGCGCGGGCGCACGGTCGTGCTGGCGATCGGCGGCGCCGTGGTGGTGCTGGTCGGGAATCTGACGATGGCCGCCTCCTGGCACCGCGCGAGCGATGTGCTGGGCGCCGATCTGGTCGGTCTCGCCTCCGCTTCCCTGGCCTGCGCCTGGCTGTCGACGCGGGCGCAGGTGGGGCGGGCGCCGCGGAAGCCGCCGCGCCGGGCGGTGCTGCGGGTACTGCTGGTCTGCTCGATCGTGCTCGTGCTGACGCTCGGGGCGCTCGCCGTGCAGGGCATCCAGTACTACCCGGACGACACGAAGGACCTCACGGCGTTCGTGCTGCTGCAGGTGCTCGCGGTGGCGACCTCCACCGTCGCGGTGGTCGGCTTCGCGCTGGCCTGGCGCGGACTCGACATCGGTGGGCCGCTCACCACGCCCGCGCGGCGGTCGCGCGCCGCCTGATCGGAGCCCGACCGTGCGGCGTCCCGCGGCGGGGTGTCGGAGGCGCGATCTACACTCGGAGGGACATGAGCCTCCTCTTCGATCCGAGCGATTCCCGCGCCACCCCGGTCATCGTCGGCGCGCCCGGCGGGCCCTCCGGCGACTCCGCGCGCACCGACCCCGAGCACGAGCGCCTCGTCGCGGGACTCAACCCGCAGCAGCGCGAGGCGGTCGAGTACCGCGGCGACGCGCTGCTCATCGTCGCGGGCGCCGGGTCCGGCAAGACCAGCGTGCTGACGCGGCGCATCGCGAGCCTGCTCGGCAGTGGCGAGGCCTGGCCCAGCCAGATCCTCGCGATCACCTTCACCAACAAGGCGGCCGCCGAGATGCGCGAGCGCGTCGAGAAGATCGTCGGCCAGGCGGCCGAGGGGATGTGGATCTCGACGTTCCACTCCGCCTGCGTGCGGATCCTGCGGCGCGAGGCCGAGAACTTCGGGATGACCTCGTCGTTCACGATCTACGACTCGGGTGACCAGCGGGCGCTGCTCAAGCGGATCGTGAAGGACCTCGAGGCGGACTCGCTCGGCATCACGGTCGCGAGCGCCTCGTCGAAGATCTCCAAGCTCAAGAACGAGCTCGCCGACGTCGACTCCTACGCGCGGACGGCGAACATGAGCGACCCGAACGAGGAGATGTTCCTCCAGGTCTTCCGCGCCTACTCGCGCGCGCTCGAGAGTGCGAACGCCTTCGACTTCGACGACCTGATCGCGCAGACGGTCTACCTCTTCCGCGCGTTCCCGCACGTCGCGGCGAAGTACCAGCGCCGCTTCCGGCACGTGATGGTCGACGAGTACCAGGACACGAACCACGCGCAGTACTCGCTGATCCACGAGCTGACCCGGGCCGTGCCGCCGGCCACGATCGCGGCGGCCGCCTTCGACCGGCCCTACCGCGGCCCGGTGACGGCCGACGGCTCGATCCCCGGCGCCTCGCTCACCGTGGTCGGCGACTCGGACCAGTCGATCTACGCGTTCCGCGGGGCGGACATCCGCAACATCGTCGAGTTCGAGCGCGACTTCCCCGGCTGCCGGGTGATCCTGCTCGAGCAGAACTACCGCTCCACCCAGAACATCCTCTCGGCCGCGAACGCCGTCATCTCGAACAACTTCGACCGCCGTGCGAAGAACCTCTGGTCGGCCAGCGGCGAGGGCGAGAAGATCATCGGCTACACCGGGTACTCCGGCCACGACGAGGCGCAGTTCGTCGTCGACGAGATCGCCCGGATCCACGCGGCCGGCACCGGCTACGACGAGATCGCGGTGTTCTACCGCACCAACGCGCAGACCCGCGCGCTGGAGGAGATCTTCATCCGCTCCGCCCTGCCCTACCGGATCCTCGGCGGCACCAAGTTCTACGAGCGCGCCGAGATCAAGGACGCGCTCGCGTACCTGATCACGGTCGCGAACCCGGCCGACGTGCTGGCGCTGCGGCGGATCATGAACACGCCCAAGCGCGGCATCGGCCCGGCGACGGAGGCGCAGCTGCAGTCCTTCGCGGACACCAACGCGGTGACCCTGCGCGAGGCGATGCGCAACGCCGGGTCGCTGGGCATGGGGCCGAAGGTGACGAAGGCGATCGTCGACCTCGCGACGCTGCTCGACGAGTGCGCCCTGATGCTCGACCCGGGGCGGCCCGAGGGCGAGGCGAAGGTGCACGAGGTGCTGTCGGCGCTGCTCTCCCGCAGCGGGTACATCGACATGCTCCGCGCCAGCCGCGACCCGCAGGACGAGGCGCGCGCCGAGAACGTCGACGAGCTGATCGCCGTGACGAAGGAGTTCGCGCGGAACAACCCCGACGGCGGCCTGGTCGACTTCCTGACCGAGGTGTCGCTGGTCGCCGCGGCGGACGACCTGGACGACGACTCCGGGACCGTGTCGCTGATGACCCTGCACACCGCGAAGGGGCTCGAGTACGACGCGGTGTTCCTCACCGGCATCGAGGAGGACCTGCTCCCGCACCGCATCTCGGCGAACGAGCCGGGCGGCCCGGCGGAGGAGCGGCGGCTGTTCTACGTGGGCATCACCCGCGCGCGCAAGCGGCTCTACCTCTCGCTCGCGATGACCCGCGCGCAGTACGGCGAGACCTCGGTCGCGATGCCCAGCCGGTTCCTCCAGGAGATCCCGGCCGAGCTGATCGAGTGGCGCCAGTCGCCGGGGGCGGCGACCTCTCGCGGCGGCACCCAGCCGCGGGCGCTGAACGCGCAGCGGCCCGGGTTCGGCCGCTCGAAGTCGAACACCGAGTTCCGCCAGGCGCTCGCCGCGGCGCCGAAGGCGAAGGGCGAGTTCCCCAACCGGATCACCGGGATGGTGCGCGACAACGGCGACCTCGAGCTGATCGCGGGCGACCGCATCCGGCACACCGACTTCGGCGAGGGCCGCGTGAACGCGGTCACCGGCGAGGGCAGCAAGCGGGTCGCGCACGTGCTCTTCGACCAGGTCGGCGCCAAGAAGCTGCTGATCAAGGTCGCGCCCATCGAGAAGATCTGAGCCGGTCGGAATGCCCCGTGCCGGTCGACGAGTCGTGAGCCGCTTCAGGGGCCCTGCGGCCGACACCGCGACGAGCGGACGCGGGCCGCTCGCGGCGCGGGTGGCGACGGAGGCGTTCGCGCCGCCGGTGCTGGCGATGGTCGTCCCGCTCATCGTGGGCGCGCGGGTCGCGGACCCGCCGCTGCTCGGCGTGGCCTGGGGAGCACTCGCGGCGCTGTTCGTGGGCGTGCTGCCGTACCTCGTGGTGCGGCTGCTGATGCGCGCGGGGCGGATCCGCGGCGATCACCACGTGCCGGACCGCCGCGAGCGGGCCCTGCCGATCGGGCTCGCGCTGGTCTCGATCGTGGTCGGGCTCGTGCTGCTCGCCGTGCTCGGCGCGCCGGCCGAGGTGACGACGTTCGGGGTGGTGACGGTGGCGGTGCTCACGGTGATCGGGATCGTCAACCTCGGCTGGAAGCTGTCGGGCCATGCGGCGGTCGTCGCGACCTGCGCGGTGGTGGTGCTGATCGCCTACGGCCCGTGGTCGCTGCTGATCACCGTGCCGATCGCGCTCTGGACCGGCTGGTCGCGCGTACGCCTCGGCGCGCACACTCCCGCTCAGGTGATCGCGGGCGCCCTGGTCGGCGCCGTGCTCGCCTCGCTGGTCTGGTCGCTCCTGAGCTGACCCCCGCCGCGAGATGCCACTTGTGCACGCTCGACACGGCGTGTCGCCTGCACAAGTGGCATCTCGCGGCGGGGGAGGGGGTTACTTGTCGCAGGCGATGCCGTCGCCGTCGCGGTCGAGGTCGTACTCGTCGGGGCCGACGACCGTGACCGGGCCCTGGATGTAGACCGGGCCGTTGCCGGAGCCCGCGGCGCAGTCGCCGTCGGAGGCGATGGGGACGCACTCGCCGGCGTAGCTGGGGTGGCAGCCGGCGTCGGCTGCCGCGGCGACCGGGGCGGGGGCCGGGGTTAGCGTGCCGACGCGGGTGACGTCGTCGACAGCGGCTGTGGTGACCGCCTCCGACAGCTGCGCGCGGGAGACCTCGACGCCGTCGTGCTTGACGACCTCGAAGGTGCGGGTGAGCACGCCGTCGACGCCCGCCACGACGGTGCTCGTGCCCTGCGCGGCGCTCGGGTCGTCCTCGGTGCGCGAGGAGCGGGCGATAGGAGCGGTCTCGGTGACCGTCTCGGTCGTGACCACGACGATCGGGGTGGGCGTCGGGGTCGGAGTGGGAGCCGGGGTCGCGGTGCGGGTCGGAGCGGCGGCGGGCGACGCCGAGCTCTCGGGTCCGGAGGCGACGGCCGGGTCGTCCGTGGGCGCCGGGGCCGCTGTCGACCCGAACGCCGACAGGCCGACGATCAGGGCGAGCATCGCCGCCGTTCCGGCGTACGCCGACGAACGACGACGGCGGGGGAGCCCGAGCCAGGTCGGCCGGCGCAGGAGCACACCGTAGGCGGCCGTGACGAGAACGACGAGGGCGATCACGACGAGGGCCGCCCCGGGGCCGCCCGTCAGCCAGCCGACCAGTGCGAAGAAGAGGGTGACGCCGCCGACGACCCACTGCAGCGGAGTGAGGCGGAGGCGGGTGAGCCGCAGCGATCCCGCCCGCAGCGGCCGGCGCCCGGACGGGCTGCGGTCCGGGGAGGCGGGGGCGGCGGGAACGCTGTCCTGCGGCCGGCCCCCGGACCGGAGGAGGGCGGGCAGGGCGGCCGCCCGTCGGCGGACGGCGGACTGCGGATCGGCGGAGCGGGCGTTCCGGCGGGCGCGACCCGGCAGATCGGGCGGGAGGTGCGGGTGGCGGGGGCTCATCGTCGTTTCTTCCTGGTGGCGCGGCGGGACGCCTCAGCATGCCCCACGCGCGCCCCTCCCCGTGTCCCCCTTACAGGGCAGACTCTGCACAGCGCTCCCAAGCTCACCTCTTCGCGAGATGCCACTTATGAGCGCGACACGCCGTGAGAGGTGTGCACTAGTGGCATCTCGCGGAGGGGACGCAGGGGTCAGGAGTACTGGGCGACGAGCTCGCGCTTCAGGATCTTGCCGCTCGGGCCGAGGGGGAGAGCGTCGACGAGCTCGATGCGGCGGGGGAACTTGAAGGCCGCGAGGTGCTCGTTCGCGTAGGCGATCAGCTCCTCCGCGGTCGCCGTCGCCGAGGGCAGCAGCACGACGGCCGCCATGATCTCCTGGCCGTGCTTCTCGTCGGGGACGCCGAAGACAGCGGCGTTGGCCACGGCGGAGTGCCCGATCAGGACCTCCTCGACCTCGCGCGGGTACACGTTGTAGCCGTTGCGGATGATCATGTCCTTGGTCCGGTCGAGGATGCGGATGTAGTCCTCGTCGTCCTTGGTGCCGAGGTCGCCGGTGCGGAACCAGCCGTCGACGACCGCGGCGGCCGAGGCCTCGGGGTTGCCGAGGTAGCCCTTCATCAGGTTGTGGCCGCGGACCACGATCTCGCCCAGCTCGCCGCGGGGGAGCAGCTCGATCCGGTCGGCGACCTCGGCGCGGGCGACCTCGACGTCCACGCCCCAGATCGGCGTGCCGACGGTGCCTGCGCGCGGCGGGACGCCGACGTGGTTGAAGGTCGCGACAGGGGAGGTCTCGGTCAGGCCGTATCCCTCGTAGATCTCGACGCCGAACACCTCGCGGAACCGCTCGATCACCGCGACGGGCAGGGCTGCTCCGCCGGAGACCGCGTAGCGCAGCGGCGGGCGGTCCTCACGGCGGGTCGCGGCGTCGAGCAGTGCGACGTACATCGTCGGCACGCCCTCGAACACGGTGCACTCGTGCGCGATCATCGCCTCGAGCGCGGCGTCGCCGTCGAACTTGGGCACGAGCACGACGGTCGCGGCGGTGCGGAACGCGGTGTTCATCGCGCAGACCTGGCCGAAGGTGTGGAAGAGCGGCAACGCGCCCAGCACGACGTCGCCCTGATGCAGGTCGAAGGTGTTCATCAGGAGCACGTCGGACTGCGAGACGATCGCGAAGTGCGTGCCCTCGGCTCCCTTGGGCCGGCCGGTGGTGCCGCTGGTGTAGAGGATCGTCGCGGTGTCGAACGGCGAGCGCGGCACGTAGGTGTCGACCGGCGTCGCGTCGGCGGCGAGGTCCTCGAGGCGGGGGAAGGGGCTCTCGGTGCCGTCGGGCACCAGCACGCTCAGCACGGGGACGTCGGCCAGGGCCGCTCCGGCGGCGCCCTCGGCCAGCAGCGGAGCCGCGCAGATCAGCGCGGTCGCTCCGGAGTCGCGCAGCACGTAGGCGATCTCGTCGTGCTTGAGCAGCGCGTGCACGGGCACCACGACGGCGCCCAGGGCGAGCACGGCGAAGTAGCCGCGCGGGAAGTCGGGGACGTTGGGGATCAGCAGGGCGACCCGGTCGCCGGGGCCGATGCCCCGCGCGCGGAGAGCTCCGGCGTAGGCGCGGGTCTGCTCCCAGAGGCTCCCGTAGTCGATCGCCTGCGGGCCGACCCGGACCGCGATCGTCGCCGGCGTCCGTCGGGCCGCCTCCGCCAGGATCGCCGCGACCGAGACGCTGCCGAACCCGGCCGTGGGCGGGGGTGCGGCGGGTGCCTCGGTGGTGCGCGGTTCGGTGATGCTCATCGGGGCTCCAGTCGTCGTTGACCGCCGCGGCGCGTTCGCCGGGTGCTTCACGGTAGATCCGCCGGGGGCGCCGTTCAAGCGCTGCGCATCGGATGCTCAGCGTGCCCTCCCTCTGCGGCAGCGCGGCGGCAGGCTGGTGGTGGTCGTCGGCGAGGGAGCGGATCCCGCCGGAGACAAGGGCCTGCAGCCGAGCACGGCCGCCCGTACAGTCGAGGCGACGACGGAGGAGGCGCTCATGCGCGGCGAGGCGACGCTCTACACCGAGACGATCGCGACGGCGCCGTTCGCGCTGGCCGTGATCGCGGAGGCGACCGGCTCGCGGGTGGTCGGCGCGCGCACGGCGGATGCGCACGTCCCGCTCTACAGCGGCCCGACCAGCGCGCGGGTCTCGGTCGCGGGCTTCGGCGACAGCGTGCCGATCAGCGTCGACGTCCGCGACGAGCGCGGGCAGGACGAGGCGCGGGCCGCCGCGCAGGCGCTCGGGCTGGAGCTCGCCGCCTACGCGGGCTGGACGATCACGGCCGGCTTCTGAGGCTCCGGTCGGACTCCGCGCGCACCCGGGCCAGGAAGAACCGGCTCGGCGCCGTGCGCACCGCGGTCGGCAGGACGCGGTAGACGGCGAAGGTGCGGGCGAGCGCCCGGTCGAACCGCGCCTGCTGCCGCGCGCTCCAGCGGAAGCCGAACGGCGCGCGGAGCTCCGGTGGCAGGAGGCCCGCCGTCATCAGCCGCAGGTAGGGGCCGACCGGTCGCAGCCACCAGGCGGCGATCCCGCCGTCGAGCAGGTCGTGCGCGACCCGGCGCGCGGCGGGCGTGACCTCGAGCCGGGCGAGCTCCCGCTCCCAGTAGGCGTCGAAGGCCGCCCGGGAGTCGGGCCAGAGCTCCTCGGGCATCTGCAGCGCCGTGCCGACGACGCGGGAGCGGTGCACGATCTCGTCCGCCTCCTCGCGGCCGAGCGGGCCGAAGGCGCCCTCGTGGAGCTGGAGCATCGACTGGGTGATCGTCGCGGCGACCCAGCGCTGGAGCTCCGGATCGAACGCGGTGTAGCCGGGGCCGCGGACCGGCGCATGCGCGCGGTTCACCCGGCGCTGGACGGAGCGGACGTCCTCGCGGCTGCCGAACTGCAGGGCGTAGAGGTAGGAGAGGGTGCCGAACAGCCGGCCGAGCGCGCGGTGGACGAAGTCGGAGTGCTCGGCGACGCCGGCGCCGACCGCGGGGTGCGCGATCTGCAGGAGGATGGCGCGCGCGCCCGCGACGAGGAAGACGCCCTCGCGGAAGACGTCGCGGTCGGCGGGTGCTCGCAGGGGCATCCCTCCACGGTACGCGGGGCAGGTCCCTCCACACGCGGCGATCCGGTGGTCCCTCCACAGTCCGCCGCTGCGCGCCCCGCGGCGCAGGAACGCCTCGCGGGGTCCGGAGTAGAGTTGGCGCGGCCCAGGAAGAGTGCCGACACAGAACCGTGCCGAGACTCCGGACAGCGCAGCGGACCACCAGCGCGGATCCGGACAGCACGGACCGCCGGCGCCGTGGGCCGACCTCGGACTCGGAACGCAAGCGCGCTCGGCGCGGAATGGGAATGCAGCGTGGATCTCTTCGAATACCAGGCCCGTGATCTGTTCGAGAAGTACGGCGTGCCCGTGCTCCCCGGCATCATCGCCGACACGCCGGAGGAGGTGCGCGCCGCGGCGGAGAAGCTGGGCGGCGTCACCGTCGTCAAGGCGCAGGTCAAGATCGGCGGCCGCGGCAAGGCGGGCGGCGTGAAGGTCGCGAAGACCGCGGACGACGCGTTCGAGGCGGCGAAGTCGATCCTCGGCCTGGACATCAAGGGCCACGTCGTCAAGCGCGTCATGGTCGCCGGTGGCGCCCGCATCGACCGCGAGTTCTACTTCTCGGTCCTGCTCGACCGGGCGAACCGCTCCTACCTCTCGCTCACCTCCTACGAGGGCGGCATGGAGATCGAGCAGCTCGCCGTCGAGCGCCCCGAGGCTCTCGCGCGCGTCGAGGTCGTCCCCGGCCAGGGCATCGACCAGGCCAAGGCCGAGGAGATCGCCCGCGCGGCGAAGTTCCCGGAGGAGCTGATCGCCAAGGTCGCCCCCGTGCTCGTCAAGCTCTACGACGTCTACACCGGCGAGGACGCGACGCTCGTCGAGGTCAACCCGCTCGTGCTCACCGAGGAGGGCGACATCGTCGCGCTCGACGGCAAGGTCTCGATCGACGAGAACGCCGGCTTCCGCCACCCCGAGCACGCCGCGCTGGAGGACAAGGACGCGGCCGACCCGCTCGAGGCCAAGGCCAAGGAGAACGACCTCAACTACGTGAAGCTCGACGGCGAGGTCGGCATCATCGGCAACGGCGCGGGCCTGGTCATGTCCACGCTCGACGTCGTCGCCTACGCCGGCGAGAAGCACAAGGGCGTGAAGCCCGCCAACTTCCTCGACATCGGCGGCGGAGCCTCCGCCCAGGTGATGGCGAACGGCCTCGACGTGATCCTCGGCGACGAGCAGGTCAAGAGCGTCTTCGTCAACGTCTTCGGCGGCATCACCGCCTGCGACGCGGTCGCCAACGGCATCCTGCAGGCCCTCGAGATCCTCGGCGACTCGGCGACCAAGCCGCTCGTCGTGCGCCTCGACGGCAACAAGGTGGAGGAGGGCCGCGCGATCCTCGAGGCCGCCGCCAACCCGCTCATCACCCTGGCCGCGACGATGGACGAGGGCGCCGACAAGGCCGCCGCACTCGCCGCCGCATAACGACCCCCTCGACTCAAGGAATCAGAGAACAAGCATGTCGATCTTCCTCAACAAGGACTCCAAGGTCATCGTCCAGGGCATCACCGGCGGCGAGGGCACCAAGCACACCGCGCTGATGCTCAAGGCCGGCACGAACGTCGTCGGCGGCGTCAACGCCCGCAAGGCCGGCACGACCGTCACCCACGGCGACGTCGAGCTCCCGGTCTTCGGCACCGTCAAGGAGGCCATCGAGGCCACCGGCGCCGACGTCTCGATCGCGTTCGTCCCGCCCGCCTTCTCGAAGGACGCCGTCATCGAGGCGATCGACGCCGAGATCGGCCTCCTCGTCGTCATCACCGAGGGCATCCCGGTGCAGGACTCGGCCGAGTTCTGGGCCTACGCGCAGGAGAAGGGCAACAAGACGCGGATCATCGGCCCGAACTGCCCCGGCATCATCACGCCGGGCGAGTCGCTCGTGGGCATCACCCCCGCGACGATTACCGGCAAGGGCCCGATCGGCCTCGTCTCCAAGTCGGGCACGCTGACCTATCAGATGATGTACGAGCTGCGCGATCTGGGCTTCTCGACCGCCATCGGCATCGGCGGCGACCCGATCATCGGCACCACGCACATCGACGCCCTCGCGGCGTTCGAGGCGGACCCCGAGACCAAGGCGATCGTGATGATCGGCGAGATCGGCGGCGACGCCGAGGAGCGCGCGGCCGACTTCATCAAGGCGAACGTCACCAAGCCGGTCGTCGGCTACGTCGCGGGCTTCACGGCTCCCGAGGGCAAGACCATGGGCCACGCCGGCGCCATCGTCTCCGGCTCCGCGGGCACCGCGCAGGCGAAGAAGGAGGCCCTCGAGGCCGCCGGAGTCCGCGTGGGCAAGACGCCCTCCGAGACGGCCGACCTGCTCCGCGAGGTCTACGCCGCGCTGTAGCGCACCACCGTCCCGCGCGCCGCGGGACGCGATCGGACGGGATCCTCTGCCTCGGCAGGGGGTCCCGTCGGTCGTTCGGGCCCCCGGCGGCGGTAGCGTGCAGGGGTGACCCGCCGCCTCGGACTCGACTTCCTGACCTTCGTCCCCTACCCGGAGGGCCCCGAGCAGCCGGGCGACGCGGCGCGCAGCCTCGAGGACGGCCTCGCGCTCTTCGAGCTCGCGGAGGAGCTCGGCTACGACACCGGCTGGGTGCGGGTGCGGCACTTCGAGCGCTTCCTCGCCTCGCCGATGACCTTCTTCGCCGCCGCCTCGCAGCGCACCCGGCGCCTGCGCCTCGGCACCGCCGTGATCGGCGCGCGCTACGAGTCGCCCGTCCGCCTCGCCGAGGACGCGGCCACGGTGGACCTGCTCTCCGGCGGCCGGCTCGACCTCGGCGTCAGCAGCGGCTTCGCGCACCTCGCCTCGGTCTTCGACGGCGTCTTCGGCCAGGCCGACCGCGAGTTCCGCGCCGAGGCGCAGGAGCGGATCGAGCGCCTGCGCGACGCGCTCTCGGGCTCGGTGCTCGGCATCGCGGAGTCCGCGCTGATGTCGGTGCCGGTCGGCGATCCGCTCGTGCAGCAGCCGCACGCGCCCGGTCTGGCCGACCGGCTCTGGTACGGCGCCGGCACCACCGCCTCCGCGGTCCGCGCAGGGGAGCAGGGCATGCACCTCCAGGTCTCCACGCTCAACACGGAGGAGACCGGGCTGTCGTTCGCGGAGCAGCAGGCCGCGCAGATCCGCGCCTACCGCGAGACGTTCGCCGCCGCCCACCCCGGACGCACCTCGCGGGTCACGGCGGGGCGCATCGTGCTGCCGCTGACCGGCCCCGCGGACGAGGAGGCGCACCGCCCCTTCATCGAGGGCTACCTCGCGCGGATGGACGACGACGGCCGGCCGCGCACCGCCGACCGCTCGATCATCGCGGCGCCGATGCGCTTCAGCCCGCTGCACCTCGGCACGGCCGACGAGATCGTCGCGTCGCTTTCAGCCGACCCCGCGCTGGCGGAGGCGGACTCGCTCACGATCACGCTGCCCGCGGTCGGCGGGGTCGAGTCGCACCGGCGGATCCTGCGGACGATCGCCGCGGAGATCGCGCCGCGGCTGGGCTGGACGCCCGCCGCCTAGCTGCGGCGCAGCAGGAGCAGCGAGAGCGGACGCTGGGCGATCAGCAGCAGCAGCCACCAGAGTCCGACCGAGGGCACGAGCAGTGCGAGCGCGAGGGCGAGCACGAGAAGGGCGAACGGGACGACGGCGGGGGCCAGCCGGACCGGCCCGGCGCCCTCCCGCAGCAGGTGCGGCCGGCGCCGCAGCCGCAGCTCGATCAGCAGCAGCGCCCCGCTGACCACGACCATCGTGCCGATGTAGAGGCCGATCGTCGCGCGCGAGTCGGGCAGCAGGGCGATGGCGCTCGTCGAGAACGGGAAGAACGCGATCGCGACCAGCCAGAGCAGATCGAGCCAGACCAGCCCCGCGTCGTAGTCGCCGGCCAGCTCGAAGACCCGGTGGTGCGGCATCCAGAACACCGCGATCAGCGTGAAGGAGAGCGCGAAGGCGAGCACCGAGTCGAGGTGCCGGCCGAGGACCTCGCCCACGCCGCCGCCGTCGCGGCCGATCTCGGGGGCGAGCTCGACCAGCGGGAGCACCAGGATCGTGATCGCGATGGCGACGGTCGCGTCGGAGAAGTTGACCAGCCGGTCGAGGCCCCGCTCCGTGCGGGTGGGCCGGTGCCGCTCCGGCGGGTGACCGCGGTGCACCAGGCGCTCGATCGGGCCGGAGAGCAGCAGCAGCAGGAGCGCGAACATGTTGACGCTCGGGAGGGTGACGGCGAGCACGAGCGCGGCGGCCAGCAGCGCGATCACGATCAGCGAGCGCGAGAGCGAGCGGAGCGGGTCCGTGCCGGGCACGAGGAGGGCGGGGTCCCGGCGCAGGATCAGCTGCATCGCCAGGGTCGCGGTGCTCGCGACGATCATGGTGCCGATGTAGAGCGCGAACACGCTCGGGTCGGTGGTGAAGACGTTCGACAGCAGATTCGCCGCGAACGGCAGCAGCACGATCGCCGCGAGCCAGACGAAGTTCACCGCGACCAGCGCGGGGGAGTAGCGGGCCACGCCCTCGAAGACCGCGTGGTGCACCAGCCACAGGCGCCCGATCACGGCGAAGGTGATGAAGAACGCCGAGAGCGTGCCGTAGTGGCCGCCGAGCAGCGCGCCGAGGTCGGTCGCGCCGCCCTCCTCGACGACGTCGACGAGGGGGAGCACGAGGAACGTGATCGCGATGGCCACCGTCGCGTCGGTGAAATTCACCAGGCGGTCGAGTCCGCGCTCGGTGCGGGAGGCGCTGGTCGTCACGGCTCGACCCTAGGGGACGGCTGCTCTGGTGACGCAGGTGGATCTCGAGACGCCCGCTGCGCGGGCTGCTCGATCAGCATGAGCGGGCCGTCCGGCGCGCGTCGATCAGCACGGCCCGGCAATGTGCATGCTGGTCGAGTAGCCCCGGAGGGGCGTATCGAGACCCCGCATCGTCAGCGGGGCTTCCGGCCTCGGTCCGGGGCGTCGCTGGACGGTGCCGGGCGGGGCCGCCGATAGGCTCGACAGGCTCATGAACCGGATCACCGTCGCACTCCTCGCCGCCTTCGACGCCGCGCTCTCGGCGCTGATCGGCCTCGCGATCCCGCTCGTGCCGCTGACGATCCTCTGGGCCGTCCAGTACGACACGGCGGTCGACTGGAGCGTCTTCTGGCGCGTCGCCGCTGACGCCTGGCTGCTCGGCCACGGCGCCGATCTGCAGGCCGCCTTCGCCCCCGACTCCCCGCTGGCGCTCGGGCTGCCGGACGGCGGGCAGTCGTTCGCGATCACTCTCGCCCCACTGGCGTTCGCGCTCCTCGCCATCCTGCTCGGCGCTCGCACGGGCCGTCGCGCGCAGGAGTCGCCCTACCGCCTCCTCGGCATCGGCTCCGCGATCGCCACCTACCTCCTCGTCGCGCTGCTGGTCACCCTCGGCGCGACCACCGACGTCGCCCGGATCGACGTCCTGCAGGGCACGCTGCTCCCGCCGCTCGTCTTCGGCCTCGGCGTGCTGATCGGAGCCGCGACCCACTCGGCCAGGAGCGGCGAGCGCGACCCGATCGGCGAGTTCGCCGACCGGACGCTGCACCGCCTGCCCGAGCCGGCCGCGCCGCTCGTCCTCGCCTCGCTCCGCGGCGGGACGCTCGCGGCGGCCGGCGTGATCGGAGTCGCCGGCGTGCTCGTCGCGGTGCTGCTGGTCGCCGACTACGCCGCCGTCGTCGCGCTCTACGAGGGTCTCGGCGGGGAGGCGCTCGGCGGCCTCGCCCTGACGCTCGGGCAGCTGGCGATCCTCCCGAACCTGGTGATCTGGGCGGCGAGCTGGCTGATCGGACCGGGCTTCGCCCTCGGCGTCGGCTCGTCCGTCGCACCCGCCGGGACCCTCCTCGGCCCGATCCCCTCGATCCCCGTGCTCGCGGCGCTGCCGCAGGGCGAGCTCGCCTTCGCCTTCCTCGGTCTGCTGGTGCCGCTGCTCGCGGGCTTCCTCGCCGGCTGGCGGATGCGCGCGGAGGTCGTCGACGGGCTCGACGGCCGGTCGCTGCTGCGCTGGGGTGCGGCCGCGGCGGGCGGCATCGGCGTGGTCGGCGGTCTGCTGCTCGGGCTGCTCGCCTGGTTCTCGGCGGGAGCGGCCGGGCCGGGGCGCCTCGTCCAGGTCGGGCCCGACCCGCTGCTCGTCGGGGCGCTCGCGGCGCTCGAGCTGGCGCTCGCCGCGGGTCTCGGACTGGCAGCCGGCCGCATCCGCCGCGGCTGAGCGCCGGGCCCGACCGCCGGTGGTCGCCGCGGAGGCGTCCCCCTAGACTTGCGCAGTGCTGAAGTTGGTCGTCCTCATCTCCGGCGGTGGCTCCAATCTCCGCGCGCTGCTCGAGGCGACGCGCGACGACCGCTTCCCCGCCCGCGTCGTGGCGGTCGGCAGCGACACCGACGCCGACGGCCTGCGCCACGCCGAGGCGCACGACGTCCCCTCTTTCACCGTGACGCCCGGCGCCTTCGCCTCCCGCGACGCCTGGGGCGCGGAGCTGCTCGCGCAGATCCAGGGCTGGCAGCCCGACCTCGTCGTCTGCGCCGGCTTCATGCGGATCCTCCCGCCCGTCGTCGTCGACGCGCTCAGCCCGCGGATGATCAACACGCACCCCGCCCTGCTGCCGCTGTATCCCGGTGCGCACGCCGTCCGCGACGCCCTCGCCGCAGGCGCCACCGAGACCGGAGTGACGGTGCACGTCATCGACACCGGCGTCGACACCGGCCCGGTCATCGCCCAGGAGAGCCTCGCCGTGCTCCCCGGCGAGAGCGAGCACGAGCTGCACGAGCGCATCAAGACCATCGAGCGTCGCCTGCTGGTGCAGACGGTGCTCGACATCGCCCACGGAACCGTCGATCTCGAGGAGCTCGCCCGCGCATGAGCATCACCGCACACGATCCCAGCAGCTACGACGACCGCGACGTCGTCCCCGTCCGCCGGGCGCTGATCTCGGTCAGCGACAAGACCGGACTGCTCGAGCTCGCCTCGGCGCTGGCCGGCGCCGGCGTCGAGCTGGTCTCCACCGGCTCGACCGCCGCGACCATCCGCGACGCAGGCCACTCCGTCACCGACGTCTCGGCCGTGACCGGCTTCCCCGAGTCGCTCGACGGCCGGGTGAAGACCCTGCACCCCGGCGTGCACGCGGGCATCCTCGCGGACGTGCGCCTCGCCTCGCACCGCGAGCAGCTCGAGCAGCTCGAGATCGCGCCGTTCGAGCTCGTCGTCGTGAACCTCTACCCGTTCCGCGAGACCGTCGCCGGCGGCGCCGACGCGCCGACCGTGGTCGAGAACATCGACATCGGCGGCCCCGCGCTCGTCCGCGCCTCGGCGAAGAACCACGCGAACGTGGCGATCGTCGTCGATCCGGCCGACTACGCCGGCGTCGTCGCCGCGCTCGGCACCGGCGGCACGACCCTCGCCGCTCGGCGCACTCTCGCCGCGCGCGCCTTCGCGCACACCGCCTCGTACGACTCCGCCGTCGCCGCCTGGTTCGCCGGGCAGGAGGCGGATGGCGAGTCCGAGTTCCCCGGCTCGGTCGAGATCCGCGGCACCCGGCAGCAGGTGCTCCGCTACGGCGAGAACTCGCACCAGAAGGCCGCGCTCTACGTCTCGCCCGACGGCACCGGCATCGCCCAGGCGCGCCAGCTGCACGGCAAGGAGATGTCGTACAACAACTTCGTCGACGCCGACGCGGCCGTCCGCGCGGCCTACGACTTCGTCCTCCCCGCCGTTGCGATCATCAAGCACGCCAACCCGTGCGGCATCGCGATCGCCGGCGCGAAGGCCATCGACCCGATCGCGTCCGCGCACCGCCGCGCCCACGAGTGCGACCCGGTGTCGGCCTTCGGCGGCGTCATCGCCGCGAACCGGACCGTCACCCTCGCCATGGCCGAGACGGTGAAGGAGATCTTCACCGAGGTCCTCGTCGCCCCCGGCTTCGAGCCCGAGGCGCTCGAGGTGCTGAAGACCAAGAAGAACCTGCGCCTGCTGCAGCTGCCCGACTTCTACGCCCCGGTCGAGACCGAGTTCAAGCAGATCTCCGGCGGGATCCTGCTGCAGCAGCCGGACCGCTTCGTCGGCGGCCCCGGCGAGGTCAGCTCCGGCTGGGAGCTCGTCGCCGGCGAGCCCGCCGACGCGGACACGATGCTCGACCTCGAGTTCGCCTGGAAGGCCTGCCGCGCCGTCAAGTCGAACGCGATCCTGCTCGCCAAGGGCGGTGCCTCCGTCGGCGTCGGCATGGGCCAGGTCAACCGCGTCGACTCCTGCCACCTCGCCGTCTCCCGCGCCGGCGACCGCGCCCCCGGCTCCGTCGCCGCCTCCGACGCGTTCTTCCCCTTCGCCGACGGCCTCGAGGTCCTCCTCGCCGCCGGCGTCAAGGCCGTCGTCCAGCCCGGCGGCTCCGTCCGCGACCCCGAGGTCATCGAGGCCGCGAAGCGCGCCGGCGTCACCATGTACACGACGGGGG
This sequence comes from Rathayibacter sp. VKM Ac-2929, assembly GCF_022815495.1. NCBI lineage: Bacteria > Bacillati > Actinomycetota > Actinomycetes > Micrococcales > Microbacteriaceae > Rathayibacter > Rathayibacter sp. VKM Ac-2929. Next base: position 504,844 of record NZ_JALGRV010000005.1, read on the forward strand.
AGCGGCACTTCTTCCACTGAGCGCCGCAGGCGCTCAGTGGGCGCCTTCTTCCACGCCGCTCCCTGCGCGGCGTGGCGCGGTCGGCCTCCTGGGGTGGTGCGTTCCGCAGAGCGGGTCGCGTCGGCCGCCGCGGGAATCGCTTGGCACGCGATCCCCGCACGCGGCCTCTCCCTTCGGGAGTCGGGGTCTGCCCGCTCCACTCCTCAGAAGTTGTCGTAGTCGAGCGTCGAGTCCGACAACATCTGCGGACTCGGGGTGCGTGCCCGGCGCCGCGCCGCCACTCTCCAAAATTTGCGGTAGTGGCATGCGACTACCGCAACTTCCGCGGAGTCGGTGGCCTCCGAGCGCGGACGGGTCCCTCCGCTCTCCAGAAGTTGTCGTAGGCGACCGTCGAGTACGACAACTTTTGCGGACTCGGGGAGCGAGCCCGGCGCCGCGCACCCACTCTCCAGAAGTTGCGGTAGCGGGGCGCGACTACCGCAACTTCTGCGGAGTCGGCGGCTTCCGAGCGCGGAGGAGCCGCTCCGCTCTCCAAAAGTTGTCGTAGTGGGGCGTCGGGTACGACGACTTCTGCGCACTGGCGGCGCGAGGCGGGCGGGCGGCTTCATTCCGTAGAAGTTGCGGTAGTGGGGTGCGAGTACCGCGACTTCCGCGGAGTCGGTGTCCGGCGAGGGCGGGCCGGGTGCTCCATCCGCCGGAAGTCGCGGTAGTGGGGTGCGAGTACCGCGACTTCTGCGGAGTGGCGGGGGAGCCGGGCGGGCGCGGCCCGGCCCGCGGCTCTCAGATGGCTGCAAGGGTCTGGGCAGGGGGCGCAGGGGTGCGGGCGCGTAGGGTCTCCGGGTGCCCTCCGACTCGACGCTGAACGCGCCCACCGCCCCGACCGCCGCCACCGCTCCGACCGTGAGGCGGCGCCTGCTGACGGCGCTCGTCGCCGCGGCGGCCACGGCGGTCGCGGCCCACCTCGCCAACCTGCTCGCCTTCTTCATCGGCAACCAGCTGGCGCCGACGTCGATCCCGCAGGTCAACGCCTACTTCCTGCTCTCGAGCGTGCTCGCCTTCGTGGTGGTGCTCGTCCTCGCCGCGGCCGGGCTGCTCGCCCGCGCCTGGACGGCCGCGATCGCCGGGCTCGTCGCGGGGATCGTCGGCGCCGTCTTCGGCACCCTCGTGCAGGCCAGCGCGACGGGCGAGCCGATCACCGGCGAGGTCTGGTTCTCCATCGTGCAGACCTTCGGCGGGCTCAACCTCGTCTTCCTGCTCGCCTTCGTGATCGCCGCCGCGACCCTCGGCCACCGCATCGCCGTCGCCTCGACGCACGCCAGGTCCGCGAAGTCCTCGGCCACCGCCGCCCGCCCGGAGCGCCGCATCGCGCTCATCCGGCAGCCCGCGGACGACCTCGACGCCGGCGAGCTCACCCACCTCGAGCGCGTCCCCGTCGACCGGGTGAAGGCGCTGCAGCAGTGGGAGGAGTACGTCGATGCGCTCGAGGAGGCCGGCTGGGAGACCGTCCAGGTCGCCACGGCGCCCGAGCTGCCCGACTCCGTCTTCCTCGAGGACGCGCTGCTCGTCGTCGACGGGCACGCGGTCCTCACCCGCCCGGGTGCCGAGTCGCGCCGCGGCGAGGTCGACGGCGCGGAGGAGGCGGCCCGCGCCCTCGACCTGATCGTGCACCGGATCGAGGCGCCCGGCACCCTGGAGGGCGGCGACGTCCTCCGCATCGGCTCGACCGTCTACGTCGGCCGCGGTGGCCGCACCAACGCCGAGGGCGTCGCGCAGCTGCGGGTCCTGCTCCGTCCGCTCGGCCTGAGGGTCGTCGCGGTCCCGCTCACCCGCGCCCTGCACCTCAAGAGCGCCGTCACCGCGCTGCCGGACGGCACCGTGATCGGCTGGGAGTCCGTCGTCGACGAGCCGCGGCTCTTCCCCTCCTTCCTGCCGATGCCGGAGGAGGGCGGCGCCCACGTGGTCGTGCTCGGCCCGGACACGCTGCTGATGGCGGCGTCCGCGCCGCGGAGCGCGGAGCTGCTCCGCGAGCTCGGCTACCGCGTCGTGGCGGTCGACATCTCGGAGTTCGAGAAGCTCGAGGGCTGCGTGACCTGTCTGTCGGTGCGGGTGCGCTGACCGCCTCGGCGGCGCTCGCGCGGGCACTCGACGGGGCCGGTCGTGGTGGAGAAGACGACCCGGCGATCCGCGCCCGCGGTCGCCGTGCGGTGGACGCCGCCGAGGGACCGGGTATAGCCTTCAAGGCTGCCCAGAAGCCCGCAAGGGGCCGGCGGCATCCCCGCCCTCGCGACGCCACGGTGCCGCGGGGCTCCGTCCTCCGTCGCGAAAGCCCAGCACCGTGCTCGCACAGTCCTCTCCGCCCGCCGCTCCGAAGCGCCCGAACACCCTCCGCACTCTGCTGCGCCTGGTCCCGTTCGTCGGCGACGCGCTGCCCCGCCTGGTCGGCGGCATCGCGATCGCCCTCGTGGCCAGCCTCGTCTCGCTCGCGATCCCGATCGTCCTCCAGCAGCTGGTCGACGGACCGCTCGGCGACGGCGCGACCGCCGCAGGGTCCGGCGATCTCGGCCCGCTGATCGGCCCGGTCGTCGTCGTGCTCCTGCTCGGCGTCCTCGAGGCCGCCGCCATCGCGCTGCGCCGGCGGATGGTGCTCACCCCGAGCACGCGGGTCGAGGCACGGATGCGCACCGCGCTCTACCGCCAGCTCCAGGACCTGCCCGTCTCGTTCCACGACCGCTGGCAGAGCGGGCAGCTGCTCTCGCGCGCGATGAGCGACCTCAGCCTCATCCGCCGCTGGATCGCCTTCGGCTTCGTGCTGCTGGTGGTCAACGCGCTGACGATCGTCGTCGGCTTCGGCGTCCTCGTCTACTGGAACCCGATCCTCGGCGCGCTGTTCGTGGCCTGCTCGATCCCGGTCTGGATCTACGGCTTCGCCTTCGAGAAGCGCTACTCGAGCATCGCGCGCCGCAGCCAGGACCAGGCCGGCGACCTCGCCACCACGGTCGAGCAGTCGGTGCACGGCATCCGCGTCCTCAAGGCGTTCGGCCGCCACCAGCACGCGCTCGCCGGCTTCGCCGACCAGGCGGAGAAGCTGCGCGGCACGGAGGTGGAGAAGGCGAAGGCCATCGCGGGCATCTGGGTGGTCCTGCTGCTCATCCCCGACATCGCCTTCGCGCTCTGCCTCCTCGCCGGAGTCTGGCTGGCCGCCGACGGACAGCTCAGCGTCGGCGAGCTCTTCGCCTTCTTCGCCACCGCGACCGTGCTGCGCTGGCCGGTGGAGTCGATCGGCTTCCTCCTCTCGATGACGTTCGACGCGCGCACCGCCGTCGACCGCTACTTCGAGGTGATGGACAGCCGGAACACGATCACCGACCCGGAGGCGCCCGCGACGATCGCCCGGCCGCTCGGCCGAGTGAGCTTCCGCGACGTGCACTTCCGCTACCAGGACGCGCCCGAGCGCTTCGCCGACCTCCTCGACGGCGTCGACCTCGAGGTCGAGCCCGGCGAGACGATGGCGCTCGTCGGCCTCACCGGCTCCGGCAAGACGACGCTCACCGCGCTGCTGCCGCGCCTCTACGACGTGACCGGCGGGGTGATCGAGATCGACGGCGTCGACGTGCGGCACCTCCGGCGCGACGAGCTGCGCTCCCACGTGGGCATGGCCTTCGAGGACGCGACGCTGTTCTCCACCTCGGTGCGCGAGAACGTGCTGCTCGGCCGCCCCGACGCCTCCGAGGCGGAGCTGCTCGAGGCGCTCGAGATCGCGCAGGCGGACTTCGTGCACTCCCTGCCGAACGGGCTCGACACCACCGTGGGCGAGGAGGGGATGAGCCTCTCCGGCGGCCAGCGCCAGCGGCTCGCCCTCGCGCGCGCCATCGCCGCGCGGCCCGCCGTCCTCGTCCTGGACGACCCGCTGTCGGCCCTCGACGTCGACACCGAGGCGCGGGTGGAGAAGGGCCTGCGCCGCGTGCTCGGCGACACCACCGCGCTGATCGTCGCGCACCGCCCCTCGACGGTCGCCCTCGCCGACCGCGTCGCCCTCCTCGAGGAGGGCCGCGTCACGGCGGTCGGAACCCACACCGAGCTGCTCGCGAGCAGCCCGCACTACCGCTTCGTCATCTCGAGCCTCGAGGAGGACGAGCTCGCCCGTCCCCGGGGCACCGAGCGCGTCGGCTCGCGCCCGCGCGCCGAGGCCGAGCTGACGGACCTGACCGACCTCACGGAGCTGGAGACCCGATCATGAGCACTCTCGGATCCACCGAGGAGCGCGACGACCTCACCCGCGCGGAGTCCGCGGCCCTGCGCCGGCGCTCGCTCGCGCTGCTCGGGTCGCTGCTGCGCCCGCTGCGGATGCGGCTGGTGCTGACGGCCGTCGTCGTGGTGATCTCGACCGCCGCCCAGGTGGCGGGGCCGGCGCTGATCGCACTCGGCATCGACAACGGACTGCCGGCGATCCTCGACGGCGACGCGACCCCGCTGGTCCTCACTGTCGTCGCCTACGTCCTGACCGGCGTGGTCGGCGCCGTCCTCGTCGCCTGGTACACCGTGCTGTCGGCGCGGGTGAGCCAGGCGATCCTGATCGACCTGCGCAAGCGCGTCTTCCTGCACACCCAGAAGCTGAGCCTCGAGTTCCACGAGAACTACACCTCCGGCCGGATCATCTCCCGGCAGACCAGCGACCTCGACTCGATCCGCGAGCTGCTCGACTCCGGCATCAACCAGCTCGTGCAGGGCGCCCTCTACATGGGGTTCGTCGCCATCGCGCTGGTCTCGCTCGACGGCGTCAGCGGCCTCGTGCTCGCCTGCGCTCTCGTGCCGCTGGCGATCCTGACCCGCTGGTTCCAGAAGCGCTCGCAGTCGCTCTTCCGCGGCACCCGCGTCGCGTCGTCCCGCCTGATCGTCCAGTTCGTCGAGACGATGACCGGCATCCGAGCGGTGCAGACCTTCCGCACCCAGGAGCGCAACGAGTCGGCCTTCGGCGTCGTCGTCGAGCGCTACCGGGTCGCCTACAAGAAGGTCTTCGGCGTCTTCGGCACCTTCGACCCCGGTCTCGTGCTGATCGGCAACGTCACGATGGCGGCCGTGCTCTTCTTCGGCGGGATGCGGGTGCTCGACGGCGGTCTCGAGATCGGCGCCCTGCTCGGCGTGCTGCTCTACACCCGGCGGTTCTTCGCGCCGGTGCAGGAGATGGCGATGTTCTACAACTCCTACCAGTCCGCGGCGGCCGCGCTCGAGAAGATCTCGGGCGTCCTCGCGGAGGAGCAGAGCGTCCCGGATCCGGCGCACCCCGTCGACCTCCGCGAGGCGCGGGGGGCGCTCGGCTTCGAGGGCGTCCGCTTCGCCTACACGACCGACCGGGAGATCCTGCCGCGCTTCGACCTGCGGATCCCCGCGGGCCAGACGATCGCGCTGGTCGGCTCGACCGGCGCCGGCAAGTCGACGCTCGCGAAGCTCATCTCGCGCTTCTACGACCCGACCGACGGAGTGGTGACCCTCGACGGCGTCGACCTCCGGCAGCTGCACCCGAAGGACCTGCGGCGCGCGATCGTGATGGTGACCCAGGAGGCGTACCTCTTCTCCGGCTCCGTCGCCGACAACATCGCGATCGGCCGACCCTCGGCCTCCTACGACGAGATCGTCGACGCGGCGAAGGCGGTCGGCGCGCACGCGTTCATCCAGGCGCTGCCGGACGGCTACGACACCGACGTGAACAAGCGCGGCGGACGGGTCTCGGCCGGCCAGCGCCAGCTGATCTCGTTCGCGCGGGCGTTCCTGGCGGACCCGGCGGTGCTGATCCTGGACGAGGCGACCTCCTCGCTCGACATCCCGAGCGAGCGGCTGGTGCAGCTCGGCCTGCAGACGCTGCTCGCGGACCGGACCGCGGTGATCATCGCGCACCGGCTGTCGACGGTCGCGATCGCCGACCGGGTGCTGGTGATGGAGCACGGCCGCATCGTCGAGGACGGGACGCCGGAGGCGCTGATCGCGGGCGACGGCCGCTTCGCCACGCTGCACGCGGCCTGGCGGGACTCCCTGGTCTGACCCGGAGCGGCTGCCGCGTCAGGGCGTCCAGCGCGCGGCGCGGACGTCCACCCGGTAGCCGCCCGGCGTCGTGACGAGCGGCGTGCCCTCGCGCTCGTAGTGCTCGCGAGCGCGCTCCTCGTGCCCGATCGCGGGCGCGCCGCCGGAGCGGACGACCCGCCACCAGGCCACGTCGGAGCCGTAGCGGGCGAGCACCGTGCCGACGGCGCGGGCGGCGCGGGTGCCGAGCACCGCGGCGATCCCGCCGTAGGCCATCACGCGGCCGGGCGGGATCGCGTCGACGACGGCGAGGACCGCCGAGACGAAGTCGGCGGGGTCCGCCGCGTCGTCGGGACGCTCGGTCAGAGCTTCAGCGCCCCGATGTTCTCGCCGTACGGGGTCTCGCCGATGACCTCGAAGCCGATCCAACGGAAGAACTGCTCGGGGCCGTCGGCGCCGGACTCCCAGATCACGGTGAGGGTGTCGAAGCCGCGGGCGCGCGCCTCGTCGGCGGCGGCGCGGACGGCGAAGGTGCCGACGCCGCGGCCCTGCTTGGCCGCGTCGATGTTGATCCGCCAGATGCAGCTGCGGAACTCCTCCGGCGCCTGCGGGTCGAAGTGCGCGTGGATGAAGCCGACGAGCTCGTCGCCGTCGAGGATCGCCCGCTGCCAGGCCGCGCCCGGGTCGATCACGGCGGCGGCCGCGGAGTACGACTCCGGTGCGACGAACTGCTCCTGACCCGGTTTGAGGCTCAGTCCGTTCACGGCGGAGATGTTCGCGGCCGACAGCTCTTCCAGGCGGAGGTCACTCATGCCGCCCAATCTAGCGGCCCGGCTCGGCGGCGGTCATCCTCCTCGCGGACGAGCGTCGCGGCGCGCAGGGTGCGGGGCTCCTCCCCGCGGAGAACTGTCTCGACGTCGAGACAGTTCCGGCCTCGGGTAGGCTGGTCGAGGCCGTCTGGAGCGGCCGCGGAGCCACCCGTCCCTCGCAGCAGCGGGGCGGTGCAACGAGACCCTGGGAGTGCAATGTCGAAGATCAAGGTTGAAGGAACCGTCGTCGAGCTCGACGGCGACGAGATGACGCGGATCATCTGGCAGAAGATCAAGGACACCCTGATCCACCCGTACCTCGACGTGAACCTCGAGTACTACGACCTCGGCATGGAGTACCGCGACCAGACCGACGACCAGGTCACGATCGACGCCGCCCACGCCATCCAGAAGCACGGCGTCGGCGTCAAGTGCGCGACCATCACGCCCGACGAGGCGCGCGTCGAGGAGTTCGGCCTGAAGAAGATGTGGAAGTCGCCGAACGGCACGATCCGCAACATCCTCGGCGGCGTCATCTTCCGCGAGCCGATCATCATCTCGAACATCCCGCGCCTGGTGCCCGGCTGGAACAAGCCGATCATCATCGGCCGCCACGCCTTCGGCGACCAGTACCGCGCCACCGACTTCGTCTTCAAGGGCAAGGGCACGCTCACCGTCGAGTTCACCCCCGAGGACGGCTCCGAGCCGATGAAGTTCGAGGTCTACAAGGCCCCCGACGACGGCATCGCGCAGGTCCAGTACAACCAGGACTCGTCGATCCGCGACTTCGCGCGCTCCTCGCTCAACTACGGCCTGACCCGCAACTACCCGGTCTACCTCTCCACGAAGAACACGATCCTCAAGGCCTACGACGGCCGGTTCAAGGACATCTTCGAGGAGATCTTCGAGACCGAGTTCAAGGAGCGCTTCGAGGCCGCCGGTCTCACCTACGAGCACCGCCTCATCGACGACATGGTCGCCTCGGCCATGAAGTGGGAGGGCGGCTACGTCTGGGCCTGCAAGAACTACGACGGCGACGTCCAGTCCGACACCGTCGCGCAGGGCTTCGGCTCGCTCGGCCTGATGACCTCGGTCCTCTCCACCCCCGACGGCAGCGTCGTCGAGGCGGAGGCGGCGCACGGCACCGTCACGCGCCACTACCGCCAGCACCAGGCCGGCAAGCCCACCTCGACGAACCCGATCGCCTCGATCTACGCCTGGACGCGCGGCCTCGCGCACCGCGGCAAGCTCGACGGCAACCAGGAGCTCATCGACTTCTCGCTGACCCTCGAGGACGTCGTCATCAAGACGGTCGAGTCCGGCAGCATGACGAAGGACCTCGCGCTCCTCGTCGGCCCCGACCAGGCCTGGCAGACGACCGAGGAGTTCCTCGCCACGCTCGACGAGAACCTCAAGGCGCGCATGGCGAGCTGAGCTCCGCCCCTCGGCCCGACCTCGGGCTCGCATGAACGGCTCCGGCTCGCGGGAATCCTCGGATTCCGCGAGCCGGAGCCGTTTCCGCGTGCCGGAGGTGCGGTGGCGGTCGGTACCGCCGTCAGAGCACGCGCGCCAGCTGCTCCATCGCCGCCCGGGGATCGCTGCCGACCGGCATGAGCACGGTGCTGGCCGCTCCGGCCGCGTGCAGCTCGTCGATCCGCGCGCGGGCCGTCTCCGGAGTCCCGACGACGGCGAGCCGGTCGACCCACTCGTCCGGCAGATCGCGGACGAAGGCGGCGCGGTCGGCGCTCCGGGCGCGCAGCTGCGCGAACTCCTCGGCGAAGGGCAGCGGCTCGATGTGCGGCGCCCAGTCCGGCTCACCGACCCACTCCAGTCCGGGGCGCACGGCGGCGCGGGCCTCTCCGGCGTCGTCCGAGACGGCGGCCACGTTGTAGGCGACGACGCGGCCCGGCGTGCCCATCTGCTCCCGGGCGCGGGCGAGGTACTCCGGAGCGACCGGCTCGGCGAGGATCGCCCCGTCGGCGATGCGCCCGGCGAGCTCGAGCGAGCGCGGTCCGCGCACGCCGGCCAGCAGCGGCGGCACGACCCGCGGCGGTGACTCGAGCCGTAGCCCGTCGACGTGGACGTAGCGGCCGTCACGGGTCACCTGCTCGCCGGCGAGCAGTGCGCGGATCGCGTCGAACTGCTCCGAGAGCAGGGTCAGCGGGCTCTTCGGCCAGACGCCGAGTCCGCGCATCCAGCCCGGCATGCCGTGGCCGATGCCCGCGTGGACGCGGCCGGGGAAGAGCTCGGCGAGCGTGCCGAGCTCCATCGCGGTGAAGGCGGCGGTGCGGACCGCGGCGGGCAGGATGCCGATGCCGACGACGATCCGCTCGGTCGCGGCGAGGACGGCCGCGGCCTGGGCGACGCCGCCGCGGAAGCCGAGGTCCTCCACGACCCAGAGCTCGTCGAAGCCGAGCTCCTCGGCCCGGCGGGCGTAGGGCAGGACCTCGGCGGCGGGGAGATCGCGGGGGAGCAGGACGCCGACGGCGGCGTCGGGATTCGGAGAGCGCATCCCGCCAGCGTAGGACCGGCGGGGTGGAGTCCCCGAAATGGGGGCATCCGGATCCCCGGAGATCGGACGCCGCTGTCCCCCGAACAAGGACTTCGTTACCTGTTCGTAACAGAGCCGGGCGATCCAGTTCGTAGGGTCGACTCTGTGCGAGAACCGATCCGGTTCTCAGCAACTGTGAGTAAAGGACATCGATTGCCGCTTCACTTGTCCCACCGTCCACCCGTCCGCCGCGCTGAGAAGCGCATCCTCGCCGGCCTCGCCGCCCTCGGCATCGCCGCCTCCGGCGCCTTCGCCGTCTCGGCCGCCTCGGCCGCCCCGCTCGTCGGCGGGGCCGCTCTCGTCGGCGGACTCTCCACCCTCCAGACCTTCGACGACGGCGACTACGTCGTCACGCTCGTCGAGCCGTCCGCGGCGACCTACGAGGGCACCGACGCCCGCTTCGCCCGCACCGCTCCGGACGCCGGCGCGCAGCTGCAGGCCCGCTCGGCTCCGGTAGAGGACTACTCCGCGCACCTCGAGCAGCGGCAGGACGACGTCGCCGCCGCCGTCGACGCCGCGATCGGCTACCACTACACGGTCGCCCTCAACGGCTTCTCCGCCTCGCTCACCGCCGCGCAGGCGAGCGAGCTCGCCGGCCGCAAGGACGTCGCGCAGGTGCGGGAGCTCGAGGACCTGAAGCTCGACCGCGCCGCGGCCTCCACCACGTCGGCTCCCGGCGCCACCGCCGAGGCCGGCATCCCCGTCCCCGACACCGGTCAGGAGTCCTCCACGAGCTTCCTCGGCCTCGAGGGCGACGGCGGAGTCTGGGACACCGTCGGCGGTGTCGAGAAGGCCGGCGAGGGCATCGTCGTCGGCGTCATCGACTCCGGCATCGCACCCGAGAACCCGTCCTTCGCGGGCGCTCCGCTCGCGACCTCCCCGGGCGCCGCTCCCTACACGGACGGCACGACCGTCAGCTACCGCAAGTCCGACGGCACCACCTTCGCCGGCTCCTGCTCGCCCGGCCTCGCCGCGTCCGAGCAGTGGGACGGCGGCGAGTGCAACCAGAAGCTGATCGGCGCGCGCTGGTTCCTCGGCCAGAACGAGGAGGCCGGCTCCGCTGACAACCCCGAGTACCGCTCCCCGCGCGACGCGGACGGCCACGGCTCGCACACCGCGAGCACGGCGGCCGGCAACGCCGACGTCGAGGCCTCGGTCGACGGCTACGACTACGGCACCATCTCCGGTGTCGCACCCGCCGCGAAGGTCGCCGCCTACAAGGTCTGCTGGAACGGCGACGTGGACGGCACCGACGACGACGACTACTGCTCCGGCGAGGGCATCCTGGCCGCGATCAACGCGGCCGTCGCGGACGGCGTCGACGTGATCAACTTCTCGATCGGCGGCGGTTCCGCCGTGTCGACGCTGACCCCCTACGACGAGGCGTTCCTGAACGCCGCGGCCGCGGGTGTCTTCGTGGCCGCCTCGGCCGGCAACTCCGGCCCGGGCGTCTCGACCCTCGACCACGCCTCGCCCTGGTACACCACGGTCGCCGCGTCCTCGATCCCGACCTACACGGCGACCGCCACCCTCGGTGACGGCCAGGCCTTCGTCGGCGGATCGATCAGCGTGCACGACGACGTCACCGGCCCCCTCGTGAACAGCGCCGACGTCGTCGTCGCCGGGACCGAGAACGCCGACATCTGCGCGCCGGGCTCGCTCGACGCCGCGAAGGTCGCCGGCAAGATCGTCGCCTGCACCGCGGGCGTCACCGCGCGCGTCTCCAAGTCGGCCGAGGTCGACCGGGCCGGGGGCATCGGCATGCTGCTGCTGAACCCGTTCCCGAACGCCCTGCACGTCGACGACCACTCGGTCCCGAGCATCCAGATCGACTCGCAGGCCTACGACGCGATCACCGCGTACGCCGGCACCGCGGGCGCGACGGCGACGCTGACCGAGGGCAACGCGACCGGCACCGAGATCCCGGTGCCGCAGGTCGCAGGATTCTCCTCGCGCGGCCCGGCCGAGGCGGACGGCACCGACGTGCTCAAGCCCGACCTCACGGCGCCCGGCGTCGCGATCCTCGCCGACAGCTTCAACGCCGAGGGCGACGACCCCGCCTTCGCGTTCGAGTCCGGCACCTCGATGTCCTCCCCGCACATCGCGGGCCTCGCCGCCCTCATCCTCGGCGTGACCCCGAACGCGTCGCCGTCGGCGGTCAAGTCGGCCATGATGACGACCTCCTACGACAGCGTCGACCAGTCGGGTGCCGCGTCCGACGACGTCTTCGCGCAGGGCGCCGGACACGTCGACCCGACCGCGTTCCTCGACCCCGGACTGCTCTACGAGAGCGGCACGAGCGACTGGATCGCCTTCCTCAAGGGCGCCGGCTACGTCTTCGCCGACCCCGAGCTCGACGCGGTCGAGGCGATCGACCCGTCCGACCTCAACCAGGCCTCGATCGCGATCGGCGCCCTGGCCGGGACCCAGACGGTCACCCGCACGGTCACCTCGACCGAGGCCGGCAGCTACACCGCCGGCCTCGACATCCCGGGAGTCGACGCCGTCGTCTCCCCGTCGACCCTCTCCTTCACCGGAGCGGGCCAGACCGCCGAGTACACGGTGACCTTCACCCGGACCGACGCCGAGCTCGCCGAGTTCGCGACCGGCTACCTCACCTGGTCGAGCGCCGAGCACGAGGTGCGCAGCCCCGTGGCCGTGCGTCCCGTGCTGCTCGACGCGCCGTACGAGGTGTCGGGCTCCGGCTCGACCGGCTCGACGAGCGTCGAGATCATCCCCGGCATCGACGGCCCGCTGCCGCTGGTCCCGAGCGGCCTCGCGGTGGGAGTCCTCGCCGAGGACGCGACCGCGGCGGACGGCCACACCGGCACCCTGCCGCAGGGCGAGACCTTCGAGACGACCGTCGAGGTGCCCGAGGGCACCGAGTTCGCCCGCTTCGACCTCGACTCGCTCGACGACACGGCCGACCTCGACCTGACGATCGCGCAGATCGTCGACGGGAAGCCGGTGACCACGGCGACCAGCGCGACCGGCTCGGCCGACGAGCGGGTGGACCTCTACGCCCCTGAGGCCGGCAGCTACCTGGTCTCCGCGGACATCTACGCGGTGGGCGCGGAGCCGGAGGCGACCTTCGACCTCCGGAGCTTCCTCATCGCGGCGGACGGCGGCGAGGGCTCGCTGACCACCGCGCCCGAGACCGTCGACGCGGTCCTGGGTGAGCCGACGAGCTACTCCGTGTCCTGGACCGGCCTCGCCGGCCCGGCGCAGTACCTCGGCAGCATCGACTACGCGGACTCGGGTCTCCGGACCCTCGTCAGCGTGGACGTGACGGAGGCGGCGACGCCGGCTCCGACCGCGACGCCGACGGCCGGACCCACGGCCGAGCCGACCGCGACGCCGACCGCCGGACCGACGGCGACGCCGGCTCCGACCGGGACGCCGACCGCCGGACCGACCGCGCCTCCCGCGCCGACCTCCACGCCCACCGCCGGACCGGGCGCCCCCGGCCACGGCGCGGGCGGGCTGCCCTCCACCGGCTTCGGCGGCGGACTGCTCGGAGCGGGCGCCCTGGCGCTGATCGGCGCCGGAGCGGTTCTGACGGGACTGCGTCGCCGCGCGCTCGCGCAGCGTGAGGCGGGCGCCGCGGAGTAGCCCTCCGCAGCCCGTCGACGGCCGCTCCGCACGCCCCTCCGGGGGCGGCGGGGCGGCCGTCGCTCGTTGCGCGCGGGTCGAGCCCCACCGTCGTCAGCAGGGTGGTCTGCAGGCCACTGTCCTGATGGAGGTGGATCTCGATACGCACGCTGCGCGGGCTACTCGATCAGCATGAAGCGACGCCCTCGTCTGCTGAGCCGCAGCCCCCTCGCATGCTGGTCGAGTAGCCCCGGAGGGGCGTATCGAGACCCGCAGTCGCCAGCAGGGTGGTCTGCAGGCTCCGGTTCGGGTGGTGGTGGATCTCGATACGCCCGCTGCGCGGGCTACTCGATCAGCACAGGTGCACTCGCACAGCGCCGTCAGCTCAGCGCGCGGCGCCCCGAGATCACGCCGGACACCACGGCGACCACGCCGAAGACGATCGCGACGACCGGCTGGCCGAGGTCGAGCCAGGCGAGGGCGGCGGCGCCCATGACCAGCAGCTCGATCAGCGAGCGGCCGTAGAGGTCGATCGCGAGGACGGCGCGCGGCGACAGGAAGAGCGCCCACAGCAGGATCGCCAGCACCGGTGCGCCCACACCGAAGACGATGCTCCACGGCAGATCCCAGGACAGGAAGCCCCACAGTCCGAGGCTGACGAAAGCGAACAGCTCGAGCACGAGGCGGAGGACGTCGTTCGGCCCGACCTTCGGATCGGTCCGTGCAGTGCCCGCTGTCGCTCGATTCACGCGGACCATCGTATCCGCCCGCGGTGAGTCGCCCGAGAGGGCTCGTTCTCCCGCCTTGCGGGCAGCCGTTCCGGGCGACTCGACGTCGCGCGCCGGAGCGGCGCGGCGGTCAGTGGAAGATGATCGTCCGGGCGCCGTCGAGCAGCACGCGGTCCTCCGCGAACCACTTCACGGCCTGGGTGAGCGTGCGGCTCTCCTCGTCCTGCCCGATCGCGACCAGCTGCGCGGGCGAGTGCGAGTGGTCGACCCGCACGACGTTCTGCTCGATGATCGGGCCCTCGTCGAGGTCGCTCGTCACGAAGTGCGCGGTCGCGCCGATCAGCTTCACCCCGCGGGCGTGCGCCTGCTTGTAGGGGTTCGCGCCCTTGAAGCCGGGCAGGAAGGAGTGGTGGATGTTGATCGCCCGGCCGGCCAGGCGCGCGCAGAGCTCGGGGGAGAGGATCTGCATGTAGCGGGCGAGGACGACCAGCTCGACGTCGTGCTCCTCGACGACCTCGACGACGCGCTCCTCGAAGGCGCGCTTGGTCTCGGGCGACGTCACCGCGCGCGACTCGAACGGCACTCCGTAGAAGCCGGCCAGGTCCTGCAGGGTGGCGTGGTTCGAGAGGATCAGCGGGACGTCGATGGCGAGCTGCCCGGCGCGCTGGCGGAACAGCAGGTCGTTCACGCAGTGCCCCGCGGTCGAGGCGAGCAGCAGCGTGCGCAGCGGGCGGCCGACGACGTCGAGCCGCCAGGTCATGCCGTAGTGCTCGGTGACGGGGAGCAGCGCGGCCTCGAACTCGTCGCGGGTGACGGGCGACTGCACCTGCAGGCGCATGAAGAAGCGCCCGGTGTCGGCGCTGGAGAACTGCTGGCTCTCGGTGATGTTGCCGCGGGCCTGCACCACCGCTCCCGAGACCGCGTGCACGATGCCGGGCAGATCGGGGCAGGCGAAGGTGAGCGTCCAGTGGTTGCCGGGACCGTCGTCGCCGGCGCCGCTCGCCGCGTCGGCGGGCGTTCGGGCGGGAGCGGGCGCGGCGGAATCGGTCTGCATCCGCTCAGGATATCGGCCGCCCGTTGCTACACTGGCCGCGTCGCGACTGGCGTTCGGATGGGTGACCATCAGGGAGCGGCACCCTCTCCGGAGACCTCTTCCGGACACTTTTCCAGCCGCTCGCCTGGGCCGGAACGGATACCGTTGTTCTGCGTGCCCGAGCGTGCCTCGTCGCCTCGCGGACGCCATCCGTTTCGCAGCCAAGGAGCGCACGTGTCCTCTTCTCCCGCCTCGAGCACCGCCAGCACCGGTGTCTCTGCCTCGTTCAACGAGCCCGTCTCCGTCGTCGATCCCGAGATCGCCGCCGTCCTGCAGCAGGAGCTCGACCGCCAGCGCGGCTACCTCGAGATGATCGCCAGCGAGAACTTCGTGCCGCGCGCGATCCTCGAGTCGCAGGGCTCGGTCCTCACCAACAAGTACGCCGAGGGCTACCCCGGCCGTCGCTACTACGGCGGCTGCGAGTTCGTCGACGTCGCCGAGCAGCTCGCGATCGACCGCGCCAAGGCCCTCTTCGGCGCCGAGTTCGCGAACGTCCAGCCGCACTCCGGAGCGACCGCGAACGCGGCGGCGCTCGCCGCCCTCGTCCAGCCGGGCGACACCATCCTCGGTCTCGAGCTGGCGCACGGCGGCCACCTCACCCACGGGATGAAGCTCAACTTCTCGGGCAAGCTCTACAACGCCACCGCGTACGGAGTCGACCCGCAGACCTTCCGCATCGACATGGACGCGGTCCGCGAGAAGGCCCTCGAGGTCCGCCCGCAGGTCCTCATCGCCGGCTGGTCGGCCTACCCCCGCCACCTCGACTTCGAGGCGTTCCGCGCGATCGCCGACGAGGTCGGCGCCAAGCTCTGGGTCGACATGGCGCACTTCGCCGGACTCGTCGCCGCGGGCCTGCACCCCTCGCCCGTCCCGCACGCCGACGTGGTGACCACCACGGTGCACAAGACGCTCGCCGGCCCGCGCTCGGGCCTCATCCTCGCCAAGCAGGAGTACGCCAAGAAGCTCAACTCCGCCGTCTTCCCGGGCCAGCAGGGCGGACCGCTCATGCACGTCATCGCCGCGAAGGCCACCGCGTTCAAGCTCGCGGGCGAGCAGGAGTTCGCCGACCGCCAGGTGCGCACCATCCGCGGCGCGCAGATCCTCGCCGAGCGCCTCACCGCCGCCGACTCGAAGGCCGAGGGCATCGACGTGCTCACCGGCGGCACCGACGTGCACCTCGTGCTCGCCGACCTGCGCGACTCCCCGCTCGACGGCAAGCAGGCGGAGGACCGCCTGCACGAGGTCGGCATCACGGTCAACCGCAACGCGGTGCCGTTCGACCCGCGCCCGCCGATGGTCACCTCGGGCCTGCGGATCGGCACCCCCGCGCTCGCGACCCGCGGCTTCGGCGACGCAGAGTTCGCCGTCGTGGCCGACGTCATCGCCGAGGCGCTCAAGCCCTCGGCCGACCTCGAGGCGCTGCGCGCCCGGGTCAAGGGGCTCACGGACGACTTCCCGCTCTACCCGGGGCTGTAGGCCGCCCCGCCCCTTTCGGGTGACCCTGCGCTCGGCGGGGTCCGGAGCGCCGAGCGCGGCTCCGGACACCGCCGAGCACTACTGCACGACGGGCGCGGGAGCGCCGACGAACGAGGAGTTCCACGATGACGGCACAGGTACTCGACGGCGTCGCGACCGCCGCGACGGTCAAGGCGGAGATCGCCGAGCGCGTGGCGGTGCTGCGCGAGAAGGGCGTCGTGCCCGGTCTCGGCACGCTGCTGGTCGGCGACGACCCGGCCTCGCGCTCCTACGTCGCGGGCAAGCACCGCGACTGCGCGGAGGTGGGCATCGAGTCGATCCGCGTCGACCTGCCCGCCACGGCCTCCGCCGAGGACATCCGCGCGGCCATCCGACAGCTCAATGAATCGGACTCGGTGACCGGCTACATCATCCAGCTGCCGCTGCCCAAGGGCATTGACGAGAACGCGATGCTCGAGCTGATGGACCCGGACAAGGACGCCGACGGACTGCACCCGACCAACCTCGGCCGGCTGGTGCTGGGCGTCGAGGGCGAGCTCGACAGCCCGCTGCCCTGCACGCCGAACGGCATCGTCGAGACGCTGAAGCGCCACGAGATCCCGATCTCGGGGAAGCACGTCGTGGTCGTCGGGCGCGGGCTCACGGTCGGCCGCCCGCTCGGGCTGCTGCTGACCCGCAAGGGGCTCGACGCGACGGTGACGCTGACGCACTCGCGGACGACGGATCTCGCGGCGGAGGTGCGGCGGGCGGACATCGTCGTCGCCGCTGTGGGTGTTCCAGGGCTGATCGCGGCGGACTGGGTGAAGCCGGGGGCGGCGGTGCTCGACGTCGGGATCACGCGGGTCGAGAATCCGGAGACGGGGAAGGCGAAGCTGACCGGCGACGTCGCTCCCGGGGTGGCCGAGGTCGCGGGGTGGCTGTCGCCGGTGCCGGGCGGGGTCGGGCCGATGACGCGGGCGATGCTGATCCACAACGTGGTGGGGGCGGCGGAGCGGGCTCTGCGCTAGTTCGACGTCGGGGGGTGCTTGCTGCTGCCGTTCTGACGGGGGGAGGGGCGCGGTGCCTCGTCGCGGCTCCTTCCCGCGCGCCTGCGGCGCGCCCGCCAGACCCGAGCCAGGAGCCGCGACGAGG
>NZ_JALGRV010000006.1:0-229849 GCF_022815495.1 Rathayibacter sp. VKM Ac-2929
GTCCGCACCATGAAGCTCCTCGGCGCCCACTCCCTCGAGGAGCTCACCCCGGCCCACGTCACCCAGCTCGAGCGCCTGCAGCCCCGCCCCCGCGCCTGACCCGGGAAGCATGCTGGTCGAGTAGCCACGGAACGCGGCGTATCGAGATCCGCCGTCGCCAGCAGAGCGGGTCTGCGGACCTGTCTTCTGACGGTGGTGGATCTCGATACGGCCGCAGTGCGGCCTACTCGATCAGCATGCAAGGACTGACACCTTCGGCGCTGCATGCCCTCTCTTGCTGGTCGAGTAGCCGCCGCAGGCGGCGTATCGAGACCCACGCGGTCAGCACGGAGGATCTCGATACGCCCGCTCCGCGGCCTACTCGATCAGCAGAAGGGGCCGACCCGCACTCAGCCTCTTGCCAGGTACACCCGCAGCCCGCTACGGTCGACGAACGCCACCACGAAAGGAGCCGACCATGACGAACGCGCCGCACTTCACCACCGCCGGCTTCTTCGGCGCCCTCTCCGACTGACCGGTCGAGCCTCCCGCTCGTCATCGCTCAGACGGTGACGGCGCAGAAGAAGCTCCCGGTCCCGCGGCACCGCCGCACGGACCGTCGTCCCGTCCCCGACCCGATCCCGGGTCCTGCGCGCCGCCCCTCCGGCGGCCGCTCCGCGCGCTCCGAGCGCGCTCCTCGCCGCGCCCACCAGGCGCTCTCCGGCGCGCCCGCGCGCCAGCCGCCCGGCACCGACCGGGCCCCGCACGAAGGACACCATCGTGAACACCGCAGCGACACTCGTCGCCCGCCTCCCCCGACCCCGACTCGCCCGCCTCCTCGACCGCCTCGCGCTCCGCGCGGGCATCGCCCTCGTGGCGTGGAGCACCCGGGAGCGCCGCCTCCCGCCCACCCACGCGGAGGTCGCCGCCCTCCGCCACGAGCGCGCCGCCCTCGAGGACCGCGAGCGCCGCACCGCACTCCTGCGCACCCCGCGCTGACCCCGCCACAACGCTGAAGTCGCGGTGGTCGAACGCGACCACCGCGACTTCAGCGTCATGAGCCGGGTGGCCTAGAGCTGCTGGTCGAACACCTTCGCCTTCCGAAGCGCGTCGTCGAAGCCGAAGCCCAGCACGCCCTCGTACTCCCAGACCTCCAGCCGATCGCCGGGATCCACACCATCGATGAAGAAGGTCGTCTCCGCGTCCTCGGTCGACTTCGAGACACCGGCGACGCCGCGGGCATCGTTCTCCCGGATCTCGGCGACGGGCTTCCCGCCGACCACGACCACGAAGCGCCGATCCGACTCGACGATCGCGTCCGGCAGGGTGACCAGAGCACGACCGTCCGAGATCGACGCCTTCACGAACGTCGGCTCCACCGGGGCGGGCGCGGGAGGCGCAGGCGGCGTGGCCGTCAGAACCTGGTCGAGCAGCTTCTCCTTGCGGTGGGCCGGATCGCGCGAGTCGTACCACGTGCCCTCGTACTCCCAGACCTCCAGGTGCTGACCGGGCGACACCGTGCTGAACTCGAACAGCTTGGCGTCACCCTCGCGCCACACCTTCACGGGCCCGTACGCCGCGTCGCCCTGGATCTCACCGAGGTCCCTTCCGCCGGTGGAGACCACCAGCCGCTTGTTCGTCCGGAGGACCTCATCGGGCACGGACAGCACGGCGTTCCCGTTCACCAGGGACACCGCCATGCCCGGCTTCTCGCCCACCTGCTGGTCGAACAGCTTCGCGATCCGCTTGACGTCCTCCACCCCGAAGTCGAACCCGGCTCCCTCGTACTCCGAGACCTCCACCCGGCTGCCGGGCTTCACACCGAGGAGCTGGATCCTCGTCCGGTCGCCGTCGATCCGCTTGCTGCCGAGGAACGCGGTCCGCCCGTCCTGGCCGCCGCCGATGAACGTCTTCCCGCCGTAGCTCTGACCGACCTCCACCCCGTCGGCCCGGAACACGAGCCTCCTCTCCGCCGCGATGACGGCGGTGGGCACGCTCACCACCGCGAAGCCGTCCACGAACGACGCCGTCAGTCCCGACTCGACCGGAGCGTCCGACGCTCGGAAGTCGGCCAGCTTCTTGATCCAGTGGGCGTCGTCGACGTCATCGCCCAGCGATCCCTCGAGCTGGAAGACCTCCAGCCGCTCACCCGCCTGCGCGGCACCGAACTCGATCTTCATCCGGCCGTCCAACGCGTAGTACGACGTCCCGCCGAGGACGACGCCGTTCTGGATCTGACCGAGGACCCTCTCCCCGGCGCGGACCATGAGCCACGTGTCCGACGAGGAGATCTCGCCGGGGAGGCTCACGATCACGTGACCGTTCACGAGGGACGCCGTCACAGCCGAGCTCGGCGCAGGAGCGGGCACGGCCGGCGCGGCCGCGGACCGGGAGGCCCCGACCCCGGCCGGGTCGGCCGGTGCCGCCGTCGCGGGCGTCGCCGACAGCAGCCCGACCAGTGCGGTCGCGGCGACGCAGGCCGCCAGGGTGCGCGTGCTTCTCATGGAATTCCTCTCTCACTGCGACCGGCGACGACGAAGCGGCGCCTTCTGGAGCGGCCCCGGCCGGTCACGAGGAGCCATTGTGTTCGAGGCGCACCGCACCCCTTCTCCCCCTGTCGCGCAGTGCGGGATGCCTGTCCCGACCCGCGAGCGCCGCGCCGCGCTCCGCTCCAGCGCGGCCCGCGCCGATCCCGCCCCCATCACCACGCAGAAGTTGCGGTAGTCGCACTCGACTACCGCAACTTCTGCGTACAGAACCACTTCTCGAGAGAGAGCAGCGCCGGCTACAGCGTCCCCTCGAACAGGACACGCTCCGGAGCGTCTTCATCGACACCGGACCCGTTGCCACCCTCCAGAGTGACCTTCACCTGGTCACCCGGATGCGCATCAGCCGCGAAGTACAGCCGGTGCCCCGAGTAGTAGGCGCCCGAGAGACCGGTGAGCTCGTCGTTCCAGACCGATCCGATCTTCACGCCGTTCACCGAGATCAACACCCGCGCCGTACTGGTAGCGACGTCCTCCGCCAAGGAGAAGACCGCTCGGCGGTCCTCGTACGACACCGTCACCACCGGAGCATCCTTCGCAGTACCGGGCCCCGCGACAGGACCGGGAGTCGGTGCCGCGGTCGAGACCGGAGCCGGCTGCCCGCCCGTCGGAGCCGCATCGCCGAGCTGCGCCGTGTACAGCCTCGTCCGGCGGAGGGTGTCATCGAACCCGTCGTCCAGCGACCCCGCGTACTCCGTGACCGCCATGCGATCGCCCGGCTTCACCCCGGGGATGTAGAGGACCGTCCGACCATCGACGACATCGGGGACCACCCTCACCACACCGCGAGTCCGCTTGCTCTGGATCTGAGCGACGGGCTTCCCCTCGACGATCACCACGAACCGCTTGTCCGTGCGGTAGAGGTCATCGGACACCGACACCAGCACCCCCTCGTCCGAGAGCGTCGCGATCACGAACGGCTGCTGCGCGATCGGCACCGCTCCGGGAGCGGCCTCGGTCGACGCGGGAGCGGCATCGCTGAGCTGCCCCGCGAAGAGCCTCGTCCGGCGGAGCGTGTCGTCGAACCCGTCGTCCAGCGACCCCACGTACTCCGTGACCGCCATGCGATCGCCGGGCTTCACCCCGGGGATGTGCAGGACCGTCCGACCATCGACGACATCAGGGACCACCCTCGTCACACCGCGCGTCTGCTTGCTCTGGATCTGAGCGACGGGCTTCCCCTCGACGATCACCACGATCCGCTTCTCCGACCGGTACAGGTCGTCGGACAGCGACACCAGCACCCCCTCGTCCGAGAGCGTCGCGA
The DNA here is from genome assembly GCF_022815495.1 of Rathayibacter sp. VKM Ac-2929. NCBI lineage: Bacteria > Bacillati > Actinomycetota > Actinomycetes > Micrococcales > Microbacteriaceae > Rathayibacter > Rathayibacter sp. VKM Ac-2929. The sequence continues at coordinate 3,793 of NZ_JALGRV010000006.1, forward strand.
TCACCGGCGTCGGCTGCGCGGACGGCGCCGCTCCCGGAGCGGGCTCGGCCGTCGGCGTGGGCGCGATGGTCGTCGGAGTCGGGGCCGGCTGACGCGGAACGGCCGTCGGCGTGGGCGCGATGGTCGTCGGAGTCGGGGTCGGCTCGGCCTGCGCCGGCGTCGCCGCCAGCAGGCCGAACAGGGTGGTCGCGGCGAGACAGGCCGCGGCAGCGCGCGTGTTCCTCATGGGTATCCCTTCGATGAAGGCGACCAGAGACGAAGGAGCGGAGCGCTTCGGGACGCCCGCGGCTGGTCGCGACGAGACATTCTCATCCGGCGGGACTCGCGGTCGCTCGGCCGTGGCGCGAGACACCTGTGCGGTCGACCGCGCCTGCTGCGGGCGTCAGGAGCGACCGGGATGCACGCCTCATCCGGCAGTCGCTCACAGTCGCCGCACATATCGCTGAGTATCGTTCGGAGCGACACGGTCGTTCGGAACGGCACACTCGGAAGACACTCGGAGGTCATCATGAAATACCAGTCCTCGACCGGCGCGTTCGGCGCCGGCAACCCCATCGACGGCATCTGGCAGGCGATGGAGCAGGCCCGCGCCGGCTTCGAGAAGCGGACAGGCAGCCGGGTCGGCCGCGGCGACGTCCGCGCCGCCGTCCTCGCGCTCCTCGCCGAGCAGCCGATGCACGGCTACCAGATCATCCACGAGATCGAGGAGCGCAGCGGCGGCAGCTGGAAGCCGAGCCCCGGCTCCGTCTACCCGACCCTCCAGCTGCTCGCCGACGAGGGCCTGATCGCCGCTGACGAGTCGAACGGCCGCAAGACCTACAGCCTCACCGACTCCGGCCGCGCGCAGGTCGCCGCGTCCGGCACCGATGCCCCGTGGTCCGAGTCCGACCAGGTCGACTTCGGCGCGCTGCCGAAGGCCGGCGTCGCACTCGCTCAGGCCGCCGCGCAGGTCGGCCGCTCGGGCACCCCGGCGCAGATCCGGCAGGCCGTCACCGAACTCGAGGACGTGCGCCGGCGCCTGTACGCGATCCTCGCGCAGGACTGACCCGGGTGGCGCCGGTCCGCCCGGGTCCCACGGACCCGGGCCGCCGAGCCCGCAGCGACCAGCGTCGCTACCGCCGCATCCTGCGGTTCGCCTCCTGGCACCTCGCGGTGACCTGGTTCTTCGATCTGCTGCTGCCCCGCATCGGGCTGACGGCGATCGCGTTGCGCACCCGCCCGCAGCGGATGCGGCGCTTCGCGCGCAGCTTCCACGTCCTGGCCGTCGATCTCGGCGGTCTGATGATCAAGGTGGGCCAGTTCATGTCGTCGCGCCTGGACGTCCTCCCGCCCGAGATCACCCGGGAGCTGGAGGGCCTCCAGGACGAGGTGCCGCCAGTCCCCTTCCCGCGGATCCGGGCCCTCGCCGAGGCCGAGCTGGGCATGACGCTCGCGCGCGCCTACGCAGACGTCGACGAGACACCGGTGGCCGCGGCCTCGCTCGGGCAGGCGCACCGCGCGCGGCTGTCGCCGGTGGACGCCGCCGACTCCGGGCACGAGAACGCCATCGTCAAGGTCCAGCGCCCCGGCATCGACGAGATCGTCGAGGTCGACCTCGCGGCGCTCCGGCGCATCGGCGGCTGGCTGACCCACGTGCGCCTCGTCTCCGATCGCGTCGACGCGCCCGCGCTCGTCGAGGAGTTCGCGGTCACCAGCCTCGAGGAGATCGACTACCTGCGCGAGGCGGCCAACTCGGTGCGCTTCGCCGCGGACTTCGCCGGCGACCCCCGCGTCGGCGTCCCGGATGTGATCTGGGAGCGCTCGACCCGCAAGGTGCTGACGCTGCAGGACGTCACCGCGATCAAGATCACCGACGCGGAGGGCCTGGCCGCCGCCGGGATCGACCCGCGCGACGTCGCCCCGGTGTTCGCCGCGGTCATGTTCGATCAGCTCTTCACCAACGGCTGGTTCCACGCCGACCCGCACCCGGGCAACGTCTTCGTCACACCCACCCCCGGCGGCGAGCTGCCCTGGCGGCTCACCTTCATCGACTTCGGGATGATGGGCGAGGTGCCGCCGACGACGCGGGCCGGGCTGCGCGCGATGCTGATCGCCGCCGCCTCGCGCGACGGCAAGGGGCTCGTCGACGCCGCGCGCAACGTCGGCGTGCTGCTCCCCTCCGCCGACTCCCGCGAGCTCGAGCGCGCGATGACCCAGCTCTTCGCGCGCTTCGGCGGAATGGGCTTCGCGGAGCTGCGCGAGGTCGATCCGCGCGAGTTCCGCGACTTCGCGATCCATTTCGGCGACGTGGTCCGCTCGCTGCCCTTCCAGCTGCCCGAGAACTTCCTGCTCATCATCCGGGCCATGTCGCTGACCTCCGGCGTCTGCAGCGCGCTCGACCCGGCGTTCAACCTCTGGGACTCCGTCGAGCCCTACGCGCAGCAGCTGATCCGGGAGGAGCGCGGCAACGTCGCGCAGGACGTGGGCCGGCAGGCGCTCGACACGCTCGGGCTGCTCGTCCGGCTGCCGCGACGCCTGGACGAGCTGGCGACCACCCTCGAGGACGGGACCCTCGCGGTCACCGTGCCGACGGTCGAACGCCGGCTGAACCGGCTCGAGGGGACGGTCCGGCGGGTCGTCTCGGCGGTGCTCTTCGCCGGGCTGCTCATCGCGGGCGCGGTCGTCCGGGCGGACGACACCGTGTTCGGCACGGTCCTGATGGCGGTGTCGGCACTGCCGCTGCTGCACGCTCTGTTCTCGCGCTCCCGCTTGCTCTGACCCGGTCGGCGACCGACCGATTCCCGCCAGGTCATCGGTCTCCGCCGATCAGTGGAGAGTCGGGTGATCGAGGTCCACGGTGGAACCACGGTCACCCACCACCGGGCGCCCGATCAGGTCCGAGGAAGGGAGCCGTCATGATCTTCGCGTTGATCGCCTATCTCATCTCGATCTTCGACTAGTCCCGCCGCATCGGCCGCGGCCACCCGCACACTCAGGGGTGACCGCGACCACGACGGGGCACGTGGATCTCACCACCGTGGATCCCGCCACCGCGGACCGGAGCACCACGGACTGGAGCACCACGGGCCGAGTCCCGGGATCGTCGACCGTCAGCGCTCCGACCCGGGCGTGCTCAGCCGCTCCTCCAGCAGGCTGTACTGGCCGAAGCGGGAGCCGATCGGCTCGCCCGGACGGCCTCCGATCACCGCGACCCGCACCTCGTCGCCGGGCTTCGCGGGCCCCATCCTCATGAAGACCCGATCGCCCGCGGACCAGCGGTGCGCGTAATAGGCGGTGCCGCAGTAGGTCTCGCCGATGTACTTGTCGTTCACCAGGACGACGATCCGGGTGCGCGTCCGGAAGAGCCCGGCCGACACGTCGATCACGACGTCGGTACCGTCCAGGTGGGCCTTGACGGTGGTATCCGCCTTGTAGACGGAGTGGTTCGTGGTGCAGAGGGTCGAGTCCGTCGCCGTCCCGCCCGTGTCGTCCGCTGCTGTCGCCGGGGGCGCGGACGCGAGGCCGAGGAGTACTGCGGCGATCACGCCGATGGTCGTGGTGCGGATGAGCTTCATCGTGTTCCTTTCGCTCGGCCTCTCGGCCGACCGAGGAGGACGGCGGTCTCCCCTCGGCCGTGACGAGGGAGGGTCGTCCGATCCTCGTGGAGTGAGCGGTGAAGGACGTCATCGCTGTCGCGGACTGAGGCGGATGGCACGGAGCCTGCCGTCGGCGGCCTCTCGACAAGGAGCGATTCCGCCGCCCAGGACGACGAGCGCCATCGGGTTGAACCCGCGGCCGAGCATCGGTGAAAGTGGGCGCCGGTCCCCGTGACCGATCCGTCCGTCCGACACCGCGACAGGAGACAGCCGTGTTGCTCAACGCCCTCGTCGCCATCGCCATCGCCTTCTTCGGCTCGCTCTAGCGAGTCGACGGCGGGGACGAGCCGCTCCCGCGCGAGCGGGCCGCTCCTCGCCACCGAGAGGCAGACCCCCGCCGTCCCGGCGACCCGTCCCGCCCGACCCGATGAGAGGAGCCGACGTGGCCTTCTTCCTGCTGATGTTCAGCTGGCTGTTCCCCAGCTGACGTGGCGCTCCCCTGACCGCAGGGTTCAGGGACGACGACCACGACACGACGGGCAGGGGGAGGCGGTTCTCCATTCCCGCCTCCTCCTGCCTCCTTCCGGCCCTCGACTGCGCTTCGGCTCGTCGGGCGCGGACTCACGCGAGGACGATCACCTTGCCGGTGATGCGGCCCCCGGCCGACTCGGCGTGGATCGCCGGCAGCTCGGCCAGCGGTACCCGGCGGGTGACCTCCACGGTCAGCTCCCCCGCATCGACGAGGGCGACGAGCTGCGCGAGGCGCTCGCGGTCCGGGAGCACGAACACCGTCGCCGCTCGGACGCCGCGGCTGTCGTCGCCGGGCGTGGTCAGGAACGCCGTCGTGCTGACGACGGCCCCGCCGTCGCGCACCGCGGCGACCGAGGCGGCGAACCGCTCCCGCTCGAGCGGAGCCAGGTTGAGCAGCACGTCCACCTGCTCGCCGAGAGCCGCGAGGACGTCGGTCGCCGTGTGATCGATGATCTCGTCGGCGCCCGCCGACCGGACGGCGTCGATGCTGCGCGGACTCGCCGTCGCGATCACGTGCACGCCGGCGCGCTTCGCGAGCTGCACGGCGTACTTCCCGACCACTCCGCCCGCGCCGATGATGAGGACCCGCTGACCGGCGACGAGCCGGCCGTCGTCGAACAGCGCCTGCCAGGCGGTGAGCGCCACCGAGGGCAGCGCAGCCGCGTCGGCGAGCGGGAGGCTCGTCGGAGCGGCGACCACGGCCTCGGCCGGCGCCAGCACGAACTCGGCGGCGCCGCCGTCGCGCTCCATCGGCAGGAACGCGAGGACCGCATCGCCGACCGCGACTCCCTCGACCCCGTCGCCGACCGCGTCGACGGTGCCCGACACGTCGTACCCGGGGACGTGCGGGAGCTCGACCGGGATCGGCAGGAAGCCGGCCCGCATGCCGGCGTCGGCCGCGTTGAAGGCCGACGCCGCCACGCGGAGCCGCACCTGCCCGGTGCCGGGAGTCGGGACCGGGATCTCCTCCTGGACGAGGACCTCGGGTCCGCCCACCTCGTGGAATCGCACTGCCTGCATGATCGTCTCCCTCACCTCATTGCTTCAAATTCGAAGCACTGGGGAGACGGTAACACTGCTTCCAATTCGAAGCAATAGTAGGATCGAGAACATGACGGACGCCCTCACCCCGACCCAGCTCTCGGCCTACCTGGCCTTCACCGAGGTCGGCAGCCTGCTGCGGCCGGCGGTCGAGCAGCAGCTGCGCGAGGCGGGCGATCTGAGCTACCTCCAGTTCCAGCTGCTGGCGCGCTTGGGCGACGCTCCGGACGGCCGGCAGCGGATGACCGACCTCGCCGACGGCGTCGTGCACAGCCGCAGCGGCCTCACCTACCAGGCGCAGCTGCTCGAGCAGCGGGGGCTCGTCACCCGCTCGCCGTCGCCGGACGACGAGCGCAGCACCGTCGTCGCGCTGACCGCCGCGGGGCGGGAGGTCCTCCGGGCCGTGTTCCCCGGGCATATCGAGACCGTGCACGGGCTGCTGTTCGCCCCCCTCACCGACGCCGACGCCGGCGAGCTCGCGCGCATCCTCGGGCGGGTCGGCGAGCACCTGCGGGCGGCGCCGCCGAGGTCGGCGCGACGACGACGGACGAAGCCCGCCGACGGCTCCGCACCGACCGGAGCCCGAGAGGCCTAGAGCAGGCCGGTGAGCACGCCGCCGTCCGCACGCAGGGCTGCGCCGTTGGTGGCGGAGGCGCGCGGGCTGGCCAGGTAGGTCACGAGCGAGGCGATCTCGTCCGGCTCGAGGAAGCGCTCGACGAGCGAGGTCGTGTTGCCGCCGATGATCGCGGCCCGGAGGGCGTCCACCGGCACGCCCTGGGCGGCGGCGACGCCCTCGACGCTGCTCGCGACGCCGTCGGACCAGGTCGGGCCGCCGAGGACCGAGTTGACCGTGACTCCGGTGCCGCGGGTCAGCTTGGCCAGGCCGTTGCCGAAGGCGAGCATCCCCGCCTTGGTCACTCCGTAGTGCGTCATGTCGCCCGGCACGTTCACGCCGGACTCGCTGCTGACGAAGACGATGCGGCCCCAGCCCGCCTCGAGCATCGGGTCGAGGACGTGCCGGGACAGGCGGACGCCGCTCATCACGTTGACCGTGAAGTAGCGCAGCCACTGCTCGTCGGTGATCGCCGCGAAGGGCGCGACCTCGAAGAGCCCGACGTTGTTGACCAGGACGTCCACCCGGCCGAGGCGCTTCAGAAGGCGGTCCACGGACTCCGCATCGGCGAAGTCGGCGGCGAGGCCGGAGACGACGGCGCCGGGGACCTGCGCGTCGAGACCCTCGACCGCCGCTCGGACACCGGCGTCGGTGCGGCCGTTCACGACGACCTCGACGCCCTCCCGCAGCAGCGCGAGAGCGATGGCGCGGCCGATGCCCTGCGTCGAACCGCTCACGAACGCGCGCTTCCCTGTCAGTTCCAGATCCATCCCGGTCGTCTCCCTCGTCTGCCGCAGGCGATTGCTTGCCTGGGAAACTGTAGCCGGTTCACTTTCCTGGTCAAGTGAGTCGGCGGTACGCTGATGAGGTGACCGGCCCTGATCCCGCCCCGCTGAGCGGCGACGACCTCGCCGCCTGGAGCGCGCTCGCGACCGTGCTCGAGTGGCTCCCGGCGACGCTCGACGCGCAGCTGCTGCGCGACTCCGGCCTGAGTCACTTCGAGTACGGCGTCCTCTACGCCCTCGCGACCGCGCCGGAGCGGACCCTGCGGATGAGCGCACTGGCGGGCTTCGCGAACAGCTCGCTGTCGCGGCTGTCGCGCGCGGTCTCGCGGCTGGAGGCGCGCGGCTGGGTGGAGCGGCGACCCGATCCCGGGGACGGGCGCACGACCCTCGCGACACTGACCGCTACCGGTGCCGCCCAGCAGGAGCAGGCGGCGCCCGGCCACGAGACCCTGGTCCGCGCCGTCGTCCTCGATCCGCTCAGTGCACGGCAGCGCCGGGAGCTGCAGGCGATCGCGGCGACCATCGCGGGGGCCATCCGCCCGGACGGCTCCTGGACGGCGCCGCCGGAGGACCGCGCCGCGCGGTGACCCGGCGCGGCGCGGCCCTCCTCAGGCGCTACCGGACCACGCGAAGGTGTAGCCGGGGAGGCGGAAGTAGCTCGACCGCTCCCAGTAGACGTGAGGATCCCCTGCGGGCATCTCACCGGGTTAGCTCCTCTCGGCGACGATAGCGCCGGACGCGGCGTGCACCTGGATGTCGACGTCCCGCGCATCACCCGGAATCACGGCCCTCCAGGACGGGCCTCCGGGCTGCACGAGAGGAGAGACCTCTTCGACGAACTCGCCCGAGCCCGCCTGGTAGCGGATCTCGAGGGAGGCGGCGAGCGGTGCGCCGTCGTTGTTCGAGAAGGTGAGGTCCCGCGCGGGCGCGGGAGTCTCGGATCCCTCGACGATTCGGTAGGAGACCGTCCTGTCCTCGGTCTGGACGAGCTCGTAGCCGGGCACGGAGAGGGGCTGCGCCGTCCGCGCTCCGGGGGAGGAGATCTCCTGTGCGATCGAGGCAGCGGCGGCGACGGCCGTCGCGTCGGCGTTCCCGGACGCGAGAGACGCCGCGGCGGCGACGGCCGCGGCGTCAGCGTTCCCGACCGGCGCCGCCATCGCCGGCGACACCGCCGTCACACCCACGAGCACCGCCGCAGCCGCACCGATCGTCATCGTCTTCCAGAGTTCCATCGTGATCCCTTCCGTCGCCGCGAGCAGTGGCGGAAGGGCCCGGGTCACCGGGTCACCGCTCGCGGACCGTGAAGAGGTCATTGTTCTCGTCCAGGCGCGAAAGCCGGGGCTTCCCGTCAGAGAACGATCGCGCTGGCACGGGACGTGCAGAACGGCGTCGATCAGGGACGTCGGACGAGGCCCGGCCGGGGCCGCTCCGAGCGCCGGATCAGCTCACGACGATGCGGATGAAGACGGTCGCCTCGCCGTCGGAGGCGTTCGCGTAGGCGTAGTGCCGGGCGGTCGAGAAGGCGATGTGCTGGCCGAGGGCGAGCCGGACGTCCGGCTCGCCCTCGCGCTCGAGCAGGAGCGCGCCCGCGGTGACGAGGAGGATCTCGTGCCAGCCGTCGGGGTCGGGTTGCGCCCGGTAGCGGTCGCCGGGGCCGAGGGTCCAGGTCCAGAGCTGCGCCTCGGCGCGGGCCGGGACGGACGCGAGCAGGACGGCGACGCTCGCCGCGTCGTCGCCGCGCCAGGCCACCTCGTCGATCGCGGCGGGAACGGAGCCGGGAGCGGAGACGAGGGCGGTGAAGCTGGAGCCGAGCGCGCTTGCGAGGCGGTCGACGCCGGTGAGGCTGATGTTCGCCTCGCCCGCCTCGACGTTGACGATCGTGCGCCGGCTGATGCCGGAGAGCTCGGCGAGCGCCGCCTGACTCAGCCCGGCCTCCAGCCGCGCCCGGCGGAGGTTGCTGCCGACGTGAGCGAGGACGGCGGAGGGCTCTGGCGTGCGCATCGTTCTGCACTCTATAGTGTGCAGAATGCTGCGCACCTCCCCTCTCTCGGCCGTCCGGTTCTCGCGACCCGAGTGGGCGCTGATCGGCATCACGGCGCTCTGGGGCGGCACCTTCCTGGCGGTGCACGTGGCGATGCAGCACAGCGGTCCGCTCTTCTTCGTCGGGGTGCGGTTCCTGGCGGCGGGAGTGATCAGCGCGGTGGTCTTCCACCGGTCGCTGCGCGGGATGCGGCGGATCGACCTCGGGGCGGGGGCGGCGATCGGGGTGATGATCGTCCTCGGCTACGGGCTGCAGACCTACGGACTGCAGACGATCCCGAGCAGCACCTCCGCCTTCCTCACCGCGCTGTACGTGCCGCTGGTGCCGCTGCTGCAGTGGGTCGTGCTGCGGAAGCGGCCCGGCGTCTTCACGCTGGTCGGCGTCGGTCTGGCGTTCGCCGGACTGCTGCTGATCGCGGGGCCGCAGACCGGAGTGGGGCTGGGCCCGGGCGAGCTGGCGACACTGATCAGCACCCTTCCGATCGCCGCCGAGATCATCCTGATCAGCGCGTTCGCCGGCCGGGTCGACCTGGGGCGGGTGACGGTCGTGCAGCTCCTGGTGGCGGGAGGCCTCTCGTTCGCCGGCATGCCCTTCGCGGGAGAGGCGATCCCCGCGTTCTCCTGGGTCTGGCTGATCGCCGCGCTCGCCCTGGGCGCCAGCAGCTGCCTCATCCAGCTGACGATGAACTGGGCCCAGCGCTCCGTCTCGCCGACCCGCGCGACGATCATCTACTCCGCCGAGCCGGTCTGGGGCGGGGTGATCGGGCGGCTCGCGGGCGACCGGCTGCCGGCGCTCGCGCTGGTAGGGGCCGCGCTGATCGTGGCGGGGACGCTGGTGAGCGAGCTGCGGCCGCGGCGGGCGAGCGGGGACGCGGCGGAGGTGGAGGCGCGAGGACCGGAGGAGGCTCTCGAGGCGACCACCCCCTCGTCGGAGCCGCTCGACCGCACCGTCGGCTCGTGAGCGCTCGCCCGGGACTGGCCCACGGCCAGGAAGTTAGGTTAGGTTAACCTTCGCAACCCCGTCACCCCCTCCGAAGGATCGCCGTGCCCGTCTCCCTCACCCCCCTCCGCCGCACGCCTCTGCGCGTCTCCGCCGTCGCCGCGCTCGGCCTCTCCGCCCTGCTGCTGACCGGCTGCTCCGCGGGGGCCGACGCCGCCGGCACCGACGGCGGCACCGATGCCGCCGCGACCGGCGCGGGCTTCCCCGTCACCGTCGAGCACGCCTTCGGCGAGACGACCGTCGAGTCGGCGGACCGCGTGGTCGCGACCAGCTGGACCAACCAGGACGTGGCGCTCGCCCTCGGCGTGACCCCGGTCGGCTTCGCGAAGGCCTCCTACGGCGACGAGGACGGCGACGGCCTGCTCGCCTGGACCAAGGAGGCGCTCGACGCGAGCGGCGCCGAGACGCCGACCCTCTTCGACGAGACCGACGGCGTGCCGTTCGAGGCGATCTCGGACCTCACCCCCGACGTGATCCTCTCCGCCTACTCCGGCATCACGCAGCAGGACTACGACACCCTCAGCCAGATCGCCCCGACCGTCGCCTACCCGGGACTGCCCTGGGCGACCACCTGGCAGGACTCCGCGAAGCTCGACGGTGAGGCGCTCGGACTGGGCGACGAGGCCGAGGCGAAGGTCGTCGAGGTCGAGGACGAGATCGACGCCGCCGTCGCCGCGAAGCCCTCGCTGGCCGGCAAGACCTTCACCTACGGCTGGTACGACCCAACCGACGCCAGCACCTTCACCTACTACACCGGCAACGACGCGCGGGTGAAGTTCGTCGAGGACCTCGGCCTCGAGCTCGCCCCGAGCGTCGTCTCGCTCACCGGCGACTCCGAGCTGTTCAGCGGCACCGTCAGCTCCGAGAACGCCGACCAGCTCGACGCCGACGTCCTCATCGTCTACGGCGACGACACCACCCTCGCGGCGCTGCAGGCGGACCCGCTGCTCTCCAAGATCCCCGCGGTCGCCCGCGGCTCGGTCTACGTCCTCACCGACGACTCCTCCGAGGCGATGGCGACCTCGTCGCCGAACCTGCTGAGCATCCCGTGGGTGCTCGACGAGTACACGACCGGCCTCGCGACCGCCGCCGACAAGGTGTCGTGACCGCCGAGGCCACGGCACCCCACCGGCGCCCCGGACGCGACGACACTCGCCTCCGGGGCGCCGGTGCGCGCTGGCGCGTCCCGGCGCTGATCGCCGTGCTCGCCGCGCTGGTCGTCGCGTCGGTGCTCTCGCTGGTCTACGGCTCGCGCGAGATCCCGCTTGGCGAGATCTGGCCGGCGCTCACCGCGCCCGACCCGGACTCGATCGTCGACGCGGCGGTGCAGGGGCGCGTCCCGCGCACGGTCCTGGCGCTGCTCGTCGGCGCCGCGCTCGGGCTCGCCGGCGCGGTGATGCAGGGGATGACCCGCAACCCGCTCGCGGATCCGGGGATCCTGGGGCTGAACGCGGGCGCGTCCCTCGCGGTCGTGCTCGGGATCTCGACGGTCGGAGCGACGACGCTCCCCCAGTTCATCTGGCTCGCCTTCCTCGGCGCGGCGGCGGCCGGGGCTTTCGTCTACGCGGTCGCCTCGCTCGGACGGGAGGGCGCGACACCGCTCAAGCTCGCGCTCGCCGGCGCCGCGACCGCCGCGGCCCTCGCCTCGCTGATCAGCGCGGTGCTGCTCACCCAGGACGCGACGCTCAACCGCTTCCGGTTCTGGCAGGTCGGCGGGGTCGGCGGCGCCGAGTTCACGAGCATCGTCCAGGTCCTGCCGTTCCTCGCGGTCGGCGGCGCGCTCGCGATCGGCAGCGCCCGCGGGCTCGACGCCCTCGCGCTCGGCGACGACCTCGCCAAGGGACTCGGCCGCCGCGTCGGCCGGACGCGCCTCGTGGCCGGGCTCGCCGCGGTGCTGCTCTGCGGCGCGGCGACCGCCATCGCGGGGCCGATCGGCTTCATCGGGCTCACCGTGCCGCACCTCGCGCGGCGGTTCACCGGTCCGTCGCACTCCTGGCTGCTCCCCTCCTCCGCACTGCTCGGCGCGCTGCTGCTGCTGGTCGCCGACGTGATCGGGCGGGTCGTCGCGCGGCCGAGCGATGTGGAGGTGGGCATCGTCACCGCGCTGATCGGGGCTCCGGTGCTGATCGCGATCGTGCGCCGCTCGAAGGTGCGGGCCCTGTGAGCGCCGCCCCGTCACTCCGTTCTCCTGCGGGTGCTCCGCCGCTCGGCGTCGCCGCGGGTCGTCGCCGCCGCGCCCGCCGCACCGCGCTGGGCTGCGGGGTGCTCGCGCTGGTCGCCCTCGCGCTCGTCGTCGTGTCGCTCACCGTCGGCAGCACCGTCTACTCACCGCTCGAGGTGCTGCGGGTGATGCTCGGCGAGACGGTGCCCGGCGCCTCCTTCACCGTCGGCACGCTGCGGCTGCCGCGCACGCTGACCGCCGTGCTGGTCGGCCTCGGCTTCGGGATGGGCGGCGTGATCTTCCAGACGATGCTGCGGAACGCTCTCGCCAGCCCCGACATCATCGGCATCACCTCGGGTGCGAGCGCGGCGGCCGTCGTCGCGATCGCGTTCTTCGGCCTGTCCGGCGGCGCGGTCTCGGTGATCGCGGTCGCGGCGGCACTCGTCACGGCGCTGCTGATCGCCTGGCTCGCCGACGGCAGCGGAGTGATCGGCGCCCGGCTGATCCTGATCGGCATCGGGATCGCGGCGATGCTGCAGAGCGTGATCGCCTACGTGCAGACGCGCGCGCAGTTCGAGGACGTGCAGGAGTCGCTGCGCTGGCTGACCGGCAGCCTCAACTCCGCGTCGTGGGCGGGGGTGCCGGCGCTCGCGCTGTCGACGCTGGTGCTCGTGCCGCTCGCGCTGCTGCTGGCCGGCCGGCTCTCGATGCTGCAGCTCGGCGACGAGTCGGCGACCGCGCTGGGCGTGGACGTGCGGCGCAGCCGGCTGGGGCTGCTCGCGGTGGCGGTGTGCCTGGTCGCCGTCGCGACCGCGGCCACCGGTCCGATCGCGTTCGTCGCCTTCGTCTCCGGGCCGATCGCGCGGCGGCTCGTGCCGGACGCGCGCGTGCCGCTGATCCCGTCCGCGCTGGTCGGGATCGTCGTCGTGCTCGCGGCGGACCTGGTCGCGCAGCACGTCGCCGGGCTCGCCTTCTCGGGCGCCCGCTTCCCCGTCGGAGTGGTGACCGGTGCGCTCGGCGCGCCGTTCCTGCTCTGGCTCCTCGCCCGCCGCAACCGCACCGGAGGATCCCTGTGACCGCCCCGACCTCCCCCGTGGCCGCCGGTCACTCCACGCTGTCCGTCGACGGCGTGACGCTCGCCTACGACGAGCGCGTGGTCGTCGACGGGTTGTCGCTGACGGTGCCGACGGGCGCGATCAGCGTCATCGTCGGGGCGAACGCCTGCGGCAAGTCGACGCTGCTGCGCGCGATGGCGCGGCTGATCACGCCGAGCGCGGGGGCCGTGCTGCTGGACGGCGAGGCGATCCACCGGCTCCCGACGCGGCAGGTCGCGCAGCGGGTGGGGCTGCTGCCGCAGACGCCGATCGCGCCCGAGGGGATCGCCGTGGCGGATCTGGTGGCGCGCGGGCGGTACCCGCACCGCGGCTGGTTCGGGCGGGGCGCGTCCGCGGACGACGACGCGATCGTCGAGGACGCCCTGCGCGCGACCGGGACGCTGGAGATCGCGGACCGGCCGGTGGACGAGCTGTCCGGCGGGCAGCGGCAGCGGGTGTGGATCGCGCTGGCGCTCGCCCAGCGGACGGACGTGCTGCTGCTCGACGAGCCGACGACCTACCTCGACGTGTCGCACCAGATCGAGGTGCTCGACCTGCTGACCGACCTCAACCGCGAGCGCGGCACGACGATCGTGATCGTGCTGCACGACCTCAACCTCGCGGCGCGCTACGCGGACCACCTCTTCGCAGTGCGGGCCGGCGCGCTCTACGCCTCGGGCACACCGGCCGAGGTGGTGACCGCGGAGACGGTGCGCGCGGTCTTCGGCATGGAGTCGCGCGTGATCGCGGACCCGGTGTCGGGGACGCCGCTGGTGCTGCCGATCGGGCGGCACCACTCGGGGTGACGGGTCTCGAGACGCCCCCGCGGGGCCACTCGACCAGCATGAGGGCGGCGAGACGTCCTCGGACTGTCGAGGCGTCCCGGTGCTGCTGGACGCCTCGACCGTTGCAGGACGTCTCGGCGGGTGCGCTTCGTGCTGATCGAGTAGGCCGCGCAGCGAGCGTATCGAGATCCACCAGTGCCGAACGGGCGGTCTGCAGACGCCCCTCCGAGGCCGCTCGACCAGCATGCGGGGGCGGTGGGAGCGGTTTCCTGGGGCCGGTGTCGGAGGCGTGTGGCACCCTCCTCCGAGGAGTCCGCAGGCGGCGGACGGAGCGGAGCGGCATGATCGAGCTGGACCTGAGCGGACGGACGGCCCTGGTGACGGGGTCAGGCCAGGGCATCGGACTCGCGATCGCTATCGGGCTGGCACACGCCGGCGCCGAGGTTGTCGTCAACGCGCGATCGGAGCGGTCGGTGCGCCGAGCGATCAAGGACGTGCGCGGGGCCGTGCCCGACGCCTCCGTCCGCGGTGTGGCGGCCGACGTCTCGAGCGAGGCCGGGACGGCGAAGCTGCTCGAGTCGGTCCCGCGGGTCGACGTGCTGGTGAACAACCTCGGCATCTTCGGCAGCACCGAGCCGCTCGACATCACCGACGACGAGTGGCGCCGCTACTTCGAGGTCAACGTGCTCACCGGCGTGCGCCTCACCCGCGCGTACCTGCCCGCGATGACGGAGGCGGGCTGGGGCCGCGTCCTCTACATCGGCAGCGACTCCGCCGTCGTCACGCCGGCCGAGATGATCCACTACGGCGTCTCGAAGACCGCGCTGCTCGGCGTCTCCCGCGGCTTCGCGAAGGCCGCCGCCGGCACCGGCGTCACCGTCAACAGCGTGCTCGCCGGGCCGACCCACACCGGCGGCGTCGAGGACTTCGTCTACGAGCTCGTCGACCACTCCCTCCCCTGGGAGGAGGCGCAGCGCGAGTTCATGCGGCTGCACCGCCCGCAGTCGCTGCTCCAGCGCCTGATCGAGCCGGAGGAGATCGCCAACATGGTCGTCTACCTGGCGTCGCCGCTCGCCTCGGCGACCACGGGCGCCGCGGTGCGGGTGGACGGCGGGTACATCGACGCGATCGTGCCGTGAGCGGTCGCGGTGCAGGAGGCGCGGGCCGGGGCAGTCCATGGGTCCTGCCGGTACGCGACGGCGGGGCGGGGCCGTCGACGCGGGCGGCGCTCTGCCATCTCCACGGTGCTTGAATGAGTCGATGACCTCCCGCGCCGACCACCTCGCCGACTTCGCCGAGTTCCTCACCGCCTCGCCCTCCTCCTTCCACGCCGCGGCGGAGACCGCGCGGCGACTGGCGGCGGCGGGGTTCGAGTCCGTCGATGAGACCGCCGCGTGGCCGTCGGAGCCCGGGCGCTACTTCGTCCTCCGCGACGGGGCGGTCATCGCCTGGCACGTCCCGGCCGGGGCCACCGCGGTGACGCCGTTCCGCATCCTCGGCGCGCACACCGACTCCCCCGGCTTCAAGCTGAAGCCGCGGCCGACGGTCGGGTCGAAGGGCTGGCTGCAGGCCGGCGTCGAGGTCTACGGCGGACCGCTGCTCAACTCCTGGCTCGACCGAGAGCTCGAGCTGGCCGGCCGCATCGTCACCCGCGACGGCGCCGAGGTGCTCGTGCGCACCGGCCCGTTCCTGCGCATCCCGCAGCTCGCGATCCACCTCGACCGCGAGGCGAACGACGGCCTGAAGCTCGACCGGCAGAAGCACACCGTCCCCGTCTACGGCCTGGGCGACGCGGACGGGAACGACCTGCTCGAGATCCTCGCCGCGAAGGCCGGGCTCGACACCGCCGCCGACATCGCCGGCTACGACCTCATCACCGCGGACACCCAGCCGCCCGCGCGCTTCGGCCTCGACGACGCGCTCTTCGCGGCCGGGCGGATGGACGACCTCAGCTCGGTGCACGCGGGACTCGTGGCGCTGCTCGCGGCGAGCGCCGGGGACACGGACGCGGAGCCGCGGCACATCAGCATGCTCGCCGCCTTCGACCACGAGGAGCTCGGCTCGGCCAGCCGCTCCGGAGCGAGCGGCCCCTTCCTCGAGGACGTGCTCACCCGCATCGGCGCCGCACTCGGCGCGGGCGTCGACGAGCGCGCCCGCGCGATGGCGCGGTCCTGGTGCCTCTCCGCCGACGCCGGCCACTCCGTGCACCCGAACTACCCGGAGAAGCACGACCCGGTGAACCAGCCGGTCGCCGGCCAGGGCCCGCTGCTCAAGATCAACGCCTCGCAGCGCTACGCGACCGACGCGCGCGGCGCGGCGCTCTGGGCCGGAGTGTGCGCGCGGGCCGGAGTGGAGTTCCAGGAGTTCGTCTCGAACAACACGGTCCCCTGCGGCTCCACGATCGGGCCGCTCACCGCCACCCGGCTCGGGATCTCGACGGTCGACGTCGGGGTGCCGCTGCTGTCGATGCACTCCGCGCGCGAACTCGCCCACGTCGACGACCTCGTCGCCCTGACCCGCGCGATCGAGGCGTTCTTCACCGCCGCCGACTGACGCCGGCGGGCCTGCAGGCCGCCGTCTCGACGGGGGCGGATCTCGATACGCGCGCTGCGCGCGCTACTCGATCAGCATGAAAGGGGCGCGCTGCGCGCTCTGCTCGCTCAGCACGGAGGGGCGCTGCTCGACCTGCATGGCGGGGCACTGCGCGCACTGCCCGATCAGCACGGCGGGGCGCTGCGCGCACTGCCCGATCACAAGGTGCCTCTGCAGCACCATGCTGGTCGAGCAGCCCCGCAGGGGCGTCTCGAGACCCACCCTCTCCGGCAGTGCCGGTCCGGAGACGCGGTCCTCCGACGTGGGCGGAACGGCCCCTCCCGGATCGCAACCCCCTTGCCGCGCCACCCGAGCACGCGGTGCCCTGGGGCATGCGCGAAGTGAAGCTCGTCCGTCTCGTCAGCCGTCTCGAGAACGTGGCCGCCCTCGATCCGCTCGTCGACCGGGTCAAGAAGGTGGTCGACGCGGTCATCCGGCCGCAGCCCGTGCGGGACGTGCTGCACGGCGTCCCGATCGGGCACCCGGTGCATCCGCTGCTCGTGCTCGTGCCGACCGGCGCGTGGGTGTCGGCGGCGGTCCTCGATCTGCTGCCCGGCAACGAGCGCGCGGCGCGCACCCTCATCGGCCTGGGGATCGTCAGCGTGCTGCCCACCGCCGCCGCCGGCTACACCGACTGGTCCGAGCTGCACGAGCAGCAGAAGCGCGTCGGGCTCGTCCACGCGGCCGCCAACGTCGCCGGGACCGTCCTCTACACCGCGTCCTTCGTCCAGCGCGTGCGCGGGCGGCGCGCCAGCGGGAAGGTGCTCAGCGCGCTCGGCCTCGCCGTCGTCTCCGGCGGCGGCTACCTCGGCGGCCACCTCAGCTACCGCCAGGCGGCCGGTGCGAACCACACCGAGGACGTGCCGCACCGCTTCCCGACCGGCTGGCACCCCCTCGGCCCGCTCGCCGAGCTGCCGCAGAACTCCCCCGTGAAGAAGACCGTCGCCGAGACCCCGCTGCTCGCCGTCCGCCGCGGCGACCGCGTCGATGTCCTCTCGAACGTCTGCAGCCACCTCTCCGGCCCCCTCGACGAGGGCGAGCTCCGCGGCACCGGCGCCGACGCCTGCATCACCTGCCCCTGGCACGCGAGCGCCTTCTCGCTCGAGACCGGCGAGGTCGTCCGCGGCCCCGCCACCTCACCCCAGCCGCGTTTCGAGACGCGCGTCACCGACGGCCTGGTGGAGGTTCTGCTGCCGCACGCGGGGTGAGCGGGACCCCTGCGGCGCGCCTCAGTCCACTCGCGGCCAGTCGCTCGTCAGCGACGCCTCGATCGCCCGGTGCCGGAACCCGTACAGCTTCCCTCGGTCGATGATCCCGCGGACGGTGTCGAGACGCTGCGCCGTCGTCCCCACCTCCGACGGCTTCGACAGACCGAGCGCGCGGGCGATCCGGGTCAGCGACCGATCGCGGGCCGGCAGAACCGCCATCGCTTCGAGGAAGGCGCGCTCTCGCGCGGGCAGCCGGCCGAGGATCCGCTCGACATGCGCGGCCGCCTCCCGCTGCACGCCTCGCCAGCCCGCAAGCACCTGCCGGCGCGTGATCGTGGCGTCGGTGCCCGCGTACCAAGCGCTCTCCCCGGCCAGCTGGAACAGGAACGGCTCACCCCGGCAGAGGTCGACGATCGCCGCGACGGCGTCGGCCTCCATCCGGATGCGGCCCGTCCCACCCGCGCCGTCCGCGACCTCCCAGCCGGGCAGCACGAAATCCTGCAGCGCCGCGACGATGTCGTCGTCGTCGATGGCCGTCAGCACGGTCGTCTTGAAGCGGCGAGCGAAGGTGGCGCCCTTCTGGCCGCCGGCGCGGTCCTCGAAGTCGGGCAAGCCGGTGAGGTAGACCGCGATGGGCAGGAAGCGGGTCACCTGTACGCCGCCCGGCAGCGCGACCGTCTCCTCGTGGGTGATGGCATCGCCGAGCGCGATCAGCAGCTGCGAGAGGCCGCTCTCGTCGGCGATGTTCTGCACCTCGTCGAGGTGCACGAGCACGACGACGTCCTGCGCGATCGCGGCCCGGCCCACCTCGACGAGCAGCTCGGTCAGCGCGGTGTGCGCCTCCGGGCCGTCCTGTCCGCGGAGGGTGAGCGACAGCCCGGATGCAGCGACCGCCTGCACGCGCTCGAGGAGGGCCGCGATCCGCTTCTCCCGGGCCGTCGGCAGACCAGCGGCCTCGGCGAGAGCGAGCAGGGCGGCGGCCACGAGCTTCAGCGGGTCGGCGCCCGACGGGATGCGCAGCTGCGGAGTCACCCAGTCGCCGTCCGCTGCGGCGTCGCGGGCGATCCGCCGCACCAGGGCGGACTTGCCGAGTCCGGGCTCGCCGAGGATCGTGCGGCCGCGCTCAGGGAGGCCTCGCGCGAGGCGGGGACGGAGCACGTCACGCCAATCGCTCAGCTGCGTCGTCCGCCCCGCCCAGATCTCGGGCACCGCGTCGGAGCCGGGACTGAACGGGTTGTCGAGAGAGTTGCGCATGTTGATAATGTTACCAACTCGACCATCGGCGATAATGTTATCGCCGCGGTGATCGCCTGCTCACCCGCTCCGCCGCTCCTCCGCCAGTGCCGCGAGCTGCTCGCGGCAGCGCGCCAGCAGCGCGTCCTTCTGCTGCTGCGGCTCCGGCGGGAACAGCTCGCCGAGGCGGGACCAGTCGGCCGTGGCCGGGATCGCGGCCTCCTCGTCGATCCACTCCGAGAAGGCCGTCGTCAGGCGGTCGGCCTCGGCGCGGCGCCCGAGCGCCAGGAGCGCGCGGATCGCGGAGACCGTCTGCTCGTCGTAGTGCGGCGCTGTCACCGCGTCGCCGGTCAGCCCGGCCGCCGCCTCCCAGTCGTCGGCGGCGCCCGCGTCGTCGCCGAGGCGCGCCCGCGCGGTACCGCGGCGCAGCAGCAGCCCGGCGGGGACGGCCGACGGCGGGCGCTCCTCGCCGAGGCAGGCGGGCGGCGCGAGGGCGGCGCAGAGGAAGGTCAGCGCATCGGTGGGCGACGACGCGTCGGCGAGCGCGATCATCGTCGCGTCCCAGACCTCGAGCACGCGCCCCTCGGGCACCCGGCTCCCCGGGCCCTCCCCCTGCCCGAGCACCCGGCCCAGCAGCAGGCCCTGAGCGCGACCCGCTCGGCCGTCCGCGATCAGCAGCGCCGCGTACTCGAGGGTCAGATCGTCGCGCTCGAGGACGAGCGCCTCGTTCTCCTCGAGGAGGGCGAGCCGCTCCTCGTGCCCGAGGAGCACCCGGAGCTGGTCGTACTCGACGAGGAGCCCTGCGTCGCCGGGGGCGAGGTGCCGAGCGCGCTCGAGGTAGGCGAGCCCCGCCTCGGCGTCGCCGTAGGCGGTGCAGGAGGCCGCCCCCAGCGCGCGCAGCGCGGCCACCCGCACCCACGCCCTCGGGTCGTGCGCGGCGGCGGACCACGTAGCAGCGAAGGCGTCCTCGACGCGGCCCACCGCGGAGTACCAGCCGCCGAGGAGGAAGCGGGCGGTGGTGTCCTCGGCGTCGGCCGCCTCCAGCGCCTCGACGTCCTCGAGGCGGACCGGGCGGCAGCCCTCGAGCGGCGCCTGCTGCGCGATCCGCCGGGCGGACCGTGCCTGGTCGGGCCGACCCTGCCGCTCGTGCAGCAGTGCGGCGTGATAGTGCACCAGCGGCACCACCCCGGTCCGCTCGCCGGGGGTGCGCCGCGCGGCATCGGCCGCGAGCGCGAGGGCGAGCAGTCGCAGTGCGTCGTCCGGCAGCCCCGCGTCGCGGTACTCCAGCGCGACGTCGAGCAGCGCGTCGGCGTCGGCGTCGAGCGGCCGGCCGGCGAGGTCGCGCGCCCAGTGGTCGAGCGGATCGCGCGCGAGCACGCTCTCGAGCAGCGCCCTCGACTGCTGCGCCCGCCGGCCGCGCCGGAGCACGACGGCGAGCAGGACCGCCGCCCGCGCGTGCTGCCCGTCGACCACGCGCACCTCGCGCAGCACCGCCTCGGCCTCCTCGAGGCGGTCCGTCGCCAGGAGGAGCCGCCCGAGCGCGACACCGGACGGGACGCGCCAGGCCGGTGTCCTCCGCGCCGTGCTCAGAGCCTCGAGCGCCTCCTCCGGCCGTCCCTGCCGGGCGAGGAGCTCGCCCAGCCGGTGGTGCGCCTCGCCGTCGGCCGGCACCACGCCCCGTGAGGTCAGCCGCTCGATCGCGGAGCGGAGGTGGCCCTCCGCCTCGTCGAAGCGGCCCGCGGCGGCGAGCGACCGCGCCAGCGCGACGCGGCAGCGGGCGTCGCCGGGGTCCCGCCAGACCGCCTCCTCCCAGTAGTGCTCGGGCGCGCCTCCGGAGTGCGGGCGCTCCTCGAGGTGCAGACCGAGGAGGAACAGCTCGTCGTTGGACGCGACGTCCTCCGGAGCGGGCGGAGGGGGCGGCGGCGCAGCGCTTCCCCTGGACGTTCCACTGGTACTGTCGGCGGAAATGGCAGCGTTGTCATCGAGCACGCCGCCCAGTCAAGATCAGATCCGGTGCCGAGATGGAGGACGGAACCCGTGGAACTTCTGGACGGAACGCTGATGAGGTGCGCACGGACGCCCACGATCCTCGGGGCGGGCTTCCCGGGCGAGACGATGCACGTCCTGCCGCGTCCCCGCGTCCGGGAGGCGCTGACGCAGCCGGGGACGTCGCACCTCCTGGTCACCGACTGCGGCCACTTCCCCGAGGCGCGCGGGCACGGACGAGTGCGCACCAGCCCGATCGCGGACGCCGTCGTCCTGGTCTGCACCCGGGGTTCCGGCTGGTGCACGACGGCGGCGGGCACCTTCGCCGTGACCGCGGGGCAGATCGTCCTGCTGCCGCCCGGCGAGCCGCACGGCTACGGGGCCGACGCCGCCGACCCGTGGACGCTGTGGTGGCTGCACCTCGCCGGCAGCGACCTGCCCGAGTTCCTGCAGGCCGCGCGCGCCACGGTCGACGCTCCGGTGCGCACCCTGTCAGACGTCTACGCCGCGGTCGCGCTGATCTCGGCGGCGATCACGCACCTGGGCTGCGACTCGACGATGAACAGCCTGCTCGCCGCATCGGGCGCCGCCTGGCACCTGCTGGCGATCCTCGCCTCGGACCGCCCGCCCGGCGACGCGCGCAGCACCGCCCTCGACCGGGCCGCGCAGTTCCTCCACGACCACCCCGCCGAGCGGATCGAGGTGGCGGAGCTCGCCTCGATGGCGTGCCTGAGCCCGTCGCACTTCGCGGCCCTCTTCCGGCGCCGCTTCGGGATGCCGGTGCTGCAGTACCGGACCGAGCTGCGGATGGCGCGGGCCCGCGAGCTGCTCGACATGACGGAGCGGCCGATCGCCGAGGTGGCCGCCGCGGCCGGCTACGAGGACTCCTTCTACTTCGCCCGGCAGTTCAAGCGGATCCACGGCCTGACTCCGCACGCGTACCGGACGCGGAACTGAGCGGAGCGGAACCGAGCGGCACGGAACCGAGCGGC
This sequence comes from Rathayibacter sp. VKM Ac-2929, assembly GCF_022815495.1. NCBI lineage: Bacteria > Bacillati > Actinomycetota > Actinomycetes > Micrococcales > Microbacteriaceae > Rathayibacter > Rathayibacter sp. VKM Ac-2929. The sequence continues at coordinate 25,429 of NZ_JALGRV010000006.1, forward strand.
GCGGAGGACAGCGGCGCGGGCCCGGTCTCCCCGGTCTTCCCGGACGCCAGGACGAGGCCGTTCAGCCGCCGCTGCAGCTCGACGTTCGACCAGCCCGGGTGCTGCGGTGCGGAGTTGGAGCCGACGAGCGTTCCCCAGTAGCCGAGGTCGATGCAGCGCTGGACGGCGTAGCCGGCGAGGACCCGGCCGGCCGGCCCGTCCTCGAACTCCGCCTCCAGCGGCGTGTAGCCGATCCAGCCCTCGCCGACCACGGCGGGGATTCCGCGGCGGCGGGCCCAGGTCGCCACCGCGCGCAGCCGGACGTCGATCGCCTCCCTCATCGCGACCTCGTAGCGGCCGTAGTGCGAGTACAGCCAGGCGTCCCAGGCGACCGGATCGACCTGGTCGTAGGCGTAGAACATGCTCGGGCTGATGCCGGTCGCCGCGAGCCGCCACGGTTCGACGGTGTGCGCCAGGGCGTCGAACTCGGGCGCCCCCTCGCGCAGGAGCGATCTCAGCTCGGCGCTCGGGAACACCGGCGGCTCGGCCCGCACTCCCGCCCACTCCTCCAGCGCCGCGAGGACCCCGTAGACGTAGAAGTGCACGTGCGCGACCTGCGCGTTCTCCGGCACGGAGTCGAGGTCGAGGTACGGCGGGATCCCGTAGCAGACGGTCGACAGGACATCCGGATGATCCGCCTGCAGGATCTCCAGCGCGGCGGTCAGGTACGGCTTCTGCGCCCAGAAGGTGTCGAGCCCCTCCGCCGGCACCTCGCCGAGGCGGGAGAGGTCGACCTCGTTGTGCACCTCGACGTAGGCGATCCGGTCGGCCAGCCCCTCGACCTCGAGGAAGGCGATCAGCCGGGACTCGGCGCGGGCGAGAGCCTCGTGGCGCTCGGTCGGCGGGATCGCCGTCAGCAGGTCGTGCCAGGACGAGTCGCTGAGGAACGCGGGGCTCTGCTGATACTCCCAGGAGGAGACGATGACGAACACGTCGTGCGCGGCGGCCTGGCGGAACAGCTCGACCAGGCGCGCCCGCAGGTCGACCACGGCGCCGCCGACGGCGTCGTACCAGCGCGTGCCCCGGCCGACGTCACCGCCCATGTTCGAGAAGCGCAGCTGCGAGGTGTCGATCGAGTGGTCGCCGAACAGCAGGAGCGGAGCCGCGCAGATCCGGACCGTGTTGCAGCCGCGCTCCACCGCCTCGTCGAACGCGCGCCCGAGGTCGTGGAAGGGCTCGCCCGGCATCGTCCGCGTGTACCAGGAGAAGTCCCAGAGCGAGAGGGTCAGCCGCGGCGGCAGGTGTGCGGGCGGGCGGGGTGAGCGGGTCGCGCGGGACATGCCGGGTGCTCCTTCGGGCCGGAACGGTGCTCCCACGCTAGGCCTCGTGCCGCCCGATCCGCACGGGCGATCCTCCGGAGAAGACTGGAGGATTCGCTGATCACCCAGGAACGGCCACGGATGCCCTGTCTGCGCCACCTGGACGATGGGACGGTCGACCGACCGGTGCGGTGCGAACGCGCCGAGGGTCAGCCGCGCGGTGCCGCGACGGACCCGCCCGGGCGCCACGGCCCGCCGATGCGCTCCTGGAGCAGCGGCGCGGCCGGATCGGCGAGGCGGGCGAGCAGCGCCTCCACCCCGCGGCGGCCGAGGGCGTGGCCCGGCGCGACGAGCAGGTCGAGCGCGGGGTCGGCGAGGTCCGCGACGTCGGGGTCGGAGGCGAGCAGCACGATCGAGAGGTCCTCGGGCACCCGCACGCCGCGGTGGCGCAGCTCGTGCGCGAAGCCGACCGCCGCGCCGCCGTTGATCACCAGCACCGCCGTGGCCGCCTGCGGATCGAGCGAGCGGGCCAGGGCGCGCCCACCGGCGGGCGTCTCCTCGCAGTGCAGGAGCGCGGCGGTCAGACCGCGGGCCGCGGCCGCCCGCTCGAACACCTCCCGGGTCCGCGCGTAGGGGCCGAAGTCGGCGCCGCCCTCCGGCCCGAGCACGAGCGCGACCCGGCGGTGCCCCAGCGCGGTCAGGCGCTCGAGCGCCTCCTCGACCATGCCCTCGAAGTCGATGTCCACCCAGTCGAGCGCCGAGGGGTCGCGGGTGCGGCCGAGCAGGGCGAACGGGGTGCCGGAGTCGCGCAGGACCGCCACCCGCTCGTCGCCCGACGTCACCTGCATCAGCACGACGCCGTCGAGCAGGCCGTCGGCGCGCAGATCGGCGAGCTTCTCCGCGCCGCCGACCGTGGGCCAGAGCACGATCGAGTAGCCGCTCTCGGCGGCCGCCTCGGCGGCGCCGGCGAGGAAGGTCGTCGCGGTGTTCAGCGGACGCGAGGGCACCAGCGGGTAGACGATCGCGATCATCATCGAGCGCCGTCGGGCCAGCGCGCGGGCGAGGGCGTGCGGGCGGTAGCCGAGCTCGCGCATCGCCTCCCGGACCCGCTCAGCCGTCTCCGGCGAGACCGGCTTGCTGGCGTTGACGACGAAGGAGACGGTCGCGATCGACACGCCCGCGCGGCGCGCGACGTCCTGCATGGTCGCCATCGCGTCTCCCTCCGCTCGACGCGCCCCGCCGCGGTTGACGCGGGGGCGCGGTGTCCCGCAGTCTAGGAGCACTCGCCGGTAAAGCGCTTAACCGTCCCACCGGCGCCCTCCGACACCCTCCGACGAAGAAGGACCCTCCGTGACCACACCCGCCGCTCCCCTCCGCGTCCTCGTCTGGGGCGAGAACCGCCACGAGCAGATCGAGGAGAAGGTCCGCGCGATCTACCCCGACGGCATGCACACGACGATCGCCGCCGGCATCACCGAGAACCTCGGCGAGCGCGCGACCGTCTCTACCACCACGCTCGACGAGCCCGAGCACGGCCTCACCGAGGAGGTCCTCGCCGGCACCGACGTGCTGGTCTGGTGGGGCCACATGGCGCACGACGCCGTCGCCGACGAGATCGTCGAGCGCGTGCAGCGCCACGTCCTCTCCGGCATGGGGCTCGTCGTCCTGCACTCCGGCCACTGGTCGAAGATCTTCGGGAAACTGATGGGCACCACCTGCACGCTGCGCTGGCGCTCGGCCGAGGACCGCGAGATCGTCTGGACCGTCGACCCGACCCACCCCATCGCGCAGGGCGTGCCGCACCCCTTCACGATCCCGCAGCAGGAGATGTACGGCGAGTTCTTCGACGTCCCCGCGCCCGACGAGCTGGTCTTCCTCTCCACCTTCTCCGGCGGCGAGGTCTTCCGCTCCGGGATGACCTGGAAGCGCGGCCACGGGAGGATCTTCTTCTTCTCGCCCGGCGACCAGGACTTCCCCGTCTACCACCACGCCGACGTCCGTCGCGTGATCGCGAACGGCGTCGAGTGGGCGCACTCCGACCGCCCCGAGCGCCGCCTGCCCGTGCTGCAGCGCTACGAGTCCGGCGAGTTCTTCGCCGGCGAGGACTACCAGGGGGCGCTCGTCCGATGACCGTCCGTCTCGTCCAGGTCGGAGCGGGCGCCATGGGGCGCGCGTGGATCCGCACCGTCCGCGACCACCCCGACGCCGAGCTGGTCGGCCTCGTCGACCTCGACGTCGCGCTCGCCGAGCGGGCCGCCGAGGAGGAGGGGGTCGGGCCGATCGCGGTCGGCAGCTCCGTCGCCGAGGTCGCCGCGCGCTCCGGCGCCGATGCGGTCGTCAACGTCACCGTGCCGCGCGCGCACCTGCCGGTGAGCAGCGAGGCGCTCTTCGCCGGGCTGCCGGTGCTGTCGGAGAAGCCGATCGCGCCGACGATCGCCGAGTCGCTGATCCTCGCCGCGACGAGCGAGGTCGCCGGGCAGCTGCTGATGACCAGCCAGTCGCGGCGCTACTACCCCGCGATCGCCGCGTTCCGCGAGCAGGTCGCCGGGCTCGGAGAGCTCGGAACGGCGTCGGTCCTCTTCGCGAAGGCGCCGCACTTCGGCGGCTTCCGCGAGGAGATGCCGCACGTGCTGCTGGTGGACATGGCGATCCACGCCTTCGACGCGGCGCGCTACGTCCTGGACCGCGACCCGGTCGCCGTCTACTGCGAGGAGTACAACCCGGGCTGGAGCTGGTACGCCGACGGTGCCGCGGCGAGCGCCGTCTTCGAGTTCGCCGGCGGCGTCCGCTTCAGCTACACCGGCAGCTGGTGCGCCGACGGGCTCGAGACGTCCTGGAACGGCGACTGGCGCGTCACCGGCGCGGGCGGCACCGCGCACTGGGACGGCGACGGCGCGCCCTCCTGGCAGGCACGGGAGTCGGAGGCGGTGCGGACCGCGACGCTCGAGCCCGGCCCGCAGGAGATCGCCGGCTCGCTCGCCGAGTTCGTGCGCGTGCTCGGCTCCGGCGCCGTGCCCTCCGGCGAGGTGCACGCGAACGTGCGGAGCCTCGCGATGGTCGAGGCGGCGGTGCGCTCCTCCGAGACGGGCGCGCGCGTCCGCATCGACGACGTGCTGGAGGAGGGCTACGCGGAGGCACTCGGCCTCGCGCGCGACGAGCGCGTGCGCGCCGCCCTGGCCGGCTGGGGCTCGGCGGCGGCGGGCCTCGCCGCCCGCTGAGCCGACGGAATGTGTGCATGCTGGTCGAGTAGCCCCGCAGGGGCGTATCGAGACCCACCGTCCTCAGCAGGGCGGGCCGGCAGACCCCACTTCTGACCCAGGTGGATCTCGATACGGCCGCTCCGCGGCCTCCTCGATCAGCATGCATCCGCCAACGGACCCGCGACGGGGCCAGAGCTCCGAGCAGGCCCCCGTACGCGTCCACTCGCAAGCGCCGACCCACGCGAGTGGACGCACATCGGGCCCTGCCCTCCGGCCGAACCCCGTTCCGAGTCCACCCGCTCGCTCTCGCCCATGCTGGTCGAGCAGCCGCGGCACGCGGCGTATCGAGACCCCCGGCCCCAGCAGGGCGGTTCGCAGACTTCTCCTCCCGACCCCGCCCCCGGGCGTTCGCCCGCCGGACACCTGGGCGCGCCGTCGCGTTCACCCGGGGCGGCCAGCGTGGGCGGGTTCCTTCGAAACCGCTCAGGAGATCCGTGCCCCGTCACTTCGCCCCCCGCCGCACCGCCGGCGCCGCGCTCACCCTCGTCCTCGCGAGCTGCACCGTCGGCGCCGCGCTGCCCGCCACCGCCGCCGGCGACTCCTTCTTCACGCGCATCGCCACGGTGCCCGCGTACCTCAACGCCGTCGACCCGGCGGTCGACTCCGCCGTCGCCGAGATCTCCAGCGCCTCGCCCGACGGCCGCCTGGTCTACTCCACCGACTCCGCCGGCCAGCGGATCAACGTCCTCGACATCAGCGACCCGGACGCGCCGAAGCCCCTCGGCGGCGTCGGCGTCGGCGGCGAGCCCACCTCGGTCTACGCGACCGGCGAGTACGTGCTCGCGGTCGTCGACACCTCCGACGGCGACTTCGCGAACCCCTCCGGCCACGTCAGCGTGCTGCACGCGAGCGATCTCGCCCCGGTCGCGACGATCGAGCTCGGCGGACAGCCCGACTCCATCGACGTCACCACCGCCGGCGACCTCGCCGTCATCGCGATCGAGAACCAGCGCGACGAGGAGTTCACCCCCGAGGGCGCCGAGGAGGGCGACCTCCCGCAGGCGCCCGCGGGCGAGCTCGTCGTGATGGACCTCACCGCCGACCCGTCCGCCTGGGTCGCCGAGCACATCGCGCTCACCGGCCTCGCGGGCCTCGACACCCCGAGCGACCCGGAGCCCGAGTACGTCTCCATCAACCCGGCCGACACCGCCGTCGCCGTGACCCTGCAGGAGAACAACGCCGTCGCGATCCTCGACCTGGCCACCCGCACCGTCACCGCGTCCTACTCGGCCGGCACCGCCTCCGTCTCCGGGATCGACACCCTCGACGACGACCGCATCGCGCTGACCGACTCGATCACCGACGTCCCGCGCGAGCCCGACGCGATCGGCTGGGTCGGCGACGACCACGTCGCGATTGCGAACGAGGGCGACTGGAAGGGCGGCACCCGCGGCTGGTCGATCCTCGACGCGGCCTCCGGCGCCGTGGTCTGGGACGCCGGCAACTCCTTCGACCACCTCGCCGTCAGCCTCGGCCTCTACCCCGACCAGCGCTCCGACGCGAAGGGCTCCGAGCCGGAGGGCCTGCTCTCGGCGACCTTCGACGGCGTGCCGTACGTCTTCGTCGGCGCCGAGCGCGCCAACTTCGTCGCGGTCTACGACGTCTCCGACCCGGCCGCGCCGCGTCTCGTGCAGGCGCTGCCGTCCACGCCCGGGCCGGAGGGGCTGCTCGCCCTGCCCGAGCGCGACCTGCTGGTCGTCTCGAGCGAGACCGACGACGCCGAGGCGGCGGTGCGCGCGAGCGTGCAGCTCTACGCGCTCGGCGCCTCCGCCCCGGCCTTCCCGACCATCGCGTCGGCCGACGTCGACGACTCACCGCTGCCGTGGGGCGCGCTCTCGGGCCTCTCGGGCGACCCGGCCTCCGCGGATCGTCTCTACGCCGTGAGCGACAGCGCGTACGCGCCGAGCACGATCCACTCGGTCGACACGTCGGTCGTCCCGGCGCTGATCGACTCGACGCTCACCGTGACGGAGGCGGGTGAGCCGGCCGCCCTCGACCTCGAGGGCATCGCCGCGCGCGAGGACGGCGGCTTCTGGGCGGTGACCGAGGGCGCGACCGGACCGGAGAACGCGCTGCTGCGCCTGGACGCCTCCGCCGCCGTGCTCGAGCGGATCGCGCTCCCCGCCGAGCTGGGCGACGCGCTCGGCTCGCAGGGCTTCGAGGGCGTCACGATCGAGGCGGGTGCGGACGGCGAGATCGTCTGGACCGCACTGCAGCGCGAGGCGTCAACCGACGCCGACGGGATGGTGCGAATCGGGCGCTACGACGTCGCGGCCGGCAGCTGGAGCTTCTTCGGCTACCCGCTGGAGACCCCGTCCGGTGCCGAGGGCGACTGGAACGGCCTCTCCGAGATCACGCTGACGCCCGCCGGGACCCTCGCGGTCATCGAGCGCGACAAGCGCAACGGACCGGACGCGGCGCTCAAGGCCGTGTACACCGTGCCGCTGCCGACGGGGCCGGGCGCCATGATCGGCGAGGAGCTCCCCGTGCTGGAGAAGACGCTCGCCGTCGACGTCCTGCCCGCGCTCGAGGCCGGCAACGGCTGGACCCAGGAGAAGCTCGAGGGCCTGGGCATCACCGGCGCCGGCGAGGTCTTCGCGGTCACTGACAACGACGGCGTCGACGACGCGAACGGCGAGACGGTGCTCGCGTCGCTCGGCTCCGCGGCCGACGTGTTCGGAGCGGCGGTGACGCCGACCCCGGTGCCGACGACCGAGCCGACCGCTGTGCCGACCGCCGCGCCGACTGCCGTGCCCACGGCCGAGCCGACCGCTGCGCCCACTGCGCAGCCCACGGCCGGACCCACGGCCGAGCCCACCATTGCGCCGACCGCGCAGCCTACGGTCGCGCCGACGCACCCCGCCGGTGCCGTGCCGCCGCGGACGGGCTCCGGCTCCGGCTCGCTCGCCTCGACCGGTGTCGAGACCGGCTGGCTCTCGGCCGCCGCGCTGTCCCTCCTCGCCGGCGGAGCCCTCGTGCTCGGCCTCGCCCGGAGGCGCCGCACGGCGCGCTGACGCCGCGAGATCTCGAGACGTCCGCTGCACATGCTGGTCGAGTAGCCGCGGCACGCGGCCCCGCATGCTGGTCGAGTAGCCGCGGCACGCGGCGCATCGAGACCCGCCGTCACCAGCAGGGCAGGTCTGCAGACTCCACTCCTGGCGGGGGTGGATCTCGATACGCCCGCTGCGCGGGCTACTCGATCAGCATGGAGGACCCGCTCCGCGGGCTGCTCACTCAGCAGAGAAGTGCGCACCAACGCGGCCCCATGCTGGTCGAGTAGCCGCGGCACGCGGCCCCGCATGCTGGTCGAGTAGCCGCGGCACGCGGCGTATCGAGACCCGCCGTCGTCAGCAGGGCTGGCCTGCAGACCCCACTTCTGGCGCCGGTGGATCTCGATACGCCCGCTCCGCAAGAGGGGGCGCCTTCGTCGATGTGTCCGGACCTCCGGCACGCGGAAACACCTCCGGCTCGTCGAATCCGTGGATTCCGACGAGCCGGAGGTCGTTCCGCGTGCCGGAGGTGCAGCCCGGGGGTCAGCTGCCGGAGGGGGCGTCCGACTCCTCGGGGGTGGCGGTGTCGCTCGGGGCGGAGGGGGTCGCACCGGCGTCGGGAGCGTCACCGGCGGCGGGGCCGGTGCCGGGGCGCGCGGGACCGGCGGGCGCCTCACCGGCGGCCGGGGGCGCGGGCGGGGTCGGAGCGGAGCCGTCCGCCGGGGGCGTCGGGAGCTCGCAGTCGCCCGAGGGCGCGGCCGGCGGGGTCGGCGGGGTCACGGCGTCGCCGTCCGCGGGCGCGGCGGGCGGGGTCGGGAGCACTCCGTCGGCGGGCGGGGTCGCCGTCGCGCCGTCGGTGGGCGCGGCGGGAGGCGTGGGCGCCTCGCCGTCAGCGGGAGCCGCCGGCGGGGTCGGCATCGAGCCGTCGGCGGGAGCGGCCGGCGGCGTGAGCGCCTCGCCGTCGGCAGGGGCCGCGGGAGGCGTCGGGGTCTCGCCGTCAGCGGGGGCAGCGGGAGGCGTCGGCGCCTCGCCATCAGCGGGAGCCGCCGGCGGGGTCGGCATCGAGCCGTCCACGGGGGGCGTGGGCGCCTCGCCGTCAGCGGGAGCCGCGGGCGGGGTCGGCGCCTCGCCGTCGGCGGGCGCGGCCGGCGGGGTCGGCATCGACCCGTCCGCACCGGGCGCCGGGGGCTTCGGCAGTCCGGCGCCCGCGGGTCCGCAGGCGGCCGGGCCGGTCGAGGCCGGGCCGGTGAGGGTCGGCGCGTCGCTGGAGTCCGGGGTCGGCGTCGCACTGGCCGTCGCGCTCGGCGTCGTCTCGATCGTGCTCGAGCTCGTCGAGCCGGAGGTGGGCGCGGAATCGGCGAAGGCGGCGGTCGATCCGATCGCGGCGAAGCCGAGGGCGCCGGCGGCGATGCAGAGGGCGATCGCACGGGTCCGGGGGCGGCGCGGGCCGAAGCCCTGGCCCTCAGTACCCGAGCCCTGGGTTCCGGGGGTGCGGCTGTCGGGGGTCTTGCTCATGGGAGTCTCCTCGGTCCGGCCCGGTGCCGTTCCCGTTCGGGAGCGGTTGCGGCCGGTTCCATTTCAGATTCCGAGCCGAATCTGAAGCGGTCCTTAAGAACAGAGGCTCCCCAGCCGAGTGGCGGTCGACGCCGATCCGCGCCCCCTACGGTCGGAGCATGCTCCCCTCCGCCCGCGTGCTCCTCGTCGAGGACGACGACGCCATCCGCTCCTCCGTCGAGGCCGCCCTCCGCGGCGAGCGCTACACCGTGCGCGCCCTGCCGACCGGCGAGGACCTCGCCCGCGAGCTCGCCGACTTCGCGCCCGACCTGGTCGTGCTCGACTGGATGCTGCCTGGCCCGAGCGGCATCGTGCTCGCCGAGCGGATCCGGCGCACCAGCGACGCGGCCGTGATCATGCTGACCGCGCGCGACGCCGTCGACGACCGGCTCCGCGGCTTCGACGAGGGCGTCGACGACTACGTGGTGAAGCCGTTCGTCCTCGCCGAGCTGGTCGCCCGAGTCACCGCGGTGCTCCGCCGGCGCGGTCGCGTCCCCTCGATCATCGAGATCGGCGACCTGGTCGTCGACCCCGACGCCGGACGCGCCCGCCGCGGCGGCGAGCCCCTCGACCTCACCGCCACCGAGTTCCGGCTGCTCGCGTTCCTCGCGGGAAGCCGCGGCCGCACGCTGACCAAGACGCAGATCCTCACCCAGGTCTGGGGCTACGACCACGTCGACCCCAACCTCGTCGAGGTGCACCTCAGCTCGCTCCGCAAGAAGATGGAGGCGCACGGCGACCGCCTCATCCACACCGTCCGCGGGCTCGGCTACCGGGTGGAGGCATGAGCACCCCCGCAAGCACCCCCGCCGCGCGCTCCGCCTCCGCCCCGCTGCGCACCGGATCCCTGCGCCTGCGCACCGTGCTCGCCGTGCTCGCCCTGCTGGCGGTGCTGCTGCTGGCGCTGTCCGCGACGGTGCAGGTCGTGCTCGGCGAACGCCTCCGCGACCAGATCGAGGAGCGGCTGGCCGATCGCGCCTCCGCCGCCGCCGCCCTGGTCGGCACGATCGCCGACGACGAGCTCGCCTCGCGGCTCTCGGCGCAGGGTGTCGCGGTGCGGATCCAGAGCCCCGACGGCGAGGAGGTGGTCGCCGGCCCGAGCCCCGAGCAGCTGCGCCAGGGACCGGGAGCGGCGGACCAGCTGGGCGAGCCGCCGAGCCCGCCCGGGAGCACCAGTGCCGCCGTGCCCACGCCCCGCGACGCCACCGTCACCGTCGCCTCGAGCAGCGTCTCCGGCGACGACGGCCTGATCACCCTGCAGTCCGTCCTCAGCGACGGCACGGTGCTGACCCTCAGTAGCGAGGCGGGCTCGGTCGGCTCGACCCTCGCGTCGCTGAACGGGATCCTGCTCGGCGCCTCGGCCGTGTTCCTCCTGCTCGCCGCCGGCGCCCTCGTCCTGGTGGTCCGCGCGACCCTGCGCCCGCTCGAGCGGATGACGACCGTCGCCCGCTCGATCGCTCACGGCGATCGCGGCCGGCGCCTGCGCCCCTCGCGGCCCGGCACCGAGCTCGGCCGCACGGCCACGGCGTTCGACGAGATGCTCGACGACCTCGAGCAGGCCGAGCAGTCGGCACTGGCCGCCGAGCGCCGGATGCGCGCCTTCGTCTCGGACGCCGCGCACGAGCTGCGCACCCCGGTCGCCGGCATCCAGGCCGCGGCCGACGCGCTGGTCCGCGCCGACGGCACCGAGGAGGAGCGCGAGCGGCTGTCGGTGCACGTGGTCCGCGAATCGCTGCGGGCCGGGCGGCTCATCCAGGACATGCTGCTGATGGCGCGGCTCGACGAGGGGCTCGCCCTCGACGCCCGGCCGCTGGACGCCAGCGCGGTGGCGGCCGCCGCGATCGAGCGGCAGCTGCTGCGCGACTCCGGCCCCGAGATCGTCCTGCACCGCGACCCCGCGGCGCCGCCCGTGCACGCCGACGCCGACCGGCTCGGCCAGATCGTCGGCAACCTGCTCGAGAACGCCGCCCGCTTCGCCCGCTCCCGGATCGACGTCACGCTCGCGCACGCCGACGGCCGCGTCACGGTGACGGTCGACGACGACGGCCCCGGCGTCCCCGAGGCCGACCGCGACCGCGTCTTCGACCGGCTCGTCCGCCTCGACGACGCCCGCAATCGCGCGGACGGCGGCTCGGGCCTCGGTCTGCCCATCGCCCGCGGCCTCGCGCGCGCCCTCGGCGGCGACCTCGTCTGCCTGCCCGGCGCCGCCGGAGCGCGCTTCCGCGTGATCCTGCCCGCCGGCTGAGAAGATCCCCCTGCGGCGTGGGACCCCCCTGCTGATCGAGTAGCCCGCGCAGCGGGCGTATCGAGATCCACCACCGCCAAAAGTCGAGTCTGCAGACCCGCCCTGCTGGCCACCGAGGGTCTCGATACGCCCCTGCGGGGCTACTCGACCAGCATGAAGCGCCCGCGCGTGAGAACTCGCACAGCACATCCGGCGAATGCGCAAGTACGTGTTCAGGGGACGCCTCCCGCGCGACGATGGGCGGGATGGACACGATCGACGAGCGCAGCGCCTGGGCGCGGACCGTCGTCGAGCGCGACTTCGGCGTCCGCCTGGTCGACTTCCTGCCGATCATCGGCGGCCTCGACCACGGCGCTCAGGTCTGGTTCGCAACCGACGACGCCGGCGCCCCGTGGAGCGTCAAGGCCTCCCGCCGCGACGGCCGCTTCGGCCTCGCCCTCGCCTCCGCCCTCGGCGACGCGCGGGCGCCCGGCATCGCCGCGCCCACCCGCGCCCGCGACGGCCGCCCCTGGACCGAGGACTCCGGCCTCCTCGTCTCGCTCGCCCCCTGGATCGTCGGCGACGACGCGGTCGACTCCGGCGAGGACGCGCTGCCCTGGGAGGAGTTCGGCGCGGTGCTGCGCGGCGTGCACGACTCCGCCCCGCCCGCCGGCACCGTCCCGCCGCGCCGCGGGATCCGCCGCGCCCAGCGTCCGCCGGCCGCGCTGCTCGCCGAGGTCGACGAGCACCTGACCCCCGAGCTCCGCGGCCGCCTGCACGCCCTCGCCCGCGCCGAGCGGCGCCTCAAGCGCTCGCGCACGCCGGCCGCCCGCGTCCCCGTGCACGGCGACCCGCACCCCGGCAACGTCGTGATCGACGCGCACGGCAGCCCCTGGCTGATCGACTTCGACGAGGCCACCGTCGCCCCGCGCGAGGTCGACCTGCTCCTGGTCGAGCTGGGCGTGATCTTCGCCCGTCCGATCACCGACGTCCAGCGGCGCGCCTTCCGCGCCGGCTACGGCGAGACCCTGATCGACGACGAGCGGATCGCCCGCTTCGGCTGCGTCCGCGCGGTCGAGGACGTCGCGACCACTGTCCTCCTCTCGCTCGCTCCGGCCCGGACGCCGGCCGAGGAGGAGGAGCGGCGAGCGCTCCTCGAGGGCCAGCTCGGCCCGCACGGCCTGGTCTCGCTCGTCGAGACCGCCCTCGACCGGCTCGGGCAACCGGCCGCCTAGACCCACCCCGCAGCACCGCACCCCGCAGCACCGCACACCTCCCTCCGCACTCCTCCCACCGCACCCACGCAGCACGCACAGAAGAAGGAACCGCCCCTCATGCGCAGACGACTCCTCCCCCTCGCCGCCCTCGCGGTCTCCACCCTCGCCCTCACCGCCTGCAGCGGCTTCGGCGGCGGCGGCGGCTCCTCGGCCGACGGCGACTCCATCACCTTCACCACCTGGGCCAGCGAGTCGGAGCAGGCGGCCTTCGAGTCGCTGATCACCGACTTCGAGGCCGCGAACGACGGCGCGAGCGTCGAGCTCAACGTCGTCCCCTACGACCAGATGTTCAGCAACATCGACGCGCAGCTCAGCTCGGGCGAGGCGCCCGACGTCTTCCGCGTCGACTACGGGAACCTCGGCGTCTACTCCAGCCAGGGCCAGCTGCTCGACCTGACCGACCGCATCGACGAGTTCGACTCCTTCACCCCCGCCTTCCAGGAGGCCGTGTCGTTCGAGGGCACCCCCTACGGCGTCCCGCACCAGACCGACGTCTCGGCCCTGCTCGTCAACACCGAGCTGCTCGCGGCCGCCGGCGTCACCGATATCCCGACCACGGCCGCCGACGCCTGGACCTGGGAGGAGTTCGCCGACGTCTCGACCAAGCTGCGCGCCTCGCTCCCCGCCGAGCAGTACCCGTTCGCCGCCAACTGGCAGCTCGGCGGCACCCCGCGCTGGCTGAGCTGGCTCTTCGAGGCCGACGGCGCCCTGCTCGAGGAGGACGGCACCACGCCCGCCATCGACTCCGAGGCCGGGGCCAAGGCCCTCGACTTCACCAAGAGCTTCTTCGAGAACGACTGGGTCCCGCCGACCAGCTCGGTCAAGTCCGCCACCTACGCCGACTCCTTCTTCACCGAGCAGAGCGTCGCGATGTCCTTCGTCGGCTCCTTCCTCGTGCCGGACGTCGACAACCTCGCCGACTTCGAGTGGACCGCCACCCCGATGCCCGTCGACGCCCGCGGCGCGACCGACCTCGGCGGCAACGCCCTCGTCGCCACCGCCGAGACCGACAACCCCGACATCGCGGCCGAGTTCCTCTCCTTCATGACCGAGGCCGAGAACATGGCCGAGTTCTGCGCCGCCACCAACGAGCTGCCGACCCGCACCGACATCGACCCCGCCTCGATCGACTTCGCGGTGCGCGCCGACGTGATGCCCGTCTTCGTCGAGCAGGCCGCCACGATCACCCCGCGCGACGTCCAGCAGCTCACCTCCCCCTTCCTCGCCCAGATCTCGGTCGCGATGCAGGACCAGCTCGAGGAGGCGTTCGTCGGCGGACGCAGCACCGAGGAGACGCTGACCGGCCTGAGCGACGCGATCGCGCAGGCCACGAGCTGATGACGGCCGTCCCCCTCCGCGGGTCGCCGCCGCGTCGGCGCCGCACCGCCCGCACCCGCGAGGCGCTCGCGGGCTTCGGCTTCGTGGGCCCGAACCTGCTGCTGATGGCGCTGTTCCTGTTCGTGCCGATCCTCTGGGCGATCCAGCTGTCGTTCCAGGAGTCGCGCGGCTTCGGCACCCCGGAGTGGGTCGGCCTCGCCAACTACGCCCGGATGGGCGCGGACCCGGTGTTCTGGCAGAGCCTCGGCAACACGCTGATCTTCACCGCGGTGACGGTCCCGCTGGAGCTGCTCGGCGGACTCGGGCTGGCGGTGCTGCTCAACTCGGTGCTGCCGGCCCGCGGGATCTTCCGCACGATCATCGTGCTGCCGCTGGTCATCTCCGGAGTCGCCTCCGGCATGATCGCGGTCACGATCTTCAGCGAGTCCTCCGGCATCGTCAACAAGGTGCTCTCCTCGCTCGGGGCGTCGCCGGTCTCCTGGCAGTCCGACGGCACCGCGGCGATGATCTCGGTGATGCTCACCGCGGTCTGGCTGCGGATCGGCTTCAACATGGTGATCTACATCGCCGGCCTGCAGGGCGTCTCGCCCGAGCTCTACGAGGCGGCGCGGATCGACGGCGCCACCCGCTGGCAGCAGTTCCGCTCGCTGACGGTACCGCTGGTCGGCCCGTCGACGTTCTTCCTGCTGATCATGAACGTGATCGCCTCGTTCCAGGTCTTCGACATCGTCTTCGTGATGACCGGCGGCGGGCCCGGCTTCTCCACCTCCGTGCTCGGCACCTACGCCTACCGCAACGGCTTCCAGGTGCGCGAGCAGGGCTACGGCGCCGCGCTCGGCGTCGTCATCCTGCTCGTCTCCCTCGCCTTCACCTACCTGCAGTGGCGCACGAGCCGCACCCGCGACCTCGTCGAATAGGAGCCTCCTGTGACGTCCTCCACCCTCACCACGCCCGCCGCCGTCGCGGCCGCGAGCGTCCGCGACGCGCCGAAGCGCCGCCGCTCCACCCGCGACGGCTCCCGCACCGGACTCGTCGTCCGCATCGTCGTCGCGGTGATCGCCTCGGCGATCGTCTTCTTCCCCCTCTACTGGATGCTCGTCATCGCGTTCTCGCCGCGCGGTGAGGTCTTCTCGCCCGGCCCGCCGCAGTTCTGGCCGAGCGAGATCTCGCTGGAGAACTTCGCGACCGTCTTCGCCCGCTTCCCGGTCGGCGAGTGGTTCGTGAACTCCGTCGTGATCGGCGCGTTCGTCACCGCCTTCACCGTGGTGCTCAACCTGCTGGCCGGCTGGGGCTTCGCGCGGCTGCGCTTCCCGGGCCGCAACCTGCTGTTCCTGCTGGCGCTCGCGACGATGATGATCCCGGTGCAGGCGATCATGGTCGCCCAGTTCAAGCTCGTCACCGGGCTGCAGATCTACGGCACCTACTGGTCGGTGATCCTGCCCGGAGCGGCGGCGGCCTTCGGCATCTTCCTCGCCCGGCAGTTCTTCCTCTCCATCCCGGAGGAGCTGATCGAGGCCGCGCGGATCGACGGGGCCGGACATCTGCGCGTGTTCCTGCAGATCGTCCTGCCGCTGAGCAGGCCGCTGATCGCGGTGCTCATCCTGCTGACCCTGCTCGGCAGCTGGAACGACTTCGCCTGGCCGCTGATCGCGCTGAAGGACAACGAGCTGTTCACGCTGCCGATCGGCCTGCTCTACCTCAAGGGCCAGTCGACGCCGGACTACTCCGCGAGCATGGCGCTCGCGCTGATCTCGGTGCTGCCGATGGTGCTGCTGTTCCTCGCCTTCCAGCGCTACTTCGTCCAGGGCTTCGCCCGCAGCGGCATCCGCTGAGCCGGGTCTCGATACGCCCCTCCGGGGCTACTCGACCACCAGAGTGGTCGCCCACCCCATGCTGATCCACAAGGTGGTCGCCCACCCATGCTGATCCAGCAAAGGAGTCGCCCACCCATGCTGATCGAGTAGCCCGCGCAGCGGGCGTATCGAGATCCCCCACCCCCAGAAGTCGAGGCCGCAGACCTGCCCGGCGGCACCGGCGGATCGTCGCCGGGCTCTCGGCCCGCCGCCTAGTCTGAGAGCGTCCGCCGCACGAACGAGGAGACCTGGGTGAACGTCCGCGAGCTGCTCGGCCACCCGGAGCTGCAGCTCACCCTCGTCGGCGGCGACGACGTGCAGCTGGCCCGCGCGATCTCGGGCACCTACACGATCGACCTGCCCGACCCCGGCCGCTTCCTCTCCCCCGGCGACGTCGTCCTGACCAGCGCGCTCTGGACCTCCGGCCGGGAGAGCGTCGAGCGCTTCGTCGGCGGCGTCGCCGACCGCGGGGTCGTCGCCATCGTCGTCGGCCTGATCGCGGTCGGCTCGCTGCCGGCCGGCATGCTCGAGGTCTGCCGTCGGCACGGCGTCGCCCTGCTGACGGTCGCGCCGGACGTGTCGTTCAAGACCATCGCGCAGACGGTCGCCGGAGTGATCGCGCAGGCCGACCTGCCCACGCTCGGCCGCGAGGCCCGGTTCGCGCGCCGCCTGCTCGCCGATCCCGCCTCGGGCGAGGGCGTGCAGGTGGCGTTGCGCGCGTTCTTCGAGGAGTTCGCGCACGGCAGCTGGGCCGTCGACCGGGCCGGCACCCTGGTCGCCTCCGCCGGCGGACTGCCCACGGCCGCCGACTACGGCGCCGCCTGGGAGGCCTCGCTGTCCTCCCCCGACAGCCGCTGGGAAGTCACCGAGCACGGCCGCTCGCTCTCCCGCCGCGCCCTCTTCTCCGCCGCCGGCGAGCGGCTCGGCGTTCTCGTCGTCACCGGCGATCAGCGTGGCTGGTCGGACGAGACCGCGGACGGCGTCGAGCTGCTCGCCGGTGCGGTCGCGGGCCGACTCGACCTCGCCCGGCAGCGAGAGCGCGCGTCGGCCGCGCCGCTGCTCGACCTGCTCCGGGCGCTCCTGCACGACGAGCTACCCGAGTCCGAGACCGCCGTCCGGCTCCGGCTGCTCGGCTACCGCCTGGGCGCGCCGCTCCGGGTGGTCGTCGCGCGCACGGATGATCCGTCGCTGCCCCCGGAGGCGCTGCTCCAGCCGCTGCGCGCGGCCGCCGAGCGCGAGCACGCACTGGCACTGGGCGCGGTACTCGACGGGGCCGCGGTCCTGCTGCTCGGCGATCCCGCGGACGGCACGGCCTCGCCCGGCCCCGCGCTGCGCTCCGCCGTGGAGGCGGCGCCGTGGCTGCTGCACGAGCGCCGGATCGCGATCGGCGTGGGCGACGCCTCCCGTGAGGTTGCGCAGCTGGGGGTCTCGCTGCTCGCCGCCCGCGAGCGCGCGCGCGGCGCCTCGTCGGACGAGCCCGTCTCGATCGTCGAGCACACCGTCCCCGTCTCGAGTGACGCCCTGCTCGAGCTGGTCGCGCCGCGCACCCGTGCAGCCTTCGCGCTCGCTGTCCTCGGGCCGCTCGTCCGCTACGACGACGAGCACCGCAGCGACATGGTCGAGACCCTGCGCGTCTTCCTCGAGAGCGGCGGCTCCTGGCGCCAGGCCGCCGACCGCCTGCACCTGCACGCGAGCACCCTCCGCTACCGGATGCAGCGGATCGAGGCGCTGACCGGCCGCGACCTCTCCGCGATGGCCGACCGCGTCGACCTGCACCTGGCGCTCCGCTTCCTCTGACGCGCCGAGCGCCGCCGGACGACAGGACCCGCGCCAATCGACCGTCCCGCGTCAGCGTGCGCCGTGGGCGCCAGACCGCCTTTCGCGTGCCAGATGTTCGACGGTCGATGGAGCTGGATGCGAGCATTCGTCGTCCCCGCCGTCCATCCATCCCAGAGGAGCCCCCGTGCATCGTCGTCCCGACTCCCTCCGCCCGCGCCGCTGCGCCGGCACCCCGTTCACCGTCGCCGCCTCCCTCGCCCTGACCGTCGGCCTCCTCGGCTCCGCCACGGCCGCCCACGCCGCCGAGGCGCCTCCGGCCTCCCCGACCCCCACCGCCAGCGCGACCGTCAACGCCGCCGCCTTGACGGCCACCGCCCGCGGCGAGCTCGTCCTCAAGCCCGGCGAGAAGCCGGCCTCCGGCACCCCGCTCAGGTGGACCATCACGGTCACCAACACCGGCGCCGTCCCCCTCGACGATGTCACCACCGACCTCAGCGAAGGAGTGATCACCCTCAAGCCCGGCGAGAAGCACGACTTCATCGAGCAGGACCTCCTCACCAGGAGCATACTCAGCGACGGCTACGCCCTCATGACCACCCACGCCACCGCACTCACCCCCACCGGCACCGAGATCACCACTCTCGTCACGGCCCGCTTCGACCTCCCCACACCCACACCCGCGCCGACTCCGACCACGCCGGCACCCACTCCGACGACGCCGGCACCCACTCCGACCACGCCGGCACCGGCCCCGACACCCGCGCGGGGCGCCTCCCTGAGCGCGACCGCGCGCGGCGAGCTCGTTCTCAAGCCCGGCGAGACGCCGACGGTCGGCACCCCGGTGAGGTGGACCGTCACCCTCACCAACACCGGCGACGTCCCCCTCGACGAAGTCGGCGATAATCTCGTCCAACCCGGCCTCCATCTGGAACCCGGCCAGGCCCGCGAGGTGACCTGGTCGACCACCCTTGATGAGTGGGAACTCTCGGACGGCTTCGCCCACATCGCGAAGTTCGTCGCCGGACTAGCACCTGACGGCACCGTGGCCCGCACACGCGTCGACGGCCGAATCGCCCTCCCTAGCCCGATACCGACCCCCGCACCGACTCCGCCCACTCCGTCACCGACCCCGACGACGCCGGCTCCCACCCCGCCAGCACCTTCGCCGGCGCCGACCCCGGCCGAGGACCCGTCGCTGAGGGCGACAGCGGACGGTGAAGTCGTCCTCAAGCGGGGCGAGACCCCGAAGGTCGGCACCCCGGTGCGGTGGACCATCACGGTCACCAACACCAGTGACGTCCGCGTCCAGGACATCACCGCCGACGACACCGGCGACCTCATCGACCTCGACCCCGGCCAGACCGGAGACCTGAAACTGACGACCACGCTCAGCCAGGAGGACCTCACGAACGGCTACACCCTCCTCGACGCCCTCATCACCGGCAAGACACCCGCCGGCACCGAAGCCATCACCCTCCTCGAGAGCAAGCTCACCTTCGCCGCCCCGATGCCGCCGACACCGACCCCTACGCCTCCCACTCCTACGCCCACGCCTCCGGCGCCCACCCCGACCCCTCCGGCCCCCACCCCCACTCCGCCCGCGCCGGCACCCGTCCCGGTCATCCCGACACCCGGCCCCTCTTCCAGCACGCCGGCCGCCGTCGTGCCCGTCACCCCGGGCTCTACCGGCTCGACCGGCTCGACCGGCTCGACCGGCTCGACCGCGAAGGTCTCGTCCGTGGCGGACACGGCCCAGCGCCGCCTCGCCTCGACCGGGTACGACGCGACGAACGCTCTGCCCGCCGCCGGGATCCTCACCGCCCTCGGCGCGCTCGGCGTGCTCCTCGGCCGCCACCGCCGACGCCACCGCACGGCCGACTGACCGATCGCCGGCGGAGTCGACGCCCCTCGACACCGCCGGCGGTCCACGACGGCCCGAGCCCGCCCTCCCGGCGAGCTCGGGCCGTTTCCTCGTTTCTGAGTGATCGCTCCCTCCGCCGTGCCCGACTGCATCGACCTGCACCTGGCGCTGCGCTTCCTGATGCCGGACGCCCCGCCGATGAACACGACCTGCGCCAGACGGTCGCCCCGCGTCAGCCTGCGCTCCGGACGCCAGATGTTCTCTCGTCTGCCAGATGTTCGACGACCGATGCGGCGCGATGCGAGCATTCGTCGTCCCGCCTTCCACCCCACCTCTGAGGAGCCTCCGTGCAACGACGTCCCGACTCCCTCCGCCCGCGCCGCTGCGCCGGCACCCCGCTCACCGTCGCCGCCTCCCTCGCCCTGACCGTCGGACTCCTCGGCACCGCCTCGGCCGCCCACGCCGCCGTGGTGCCGACAGCCTCCCCGACGCCCACCGCGAGCGTGACCGCGGAGGGCGCCGCTTTCAGCGCGACCGCGCGCGGCGAGCTCGTCCTCAAGCCCGGCGAGAAGCCGGCGGTCGGCACCCAGGTGAAGTGGACCATCACGGTCACCAACACCGGCGACGTCCCCCTCGACGACGTCGCCCGAACGATCGCCGGACCGGGCCGCCATCTGGAACCCGGTCAGACCCTCGAGCTGGCCTCGTCGACCACCCTCAACCAGAGGCAACTCGCGGAAGGCTTCGCCGTCCTCGACGAGTTCACCGGCGCGAGGACACCTGACGGCGTCTCGGTCTACGCACGCGTCCGCGGCCGACTCGCCCTCCCCAGCCCGACTCCGACGCCGACTCCGACTCCGACCATCCCTGCACCCACTCCGGCTCCGATCACGCCGGTACCGACTCCGACCACGCCGGTACCGACTCCGACCACGCCGGCACCCACTCCGACGACACCGGCGCCCACCCCGACACCGGAGCAGCACCCCTCACTGAAAGCGACCGCCCGCGGCGAGCTCGTCCTCAAGCCCGGCGAGAAGCCGAAGGTCGGCACCGAGGTGAAGTGGACCATCACGGTCACCGACACCGGCGACGTCGCCCTCTACGACGTCTCCGTCGGGGAGACGGGCGACGAGGTCGATCTCGCGCCGGGCCAGACCAGGGAACTGACGCTGAGCACGACCCTCGGACAGAAGGACCTCGACGCCCGCGCCGCCGTGCTCACGACGTTCGCGGGCGGCGATACCGAGTACGGCGAGTTCATCAGCGTCGACGTGACCGGCGGACTCGCCCTGCCGACCCCGACCCCACCGGCACCGACTCCGACTCCCACTCCGACGCCCACTCCCACCCCGCCGGGGCCCATCCCGACTCCGATCCAGACCCCTCCGACGCCCACCCCAGCCCCACCGGCACCGACCCCCACTCCCACCCCGACGCCCACTGCGGCGCCGCCGGCGCCCACGCTCACCCCGCCGGCGCCCACCCCGGCACCGGAGCACTCGCCGGACACCCCGACCCCCGTCGCGCCCGCAGCCTCCGGGACGACGGGCTCCACCACGACGAGCTCGAAGGCCGCAGGGGCGTCGAAGAACCGCCTCGCGGAGACCGGGTCCGACGCGGCCGGCGCGCTCTCCACCGCTGGGATCCTCACCGCCCTCGGCGCGCTCGGCGTGCTCGTCGGGCGTCGTCGCCGGAGCAGCCGCTCGACCCACTGACCGCTCGCCGGCGGAGTCGACGCCCTTCGACTCCGCCGACGAGCCACGACGGCCCGAATCCGCCCACCTGGTCGGGTTCGGGTCGTTCTCACTCTCCGGGTGATCGCTCCCTGCGGAACACCGAACGATCGATCCCGCGACCGGCCCATTCTCGTCGCCGACCTGCCCGTTTCGAAACAACGCCCGCGACTACTGCGCCTCAGTGCCATCACTCTCATCGGGCGCCTGATTGCCTACTTCACGCCATAAAGGTGGCAACCCCTCATCGCCGATGTGATCGTTTCCGAGCTCCGCTCAATATTCGAATCACCAATGCCTAGGAGTTCCCATGACCCCCCGCCGCCCCGACGCCCAGGGACCCCGCCGGTCCCTCGGAGCACCGCTCAGCATCGCCGCCTCGCTCACCTTGAGCGCCTGCCTGCTCGGCTCCACCGCTCTCGTCGCCCACGCCGACGAGGCCGCCCTGCCCGTCGTCTCCGAGACCACCGCTCAGGCCGTCGTCGTCGACCCCACCGCGCAGGCCGTCGCCTCGGCGCCCACCGCACTCGAGGCCGCGCCCGCTCCGGCCGCGCAGACGTCCGCCCCGACGGTCACCCCGGCGCCCGTCTCCCCGGAACCCGTCTCACCGGCAGCCTCAGCGGCACCCGCTGCGACCGCGTCCGGCGAAGCGACGGTGCATGCCGCCGCGCTCCCGCCACCCCGGCGCCGACCGCGCCCGCGGCCGAGGCCGAGGCGCCGATCGTGCCGGCCCCTGCGCTCCAGGATGCGCCGGCCGACGCGCCCGCGGCGGCGACCGAGACGCCGGTCTCGGCGCCTCAGCAGCAGCCCACTCCGGCCGCATCGGCATCGATGTCGGACGGCGTGACCGCGACGGTGAAGGGCGTCCTCGACCTCAAGCCCGGCGAGAAGCCGACGGTCGGCACCCCCGTCAAGTGGACCATCACCCTCCACAACACCACCGCCCACCCCGTCGACGTCCTCAAAGCGCTCCTGCACCTCGAGCCCGGCGAGAGCGGCGACGTCGAGGACAACCTCGCACCGACCACCCTCACCCAGGCCGACCTCGACGCCGGCCGCGTCACCTACGCCAGCCGCTACGACATCGTCTCCAGCAACGGCCCCCAGATCATCCGCGCACGGGGCGCACTCGAGCTGCCGAAGACCGCACCGACCCCGGCTCCGGCCACGGGCCCGACCACGACTCCTGCGCCGACCACGCCCGCCCCCACCCCGACGAGCACCGCGTCCGACCAGGTGACCGCCTCCGTCCGCGGTGCCCTCGACCTCAAGCCCGGCGAGAAGCCGACGGTCGGCACCCCCGTCAAGTGGACCATCACCCTCCACAACACCACCGCCCACCCCGTCGACGTCCTCAAAGCGCTCCTGCACCTCGAGCCCGGCGAGAGCGGCGACGTCGAGGACAACCTCGCACCGACCACCCTCACCCAGGCCGACCTCGACGCCGGCCGCGTCACCTACGCCAGCCGCTACGACATCGTCTCCAGCAACGGCCCCCAGATCATCCGCGCACGGGGCGCACTCGAGCTGGCCAGCACGACCACCCCGGCCACGCCGACCGCCCCCACCACGCCGACCGCCCCCACCACGCCGACCGCCACGGCCTCGCAGGCACCCGACGCGCCCGCGCACGCAGCGCAGTCGTCCTCGATCCGAGGCGAGCTGCTCCTCACGCCCGGCGAGAAGGTGACCGCGGACACCCGCGTGAAGTGGACGGTCACGATCACCAACACCGGCGAAGTCCCCCTCCACAACGTCGACAACGGCCACACCGGAGAACGCGTCGACCTCGCCGTCGGCCAGTCCAAAGACCTCACCGTCACCCTTCCCCTCGGACAGAGCGCACTCGCCAGCGGCACCGCCACCCTCAACGCCCGCACCTCCGGCACCAGCGACACGGGCGTCCTCGTCCACAGCCGAGCCACCGGCACCCTCACCCTCCCCACCACCAGCACGACCACCCCGACCACCCCGGCCACGCCGACCGTCACGACCACGCCGACCGCCACGACAACAACCAACCCGGCCACCGCCCCGACCACCGGCACCGAGACGGGCACGACGACCACCGCCCCGACCACCGGCACCGAGACGGGCACGACGACCACCGCCCCGACCACCGGCACGGAGACGGGCACGACGACCGGCGGCACGGAGACGACCGCGGGAACCACCATGACTCCCGCCGCCGGTGCTCCCGCCGGTGCCGTCGCCGGCAGCGAGAACGTCGCCGACGGCGCGGGCTCGCTGAAGCGGGCCGTCGACGCCGCCGCCCAGAGCGGCGCTGGAGCCGGATCGGCCTCCGCCTCGGCACCGACCATCGCTGACAAAGCCTCCGGCAGCACGAGCGCGAAGAGCTCGGCCACGAAGAGCGCCTCCGCCGCCCACCTCGCTCAGACCGGCGTGGACACGGCGGCCGCACTGCCCGCCGCCGGGATCCTCGGCCTGCTCGGCATGGTCGGCCTGCTCCTCGGCGCCCGTCGCCGTCGCAACCGCACCGCCGACTGACACAGCACCGTCCCCTTGAAGCGCCGGTGGCGTCGACCCGACTCGACGCCACCGGCGCTTCGCCGTGTCATCCCCTGCCACGGATGCGCACGCGCGACGTCGATCCACGCTCCGCGCACCCTCGTCCTCGAGCGCTTCACTGCCCCCGAGGGACAGCGGCCTCGACTCGAGTCGGAGCCACCGACCCTCGGTCGTCGCGCCCTGCCACCGACGTCAGTGACTGCCGCGAGCCCGCTTCCGCGCCAGGAATGCGCCGCTCCGGAAACACCCGTGTGATCATTCCCGAACCGTCTCGACCCCTTGCCGATCCCTGCCCAGGAGCCCCATGACCCCCTCACGTCCCGACCTACGACGACCGCGCCGATCGCCCGCCACTCCCCTCAGCATCGCCGCGTCCGTCGCGTTGAGCGCGTGCCTGCTCGGATCCAGCTCCCTCGTCGCGCACGCCGAAGGACACCCCGACGTCGCGACCGCGACGCCGGAGCAGGACGCCGCTGCAGCGGTCGCCCTGTCGACGCCCACGCCCTCTCCCGCACCGGACGATGCCGCGCCGCCGGCCGGCCCCGCCGCCCCGGACGCCGCCCCGGCGACCGCACCCGCCGCGCCGAGCAGCGCACCCGCCGCGCAGGACGCCGCCCCCTCCCCCGCTCCCCCGGCGCCGACCCCCGCGACCGCCCCGCCTATGGCCGATCCCGCCCCGGCACCGGCCACGACCGACGTCACGGCGACGCCGACCGACGCGGCCGCACCGGAGACGCCGGTCCCCTCTCTCGCACCGGCCGCACCCGACGCGATGCCGACACCGGCGGCCGAGGCGCCGGCCGCCGCGTCGGAGACGCCGGTCGCCGCCGCCCAGCAGCAGCCCGCTCCACCGCCGACCGTGCCCATGACCGGGGACTCCCTCGTGAGCGCGACGGTGAGGGGGACGTTCGAGGTGAAGCCGGGCGAGAAGCCGGTGGTCGGCACGAAGGTGAAGTGGACCGTCACCTTCCGCAACAACGGAACGACCGCCGCCGCCGTCTACGGGACCGAGTTCTCCGTCCCGGCGGGGCAGAGCCGCGACGGTCGGGACGACGCGAAAGAGCAGACGGTCACTCAGGCCGACCTCGATGCCGGGGTGATGAGGTACGCGAACAGCTGGGGCGTCGTCACGCCCGCGGGCGTGCACTGGATCCCCGTGCGAGGCGAGCTGCCCATCCCGGCGGAGAACCCCGCCCTCGAGGTCGTCTACACCCCGAGGTTCGAGCTGGCACCCGGCCAGCCGGTCGTCGTCGGCACCGTGGTGGACCCGACCGTCACGGTGACCAACCGCGGGGAGGTGACCCTGCACGACATCACCTTCACCGGCACCCCGCCGTTCAGCCTCGCACCGGGTCAGCGCGCCGTCCTCTCCTCAAAGGGCACGGTCGACGAGCTGGACGTGTTCGCGGGCGAGTACCACCGCGACGGCGGCTACGTCTACGCGCGCACCCCGAGGGGCGCCGTCTACAAGACCATCGCCTCCGTGCGGCTCCCGTTCCCGAAGCCGGACGCCCCCGCCGCGACGAGCACCGCCACACCGGCCCCTGCGCCGAGTGCCGGGACGGGAGGGTCCCCAGCGGGCGGCACGACCGACGAGTCCTGGAGGTTCCGCGGCGAGTTCGTGCTGCAGCCCGGCGAGCAGGTGAAGGCCGGCACGAAGGTCCGCTGGACCTCGACGTTGACCAACACCGGCCCCGACGACCTCCGCGACCTCGTCGCCGTGCGGGTGGGGGCCGCCCCCGGCAGCCCCGGCAGCACCAGCGAGAAGCTGGCCGTCCTCGCCAAGGGCCGGACCGCGCAGCTGCACCTCGAGTCCACCGTCACGGAGGACGACCTGGTGAGCGGCATCACCCACATCGTCGTCGACGCGACCGCCGTGACGGGCGGACGGACGAACACGGTGCGCAGCGGTGCGACGCTCGCGATTCCCGTCGAGCACCCGCTCCTCGACGTGACCACCACGACGAGGCCGAGGCTCGGGCCGGGAGCACCCCTCGTCGCCGGCACCGTCCTCGACACCACCTTCACGATCGTCAACCGCGGGGACGTCACGCTCACCGACGTCCGGTTGAACAGCTTGGCCCCGTTCACCCTCGCACCGGGCGAGAGCGCTGACCGGGTCCTCTCGGGCCCGCTCACAGCGCGGGACGTGGAAGCCGGCGAATACCGTCTCACGGCCAAGGTGACCGTTCGCACCCCCCGCGGTGTCCAGTACAAATCCAACGACATAGTCGTCGCGCTGCCGATCCCCACGAGCAGCTCCCCCGGCGCCGCGCCGGCTCCCGCACCCACCGGCGCCCCGTCGACCCCCGCACCCACCGGGACCGCACCCACCGGCACGCCCTCGGCCCCCGCGCCCACCGGCACGCCGTCGGCCCCCGGGACCGCGCCCATCGGCACACCGTCCACTCCGGCACCGACCGCCACGCCGCCGATCCCCGCACCCACCGGCACCCCGTCGACCCACACACCCGGCACGCCGTCGGCACCCGCGCCGACCGGCACGCCCGCCCCCGGTCCCAGCACCACCCCGCAGATCCCCGCTCCGGCACCCGCCGGCGTGACCGGGACCGTGAGCGGATCGCTCGATCTCAAGCCGGGTGAGAAGCCGGTCGTCGGCACCCGGATCAACTGGGTCGTCACGTTCCGGAATCAGAGCTCCGCCCCGGTCTCCTTCTACAACACCCCCGTCGTCCTCGGCCCCGGCGAGAGCCGCGACGCCCGGGACACCACGAAGACGTGGGCAGTGACCCAGGCCGATCTCGACGCCGGCCGAGTGTCGTACGCGACCTCCTGGGGAGTGAAGACCGCGAGCGGTGACGGCTTCGTCACCGTGCGAGGCGAGCTTCCCCTGCCCAAGGACGCCCCGATCGCCGCGGAGCATCCTCTCCTGGAGGTGACGCACGCTTCCGCCCTCGACATCGCACCGGGCACACCCGTCACCGCCGGCACCGTCGTCCGGGCGACCATCACGGTGACCAATCGCGGCGATGTCGCCCTCCGCGACATCCGCCTCGGCAGCACTCCGCCGTTCACCCTCGCACCCGGCGAGCAGCACACGGAGCCCTTCACGGACTCGATCACCGAGCAGGATCTGCTCAACGGCCGGTACCTCCGCGAGGACGGCGTCCTCGTCGCGCTCACACCCAGCGGCGCCCAGTACCGTCTGGACTTCACCCCCGCCACCTTCCCGATCCCGAAGGCCGCCACCACCGGCACGACGCCCGCCCCCTCGCCCGCGCCGACCGTCGCGCCGGCACCGACCGCGACGCCCACACCGACCGCGACGCCTGCGGCCACCGGGACGCCCGCCACGGGGACCGCGACTCCCTCGCCCACCGGCACCGGCACCGGCACTGGCACCGGCACTGGCACTGGCACTGGCACTGGCAGTACCCCCGCCCCGGGCACGGACACACCGACCACGGGCACGCCCTCGACCGGCGCCGGCGGGTCGGGTACCACTGGCTCCGGCACCTCAGACCCGAGCAAGCCCGGGACCGGAACCACCGGGTCCGGTACCACCGGATCCGGCACGGGCACCACTGGCTCCGGCGCCACAGGCTCCGAAACCGGCCCGACCGGCACCGGCACCACCGGTTCAGGCACCGCAGGCACGGGTACCGCAGGCACGGGCACCGCAGGCACGGGCACCGCAGGCACGGGCACCGCGGGCACGGGTACCCCCGGCATCACCGGCACGACCACCACCGACCCGGGCACCGACGGCGCCGGTACCGGCACGACGGTCACCGGGACCCGCCCGACGATCACCGCCTCCACCGAGACGGGCAGCGGGGGTACCACCGGCTCGTACGCTAACGGCGTCGGCACGACGGTGGCGGGCACCGGCCCGACCGGCGCACGCAGCACAGCGACGGGTACGACCGCCTCGGGCACGACCGGCACGACCACGGGCGGCACGACCGGCTCCGGAGTCACGGGCACGCGGGCGGCGAGGGACGCGTCCGCTCCCCGCCTCGCCGAGACAGG
Organism: Rathayibacter sp. VKM Ac-2929; assembly: GCF_022815495.1. Taxonomy (NCBI): domain Bacteria; kingdom Bacillati; phylum Actinomycetota; class Actinomycetes; order Micrococcales; family Microbacteriaceae; genus Rathayibacter; species Rathayibacter sp. VKM Ac-2929. The sequence continues at coordinate 53,121 of NZ_JALGRV010000006.1, forward strand.
CGTCGATCCGGCGCCCGCGCTGGCCGCCGGGGGTGTCCTCGCGCTGCTCGGCGCGCTCGGCACCCTTCTCGGCGCCCGACGCCGACGGCGCAACCGCACGGCCGACTGACCGGCCCGCCGACCGCGGGAACGACGGAGGGCGCGGGGCATCACGCCCCGCGCCCTCCGTCGTCCGTCCGTCAGCTCGCGGCGACCGCGATCTCGTTCGGCGTGACCTCCAGCTCGGCGCTGGACAGCACCTTCCCGGTGGTCAGATCGAGCGCGTGGACGCTCTTCGCGGCCGGGTCGGTGACGTAGGCGATGTCACCGGCGACCGTGATGGCAGGGTGCGGGTCCTGCCACTCGACGGGGCTCTCCCAGGCGTCGACGACGGGGTACGAGTCGGTGATCTCCCCGGTCTCCGGCTCGATCACCTGGACCGCTCCGTCCGAGCCGATCAGGTAGGCGAGGTCGCCCGGGCCGCGCGCGACGCCGCGGAAGGTGTACTCGACACCCTCGGGCAGGTCGACGACGTCGAGGGTCTTCGCCTCGGTGTCGATCAGCGCGAGGCGGTGCAGGAGGTAGCCCTCGGCGTCCTGGTCGTCCTTGTAGTCGCCGACGACGATCGGGCTGGTCTCGCTGACCCAGGCGTTGCCCATCCGGCCGTAGGGCTGGTCGGGCGCCTCGAGCTTGGTGATCTCGCCGCCGTCGTAGACGAGGGCGCCGTTCTCGCAGCCGAAGACCACGACCACGTTCTCGGCCGTGCCCTCGCCGTGCACACCCGGGCACTGGTCGTTCGTGGCGACCACCGCGCCGGCGGCGTCGCGCACCTCGATGCCGGTGCGGCCGTCGGCGTTCCCGACGGTGGTGAGGAAGGTGCCGTCCTCGAGGACGATCGACACCCCGTGGTGCGCCTCGACGCCCGGGATGGTCTCGACCTCGGGCACGCCCTCGGCGTCGGCCAGGTCCGCGGTCTCGACGACCGTCGTGTCGCTGGTGCCGTCGGCGTAGAGGATCGTCTTCCCGCCGTGGCGGACGACGTGCCCGGGGGTGTCCGCGGGGAAGACGATGTCGGTGAGCTCGGGCTCGCCGTCGGTGCCGGCGGCGGTGTCGAGGAGCTGGAAGCCCACGCTCATCGTGACCATGACGTGCCGGCCGTCGCCCGCCGGGTTCAGGCGGGTGAACTCCTCGGAGTCCAGGTCGGCCACGGTCTCGAGGGTCTCGCCGTCCAGGACGAGGATGCCGCCCTCGTAGGCGACGGCGAGCCGGGTGCCGGCTGCGGCCGGGGTGGCGGCGGCGGACGGATCGGCCGCGGGGGCGCCGCTCGAGGAGCAGGCCGCGAGGGTCGCGATCGTGCCGAGGGCGAGGAGGCCGAGGCCCGCTCGGCGGAGAGGTGCTCGCCGGAGCGGCGCTCGGCGGAAGGGGCTGGTGCGCATGGGGATGTGGTTCTCCTGGTGCTGGTCGTGGGCGCTCACGGTGAGAGCCCGGTGGCGATGCGCTGCGTGTTCACGCGCATCATGCTGAGGTAGTCGGGGGCGCCGCCCTCGGGCCCCGTGAGGGACTCCGTGAACAGCTCGACCACCTCGACGCGGATGTCGGCCTCGCTCGCGAACGCCTGGACCAGGCGGTCGGGAGACGAGGACTCCGCGAAGATCGTGGGGACGCCGGTCTCCTCGACCGCCTCGACGAGGTCGGCGAGGTCGGAGGCGGACGGCGCCGCGAGGGTCGTGCCGCCGGGGATCACCGCGCCGACGACGTCGAAGTCGAAGCGGTCGGCGAGGTAGCCGAAGACGTGGTGATTGGTGACGAGGGCGCGGCGCTCCTCCGGGATCGCGGCGAAGGCGGCCGTCATCTCGGCGTCGAGCGCCTCGAGCTCGGCGCGGTACTCGGCGGCGCTCCGCTCCAGGGCCGCGGGGTCCGCGCCGTCGAGGTCCGCCAGCACCGGCGCGAGCGCGTCGACGACGGCGATCATGCGGGCCGGGTCGGTCCAGAAGTGCGAGTCGGGGCTGCCCTCGGCGTCGCCCTCGCGGTAGTCGAGCACCTCGATCGCGTCGCCGGCGACGAAGGCCGGCACGTCCTCGGCGGCGGCCGCGTCGAGGTGCTGCTGCAGCCCCTCCTCGAGGCCCAGGCCGTTGGAGACGACCAGGTCGGCCGAGCGGAGTCGCGCGGCCTCCTGCGCGGAGATCTCGAAGGAGTGCGGGTCGGCGTTCGGCTTCATCAGCGTCACGACCTCGACCTCGTCGCCGACCAGCCGCTCGACGACGTCGCCGAGGATGTTGGTCGAGACGATCACCAGCGGGCGGTCGTCCGCGGCGGCGGAGCAGCCGGTGAGCGCGAGCAGCGCGACGGCAGCCGCCGCGAGAGGCGCGCGGCGTCGGAGGTGGCGGGGGCGTCCCATGCTCAGCGCCCCGTCTCAGCGGTGAACGCCGGCTCGGTCGCCGTCTCGAAGCTGCGCGCGAGGCGGGCGTCGTCGGCGTAGTCGATCTCGTGCACCCGCCGCTCGGCAGGTGCGCTGAGGTAGGCGCGCTGCTGGTCGGCGACGAGGGTCGGGGCGAGGCCGGCGGCGAGCGACTCGGCCGCGAGCGGCTCGGTCTGGGCGAGCAGCGCGCCGTCCGCGCCGTCGAGCACGAGCACCCGGCCGTCCTGCGCGAGCGCGAGCAGGTGGTCGTCCTCGTCGTCGACGGCGGTCACCTGCGCGAGGGGCGCGGGAGTGGGGAGCAGCGACCAGGAGCGGGCGCGGGTGTCGAGCAGCCAGATCCCGGTGCCGCCGGCGAGCCCGGCGACGGTCGGCCGGCCCTCGCGGTTCGCGAAGCTCGTCGCGGCGGGCGCGGTGGCGTCGGCCGGGTAGGTGATCCGCTCGACGGTCAGCTCCTCGCCGTCGACGGTCGCGAGCAGCGCGCCGTCCGCGCAGCCGATCACCGCACCGACGCGGGTGGTGATCGTCCCCGCAGGCTGCGGGCACTCCTCGACCAGGCCCGTTCGCTCGCCGTCGGCCGTGTAGCCGGCGACCGAGGCCGACTCCCCCGCGCCCTCGGTGACGAGCGCGAACGAGCCGACCGGGACGACCATCCCGGGCCCCGGCTCGCCGTCGAGGCGGAACGACTCGGTGATCTCGCCCTTCGACAGCGCCTCGGTGTCGAGGAGCACGGCCTCGCCCGAGTCGGGGAAGTACAGCCCGGTGCCGCCGGACGTCGACAGGTTCGTGGTGGCGACGACCGCCTCCCCCTCGCCCGCGACGGTGCCGAGCAGCCTCGGCTCGGCGCGGTAGTAGTGGAAGTGGTCGACGTGGTCCCAGGTCCAGGCGCCGCTGTCGACGATCTCGACGCCGGCGGCGGTCTGCGCGAAGAGGTAGCGGCCGTCGGTCGTCAGCGCCGAGGGCGCGCCGATCGTGCCGAGCTCGACGACGCTCTCGTCGAGGAGGTCGAGGTGCGAGACGGCGCCGGCCGGGTCGATCCAGGTGACTCCGAGGGCGGGCTCGGCGAGCTCCGCGGCTCCGGAGATCGCGCCGTGGCCCTCGCCGGTCGCGTCGTCGGCGGCGGGTGCGACGGGGTCGGCGGAGCAGGCCGCGAGGCCGAGAGCGAGGGCGCCCAGGAGGAGCGCCGGGGCGGTGCGGAGGGAGCGGGTGGAGCGGGAGAGCACGGGATCCTTTCGAAGGGGGACGGTCAGGCGGGGACGGCGGCGAAGACCCGGCGCGGACGACGTGACGCGGTGGCCGCCCGCAGCGCCCAGGACAATCCGGAGACGGCGAGGGCTGTGGCGGCGACGGAGGCACCCGCGGCGGTCGCCGCGTACCAGGAGACGAGCAGCCCGACGAGCACGGAGAGCACGCCGAGCACGGCGGCGAGCGCCATCCGAGTCGGGATCCGCGTCGTCCAGTGGCCCGCGGCGACGGCGGGCGCGAGGAGCAGCCCGACGACCAGGAGCGAGCCGACGGCCTGGTACGAGGCGACGACCGCGAGGGTCACCAGCCCGACCAGCGCGGCCTGCGCCGAGCGCGGCCCGAGCCCGAGCACCGCGGCGATCCGGTGGTCGAGCGCGAGCGCCACCAGCGACCGGTGGAACACCGCCGCCACCGCGAGCCCGACTCCGGCAGCGACGGCCAGCAACACGAGATCGACCGGGGCGATGGCGAGGATGTCGCCGAACAGGATCGAGGTCGCGTCGGTCGCGAAGCTGCCGGAGTGGCTGATGATGATCACGCCGAGCGCGAGCATCGAGACGAAGAGCATGCCGATGCTCGTGTCGTAGGACAGGCGGCCCCGACGCTGCAGCGCGGCGATGCCGAGGCTCATCGCGACGGCGCTCGCCGCCCCGCCGACCAGCACGGGCGCGCCGAGCACGGTCGCCAGCGCGACGCCGGGGAGCATGCCGTGGGCGAGCGCCTCGCCGAGGAACGCCATGCCGCGGATGACCACCCAGGTCCCGACGACTCCGCACAGGACGGCGACGAGAGCGCCGCCGAGGAGGGCGCGCTGGAGGAAGTCGAGCGCGAACGGCTCGAGGATCCCGGAGAGGAGGGCAGGCATGGTGCCCGACCGTAACGGATAATGAGAACGATTATCAAACTGCTACGCTCGGGGCCGTGTCCAGCAGCCAGCAGCCCTCCGCCCGCGTCGGCCTCCGCGGGGTCGGCGTCGACTTCGGCGAGCGGACCGCGCTGGACGGCGTCGATCTCGACGTGCCGGAGGGCACGCTGACCGTCGTCGCGGGGCCGAACGGCGCGGGCAAGTCGACGCTGCTCGAGGTGATCGCCGGCACCCGGCGGCCCTCCCGGGGAGTGCGCACGGTCTCGTCCGCGATCGCCTTCGTCCCGCAGCGCACCGCCGTCTCGGACCGCCTCCCCGTCACCGTCCGCGACGTCGTGACGGTCGGCGTCTGGGGGCGCGCCGGCCGCTGGCGCCGGGTCGGCGCGGACCTGCGCGCGGCGGTCGCCGCCGCGATGGACCGCCTCGAGATCTCCGCGCTCGCGGCCGAGCCGTTCGCCGTGCTGTCCGGCGGGCAGCGGCAGCGGACACTGCTCGCGCAGGGGCTGGCGCGCGGCGCCGACCTGCTCCTCCTCGACGAGCCGACGACCGGGCTCGATGCGGCGAGCGCCGAGCGCATCCGCGAGATCCTGCGCGCCGAGGCGGAGCGCGGCGTCGCGGTCGTCTGCGTCTCGCACGACCCGGCGGTGATAGCGCTCGCCGACCGCGTCGTGCAGCTGGCCGACGGTCGCCTGCGGGGCGAGGCCTCCCTCGCCCGCTGAGGCGGCTTCGGGGACGGCGGGTCTCGATACGCCCCTCCGGGGCTACTCGACCACCATGGAGGACGCCGCACCGGGGCTGCTCGGCCGGCAGGCCGCGCGATGCATGCACGTCTGCTTGGATGAGCAGATGACCTGGAGGTGCCGATGACCGAGGATCTCGAGCCCGCCGCCGAGCTGTTCAAGGTGCTCTCCTCCTCCTCACGGCTGCGCCTGCTCCGCGCCCTGGCGAGCGAGCGGTCGACCGTCGGGCACCTCGCGGAGACCACCGGGCTCTCGCAGCCACTCGTCTCGCAGCACCTGCGCACCCTCCGCGCGGCCGGCCTGGTCGCCGTCGAGCGGATCGGGCGCGAGGCGCACTACTCTGTCGCCGACACCCACGTCAGCCACATCGTCGACGACGCGGTCCGGCACGCCCTCGAGGGCTGACCGCGGTCGGCACACCCGAGGGCAGCCAGTGCCTCAGCCCTGGCGCGCCTTGAACCGCGGGTTGAGCTTGTTGATGACGAAGACCCGGCCGCGGCGGCGCACCACCTGCGACCCCGGCATCGACTTCATGGACTTCAGCGAGTTGCGGACCTTCACGACTGCTCCTTCTAGTTGATAACGATTATCGTTTAGAGTAGCTCGTCATGGAGACTCCGAGCCCACTCCCCCGACCACCCGTCCTCGCCGTCACGCTGGTGAGCGCGACCGACGCGGACGAGAGCGCCCGGATCGCGCGGCAGCTCTCCGGCGGCATCACGGCCATCGAGAGCTTCGCCGTCGACCTCCCGGACTCGGACAGCGCGGAGTTCGCGGCGGAGCTGGCCGCCGAGCTGGCCCGCCAGGCGGACGACGGCGAGAGCGGCATCACCGTGATCTCGCTCGATCCGGTCGCCGACCCGATGGAGGTCGCCCTCGTCCTCGAGCACCTCTGCGTCCGGCGGCACCCCGGCGACACCCGGATCGGCGTCCTCGACGTCGTCGCCGTCACCTCGGTCGACGAGGTGACCCGGGTGCTGCTCGGCGAGGCCGCGGAGCAGGGGTGGGAGCAGGAGCCGCCGCAATGGGACCGCGCCGAGCGGCTCGCGGCGCGCCTCGAGTTCGCCGGCCTGATCGTCCTGACCGACGGCGACGGCGCGGGAGCCTCGCCCGCCGTCGACCTGCTGCGGGTGCTCTCGCCCGGGGCGGAGATCCTCACCGAGCGCGACCTCGACCGCTACCGGCAGCGCCGCGCCGTCCTCGTCCCGCAGCGCGCGCACCGCCTCGCCTCGGACCTCGGCTGGCAGCGGGCCCTCCGCGGAATCCCGACCGGCGCGGGATCGGTGACCACGTTCGTCTTCCGGGATCCCCTGCCGTTCCACCCCGGCCGCCTGAATGCAGCGGTCGCCGCGGACTTCGTCGCGCACCGCGTCGGCCGGATCCTCCGCTCGCGCGGCCTGGTCCGCCTCGCCAGCCGCGCCGATCGGGTCGCGAGCTGGTCCATTGCCGGCGACGTCCTGAGCCTCGACCCCACGGCGATCCGCAGCTGGAGCACCGACGCACCCGTCGGCCAGGAGCTCGTCTTCCTCGGCCGCGACCTCGACGTCGACGAGCTCACCCGCGTCCTGCACGGCTGCCTGCTCACGCCCCGCGAGCTCCTCGCCGGCCCGGACCTCTGGCGCACCCTCGCCGACCCGTTCCCCCGCTGGGAGGACGAGCACCAGCACTGAGCGGACGGAGCGCGCGCCAGGCGCGAATGGACGCGCAACGGGCTCCGCTACCGCCGCAGACCCCGGTCCGCGTCCACTCGAAGAGCTGCGAGCGCGCGACCGGACCCGAACGGGGCGCCACGGCCGAGTCAGGCCCCGGCCCGGGTCCACTCGCACGGCTCCGCCCGCGGGTCAGCCCGCGTACGCGTCGATCCGGGCGAGCAGCTCCGCCCTCGACGCCTCGGACGCCCACGAGCCCAGCACCGAGTTGCGCGCCAGCTGCACCAGCTCGTCGCGGGTGAAGCCCGCGTCGGCGAGCGCCGCGTAGTTGTCGGCGATGTAGCCGCCGAAGTAGGCCGGGTCGTCGGAGTTGACCGTCACCCGCACGCCGCGCTCGAGCAGCGCGCGCATCTCGGGCGCCTTCGAGTCGCTCGAGACGAAGGAGTTCGAGAGCGGGCAGCAGGTCAGCGCGAGGCCGCGCTCGACCAGGACGTCGATCAGCTCGGGCGCCTCGACGATGTTCGTGCCGTGGTCGATCCGGTCCACGCCGATCTCCTCGAGCACCTGGCGCAGGTGCTCGACGCCGTTCGGCTGGTCGACGTCGCAGTGCATCGTCAGCTTCAGCCCGGCCTCGCGGGCCCGCGCGAACACCTCGCGGAACTTCGCCGGCGGGTTGCCGCGCTCGTCCGAGTCCAGGCCCACGCCGATCAGCCGGTCGGCGAACGGCAGCGCGCGCTCGAGCGTCTCCGCCGCGCTCTCGGCCGACAGGTCGCGGAGGAAGCAGAGGATCAGCGCGGCGTCCACGCCCAGCTGCGCGGCGTCCTGCGCGGCGCGGTGGTAGCCGCCGATCACCGCCTCGAACGGCACTCCGCGCGAGGTGTGCGCCTGCGGATCGAAGAACGCCTCGACGCGGACCACCCCGTCCGCCGCGGCCCGGCGGAAGTACGCCGTCGCGAGGTCGTAGAAGTCCTGCTCCTCGCGCAGCACGTCCATCGCCGGGTAGTAGACGGCGAGGAACGAGGCGAGCGAGTCGAAGTCGTAGGCGAGCGCCTCGGGCACGGGGAGGCCGTTGCGCTCGGCCAGCTGCGCGCGCAGCTCGGGCTCGAGCGTCCCCTCCAGGTGCACGTGCAGCTCGACCTTGGGCAGACCGAGGAGGAAGGAGTCGGAGGTCACGGGAGCCTTTCGTCGGTGCCGGCGGTGGTGCGGGCGGTGGGGAGCGGAGAGCAGGATCAGCGACGCGCCGCGATGAAGTCCAGCGCCACGAGCGGTCCCGGCAGCACCGCGCCGATCACGGTGCGGGCCGGCGGATCGACGGCGAACCGCGCTCCGTAGACCTCGGACGCGGCGGCGAAGTCGCGCTCGAAGTCGCTGAGGATCATCGTGACGCGCACCACGTCGCCGAGGCCCAGGCCGAACTCCGTGGCGAGCAGCCGCTCGATGTTGTCGAGGGCCGCGGCGGTCTGCGCGGTGATCCCCTCCGGGACCGTGCCCTCCGGCACCGAGCCGTCGCCGGGCGCGAACGGCCCGATCGCCGAGCCGTAGACGACGCCGTGCGCCTCGACGGCGTGGCTGTACGCGCCGCGGGGAGCGCCGAGCGCCTCCGCGGTCACGAAGCGGCGGGTCGCGGTGGCGGTCATCGCGGCAGCTCCCCCGAGACGACGCGGCCGCGCGAGACGACGGCGACGATGTTCTCGGCGCGCAGGTCGTCGATGCTCTCCCACGGGCGGCCGCGCAGCACGACGAAGTCCGCACCGAAACCGGGCGCGAGACGGCCGACCTTCGCGCCGAGTCCGACGACGGCCGCGGCGTCCGAGGTCGCGGAGATCAGGGCGCGCTCGGAGCTCCAGCCGAACGACTCGCGCATCCGCCGCACCTCGTCGAGCTGCTCGCCCCAGTCCACGTAGACGCCGTTCGCGTCGGTGCCGAGCACGAAGCGGACGCCCGCCTGGCCAGCGGCGAGGAAGCCCGCGTCGCGCACGGCGACCACGTCCTGGGCCTTGAGCGACGCCTCGGGAGACGACGGCGCCCGGCCGGCCGCGATCACGTCGTTGATGAAGAGGGTCGGCGCGACGGGCAGGTTCCGCTCGACGAGCGTGGCCCAGTGCTGCGGGCCGATCGCGGTGCCGTGCTCGATCGAGTCGACGCCGAGCGCGAGCGCCCGGTCCAGGCCGACCTCCGAGTGGGTGTGCGCCGCGACGGGCATCCCGAGCGCGTGCGCCTCGTCGATGGTGGCGGCGATCTCCTCGTCGGTCTGGTTCCGCCAGCCGACCTTGTCGCCCATCGAGAGCACGCCGCCGCTGGTGTAGATCTTGATGCCGTCGGCGCCGGCCCGCGCCCAGGTGCGCACCAGGCGGCGGCACTCGTCGGGGCTGTCGGCGACGCGGTCGCGGTGCGGGTAGTGCGGCGGCACGAAGAGGTCGCCGTGGCCGGCGGTCATGCCGACCGCGCCGTGCGTGACGATCCGCGGTCCCTCCGCGATGCCCTGCTCGAACATCCGCGCCACGGTCATCTGCAGCTCGTCGGCGCCGAGGTCGCGCAGCGTGGTGACGCCCGCCCGCGCGGCCTTCCGCGCGTTGTTCGCGATGTGGAAGACGCGCTCCTCGCGCGGGGTGACCAGCGGCCAGGAGGCGAAGTCGGCCGTGCCCGCGCCGGAGTAGGCGCCGAGGTGCACGTGGGTGTCGACGAGGCCGGGGATGATCGAGAGCTCCCCCGAACCGCGCTCGCCGATCGGGCCGTCGGCCGTCTCGACGGAGGCGATCGCGTCGCCGCTCCAGGCCAGGGTCGCCGTGCCGAGGGCGCGGGTGCCGTCCCAGACGGCGCCGGTGATGCTCGTGGTGGTGCTCATGTCCGTCCTCAGTTCTGTCCGCCGAAGCGGACGGCTGCCAGTCTCTCGCCGATCGCGACGACCGCGTAGGCGACGACTCCCAGTGCCGTGATCACCGCGAGCGACGCCCACAGCTCGTCGTAGCGGAACCCGGCGGAGGCGCGCTGCACCGCACCGCCGAGCCCCTGCCCCGTCGCCAGCCACTCGGCCAGCATCGCGCCGCTCAGCGCGGAGGGCACCGCGACCTTGGCGGCCGCGAAGATCGCCGGCACCGCGGTCGGCAGCGCCACCTTGAGCAGCACGTCCAGCGGCGAGCCGCCGTAGACCGAGACCAGCTCGAAGGACTCGCGCGAGAGCGAGCGGAGGCCGAAGCCGACCGTGACCAGCGCGGGGAAGAACACCGCGATCGCGCCGACGGTGGCGACGGCGCCGATCCCGTTGCCGATCGCCAGGGTCACCAGCGGCGTCACCACGATCAGCGGCATCGACTTCAGCAGCATCGCGATCGGCATCACCGTCGCCTCGAGCGAGCGGATCAGCACGAACAGCACCGCGATCGCGAGGGCGACCAGCAGGCCCGCGACGTAGCCGACGAACGCGTCGACGGCCGTCACGCCGAGGTTGCCGAAGACGATCGCGCGGTTCTCCGCGGCGTCGGCCTCGACGAAGAGGTACTCGGCCACGTCGGTCGGCGTCTTGCCCAGCAGCGGCGAGATGTCGGTGATCGCGAGGAAGGCGTACCAGAACGCGAGCGCGAGGACCGCGGCGACGGCGAGCGGCACGAGCTCGCCGCGGACGATGCGCAGCACCATCCGGCCGGTGAGGTCGCTCGGCCGGCGGGCGGCGCGCGACGAGGAGGACGGGGTGCGGGTGGCGGTGCTCATACGACGCCTCCCGTGCTGCGGGCGACCTCGACGCGGGCGCGGCGGCGGTTCGCGCGCGGGCGACCGACGACCAGCGGCATCAGCCAGCGGCCGAGCGCGGCGATCAGCGCGTAGCCGATGATCGTGACGAGTCCGCTGGTGACGGCGAAGGCCCAGGCCCGCTCGACGTCCATCTGGCGCTGCGCGACCGCGAGGGCGACGCCGAGGCCGGTGGTCACTCCGCCGAGGTACTCCCCGAGCACGGCGCCGAGGATGGCCGCCGGCACGCCGACCTGCAGCGCGGTGATCGTCGCGGGCACGGCCGCGATGGCCTGCACCTTGACGATCTTCGCCCAGCGTCCGCCGCGGTAGGCGGAGACGAGGTCGAGCGCGGTGCGCGGGGCCGAGCGGACGCCGAGCAGCGCGCCGATCAGCGTGGTGAAGAAGACGAGCAGCGCCGCGAGGAAGATCGAGGTGGTGCGGCCGCCGAAGATCACCAGGATGACCGGGCCGACCGCGGTCAGCGGCAGGCAGTGGCTGATCACGCCGATCTGCTCGATCACGCGGTGGGTCCACGGGAGCAGCAGCGCGACGGCGGCCAGCGCCAGGGCCGCGAGATTGCCCCAGAGGTAGCCCTGGCCGGCGGCGAGCACGGTGTCGCCGACGTTGCGGAGGTAGAAGAGCGGCCCGTCGCGGACGAACGCTGCGATGATCGCGCCGGGGCTCGGCACGGCGCGGCTCTCGCGGTAGACGGTGTCGGCGAGGATCCACCAGACCGCCACGAAGACGGCGAGCCCGGCGAAGACGCGCCAGTTGGTGCGGATCCAGGGCGTCACGCCTCGTCCTCCATTGCGACGCCGTGCTGCGAGAAGAGGATGTCGGTGATGCGGTCCTCGATCGCGTGGAACTCGGGGCTGCGCAGCATCTCGACCGTGCGCGGGCGCGGCAGGTCGATGTCGATCACCTCGACGATCCGGCCGGGCCGCGGCGACATCACGGCGACCGTGTCCGAGAGCAGGATCGCCTCGGCGATGCCGTGGGTGACCATCAGCGTGGTCGCGGGGCGCGCGGTCCAGATCCGCTGCAGCTCCAGGTTGAGCCGCTGCCGGGTCATGTCGTCCAGGGCGCCGAACGGCTCGTCGAGCAGCAGCAGATCGGGCTGGACGACCAGCGCGCGGGCGATCGAGGCGCGCTGCCGCATGCCGCCGGAGAGCTGCGAGGGGTAGGCGTCCTCGAACCCGGTCAGCCCGACGAGGTCGAGCAGGTCCGGGATGCTGTCGCGCTTCGCCGCCTGCCGGGTCAGCTCCAGCGGCAGCCGGACGTTCGAGCGCACCGAGCGCCAGGGCAGCAGCGCCGAGTCCTGGAAGGCGATGCCGAGCTCGGCCGAGCGCTTGGTGCCGAGCACGGGCGTGCCGTGGATCGAGACGGAGCCGGTGGTCGGCTTCTCCAGCCCGGCCAGCATCCGCAGGATCGTCGACTTGCCGCAGCCGGAGGGGCCGAGCAGCGAGAGGAAAGAGCCGCGCGGAGTGACGAGGTCGACCTCGGCGAGGGCCTGCACCGAGCGGCTGCCCAGGTCGAAGCGCTTGCTCAGGCCCGACAGGCGGATGCCCTCGTCCTGGATGGTCGTCGCTTGCTCGGTCAACTGCTCGTCCTCTCCGCGCGGTCCGTGGTGGTCGTGGCCGGGTCCTCCGCAGGGCCCGGCCGGGTCGAGGGTCAGCCCTCGAGCAGCTCCGGGTGCTCCTCGTAGACCTCGTCGATCAGCGTGGTGTCGAAGAGCTCGTCGGCGTCGAGCTCGATGCCGGTGAGGGCGAGCGAGGCGACCGACTCGTCCTGCAGCTGCGGCGTGATGGTGAGCAGGCCGTTCGCGTCGGTGTCGGGGGTGCTGATCAGCTCGGTCTGGGTGACCATGACCTGCGCCTGCTCCTCGACCTTGTAGTTCTGGTCGGCGGCGTAGTCGGCGACGACGGTCGCGGCGGTCGCGTCCGGGTCGGCGACGGCGTCCTGCCAGCCGCGGGCGACCGCGTAGAGCAGCGCCTTGACCTTCTCGCGGTCGTCGTCGATGCTCTCCTGCGCCACGACGATGGTCTCGCCGACCATCGGCAGGCCGGTGTCCGCGAGCAGGAACTGCTGCGCCGAGAAGCCGCGCTGGTTGAGCGTGTTCGCACCGGCGGTCGCGTAGCCGATGTAGCCGTCGACCTGGCCGGTGGTGAGCAGCGTGGAGTCGGTGAGCGGCACGCGGGTGACGTCGTCCTCGTCGATCTCGTTCGCGGCGAGGAAGGCGCGCCAGACGAGGTCGTTGCTGTCGCTGACGCCGATGGTCTTGCCGACCATGTCCTCGGGGGTCTCGATCGGGGCGTCGGTCAGCGAGACGATCGCGAAGGGGTTCTTCTGGTAGGTCGCGCCGACGATCTTCATCTCGGCGCCCTCGGAGATCGCGGGGCCGGTGATCAGCGGCGAGGAGACGCCGGCGAAGGCGGAGCCGCTCGCGATGGCGGTCTCGGCGCCGGTCGCGCCGGTGCCGCCGGGGGTGAGGGTGACGGAGTCGAAGCCCGCGTCGGCGAAGTAGCCGTTCGCGTCGGCGAGGTACTCGCCCGCGAACTCGACGTGGGGGACCCAGGAGAGCTGCATCGTGGCCTCGCCGAACGAGCCGGCGTCGCCGGACTCGGCGGCGTCGGAGCCGTTGGAGCAGGCGGCGAGCGTGGTGCCGGCCACCACGGCGACGGCGAGGACGCCGAGCACGGAGCGGAGGCGGGACCGGGACGGGGCGGTGCGGGGCATGCGGGCTCCAAGGGGCGTCGAGGGCTGGGGGGGCGGACCCGATGGGGCGGACCCGGGGGAAGGCACGCGCCGAGGGGGCGGCGCTGACCCAGTCGACCGCAGCCGGGCACTCCACCGCGTCGTCGCACGGAGGATTTCCGCGCCGCGACGGCCCCGACTCCCCGATGCACGGACAAACCGTGTTGCAGTCAGGTTTCCAGCCTCGCATCCCGGCCGCCCTCTCCACGCATCATGGAGTATTCGACGCCGTTCACCGGCTAATCCTCCACTTCCCGCGGAGGACCCTTGAGAGGAGAGCCGCCCTCTCTCTCTCATGCTGATCGAGTAGCCCGCGAAGCGGGCGTATCGAGATCCCCCAGCTCCAGACGAGCAGCCTGCAGACCACCCCGCTGACGACGCCGGGTCTCGATACGCCCCTCCGGGGCTCCTCGACCAGCAGGGGGTGCGCACAACATCAGCTGACAGCAGGGTCCCTCCCCTGACAGCGGAGGCCACCCCTTCTCAGCTGATGTTCTGCAGCGCCCGAGCGCTCCCCACCGTTCGAGCGCCTCTCTGCTGACCGAGTAGCCCGCACAGGGCGTATCACCCTCGCTGAGACCAGCGTCCGCCGACCAGCCCTGCTGGCCACGGCGGGTCTCGATACGCCCCTGCGGGGCTACTCGACCAGCATGCAAGGGCAGCCCGGCCATGCTGATCGAGCAGCCTGCACGACGGGCAGCCCCTTCATCCTGATCGAGTAGCCCGCGGAGCGGGCGTATCGAGATCCGCCGGCGCCGGAGGTGGCTTCGTCAGCCGGCGGCGACGCGGCGCAGCGCCGCCAGCACGGTGCGGACCGCGGTGCGCGCCAGCGCGTCCGGGCGAGCCAGGACGTCGACGTGGCGGACGAGTCCGGCGCCCTCGAGCGGGCGGAGGACCATGCCGTCGACGGCGAGCGGCGCCGCGGTGATCCGGGGCAGGATCGCGATCGCGGCGCCGGAGCGGACGACCTGCGCGGCGACGGAGAACTCATTGATCCGGTGCGCGACCCGCGGCGCGCGGCCGATCAGCGCGCCGAGGTGCTCGAGCACGCCCGTGAGGGGGAAGCCCTCGTGCGTCGAGACCCACTGCTCGTCGGCGAGCTGCTCGGGCCGGATGCTCGACTGCGCGGCGAGCGGATGCGCGGCCGGCAGCGCGATGTCGAGCGGCTCGACGAGGAGCGGGGTGACGACCAGCCGGGCCCGCGGCCACTCCGGATCCTGCGGCAGCCGGTGCGCGACGACGAGGTCGTGGTCGGCGGTGAGCCCGGCGAAGCGGCTCTGCGCGACGTCCGCATCGGCGAGCGCCACCCGCGGGCCGTCGGCGAGCGCCGCGAGCAGCGGGCCGAAGAAGGCGAGCCCCGCGCTGTGGAACGCCGACAGCCGCACCGCACGATCGTCGTGCCGGAGGAACGAGCCGATCGTGTCCTCCGCCTCGGCGAGCGCCGCCTCCACCCGCGTCCCCGCGACCGCGAGCGCCTCGCCGGCCTCGGTGAGCACGAGCCGCCGCCCCTCCTTCACCGTCAGCGGCACCGGGACGCCCGCCTGCAGCGCGGCGAGCTGCTGCGAGACCGCGGAGGGGCTCACCCCGAGCGCGGCGGCGACGGCGGCCACGCTCCCCCGATCGCCGAGTTCGCGCAACAGGCGGAGGCGGGCGGGATCCATGGGCGCGAGCCTAACCGGGAAGTCACCACTTCATCGTCGGTGAAGGAGCAGCCGCTCGCTCTTCCGACTCCGCCCTGCGACGCTGTCCCCGTGCCCCTCCGCTCCCGCCCCGACCTCGCCGTCGACCTGCTGCTGCTCGCCGTCGCCGCCGTCTGGGGCGCGAGCTTCGTCGCCGCGAAGGACGTCGCCGCCGACATCGGCGTCCCGTCGACCGTCGCGCTGCGCTTCCTCACCGCCGCCGCCGCGCTCGCCCTGCTCTGCCTCGCCCGCCGGGAGCACCTCCCCCGCGGTCGCGGTCTCGCCGTCGCCGCCCTCCTCGGCGCCTCGCAGGCCGCGATCATCGGGCTCGAGACCTGGGGCGTCCACCTCACCTCGGCCACGAACGCGGGCCTGCTGATCAGCCTCGCCCTGGTACTGACCCCCGCGCTGGAGGGCCTCGCCTCGCGCTCCTGGCTGCCGCGCTCCTTCTTCGTCACCGCCGTCGCGGCCGTGGTCGGAGTCGCCCTGCTCGTCTCGGACGGCGGTCTGCGCACCCCGACCTGGGGCGACGCGCTCGTGCTCGCGGCGGCCGTGGTGCGCGCCGTGCACGTCACGGCCAGCGCCCGGCTCGTCCGCGGGCGCACGGAGGGCTCGCTCGGCGTGGTCCTCGTGCAGCTGGTCGTCTGCGCCACCGTCTTCTCGCTCCTCGCCGGGCCGGACCTGCCCGCCGCCGCCCGCGCGCTCGACGCCGGCGGCTGGGCCGGCGTCCTCTTCCTCGGGGTGCTCTGCTCGGTCTTCGCCTTCGTCGTCCAGCTCTGGGCGGTCCGGCGCACCTCGGCGGCGCGCGCCAGCATCCTGATGGGCACCGAGCCGGTCTGGGCGCTGCTCGTCGGCGTCGTCGTCGCGGGCGAGGCGATCGGCCCGCTCGGGGCGGTCGGCGCCGCGCTGATCGTCGCCGCGGGCTACGCGGGCCAGGCGATCGAGCGCCGGCACCGGCTCGGCGCCAGCAGCCCTGCAGACCGGTCGGCCGGGCCGGTCAGTGCGCCACGAGCTCCTGCAGCCCCGTGACCCGGAGCAGATCGAGCCGCGTCTGATCGGTCGAGCCGGGCGTCGCCGTGTAGATCACGATCCGCAGATCGCCGCCCGGCACCGCGAGCACATCGCAGTCGATGGTGATCGGCCCGACCGGCGTCGAGGTGACGGTCTTCCGGCTGGAGCGGTGCTCGGCGACCCGGGCCACGGCCCAGCGCCGCTCGAAGTCCGGCGACGTCGCCCGCAGCCGCGCCACCAGATGCGCGAGCGCCGCGTCGTCCGGGTAGCGGCCCACCGCCGCGCGCAGATCCGCCGCCAGATCGTTGGCGAAGTCCTCGGCGTGCTGGTCGTCGAACTCGGTGCCCTCGTGCCCCTGGGTGAAGTAGCGCCAGACCAGGTTGCGGTCCAGGCCCGTGTGCCGCGAGGGGTCGCCGTTCAGCGCCGCCCAGAGCGGGTTCCAGAGCAGGATGTCGTGCGCCGCACTGAAGACGGCCAGCGGCACGTCGCCGCAGCGGTCGACGATCCGCTGCACGCCCGGAGTGATGTGCTGCGGCACCTGCGTCGCGGTCGGCGGCGCGACCCCCGCGACCCGGTAGAGATGGTCGCGCTCCGCCTCCGTCACCCGCAGCGCGCAGGCCAGCGCGCCGAGCAGCTGCGCCGACGGGTGCACGGCCCGGCCCTGCTCCAGCCGCACGATGTAGTCGACGCTCACACCCGCCAGCGCGGCGAGCTCCTCGCGGCGCAGGCCCGCGGTCCGGCGGCTCGGTCCGGCGGGCAGGCCCACCTCGGCGGGCGTCACGCGCTCGCGCCAGGAGCGGAGGACGTCCGCGAATTCGCTCATGCCCACCATGATCCCCCGCGGGCGGGCGCGCGGTCCTGGTACTGCTGGTCCTCCCGTCGACCGGGGCCTGGGCGGAGGAGGCGCCGGGGCGGAGCGTGGAGCCATGACAACGACACTGATCACCGGGGCCAACAAGAGCCTCGGCCTCGAGACCGCCCGCCGCCTGATCGAGGCCGGCCACACCGTGTACGCCGGCATGCGCGACCCGGCGAACGGCGACGCCGCCCGGGCGCTCGGCGCCCAGGTCGTCCAGCTCGACGTGACCGACCAGGCGAGCGTCGACGCGGCCCTCGCCTCTCTCCCCGCCCTCGACGTCCTCATCAACAACGCCGGGATCCTCGGCACCTCCTTCGGCGTCGACGACCTCTCGGCGGAGGCGATGGCGAGCGTCCTCGAGACGAACGTCGTCGGCATCGTCCGCGTGACCCAGGCCGCGCTGCCGCTGCTGCGCCGCTCGGCCGCGCCCGTCGTCGTCAACGTCTCCTCCGGAGTCGGCTGGCCGCGCGCCCTCGTCACGCCCGGCCGCGACGAGTTCGGCGTGCCCGCGATCCCTTACGCCGCCTCGAAGGCCGCGGTGATCACCCTGACCGTGCAGTACGCGAAGAACCTGCCCGAGTTCCGGATCAACGCGAGCGACCCCGGCTACACCGCGACCGACTTCAACGGCCACGGCGGGCACCAGACCGTCACCGAGGGCACCGACGCGACCGTCGCGCTCGCCCTGCTCGGCCCGGACGGCCCGACCGGCGAGTTCCACGACCGCCACGGTCGCATCGAGTACTGAGCGCCACTGCACGCTCGCTGGACGCTCGCCGCCGAGGGCTCGCCGTGGATTCGTTGCACCTGGCAACAAACCGGCGGCGGGCCCGGCAGAATGGAGCCATGACGCAACGGAGCAACTGGGCGGGCACCTACGAGTACCGCGCCGCCGACATCCTCGAGCCGGAGTCGATCGACGAGGTGCAGAACCTCGTCCGCGGGAACGAGCGGGTCCGCGCGCTCGGCACCCGCCACTCCTTCAACGCCCTCCCCGACACCCCGGGGGCACTGCTGCACCTCGGCCGCATCGCCCCCGACCCGGTGATCGACGCCGAGGCGAGCACGATCACGGTCGGCGGCGCCACCCGCTACGGCATCGTCGCCTCGCACCTGCACAGCAACGGCTACGCCCTGCACAACATGGGCTCGCTCCCGCACATCTCGGTGGCCGGCGCCATCTCGACCGGCACCCACGGCTCGGGCGACCGCAACGCCAACCTCTCCTCCGCCGTCTCGGCGCTCGAGCTGGTCACGGCCGACGGCTCGCTGCGCACGATCCGCCGCGGCGAGCCCGGCTTCGAGGGCGTCGTCGTCGGCCTCGGCGCCTTCGGCGTCGTCACCCGGGTGACCCTCGACATCCAGCCGACCTTCGACGTCCGCCAGGACGCCTTCGTCGACCTGCCCTGGGACCGCGTGCTCGACGACTTCGACGCGATCACCTCCTCCGCCTACAGCGTGAGCCTGATGACGCACTGGTCGAGCCCCACCGTCGAGCAGCTCTGGCTGAAGACCAAGGTCGAGCAGGGCTCGGTCGCCGACGTCGACGCGACGCACCTCGGTGCGGTCGCCGCCTCCGCCTCGCTGTTCGCCGTCTCGGAGGGCGTCGACTCGAACCTCAACCCGTTCGGCGGCTCCGTCGGCCCCTGGTCGGAGCGCCTGCCGCACTTCCGCCTCGACCGCGAGCCCAGCGCCGGCGACGAGATCCAGAGCGAGTACATGGTGCCGCGCGAGAACATCCGCGAGGCGCTCGTCGCCCTGCGCGCGATCGGCGAGCGGATCGACGAAGTCCTGCTGATCACCGAGCTGCGCACCATGGCCGGCGACGACCAGTGGCTCTCCCCCGCCTCCGGTCGCGACAGCGTCGGCATCCACTTCACCTTCAAGAAGGACCGCGCCGGCGTCGACGCCGTGCTGCCCGCCGTCGAGGGCGCGCTGCTCCCGCTCGGCGCTCGCCCGCACTGGGGCAAGCACTTCCTCGCGACCGCCGCCGACATCGCCCCGCTCTACCCGCACCTCGACGAGTGGCGCACCCTCCGCTCCGCCTGGGACCCCACCGACCGCTTCGCCAGCGCCTTCGTCCAGGACCGCCTCCTCGGCTGACCCCCTCTCTCTCTTCCGCGAGATGCCACTTGGGTACGCGACACGCCGCGAAAGGCGTGCATAAGTGGCATCTCGCGGAGGGGGACGGCGGGGGTAGCGTCGAAGGGACGAGAGGGAGGCAGCATGCCCGCCAAAGAGGAGATCCCGTCGACGATCGAGCGGTCGGACGAGCACGCGCAGAAGCTGTGGTCGGCCGCGCACGACTCGGCCGTCGACAGCTACGGCGAGGGTGAGCGCGCGCACCGCACCGCGTTCGCCGCGCTGAAGCACGAGTACGAGAAGGTCGGCGACCACTGGGAGCGCAAGGCCGAGAGCGGCCCCTCCGACGACCGCGCCGCCCAGCGCGGCCCCGACGGCGACGGCGACACGGCCGGCGGAGTCGACGCGAACGCCACCAAGGCGCACCTGCTCGACCTCGCCAAGCGCCTCGACGTCTCCGGCCGCTCCCGCATGACCAAGGCCGAGCTCGTCGACGCCCTGCAGCGCGCGAACGCGAAGCAGACCCGCCGCGCCCGCGACTGACCCGAGCGCGCACCGGCCGACGCCCCGCCACTCTCCGAAAGTTGTCGTACTCGGCGCTCGAGTACGACAATTTCTGAGGAATCGGAGGACGTCGTCGTCCTCGGCGCCCGGTGCGACGACGTTCGAGGACCAGGCCGGCCGCTAGGAGATGCCGAGCTCGTGGCTCAGCACGAGCGCCGCGGCGCCCTGCAGGACGAGCTCGCCGGGGTCCGTGCGGGACTCCATCCGCAGCTCGCGGGTGACGGCGGGCAGGGTGCGTCGGGCGATGGTCGCGCGCGCCTCCTCGAGCAGGACCCCCTCGACGAAGCGCTCCGGACCGGCGAGGACGACCGCGTCGATCCCGAGCACGGCGACGATCGGCGCCAGCGCGATCCCGAGCGACCGGCCGGCCCGGCGCAGCAGCCGCTCCTGCTCCGGAGCCGAGGCCGCCGCGAGCCGCGGGCCGAGGTGCGCGACGGACACCGCGGACTCGAGGCAGCCCCGCCGCCCGCACGAGCACTGCTCACCGTCCTCGTCGATGACGACGTGGCCGATCTCGCCGCCGGTGAACTGATCGCCCTCGACGAGGGAACCGCCGATGATCAGTCCGGCCCCGACGCCGTCGCCGAGCAGCACGAGCAGCAGGTTCGCTCCCCCGCCGCGGTGGAAGGTGTGCACGGCCAGGGCGGCCGTGTTGGCGTCGTTCGCGACGTGCACGGGCAGACCGAACCGCTCGGCGAAGACGCGCCGCAGATCGAGGCCCCGCCAGCCGAGATTGGGGGCCTCGCGCACGACTCCGCCGTGGTCGACGACCCCCGGTGAGCCGATCCCGATCCCGAGGACCGGCGCCTGGGACGAGGCGATCAGCTCGGCCGCGAGGCCGAGGGCGAGCTCGACCGCGTCCGCCCCGGACGCGCCGTCGCGGGCGAGCCGGCGGTGCTCCCGGATCTCGCCGCGCAGGCTGACCAGGGCGCCGGTGCACTCGGCCTCCGCCGAGAGGTCGAGGCCGACGATGCTCCGCGCCCCGTGGTCGAAGGCGATCACCAGCGCGGGCTTGCCCACCCGGGCGTCGACGCGGGGACCGAGGTCGAGCAGCAGCCCCTCCGAGTGCAGCTCGCCGACCAGATCGGAGATCGTGACCGCGGTGAGACCGCTGATCCGGGCGAGATCCGCCCTGCTCATCTCACCGTCGTGGAAGAGGCGCTGGAGGACGAGCGAGCGGTTGTGCCGGCGGTTGTGCGACGGCAGTGCCTTCTCGGTGACGCGCAGCTGGCCCATGGTCCTTCATCTCAGCCCGTGACCGGCTCAGCCCTTGACGGCGCCGGCCGACATCCCGGACACGAGATTACGCTGGATGATCAGGAAGAACACGACCACCGGGAGCGAGAAGAGCACGGCCCCGGCCATCTGCCCGCCGTAGTCCGTCCCCACCTGCCCGCCCGATGCGGTGCTGAAGGACGCGAGCCAGACGGGGAGCGTGTACCGGGCCTGATCCTTCAGGAACGTGTAGGCGACGATGTAGTCGTTCCAGCCGGCGATGAAGGCGAAGACGCTGCTCGAGACGATGCCGGGCATCACCAGCGGGAAGAGGACGCGGGTGAGCAGCTGCCAGGTCGAGGCGCCGTCCAGGCGCGCCGCCTCGTCGAGCTCGACGGGGAGCGCGAGGAAGAATCCGCGCATCACCCAGATCGAGAACGGCAGCACGCCCGCCACGTAGGCGAGGGCGAGACCCGCGGAGGTCCCGATCAGGTCGACCGCGTTCAGGAGCAGGAACTGCGGCAGGAGCAGCGCCGTCGCCGGGAGCATCTGCACGACGAGGAGCAGGACCAGGATCGCCCGCCGGCCCCGGAAGCGGAACCGCGCCAGCGCCGCCGCCGCGAACAGCCCGAGCACCATCGCGAAGGCGACCGCGGCGCCCACCACCACGACCGAGTTCTGCAGGTGGCGCAGGAAGTCGCCCTGGGTGAGCGCCCGGACGAAGTTGTCCAGGGTCGGCGACTCGGGGAGGAAGTGCGGGGTGGAGCTGAGCATCTCGGACTGCGGCTTGAAGGCCGTGTTGACCATCCAGTAGACGGGGAAGAGCCAGAGCAGGCAGAACAGCACCGCGATCGCCGAGCTGATCCAGGGGTAGCGCCGCAGCCGGCGCCGGGTCGAGGTCGAGGTCGAGGTCGCGGTCGAGGTCGAGGTCGCGGTCACGGTCAGAGCTCCTCTCCGGAGCGGACGAGGGTCCGGATGTAGACCGCGCTCAGGGCGAGCAGGATCAGCGTCGACGCCACGGCGATGGCGGAGCCGGTGCCGATCCGAGCGCCGCCCGAGAACGCCGTCGTGAAGGTGAAGACGCCGAGCGTGGACGTGGCGCCATCGGGCCCGCCGGCGGAGACGAGCCAGATCTGGTTGAAGACGTTGAAGTCCCAGATCACCGAGAGCATCGTCACGAGCAGCAGGGTCGGCCGGAGTGCGGGGAGCACGACGACCCGGTAGACCGCGAGCTCGGAGGCGCCGTCCAGCCGCGCGGCCTCCTTGCGCTCGATCGGCACCTGCGTCTCGGCGGCGTGCAGGGTGAGGGCGAGGAAGGGCACGGCCTGCCAGACGACGAGGAGCCAGATGCAGACCCAGGCGAGCCGCGGGTCGGCGGCCCAGTTCGTGCTGGTCAGATCGCCGACCAGCCCCGTCCGGGTGAGCAGCCAGTTGACGACGCCGTACTGCGGCTGGAACAGCCAGCGCCAGATCAGCGAGGAGGCGACGTTCGGCATCGCCCAGGCGAGGATCAGCACCACGGTCGTGAGCAGGCGCAGGGCCGCCGGCAGCCGGGTCAGCAAGTGCGACATCCCCGCGCCGATCAGCACGCTGCCCGCGACGAGAGCGCTCGTGAAGACGAGGGTGCGCACCAGCGCGAGCCAGAACTCCGGGTCGCCGAGGATGTCGGCGTACTGCGCGAGCCCGACCACGTCGTAGGCACCGGTGAACAGGCTGCGCTGGTCGTAGTCGGTGAAGGAGGTGAGGACGAGGAAGACGATCGGGGCGATCGTCACGCCCGCGAGCACCAGCCCGGCCGGGGAGAGCAGCAGCAGCGGGGCGAGCGAGGAGCGGCGCCGGGCGCGGCGGGCCGCCGTCCCCGGGCGGGGTGGGGCGGTGGCGGGGGCGGCGGCCGGGGCGGTGGACATCGCGCGATCGCCCGGCCGGCCTAGTGGCCGTTGAGCGTGTCGTCGGCGGCGGCGTCGAACTCCTCCGACGCCTCCTGCACGCTCTTCGCGCCCGAGGCGATCGAGGAGAACAGCGACTCGATCTCCCGGTTGCTCTCGATCGCGGCCCACTTCGGGTTGGCCGGCACGGACTCCGAGGTCAGCGCGGCGGTGAAGAACGCGCGCTCGATCTCGCTCAGGTCGGACTGCGCCGCCTCGATCCCCTCCCGGCTGTTCGGGATCCAGCCGTCCACGCCGTGGACGAAGTCGCGCTGCACCTCGGGGCTCGTGGCGACGGCGATCCACTGCCGGGCGAGGTCGGCGTTCCGCGACTTGGCGGCGACCGCCCAGTTCGAGCCGCCGAGCACCACCGGCTGCGTGCCGCC
Source organism: Rathayibacter sp. VKM Ac-2929 (assembly GCF_022815495.1). Classification (NCBI taxonomy): domain Bacteria; kingdom Bacillati; phylum Actinomycetota; class Actinomycetes; order Micrococcales; family Microbacteriaceae; genus Rathayibacter; species Rathayibacter sp. VKM Ac-2929. Next base: position 76,219 of record NZ_JALGRV010000006.1, read on the forward strand.
GTCGACGCCCGGCATCGGGAAGGTCCCGAGCTCGTCCTCCGACAGCTCCGGGTTCGCCTTCAGGACGCCGGCGACGCCGGTGGTCAGGATCGCGGAGGTCTTGCCGTCGGCGAAGATCTGGTTCTGGTCGGGGTCGAGGGTGTTCAGCGTCGCCGAGGAGGCGCTGGAGTAGGCGTTCTGGAACTCCTTGAACGCCTCGAGACCGGACCGCGAGGCCCTCGAGCTGAGCGCGGACCACCAGGTGTCGCCGTCCTGCATCGCGATCCGGCCGCCCGCGTCCCAGACGAACTGCAGCCCCGCGTACCAGTACTGCCCCGGGAGGTAGAAGGCCGAGAAGTCGGGGGTGCCGGTGTGCGCGGCCTTCACCTTGTCGAGCGCGGCGGTGAGCTCCTGGTAGCTGGTGGGGAGGGTCATCACGCCCGCCTCGGCCCAGAGCTTCTTGCTGTAGACGACGGCCCGCGCGCCCGCGAAGCCGGGGACGGCGAAGAGGTGCCCGTCGAACGTCGCCGGGTCGACGAGGCCGTCGAGCCAGGTCTGCCCCTGCGCGAGCTCGTCCCGGTGCTCCGTCAGGTCGAGGAGCCCGCCGTTCGCGGCGTAGCCGGCGACCTGGGTGTTGCCGATGTCGAGGACGTCCGGCGGGGAGTCGGTCGCGAGCGCCGTCGAGACCTTGGTGGCGATCCCCTCCCAGGTCTGCACCTGCACGTCGACCTCCGCGCCGGTGGCCTTCGTGAAGCGCTCCTCGACGGCGGCGAGGGTCTCGGGCGAGTAGTCGCCGTCCATGCTCCAGACGGTGAGTGTCCGGCCCTCCTCGCGCGCCCCGTCCGGCCCGCCGTCGCTGGTCGTGCAGGAGGTGAGCAGGAGCACGCCCGCGACGCTCAGGGCGCCGAGGGCGACCGCCCGGCGCCGCACCGATGCGTACTTCCCGACCACGTTCTTCCAGGCCACAGCTCTCTCCTCCGTATGGGTGCCGCGGCGCGATCCGGGATCCTGCGCCAGTTGCGACGGAGTTAGTAAAGAACCCTTGCGAACCCCTGTCAACGAGGCTTCACTGACAGGCGCGAAGAGTCGAATCCCCCGCGCAGAACGGAGACCGCCGTGCCGCCCCTCCTCCCCCGACCCCGCTCGCTGCGCCCGGAGACCGGCGAGTTCGTGCTCTCCACGAGCACGCGGATCGCCTGCCCGGAGGCCCTCGCCGGAGCCGCGCGGCTGCTCCGCGCCACGGTCGGCCGGGCGACCGGACTCGCGCTCGAGTGCGGCGACCAGGCGACGGCCGGCATCCGGCTCGCGCTCGATCCGGCGCTCCCGCCCGAGGGCTACCGCCTCCGCGTCGACGACCGCTCGGTCGTCCTCAGCGCGGCGGGCACGGCGGGCGCACTGCACGGCGTGCAGACGCTGCTCCAGCTGCTGCCGCCGGCGGTCCACCGGTCCGCTCCCCTGCCCGGGGTCCGCTGGGCGGTGCCGGCCGTGACGATCGAGGACGAGCCGCGCTTCGCCTGGCGCGGGATGCTGCTCGATGTCGCCCGGCACTTCCTGCCCGTCCGCGAGGTGCTGCGCGTCATCGACCTGCTGGCCCTGCACCGCCTGACCGTGCTGCACCTGCACCTCACCGACGACCAGGGCTGGCGCCTGGAGATTCCGCGCTACCCGCGGCTCACCGAGGCGGGTGCCTGGCGGCGGCGGTCCCAGGTGGGCGCAGGCCCGACCGCGGGGCAGGACGACCGGCCGCACGGCGGCTACTACCGCCGGGACGACATCCGCGAGATCGTCGCCTACGCCGCGGCGCGTGGCGTCACCGTCGTCCCCGAGATCGAGCTGCCCGGCCACGCGCAGGCCGCCCTCGCCGCCTACCCGGAGCTGGGGGTGCGGGGCACGCCGCTCGAGACCTGGACGGAGTGGGGCGTCAGCACGAACGTCTTCAACGTCGAGGAGAGCACGATCGAGTTCCTCGAGCACGTGCTCGACGAGGTGATCGAGCTGTTCCCCTCCCCGTACGTCCACATCGGCGGCGACGAGTGCCCGAAGGACCAGTGGGCGGCCGACGCCCGCACGCAGGAGCGGATGCGCGAGCTGGGGATCCCGGACGAGAACGCGCTGCAGAGCTGGTTCGTCGGGCGCATCGGCGCGCACCTCGCCCGGCGCGGGCGCCGCCTGCTCGGCTGGGACGAGATCCTCGAGGGCGGTCTCGCACCCGGCGCGACGGTGCTGTCCTGGCGGGGACGGGTGGGGGCGGTGGCGGCGGCCCGGGCCGGCCACGACGTGATCGCCTGCCCGGAGGACACCGTCTACCTCGACCACCGGCAGTCCGAGGCGGCGTCGGAGCCGATCCCGGTGTCCACCGTCACGACGGTCGCCGACGTCCTCGCCTTCGACCCGGTCCCGCCGGAGCTGACCGCCGAGCAGGCCCGGCACGTCCTCGGCGGGCAGGGGAACCTCTGGACCGAGCACGCCGACTCCCCGCGCGTCCTCGACTACCTCGCCTTCCCCCGGCTCTGCGCGCTCGCGGAGGCGCTCTGGTCGGGCGCGCACCGCGACACGGAGGACTTCGGGATCCGTCTGGCGCACCACCTGACCCGGCTCGACGCCTTCGGGGTCGAGTACCGCCGCGCCGACGGTCCGCTGCCGTGGCAGACGCGGCCCGGCGTCCCGGGCCGCCCGATGACGCACGAGGAGGCCGCCGAGCAGGTGGCGCTGCTCACCGCGGACATCGCCGGCGTCGCGAGCGGATCCCACCTCAGCACTGGACCGCCACCCGCTTCCTGAGAAATCAACGAGCAGACGCAGATCCACCGCGCATCTAGCGTCGAGGGCGACCCTCCCCGACCCGACCCCGGAGCGCCATGACCCCCCTCGCCCCCACCGCCCCCACCGCCCTCGCCGGCGGCACCGCCCCCGCACCCGCCCGCGCCACCACGGAGGCGTCCGCATGAGGGTCACCGACACCAGCGACCTGTGGTGGCGCGCCGCCGTCTACTACAACCTCGACGTCAAGACCTTCATGGACTGGGACGACGACGGCGTCGGCGACCTCGAGGGCCTCGCGCACCGGATCGACTACCTCGCCGAGCTCGGCGTCGGCTGCCTCTGGCTCGCGCCGTTCTACTCCTCGCCCGGCAAGGACAACGGCTACGACATCAGCGACTTCTACGGCGTCGACGAGCGCTACGGCCACCACGGCGACGTCGTCGAGGTGATCCGCACCGCGCACGACCGCGGGATGCGCGTCATCGTCGACCTCGTCGTCAACCACACCAGCGACCAGCACCCGTGGTTCCAGGCGGCGCGCTCCTCCCCCGACAGCCCCTACCGCGACTACTACGTCTGGCGCGACGAGCCGCCGGCCGACCAGCCGGCCAACGTCTTCCCGGACGTCGAGGACGGCGTCTGGTTCTTCGACGAGCAGGCCGGGCAGTACTACCTGCACAACTTCTACCGGCACCAGCCGGACCTCAACACCGACAACCCGGCGGTGCGCGACGAGATCGCGAAGCTGGTCGGCTTCTGGCTGCAGCTCGGGGTCGACGGCTTCCGCGTCGACGCGGTGCCCTACCTGATCGAGCCGGGTGCCCGCGACGAGCACGAGTGGCTGCGCCTGCTGCGCCGCTTCATCAGCCGCCGCTCGGGCGAGGCGATGCTCCTCGGTGAGGTCAACACCACCCGCGACGAGCAGCTCGCCTTCTTCGGCGGCGAGGACGCCGACGAGCTGTCGATGCAGTTCGACTTCATCGGCAATCAGCGCCTCTACCTGGCGCTCGCACGGGAGGACGCGACGCCGCTCGTCGAGGCGATCGCGAGCCGCCCGCCGATCTCGGTCGGCAGCCAGTGGGCGAACTTCGTCCGCAACCACGACGAGCTGACCCTCTCGCAGCTCACCGACGACGAGCGCGACGAGGTCTTCGCCGCGTTCGCGCCGGAGGAGTCGCAGCGGATCCACGGCCGCGGCATCGTGCGCCGCCTCCCGCCGATGCTCGACGGCGACCCGCGCCGCATCCGGATGGTCTACAGCCTCCTGTTCTCGCTGCCGGGCTCGCCCGTCCTCTACTACGGCGAGGAGATCGGGATGGGCGAGAACGCCGACATCCCCGGCCGCAGCGGCGTCCGCACGCCGATGCAGTGGACCTCCGCCGCGAACGGCGGCTTCTCGCGCGCCGAGCCCGGCGACCTGATCGCGGCCCCGCCCGTCGGCGGCTTCGGCCCGGAGCACGTCAACGCCGCCGCGCAGCTCCGCGACCCCGGATCGCTGCTCGCGCACATCAAGGGCCTCGCCTGGCTCTACCGCCGCTCCCCCGAGATCGGCTGGGGCGAGTACACCCACCTCCCGGCCGACCAGTCCTGCGTCTTCGCGCACCGGATGTCCGCGTCGACCGGGACGACCGTCGCCGTGCACAGCTTCGCCTCGAGCCCGCGCACCGTGACGATCACGCTCCCCGACTCGGAGCCGGGGTCGCGCCTGGTCGACTCCCTCGGCGGCGAGTCGCAGCCGATCGGCGACGACGGCACGGTCACCGTCGGCATCGACGGCTACGGCGCCCGCTGGTTCCGCGTGGTGACGGCGGAGTCGCGCCGCCTGGTCTGATCCGGAAGCGCGACTGGTCCGATCCGGGAGCGCCGACAGGTCCGATCCGGGAGCAGCGGCAGGAGAGGTCAAGCCCCTTCTGAGCGCCGAAGTGCCCTGCCTACCGTCGAAGGGCGGGCGACGAGGTCCGCACCGACTGCTCCCGGAAAGGTACGACCGCATGTTCTTCCACCGTCAAGAGCTCCAGTTCAAGTCCTCCCCCTCCAAGCCCGACGCCGTCTTCGCCCGCCGGTTCCAGGAGGTGCTCGGCGGACAGTACGGCGAGATCACCGTCGCCATGCAGTACGGCTTCCAGGCCTGGAACGCCCACGAGCCCGGCAAGTACCGCGACCTGCTCTACGGCATCGGCGCGGAGGAGTTCGGCCACGTCGAGATGATCGCGATCATGATCGCCCAGCTGCTCGAGAAGGCGCCCGTCGAGCAGTCCGAGGACGCCATCAAGAAGGACCCGGTTCTCGGCGCGGTCATCGGCGGCACCGACATCCAGGCCGCGATCGTCGCCGGCGCGGGCGTCCGCCCCGTCGACAGCAACGGCAACCCCTGGCAGGGCTCGTACATCACGGCGAGCGGCAACCTGCTGGCCGACTTCACCGCCAACGCGAACGCCGAGATGCAGGGCCGCCTGCAGGTCGCGCGGCTGTACCACATGACCGACGACCACGGCGTGCGGGACCTGCTCTCGTTCCTCCTGGCCCGCGACACGATGCACCAGAACCAGTGGATCGCCGCCGCCGCCGAGCTGCGCGCGGAGGGCGCGGAGGACCTGCCGGTGCCCTCGAACTTCCCGCTCTCGAAGGAGGAGCGCTCGGTGTCGTACGAGTACATCAACTTCTCGGACGGCGCCGCGGCCGCCGAGGGCAGCTGGGCGTCCGGACCCACGCCCGACGGCAAGGGCGAGTTCAGCTACCGCACGGCGAGCCCCGACGACGGCGTGCCGATGCCGCCGCCCACCCAGCCGGACGAGCGCTTCTACGGCACCTCGCCGAAGCCGAACATCGTCGAGAAGGCGGTCGGCGCCGTCAAGGACGCGGTGACCGGCAAGTAGCGCGCGCGGCCGCCGACGCCGGGAGGCGAAACGATTCGCGTCGTTTCGCCTCCCGGCGCTGTCGCAATGACCGGGGATGCACCTAGGCTGGCTGCGAATCGTTTCGCCTCACGACCCCGAGGAGTGGCATGGACGCCGCCGACACCGCCGCCAGCATCACCGCTGCCCCGCCGGCGCACCGCATCCTCGCGAGCGGCCGCCGCATCCCCGCGATCGGCGCCGGCACCTTCGGCTCCGACCGCTACGACGCCGAGACGGTCGGCCTCGCCGTCGAGCACTCGCTCCGCGCCGGCTTCCGCCTGCTCGACTGCGCCACCGTGTACGGCAACGAGCCGCGCGTCGGCCGGGCGATCGCCGACTCCGGAGTGCCCCGCGACGATCTCTTCGTGATGTCGAAGATCTGGAACGACGCGCACGAGCCCGAGGCCGCCGTCGCCTCGGTCGAGCGCTCGCTCGAGGACCTCGGCCTGGACGTGCTCGACGCCGTCTTCGTGCACTGGCCCTTCCCCAACCACCACCCGCCGCACGCCGAGACCGACGCCCGCGACCCGGAGGCGCGCCCCTACGAGCACGCCGCGTTCCTGCGCACCTGGGCGGCGCTCGAGTCGCTCGTCGACCGCGGTCTGGTCCGGCACCTCGGTACCTCGAACGTCACGATCGCGAAGCTCGAGCGGATCCTCGCCGACGTCCGCATCGCGCCCGCGCTGAACGAGATGGAGCTGCACCCCTGCTTCCAGCAGCCGGAGCTGTTCCGCTACTGCCTCGATCACGGCATCCAGCCGATCGGCTACTCGCCGCTGGGCTCGCCGTCCCGCCCCGAGCGCGACCGCGTCGACGGCGACCTCGTCGACATCGAGCACCCCGCCGTGCAGGCCATCGCCCGCGAGCGCGGCGTGCACCCGGTCGTCGTCTGCCTCGCCTGGGCCGTCAACCGCGGCCAGATCCCGATCCCGTTCGCGGTGAAGCCCGAGCAGATCGAGGCCAATCTCGCCGCCGCGTCGCTCGCCCTCACCGCCGCCGAGCAGGAGTCGCTGCGCGGCGCCGAGCGCAACAACCGGCTGATCAAGGGTCAGGTCTTCCTCTGGCCTGGCAGCGCGGACTGGCTCGACCTCTGGGACGCCGACGGCACGATCCCCGGCTGGGACGGCTACGGCTCCCCTGCGCTCTGAGATGGCGACGTACAAGGACCTGCAGCGGCTGACCGGGCTGTCGCTCTCGACGATCTCGAAGCACTACAACGGCCTGCCGGTGCGCCCCGAGAACGCCGCCGCGATCGAGGCGGCGGCCGAGCGGCTCGACTTCCGCGTCAACGGCTTCGCGCGCGGCCTGCGCTCGCGGCGCTCCCGCACGGTGGGCGTGCTGCTGCCGGCGCTCGACAACGAGTTCCACCTGTCGATCATCGCCGGACTCGAGCGGGCCCTGCGCGGCGACGGCATCGGCGTGCTGATCGGCGTCAGCCTGCCCGAGCCGGGCGCCGCCGTCGGGCTGCTGCTCGAGAAGATGGTGGACGGGATCGTCGCCGTCCCGACCCGGGGAGACGTCGACGCGCTTCGCAGCGCCTCCGAGCAGGGCACTCCCGTGGTGACGGTGGACTGGGTCGACGACGAGCTCGAGACCGATCGCGTGGTTCTCGACAACCGCGCGGCCGGCGCCTCCGCCGCCCGGCACCTCGCCGACCACGGCCACCGCGCGATCGCGGTGCTCGGCGGCGATCCGGACGTGTCGACCACCCGGGAGCGCACCGCGGGCGTCCTCGACGAGCTCGCCTCCCGCGGCCTCGGGCCGGCCGAGGTCGAGCTCGGCCCGCTGAGCGTCGAGAGCGGCATCGCCTCGATGGAGCGGATCCTCGCCCGCCGCGACCGGCCGACCGCCGTCTTCGCGAGCAACCGCGAGCTGACCGTCGGCGCGCTGACCGCGCTCGGCGACTCCGGCCTGCGCCTGCCCGCCGACCTCTCGATCGTCGGCTTCGACACCGTCGAGCTCGCGAGGGTCGTGCGACCGCGGCTGACCATCGTCGAGCAGCCGACCGACGCCATCGCCGCCGAGGCCGCCGCGCTGATCGAGCGCCGGCTCGACGGCAGCCCCGAGCCGTTCGAGACGCGCACCCTTCCGGGCCGGCTGATCGCCGGTGCCTCCGTCGCCCACGTCCACCACTGACATCCACCCCCTCACCGAGGAGCACCATGCTGACCACGACCCTCCTGCACCCCGAGATCCTGCACGCGCTCGCCCGCGCCGGCCACGGCTCCCGGATCCTGATCGCCGACGGCAACTACCCGGTCGGCACCACGCTCGGGAAGAACTCCGCGCTCGTGCACCTCAACCTGCGCCCGGACACGCTCACCGTCGACGAGATCCTCGAGGCGCTGCTGACCGCGATCGTCGTCGAGGAGGCGACCGTGATGACTCCCGCGCCCGGCCTCGACGTGCCCGCGCAGGACGCCTTCCGCGCCACCCTCGACGGCGTCCCCTTCGCCTCGGTCGAGCGCCACGCCTTCTACGCCGAGGCCCGCACCGACGACGTCGCCCTCACCATCGCCAGCGGCGACCGCCGCATCTACGCGAACCTCATCCTGACGATCGGCGTCCGCCCGGCCGACGCCTGACCGCGCCGCCTTCCGCCACCCACCCTCCAGAAGTTGCGGTAGTCGGGCGCGACTACCGCAACTTCTGAGGAGTGACGGCGGGTGCGGACGCGGCCCGCCGCCTGAGAGGGCGCGAGGCGTTCTCCGAGCGGACGTCCGTACTCTGAGCACCGTGGATCTGGACACCCTCCTCAACATCGGCCTCGTCGTGCTGTTCGTGCTCATCGGCGGGGTGTTCGCGGGCACCGAGATGGCGATCGTCAGCCTCCGCGAGAGCCAGGTGCGCGCGATCGAGGCGGGCAGCGAGCGCGGCCGGCGCATCGCCGAGCTGGTGCGGAACCCGAACACCTTCCTCTCGGCCGTGCAGATCGGCGTGACGCTCGCCGGCTTCTTCTCCTCCGCGTACGGCGCCTCGACGATCGCGCCGGACCTCGTGCCGCCGCTCGAGTCGCTCGGGCTGTCGAACGGCGCAGCCTCGACCGTCGCGCTGATCCTGATGACCCTCGTCATCGCCTACCTCTCGCTCGTGCTCGGCGAGCTGGTGCCCAAGCGCCTCGCCATGCAGAAGTCGGTCGCCTTCACCAAGGTGCTCGCCCCGCCGCTCAACACCCTCGCCCGCCTGATGCGCCCGATCATCTGGCTGCTGTCGGTCTCCACCGATGCGGTGGTCCGCCTCCTCGGCGCCGACCCGCGCGAGAAGGGCGAGAGCGTCTCGGCGGACGAGGTGCGCGACATGATCTCGAGCAACACCGAGATCGCCGAGGACAGCCGACAGCTGCTCGCCGACGTCTTCCGCGCCGACGACCGGCGGGTCGCCGAGGTGATGCGCCCGCGGCCGGACGTCGACTTCCTCCGCGGCGATCTGCCCGTCGCCGAGGGCTACGCGGAGGTGCTCGGCCGGCCGCACTCGCGCTACCCGGTGGTCGGCGAGAACCGCGACGACGTCCTGGGCTTCGTGCACGTGCGCGACCTGATGGCCGCGTTCCCGGAGGCGGGCCGCGACGGCACCGCGAGCAGCGTCGCCGACATCACCCGCCCGATCCTGGCGGTCCCCGGCACGACGAAGGTGCTCGCGGCCCTGCGCACCATGCGGCAGGACGGCCACCAGATCGCGGTCGTCATCGACGAGTACGGCGGGACCGACGGCATCATCACCCTCGAGGACCTGCTGGAGGAGCTCGTCGGCGAGATCTACGACGAGTACGACGGCGCGCGCCAGGACGTCGACGCGAAGGCCGCCGAGCAGCTGCAGGACCTCGACGGCGGCATGATCCTCGAGGACCTGGAGGAGCTGCTCGGCATCGAACTGCCCGAGGGGCCCTACGAGACGGTCGGCGGCTACGTGCTCGACCGCATCGGCCGAGTCGCCGTCGTGGGCGACACCCTCGTCGTCGGCGACCACGTGCTCCGGGTCGCCGAGACCGACCGCTACCGGATCTCGCGGGTCACCCTGACGCCGCAGCCCGCGTCGGAGCCGACCGCGCCGGTCGACGCCGACTGACCACGGGTCCGAAGGTCCGGCCCCGATCCGTCGCCGCCCCGCCCCGCCCCGAAGCGACCCCAGGCCCCGTCAGGGCAGCGGGGCCTCGACCCAGCGCGGCGCCGGCAGCCCGGTCGCGCCCGGCCGCGCGAGCCACAGCCCGCCCGCGAGCGGGTACCGCGCCCGCTCGTCCGCCGACAGGTCTCGCGAGGCCGACGACACGACGGCGACGTCGAGCGCCTCCCCCGCGAAGGCGATGCTGGAGGAGTGCGGCGCGTCGATCGCGATGCCCTCGCCCTCCAGACGGCGACCCTCGGAGTCGTAGACGCGCACGCCGCTCCCGCCCCAGACCGAGCACCACAGCCGGCCCTCGGAGTCGACGGTCATGCCGTCGAGGAAGACGCCCTCCTCCGGCTCGAGGAAGGTCTCGCGCGGGCCGTTCACCCCGTCGAGGTACGGCCGCCGGTAGACGACGCCGGACTCGGTGTCGACCGAGTACATCACCGAGCCGTCGGGCGACCAGCCGAGACCGTTCGAGAGCCGCAGGTCGTGGTCGAGGACGGTGACCGCTCCGTCGTGCTCGAGTCGCAGCAGCACGTCGTCGCCGACCGACTCGCCCAGCGTCAGCGAGCCGACGACCAGCCGGCCCTGCGGGTCGATGGAGCCGTCGTTGAAGCGGTGCCCCTCGGGCAGCAGCTCGGAGCCGCGGGTCAGCGAGCCGTCGACCTCCAGGATCGCCAGGCGGCGGGTGAGTGCGACGAGCACCCGGCCGTCGCCGAGGGGCAGCGCGCAGCCGACCTGCTCGCCGACGTCCGTGCGGGTGATCGCCCCGAGCCCGTCCGCGGTGAGCGGCGCCGACAGCACCGCGCCCGCCTCGATGTCCACCCAGGTCAGCCGGCCGGTCTCCCCGTCCCAGACGGGCCCCTCGCTCAGGACGTAGGCGGGCGTTCCGGCGGGTGTCGCATCGATCATCCCCCCACGCTACCCACCCCCTCGGCGCCCCGCCCGTCCCCCTCCGCGAGATGCCACTTGTGCACGCGACACGCCGTGAAAGGCGTGCACAAGTGGCATCTCGCGGAGGGGAGGCAGGCATGCACCCCGGGGATACACCCGGCAGGCGCGCCGTGGCAAGGGGTGCATAGCCCGGCGATGCTCGGGTCTATCGTCGTCTCGCCGCGTCCGGGACCGCGCGCATCAGCAGCGCAGCCGGGGCGACAGGAAGGCGCGAGCCATGTCCACCGACACCGAAGAGCGCGGCCCCGTCCGGAGCCTCGTCCCCGCCCGCATCGACCGGCTGCCGTGGACGCGGTTCCACTGGTCGATCGTCGTCGGCCTCGGCTTCTCCTGGGTGCTGGACGGCCTCGAGATCCAGATCGTCGCGAGCGCCGGCTTCGCGAAGGAGTTCGACCTCTCGGCCGCGCAGGTCGGCGTGCTCGGCACGGTCTACCTGGTCGGCCAGATCGTCGGCGCGCTGATCTTCGGGCGGCTGAGCGACCGGCTCGGCCGGCGCAAGCTCTTCATCCTGACGCTGGTGATCTACCTGGTCGCGAGCGGCCTCGCGGGCCTCGCGCCCAACTACCTCTTCCTCGCCGTCTTCCGCTTCTTCGCGGGGATGGGCATCGGCGGTGAGTACGCGGCGATCAACTCCGCCATCGACGAGCTGATCCCCTCGAAGTACCGCGGCCGCGTCGACATCGCGATCAACGGCACCTACTGGGGCGGCGCGGCGCTCGGCTCCGCGGCGAACCTCTTCTTCCTCAACGACGAGGTCTTCGCCGAGAACGTCGGCTGGCGCCTCGGCTTCTTCCTCGGGCCGATCCTCGGACTCGCGATCATCTACCTCCGCCGGCACATCCCCGAGAGCCCGCGCTGGCTGATGACCCACGGCCGCGAGGAGGAGGCGGAGCGCACCGTCGACGAGATCGAGCGCCGCGTCGAATCGGAGGGCGGAAAGCTCGAGCCGGTCGACGACTCGCAGGCGATCACCGTGAAGGCGACCGAGAGCATCCCGTTCCGCACCATCGCGCGGGTGCTGATCAAGCAGTACCCGAAGCGGACCCTGGTCGGCGCGACCATGATGATCACCCAGTCGTTCCTCTACAACGCGATCTTCTTCACCTACGCGCTCGTGCTGGAGAACTTCTACGGCGTGGAGCAGAACGCCGTCTCGTACTTCTTCTTCCCGTTCGCGATCGGCAACCTCGTCGGTCCGCTGGTGCTCGGCCACCTCTTCGACGTCTGGGGCCGGCGGAAGATGATCTTCCTCACCTACGGCGTCTCCGGGGCGGTGCTCGCGCTCTCGGCGCTGCTGTTCAGCATGGACGTGCTGACCGCGACGACCCAGACGATCCTCTGGTGCGTCTCGTTCTTCTTCGCCTCCGCCGGCGCCTCGAGCGCCTACCTCACGGTCAGCGAGATCTTCCCGCTGGAGCTGCGCAGCCAGGCGATCTCGTACTTCTTCACCCTCGGCCAGATCGCCGGCGCCGTCGCGCCCACCCTCTACGGCGTGCTGATCGGCGACGGCAGCGACCGCGGCCCGCTCACCGTCGGCTACTTCGTCGGCGCAGCGGTGATGATCGTCGGCGGCGTCGTCGCCCTGATCTTCGGCGTCGACGCCGAGCGCCGCAGCATCGAGAGCATCACCGAGCCCCTCTCCACGGTCCGCGACTGACCCGCCCCTCCCGCGGGATGCCACTTGTGCACACTTCTCACGGCGTGTCGCGTGCACAACTGGCATCTCGCGGCGGGGAGGGACGGGCGCGGGTCAGCCGACGTGGACGCCCGGGCGGCGCTCGCGGCGGGGCTCGGCGCGGCGGAGGACCTCGCGGGTGACGGGGGCGACCTCGCCGGTGCCGGTGATCAGGAAGCGGAACATGTTGGAGAGCGGGCCGCCCTCGGTCCACTCGAAGTAGACGTCCGGGACGACGCCGGTCAGGGCGCGGATCTCGAGCAGCACCGTCGCGATGGTGTTCGGGATGTTGCCGCTGGTCACCGTGAGCACGCGGAAGCCGTGGCAGACGCGCCCCTGCACCACGAGGTCCTCCTCGAAGTCGGACGAGTCGGTGGTGTGCACCTCGAGGAAGAGGACCGGGCCGCGCATCGGCAGGTTGCTGTCGCGCTGCTCCTCGGCCAGCTTGTCGCGGTACTCGCGCTCGGAGCCGTCGTCGGGCTCGTTCGCGAGGACGCGGATCACGCCGTAGTCGTCGGCGTCGGTGCTGAGGAAGTCGAGAGCCTGCGCGTCGAAGGTCACCGAGGTCGCCCGCAGCTGGAACGAGCGCTGCACCCGCGAGATCAGCGACACCACGAGGATCCCGAGGATGAACAGGCTCGCGATCCGCACGCCGTCCGGCCGCTCGACCACGTTCACGACCGTCGTGTAGACGAAGACGAGCGCGATCACCGCGAAGCCGACAGCGCGCTTGCGCTGCTTCTTGCGCTTGGCCGAGAGGAACACGGCGACGGAGGCGGAGGTGATCAGCACCAGCACGCCGGTCGCGTAGGCGCCGCCCTGGGCGTCGACGTCGGCCCGGAAGAGGATCGTGATCAGGAACGCGACGGCCGTGAAGACCAGCACCAGCGGGCGCACCGCCGCGGCCCACTGCGGCGCCATCCCGTAGCGCGGCAGGTAGCGCGGCACGATGTTGAGCAGCCCGGCCATCGCCGAGGCGCCGGCGAACCAGAGGATGCAGATCGTGCTGACGTCGTAGGCGGTGCCGAAGGCGTCACCGAGGTACTCGTGCGCGAGGTAGGCGAGGGCGCGGCCGTTGGCCTGCCCGCCCGGCTGGAACTCGGCCTGCGGGATCAGCAGCGTCGTCACGAAGCTCGAGGTGATCAGGAACGCCGACATCGTCACCGCGGCGGTGATCAGCAGCCGCTTCGCCCCGCGGATCCGGCCGACCGGGGCCGCGTCGGTGTCGCTCGCGTCGCCGCGGATCTGCGGCATCACGGCCACGCCGGTCTCGAAGCCGGACAGCCCGAGCGCCAGCTTCGGGAACACGATCAGCGCGATGCCGACCATGATCAGCGGATTCCCGTGCTGCGTCGTCAGCGCCGACCACCAGTTCCCGATCACCACCGGGTTCTCGGCGACGTGCGCGATCGCGACGACGATGACGACCGCGTTCAGCGCGAGGAACACCGCGACCAGCACGACCGCGATCGAGATCGCCTCCTTGAAGCCGCGGAGGAAGACGATCCCGAGCAGCGCGACCAGCCCCAGCGTCAGCGGCACCTCCGCGCCGTGGAACCAGGCCGGCGCGAACGGGTTCTCGACCGCGTGCGCGGTGGCGTCGGCCGCCGACAGGGTGATCGTGATCATGAAGTCCGTCGCCGCGAAGCCGAGCAGCACCAGCACGAAGAGCTTGCCGCCCCACCAGGGCAGCAGCCGCTCCAGCATCGCGATCGAGCCCTCGCCGCGGAAGCTCTCGCGGGCGACGCGGCGGTAGACCGGCAGCGCGCCGAACAGGGTGAGCAGCACCAGGACGATGGTCGCCAGCGGCGAGACCAGGCCGGCCGCGAGCGCGGCGATCGCGGGCTGGTAGCCGAGCGTGGAGAAGTAGTCGACGCCGGTCAGGCACATCACGCGCCACCAGGAGTGCGTCTTCTCGGTGGTGGAGTGCGGCCCGGGGTGCGCGCCGGAGTCGCTCCGCAGCCCCTCGAGCAGCCACGCCTTCACTCCGCCGCGGCGCCCTGAAGAGGTCGCTGAGGAGAGGGGCGAGGGTTCGAGGGCGTCGGCGTCGCCGCGGACGAGAGAGGAGGTCACTGGACGTGTCTACTCGGCGGAGGCGGCTCCGGAGCCGAGAACGCCCGGATCCATACGGTTCCCTAACGGGCAGTTCGCGGGCGGGCGGCCCGACGGAAGCGGGTCACCGCCGCGACGTGTGCACGAATAAGGCTGGATGGCCGGATCGGCCCGAGAACGAGGCGATCGCGGCCATCCAGCCTGAGTTGTGCACGGGGGCGGAGGCTTACTCCTCGACGACGATCGTCGTGATGACCGGGTTGCGGCGGTGACGGCGGGTCAGCCAGCGGCCGAGGGTGCGGGTGATCAGCTTCTCGATCGCGTCGCGGTCGGTCGGCTGGCCGGCGGCCTGGAGCACCGCGTCGTCGATCGCCTTGCTGGCGTTCTCCTTCCAGCTCGGCTCCTCGACAAAGCCGCGGGTGAAGAACTCGACCGGCTCACCCAGCGTGCCGCGGTCCAGGTCGACGATGGCGAGCACCGTGATGGTGCCCTCCTCGGCGAGGACGCGGCGGTCGATCATCGCGTCCTCGGTCGCGACGCCGATCGTGGTGCCGTCGACGAAGACGAGGTCGGCCGGGATGCGGCCGCTCATCCGCGAGCGCCCCTTGACGAGGTCGATCGAGACGCCGTCCTCGACGACGAAGACGTTCTTCTCGTCGATGCCGGTGCGCGTCGCGATCGCGGCGTTCGCCGTGAGGTGGCGCCACTCGCCGTGCACGGGCAGGACCGCGGTCGGGCGGAGGATGTTGTAGCAGTAGGCGAGCTCGCCGGCGCTGGCGTGGCCCGAGACGTGCACCTTGGCGTTGCCCTTGTGCACGACCGTCGCGCCCCAGCGGGTGAAGGCGTTGATGATCCGGTAGATCGCGTTCTCGTTGCCGGGGATCAGCGAGCTGGCGAGCAGCACGGTGTCGCCGGGGCCGATGTCGATGATGTGGTCCTTGTTGGCCATGCGCGAGAGCGCCGCCATCGGCTCGCCCTGCGAGCCGGTGCAGATCATCACGATCTGGGTCGCGGGCAGCTTCTCGAGCACCTTCATGTCGACGACGAGGCCGGCCGGGATCTTGAGGTAGCCGAGCTCGGCGGCGATGCCCATGTTGCGGACCATCGAGCGGCCGACGAAGGCGACCTTGCGGCCGTGCTTCTGCGCGGCGTCGAGAACCTGCTGGATGCGGTGCACGTGGCTGGCGAAGCTCGAGACGACGATGCGGCGCGGGGCGGTGCGGAAGACCTGGTCGATCGCGGGGGCGAGGTCGCCCTCGGAGATCGCGAAGCCGGGGACGTCGGCGTTGGTGGAGTCGACCAGGAAGAGGTCGACGCCCTCGTCGCCGAGGCGCGCGAAGCCGGGGAGGTCGGTGGTGCGCCCGTCGAGCGGGAACTGGTCCATCTTGAAGTCGCCCGTGTGCAGCACGAGGCCGGCCTCGGTGCGGATGGCGACCGCGAGGCCGTCGGGGATGGAGTGGTTGACCGCGAGGAACTCGAGGTCGAAGACGCCGGCGTCGATCCGGTCGCCCTCCTTCACCGGGCGGGTGCGCGGGGTGATGCGGTGCTCGGTGAGCTTCGCGGTGATCAGCGCGAGGGTGAAGGTCGACGCGATGATCGGGATGTCGCCGCGCTCCTTGAGGAGGTACGGCACGCCGCCGATGTGGTCCTCGTGGCCGTGGGTGAGCACGATCGCCTCGATGTCCTTCAGGCGCGAGCGGATCGCGGCGAAGTCGGGCAGGATCACGTCGATGCCGGGCTGGTTCTCCTCGGGGAAGAGCACGCCGCAGTCGACGATGAGCAGCTTCCCCTTGTGCTCGAAGACGGTCATGTTGCGACCGATCTCGCCCAGGCCGCCGAGCGGGGTGATGCGCATGCCGCCCTTCTCCAGCGGCTTGGGGGCGGGGAGCTCGAGGTGGTGGCGCGCGGGCTTGGCGGTTCTGGCGTTTCGCATGGGTGCTTTCCGGTGGGGGACGTGGCGTCGTGCTGGTGCGCGCGGCCCCCGCTTCGTGCGGAGCGCCTCGGCGCAGGTGGTCTGTGTGGTCGCAGCCGCCGGGTGGTTCCGGTGCTCTGCACGGCCTCGTCCGCGGTCACCCGGGTCGTGCTCCGCGCCGCATCGTGCGGCACCGGGAGCGGTGCGGGTGGGGGCGCGGGTCGCGGTGAGGAGGTGGATCCGGAGTGTGCGGATCGCTGCAGAGACCGCGGCGGCCGCGTCCAGCATGACAGCATCCGCCGCGAGTTGCCCGCACGGCGCCGATTCCGCCCCGCACCCGCGCACGACGAAACCCCCTCGCCGTCGCCGGTCGAAGGGGCTGGCCGCCTCCGCGAGATGCCACTTGTGCGCGCGACACGCCGTGGAAGGCGTGCACAAGTGGCATCTCGCGGAGGGGGAGACGGGGGGGCGCGTCAGCGCAGGGAATCGAGCACGGCCTCCAGCTCGTCGACGGCGGAGTCGATCTCGGCGGCGGTGACGACGAGGGGCGGGGCGAGGCGGATCGTCGAGCCGTGGGTGTCCTTGGCGAGGACGCCGCGAGCCATCAGGGCCTCGCAGACGGCGCGGCCGGAGGCGAGGGCGGGGTCGATGTCGATGCCGGCCCAGAGTCCGGCGCCGCGGACGGCGACCACGCCGCGCCCGATCAGCGCGGTGAGGCGGGCGTGCAGCTGGGCGCCGCGCTCGCGGGCCAGCGCCTGGTACTCCCCGGTGGCGAGCAGCTCGACGACCGCGAGGCCGACGGCGGCGGCGAGCGGGTTGCCGCCGAAGGTCGAGCCGTGCTGGCCGGGCTGGAGCACGCCGAGCACGTCGGCGTTCGCGACGACGGCCGACACCGGCACGATGCCGCCGCCGAGCGCCTTGCCCAGCAGGTAGACGTCCGGGACGACGTCGACGAGGTCGCAGGCGAAGGTCGCGCCGGTGCGGCCGAGGCCGGACTGGATCTCGTCGGCGATGAAGAGGACGTTGTGCCGCGCGGTGATCTCGCGGACGGCGGGGAGGTAGTCGGCCGGCGGGACGACGATGCCCGCCTCGCCCTGGATCGGCTCGATCAGCACGGCGACGGTGTCCTCGTCGATCGCGGCCTCGAGGGCCGCCGCGTCGCCGAACGGCACCGTCCGGAAGCCGGGCGTGAACGGGGCGAAGCCGTCGCGCGCCTCCGCGTCGTCGCTGAACGAGATGATCGTCGTGGTGCGGCCGTGGAAGTTGCCGGCCGCGACGATGATGTTCGCGCGGCCGGGCGCGACGCCCTTCACCCGGTAGCCCCAGGCGCGGGCGACCTTGATGCCGGACTCGACGGCCTCCGCGCCCGTGTTCATCGGGAGGACCATGTCCTTGCCGGCGAGCGCGGCGAGCGCCGTCACGAACGGGCCGAGCTTGTCGTTGTGGAAGGCGCGGCTCGTGAGGGTGACCCGGGAGAGCTGCGCGCGCGCGGCGTCCAGCAGCACCGGGTGCGAGTGGCCGAAGTTGACGGCGGAGTACGCGGCGAGGCAGTCGAGGTAGCGGCGCCCCTCCACGTCGGTGATCCACGCGCCCTCGCCGGTCGCGGCGACGACGGGCAGCGGGTGGTAGTTGTGCGCGGCGTGCGCCTCCTCCGCGGCGATCAGCTCGGCGGAACGGTCGGTCTCGGTGATGCTCATGTCGTGCCTCCTGAGGACGATCGACTCCTCAGAAGTTGTCGTACTCGAGTGCCGAGTACGACGACTTCTGCGGAGTGGGTGAGGGAGAAGGGGAGCGGCTCAGCGCCGCAGCTCGAGGGTGCAGCACTTCACGCCGCCGCCGCCGAGCAGCAGCTCGGACAGGTCGACGCCGATCGGGTTGTAGCCGCGCTCGCGCAGCTGGCGCTCGAAGCCGGCCGCGCGCGAGGCGATGACGACGTTGAGGCCGTCGGAGAAGGAGTTGAGCCCGAGCACGGACGCGTCCTCCTCCGAGACGAGGATCGCGTCGGGGTAGAGCTCGCGCAGGACGCGGTTGCCCTCCTCGCTGAACGCGCTCGGCAGGTAGGCGATGTTCGTGTCGTCGAGCACGGCGATCGCGGTGTCGAGGTGGTAGAACGACGGGTTCACCAGCTCGAGGGTGACGACCTCGCGGCCGAAGATCCGGGCGACCTCGGCGTGCGAGTCGGAGGCGGAGCGGAAGCCGGTGCCGGCGAGGATCCGCTCGCCGACGAGGAGGAAGTCGCCCTCGCCCTCGTTGACCTCCTCGGGCACGCGCACGTCGAAGCCGGCGCCGCGGAACCAGTCCATGTAGGCGGGGCCCTCGGGCTGGCGCTCGGGGTAGGTGAAGGAGGCGCCGTAGGCGATGCCGTCGATCACGAACCCGCCGTTCGCGGCGTAGACCATGTCGGGCAGGCCGGCCTCGGGCTCGATCAGCTGCACATCGAAGCCGAGCTCGACGTAGGTGTCGTACAGCGTCTGCCACTGGCGCACGGCGAGGGCGGTGTCGGTGGGGACCTGCGGGTCCATCCACGGGTTGATCCGGTAGACGACGGTGAAGTGCTCGGGGCGGCACATCAGGATCGCCTTGGCGACGGGGGTGCGGGTCGGGGCGGTGGCGAGCACGGCGGTATCGGTCATTCGAGTCCTCCTGCGAAAGGATGCGGATGAGCGGACCGGGTCCAGTGGCTCCGTCCCCGCGGGGCGGGTGGAGCACGCTCGCAGCTAGTCTCGCACGCGCGGATCCTGCGATTTCCGCCAGGAGACGCACGGAATCGCTCACTATCGCGGCCTCGCGCGCAGGATCGCGGCGACGGGGGTCGGGACGCTCCGGAGGGGTGGATCGACGATCCGTGGCAGCGGGGGCGGCACCGCGGTAGAACAGGGGTCCCGACGAGAGGCGCTTCCGTGATCGATCGCGACGGCCTGGCGGCGTTCCTCCGACTCCGCCGCGAGGCGCTGCAGCCCGAGGACGTGGGCCTCACCCGCGGCCCGCGCCGCCGCACCGCGGGCCTGCGGCGGGAGGAGGCCGCCGCACTCTGCCACATGTCGACCGACTACTACGCCCGGCTCGAGCGCGGCACCGGGCCGCAGCCGTCGGAGCAGATGATCGCCGCGATCGCGCAGGGACTGCACCTCTCCCTCGGCGAGCGCGACCACGTCTTCCGGCTGGCCGGCCACCGCCCGCCGGCGCGGGGCAGTGCCGGCGAGCACATCGGGCCGGGTCTGCTGCGCATCCTGGACCGGCTGCAGGACACCCCTGCCGAGATCATCACCGAGCTCGGCGAGACACTCCGGCAGACCCGGCTCGGCGCGGCACTGCTGGGCGACGCGTCGCTCCGCACCGGGCTCGAGCGCAGCCTCGGCTACCGCTGGTTCACCGACCCCGCGGCGCGCGAGGCGTATCCGGAGGAGGACCGGGCGCAGCTCTCGCGCGTGTTCGTCGCGGGGCTGCGCGAGGTCGCGACCCTGCGCGGGCCCGGCTCGAGGGCGGCCGAGCTCGTCGACGTCGTCGCGGAGCGGAGCGAGGAGTTCCGGTCACTGTGGGCCGAGCACCAGGTCGGGCTGCGACCGCCGGCGACCAAGCGCTTCCTGCATCCGTCGGTCGGGCTGCTCGAGCTGGAGTGCCAGACGCTGCTGGATCCGGAGCAGTCGCACCGGCTCCTCGTCTACACGGCGGTACCGGGGAGCGAGAGCGCGGGGAAGCTGGAGCTGCTCGCGGTGGTGGGCGCGCCGGTCTGAGCGGCGGGCGGCGGGCCGGTGGCGGCGGGCCGGTGGCGGCGGGCGGCGGGCGCGGGACCGCAGCCGTGCGTCGCAGCCGTGGACCGCGCATCGGTGGATCGGCGGGCCCTGCCTCCGCTCGCCGGATCGGCCGAGCATGGGATCACACCCACCAGCGACCGCCCACCGGCACCGAGGAGCCCCCATGACCCGCAGCATCCCGATCCCCGATCTGTCCGGACGGCTCGCCGTCGTCACCGGCGCGAGCGACGGCATCGGCCGCGTGATCGCCACCCGGCTCGCCGCGGCCGGCGCCGAGCTGGTCCTGCCCGTGCGCTCGGCCGCCAAGGGCGAGGCCGCCGCGGAGGGGATCCGCCGGGCGATCCCCGGCGCCGCGGTGAGCACGCACCCGCTCGACCTCTCCTCCCTCCGCTCGGTCTCCGCGCTCGCCGAGGGACTGCTGGCCGAGGGCCGGCCGATCGACCTGCTCGTGAACAACGCCGGAGTGATGCAGCCGCCCCAGCGGCAGCTCACCGAGGACGGCTTCGAGCTGCAGTTCGGCACGAACCACCTCGGGCACTTCGCGCTGACGCTCGGCCTTCTGCCGCTGCTCGCGCACGCCCGCGTCGCGCACCAGACCAGCATCGCGGCGCGCAGCGGATCGATCGCCTGGGACGACCTCGACGGCGCCCGCGACGACGACGCGATGCGGGCCTACGTGCAGTCGAAGATCGCGGTCGGCCTCTTCGCCCTCGAGCTCGACAGGCGGAGTGCCGCGGCCGGCCGGGGGCCGACGAGCACTCTCGCGCACCCCGGGATCTCGCCGACGAACCTCCTGGCGGCGCAGCCCGGCCTCGGTCGCGCGCAGCAGGTGCGGGGCCGCGGCCTGATCGTGCTGCTCGCGCGGCTGGGCATCGCCGGGACCGTCGAGAGCGCGGCGCAGCCCGCCCTGCTCGCGGCGACCGCGCCCGACGGCGGCGGCTTCTACGGCCCGACCCGCCTGATCGGCGGACCCGCCGCCCGCCGCGAGCCTTGGGCGCCGCTGCGCAGCGCCGACGACGCCCGCCGCCTCTGGGACGTCTCGGAGCAGCTGACGGGCGTCCGCTCCCCGGCGTGAGCGCGCGTGGATCTCCTCAGAAGAGACCCCCCAGACAGCTGGTCGAGTAGCCCCGCAGGGGCGTATCGAGACCCACCGTCCTCAGCAGGGCGGGTCTGCAGACCCGGCTTCCGACGGTGGATCTCGATACGCCCGCTGCGCGAGCTACTCGATCAGCAAAGAGGCGGCCCACCGCGCCGCCGCGGCCGCCGCCGCCAACCCCCCGCCGATCCGCGACGGGCCCCCGGATGGGGGTCTGCGGGGCGGCGCCGCGAGAGTTCTCGAGGCACCCTGGCAGCTAGCATTCAGGCACCGTGTCCGCCCGCGGTCCGCCGCGGATCCTCTCGAAAGATCTGCCGTGACTCCTCGCCGCACTCGGCCCCTCGCCCCGCTCACCGCACTCGGAGTCTCCGCCGTGCTGCTCACCGGCCTCGCCGCCGGTCCGGCGCAGGCGCAGGAGGACTCCCCGCTCGGCACCGTCACGCAGACCGCGGACGCGGGCGTCGAGCGCGCGCTGTCGAACGCGAAGACCCAGCGCGAGGACGTCGCCGCCGACCCGGCCGCCGAGATCGTCCTCTCCGGCACCATCGCGCTGAAGGACATCGACGAGGCGCACCCCGCCCCGGCCGGAGCCGCCTACCGCCTCCGCGTCGAGAACGGCGCGGGCACCGAGATCCGCACGATCGCCACCGAGGCCGCCTTCTCGCTCACCCTCCCCGGCGGCGAGGCCTACTACCTCCTCGCCTCGGTCGACGGCGACGACAGCTGGTACCCGACCTGGTTCGGCGACACCCCGATCGCCGTCGAGGCGGACGGCATCGGCGAGTCGCGGACCGACGTCGCGATCAGCCTCCCCCGGGCGACCACGGTCTCCGGCTCCGTCACCGCGGCCGCCGTCGCCGGCGTCTCCGCGACGTCCTTCGTCGTGCAGCCGTACTGGTACGAGCGCGAGGACAACGCGTACTACCCGTTCACCGAGGTCGCCACCTCCGGCAACCCGGGCCGACCCGACGCCTGGACCACCGCGCCGAACGCGCTGCCCGCCGGCGAGTGGATCTTCCGCCTCGCGGAGCCCGGCTACCCGGTCTACGACGACGAGTACTACCGGGAGCTCCCGCGCCTCGACGAGCGCGCGATCACCACCGTCCCCGCCGCGGGCCGCACCGGCGTCGACTTCACGCCGACCGCCTACGCGTCGAACACCGGCACCCGGATCGAGGGCACCGACCGCTACGGGACCGCCGTCGCGGTGACCAGGAAGTACTTCGGCGACGACATCCCCGTCCTCTACATCGCGAGCGGCGCGAACTGGCCGGACGCGCTCAGCGCCGGGCCGGCGGCCTCCGTGCAGGACGGCGCCCTGCTCCTCACCGACCCGGACCAGCTGTTCCCGGTCGTCTCGGCCGAGATCCAGCGGCTCTCTCCGCAGCGGATCGTCGTCGTCGGCAGCTCGCTCTCCGTGAGCGACGCGGTCTACGAGCAGATCGCCGCGCTCGGCTCGCCCACCGAGCGGATCTCGGGCTCGGACCGGTACGAGACCTCGCGGAAGATCGTCGCCGACGCCTTCCCCGCGGGCTCCTACGACACCGTGTTCCTGCCGACGGGAGGCGCCTTCCCCGACGCGCTCTCGGTCGCGCCGATCGCCGGCCGCCTCGACCAGCCGGTGCTGCTCGTCGACGGCGCGAAGCCCGCACTCGACGCGCCGACCCGGGAGGCCCTCGCTCGTCTCGACGCGGCCGACGGACTGCTGCTCGGCGGCACGGACCGGATCTCGACCGGTGTCGAGGCCGACCTCCGCGGCTCCGGGCTCACGGGCGGCGTGAACCGCCTCGCGGGGATCGACCGGCACGACACCAGCCGCAAGCTGAACGCCGCCTACGCACCGTCCCCGCTTGTCGACACGGCGTTCCTCGCCTCCGCCATCGGCTTCGCCGACGCTCTCGCGGTCGGCCCGGCCGCCGCGTCGATCGGCGCACCGCTCTACCTGAGCCAGCCCGACTGCGTGTACACCGCGACGCGCAGGAGCCTGCAGGATCAGGACCTCGACCAGATCACGCTCCTCGGCGGCACCGGCACGCTCTCCGCGGACGTCGCTCGCCTCACCGCCTGCTGACCCCGCCCCGCGCGTCACCGCTAGATTCGAACCATCGTGTCCGCCGCGGCCCGCCGCGCTCACCGGAAAGCCTCACCGTGACTCCTCGACACCGCCGTCCGTCCGCGCTCGCCCTCTCCTCCCTCGCGATCGGCGCCCTCGCCGTGACGGGCCTCGTCGCGGGGCCGGCCTCTCCGGCACTCGCGGCCGACGGTGCGATCAGCGGCACGATCACGACGCCCGCGGTCGCGGGCACGCACCGCTACGTGGCGCAGGCCTGGGACCTCGACGACGATCCGCAGGACGCCGAGCTCGCCGCCTCGACGGCGATCGAGCTCGGCGCCGGCGCGAAGGGCGGCTACACGCTCTCCGGCCTCGACGACGGCTCCTACGTCGTCCGCGTGGTCGAGAAGCCGGCGGACGGCGGCGTCCCGGCCGTCGCCGACCGGTTCTGGCTGGACACCGACTGGGTCGGCGACTCGACGCAGGTCACCGTCGCGGGCGGCACCGTCGACGCGGTCGACCTCGCTCCCACCGCCTGGTCCTTCTCCTCCGCTCGCCTCTCGGGCAGCGACCGCTACGGCACCTCCGTCGCCAGCACCCAGTCCGTCGATCCGGGCGTGCCCGTGCTCTACATCGCGAGCGGAGCAGGCTGGGCCGACGCGCTCAGCGCCGCCCCCGCCGCCGCGGTCCAGGGCGGCGCGCTGCTCCTGACCGACCCGGACCAGCTCTTCCCGGTCACGAGCGCCGAGATCACGCGGCTCGCCCCGAAGAAGGTCGTCGTCGTCGGCAGCGAGCTGACCGTCTCGGCCGCCGTCTACTCGCAGATCGACGCCGTCGCCGGCACCGTCGTGCGGATCGGCGGCACCGACCGCTACGACACCTCGCGGAGGATCGTCGCCGACGCCTTCCCGGCTGGCTCGGCCGAGGACGTCTTCCTCGCCACCGGGGGCAACTTCCCCGACGCCCTCTCCGTCGGGCCGGTCGCCGGCCGCCTGGGCGAGCCCGTGCTCCTCGTCGACGGCGCGAATGCCGCCCTCGACGCCGCCACCCGCGCGGCGGTCTCGCGCCTGGACCCGACGACCGCGGTCGTGCTCGGCCAGGAGCCGTCGATCTCCGCGGGCATCCAGACCGAGCTCACCTCGGCCGGACTCGTCGACCGGACCACGCGGATCGGCGGCGAGAGCCGCTACGCGACCAGCCGCCTGATCAACGAGGCGTACGCGCCCGCCGAGCTCACCGACACCACCTACCTCGCCTCGGGCGAGGGCTTCGCCGACGCGCTCTCCGGAGCCGCGATCGCCGCCGCGGCCGGCTCGCCGATCTCGCTGAGCCGGCCCGAGTGCGTTCCGGCCGCCACGGTCGACTCGCTGAAGCGCCTGCACCTCGACTACGCGGTCGTCCTCGGCAGCGAGCTCACGCTCTCGGCCGCGGTCGGACGCGTCGCAGCCTGCTGACCCGGTGACCACCGGAACCCGCGCCCTCCTCCTCGGCATCGAGACCGGCGGCACCAAGGTCGTCGCCGCGGTCGCCGCGCAGGAGGACCCCGAGCGGATCCTCGCGAAGACGACCCTGCCGACCCGCGGCCCCGCGGAGACCCTCGGCGACCTGGCCGCGTTCACCCGCGACCACGGAGTCGAGGGCTCCGTCGCGGCGATCGGCGTCGCCTCGTTCGGCCCGCTCGACATCGACCCCGTCTCCCCCGGCTACGGCCGGCTCACCTCCACACCCAAGCTCGGCTGGGAGGGCACCGACGTGCTGTCCCCGCTCGAGGCCGCGGCGCCCGGCGCCCGCACCGCGCTCGTGACCGACGTCAACGGCGCCGCCCTCGGCGAGGCGCGCTGGGGCGCGGGGCAGGGCGAGCCGGACTTCGTCTACCTCACCGTCGGCACGGGAGTCGGTGGCGGCATCATCGCCGGCGGCCGCCTGCTCGCCGGCAGCGGCTGGCCCGAGGTGGCGCACGTGCTGCCGCGCCGGCACCCGGAGGACCGCTTCGAGGGCACCTGCCCGTTCCACGGCGACTGCCTCGAGGGGCTCGTCGCCGGCCCGGCGATCTCGGCGCGCTGGGGCGTGGACGGCTCGAGCCTCGGTCCGGAGGACGCGGCCGCGAACCTCCGCTTCAGCTCCTACTACCTCGCCCAGCTCGTGACGACGCTCGCGTACGTCGCGGGCGTCCGCCTCGCGATCGTCGGGGGCGGCGTCGCCAAGACGCCCGGCCTGCTCGCCGCCACCGAGGCGGAAGTGGAGCGCCTGATGGGCGCCCCCGGTGCGAACGGCACCGGCGCCGCCCACCTCCGCCTGGTCCCCCCGGCCCTCGGCGACGAGGCCGGCGTCCGCGGCGCCCTCTCCCTCGCGCAGTCCCTGCTCTGACGCGCGCCCTCTGCCTCCTTCGCGAGATGCCACTTGGGTACGCGACACGCCGACGCGGGCGCTCACAAGTGGCATCTCGCGGGAAGTGAGGAGGGGCTACAGGGCGTCGAGGTCGCGGAGGGCCGCCAGGGCGCGGTCGAGGCGGGCGGGCTCGGGCTCGTCCCACCACTTCGGGCCGCGCTCGCCGAGGCCGTGCTTGGCCAGGCCGGTCCGCGTGCGGGCGGCGCCGACCGCGTCCTCGTCTCCGGCCTTCTTCGCCGTGCGCACGCCGGAGCGGCCGCGGCCGAGGTGCGACTTCAGCGCCGCGACGACGTCCTCGGGGAGGCTCGGGTCGGTCCGGCGCCAGCGGCGGCCGTTGACGACCAGCCAGCGTCCGTCAGCGGTGGGGCCGTCGGCGAGAGGCTCTTCGGCGGTGGGTCCGTCGGCGACGGGCTCACCGCCGGTGGGCTCTTCGGTGCTCACGACGCGGCGTGCGCCAAAGCCGAGTAGGCCCGCTCGGGGCCGGTCGTCCCGGTGAGCGCCGCGGACAGCTCGTCCAGCCGCTCCCGCGCCGCGCCGTCCAGCGCGAGCATCCGCCGCGCGGCGTCCGCCAGCTCATCGACGGTCGCACCGTTCGGATCGAGCACCTCCGCGACCCCCGCGTCCTCCAGCGCCGCGGCCCCCGCGAACTGGTCCGTCGAGAACGGCAGCACGATCAGCGGCACCCCGGCCGTCATCGACTCCGTCACGCTGTTGTTGCCGCCGTGCGTGACCGCCAGCGCGGCCCGGCCGAGCAGCGTCACCTGCGGCAGGAAGCCGCGCACCAGCCAGCCCGAGGGCACGTCGCCCAGGGCCGACGCCTCGGTCGCGCCCGAGGCCAGCGCGACGCGCACCGGCCGCCCGTCGACGGAGACGCCGGCCAGCGCCGCCACCACCCGCGCGAGCACGTCGTCGCGCACCGAGAGGAAGCTGCCGAAGCTCACGTAGACGACCGGGTCGTCCGAGGCGGCCAGCCACTCCTCCACCTCCGAGTCGCGCGGCTCGCCGCGGACGGCCGAGCCGAGGAAGGCGTGCGGTGGGAGCTGCGCGGTGCGCGCCGCGTCGTGCAGCTCGCCGGGGTAGTTCAGCAGCAGCACGTCGCCGCTCTCGGCGAAGGCGTCGAGGCTGAGCGGCGCGGCCGGGTCGAGCGCGGTCAGCGCGGCGTTCCACTCCGCCGTGAAGGAGTCTCGGACCCGCTCGCAGAGCGCCCGCAGCCGAGCCAGATCCTCGGCCGGCGGCTCGAAGGCGTCGGGCCAGACCGGCGGGAAGCCGTAGACCTCGCCCGGCACCGTCAGTGCGCTCGGGTGCCCGAGCACCACGTCGCCGTAGGGCACGCCGAGTGCCCGCAGCGCGACCCGCGCGGTGAAGGCGAGGTGGTCGACGACGATCGCGTCGGGCCGGACCTCGTCGAGGATCTCGCGCAGCCGCGCGGCGACTCCCGCCGGGTCCCAGAGCAGGTCGGTCAGCCGCTCGCCGGCCTGGTACTCCAGCGTCGGCACCATCCCGCGGCGGGTCGCGTCGAAGAAGCCGCGGAGCGAGTCGCCCTCGTCGGGCGCCTGCTCCTCCGCCCGGATGGTGCCCGGGTTGGAGCCGCGGCCGAGCCGGAGCGGGACGTGCTCGAAGCCGAAGCCGTCGACGATCGAGCGCGTCGCATCGCCGGTCGCGACCACGACGCGCTCGCCGGCCGCGCGCCAGGCAGTGCCGAGGGTCGCCAGCGGCAGCAGGTGCGAGGCGTAGTCGGGGCTGACGATCAGCAGAGTCACGAGGCGCCCAGCACGAGGTCCGAGCCGAGCGGGCGCTCCTGCTCCGCGGTCGCCCGCGCGTAGACGGCGGAGAGCGCGTGCGCCATCGCCTCGATCGTGTAGCGCTCGCGCACCATCGCGCGGCCGCGCTCGGCGGAGTACTCGGCGAGCGGACCGGCGGCGAGGTCGAGCGCGAAGCAGGCGGCGGCGGCGACCGCCTCCTGATCGGAGGTGTCGACGAGGAAGCCGGTCACGCCCTCCTCCACGTAGGTCGCCGGGCCGCCCGTGGCCGGAGCGACCACCGGCAGCCCCGCGGCGAGCGCCTCGAGCAGCGCGATGCCGAACTCCTCCTTGACGCTCGCGCAGACGTAGGCGCCGCCGGCCGCGGCGAGCCCGGGGCGGCCGTGACGCACGGCGCCCAGCCAGCGCGCGACGGTGCCGTTGGGGCGGTGCCCGGCGAGCAGCAGACCGTCCGCTGAGCCGGGCCGGGCGGTGACGGCGCGGATCCGGTCGAGCTGCTCCGTCTCGTCGGGGGTCGGCGCGTCGAGGTCGCCGCCGACCAGGAGGAGGTTCGTGCGGTCGCGCAGCGGCGAGCCGGCCCAGGCCTCGGCCAGCGTCGCCATCCCCTTCACCCGGTGCAGCCGCCCGACGCTGAGCAGCAGCGGCAGCCCGCGGCGCTCGGCCGGCAGCTCGGCGAGGAGCGCGTCGAGGGAGGAGAGGTCGTCGCCGGCGTCGAGGGCGACCGGCTCGCCGGCGGCGGCATCGCGCGCCGCCTCCTCGCCGCGCTCGACCAGCCGGACGTCGATCCCCTCGGGGACGATCGTGTGCCGCTCGGGGTGAGCGGTGATGTCGATGCCGAGCATGTCGCGCATCGTCTCGGCGAGCTCGGCGCGCGGGAAGAGGACGGTGTGCGCGGCGTCGGCGGCGAGCCGCTGCACCAGGCGCACGCGGAACCAGAAGTGCTCGACAGCGTCGCGGTCGCCGAAGTCGGCGCGCGAGAGGGTGCCCGCCTCGTCGAGCCCGGCGATCAGGGCGTGCGGGTCGGGTGCGACGGTGAAGACGACGGGGATCTCCAGCTCGCGCGCGACGGCGGCCGCGGCGAGCGAGCCGACGTCGGCCATCCGCAGGTGCACGACGTCGACGCGGCCGGCCGCGCGGAGGTAGCGGCGGATCCCGCGCTCGGCGGCGATGCGCCGCGGCCAGGCGAGCGGCATCGGCACGGCGGCGCCCACGAACGGCACCGGAGCGAAGCCGTGGCCCGCGGCGGGCAGCTCGGCCAGCGCGCGCTCCGCCTCGGCCCAGGTGCCGCGGGAGAGGGTGAGGACGCGCTCGATGCAGTCCTCCTCCGTCAGCGCGTCGCCGAGGCGGACGAGGAGGGTGGCGATGCCGCCGTTGTCGCCCGCGCCGACGCGGGTGAGCGTCCCGTCGATGTCGGCGTGCACGAAGAGCTGCGCGACGGTGGGGCCGGCGTCGGCGACGGGAGCGATCGCGCGGTCGGCGAGGGCGACGCGCGCGACGGGACCGAGCGGCTCCGGCATCTCGCCGAGGCGGGCGAGCATCAGCGCGGCGTCGTCCGAGGGCCGCTCGCCGAGCGCGTCGGCGGCCGCGGCGCGCGCCTCGAACACCTCGCCCTCGTCGGCGGCGGTGTGCAGGAGGGTCCGCTCGGCGATCGCGCCGGGGACCAGGCCGATCGTCTCGACGTAGCGCGCGCGGACGTCGCGGTCGCGCTCGCCGATCAGCGCACCCTCGAGAGCGAGCGCGACGAGGTCGGGGGTGGAGGACGCCCAGAGCAGCAGGGTGCGCTGCGCGAGCATGCCGGCGAAGCCGCCGTCGCGGACCATGCGCAGCAGCGGGCCGACCGCGGCCGGCCGGGGCAGGCGTCCGCCGAACGCCCAGGCGGCGTGCTCGCGGATGAAGGCGCGCTCGTCGGCGAGCAGCCGCAGCAGCGCGAGGTCGGCCTCCTCGTCGAAGACCTGCGCGAGCGAGTGCACCGCGGCGATGGCGGTGAGCTGGTCGGCGGGGTCGAGGGCCGCGCGGGTGAGCAGGCGGACCGCGCGTCCGCCCCCGTCGCTCACGGCGGCGATCGTCAGGGCGTCGGCCGCCCGGATCGCCTCGAGGAGGGTGGGCGCTGCGCGCACGGCGTCGAGAACGGTCTGCGTGGCCACGGGATCACCTGGTCTGGTCGGAGCGGAGGAGGGCGCGCCTCGGAGACGGCCCCCACGAGCATGCCGCTCCCGACGCTGGGAAATCACTACTTGCGCCGGAACTCCCCCCGCGCTAGCCCCTCCTGTCAAGGGGGTACCACCCGCGACTTCGCTTTCCGTGAGATGCCACTTGTGCACGCGACACGCCGTGAAAGGCGTGCACAAGTGGCATCTCGCGGCGGGGATCAGGGCGCGAGCCAGTCCAGGAGTCGCGGGAGGGTCCAGGTGGTCACGATGCGGTCGGGCGGGACGCCGAGGCGCTCGGCGCGCTCGGCGCCGTAGTCGAGGAGGCCGAGCTGGCCGGGGGCGTGCGCGTCGCTGTCGATCGAGAAGAGGCAGCCGGCCTCGAGGGCCAGGGCGATCAG
This sequence comes from Rathayibacter sp. VKM Ac-2929, assembly GCF_022815495.1. NCBI lineage: Bacteria > Bacillati > Actinomycetota > Actinomycetes > Micrococcales > Microbacteriaceae > Rathayibacter > Rathayibacter sp. VKM Ac-2929. The sequence continues at coordinate 106,155 of NZ_JALGRV010000006.1, forward strand.
CTCGTCCGGCGGGTCCTCCCGCTCGGGGCGGGAGTTGATCTCGACCGCGGTCCCGTGCTCGGCGCAGGCCCGGAAGACGGCGCCGGCGTCGAACGTCGACGGCGGGCGGGTGCCGCGCTCCCCCGTGACGAGCCGCCCGGTGACGTGCCCGAGCACCCGGGTCCGCGGATGCGCGGCCGCCGCGACCAGGCGCACCGTCATCTCCCGGCTCGGCATCCGCAGCTTCGAGTGCGCGCTCGCGACCACGACGTCGAGCCGCGCGAGCATCTCCTCCGACTGGTCGAGCGCGCCGTCCTCCAGCACGTCGACCTCGATCCCGCTGAGCAGCCGCAGCGATCCGGTGTCGAGACCGGCCAGGTGCTCGAGCTGGTCGGCGAGCCGCTCGGCGCTCAGCCCGTGCGCGACCCGCAGCCGCGGCGAGTGATCGGTCAGCGCGAGGTACTCGTGCCCGAGCGCCCGGGCCGCGTCCGCCATCGCCGCGATCGGCGTCGCTCCGTCCGACCACTCGCTGTGGCTGTGCAGGTCGCCGCGGAGGAGGCTCCGCAGCGCGCTCTCGGGCAGGGACGCGGTGCCGCGCAGCTCGGCGAGGTAGTCCGGCACCCGCCCCTCGAGCGCCTGGCGGATGACGGTGAAGGTCGTGTCGCCGATCCCCGGCGCCGCGCGGACCAGCGCGAGATCGGCCCGCTCGCCCTCGGCCATGCCCTCGAGCACGGCGAGCGCCTTCCGGAACGCCTTCGCGCGATACTTCGACGCCCGCTCCTGCTCGAGCAGGGCGGCGATCTCCTGCAGTGCCGCGAGCGGATCCATGCTCCCGGTCTAGCAGACGCTCGCGCTCCCCTGGGTGATCGCCGAACATCCTTGCCCGCGGCGCAACACGCGATATATCGTGACTTCCATCGACTCGCGCTATATCGCGAGTCGTCCCGGCATCACCAGCAGCAGGATCGCCCCACGAGGGCACAGGAGGAGGAGCACCATGTCGCTCGAGAAATGGCTCGTGCAGGCGGGCGAGACGAAGGTCATCGACCTCGACGTCGTCCGCTCGATCAAGATCGCCCTGGTCGGCGGTCAGATCGACGTCATCGGGCACGACGAGCCCACCGCCCGCGTCGAGGTGCACAGCGTCTCCGGCCGCTCGCTCAAGGTCTCGATGGACGGCGACCGCCTCGAGGTCGACCACATCCAGCTCCGCTGGGACACCGTCGTCGACGTCGCCAAGGGCCTCGGCCGCAAGGGCGACCGCGCCGACATCAGCCTGCTCGTCCCCCGCGGCGTCGCGCTCAAGTTCGACACCGTCTCGGCCGACGGCCTCGTCTCGGGTCTGCACTCGGACGCCCGCGTCTCCACCGTCGGCGGCGACATCGTCATCGACGGCCTGCGCGGCGACATCGAGGCGAACACCGTCCACGGCGAGCTCTCCGTCCGCAACCACACCGGCCGGGTCACCGCGCACACCGTCTCGGGCGACGTCACCACCGCCGGCGCGCTCACCCGCTTCTCCGTCGACGGCGTCTCGGGCAGCGTCTTCGTCGACGCCGAAGACGCACCGGACGAGATCCAGTGCAACACCGTCAGCGGCGACCTCACGATCCGGATCGACGAGGGCCTCGGCGCCCGCTACCGGATCAACACCGCCACCGGCACGCTCCAGCTCGACGGCGAGGTGGTCAAGGGCACGTTCGGCCGCGGCTACACCGCGACCACCGGCTCGCTCGACTCGAAGTGGGTCGACGTCACCGCCAACTCGGTGACCGGCGCCGTCACCGTCGTCCGCCGCTCCCCCGCCGCTCCCGCCGCGCAGCGCCTCACCGACGCGAGCGCGCTGTGAGCCCCGTCTTCGCGCACGGCCGCCTGCGCCTCTACCTGCTCAACCTCCTCGCGGAGTCGCCCAAGCACGGCTACGAGCTGATCCAGGCGCTCAGCGAGCGCTTCGGCGGCACCTACGCCCCGAGCGCCGGCACGGTCTACCCGCGCCTGGCGAAGCTCGAGGAGGAGGGCCTGGTCACCAAGGAGGCCGACGGCCGCAAGACCGTCTACTCCATCACCGACGCCGGCCGCGCCGAGCTGGCGAACCGCGCGACCGACCTCGGCGACATCGAGGAGGAGCTGACCGACTCCGTCCGCCGCCTGGCCGACGAGGTGCGGCTCGGCGTCGCGGAGGCGATGAAGAGCCTGCGCGCCGATCTGGCGAGCGCCGCCCGCGACTCGCGCCCGTCGCGCGGCGGTCCGGAGCACTCGGCCGAGACGCCCGCCCCGGCGGAGTCGACGCAGGACTCGACCTCGGGCTCGACCACCGGCGAGCGCCCGCAGGACGCCCCGCCCGCCGAGAACCCCGCCGCCGACACCGCCGCGGTCGACGCGCGCACCGCCTCCCGGCTCGCCCTGCGCGACGCCGAGGTGCTGCTCACCGAGTTCCGCGACGAGCTGCGCGCCGAGCTGCGCACGGCCGCCGCGCACGGCTCCGTGAGCGCGGCGACCACGGACGCCCTGCGCAGCGCGCTCGACCAGGCGCGCGCGGCGGTCCGCTCCACGCTGAGCTGACGCCCACCGCACCACCGCACCACCGCTGACGGCGGGGATCCCCTCGGGGGTCCCCGCCGTTCGGCTGTCCTCCGCTGCCGCCGCGCTGCACGACGAAGGACTCGTGGCCCCGGCCCGTCCGACGGGATCGGGCGGCTCCTCCGTGCCGGAGCGGTTCCGACGTGCCGGAGACACGCCGACTGACCGGTGCCGGAGGCTCGGCTCGCTCGATCGGCTCGGGCTCGTGGAATCAGCCGGTTCCGGCGTGCCGTACTGGTTCTCGCGTGCCGGAGGTGGCCGTGGTGAAACTTCGGCTCACGGATCCGGCTCGCGCTCGCGGAATCGGGCGGTTCCAGCGTGCCCAAGCGGTTCTCGCTTGCCGGAGGAGGCCGGTGGCGGATGTTCGGCTCCCAGTTCCGGCCCGGGCACGCGGAATCGGACGGTTTCCACGTGCCGGAGCAGATTCCGCGCGCCGGAGGTGGCCCGGGCGTAAATCCGGCTCGCGGTTCAGGCCCGGGCTCGCGAGATCGCACGGTTCCGACGTGCCAGAGCTGTTCTCGCGTGCCGGAGGCGGCTGGGACGGATCTTCGGCTCGCGATTCAGGCCCGGGCTCGCGAGATCGCACGGTTCCGACGTGCCAGAGCTGTTCTCGCGTGCCGGAGGTGGCCGGGACGGATCTTCGGCTCGTGATTCAGGGCCGGGCTCGCGAAGTCTTCCCCGGCTGGCGGAATCGGGCGATTCCGGCATGCGGGGGAGGTTCTCACGCGCCGAGGATGGGCGGACTGTCCAGGACCGTAGGTTCGGCTCGCGAAGTCGGCCTCGGCTCGCGGAATCGAACGGTTTCAGCGTGCCGGAGGAATTTCCGCGTGCGGGAGGCAGCCGGGGCGAATCCTCGGCTCGTGGTTTCGGCCTCGGCTCGCGGAATCGGGCGGTTTCAGCGTGCCGGACTGTTTTCCACGTGCCGGAGGTGCCTGGGGCGGATGCTCGACTCGTGGTTTCGGCCTCGGCTCGCGGAATCGGGCGGCATCAGCGTGCCGGAGCGGCTGCCGCGTGCCGGAGGTGCTCGGCGCTGATGTTCGGCTCGCCGTTTCGGCCCGGGCTCGCGGAATCGAACGGCTTCAGCGTGCCGGAGCGGTTTCCACGTGCCGGAGGTGGTCGGGGCGGCGGGCCGCCGACCGCTCGGTTCGGACGACGGCACCGCGCGCCACCCTCGCCGAACCTCGTCCCGCCGACCGCGCTCCCACCCGCCCCTTGCGCTCCGCCGCTCCAGGACTATATTTCCTATAGGATCTTTTGTGCGACCAACGCCGGTCGCAATCGAGCGCAATGGAGCACTGATGAGCGAGAGCACACCCGCGCGGGCCGTCCAGGGGGCGCCGAACCTCCAGGGGGCGCAGTCCTGGGACGGCGTCGACTGGAACCCCGACAGCTGGACCGCCGAGACCTGGCCGATCGCCACCTGCCTGCACGGCATCCCGCCCGTCGGCCGCGACGGCGTCGCCCTGCACGACGCGGCCCCCGAGGTCTGGGACGACATGTTCGCCCAGGTCGAGCAGGTCGGCTTCACCCTCGCCGAGCTGGCCGACAGCCACGTCCGCCCGGCGGACCTCGAGCCCTCGCGCCGCGACGAGTTCCTCAGCATCGCGAAGTCGCACGGCATCGGCATCCCCTCGGTGCACCTGCAGCGCCAGAGCGTGATCATGCCCGGGCACGAGGAGAAGAACCTCGCCTACGCGCACCGCACCATTGACGCGGCCGCCGAGTGGGGCATGCAGGTCTTCTCGACCGGACTGCACCAGCCGTTCAGCGCCGCGCAGAAGCGCGCGCTCTGGTTCTGGACCGCCGAGGGCCCCAAGGACCCCGACGACCCCGACGTCTTGAACGCCGCCGTCCGCCGCATCCGCGAGCTCGGGAAGCACGCCGCCGACGTGGGCCTCCCGCTCGCGCTCGAGCTCTACGAGGACACCTACCTCGGCACCGCCGACAGCGCCGTCCGCTTCGTCGAGGAGGTGGGTCTCGACAACGTCGGCCTCAACCCCGACGTCGCGAACCTCATCCGCCTGCACCGCCCGGTCGAGGACTGGCGCGAGCTGTTCGCCAAGACGCTCCCCTACGCCAACTACATGCACGTGAAGAACTACACCCGCGACGAGTCGGCCGACGGCTCCTGGGCCACCTCGGTCCCCTCGACCATGGAGGCCGGTCTCATCAACTACCGCCAGGTCCTGCGCGACGCGGTGGAGGGCGGCTTCCGCGGCATCCTCCTCGCCGAGCACTACGGCGGCGACAGCCTCGGCATGTGCTCGACCAACCAGACCTACATCCGCTCGCTGCTGCCCCGCGCGGCCCGGGCCTCGCAGTAAGGAACGACAGACATGAGCGACACCACCGGCTCGACCACCCCGACCGCGCGCACCATCGCCGTCGTCGGCTCCGGCTACATGGGCGGAGGCATGGCCCAGGTCCTCGCGCTCTCCGGCGCCACCGTCGTCATCGCCGACATCTCCGAGGAGATCGCCCGCAGCAACTACGAGCGCCTGCTCACCGAGACCGCGCAGTTCGTCGCCGACGGCCTCTTCCCCGAGGACGCGGTCGAGCGCATCCGGCGGAACCTCTCCCCCGCCGCCTCGATCGAGGAGGCCGTCGCGACCGCCGATTTCATCGAGGAGGCGGTGCCCGAGAAGATCGAGATCAAGCACGAGACCCTCCGCCGGATCAGCGCCGCCGCGCGCCCCGACGCCGTGATCGGCTCGAACACCTCGACGATCCTGATCGGCTCGCTGGCCGAGGCCGTGACGAACCCCGAGCGCTTCCTCGGCGTGCACTTCTCCAACCCGGCGCCCTTCATCCCCGGCGTCGAGCTGATCCCGCACGAGGGCACCGCCGAGAGCGCGATCGCCCTGGCCGAGGAGATCGTCGCCGCGACCGGCAAGGAGACCGCGCGGGTCAAGGACTCCACCGGCTTCGTGCTCAACCGCCTGCAGTACGCGCTCTTCCACGAGGCGACGCAGATCGTCGAGGAGGGCATCGCCACCCCCGAGGACATCGACACGATCGTCCGCACCACCTTCGGCTTCCGCCTCCCCGTCTTCGGCCCGTTCGCGATCGCCGACATGGCCGGACTCGACGTCTACGCCTTCTGCTACGCCTCGCTGCAGACCCGCTGGCCCGAGCGCTTCGCCACCCCGGAGTCGCTGGCCGCGCTGGTCGACGCCGGGAAGTTCGGCACCAAGTCCGGCGCCGGCTACCTCGACGTGCCCGCCGAGCGGACCGCGGAGCTGATCGCGTACCGCAACCGCGCCTACGTCGCCATCAAGAAGCTCATGGACGAGCTCGGCCCCGCGCCGATCGCCTGACGCGCCGACCGAGAAGGAGCACCCTCATGACCGCATTCCCCGAGTCCCGGACCGTCGTCCTCACCGGCGCCGCGTCCCCGCGCGGCATCGGCCGCTACTCCGCCCACCACCTCGCCGAGCTCGGCTGGAACGTCGGGATCATCGACCTGCACGCCGAGGCCGCGCAGGAGGTGGCCGCCGAGATCGCCGAGCAGCACGGCGTCCAGGCCGCCGGAGCTGGCGCGAACGTCGCCGACGACGCGCAGGTCCGCGCCGCCTTCGACACGCTCGAGGCCGCCCTCCCGCCCGTCGTGGCGCTGGTCAACCTGGCCGGGATCGCCTCCCCCGTCTCCTACCTCGAGGTCACCCCCGAGGAGTGGCAGCGGGTCCTCGACGTCAACCTCAACGGCGTGCACTTCAGCACTCGCCGCGCGGTGGAGTCGATGGTCACCCGCGGCGTCGGCCGCGTCGTCAGCCTCTCCTCCGTCTCCGCGCAGCGCGGCGGCGGCACCTTCAGCAAGACCGCCTACTCCGCAGCCAAGGCCGGCGTGATCGGCTTCACCCGCAGCGTCGCCCGCGAGCTCGGCGGACAGGGGATCACCGTCAACGCGATCTCCCCCGGCCCGATCGACACCGACATCATGGGCGGCACCCTCACGGAGGAGCGCAAGACGGCCATGGCCGCCGACGGCGTGCTCCCGCGCATCGGCACGCCTCGCGACATCGCCGCGGCGATCGCGTACCTCATCAGCGAGGACGCCGGCTTCGTGACGGGTCAGACCCTGAACGTCGACGGCGGCCTCTACATGCACTGATCCCCTTCGACTCTGATCCCCCCTCGGCACTGATCCCCTTCAGCTCTGGAACGGACGTCCCCATGAACAAGCTCACCGGAACCTGGTCGCTCGGCCGCTGGATCTTCCTCGGCGTCGGCGTGATCCTCGTCGCCGTCGGCATGGCGCAGATCCTGCCCGCGCTCGGCTCCTGACCCCTCCCACCCCTCACCGCATTCGGCCGACTCAAAGGAGAGCGCCTTGACCACCTCGTCCCCAGCCCTCGGATCCACCCGTGATCCCGCGCTGAAATCCGCCATCTCGAAGGCGTCGCGGCATCTGATGCCGATGCTCGTCATCCTCTACTTCGTCGCGTTCCTCGACCGCACCAACGTCGGCTTCGCCGAGGAGGCGCTCTCGGTCGACCGCGGCATCTCGGACGGAGCGTTCGCGCTCGGCGCCGGCATCTTCTTCATCGGCTACGCGATCTTCGAGATCCCGAGCAACCTGCTGCTCAAGCGCTTCGGCGCCCGGTTCTGGCTGGCCCGCATCGCGGTCACCTGGGGCATCGTCGCCGCCGCGTTCGCCTTCACCACCGGCGACACGATGTTCATCATCCTGCGCTTCCTGCTCGGCGTGACCGAGGCCGGGCTCTTCCCGGGCGTGATCATGTTCCTGTCGGAGTGGTTCCCCAACAAAGTGCGCGTGCAGATGTTCGCGATCTTCTACCTGGCGCAGCCGTTCTCGCAGATGCTCGGCGCCCCGCTCAGCGGCGGCCTGATCAGCGTCGGCAACCAGATCACCCCGTGGGAGGGCTGGCAGGTGATGTTCTTCACCGAGGGCGTGCTCGCGGTGCTCGCCGGCATAGCCGCGCTGAAGTTCCTGACGAACCATCCGCAGAAGGCGAAGTGGCTGACGCAGGGCGAGAAGGACTCGTTGACGGCGGCGATGGAGCGCGAGGACACCGTGCGCCAGGCCGACGGCCCGACCGGCATCTGGAAGGCGATGGCCAGCTGGAAGGTCTGGTACTTCACGATCATCTACTTCTGCCTGCAGATCGCGGTCTACGGCACCACGTTCTACCTCCCGCAGCAGGTCGCGAACCTGATCGGGCAGGACGTCGGCTTCCAGGTCGGCCTCGTCTCGGCCATCCCGTGGCTGGTGGGACTGTTCGCCTGCTACTACGTCGGACAGCACGCCAACACGATCCGCCGCCGCCGCTCCTGGGGCGCGATGTTCTACATCTTCACCGGCCTGTCGATCTTCGGCTCGGCCTGGGCGGGGTCGGCCGGCCAGCCGATCCTCGGCCTGCTGTTCATCACCCTCGCGGTGGCGAGCTTCCTCTCCGTCGGACCGATCACCTGGGCCTACCCGACCGCGTTCCTCACCGGAGCGGCGGCCGCGGCCGGCATCGGCCTGATCAACTCGCTCGGCAACCTGGGCGGCTTCGTCGCCCCGCTGATGCGCAACGGCTTCAACGAGGCCGTGCCCACCGAGAGCGGCGTGTGGGGAGTCGTCTCCCTCGGCGTCTTCGCCTTCCTCGCCGCCGCCATGATGTTCTGCACCAAGTTCTTCCGCGGCTCCAAGGCGGACGAGCTGCTCGAGACCACGAGCGTCCAGGCGGGCCACTGACCCGCCGCCACCGTGAAGGGCCCGACCGCAGCCGCGGACGGGCCCTTCGCCGTCCCGCCCTCCGGCTGATCGAGCAGCCCGCACAGCGGGCCGCCCCTGCCGATCAAGCAGCCGCGCAGTGCGCGGTCCATCCCGATCAAGCAGCCCGCGCCTCGCGCGGCCCATGCTGATCGAGTAGCCCGCGCAGCGGGCGTATCGAGATCCACCCCCTGCAGACGCCGGGTCTCGATACGCCCCGACGGGGCTACTCGACGAGCATGAAGGCAGGCGCCGACCCCCGCGCAGCCGCAGCGTCAGCGGACGGAGTCGCGGCGCGAGCGCTCGCGCACCCGCTCGATGTGTACGCGCATCGCCGCCGCCGCCGCCTCCGGGCCGGCCGCGAACGCGTCGACGATCGCCCGGTGCTCCAGCACGGCGTCGTCAGCGTCGCTGACGCCGGTCTGCACGGTCTGGCGCATCCGGTGCACGCGCGTCGAGATCGCCTCGGACATGTCGATCAGGAACGGGTTGTGCGTGCCCTCGAAGATCAGGTGGTGGAAGTTCCAGTCCACCGCGAAGTACTCGCGCAGCAGCGCCACCGGCAGCTCGCCCTCGGTCGAGGCCGCGCGCACGACGGCGGTCATCGCCTCGTGCGCGGCGAGCGCCTCCTGCAGCCGCGGCACCAGCGCCGCCTCGTGCGCCGAGGCGAGCGCCGCCGCGCCGCTCTCGAGCACCAGCCGCGCGTCGAAGAGCGCATCGAGCTGGTCGTCGGCGAGCGGCGGCGCCACCCGGTAGCCCTTGTTGGCCACCCGGGTGACGAGGCCGGTCCGCTCCAGCTGCACGAGCGCCTCGCGCACCGGCGTCGGCGAGACGCCGAGCTCGCGCGCCACCGCGTCGATCGACAGGCGCATGCCCGGCTCGATGTCCGGGCCGAGCAGCACGTCGAGCACGCGCTCGTAGACGTGGTCGCGCAGCCCCCGCCGCTCGATCGACTCCGCGCCGGTCAGGCGGAACACGGCGTCGGTCATCACAGCCTCGCGGGTCGGTGCGGAAGGGGCGCGCCGCGGATCACCCGGTTCGGGGCGCTCGGCACAGCGGTCGGCTCAGCTTACGCAGTCGCTCCCGAGCGCTCGTACGCGACGATCTCCTCCACCTTCGCGGCCGAGGCGCTCGACTCGTCGAAGACGTAGCCGAGCCACTCCCGCACGTTCCGCCGGGCGACCTCGATGCCGACGACGCGCTGCCCCATGCAGAGCACCTGCGCGTCGTTCGAGAGCACGCCGCGCTCCACCGAGAAGGAGTCGTGCGCCGTCACAGCGCGGATCCCCTCGACCTTGTTCGCCGCGATGGCGACGCCCAGGCCGGTGCCGCAGATCAGCAGCGCCCGGTCGGCCTCGCCGCGCGCGACCAGCTCGGCCGCCGCGATCGCGACGCTCGGGTACGGCGTGTGCGACTCCGCATCCACGCCGACGTCGACGACCGAGACGACCCGGTCGTCGGCCTCGAGGTCGCGCTTCAGGATCTCCTTGTAGTCGTAGCCGGCGTCGTCGGATCCGACGACGATCCTCCAGGTGGTGCTCATGCGGTCTCTCCTTCGTGGGTGGTCGGTGCAGTCGTGGACGGTGCGTCCGTGGTCGATGCGGTGCCGGAGGCGGCACCGAGCTGCGGCGCGATCGCCTCGACGATCAGCGCGAACGAGATCGCGCCGGGGTCGGGCGTCCCGAGCGACTTCTCGCCGTGCGAGCGCGCGCGACCGAGTCCGGGCATCAGATCGGAGGTGGCGTCGGCGGCCGAGCGCGCGGCCCCGGCGGCGGCGCCCCACGCGTCGGCGAGCGCGTCGCCCGCACCGGCCCGCTCCGCCAGCGTCCCGGCGAACGGCACCAGCGCGTCGACCATCGTCTTGTCGCCGACGCTCGCCTTCCCGTAGCCGCGCACGGCGTCGGAGGCGGCGGTCACTCCCGCGCTCACCTCGCGCGCGCTCACGGCGCGGTCGTCGCCGAGCGCCTCGCCGACACTGCGGAGGATGACCCCCCACAGCGCGCCGGAGGTCCCGCCCGCGCGGTCCGACCAGGCGTCGCCGGCCCGGGTGAGCAGCGTCTGCGCGCCCGCCCCGCGCTCGAGCACGTCGGCGGCCTCCTGCGCGGCCGCCCGCGCCCCGCGCTGCATGCCGATGCCGTGGTCGCCGTCGCCCGCGATCGAGTCCAGACGGCCGAGCTCGTCGGCGTTCGCGTCGATCACGTCGCGGATCGCCGCGATCGCGTCGGACAGCCGTGCCGCCGCGGCGCGCGACTCCTCCGAGGCCTCGCCGACCTCGGCGGCGACCTCCTCGGCCTGCGTCGCGGTGACGGCCACGAGCGCGCCGCCGTCGACCGCCCCGGTGCGGAAGGCCGGCGTATCGCTCGGCGCCGTCCACAGCGTCTCGAGCTCCTCGTCGACCCAGAACAGCGTCAGCGAGACGCCGGCCATGTCGAAGCTGGTGCAGAACTCGCCCACCTGCGGGTCGACGAGGGTGATCCCGCGCGCCTCGAGCAGATCGGCGATCGTGCTGAAGACGACGAACAGCTCCTCGCTCTTCACCGAGCCGAGCCCGTTCAGCACCGGGACGACCCGGGCGCCGTCGACGCTCACGCCCTCGGGGATCTCGGCGTCGGCGAGCAGGTGCGTCACGAACAGCTCGGCGAGCTCCGCAGCGCTCGGGATGTCGACCTCGTCGATCCCGGGCTCGCCGTGGATGCCCAGGCCGACCGCCATCCGGCCCTCGGGCACCGAGAACAGCGGCTCGTCGGCTCCGGGCAGTGTGCAGCCGGTGAAGGCGACGCCGAGCGAGCGGGTGCGCGCGTTGCCGAGCACGGCCACCCGCTCCACGTCGTCGATCGCGTAGCCCGCGGCGGCCGCGGCCCCGGCCACCTTGAAGACGGTGAGGTCGCCGGCGATGCCGCGGCGCTTGTGCGCCTCCTCGGGCTTCGCGCTGAAGATGTCGTCGGTCACGGTGACGGTGCGGCAGTCGATGCCGTCGGCGAGCACCGCGTCCTGCGCGGCGGTGAAGTGCAGCACGTCGCCGGCGTAGTTGCCGTAGCTGAGCAGCACGCCGCGGCCCTGCTCGCTCGCGCGGATCACCGACTCGACCTGGTGCGCCGAGGGCGAGGCGAAGAGGTTGCCCATCGCGGCGCCGTGGGCGAGGCCGGGACCGACCAGTCCGGCGAAGGCCGGGTAGTGGCCCGAGCCGCCGCCGATGACCACCGCGACCTCGGGCTCCTCGGAGCGGGTCGAGCGGGAGACGCCGCCGACCACCTTGCGGACCCAGCGGCCGTTGGCGCGGACGAAGCCGTCGACCATGTCGTCGGCGAAGTCGGCGGGTTCGTTCCAGAGACGGGTCATGCTCGTCGGCTCCTCATCATCGAGTGGGCCGGCCCTCCGGCCGGACCCGTCGATCCTATAGGATTTTCACCGCTCGCTCCAGGCGGCCGAGGCAGGTCGCCTACTGCCGCCCCACCGCCAGCGCCTCCTCCTCGACATCGAGGAACGCCAGCGCGCTGCGCACCGCCGGCTCCTGGTAGCGCCCCTCGGCGCGCGCCTTGAGCACCGCCTCGCGCTCGGCCGCGATCATCACGCGCCGCAGCCGGTTGTAGGAGTGGGTCAGCGGCTCCGCACCCTCCCCCTCCGGCGGGTTCTCCAGCGCGTCCGCGAGGAACACCGCGTTCCGCCGCAGCCGGTCGAGCACCCGCTCCTCGACGCCGTCCTGCGGCTCCTGGTCGAGCCGCGCCAGACCGGCCGACTGCGCCTCCGCCAGCAGCATCTGCTTCTCGACGTGCTCCTGCTGCTCGTTCGGCGCCGGCAGCCTGAGCAGCCGCACCACCCGCGGCAGCGCGAGCCCCTCGACCAGCGTCCCCGCGACCACCACGAACGCCAGGAACTGCAGGAACGCCCGCTGCGGCGTCTCCACCGGCAGCAGGAAGGCGGCGGCGAGCGTGACGACGCCGCGGATCCCGGCCACGGACACCCCGAGTGCCGTCGGCCAGGTCCAGCCGCGCTGCTGCAGCCGCCGCGGGCCGTGCCGGAAGAGGACGGTGGTCAGGCACATCCAGAGCACCCGGCTGCCGATCAGCGCCCCGAGCAGCGCGGCGCTGATGCCGATGCCCTGCCAGACGCCGATGTCGGAGTCGGCGGTCGCCGCGACCACCGAGGACAGGCTCAGCCCGATGAAGAGGAAGACGGCGTTCTCGAGCAGGAACTGGATGGTGCGCCAGTTCAGCGACTCCGCGATCCGCGCCTGCGCCGACTGGATGACCGGCGCCCGGAAGCCGAGGAACAGCCCCGCGACCACGACCGCGAGCACCCCCGAGCCGTGCAGCAGCTGCGCCGGGATGAACGCGACGTACGGCGTCACCAGCGACAGGCTCGTGTCCAGCACCGAGGAGGACACCTGCTTGCGCACGAAGCCGAGGACGACCGCGATCAGGATGCCGACCCCCGCCCCGACCACGACGGCCAGCACGAAGTCGAGCGCGATCCCGCCGGGGGTCACGGTGCTGACGATCGCGAGCAGCGACGCGTTCAGCGCCACCAGCGCGGTCGCGTCGTTGAGCAGGCTCTCGCCCTCCAGCACCGTCAGCATCCGCCGCGGCAGCCGCAGCCGCCCCGCGATCGCGGTCACCGCCACGGCGTCGGTCGGCGCCACGATCGCGCCGAAGGCCAGGGCTGCGGCGATCGAGATCGCCGGCACCACCGCCCAGGCGACCGCGCCGACCACCAGCACCGTGAAGACGACGAGCCCGACCGAGAGCAGCAGGATGCTGTCGCCGCGGGCGCGGACGTCGAGCACCGAGGTGCGGATCGCCGCCGCGTAGAGCAGCGGCGGCAGGATCCCGTAGAGGACGACGTCCGGCTCGACCACCACCTCGGGGATCCCGGGGACGAAGGAGGCCAGCGCCCCGACGGCGACCAGCGCCACGGGAGCCGACCAGCCCGCCTTGCCCGAGAGCCCCGTCACCAGCACGGTGACGACCACGAACGAGACGATCCAGATGATGGCGACGACCGGTTCCTCCACGCGGCTCCCTCCCGAGAGCCGAGCCTAGGCCCGAGGGCCGACGCTAGGCACCGGCCTCGTGGATGTCGCGAGCCTTGGTCACGCGCCCCGCGTCGACCGGATTCATGCCGAGCACGATCTTGCCGCGGGAGTGCCGCTTCTCGAGGTCGTCGAACGCGTCCTGGACGAAGCCGTAGGGGTAGAAGCCGGAGACCAGCACTCGCAGCTTCTGGTCGCGGACCAGCGCGACCAGCTCGCCGAGGATCTCGGTGTCGCGCCGCGCGGTCTCGGCGTCGGGCCAGACGGCGCGCAGCTCGATCTCCTTGCGGTCGTCGCTGGAGTGGAAGCGGGCCGGCTCGATCCCGAGCTCCTCGGCCAGCGCCGCGTTGTCGCCGCCGAAGTTGTCGAGGAAGACGGTCACGCCGTTCGGCGCCGCGGCGCGGATGCGGTCGGCGATGCCCTCGCCGTAGACGATCGGCTTCACGCCGATCTGGCGGAGGTAGTCGAAGTTGCGCTCGCCGCAGGTGCCCAGCACGGTCGCGCCGCGCAGCTTCGCCAGCTGGATCTCCATGCTGCCCACGCCGCCCGCCGCCGCAGAGACGACCACGGTGTCGTCCGGCCCGATGTGGGTGGCCTCGATCGCGCGCCAGGCGGTGACGCCGGCGAGGAACAGCGCGCCGCCGACCTCCCAGCTCACCGAGGCGGGCTTGGCGACCAGGTTCTCCCGCGGGACGACGATGTGGGTGGCGTGCGAGCCGACCAGCGCGTGGCCGACGACGTCGCTGCGGAGCTTGAGGTCGGTGACGCCGTCACCGAGGCCGACGACGATGCCGGAGAAGTCGGTGCCCTGGCGCATCGGGAAGGCCGCGGAGTGGTCGGAGTCGAACATCCCGCGCCGGATGAACGCCTCCATGTGGTTCACGCCGGCCGCGAGGACCTCGACCAGCACCTCCCCCGGCCCGGGCTGGGGCCGCGCGATGTCGGCGATCTCGAGCACGTCCACGCCGCCGAAGCGGGAGAACTGGACGGCACGGGCGGAGTCGGAGCGCTGACGGGACATGCGCTCATCATCCGCCCCCGGCGGCGCGACCCCGTGACCCCCGAAAGGGGACGTGCGACGCCGGAGGGGCCGATCGGGCCGTCAGGCGACGGTGCCGGCGTCCCCCTCGGCGACGGCGTCCGGGCAGTAGAGCTGCGTGCGCGGGCCGCTGCGGTCGATCACGTGCTCCGACATCAGGCGGCCGCAGAGCGGGCAGGCGCGGCCGGCGGGAGCCTCGGGCTCGGGCTGGTCGTAGGGCCCGAGCGGCGGCGGGCCGAGCCAGGGGAAGAGCCGCGCGTTGAAGCGCTGGTAGAGGGAGCGGGTCGGCTTGGCCATATGCTTAGTGTACTAATGATCAGTGCGCGAGGGGAAAGGGAGGACGAATCCGTGGAGGACGAAGCCGTGGTGGCCGATCCCGGGGACACCGACCCGCTCGCCCTGCGGAACCAGGTCTGCTTCTCGCTCGCCGTGGCCGCCCGCACCGTCATCGGCCTCTACCGCCCCGTGCTCGAGCCGCTCGGCCTCACCCACCCGCAGTACCTCGTGATGCTCGCGCTCTGGGAGCGCGCCCCGCGCTCGCTCGCCGACCTCGGTGCCGCCCTGCACCTCGAGCCCGCCACCCTCAGCCCGCTGGTGAAGCGCCTGGAGGCCGGCGGCTACGTCACGCGCGCCCGCAGCACCGAGGACGAGCGCCGCCTCGACGTCGCGCTCACCCCGGAGGGAGCCGCCCTCCGCGAGCGGGCGCTCCAGGTCCCGCCGCAGATCGTCGAGCGCCTCGACCTCCCCCTCGACGAGCTGATCGCCGTCCGCGACACCCTCACGCGCCTGATCGGCGCCGCCACCCGCCCCTGACGCTGCGGGCGAACCGACTCCGGCGACGCGTCATGCCGGTCGAGTAGCCCCGGAGGGGCGTATCGAGACCCACCACCGCCAGCAGGGCGGGTCTGCAGACTCGCGTCCTGACCGTGGTGGATCTCGATACGCGCGCTCCGCGCGCTACTCGATCAGCATGGATGCGCCGCGCCCCTCTTCGCCGACCCTGCGCGTCGGAGACTTCCGCTTGCAGAACGAAGGTCTTAACCGAGAAGAGCGGTTCAGGGGTGTGCACACGGCACGCCCCTGAACCGCTCTTCTCGGTTCTCAGTAGCTCAGTTCGCGACGCGGAGCGTGATCGCCGAGCTGGTCGTCACGTTGCCGGCCTTGTCCTGGGCCTTGGCCGTCACCTGGTAGCTGGCGTTCGGGTAGGACTTCGAGTTGGCGGACAGCGTCCACGTCCCGTTCGACTGCAGGACGCCGTTGCCGAGCTTCGTGCCGCCGGCGTAGAACGCGACGGCCGTCACTCCGACGTTGTCGCTGGCCGAGGCCACCAGGCGGATCGAGCCGACGACCGTGGTGTTGGTCGAGGGCGACGTGATGCTCACCGTCGGCTTCTGCGTGTCGGTCGCCGGCGGGGTGGTCGGCGTCGCGGTCGGCGTCGGGGTGGCGGTCGGCTTCGGAGTCGAGGTCGGGGTCGCCGTGGGCGTGGCCGTCGGAGTCGCGGTGGGCGTCGCCGTCGGAGTCGCGGTCGGCGTGGCCGTCGGCGTCGGGTCCGGCGTCGGAACGGTGCCGACGGGGATCGTGCTCACCGCGTAGCCGAAGTAGCGGCCGGCGACGGGGCGGGTCGGGTCGCCCTGGAAGGTGCGGCCGCGCTCGGTCGCCGCCTTCGCCTGCGCGATGACCTGGGCGCGGACCTGCGCCGGGCTCTTGCCCGCGCAGGATCCACCGGAGCTCATGCAGTCGAGGACGACGCCGCTGGTGCCGGCGGCCGCCATGCTGGTGCCCGACTGGATGTAGGCGTAGGTGCCGCCCTTCTTGGTGGTGTACGGGCACATGCCGGGGGCGGCGATGGTGTGCTTCTGGTCGGCAGCCGAGACGGCGAAGTTGCTGTTGGTCGAGACCGCGTCGTCCTTGGTCTGGACGCCGCAGGGCGCCGAGCCGAGTCCGCCGGGCTTGCCGTCGTAGTTGGCCATGTTGGTCACGGCGAGCACCTCGTCGTAGGCGGCGGGGATCCAGCCCGCGAGGTCCTCGGAGGTGTTGCCCGCGGAGCCGACGGAGACGATGCCCTTGGCCTCGAGGTCGCAGATCGCCTGGTGGATCACGTCGCCGTTCGAGCGGCCGCAGTTGCCGTCGTCGGTGCCGTAGGTGGCGAGCGACATGTTGACGACCTTGATGTTGTACTTCGCCGCGTTCGCGGAGACCCAGTCGAGGGCGCACATCAGGGTGCCGGTGTTGCCGCGGTTGTTCGCGTCGAGCGCGCGGACCGAGTAGATCGGAGCGCCGGGGGCGACGCCGACCGAGCCGGTGCCGTTGTCGAGCGCGGCCATGTAGCCCGAGACGCCGGTGCCGTGGCCGTTGGCGTCGGCGGCGGTGCCCGAGCCGAAGCAGTTGATCTGCTCCTTGAGGTTGTAGTCGGGGTGCGAGCTGACGCCGGAGTCGATGACCGCGACGGCCGGACCGGTGTAGTTCGTCACTCCGTCGCCGGCGCGCACCGGGGCCTTGTCGGCCTCCGCGGTGAGCACGTGCGAGGGGACGGTCTGCGCCTGGCCGTCGACGACCTGGTCGGCGGGGGTGATGCCGAGGACGCGCGAGTCGGCCTCAAGGACCGCCTTCTGGCGCTCGGTGAGCGGGGCGGTGAAGCCCGCGACGCCGCCCTCGAACTGCACGTCGTCGGCGACGCCGAGCGCGGCGACGACCTGCTCCGAGATGGAGCTCGAGTCGACCGACACGAGGTACTGGCCGGTCGTGGCGGCCTGGGCGGGGGCGGAGCCGGCGAGGGCGATGCCGGCGGTCACGGCGAGCGCGGTGGCCAGGCCGGCTGCGCGCCAGAGGCGCGAGCGGGCCGGCGGCGCGGCGGTGCGGGAAGTGGACACGGGTTCCGTCGATTCTGTCGGCGTCTCGGCCGACCTGTCGTGGTGCGGGCGGGTCGACGCAGGCACTCCGAGCGAGCGCCCGCGCCGCTGCAGCGGGGCTCGGGTCAGAGGCCGGGAGGCGGCGGAACGGTGCAGGCCCCTCCGAGCGTCGACGGGCGGAACCCGTCGGCTCCCCCCATCGGAGTGACCTGTCTTCGACTTCAACAGACTTCGGGCGATTTCACAGCGTCGAGGGTGGCCCCAGTTCGAGGGTGATTTGACCCCCTGTCCCACAGATGGGGACCTCATTGGAACCGCTTGCCCGACAGCTGCGGAAATGCCCGGTCACAGCGCGGGTTCAGCGCTCGTCCGGCTGGAACGCGGGCGGCTTGACTGCCCCCGGCCACGGAGTAGTGTCGTCGCTCGTGACACACGAGGGCCCCCCTTCGGGCGCGAAGGCGTCCCCCACCGGTGCGGACGACGCCGACGCGAACGAGCTCCGCACCGCGAAGCACTTCTTCATCGGCGAACCGCTCTCCAGCGACAAGCTCGAGGGCCAGCTCCTGCAGAAGCGGCTCGCCCTCCCGATCTTCGCGAGCGACCCGCTCTCCTCCGTGGCCTACGCGCCGCAGGAGCTGCTGATGATCCTGCTGCTCGGCGGCCTCTCCTTCCTCACCTTCGCGCCCTGGGTCGCCGGCTGCGTCGTCGTCCTGCTGGTCGTCGTCGTCCTCAGCTACCGGCAGCTGATCAAGGCCTACCCCTCGGGCGGCGGCGACTACGAGGTCGCCCGCACCAACCTCGGCGAGACGGCCGGGTTGACGGTCGCCGCGGCCCTCCTGGTCGACTACGTGCTCACCGTCGCGGTCTCGGTCGCCTCCGGCGTCGACAACATCATCTCCGCGATCCCCGCGCTGGCCCCGCTCCGGGTCGAGCTCGCGATCCTCTTCGTGATCCTCCTGGCCGCCGTGAACCTCCGCGGCGTCTCGGAGTCGAGCAAGGCCTTCGCGGTCCCGACCTACCTCTTCGTCGCGAGCGTCTTCGTGATGGTCGTCGTCGGCCTCGGCCGCGCGGCCTTCGGCGACGCCCCGATCGCGGAGTCGGCCGGCTACACGGTGCAGGGCGAGCAGCTCACCCAGGCCGCGATCGTCCTGCTGCTGCTGCGCTCCTTCGCCAGCGGCTGCGCGGCGCTCACCGGTGTCGAGGCGATCTCGAACGGCGTGCCCGCCTTCCGCGTCCCCAAGGTCAAGAACGCGCAGCGCACCCTCGTCGCGATGGGCACGATCGCGATCGTCCTCTTCGTCGGGCTGACCGCTCTCGCCCTCCTCTCGAACGTGCACTACGCCGAGAACGCCTGCCACCTCGTCGGCTTCACCGACTGCGCGACGACGCCGCAGCGCTCCGTGATCGCGCAGGTCGCGGCCGCCACCTTCGGCAACAACACGATCCTCTTCTTCGTGATCCAGGCCGCCACCGCCGCCGTCCTGCTGCTCGCGGCCAACACGGCGTTCAACGGCTTCCCGCTGCTCGGCTCGGTCCTCGCCCGCGACGGCTACGCGCCCAAGTCGCTGAACACCCGCGGCGACCGCCTCATCTACTCCAACGGCGTCATCATCCTGGCGCTCGTCGCGGCGATCATCCTGCTCGTCTACCAGGCCTCGCTGACGAGCCTCGTGCAGCTCTACATCATCGGCGTCTTCGTCTCCTTCACCCTCGGGCAGTCCGGCATGGTGAAGCACTGGATCCGGATGATCAAGAACGGCGAGGGCTCGCGCACCGTCAAGACGAGCCTCGCGATCAACCTCTTCGGCGCCACGCTCACCTTCGCCGTCCTCGTGGTCGTCACGATCACGAAGTTCACCCACGGCGCCTGGCTGGTCTACCTGGTGATGCCGATCCTCGGCGTGCTGATGGCCGGCGTCTACCGCTACTACCGCGATGTGGAGAAGGAGATCGAGGTCGACCCGACCACGACCTTCGGCGCGAACGGCGATCACGCCGTCGTCCTCGTCGGCCGGATGAACAAGCCGACCCTGAAGGCCCTCGACTACGCCATCGCCGCGCGGCACGAGTCGCTGGAGGCGGTGCACTCGTCGATCGACGACGCGCAGACCGCCCAGCTCAAGGCCGACTGGGCGCGGATGGACATCGAGGTCCCGCTGCGCTGCATCGCCTCGCCGTACCGCGACATCTCGTACCCGCTGATCAAGTACATCAAGGCGCACCGCCTCGAGCACGGCTCCGAGATCATCACCGTCTACATGCCGCAGTACATCGTCGGGCACTGGTGGGAGGGCTTCCTCCACAACCACAAGTCGCGCCGCATCCGCCAGAAGCTGCTGCTCGTGCACGGCGTCACCGTCGCGCTCGTGCCGTGGCTGCTCGACTCCTCCGAGCTGATCTACGGCCGCCGCTCGCGCCCGATCCCCGGCCAGTCCCGCCGCGGCGAGCCCGTGCGCCCCGTCACCCGCCGGCCCATCCCGCCCGCCTCCGTCCTGCCCAAGGGCGCCGCCGGCGAGGGCGCCCCGCGCAGCGGCTCGCGCACCGCCGCGGCCACCCGCCCTAAGAAGCCCGCCGGCAAGGGCGGCGGCAAGCGCCGCTAGCCCGGCGCCCTCCGGCGACGCCGAGGTGGACGCGAGCCGCGGATCGCGGCCGGTCCGTCGACCGCTGCTCCTGCCTCATGCTGATCGAGCAGCCCGCGCAGCGGGCGTATCGAGATCCACCAGCGCCAGAACCTGAGTCTGCAGAACCACCCCGCTGGCAACGGCGGGTCTCGATACGCCCCTGGCGGGGCTACTCGACCAGCATGGATGCGCGAGGCGGCGAGTGGACGCGGAACGGGGTTCAGCAGGGCCGCAGAGCCCCACGCGCGTCCGTTCGCGCGACTCAGCGCTCTCGAATGGACCCGATTCGGGCCCCGCTCGCGTCCGGGGGCCCGATTCGAGTCCGTTCGCCGACTCCGGCAGACCGTGCAGCTGCGGAGCGCCCCCGCAGCCATGCTGGTCGAGTAGCCCCGCAGGGGCGTATCGAGACCCGCCCCCGCCAGCACGCCGAGCCCGCAGACAAGCGTCCGGACGACGTCGGCTGCTCGATCAGCGAGGACGCGAAGCGGTGTCCCTCTCGCCGGAGACAGGTAGAGGGCCCGCGGCGACTCGCCGCGGGCCCTCGATTTCCCCTTGTGCCTTCCCCCGAAGGCGGCCCGCCCCAACGGGCCGTCATCGACGCTATCGGCGGGCTATGCACCCGCGCATCCTCCTCACGACGGATCCGCGTCAGCCCCCTGGCGTGGTGCGACGCCGAGCGCGAGGTGCCAGAGGACGGCCACCGCGAGCAGGGCGGCGGTCGTCCAGACGACCACGAGGACGGCCGCGTCGACGACGTAGGAGCGGTACGCCTCCTCGAACGGATCCAGCCCCGAGCCCGAGAGCACCACGCCGGCCGGGACGACCGCGGCGGCGAGGACGGCCGTCCACGCCGCGACCCGCGCGGGGCCTCGGTGGTCGACGGCGACGTGATGCGGCCGGCGGGCGACGTACCAGACGAGGGCGCCGATCCCGAGGCCCACGAGGCCGAGCACCCCGCTGGCGTACTGCGCCCACTTGTAGCCCGCGAACGGGCCGAGCTCCTCGCGGAGGAACGGCAGGGCCGCGACGAACGGACCGCCGTCGTGGGTGAAGGCGTCCCAGAGCACGTGCGACGCCGCGCCGATCACGATCCCGACGATCGCCAGGACGATCGCCGCCGTCCTCGCCCGCGCGGTGCTCGGCGGTGCCGGCGGCGGTCGCAGGCGCACCCGGACGATCCACGGCGCGAGGTCGCGCCAGGCGGGCCGGAGCAGCACCAGCCAGAGCACGAGGCCGACGGCGCCGACCGCGAGGTCGACCGTCACGACCCCGAGCATCGAGTGCGTCGCGTCCCGTGCCCAGCGCAGCGGCAGGTAGAGACCGATGTCCGGGGCCATCGCGCCGATCGCGACCGCCGCGGCGGGAATGCGGCTGTTCGTGAACGCCAGAGCGACGACGGCGTGGCTCGGCGTGAACGGCATAGTGCACGGTATCCCGTGCGCACCTCGCTCCGGCGGTCCCGGACGCCCCCCGCACGGCCCCCGCCCGGGGAGCTCGGAGCGCCGCGACCGTAGAATCGTCCGGACGTCCGGCCCTCCGGGCTGGTCGAGGCGACGGATCGGAGCGGGTGTGCGGAAGGCGTTCGCGATCCTCCGTCTCGCGCTCGCGGGGCTGGGGGCCGTCGGGCTCGTCGGCGACTTCCTCTACACCCTCGGCTTCCGGCTGTTCCAGATCGACAACTTCTTCGCGTACTTCACCACGCAGTCGAACATGGCCGGCGTCGTCGTCCTCGGACTCTCCGGCATCGTCGCCCTCGCCCGCGAGCGCGAGCCGCGCTGGCTCAGCACCCTGCGTGCGCTGGTCCTGACCTACATGGTCGTCTCCGGCATCGTCTTCGGGCTGATCGCGGTGGAGGCGAACAACCGCGGCGTCCGCGTCGACGTCCCGTGGTCGAGCGCGCTGCTGCACTTCGTCATCCCGACGCTCGCGCTGCTCGACTGGCTCCTCGCCCCCGGCCGCCGCCCCGTCGCCTGGCGCGGCACCCTCACCGTGCTCGGCTTCCCGATCGTCTGGGGCGTGATCACGCTGGTGCGCGGCGCGCTGATCGGCTGGTACCCCTACTTCTTCCTCGACCCCGCCCAGGTCGACGGCCCGGTGATGTTCGTGGTCTACGACGTGATCGTGCTCGGCCTGATCTCCGGCATCGCCGCCTTCATGCTGGCGCTCAGCCGGGTCCGGCCGCTCGGTGCGGCGCGCGCGACGGAGTGGCGGGGCCCGCTCGCCCGGCTGCGGGAGCGGCTCAGCCGGCAGCGACGGCGAACGGCGTGAGCGCCGACTGCGCGACCACGAGCAGCTCGTCGTCGCTGAGCGACTGCAGCGACAGGGCCTGATCGGCGCCGACGAGCCCGACGAGCACCGCCTCACCGGTGGACGGCTCGAGGTTCAGCCACTCCGTGATCCCGGCCGCCGAGCCCACCAGCGACCAGCGCGCGGGCAGGGCCGGATCGGTGTCCCAGAACGGCTCGTCGAAGCGGAGCCAGAGCGTCTCGACGACCCCGGAGCCGATCGCCGCGATCGCGGTGCGGTGCGCGAACGGCAGCGGCGGATCGAACGCGATCGCGTCGCTCTGCAGCACCCCGATCGGCACCGTGACGAGGACGCGGTCGGCGGTGAACGACTCCCCCGTCGCGAGCCGGATGCTCGCGCCGGTGTCGCTGTAGCCGATGCCGCTGACGGCCGCGCGCAGCGAGATCTCGACGTCGGTGAGCAGCGTCTCGACGAGGGGCGCCAGGCCGTCGGTGAGGACCGCGGCGGCCTCGTCGGAGGAGTCGGCGACGTCCTCCGCGGTGCTGGCGGCCGAGGCGTCGCCCAGCCCGTACCAGGCGGAGAGCTCGGCGGGAGCGGCGCCCGTGCGCAGCACCGGGCCGCCCGCGAGGAACGCGGCGACGCGGGCGGCGTCGCCGTCCCCGCTGCCGGGCTCGACGGCCGCCGGGTCGGGAGCGCCGGAGCCGGCGAAGGCATCGGCGAGCGGCAGGTCGGTGGGCTGCTCCGCCGCCCACTCGAGCGCGCGGGTGAGCGCCTTCGCGGCGGTGTCGCCGACGTCGGGGCGGTCGCCGTCCTCGGTGCTGGAGAGGACGGTCGCGAGGTCGACGGCGGAGGTGGTGATCCCGGCGTCGAGGACGCTCTCTCGGAGCGCGGGGCCGGCGCCGGCGAGCGCCCAGGCGCCGCTGTCGACGGCGATCGGCCAGCCGTCGGGGGTGCTGGTGGCGATGCGGCCGCCGACGCGGTCGCGCGCCTCGACGAGCGCGACGTCGTAGCCGGCGTCGAGCAGGCGGCGGGCGGCGACGGCGCCCGCGAGCCCGGCGCCGATGATCGCGATCCGCTCGCCCTCCTCGGCGATCGCGGCGATCTCGCCGGCCGCGCGGACCCCGGAGTTCCAGGCGCCCTGCAGGGTGCCCGGCTCCTGGGAGTCGGTGGCCTCGCCGGCGAAGAACAGGCGGTCGAGCACGTTCCCGGCCAGGTCGTCGCGGTGCTCGGGGGTGGCTCCGACCGCGAGGTAGGAGACGGCGCCGAGTGCGTACGGGTCCTCGGCCCAGCCGGAGCGGACGAACGCGGCCGGCGTCGGCACGGCGGTGGTGCTGGGCGTGGGCACCGGGGCCTCGGTGACGGAGCGCGTGGGGGTCGGCCGCGGCGGAGTGCAGCCCGCGAGGACCAGGAGACCGGCGCCCGAGGCGGCTCCCGACAGGAAGAGGCGGCGTCCGATCGTCATCCCCGTCATCCTACGTTCTCGCCGCCCGGCGGGAGCCGCGGACACGGGCCGCCCGGCGGACGCTCGATCCCGAGTGGTAGACCTGTCCCATGAGCAACGACATCCGCGAACTCTCCGAGGGCGAGAGCTACCTCGCCTTCTTCCAGGGCGGGCCGTTCGACGGCCAGACCGAGACCCGTGTCAGCACCGAGGGCGGCTACGAGAAGTCGGTCGACGTCTACGCCGCCGTCGACGGCCAGGAGACGCACCTCGTCTACACGTCCGTCTCGGCCAAGGAGGTCGGCGAGTCGGTCCACGTGACCTACGCGCTCGACGCCCCCGACTCCGACCCCGTCGAGGACCCGGAGGACCGCGGCGGCGGATTCCAGTAGTCCGCAGCAGCGCCTCCCCGCTCCCGCGCGGGAGCACGGACGCCGTCCCGGTCGCGATCTCGCGATCCGGGGCGGCGTCTTCGTCTGCGCCGAGAGGCTCTTCATGACGAACCGTGACGTCGCCCAGGTCCGCTCCGAGTCCGCTTCCCTACGATCGCGCCGGAGCGTCCGATCCACGGCCGCCCGGACGGAGACGACGATGCCCACCGAGCAGACCACCGCGACGATCGGCGCGCAGACCGCCGACTTCACCACCGGCTTCAACGAGACGATCGGCGACGAGCTCGCCACGGTCTTCGCGAGCGAGCAGGCCGACCTCGTCGAGAACGGCGTCCCCGCCGGAGCCGTCGCGGCCGGGGAGCGGCTGCCGAGCGCGACCGTGGTCACCGGGGGCGGCGAGAGCGTCGCGCTCTCCTCCCTCCTCGGCGACGGCCCGGCCGTGCTCGTCTTCTACCGCGGCGCCTGGTGCCCGTACTGCAACATCACGCTGCGCCACTACGACGCGACCCTCGCCCCCGAGCTGGCGAGCCGCGGCATCGCCTTCGTCGCGGTCAGCCCGGAGACGCCCGACGCCTCCGCCACGCTGGGCGGCGAGCTCGGCTTCACCGTCGTCACCGATCCGGGCAACGCGCTCGCCACCGAGCTCGGCATCGTCACCGCCCCCAGCGACGCGGCGATCGAGGCGCACACGGCGCTCGGCTTCGCGGTGAAGGACTCGAACGCCGACGACACCCCGGCGATCCCGTTCCCGACCGTCCTGGTGCTCGACGCCGAGGGCGTGGTCCGCTTCGCCGACGTGCACGTCGACTACACGACGCGCACCGAGACCGAGGCGATCCTCGCCGCCGTCGACGCGCTCTCGTAGCCAGTACGGGGAGGGGCTGTCAAGGGCCCCTCCCCTCACGGCTCGCTCCCCATCCGCGGCGCCACACTCCTTCGAACAGACAGTTGACGCCGATCCACGGCGCCGGAAGGAGCACGACTCATGGCAGAGATCACCGCCCACCACGGCCTCTTCAAGGACACGGACCTCCACGTCGACGACACCGGCGGCTCGGGTCGCCCCGTCGTCCTGATCCACGGCTGGCCCCTGTCGGGCGAGTCCTGGAGCGAGCAGGTCCCCGCGTTCGCGGCGGCCGGCTTCCGCGTCATCACCTACGACCGCCGCGGCTTCGGCCGCAGCGACAAGCCGCTCACCGGCTACACCTACGACACCCTCACCGAGGACCTGCACACGCTTCTCACCGAGCTCGACCTGCAGGACGTCACCCTCGTCGGCTTCTCGATGGGCGGCGGCGAGGTAGCCCGCTACTTCTCGAAGTACGGCACCGAGCGCCTGCACAGCGTCGTCTTCGCGTCGGCCGTGCCGCCGTACCTGATGAAGACCGACGACAACCCGGACGGACCGCTGGAGAAGTCGGCCGCCGCGGAGATGACCGCCGGCCTGACCAAGGACGAGGACTCGTTCTACGAGCAGTTCACCACCGAGTTCTTCTCGGTGAACGGCGAGCTCAAGGTCACCGAGGCGCAGCGCCAGGACGCGCTCGCGCTCGCGAAGCAGTCGTCCAAGCACGCCGCGCTGGCCTGCATGGCCGCGTTCGCCGGCACCGACTTCCGCGAGGACCTGCCGAAGGTCACCGTCCCGACGCTCGTCATCCACGGCGACGGCGACGGCACCGTCCCCTTCGAGGGCTCCGGTGCGCGCACGCACGCCGCGATCCCCGGCTCCGAGCTCCACGTCGTCGCCGGCGCCCCGCACGGCGTCAACGTCAGCCACGCCGAGGAGTGGAACCGCGTCGTCCTCGAGTTCCTGAAGAAGTAGCACGGGCGAAGGGGCGCTCCGCTGCGGCGGGGCGCCCCTTCCGTGTTCCCGGATCTCGATACGCGCGCTGCGCGCGCTACTCGATCAGCATGGAGGGCGCGCTGCTCGCTCCATCAGATCAGCATGAAGTGCATGCTGGTCGAGTAGCCGCGGCACGCGGCGTATCGAGACCCTTCCGCTCAGCCCTTCTCCGCGCCCTCCGTGGTGTTCATGATCCGCCGCTGGAAGACGAAGAAGAGCACCGCGACCGGGATCGACATCAGCACCGCCGCCGCGAGCTGCAGCGGGTACTGGTTGCCGGTGCCCAGCTGCCCGGAGACCAGCGAGGCGACTCCGGTCGTCAGCGTGTTCAGCTCCGGAGACTGCCGCGAGACGACGAAGTGCGAGAACTCGTTCCACGAGCCCTGGAACGACAGGATGAACAGCGTCACGATCGCCGGCCGCGCCATCGGCACCACGATCGAGCGGAACGTCCGGAACACGCCGGCCCCGTCGATCCGGGCGGCCTCCTCGATCGACAGGGGGATCGAGTCGAAGAACTGCTTCATGATGAAGATGCCCGCCGCGTCGACGATCAGCGGCACGATCATCCCCGCGTAGCTGTCGTAGAGCCCGAGCTGCTTGAGGATGAGGAACCGCGGGATCAGCAGCACCACCGCCGGCACGCTCATCACGCCGATGAACAGCGCGAAGAGCAGCCCGCGACCGCGGAAGCGCAGCCGCGAGAGCGCGTAGCCCGCGAGCGAGTCGAAGAACACCCGCCCGACCGTGACGAAGACGGTCACGATCACCGAGTTCAGCGTCCAGAGCGGCAGCGGCACGTCGGTGAACAGCCGCTCGTAGGAGGCGAACGACCAGGTCGCCGGCAGCAGCGACAGCGGGTTCGAGGTCGCGTCGGCGTCGGTCTTGAACGACGACGCCACCGAGATCAGGAACGGGTAGATGTAGACCAGGGCGAGGCCGATCAGCAGCAGGTAGCCGCCGATCAGCGAGGCGCGCCCGCGGGCACCGAGCTGCACGCGGCGGTGCGGCAGCGGTGCCTGGGGCGGCGGCTCCGCCTCGGTGCGCGGCTCGGAGTCGACCAGGGTGCTCATCGCACTCCTCCCGTCGTGAGGGTCGTCGCGGCGTCCGCGCGGGCGGCCCGGCGGGTCCGGCGGGCGCTCGGCTCGCCCTTCTCGCGGAGGATCGCGCGCTGCAGCAGCGTCAGGACGACGATGATGAAGAACAGGATGAAGGCGATCGCCGCGCCCTGACCCCAGCGGAGATCCGTGAACGACGACTCGTAGGCGAGGTACGCCGGGGTGAGCAGCGTCTTGCCGGGCGCGCCGCCCCCGGTCAGGTAGATCTGGTCGAACACCTGCCAGGTGCCGATCAGCCCCAGGGTGAGCACGGTGAACAGCGTCGGCTTCAGCATCGGCAGCGTCACCGAGAAGAACTTCCGCAGCGGCCCCGCGCCGTCCATCAGCGCCGCCTCGTCGATCTCGGCGCCGATGTTCTGCAGCGCCGCGAGGAACAGCAGCATGAAGGTGCCCGAGGTGGTGAAGATCGCCATGGTGATCAGCACGCACATCGCCACCGACGGCCCGGACAGCCAGTCCCACCAGGTCAGCCCCAGCGGAGCGCCGCCCGCGAACCACGCGCCGTCGACGCCGACGAGCCCGAGCAGCGAGTGCAGCACCCCGGTCGGATCCGCCATCCAGGTCGGGCCGTCGGCGCCGAACCAGCCGAGCACCGCGTTCACGACGCCGGAGGCGCTGAAGAGGAACAGGAAGATCACCGTGATCGCGATCGACGAGGTCACGGACGGGAAGTAGAACGCGGTGCGGAAGAAGCCGCGCCCGCGCAGCACCCGGCGGTTGACCTGCACCGCCAGGAACAGCGCGAGCGCGGTCTGCAGCGGCACGACCAGCAGCACGTAGTAGACGTTGTTGCGGATCGCCGTGCCGAAGTCCTTCTGCGCCAGCCCGGAGTCCAGGAGCACCGCCCGGTAGTTGTCGGCGCCGACGAACTGCGCGGTCGGGCCCAGCGGCGAGCCGAGGCCGTTCCAGTTGCTGACGCTCACCCAGAGCGCGAGGGCGATCGGGACGACCAGGAAGACGCCGACGACGAGGATCGCGGGGAGGGTGAACAGCCAGCCGTAGCGGGCCTCGTTCCCGCGGATGCCGGAGCGGCGGCTCCGGGCGGCGGTGGCGGTGCTCATCGGCGTCGTCCCGCGCTACTTCGCGTTCGCGGTGTCGAGCGCGTCCTGCAGGTTGGTCTGCAGGTCCGCGAGGATCGCCTCCGGGTCGCCCGACGCCAGGCCCTCGAGGGCCGAGTTGAAGTCGGTGATCACGGTGGCGGCGCCGGCGAAGGCGACCGGGCTGACGGCGTAGTCGTTGCCGGTCACGAAGGCGGCGTTCTCGGGGTACTTGCTCGCGTACTCCGCGGCGCCCGACTCGGTCGAGGGGATCACGCCGAACGCGTCCGAGAAGGCGAGCTGCTGCTCGTCCGAGGTGAGCGACGCGACGAGCGACTCCGCCTGGTCGGCGGTGGTGCTGCCGGCCGGGATGCCCCAGCAGTTGCTGAAGGTGAAGGTCGACGTGCCGCCGGGGCCCGCGGGCAGCTCGGCGATCGTGTAGTTCACGTCCGGGTAGTCGGCCTCGAGCGCGCCGTTGATCCACGGGCCCTCGATCACCATCGCGGCCGCGCCCTTGCCGAACGCCTCGCCGGACCAGCCGGAGTCGAGGTCGGCCGGGAACTTCAGCACGCCGTCGCTCAGCAGGGTCTTCACCTCGGTGAGGCCCGCGACGTTCTCGGGGGTGTCCGCGGTGACGGTGGTGCCGTCCTCGGAGAGCAGCGAGCCGCCGGCCTGGTTCATGAAGGTGCCGATGCGGGCGTACTCGGGGCCGAAGGAGAGCCCGGTCACGCCGTTCGCGGTGAGCTTCTGCGCGGCGGACTGGAGCGACGCCCAGTCGGTCGGGATGTCGGCGTCGGTGAGGCCCGCGGCCGCCCAGAGGTCGGTGTTGATCACGAGGCCGAGCGTCGAGAAGTCCTTGGGCTCGCAGTAGAACTGGTCGTCGTAGGTGAAGGCGTCGCGCAGCGCCGGGTAGAAGGCGTCGGCGTCGTCCGCGTCCTGCGCGTAGGGCTCGAGGTAGCGGTTGCTCGCGTAGGTCTGGAACTGGTCCCAGCTCATGTAGAAGAGGTCGGGCGGGTTGCCGCCCGAGAAGCCCTGGCCGAGCTGCTGGGTGAGGTCGCTGGCCGCGACGACGTCGACGGCGGTGTCGTTCGCCTCGCCCCAGGAGTTCACGGCGTCGGTGACGGCGGTGGTCTCGGCGTCGCCGGACGAGCCGATCATCACGGTGAGCCCGGCGGAGTCGTCCGATCCGCCGCCGCCGCCGCCGCTCGAGCAGGCGCCGAGGGAGAGGGCGAGGCCGCCGGCGAGGACCGCGGCACCCCAGCGTGCCGTTCTGGTGCTGTGCGTCATGTTCTGACCTTTCATGGGTTTCGGGAGGGAGTCATGGGGAGTCGTGGGGGAAGCCGGCGCCCGGTGTGCGGCGTCAGCTCTCGGAGTGGTGGAGCGGGGTGCGCACGACGAGGTGCGGCGTGATGAGGCGGTGCGCCTCCCCGGGGGCGAGGGGGCGGTGGACGACGTCGTCGCCCTGCTCGCCGAGGAGGAGCTCGAGGGCGCCGGCCGCGACGGCGCCGAGGTCCTGCTCGACGCTGGAGAGGCCGACGGCTCCGGCGACCGGGGTGTTGTCGAAGCCGACGATCGCAAGGCTCGGCCGGCCGACCGCGACGGCCGCCATCGAGGCGCCGAGGGCGAGGGAGTCGGAGACGCAGACGAGCCCGTCGACGCCGGGGTGCGCCTCGAGGAAGGCGATCGCGGCGGAGCGCGCGCGCTGCACGTCGTCCTCGGCCTCCGCGACGAGCAGCGGCACGCCGGCGAAGCGCTCCGCCATCACCCGCTCCCAGCCGCTGCGGCGGTCGTCGCCGGTCGCCGAGCCGTCCGGCCAGCCGAAGAACGCGATCCGCGAGCAGCCCTCGTCGGCGAGATGCGCGGTGGCCTGCGCGACGCCCGCGGCGCCGTCGACGTCGACCCAGAGGTGCTGGGGGTCGCCCTGGTCGTCGAGCCCCCATGGGCGCCCGAAGGTGACGAACGGGACGCCCTGCTCGATCAGCCAGGCTGTGCGCCGGTCGCCGTAGAAGGTCGAGGTGAGCACGAAGGCGTCGACGTCGGCTCCGTCGCGGAGCTTGCCGATCCGCTCGATCTCCTCCTCGGGGCTCGCCGCCGTGTAGAGCAGGATCCGCATGCCGCGGGCGTCGGCCTGCTCGGTGACGGCGTGCAGGAAGCGGTCGAGCAGGCTGCCGGAGACGCCGTCGAGCACCCGGTCCATCCGGACGCCGATCGTCCCGGACTTGCGGGTGCGGAGGCGCCGGGCGGAGGCGTGCGGCCGGTAGTTGAGGTCGCCGATCGCCTTCTCCACCCGCTCCCGGGTGCTCTCGCGCACGATCTGCGGGCTGTTCAGCACGTTCGAGACGGTCTGGCGCGAGACACCGGCTGCGCGGGCGACGTCCTCGACGGTCGGCAGTGCCATGCGTCCTCCTCGACGGGTGTGCGGTGGTGCGATGCTCGGGCTTGATCGTTCAAATCCCCGCGGACCGAGTTATTTGATCGATCAAATTCCTGGGTAATGTTACCTGCGGCGACGGCGCTGTCAACCGGCCGTACGCTCCAGTACCGACGATCCAGTGAGGAGTCGAGCGTGACGACCGACCACGACGACCACCCCCGCCCGCCCCGGCAGCCCCTGCTGAACGACGCAGTCGTCCTGCTCCGGGCGCCCACCCAGCTCTGGAGCGACGACGCCGGCGAGCTCGGCGCGCTGCCCGCGCACGGGCTCTACCACGGCGACGTCCGCGTCCTGGCGGGCCTGCGCCTGCTCGTCGGCGGCGGGCCGCTCGAGTCGATCGCGGTCGGCCGCGACGGCGCCTCCTCCGCCCGCTTCACCGCCCTCGCGCGCCACCTCGACGACGACGCCGCCGACCCGCGCCTTCGCGTCGTGCGCCTCCGCACGGTCACCCCCGGCCGGCTCGAGGAGCGGATCCGGCTCGAGTCGGCGCTGCCCGACTCCGTCGCCACCACCGTCGAGCTCGCGCTCGACCCCGACTTCTCGCTCGTGCACGTGGTGAAGGCCGGACTGCGCGACGAGACCGCGGTGGCGACCGCCGTCGACGGCTCCTCCCTGGTCTGGACCCACGCAGGCGCCCGCGCCGAGGTCCGCGCCGAGGGCGCCGCGGTCTCCCCCGGCGGGACGCTCTCCTGGGACGTCGTCGTCCCGGCCCGCGGCGCGGTCGAGGTCGTCTGGAGCATCGCGATGACCGACTCCGCGGCCGTCGTCGGCGCCGCCCCCGGCCCCGCGGAGTGGGCCGGCGCCGTCGTCGAGGCCGGCGACTCGCGACTCGCCTCCTGGTGCCGCGCCGCCCTCGACGACCTGGACGCGCTGCGGATGGTGACCCTCGAGCGGCCGGACGAGCCGTTCCTCGCGGCCGGCGCGCCCTGGTTCTTCACGCTCTTCGGCCGCGACTCGATCTGGGCGGCGCGGATGCTCCTCCCGCTCGGCACCGAGCTGGCCGCCTCGACCCTCCGGGTCCTCGCGGGGCTGCAGGGCACCGAGCACGTCGCCGAGACGGCCGAGCAGCCGGGCAAGATCATGCACGAGCTGCGCTCGACGACCCTCGAGATCCCGGGCGAGGGCGTCTCGCTGCCGCCGCTCTACTTCGGCACCGTCGACGCGACCGCGCTCTGGGTCTGCCTGCTGCACGACGCCTGGCGCTGGGGTCTCGCGGACGAGGAGGTCGAGGCGCTGCTGCCGGCGCTGGAGGCCGCGCTGCGCTGGCTCCGCGACGAGGGCGACTCCGACGGCGACGGATTCCTCGAGTACGTCGACACCACCGGCCACGGCCTCGCGAACCAGGGCTGGAAGGACTCGGGCGACTCGATCCAGTGGCGCGACGGCAGCCTCGCCGAGGGGCCGATCGCACTCTGCGAGGTGCAGGCCTACGCCCACGAGGCGGCGGTCGGCGGTGCGGCGCTGCTCGAGCACTTCGGCCGCGACGGAGCGGAGTGGCGCGCCTACGCCGCCGCGCTCAAGGACCGCTTCACCGGCGCCTTCTGGATCGACGACGCCGACGGCGGGCACCCCGCGATCGCGCTGGACGCGTTCAAGCGGCCGGTCGACACCGTCACCAGCAACATCGGGCACCTGCTCGGCACCGGGATCCTGCAGCCGGAGCAGGCGGCCCGCGTGGCGGAGCTGCTCGGCTCCCCCGAGCTCGACTCGGGCTACGGGCTGCGCACCCTGTCGACCGACTCCGGCGGCTACTGGCCGCTCTCGTACCACGGCGGCTCGGTCTGGGCGCACGACACCGCGATCGCCGTGGCCGGGCTCGCCCGCGAGGGCTTCGGCGCGGAGGCGACCGCCCTCTCCCGCGGACTGCTCGCCGCCGCCGAGGGCTTCGGCTACCGGATGCCCGAGCTGCACTCCGGCGACGCCGCCGCCGAGGTGGCGGCCCCCGTGCCGTACCCCGCCGCCTGCCGCCCGCAGGCGTGGTCGGCCGCCGCCTCGATCGCGGTGCTCTCGGCCGCCCTCGGCCTCGCGCCCGGCGGCTCGACGCTCGTCGTCGCCCCGATCACGCCCGCCCTCGCCGGCTCGATCCGCG
This sequence comes from Rathayibacter sp. VKM Ac-2929, assembly GCF_022815495.1. Taxonomy (NCBI): domain Bacteria; kingdom Bacillati; phylum Actinomycetota; class Actinomycetes; order Micrococcales; family Microbacteriaceae; genus Rathayibacter; species Rathayibacter sp. VKM Ac-2929. The sequence goes on from NZ_JALGRV010000006.1 coordinate 138,572, forward strand.
TCGACGGGATCCGCTACCGCGGCTCCGTCGTCCCCATCGACCGGCGCGACGCCCACTGAGCGGCGGAGGCCCGCGCCTTCTCTGCCGACCGAGCGGCCCGCGCCGCCCTCGCCGAATGAGCGGCCCGCGCCGCGGCCCGCGCCGTTTTCTGCTGATCGAGTAGGCCGCGCAGCGGGCGTATCGAGATCCACCATCGCCAGGACACAGACCCTGCGGACCACCGTCCTGACGACGACGGGTCCCGATACGCCCCTCCGGGGCTACTCGACCAGCAGGGAAGGGCGCCGCCTCACCGGGCCGCGCCGCCGTCAGGACAGCCGCGCCACGACCGCGCGGGCGATCCGCCGGCCGGAGCGGTTCGCGCCGATCGTCGACGCCGTCGGCCCGTAGCCCGCGAAGAAGACCCGGGGGTCCGTGAGCGACGCGCCGTCCTCGACCGCGACCCCGCCCTCGCGCTCGCGCAGGCCGAGCGGCGCGAGGTGCCGCAGCTCCGGGCGGAAGCCGGTGGCCCAGATGATCGCGTCGGCGCGGGTGTAGGAGCCGTCCGGCCAGCGCACCCCGTGCGGCTCGATCGAGGAGAACATGCCGCGCTCGTGCAGCACGCCGCGCTCGATGCCCGCCACGACCCGGCGCGTGCGCTGCACCCCGGTGCCGCCGACGATGCTCGGCAGCGCGCGGCCCGCCCGCGCCGCGCGGTCCTGCTCGGCCACCGCCTCCACCGCCGACTCCAGCGCGAGCTGCTCGCCGTCCCGGTAGACCACCGGTCGCCGCGTCGCCCAGGTCAGCGAGCGCGCGACCCGCTCCAGCTCGAGGAGGAAGCCGATCGCGGAGGTCCCGCCGCCGACCACGATCACCTGCTGCCCGGCGAAGTCGGCGGCGCGCAGGTACTCGGTCGTGTCGATCTGGACGCCCTCGAAGTCGTCCCGGCCCGGGTAGTACGGCAGGAACGGCGAGCCCCAGGTCCCGGTGGCGTTGACGAGGATCCGCGTGCGCTCGCTGCCGGCGTCGGTCTCCACGACGAGCGGTGCCGTCCTGTCGCCGATCGTCGCACTGCTGACGCCGCGCACCGCTACCGGCCGCCGGACGGCGAGCTCGTAGGCGCTCTCGTAGGCCTCGTAGTACTCCGTGACGACGTCGCGCGCGGGCCGGCGGCGGTCCGCGGTCGCGAAGGACAGGCCGAGCCGGTCCATCCCGGGCAGGTCGTGCACGCGGTGCGCGGAGCCGAGCCGGAGCGCCTCCCAGCGGAACTGCCAGGCACCGCCGGCGCGCGGCCCGCGGTCCAGGACGGCGAAGTCCACGCCCGGGCGCAGGCCCAGACGGCGGAGGTAGTAGGCGACCGAGAGCCCCGCCTGACCGGCGCCGACCACGACGACGGGCCGCGGATCGAGCGCACTGTCCACGGTGCTCCCCACGCGGTCGGGAGGCGCCGCTCACTCCGCTGCTCGCGCACAGGGGGGCCGGTGCCTCGTCTGCTAAACTACCGGCTAGATTTCATACTTCCTGTCTGCTTCTTTTTCTCCAGCCGGCTCACCGCCCGTCTGGCCTGTCATCGTGAGGGGGTCACCCATGGGGCGCGGCCGTCAGAAGGCAAAGAACACCAAGATCGCTCGGGAGCTGAAGTCGTTCAGCCCAACGGTCGATTACAGTGCGCTCGAGCGCGAGCTCAGCCACCCGGACGAGCCGGACTACTCGAAGTGGATCGACGACGAGGACGAGGGCGACGACACCGACCTCGTCGAGGAGCAGCACCAGAAGCGTGCCTGATCCCTCCTCCGCCGCGGGGCCGCTCCAGTCGAGCGACCCCGCGGCTTCTGCGTTCCCGGAGCAGTCCGGGCAGCACGGCCGCATTGAGCAGCTCTCCACCCGTGTCGCCTACGAGACCCCGTGGATCCGCGTCCGCGAGGACGAGGTGCGCTGGCCCGGCGGCGTCGAGGGCGTCTACTCCGTCGTCGAGCGCGCCGACTACGCGCTGATCGTCCCGCGCGAGCGCGACGGCTTCTGGCTGGTCGAGCAGTACCGCTACCCGATCGGCCGCCGCACCTGGGAGTTCCCGTCCGGCGGCTGGCCACACGACTCGCCCGGCGGCGACGCCGAGGCGCTCGCGCGTGCCGAGCTGCGCGAGGAGACCGGCCTGCGCGCCGGACGACTCCGACCGCTCGGCCGGCTCAGCGAGGCCGACGGGTTCGTCGCGCAGTCGTTCGACGTCTTCCTCGCCGAGGACCTCGAGCACGGCGAGCCCGAGCGCGAGGAGACCGAGCAGGACATGCGGCAGCAGTGGTTCCCGGACGCCGAGGTGGCGGCGATGGTCCACTCCGGTGCGATCGTCGGCACCTCCGACGTCGCCGCGCTCGGGCTGTTCTGGCTGGACCGGGGGCTCGGCTCGTGAGCGCGCCGACCGCCCGGGCGCGCTCGATGTCGGTCGTCGCTGCCAGGATGTCGAGATGAAGCCCGCGTCCGCGCCGTCGCCCGTGTGGCACTCGGAGACGCGCGGCCGCGACCTCGACGAGGCGCGCGCGTTCTACTCCCGCGGCTACAACGGGTCGGGCTTCCGCGCCGAGCACACCCGCGTCCCGTTCGCCTACCGCTACGCGTCGACCGGCCCTGGCCCCGTGAGCCTGCACGCGGCCTCCTTCCTCGGCTCGGTGCGCGGCACGGTCGAGCCCACCGGCGTCTACATCGTGCTCTGGCTCAACGACGGGCGCGCGAGCCTCGACCTCGGCCGCGACGAGAACCGGCTGGTCGCCGGCCGTCCGGCGATGTTCCCCTCCGGCCGCCCGTTCGGCTTCGAGACGAGCGAGTACCGCGACGCGCTGGTCCACTTCGACTCCGCCTACCTGGAGCGCGCCGCCGCCGAGCTGCACGGCACCGCGCCCGGCCCGATCCGCTTCGCCCCGCTCGCGCACTCGCCCGCCCCCTGGTGGGCGGCGGTGCGGGTGCTCCGCGACACGCTCACCGGAGTGAAGGCCCCCTCGTCGCTGCAGCGCGAGTCCGCGTCGCAGGTCGCCGCCGCGGCCGTGCTGCAGGCCTTCGCGCACCGGGTCGTCCCGCTGCCCTTCGCACCTCACTCGGTCAGCGCCCGGCGGCTGCGACGGGCGGTCGAGTTCGTGCACGCGAACGCCGACCTGCCGCTCGGCGTCGCCGACATCGCCGACGCCGCCGGACTGACCGTGCGCGGCGTCCAGCTCGCCTTCCAGCGCGCCTACTCGATGACGCCGCGGCAGTACCTGCGCGGCGTGCGCCTCGACCTCGCCCACGACGAGCTCGTCGCCGGCGGCCCGCAGACCCTCGTCGTCGGCGACGTGGCCGCGCACTGGGGATTCATCAGCGGCGGCCGGTTCGCCCAGCACTACACCCAGCGCTTCGGCGAGCTGCCGAGCGAGACCCTGCGGCGCTGAGTCGGCCTCGCTGAGCCTGCGGCGCTGAGTCCGCTGGCCTGTGTCCGGGCTGCCGTGTCCGCGTCATCGAACCGGCCTCACCGACTCCGCGACGCCGCAGGACGCAGCATCGGCCGCCGCTCCCGAGCGTCGGCCCGGCGGACCTGGCCGCACCGCGAGGACTCCGCCGCGCCGACCCCGCCAGGGCTCTCGGAGGCGTAGTGTCCGAAGTCCACCCGCGGAACGACCCGCGGGTCCGCGTCGATGGAGCCGCGATGTTCGAACCCGAAGGATCCGCGCGCCCGGTCGCCCGGATCATGTCCGTGACCGCCGCACTGCTGATCGGCGCCGTCCTCGTCGGCGGCGCGGTCGGAGCCGCGGTCGCCCTGGCCCTCTACCTCCCGAGCGCGCTCGCCGCCGGAGCGCTCGACCCCTCCGCGCTGGTCGGCTTCGGGATGCTGATGGGCGTCGCCTCCGGCGCCGGCCTCGGCGCGGTGGGAGGCCTCGGCGCGATCGCCGGCATGGTCACCGTCCGCGCGATGAGCCGCCGGAGCGGCGCCTTCATCGCCGGGACGAGCGTCGGCGCCGCGTTCGGCGTGCTGATCCTCGCCGCGAACCTCCTCGTCAGCCGCGACGCCGCCACCTGGATCACCGCACTGCTCGCCACGGCGGCCGCCTTCCTGCTCTGCGCGTGGGGCTCCTGGCTGCTGACCCGCCGCGAGCACTCCTGGGAGCGGGCGCACGCCCCCGAGCGCCGGCGCCCTCCCGCGCAGCCCGCCGCCCCGGGTGCTCCGTCGCCGGCGACCCGCCACCGCCCGGCCTGACGCGCCCCGCCCCTCCGGCACGGACCTCCGGCACGCGGTACCACCTCCGGCACGCCCGATCAGCCGATTCCGACGAGCCGAAGGTCGATTCACGAGCCGAAGGTCGAACCGGACGGCTCCGCGGTCAGCCCGCGTACGAGCCGACCAGGCGCACCGCGCCGCCGTCGACGCCCTTGGCGCCCTGCTCGAAGCCGTCGAGCGAGCGCTCGCTCAGAGACACCCGGCCCGCGACCCAGGACGGCACGCCCGACGCCTCGAGCGCCGCGATCACCGCGGGCGCCGCGTCGGCGTCGACGACGGCGAACATCCCGATGCCGAGGTTCCAGGTGCCCTCGGTGCTCTCCAGCGTCGCCCCCGACATCGCGGCGAGCGCGCGGAACACGTCGGCCGGGCTCCAGCTCGAGCGCTCGACCTCGACCCAGGAGCCGCGCGGCAGCACCCGCGCCAGGTTCGCCGCGATCCCACCGCCGGTCACGTGGCTGATCGAGTGCACGCCCGCGCCGAGCGCGTCGTCCTCGAGCACGCGGAGCAGCGGCGCCGTGTAGAGGCGGGTCGGCTCGAGCAGCACCTCGCCCACGATTCCCCCGAGTTCGGCGGAGGGGTCGGTGAAGCGGATCCCCTTCTCGGCGAGGATGTGGCGCACGAGCGAGTAGCCGTTGGAGTGCAGCCCGGAGGAGGCCATCGCGATCACCAGGTCGCCGTCGCGCACCCGGTCGGCGCCGCGCACCGCGTCCGCCTCGACCGCGCCGACGGCCGCACCGGCCACGTCGTAGTCGTCCGGGCCGAGGAGCCCCGGGTGCTCGGCGGTCTCGCCGCCGACGAGCGCGGTCCCGGTGGCCGAGCAGGCGCGGGCGATCCCCGCGACGATGTCCGCGATCCGCGCGGGGACGACCTTGCCGCAGGCGATGTAGTCGGTCATGAAGAGCGGGCGGGCGCCGACCACGACGATGTCGTCGACGACCATGCCGACGAGGTCCTGCCCGATGGTGTCGTGCTTGTCGATCGCCTGCGCGATGGCGACCTTCGTGCCGACGCCGTCGGTCGAGGTCGCGAGCAGCGGCGCCCGGAAGTCCTTGAGGAACGAGACGTCGTAGAGCCCGGCGAACCCGCCCACTCCCCCGAGCACGTTGCGGTCGTGGGTCGCGGACACCGCCGCCTTCATCAGCTCGACGGCGAGGTCCCCGGCCGCCGTGTCGACTCCCGCGCGGGCGTAGCTGCTCGTCTCGTTGCTCACGCGACGACCCTACCGAAGGGCCGCGCCGTGCAGACGCTGCGATCCGCCGGGGACGACCCGCGATCCCCGTCTGCGCCAGGATCGTCTCCGTGCTGCTCGCTCCCGCCCTGCCCGAGGACCTTGCTGCACTCCGCGCCTTCCTCTCGGAAGCGGATCTCACCCTCGCAGGCCTGGAGGACCACTCGGTCCGTCTCTGGATCGACCGCCGCGAGGACGGGACGATCTGCGGCAGCACCGGTTTCGAGCTCAGCGGAGACGGTGCTCACGCGCTGATCCGCAGCGTCGCGGTCTCGGCCGATCGCCGGAGGACGGGAGCCGGGACATCCCTCGCGCGCTATGCGCTGAGAGCGGCCGCGGAGAGCGGGGCGACCGACGCCTGGCTGTTCTCCCGCCGCTCGGGCACCTTCTGGCAGACGCTCGGCTTCACGCCCGCTGATCGGGCCGCGCTGACGGAGGCCCTCCCCGGCGCGCACCAGGTCGCCCTCTTCGCGCGGACGGGACAGCTCGAGAACGAGGTCGCCTGGCGGCGGTCACTGCGCGATCCTCTCGTCGTCGAGCCGGAGTCGCCCCCACCCGCCGAGGACGGCTGCAGCTGAGACGCACTCCCGAGGAGCAGCCGCAGCGCACCCCCTTCAGGGGTTGATCTCAGAATCGCGACTGACACAGCAATGGTTGCGTTGCCATGATCGGCGCAGTCCCCTCCTTCATCCGGGACGGCGCCGCGCTGCACGCCGTCCTCCGCACCCCGAGGAATCCTGATGGCCGACTCCGCCTTCCCGTCCGGCTCGCCGCTCCGCCGCCGCTCGATCGTGGCGGCCGCCGCCTGGTCGGTCCCCACGGTGGCCGCCGTCGTCTCCGCCCCGACTGCTGCCGCCTCGACACCACCCGAGCCCGTCGGGCCGCCGGGCCTGCGCGACGTGTCCGGGTTCGAGGCCGTCCGCTGCGAGGTCGTCCCGGCCGGCACGGTCGTGTTCCAGGCCCTCGACGGAACGTCCCCCGCGGCGAGAGGCGGCTCGGTGACCGTCTCGCTCCCGCCCGGCCTGAGCTTCTCCGCCGGCGACAGCACCGGCGGCGGCGCCTCCGCCGTCGTGCCCGTCGGCGCGGAGGGCGTCGTCTCCGTGCCGGCGTTCACGGCCTCGGGCTCCGCGGGCGCGTACACGGTCACGGCCGCGTACGGAACGGCGATCGCCTTCGCGGAGGGGACCGTGACGGCGAGCCCGGGGCAGGTGCTGGAGCTCACGCGCTCTCCCGGCGGAGCGAACCAGCGGCCGACCTTCTCCACCGCCATCGTGCCGGGCGTCGCCGACGGGGTCCACGGAGCGATCTCCGGCGACGAGGTCGCGGCGAGCGCCGGCCGGAACGCCGCCGTGCTGACCGCTGATGGACGGGTGCGCTACTGGGGCGCGAACTTCGGCGCTCCGGTGACGACCCCGGGCACGCTCACTCTCGGCCAGAGCCCGGTGACGGGGATGGTCTACGTGGACACCTGGACCTGCGCGCAGGCCGGCAACACCTCCGCCGGTGGGATCGCCGCCGGCGTCCGAGCGGACTCCGTCCACCAGTGGGCGCGCGCCGGCACCGGCACGGGCCCGCTCACGGTGGCCGCCGTGACCGGCGTCAGCGGCACCGTGCTCGCCGCGGAGTCCAACGACGGCTACAGCTACGCCCTCACGAGCAGCGGACTGCACTGGTGGGCGAACGCGACCTCGGGCGACCGGGTCGCCGCGACGCTGATCGCGGGCACGGCCGGCTCGACGGCGATCAGCACCTGGAGCTACCGCCGCGTCAACGGCGTCCTCGTCTTCGGCGGCGCGATCCTCCTCGCTGACGGCAGCGTGAGCTTCTGGAGCGGAAGCCACGCCCTCGCCCCCTCGATCGGCGCACCCGCCGACATCGTGGAATTCCAGGCCGGCCAGTCCTCCACCTATGCCCGTACAGGCTCCGGCGAGCTGTGGACGCAGGGGGTCGCCTTCACCCCCTCGCCCGGCGGAGCGGCGTGGACCCGACGCGCGGAGAACGTCGCGACCAGCAACGCCTGGTCCTTCGAGGAGTACACCGGCGGCGTCTACGTCACCACGGCGGGCGCGGTCGTCCAGTTCATGGCCGCGCAGCCCGTCGGCGGCATCGTCTTCAGCACCGAGGCGCGGACGATCCCCGCGGGCGTCACCCTGACGAAGGTGTTCAGCACGGACGGCACCTACCTGGCACTCGCCTCGAACGCGACCGTCTACGCCTGGGGCGGCAACCTCGACAACTCCGGCCGCTCGCAGCCCGCCCTCGTCGCCGGAGTCGCGAACGCCACCGACCTCAACGCCTGGGGCTTCCACGGACCGTCCTACGTCGGCGGCGGGTACGTCATCTCCTCGATCGGCTGCTGACGCCGTGCGATCCGCCCGCCTCGCGACCCGCGAGCGCGCCCGCCCGGGCGGATCCGCCGGGAGCGAACCGTTAGGGGATGCGTCGTCCGCGTGCCAGGATGGACCGTCAATCCCCCCTGCTATCCCCTTGGGAGCCCCTCCGGCATGTGCGGAATCGTTGGGATCGTGTCCTCCGGACCGGTCAACCAGTCCATCTACGACAGCCTCTCCCTCCTGCAGCACCGCGGCCAGGACTCGACCGGCATCGCGACCGCCGACGGCAGCACGCTGCACATCAAGAAGGCGGCGGGGCAGGTCCGCGAGGCGTTCCGCACCCGCGACATGCGCTCGCTGCTCGGCACGATGGGCCTCGGGCACGTCCGCTACGCCACCAAGGGCAACGCGGAGCGCGAGGAGGAGGCGCAGCCGTTCTACGTGAACGCGCCGTACGGCATCATCCTCATCCACAACGGCAACCTGACGAACACGCGCGAGCTCACCGAGGAGCTCTTCACCGTCGATCGCCGCCACCTCAACACCACCTCCGACACCGAGCTGCTGGTCAACGTGCTCGCGAACGAGCTGCAGGCCTCGATCTCGGGCCGCGACCTCGACGCGGACGAGGTGTTCGACGCGGTCGCCCGCGTGCACGAGCGGGTCGAGGGCTCCTACGCCACGATCGCGCTGATCGCCGGCCACGGACTGCTCGCGTTCCGCGACCCGTTCGGCATCCGGCCGCTGATCGTCGGCCGCCGGTTCAATGTGAACGGGCCGGACGACTGGGTGGTCGCCTCCGAGTCGCTCGTCCTCGAGGCGCAGGGCTTCGAGATCGTCCGCGACGTCGCTCCGGGCGAGGCGATCTTCATCACCCCCGACGGCCGGATGACCAGCCGCCAGTGCGCGAAGAACCCGCGGCTCATCCCGTGCTCGTTCGAGTACGTGTACCTCGCGCGGCCCGACTCGATCCTCTCGGGGATCTCGGTCTACGAGGCCCGGCTGCGCCTCGGCGACCGCCTCGCCGACACCATCGCCGAGTACACGCCGGGCGGCGCGATCGACGTGGTCATGCCGATCCCGGACTCCTCGCGCCCCGCCGCGATGCAGGTCGCGCAGAAGCTGGGCATCCCGTACCGCGAGGGCTTCTACAAGAACCGCTACGTCGGCCGGACGTTCATCATGCCCGGGCAGGCGGTGCGCAAGAAGTCGGTGCGGCAGAAGCTCAACGCGATGTCGAGCGAGTTCAAGGGCAAGAACGTGCTGATCGTCGACGACTCGATCGTGCGCGGCACGACCTCGAAGGAGATCGTCGACATGGCCCGCACGGCCGGCGCGAACAGCGTCACCTTCGCCTCCGCGGCGCCGCCGGTGCGCTACCCGCACGTCTACGGCATCAACATGCCGTCGCGGCAGGAGCTCGTCGCACACAACCGCCGGATTCCCGAGATCTCGGAGGCGATCGGCGCCGACTACCTGATCTACCAGGAGGTCGCCGACATGAAGGCGGCGATCCTGGAGGGGTCGGACGTCACCGACCTCGAGACCAGCTGCTTCACCGGCGAGTACGTCACCGGCACCGTCACGCCCGAGTACCTCGACTGGGTGGAGCGCACGCAGCTGAGCTGACGCTGGGAGGGCGCGCATCGGGCAGGCACAGCGCCCGGATGCGCGCAACGGGGTGCCCTGCGGCGGCGCATCGTCCATGATCGTGGGGCGCCGCTCCGTGCGCCCGAGACGAGGAGTCCCCGTGATCTACCGCCTGCTGCCCCTGCTCCTGACGTTCATCGCGGGCCGCCTGAAGAAGTCGCAGAAGGCCAAGCGCGCCACGCAGAACGCCGCGCGCTCGACGAGCCGCAGCAGCCGCAAGCGCCGCTGACCGCTGCGCCTGGAGAGCGTCGTCCCTAGCGCGTCGAGGCGTCCGGCTCCGTGCCGGGCGCCTCGTTCTCGTCCGAGGCGTCGTCCGGGTCGTCCGCCGGCTCGTCGTCGATGTCCGCCTCGCGGGCGACCGTGCGCTCGGCGGTGGTGCGGACGACGCGGCGGCCGACGACCCGGTCCAGGATCACGACGACGAGAGCAGCGAGACCGCCGAAGATCGTCACGAAGAGCAGCAGGCTGAAGCCGAAGACCTGTGCCTGGCTGAAGCCTTCGGTCTCGGGCAGCGCGAAGGTGAGCACGAAGGCGACGATCGCGCCGAGGCCCGCGCCGAGTGCGAGGATGCGCCAGACCCGCGGCGAGCGGCGGACATCGACCTCCTCGCGGGTGATCTCGACGTCGTCGGGGCGCGGCGAGGAGTCGAGCGGATCGGTCATGCCTCCATTGTCCCCTGTGCCCGGCCGGGTGCGGGCCGAGTGGCGAGGCGGCGGCGGATCGGGTACCGCGCGGTGCGGGGCGGGGCCGCGGCATGCTGATCGAGTAGCCGGCCGAGCCGGCGTATCGAGATCCACCGTCGTTCGGTGGGTAGGTCTCGATACGCCGCTGCGCGGCTACTCGACCAGCATGAAGAGGGCGCTGCGCGACTGTTCGACCAGCACGGGGGCCCAGCAGCATGTTGATCGAGTAGCCGGCGGAGCCGGCGTATCGAGATCCACCGTGATCGAGACGCTGGTCTGCAACATGCTGATCGAGTAGCCGACGAAATCGGCGTATCGAGATCCACCATCGTCGGAACAGTGGTCTGCAGGCCCCCGCGCTGGAGGACGGTGGGTCTCGATACGCCGCTGCGCGGCTACTCGACCAGCATGAGGGGGGCGCCGCCTCGCGGCTCCGAGGGCGCGGCTCCGCAGCCGCGGTCACATGGAGTGGAGGAGGCGGCCCGCCTGGGCGCGGAGCTCGCGGACGACGGTCCGCACGGAGAGCCGCTCCGCGCGGTCGGGGCGCATCAGCGCGACGATGTGGCGCACGGAGTTCACGCCGCGCAGGGGCTTCACGACGATGCCGGCCGTGCCCGCGGTGTAGCGCGGGACCACGGCGATGCCGAGGCCGGCCGCGACGAACGCCTCCGTCACGCGCGTCGAGGCGAAGCGCTGCTCCACCCGCACCGGCTCACCGGAAGTCGTCTCGATCTCCTGCATGATCCGCTCGAAGGGGAAGCCGTCGGGCACCCCGATCCAGGTCTCGCCGACGAGATCGCCCGCCGTGACGGTCGCGCGGTCGGCGAGCCGGTGGCCGAGCGGCAGGGCGATGTCGAGCGGCTCGACCATCAGCTCGGCCATCGCGAGCCCGTGCCCGGCCCAGGCGCTGCGGCCGGTGGGCGAGTGCGCGAGGACGATGTCGAAGTCGGCGGTGAGATCGAGGAACTCGTCGGTCCCGGGATCCGCGTCCTCGCAGTGCACGACGAGCCCCTCGACGCTGCGCAGAGCGACCAGCGCGTCCGGCAGCAGCATCTGCCCGGCCGTCGGGAAGGTGGCGATCGTCACCTCGCCGATCGGATTGTTCTTGAAGGTCTGCCACACCGCGTCGGCGCGTTCGAGAGCGGTCGCGATCTCCGTGGCGCTGCGGGCCAGCTCGCGGCCGGCCGCGGTGAGGACGACGCCGCGTCCCGAGCGCTCGATCAGCGGCACTCCCGCCTCGCGCTCGAGCACCTTGAGCTGCTGCGAGACCGCCGAGGGAGTGCGGTGCGTCGCCGCCGCCACCGCGGTGATCGAGCGCCGCATCGAGAGCTCTCGGAGTAGTTCCAGCCGTCGCACGTCCATGTAGGAACGCTACACGTCAGGCCAAGAACAGTGCGATTGTCCTAAGGAACAGAAAGTCCGAGAGTGGACGTTGTACAGAGCATCCCGGCGGATGGATCGCCAAACCTGGCAGACACGTCGGAGCAACGAAAGGCAGAACACTCATGAGCATCGCAATCCTCGTCGTCCTCGGTGCCGTCGCCGCATGGGGCACGGTGTCGACGGTGCTCGTCGCCAGCCGCGACGGATACCGTCAGGTCCCCGTCCGCCACTGAGCCCCGCGCTCCGCGACAGCACCTCATCGCGTTCCGATGCCGTCTCCCCACCCGGGGAGGCGGCGTTCTCGCGTTCCAGGGGGCGCCCGCACGTCACGCTCCCCCGGAGACGCAGAAGAGGCCCCGCGGCGCGAACCGCGGGGCCTCTCCTGTGCGAGCGCTACTTCGCGGCGGTGCGGCGGCGCAGACGCGCCACGGTCATGCCGAGTCCGAGCAGCAACGCCGCGATCCCGGCCGCGAAGGCCGGCGTCGCGTCGACGCCGGTCGCGGCGAGGTGACCGGTCGAGCCGCCCGAGGCGCCGGGAACGGCGGGAGCCGTCGTGGCCGGGGTCGTCGGGATGACGGTCTCGGTGGGCTCCGGGGTCGGGGTGGGCGTCGTGGCGACGGCCGCGACGGCGAAGTCGAGGCTGATCGTCGTGCCGGTCGCGTCGCCCAGGGCGAAGCTCGCGGTGTGGGTGCCGCCGGCGAGGCTCTCGCCGATCGGCACGGCGACGGAGGCGCGACCCGTCGAGTCGTCGGTCACGGCCCGCGTCGGGTCGATCTCGGCGGTGGTGACGACCGCGTCGTCGACCGAGACGGTCACGACCGTGTCGGTGGGCGCTCCGGTGCTGAACAGCAGCGAGGAGAGGTCGACGGTCATCGTGTCGCCGACCGCGTACTCACCGGACTCGGGCAGGTTGGCGGTGAGGCCGATCGAGCGCTGGACCGGGTCGGGGCTGACCGTGCCGAGGTCCTGGATGTAGGACACGAACGCGTCGAGGTCGATGCGGCCGGAGTCGGCCGTGCCGGTGCCCTCGGTGAAAGTGCTGAAGCCGTCGCCACCGGTGGAGAGGAAGCTGTTCGTCACGATCGTGAAGGTCGCGGCCGGGTCGATCGGAGCGTTCTCGAAGAAGACCTCCGAGATGCGCGAGCCCTCCGGGGCGGCCGGGTCGAAGACGTAGGTCAGCGCCGCCGAGGTCGCGAGCTTGAGCTGCGGGTGGCTCGAGCTGCCGACCCACTGCTCCTCGAGCAGGTCCTCGATCTGCGCTCCGGTGAGCTGGAGCGTCACGAGGGTGTTCGCGAACGGCTGGGCGTCCGACGCCTCCGCGTAGGTGACGACGCCGTCGGCGTCGCCCGGGGTCTCGGCGCTGGCGGCGAAGTCGAGGTCGTCGCGCAGGCCGCCGGCGTTGGTGAAGGCGATCTGGGTGCCGAGCTCACGGGTGGCCCAGAGCTGCGCGTCGGCGACGAGGTTGCCCAGCGTCGACTCCGAGCCGCGGTTCGTGGTGATGCCGTCCTCGCGGTAGGCGCGCGAGATGTCGTCGGTGATGGTGCCGACCTGGACGCTGCCCTCCTCGACGGCGACCGCGGCGGCCGCCTCGACGATGGCGGCGACCTCGGGGTCGGCCGGGTAGGCGCCGACGTCGATGGTGTCGGCCGGGTCGTCGGACTCGGGGTCGTCGGCGACGACCGTCAGCGGCAGGACCTCGCTGGTGAGCGAGGTGAGCTGCTTGGTCGCCGGGTCGACGGTGAGGGCCATGTGGCCCAGGTTCTCGGCGTAGCTGCCGGTCTGCGAGACGACGGTCGGGAAGGTGCGGCCGGCGTCGATCGTCGCGTTGTACTCCTGGTGGCTGTGACCGGAGACGATGGCGTCGACGTTCGGGGCGACGGCGTTCACGATCGCGCCGAACTTGGGGTCGTCCGCGGGGGCGTTCGCCTCGGCGGCGTCGGCGTCGGCGCCCTCGTGCAGCAGGAGGACGATGACGTCCGCCTCGCCGTTCGCGGCGTCGCCGTCCTGGAGCTCGGTCGCGACCTCGTTGACGTTCTCGACGATCGGCTCGATCGAGAGGGTGGAGATGCCGCCGGGGCTGACCAGCGTGCCCAGGTCCTCGGTGATCGCGCCGATGAAGGCGACCGAGACACCGCCCTGGTCCGCGATGAAGTACGGGTCGTAGGCGCGCTCGCCGGTCGTCGTGTCGAAGAGGTTCGCGTTGACGTACGGGAAGTCGGACTCGTCGGTCACGCGGCCGTCGACGTCGGAGCGGCCCTTGTCGAACTCGTGGTTGCCGAGGGTGCTGACGTCCAGGCCCATCTCGTTGAGCACGTCGAGGGTCGGCTGGTCGTCCTGCACCTTCGAGGTGAAGGTGGAGGCGCCGATGTTGTCGCCGGCCGAGACGAACAGCGTGTTCGGGTTGGCGGCGCGGTAGGAGTCGACCGCGCCGGCGAGGACAGCGGCGCCGGCGGTCGTGCCGTCGGCCTCGATCCGGCCGTGGAAGTCGTTGATCGAGAGGATGTCGATCGCGACATCGCCCTCGGCGGCACTCGCGGGGGCCGCTCCGAGGAGGGCCGCTCCGGCGACCGCGCTGACGGCGGTGACGGAGAGGAGTCTGGTCAGGCCGCGACGGCCGGAGGTAGTGCATCGCATCTGTAGGAGGTCTCCAAGCATCGAGCGGCGATTCGGAGAGAACTCCTGCCGCAGTGGGGGAACTTTCCCAGACAACCCGACGCGGGCCTGTCCGTCAAACGTCGATCGGGGCGGCGGCGGTGCGTTTACGAGATGTTAATTCGCCGACGGCCGGTGGACGTGGAGCAGCGGGAGGAACGGCGAGAGGTCGGCGCGCACGCCCGAGGCGTGGATCCGGCCGCTCGCGAGGCCCTCGCTCCAGGGGAGGGAGCCGGTGGCGAGCGGCAGCCAGGTGGCGGCGTCCATCTCGATCACGTTCGGCGGCGTGCCGCGGGTGTGGCCCGGGCCCTCGACGCACTGGGCGGCGCCGAACGGCGGCACGCGGACCTCGACGCTGCGGCCCGGGACGTTCGTCTCGATGATCTGCAGGAGGAAGCGCACGGCGGTCGCGGTCGTGTTGCGGTCGGCCCCGCCGGCGAGCGCCGCCCGCACGGCGTCCTGCCCGGTCACCTCGTCGATCTTCCCCTTGGCCATGCGTCCAGTCTGCCGTGCCGCCCGGTGCCCCCCGGTGCCCGGCGGCTCCGCGAGATGCCACTTGTGCACGCGACACGCCGCAGAAGGCGTGCACAACTGGCATCTCGCGGAGGAGGGAGGGGGCGCGCGGCGACGGGGCGCGCACCCGGGCGGGGGCGCTCCGGGGCGGGCCTATCCTGTCAGGGTGAAGATCCTCGTCCTCGGCTCGGGTGCCCGTGAGCACGCCATCATCACCGCCCTGCTCGCGGAGGAGGAGGCGCACGAGATCATCGCCGCCCCCGGCAACGCGGGGATCGCGCGCGACGTGGAGGTCATCCACTTCGACACCAACAGCCCGCGCCTGGTCAGCGACTTCGCGGTCGAGCAGGGCATCGAGCTCGTCGTCATCGGCCCGGAGGCGCCCCTCGTCGCGGGGGTCGCCGACGCCCTGCGCCGCCGCCGCATCCCCACCTTCGGTCCCGACCGCGCGGCCGCCGCCCTCGAGGGCTCGAAGACCTTCGCCAAGCGCGTGATGGACATGGCGCGCGTCCCCACCGGCCGGGCGACCCGCGTCTCGACGCTCGTCGACGCGACGCGCGTCATCGACGAGTTCGGCGCCCCCTACGTCGTGAAGGCCGACGGCCTCGCCGCCGGCAAGGGCGTGCTCGTGACCGAGTCGCGCACCGCCGCCGTCGCGCACGCCGAGTTCTGGCTGCAGTCCGGCGACGTGCTGATCGAGGAGTTCCTGGCCGGCCAGGAGGTCTCGCTCTTCCTCCTCTCCGACGGCCACGACGTCGTCCCGCTCTCGCCCGCCCAGGACTACAAGCGCCTCGCCGACGGCGACGAGGGACCGAACACCGGCGGCATGGGCGCCTACTCCCCGCTCCCCTGGCTCGCGGACCGCTGGGAGAGCGAGCGCGCCTTCGTCGACGAGGTCATCGACACCGTCGCCATCCCGACCATCCGCCAGCTCGAGCGCGAGCGGACCCCGTTCGTCGGACTCCTCTACTGCGGCCTCATCGTCACCGACGTCGGCATCCGCGTGATCGAGTTCAACGCGCGCTTCGGCGACCCCGAGACGCAGGTCGTGCTGCCGCGCCTGGTCTCCCCGCTCTCGGCGCTGCTGTTCGCCGCGGCGACCGGCGCGCTCGCCTCCGTCCCGTGGCCGGCCTTCTCGGAGGACGTCGCCGTGACGGTCGTGCTCGCCAGCGAGGGCTACCCCGAGAACGCGGCCACCGGTCGCCCGCTCGGCGGCCTGGAGGCGGCGGCCGAGGTCCCCGGCGTGACGATCGCGCACGCCGCGACCCAGCTGGTCGACGGCCGCTTCGTCGCCACCGGCGGCCGGGTGCTGAACGTCGTCGCCCGCGGCGCCGACTTCGCCGAGGCGCGCGAGCGGGCGTACCGCGCGCTCGACCTGATCACCCTCGACGGCGGCCAGTACCGCCGCGACATCGCGCTGCGCGTCGCCGGGCGCTAGCACGGAGGCTCCCGCCGGCGCCTCGACCCGGTCGCCGGAGTGGGACGACGTGTCTCGCCGCGCCGCGCCCGTCGGCGGTCGTCGCTAGCGTGTGGCGCACCCGGCAGCCCGTCGCCCCGACCGAGCCGCCTCCGTCGCTCCGGAAGGCCGCCGTTGTCCCCTGCATCCCGCTCCCGGTCCCGCGTCCGCCTCCTCGCCACCGTGGGGGCGGTCCTGTCGCTGCTCGCGGGAGCCGTCGCGGCGGGGTCACCGGCGCAGGCCTCGGCGGCCGAGAGCATCGTCGTGTCCGGCATCGTCCGGGCCGCCCGCATCGACTCCGTTCCCGCTCCCACCGGCGAGGCGTACCGGGTGCAGGCGGTGGACGCGTCCTCGACCGTCGTCGAGGAGGTCGTCACCGAGGAGGCCTACTCGCTGACCCTCCCCGCGGGCGGGAGTTACGCGGTGCGCGCGGAGGTGATCGACGACGACGCCTGGTATCCGACGTGGAACGCCGGCAACCCTCTCGGCGGCCTCTACGGCAGTCCACTCGCGAGCGAGGCGGAGCACTTCACCGAATCGAACGAGGGTGTCGACATCCTGGTGGCGTCCGCCGGCACTGTGACCGGAGGGATCCTCCCGGCCGGTGCGCCGGGCGTCACGAGGGCGGACTTCATCGTCCAGGCCTGGATCATGGACGGGAGCGGGAATCTGGTCGAGTTCTCCTCGCTGCCGGTCCGCGGCGGCCCCGAGGCGGAGAGCCGCTACTCGTTCAGCGGCGCGGACCGCCTGCCCACGGGCGTCTACGTCTTCCGGCTCACCGAGGCGGGCGTCCCCGCGTACGACGACGAGTACTTCGAGGAGGCGGCTCGACTCGGCCAGTACGCCTACCAGTCGCTCGCGCCCGACGGCCTCACCGGCATCGACTTCACTCCCACCCCGTACGACTCGGACGTCGCGCGCGTGGCGGGGGTCGACCGCTACGAGACGGCGGCCCTGGTCTCCGTCGAGGGGTACGTCCCCCGCGACTCGCCGCTCTACGTCGCGAGCGGAGCGAACTGGCCGGACGCCCTGTCCGCCGGTCCCGCCGCGTCCGCCCAGCGTGGCAGCCTTCTCCTGACCGACCCGCTGGTGCTCCCCGAGACCGTCGCCCGCCAGGTCGAGGACCTGCGGCCGAGCCGGATCGTGGTGGTCGGGAGCGCCCTCTCGGTCAGCGACGCCGTGCTGCGGAGCCTGGACGACCTGACCGACGCTCCGGTCGTGCGGATCGCCGGCCGGGACCGCTACGAGACGTCGCGGCGGATCGTCGCCGACGCGTTCCGCGGCACCGACTACTCGACGGTCTTCCTCGCCACCGGCACGGACTTCCCCGACGCCCTCTCGGCCGCGCCGATCGCCGGGCGTCGGCTCGAGCCCGTCCTCCTCGTCGACGGCGCCCGGAGCGATCTGGACAACGCGACGCGGAACGCGATCCGCCGGCTCTCGGCGGAGTCGGGCCAGCTGCTCGGCGGAACCCCGTCGATCAGCTCCGGCATCGAGTCGGCCCTGCGCGCGTCGACCCTCGTCGAGTCCGTCCACCGGGTGGCGGGGACGGACCGGCATGACACCAGTCGCCTGCTCAACGCCCTCTATCCGCCGTCGGAGCTGGTCGACGAGGCCTTCGTCGCCTCGGCGACGAGCTTCGCCGACGCTCTGGCCGCCGGGCCTGCGGCGGCGGAGCGGGGGGCACCGCTGTACCTCAGCGAGCCGACCTGCCTCCCGGGCGCGACGAAGACGGCGATCGCGAGACAGGACCTCGACTACGTGACGATCCTCGGCGGCACTCCGACGCTCTCGGCCGCGGTCGGCCGGCTCCGGGCCTGCTGAGCGGGCGACTCCTCGAGAGTCGTCGTAGCGGGAGCTCGAGGACGACGATCTCTGGAGCGCGGATTCGGCGGACGGGGGTCAGGCGGTGCGCAGGGGCGTGCGGCGGGTCGCGGACCACCAGAGCGCCGCGCAGCCGAGGACGGCGGCGCTGCACAGGGCCATGACGGTGCGCGGCTCGAGGAGCAGGATCCCGAGCGAGACCAGGGCCTGGCTGAGAGCGATCGCGAGCATGGCGATCATGGTGTCGACCGCGAAGACGCGGCCGCGCAGGTCGTTCGCGGTGATCGACTGCAGGCCGTAGCCGCTGAGACTCGCGTTCATGCTGCCGCCGATGTGGGCGATCAGGACGAGGGCGATCGCGAGGACGACCGAGGTGCTGATCGACACCAGGGCGTAGCCGAGGCCGAAGAGGAGCACGGCGGCGACGATCCCGCCGCGCAGGTCGGGCGAGCGCTCCGCCGCGGACCGCGCGACGCGGGGCCCGATCACGGCGCCGACGCCACGCGCGGCGAAGAGGAGACTCGCGGCGACGGCGGGGTCCGCCGCCATCGTCAGAGCGAGCGCCGGGAAGAGCGCGATGGCGCCGTTGCCGAGGTGGCTGCCGGGCTTCGCCAGCAGGAGGGCCGGGATCCGCCGGTCGGAGCGGCAGAAGGCGGCGACCTCGCGGACATCGCGGGCGAACCGGGCGAGGCCTCCGCGGCGGCCGGCCTCGCGCCCCGCCCCCTGCCCCGCCCCGTGATCGGCGCCGCGCGCCGCGGGCAGGCCGAGCAGCAGCAGCGCGGAGAACCCGTAGGCGCCGGCGGTGATCGCGAAGCAGAAGTACGGCGAGACGAGCGCGGAGGCGATGCCGCCGAGGGAGGCGCCGAGCGCGAGCATCACTCCCCAGACCGAGTTCAGCCCGGTGCTCGCGACGAGCAGGCTCTCCCTCGGCACGATCTGCGGGACGATCGCATTCACGGCGGGGGTGAAGAACGCCTTGCCCGCCGCGAGCAGTCCGAAGGTGAGCACCGCGAGCCACGCGGTCCCCGCCGACTGCAGCAGGAACAGCGGCAGCACGGCGAGCGCCGACCCCGCCTGCGCGGCGACCAGCACCGTGCGGCGCGACGTGCGGTCGACGAGCCCGCCGGCCCAGAGCGAGAGCACGGCGATGACCGCGGTCTCGGCCGCGAGCAGCAGCGCGCCGAGGGCGCCGTCGCCGGTGAGGCGCTGGAGCAGGACGATCAGCGGGATCATCGTGAACCAGTCGCCGCCCTGGCTGACGATCTGGGCGAGGAAGACGCGGCGGTAGTCCGGGTTCGCCCGCAGGATCCGCCGGACGCTCTCGCGCGCGGTCGTCATCGCGGCGGGGTCCGTCCGGTCGGTCGTCGGGCGTCTCCGTCGGTGTCGGTGGGGTGCGGCCGGAGCTCGACGGCGAGAGTGAGCACGCTCCCGGTGCCGAGCTCCAGGCGGTGGACGCCGCTCGGGAGGGAGCGCAGCCTGGGGACGCAGACCTCGGCGAGGATCGAGCGCGTGCCGAGGACGGTCCGCTTCTGCTCCGAGCGCAGGACCAGCTCGGTCGAGAGGGTCGCGTTCACGATCTGGCAGCAGTCGGCCGGCACGGTGACGACGCGGCCCGGCTCGGTGCAGATCAGGACGACGCCGACGTCCGTGCGGAGCAGGAGCACGCCGTCCCGGTCGCTCTCGCGGTGGGCGCCGGCGCCGTGGTGCAGGAGCGCGCGGTACCAGCGGTGCACGCGGAGGAGGCAGACGCGCTGGCCCGGATCGAGCGCGGTGAGGTCGCGTCCCCAGGCGGGGACTCCCCCGGCGACCATCCGCAGGGCGATGACGCACACCTCGGCGGGCGACGCCGAGCGGGGGAAGGTCTGGTAGTCGTTCAGCCCCGGCATCCCCCGGGCCTGGAGGTGGTCCATCCGCACGAGGTTGGTCCGCGACGCGTACGGGGAGTCGCCGCCGCGCACGACCGAGCCGAGCCCGGCGATGGCGGCGGTGGCGTGGTCCTGCTTCATCTCGACGACGACCGGCCGCGGCTGCGCCTCGGTGATCGCCGCGCACTCGGCGAGGACGCGGTGCAGTCCGACGATCGTCGAGCCGAGGTCATGCGCGTGCTCGGGGGACTCGCACTCCTCGGACGGCAGCCCGTCGAAGAGGTCGTACGTGACGCCGTCGAAGGGGTGGCGCCGGAAGAGGTCCCGCACGACGTCGACCATGACCCGCCGGGCGCGCTCGCTGCGGAAGCACAGCGAGGAGAACATCGCCGGGTTCAGGATCGGGGCGCCGTGCGCGTCCTGGACGAGGAGGTCGCCGACCCGCCCGAAGGCCGCGGAGGCGGGACCGACGGCGTGCGGGGCGCACCAGATGATCACCCGGCTGCCGAGCGCGTGGATCGACTCGATCAGCCACGGCAGGTCCGGGTACTTGACCGGATCGGGTCCAGTCGCCGATGTCCATCGGCACGTCGTCGCTCGAGTCCCGTCCGCGGCCGAACCAGCCGTCGTCGATGACGATGTTCGGGATCCCCAGCTCCGCGGCGAGGCGGGCGTTCCGCAGGACGAGCTCCTGCGTGACGTGCTCGGAGCTCCAGTCGACCCCGGTGCACCAGTAGGGCTCGAGCGCCTCGGGGCGGGTGGGGTAGCGCACGTCCAGGGCCAGCCGCTCGCAGGCGGAGAACCGCCGCAGCACCGAGCGCCAGTCGGCGTGCTGCGACGCGGGGAGGACAGCGATCCAGAACCGGTGCACGGCCTCGCCGTCGGCACCGGCCTCCGCAGTGTCGGCGAGGTGGAGCAGCGTGAACTCCACCCGGAGCCGGCGGAAGTGCACGTTCAGCGCCCGGTTCGAGGCGGGCTCGTGCAGGGTGATGTCCATCTCCGTGGGCGCGGCGATCACGCCCACGCCGCTGGCGCCGCCGCCGAGCCGCTCGAAGACGTAGACCGGCGTCTTCAGCGAGTTCGCGCGGACCTGCAGGTCGCCGCTGAAGCGCCACGCGGAGACGGGGTGGCTGCTGTTCATGTGCCAGCGGCCCGTGTCCGGGACGTCGACGTGGTCGAGGGTGTCGAGGGTCGTCGTGTAGACGACGCTCACGTCGCGCAGCCCGGGGCGGGCGGGCAGGCCGACCTCGAGCAGCTCGTCCGCGGCGCCGGTGAACCGCCAGCCCGTCGGGACGGGAGTGCTGTCCGCGACGACGAGGCGGCCGTCGCCGGTCGCGACCAGCACGGCGCGGAATCCGACGGACGTCCCGTCGACGCGCCGGGCACGGACCTCGACGCTGCCGGCCGCGGTATGCCGGGCGGTGCTGTCGCTGGATCCCACGGTGTGCTGCTTCCTTCGTCGGCGGTGCCCGGCGGAGTCGGCGGCGCCGCGACGATCCGTGACCGTTCACGGAGCGCAGGGCCGCCTCGTACCGCGACACGGTGATCCGCGCCGTTCAGGGCATGGTGACGTTAGCATTCGAGCGCGTGCGATGAGTACCCGCGGGATCGGGGAGGGGCGCGGCGGGGGCGGGGCGCCGGTGTCGGGAGGGCGGTGTCGGGAGGGCGGGCGATCCCGGCCCGGGGTCAGCGCGCGGTCGCGACGATGTCGCGGAGGGCCTCGCCGAGGTCGGGGTGGGCGAAGGTGAAGCCGGCCTCCTCGAGGCGGCCGGGGACGACCCAGCGGCTCTTGAGCAGCAGCTCGGACTCGGTGCGCAGGGCGAAGGTCGCCGGCTCGAGGACGAAGCGCGGGGCGGGCAGGCCGATCCGCCGGCCGACCGCGGCGCGCAGGAGGCGGGAGAGCTCGGTGTTGTCGCTCGGGTTGGGCGCGGCGAGGTTCACGGGGCCGTCGAGGGGCTGCTCCTCCGGGCCCTGCTCCTCCAAGAACCGGATCGAGCGGTAGACGTCCTCGACGTGGATCCAGCTGAAGTGCTGGCGTCCGTGGGTGGGGCGGTACTCGTGGTGCACGCCGGCCGCGCGCCGGGCGCGGGTGGCCGGCCAGCGGCCGTCGAACTGCGGGCCGCCGAGGCCGAGCCGGGCGAGCTTCAGCAGGATGCCGGTGGCCGGGCCGTCGCCGAGCACGATCGTCATCCGCAGGGCGAGGCGGCGGACGCCGGGGGTCTCGCCGGCGAAGAACGCCTTCTCCCAGGCGCGTGCGACGTCGACGGAGAAGCCCTCGCCGAGCACGCCGTCCCGCTCGGTGTTGGCGCGCTCCTCCTCGTGGCGGTAGATGGTGGCCGTGCTCGCGTTCATCCAGACCGGCGGCGGGGTCGCGGCGGCCGCGGCGGCGCGGTGCAGCTCCGTCGTCGTGTCGATCCGGGAGCGCAGGATCTCGGCGCGGTTGGCGGCGGTGTAGCGGCAGTCGACGCTCTTGCCGGCCAGGTTGACGAGGAGGCGGGCGCCGTCGAGGGCCCGCGTGATCGCGGCGGTGTCGCCCCAGCGGGCGTCGGGGCCGGAGCGGCCGATCCGGCGGACGGTCCAGCCGTCGGCCTCGAAGCGGCGGGCGAGGTCGGTGCCGAGGAAGCCGCTCGCTCCGGCGAGGACGACGACGGGGCGCGCGGGGTCGGGCATGCGTTCATCGTGCCGCATGGCGGGCGTTCGTCGCGGCTCCGGATCCTCAGAGCTTGCGGGCCGCCGCCAGCGCGCCGGCGAGGCGCTCCGGGAAGCCGGGCGGGACGTCCTCGGGCAGGGCGTCGACCGGCCACCAGGCCAGGGCGTCGCTCTCGTCGCTGACGGCGAAGGGCTGCGCGGGGTCGGCGATCGCGCCGTAGCCGATGTCCCAGTGAGTGCTGCAGCGGCCGAAGCCGCCGCCGAGACCGTGCCGGTCGAGGTCGAGCGGGACGTCGCCGAGCAGGGTGAGGGCTGCGAGGCCGCTCTCCTCGCGGGCCTCGCGCTCCGCGGCGGCGGGGACGGAGGCGTCGGCCGGCTCGACGTGCCCGCCGAGCTGCACCCAGAAGCGGCCCTTGCGGTGGTAGCAGAGCAGGACCCGGTCGAGTGCGGGCGAGAGCACGAAGCAGCTCGCGGTGACGTGCTCGGGGCCGCCGTCCCGCTCGAGCGCCGCGTCGCCGTGCTCCGCGAGGAAGGCGAGGTACTCGTCCCGGAGCCCGGCGAGCGCCGCGGGCGCCGCCCACTCCGCCAGCTCGATGCTCAGCCTGCCTCCACGCGCGTTCTCCACCCGCACGAGCGTAGGCGTACGCCCCCTCCCGCGGTGCGCGTGCAGCCCGCAGTTCGCGAGATGCCACCTATGAGGGCGACACGCCGAGACGGGGGCTCATAAGTGGCATCTCGCGGGGCGAGCCGGGGGTGCGAGCCCCGGCGGCAGTCCGCGAGATGCCACTTCGGTACGCGACACGCCGAGTGAGCCGTACCCAAGTGGCATCTCGCGGGGAGGGCCCGGGGTACCCGTGCGGCCGCAGCCCGCGAGATGCCACTTACGAGGGCGACACGCCGAGGCGGAGGCTCATAAGTGGCATCTGGCGGGAGGGAGGGGGTCAGACGGCCAGGCCCGAGAGGCCCTCGCGGTCGACGCGGCGGTGGAAGCGCATGCCGGCGAGGCCGCCGAGGACGGCGCCGACCAGGGAGACGACCAGGGCGGCGAGGACGGTCACGATCGCGGTGACGGTGGCGTCGCCCGCGTCGAGCGGGATCTGCGGGAAGCCGCTGACGGCGGAGAGGATCTGGCTGCCTCCGGTGAGCGCGGAGACGATGCCGACGACGATCGCGACGACGACGGCCCAGGCCCAGACCGCGACGCCCTGCTTGGCGCCGCTGAAGCGGGCCATCCGGCCGGCGACGTAACCGCCGGAGTAGTAGGCCACGAGGAGGATCACGAGCAGTGCGATCGCGCCGACCCAGCCGAAGGCGGCGGGGTCCGCGGCCAGGTCAGCCGTGACGTCCTGCGTGCCGACGACGGCCGCGCCGATCGCGGTGACCAGGGCGGTGAGGATGACCGCGAGGCCGGTCGCGGCGAGCCAGCCGAAGAAGGCGCAGCCGATCTTGAGGCCGCCGAAGCGGTCCTTCTCGCGCTGGTGGATGTCCTTGCGCGCGGCGGTGCGGGCCTTCGCGGCCTCCGCGGAGTCGGGGTCGACGGGGGCGCGGTGCGCGGCGGGCTGGTCGTCGGGGGCGGTGGTCGCGGTGGCGCCTGTGGCGCCTGTGGCGGTCGAGGCGGTGCTCGTCGTGTCGAAGCGGGTGGTCGCGTCGTGGTCGGCGCCGCTCGGCTCGCTGCGGAAGCGGTCGCTGCGGTCGGGACCGGTGCTGTCGGAGCCGGGGCCCCGATCGGTGGGCGTGCTCATGTCGGCCTCCTCGTGCGCCCCGGTGCGGAGCGTCGGCTCAGTCAACTCCCCGGCTGCTCCCGGTGTCTCGGGCTTGACGGCGCGGATCGACGGGCGGCTCGGGTGCCGGCGGGGTCGTCGCCTCCTGCTGATCGAGTAGCCCGCGAAGCGGGCGTATCGAGATCCACCGTGGTCAGAAGGCGGGGTCTGCAGAGCCCGACTGCTGGTGACGGTGGGTCTCGATACGCCCCTGCGGGGCTACTCGACCAGCATGGCTGCGGCCGTGTCTTCCCAGTAGATCCACCATGGTCAGCAGGTGGGGTCTGCAGAATCAGCGTGCTGGTGACGGTGGGTCTCGAGACGCCCCTTCGGGGCTACTCGACCAGCAGGCAAGGGGGGCTGCTCATCAGAGCGGAAGAAGGCGTCAACCCCGTGGCGCGGCGGCGCGCGAGCGGCTTGCATGGGAGGACCGACCCACGACGAGAGGGAGCACCATGACTCCGGAATCCCCCGAGCAGACCCCGCCCGGTACCGAGGCCGAGCTGACGCCGAAGGCCGACCACGGCGAGACCAGCTACCGCGGCTCCGACCGCCTGCGCGGCAAGGTCGCCCTGGTCACCGGCGCCGACAGCGGCATCGGCAAGGCCGTCGCGATCGCGTTCGCCCGCGAGGGCGCCGACGTCGCGATCTCGTACCTGAACGAGCACGAGGACGCCGAGGACACCGCGAAGTGGGTGCGCGAGGCCGGCCGCGAGGCGCTGCTCCTCCCCGGCGACCTGCGGGACCCGGCGCACTGCCGCTCCGTCGTCGCCGAGACCGTCGAGAAGCTCGGCCACCTCGAGGTGCTCGTCAGCAACGCGGCGTTCCAGATGAGCCGCGAGGAGGTCACCGACATCCCCGACGAGGAGTGGGACCGCACCATCGCGACCAACATCAGCGCCTACTTCCACCTCGTGAAGTCCGCGCTGCCGCACCTGAAGAGCGGCGCCTCGATCATCGCGACGAGCTCGGTGCAGTCCGACCAGCCGTCGTACCAGCTGCTGCCCTACGCGGCGACGAAGGCCGCGATGCTCAGCATGACCGCCTCGCTCGCGCAGGCCCTCGGCGAGAAGGGGATCCGCGCGAACGCGGTCGCCCCCGGCCCGATCTGGACCCCGCTGATCCCGGCGACCATGCCGCCGGAGGCCGTCGCCTCGTTCGGCGAGCAGGTCCCGCTCGGCCGCCCCGGCCAGCCCGCCGAGGTCGCGCACGCCTACGTGCTGCTCGCCTCGGACGACGCCAGCTACATGAGCGGCTCGACGATCGCCGTCACCGGCGGGAAGCCGATCCTCTGAGCACCGCCACGCGGAGCCTCCGGAGCGCCGCTCACCCGCAGGAACGTGCGGTAGGTTCCCGCGGGTGAGCGTCCACATCCGCAGCATCGAGACGGCCGTCCCGCCCACGGTCCTGCACCAGCCGGAGCTCCGCGACCTCTTCGCCGCGCAGCCCGCCGTCACCCGCCTCGGCTCGCGGCTGATCGGCGCGGCCTTCAACGCCTCGGGGATCGACACCCGGCACACGGTCGTCGACGAGCTGGACGGCGAGGAGCGCGACGGCGAGAGCACCTTCTACGACGCCCGCTCCGGTCTTCTGCTCGACCCGGGCACGGCCGCGCGCAACGCCGTCTACACGGCCCGCGCTCCGGAGCTGTTCGCGCAGGCGGCCCGGCGCGCGCTCGAGGCGGCCGGCTTCGCGCCGGACGAGGTCACCCACGTGGTCACCGTCTCCTGCACCGGCTTCTACGCGCCCGGTCCCGACTACCAGCTGGTCCGCGCGCTCGGGCTGCGCGTCTCGACGCAGCGCTTCCACCTCGGCTTCATGGGCTGCTACGGCGCCTTCCCCGGGCTCCGCGCCGCCCGCGCGTTCTGCGAGGCGGACCCGTCGGCCGTCGTGCTGGTCGTCGCGGCGGAGCTCTGCAGCATCCACCTGACCAGCTCCAGCGACGCGGAGCAGATCGTCGCCACCTCCGTCTTCGCCGACGGGGCCGCCGCCGCGGTCGTCACGGCCCGCGCACCCGAGCCGGGCACCGCGGTGCTCGACATCGACGAGCTCGACACGACCCTCACCCCCGAGGGCGAGGACGAAATGGCCTGGACGATCGGCGACCACGGCTTCACCATGCGGCTGAGCACCTACGTGCCGTCCATCATCGGCACGAACATCACCGCCGCGCTCGAGCCGATGCTCGGCCTCGGCGGGGTCGGCGCCGCGGACGTGCAGCGCTGGGCCGTGCACCCGGGCGGCCGGAGCATCCTCGACCGCGTGCAGTCGGCGATCGGCCTCTCGGACGAGCAGATGCGGCCCTCGCGCGAGGTGCTGCGGACGGTCGGGAACATGTCGAGCGCGACCGTGCTGTTCATCCTGCGCCGCCTGCTGCACGGCGAGGCAGCCGACGGCGAGCGGATCGGCGCGATGGCGTTCGGACCCGGGCTGACCGTCGAGATGGCGCTGCTGACCAAGCGCGGCGGGGCGTGAGCGCCCACGCGCCGCTCGTCCCCGACCTCCGGCACCGGGAGACGGACGCGCAGGAGCTGATGGACGATCCGTCCTGCGACCGCGCCCTGCTCGACGCGACCTATGCGCGGTTCGGCACGGTGAACCGGCTCGTCTCCGGCTGGCGGCGGCTCTACCGGACCCGGCTGCGCCCGCTGTTCCGGAGCGAGGAGCCCCTGCGACTGCTCGACATCGGCTCGGGCGGCGGCGACATCGCGCGCTCGCTCGCCGACTGGGCGCACGCGGACGGGCTGCGGCTCGCGATCACCGCGATCGATCCGGACGAGCGGGCGTTCGCCTTCGCGACGTCGACGCCGGCGCCGGCCGGGCTCGAGTTCCGGCGGGCGAGCAGCGCCGACCTGGTGGCTGAGGGTGCTCAGTACGACATCGTGACGTCGAACCACCTGCTGCACCACCTGCCGGCGGAGGCTCTGAGCGCGCTGCTCGAGGACAGCGAGCGGCTCGCTCCGCGCGCCCTGCACAACGACATCGAGCGCTCGCGGCTGGCGTACACCGCGTACGCGGCGGCGACCCGGCCGATCGCCGCGGGGTCGTTCCTGCACTACGACGGGTCGCTGTCGGTGCGGCGGAGCTACACGGCGCCGGAGCTGCGCGTGCTGGCGCCCGAGGGCTGGCGCGTGGAGCGGGCGGCGCCGTACCGGCTGCTGCTGGCGCGCGGGTAGGGCGCGCTCGGGGCCGCGCGGCCGGAGTCACGCGTGGTCGGACTGCTGACCGGGGGCCGGCGGCGGGGCGGGAGCGGGTCGTGCCCGCCGGCCGGCGGAGCCCGGGCTAGCGGTGGGGGCGCTCGACGTCGTCGCCGGGCGTGCGCTCGTCGGGGCCGTGCGAGCGGCGGTACTGCCAGCCGGCGAGGGCGAGGATCAGCACGCCGCAGAGGACGGTGATGATGTCCGGCACGGAGACCCCGTCGCCGAGCGAGCTGATGCCGGCGCCGAGGAGCAGGACGCCGCCGATGAGGTAGAAGATGACTCGCGTTTTCATGGCCTCGTCGCTTTCGTCCGCCGGAACAGGCCCTGCGATGCTACCCGGTCGCGCCGGACGGCGGCCGGGCGCGGGTCCAGGCTGTGCTGGACCTCCCGCACGCGGAATCGGCCCCGGCACGCTGCAGTGCGCCGAACCGCGAGCCCGGGGCGGAAGCACGAGCCGAACGTCGAGGCTGAGTGCGACGGGCGCGCGCGAAGACGACGCTGTCCGCGGGGGACGCTCCATGCTGATCGAGTAGCCCTCGCAGAGGGCGGATCGAGATCCACTCGCGCCAGAAGGACGAGTCTGCAGACCCGCCCTGCTGACGACGTCGGGTCTCGATACGCCCCTGCGGGGCTACTCGACCAGAATGGGGTTCGCAGAGGCCCTCGGCGAGAGGGCGGCACCCCCTGCGGGGCTACTCGACCAGCATGCGGGTGAAGCGGCCCTCGACTAGGGGGCGCGGCCCGGGCTGTCAATGGGGCATCGGCGTGTCTGTCCGTCGATTCCGCGTGGAGGGGCTCCACCGGTTACCGTCCCCGAGGAGCTGTCCGCCGTGGGCGGCTCGCACTGACGAAGGGCGCCCGTGGCCACGCTGACCTATGGACCGCAGAATCTCGAGATCGAGTTCGAGGAGCGGGTGCTCGCCCACCTCAAGGTCGCCGTGCTGTCGAAGCTGCGGCGCAACGAGGCCTTCTCGCTCTCCTGGACCGAGGACGCCTCCACCGGCCACGGCCGCAGCTCGGTCTGGCTGCACCCGTCGGTGCCGCTGCACTTCCGCTTCGCCGAGACGCACCAGCCCAAGCTCAACCGCGCGTGGATCGAGCAGATGCTGAGCGTCGCGAGCATGCACGGCGAGCTGTCCGTCCTCCCGGAGCCCGAGGAGACGCGCCAGGGCTGAGCCCCCGGCCGCTCTGCCCCTCCGCGGTGCATCCGTCAACCCCACCCCCCGTCCCAGGGTCGCGTCGTAGCGTCTGAGGACAGTGACCGGGCGGTTCTCCGTCGGTCGCGACCACGGACGGAGACGACGATGACCGATACCGCGCGAGCAGTCGCAGCACCCACCCTCACCGGGACGGGAGGCTCCCTGCGCAAGGACGAGCCGATCGCCGTCCGCCACGCGCCCGATTCCGCCTCCACCGCCTCGCAGCCCGTGCTCGGCTGCCGGATCGACGTGAGCGGCCGGATCTTCACGGTCGAGCTCGAGATGGCCGGCATCTTCCTGCGGCAGGTGCGTCGCACGCTCCGTGACGGCGACAGTGCGCTCGTCCTTCTGCGTCACGTCGACGGGATCGAGATGATCCCCTTCACCCGTGCGACGCCGTTCGAGGTGTCCGACATCGTCTGCCCCGAGGGCGTCGAGCCCGTGCAGGCGCGGATCGACGAGGGACTGCGCGCCCGCTAGGACTGCCGCGGCGCGGGGTCGATCCCGCGCGGCCGTTCGATCGGATCCGCGCAGCCGCCGCGATCAGGCGGAGAGCGACGCCTCGATCAGCTGGACGATCCGCGGGTCGTCGGGCTCGACCGTCGGGCGGAAGCGGTGCACGGTGCCGTCCGCGGTGATCAGGAACTTCTCGAAGTTCCACTTCACCTTGCCGGCCTTGCCCGCCTCGTCCTCGGTCTTGGTCAGCTCCGCGTAGAGCGGGTGCGCCGAGCGTCCGTTGACCTTGACCTTCTCGAACATCGGGAAGGTGACGCCCCAGGTGGTCGAGCAGTACTCCTTGATCTTGTCGGAGTCGCTGAGCTCCTGGAGGAACTGGTTGCTCGGAAAGCCGAGCACCGTGAAGCCGCGGTCGCCGTACTGCTTCTGCAGCGCCTCGAGCTTCTCGTACTGCGGGGCGAGGCCGCAGCGGGAGGCGACGTTGACGATGAGCTTCACCGGCGCGTAGTCGGCGAGCGTCGACGCGGATCCGTCGATCGTGGTGAGCGGGATGTCGGTGATCGTCTCGGGCACGGGGGCTCCTTGTCGAGGAAGTGGGGTGATCGTCAGGCTATCCAGTGCAGCCGTGCGCGGGCCGCGAGACACTCCTCCACACCGCCGCCCTCGCCGCGATCCTCCCCCGTCGGCGCAACTCCCTCCCCGGCGGCGGACGGGCGACGCCACCATGGAGTCATGACCCCCTCCTCGCAGCAGCTCGTGTCGGTGGGTGGGCGGCGCCTGCGGCTGACCAACCTCGACAAGGTGGTCTATCCGGAGGCGGGGTTCACCAAGGCCGACGTCCTCTCCTACTACGCGTCCGTCGCCTCCGCGATGCTGCCGCACCTCGCCCGGCGGCCGGTGACGCGCAAGCGCTGGGTCGACGGGGTCGGCACTGTGGAGGAGCCCGGCGAGGTCTTCTTCGAGAAGAACCTGCCCTCCTCCGCGCCCTACTGGCTCAGCCGGACGACGCTCGCGCACTCGTCCCGCGACGTCGAGTACCCGCTCGTCGACGACGTCGCCGGGCTGACCTGGCTGGCCCAGCA
Source organism: Rathayibacter sp. VKM Ac-2929 (assembly GCF_022815495.1). Classification (NCBI taxonomy): domain Bacteria; kingdom Bacillati; phylum Actinomycetota; class Actinomycetes; order Micrococcales; family Microbacteriaceae; genus Rathayibacter; species Rathayibacter sp. VKM Ac-2929. Next base: position 168,727 of record NZ_JALGRV010000006.1, read on the forward strand.
GGCGGCGCTCGAGCTGCACGTGCCGCAGTGGCGGGTCGGCTCCGACGGCGAGCGGCGCCCGCCGGACCGGCTCGTGCTCGACCTCGACCCCGGCGAGGGGGCGGGGCTGGCGGAGTGCGCCGAGGTGGCGTTCCTGGCGCGCGACCTCCTGGAGGGGATGGGGCTCGAGCCCTTCCCGGTGACCAGCGGGAGCAAGGGCATCCATCTCTACTGCCCGCTGGACGCCTCCGCCTCGAGCGATCAGATCTCCTCGGTCGCGCACGAGCTGGCGAAGGTGCTCGAGGCCGACCACCGCGACCTGGTCGTCTCCGACATGAAGAAGACCCTGCGCGAGGGCAAGGTGCTCGTCGACTGGAGTCAGAACAGCGCCGCGAAGACGACCATCGCGCCGTACTCGCTGCGGGGCCGGATCCTGCCGCGGGTCGCCGCGCCGCGCACCTGGGAGGAGATCGGGGCGGCGGACCTGCGGCACCTCGCTCCGGACGAGGTGGTCGAGCGGCTGCGGAGTGACGGCGACCTGCTGCGCCCGGTGCTCGCGTCACGCGGTGCGGGGCTCGAGCCGTCGCCGGAGCGGATGGCGGGCTTCGCGGCGACCGACGCCTCCGCCGACCGGCTGGCCGCCTACCGCAGCATGCGCGACGCCTCGAAGACGCCGGAGCCGGTGCCCTCGCCGGGGGCGGGGATCGCGACGTCGGGCGACACCTTCGTCGTGCAGGAGCACCATGCGCGACGGCTGCACTACGACTTCCGGCTGGAGCACGACGGCGTCCTGGTCAGCTGGGCCGTGCCGAAGGGGCCGCCGCTGGACGGCGATCCGAACCGGCTGGCGGTGCAGACGGAGGACCACCCGCTCGAGTACGCGACCTTCGAGGGCACGATCCCCGCGGGCGAGTACGGCGGCGGCGAGGTGCGGATCTGGGACGAGGGCACCTACGCGCTGGAGAAGTGGCGCGAGGGCGAGGAGGTGATCGCGGTGCTGACCGGCCGGCCGGACGGCGGGCTCGGCGGCGAGCCGCGCCGGTACGCGCTGCTGCACACCGGGGCGAAGGGCGGGAAGGGGGACGAGAAGAACTGGCTGCTGCACCTGATGGCGCCGGGGGCCGCGGCGCACGGGGGACAGTCGCACGGAGGGAAGGCGCACGGGCGCGGGGGCGGGGTGCGGAAGGGCGGGGGGTCCGGCGGGGCGTCGGGGGCCGGGGCGGCGGGGTCTGGAGCGACTACGCCGTCCAGCTCTCCGATCGCGGAGGCCGCCGCGTTCCGGCCGATGCTCGCCACCGCCGGCCGGGCGGCGGACATCCCCGGGGACTCCGCGATCGAGATGAAGTGGGACGGCTACCGCGCCCTGGTGCGGGTGTCGGGCGGAACGGTGACCCTGACCAGCCGCAACGGCAACGACCTCACGGCCGCATTCCCCGATCTGCTGGATCCGATCGCCGAGGCGGTGGCGGTCGACTGCGTGCTCGACGGCGAGATCGTCGCGATCGACGACCGCGGCCGGCCCGACTTCGGCCGGCTGCAGACCCGCGGCGGCCTGACCAAGCCGCGCGAGATCGAAGCGGCGGCGCGCGCGACTCCGGTGCACCTGATGCTCTTCGACCTGCTGGCGATCGACGGCACGGAGGCGATCGGCCGCCCTTACGACGAGCGCCGCGCGGCTCTGGAGCAGCTGGCGACCGAGAACGAGCGCGTGCACGTCCCCTCGGTCTTCGACGGCGACCTGGAGGAGGCGATGTCGACGAGCCTCGCGCTCGGCTTGGAGGGCGTGGTCGCCAAGCGCCGGGACGCGGCCTACCGGCCGGGCGTCCGCTCCGGCGACTGGGTGAAGCTCACCCATCACCGCGTGCAGGAGGTGGTGATCGTCGGCTGGCGCGAGGGCGAGGGCGGACTCGTCGGCTCGGTCGGCTCGCTGCTGACGGCACTCCCCGGCGACGACGGCCTGGTCTACTCCGGCCGGGTGGGCAGCGGCTTCAGCGACCGCGAGCGTCGCGGCCTCGTCGACCGCCTCTCCGAGCACGCGACCGACGAGCCCGCGGTGGCCGTCCCACCCGCCGAGTCCCGCGGCGTGCACTGGGTCGAGCCCGTCCTCGTCGGCGAGGTCCGCTACCGCGAGCGCACCTCGGGCGGCACCCTCCGCCAGCCCGTCTGGCGAGGCTGGCGCGCCGACAAGTCCGCCGCGGAGGTGCGCCTGGAGTGACGGCGAGAGGCCGGAGACTTGGAGCGTCCACGGAGCCACTACATCTGAATCGGCTCCCAAGCCTCCATCAGTCGAAGGCTGTCCGTGACGCGCGTAAGGCCGCGACGCGCCGGACGCAGGGCCTTACGAATAGGAACGGAGAAGGTCTCCGCTGGCTTCATTTGGTCGAGCAAGCTATTCAGCTGCTCTCCGACGGCACCAAGACCAGTCAACTGACCCAAAGCCTTGTTGTAGCCATCCGCCAGCCCAGGATTAATGGACATGAGCTCAGTTGCGATACTTCGAAGGCGGCGCATGTCTAAATCGATATATTTTGTGGTGTTAAACATGCGCTCGCCGATCTCGCTGATTCGCTCAGATGGCTCCTTAAAGGAATTTGCCAGTCGCAAACTCCAAGTTTGCACCTGATGAGCAGACGGTTTACTGCCGACACCGCCCGACCCTGTAGCCGCATCCCCTAACGCCGCAATCGCAGGTGCCATAAGTTTGCTATCAGCCGTCAACTCGTCCATTTTTATGCCGAGCGAGATGGTGACCTCGGCGAGGCCCGGCCGATCCTCGTCGTCGTCCTCCTCGTCTTCGTTCGTTGGGTCGACGATATCGTCAGAACCCGTTCCGTCATGCTCGAGTTCCGCTAGCTTTGCCTCGGCAGTTTCGTAGGATTGAACGAAACGATCAGCCAATCTAGCCATCGTGGTCTTCCAAGCAGAAGACTTCGGATCCGACAGAACAGCTTCCTCAATGACCTCCCACTGCCGGGCCGACGCTTCGCGAACGACGTCATCGGTGGAATTCTCGTTGAAGATCGCCGGTGCATTGATGAGCAGGACGGGAAGCAAAAGCTCGTTGACGCCTAATGAAGATGCGTTCGCTTGGAAACGATTGAACTCCATACGGCAGTTTTGGCTATCCAGATAAGCGGCGCTAAGCAACGGAATGAATACAGATGCCGCCAGAATTTCCGCTTCGAGACGATCGCGCCAAAGCTCTCCCCACCCAATGCTTTCCTGATCCAGGAAAGCTTTTACCTTTCGCCCCGACTTTGCATAAATGAAATGGCTTAGGGTAGTCTTGAAGAGCGAAACCATTCCGTAGATGTCATCGTCAGCCCGAGCGTAGCTAAGGAAGACCGTTATTTCTCCTTCCCCGCTTTGGACCTTCGAGGAAGAAGGGCTCGCGCCTCTGTCCACCTCTAAATGCACCGAACCTACCTGCTTCCGACTTTTGCTCTTGCTAGCCACATATCCCCCGTCCGCGAGCTTTCCCTGGTTTTTTCGCTACGTCTTATGGATGCCTGATTGCGTGGGCAACGCGTCGGGTATCGCCAGAGCGAAATAAAGCAATCTCATGATGAGCGCCACGCGGCCTCGAAAGATAATCGATAGCGGCCTGCCGTGCACGAGAATTATGTCATAAGCCCTGGTCGGAAGCGGGCAATTGGGAACACCACGAGTGGTCAGTCGAGGCGGACGCCTCGGAGGAGGACGAGGGTGGAGCCGACGGCGACGCCGGTGCCGATGAGGACGCCGCCCGCGCCGGCCGCGGCGGCGATGGTGCCGAGGAGGGTCGGGAGGGCGATCAGGCCCAAGCGGTTGCCGGCCAGGCGGAGGGAGAGGGCGCGGCCGTGGCGGTCGGCGGGGGTGCGCTCGATCAGCCAGGACATGGTGATCGGCTGGCCGATGCCGAGGCCGAGGCCGAGCAGGGCGACGGCGACGAAGAGCAAGGCCGTGGGCGCGGGCAGGGCGGTGAGGACCAGGCAGACGGCCGAGACGACGATGCCGGCGACCATCACGCGGGTGCGGCCGAAGCGGGAGGTCGTCGCGCCGAGCAGGAGGCGGGAGGCCATCGAGGCGAGCGCGCGGACGGTCAGCAGGGCTCCGACCACGCCCGCGGGGAGGCCGCGCTCGGCGCCGAGGGCCGGGAGGTAGACGACGGTCAGGTCGACGGCGGCGACGACGGTCGCGCTGGTGAGCAGGGCGCGGGCGAGGCCGGGGATCCGCAGCAGGCCGAGCGTCGAGCCCTCGGACGGGGTCTCGACGGTGGCACGGGGTGCGGGGCGGGCTATCGCGGTGGTGACGGCGAGGAGGAGGACGGCGAGCGCGCCTCCGACCAGGAACAGCGGCGCGGGGTCGGGGCGGACGGCGCTGCCGGCGAAGACGGGGATGAACGCGGGGCCGATCGCCTGGCCGAGGGACGCTGCGAAGGTGTAGTAGCCGAAGCGGCTGTCGAGGCGGGTGCCGGCCGCTCCCCCGGCGACCACGGCCTGCTGGCCGACGACGCAGCCGAGGTGGCCGGCGCCGAGCAGGGCGGTGCCGCAGAGCAGGCCGACGAGGCCGCCGCCCGCGAGGAGCAGCAGGCCGGCGGCGGCGATCGTCAGCAGCGAGCCGCAGGCCATCACGAAGCGCGCGCCGACCCGGTCGACGAGGCCGCCGACGGGCAGCGCGATCAGCAGCGGCACCACCGCGAACGAGGCGCCGAGCGCCCCGAGCGCCCAGGCCGGCACGTCGAGCTGGATCGCCTGGTAGACGGCGGCCGGCCGCAGCAGGAAGGCGACGGCCTGGATGAGCACCGCGTGCGTGAGCAGCGCGCCGGTCGAGAGCGCCTGGCGGTCCGGCACGGCGCTCCCTCCCCTCGACGGGCGGTCGCCCGCCGTCCATCCTGGCGCACCGTCGGACGGGAGCCCGCGCAGACGATCGACGGCCCCGATGCGGTGAGCGAGGAGCTCGTTGGACTGAGTCGCCCGAGAAGGCTCGTTCCCGGGCCGGAGAACGCGCCTTCTCGGGCGACTCAGTGGGTGCGGGGCTCCCGCGGGCAGAGAGAGGCCGCGATCCGGCGCGAACGGCTCCTTCGGCGGGGAGGCAGCAGCCGGTGGTGACGGATCGGGCGACACGGAGGGGCGGGCAGGAGCGCGGACGTCGGGAGGTCAGCGGTCGAGCGGCTCCGGGCGCGGCTGGGCGTGCTCCGGCAGGACGCCGAGGTGGTGGCGGCCTCGGAGACGGAACCAGGCGAGGCCGACGGTGACGACCGCGCCGACGACGATGAGGGCGATCCAGCGGAGGGGGCCGTCGCCGTAGACCTCGGTCCGGGGCCAGGCGAGGTTCACGGCCATCGCGGCGCCCCAGAGCACGGCGACGATGTTGACCGGCAGGCCCAGGCGGCCGAGCGAGAAGCAGCCGGTGGGCGCGTCGGCGGTGGGCCAGCGGCCACGCAGGCGGCGCAGCAGCAGGGGCACGGTGACCAGGAGGTAGGCGAGGTAGATCAGGATGACGGCGACGCTCGTCACGGCGGTGAAGATCTCGGGGGTGCCGATGTTGACGACGAGGATCAGCACGGCGAGGACGCCGATCAGGACGGCAGGGGCGACCGGGGTGCGGCGGCGCGGGTCGACGCGGGCGAGCAGGGCGCTGCCGGGCAGGGCGTTGTCGCGGGCCATCGCGAAGACCAGGCGGATGCCGGCGGTGTGCACGGCGAGGGCGCAGACGGTGATCGCGACCACGATGCAGCCGAGGAACACCGAGCCGAGCGGGCCGCCGAGCACCTGGAGGACCACGAGCTGCAGGCCGCCGGACGGGGAGCCGAGTGCGGGGTCGGCGAAGTCGGGGGCGGCGAGGAGGCCGAAGAGGATGATCAGGCCGCCGAGAACGAACGAGGCGGTGATCGCGCGGAGGATCGCGGTCGGGGCGGTGCGCCGGGGGTCGACGGTCTCCTCGCCGAGCGAGCCGGCGGTGTCGAAGCCGTACATCACGTAGGCGGAGGCGATCGCGGCGATGAGGAACGCGCCGAGGTAGCCGCCGGGGACGCCCTCGCCGCGGCCGGCCGTCTCGAGGACGACGCTCGGTGGGTTGACCGCATTGGCGGCGAGGACGACGACGAGCAGCACCGCGGCGAACAGCTCGATCAGCACGCCGACGCTGTTGATGCGGGCCATCAGCCGCACGCCGATCGCGTTGACGCCGGTCGTGAACGCCACCAGGATCGCGCCCCAGAGCACCGCGCTGACCCCGGCGCTCGTGCCGGTGCCGTCGCCGACGAGCTGGAAGCCGCGCCAGATCTGCGGGAGCGTGCTCTGGTACGCGAGCACGACGGCGGCGAGCGAGACGACGGAGGCGAGGGCCATGATCCAGCCGGCGAGCCAGCTCACGGTGGGGCCGGCCAGGCGCTTGCTCCAGTTGTAGACGGAGCCGGCGACCGGGTAGCGCGCGGCCAGCTCGGCGAAGCAGAGCGCCACCGCCAGCTGCCCGGCGAAGACCATCGGCCAGGACCACCAGTAGGCGGGGCCGCCGTTCGCGTAGCCGAAGGAGAAGAGCTGGAAGGTGCCGGTCAGGATCGAGATGTAGCTGACTCCCGCGGCGAAGCTGCCGAAGCGGCCGATGCCGCGGGTGAGGGTCTGCCGGTAGCCGGACTCGGCCATCCCGTCGTCGGACATCGGCGCCTCCATGCACGGGGTCGGGCGCGTGCCCGGCCAGGATGGCAGGCGCCGGCGGGAGGCGGGGTGCGGAAGCACGGAAGGGGGGTGGGGGCGGGTGGTGATGGGGCTGGGAGGAGAGGTCGGGCGCCTCTGCGCCTGGGCGGCGGGGTCTCGATACGCCGCTGGCGCGGCTGCTCGACCAGCAGGGAGGGGACGACTCCAGCGCGTCTGCTCCTCGCGTGGGTCAGCGCGGGGTCGGTGGGCCGAAGACGAGGATCAGCTCGGCGGGGGCGTCCGACTCGTTGGCGACTCCGTGGTGGCTGCCGGCCGGGGCGTAGAGGGCGTCGCCCGCGCGCAGCACGGCGCTCTCGCCGTCGACGGTCATCACGACCTCGCCGAGCACGACCACGTAGAGCTCGTCGGAGCTCTCGGGCGAGCAGCTGCCGGCGTCGCCCGCGAGGTGCACGTGCTCGCCCTCGGAGGTGCCCGGCTCGAGGTGGAAGCGCATCACCGAGCTCGGCAGTGCGGTCGTGGCGCGGAAGTAGTACTCCAGATCGAGCACGCCCGAGCCGCCGTAGAGCGGGCGGCGGCGCGCATCCTCGCCGGATCTCTGGATCTGCACGGGTCCCCCTCCTCGGTCGCGGCGGCGGACCGCGCACGTGCTTCCAGGATGGCGGGCGCGGGCGCCGCAGCGCGACCTCTCACTCCCCCTGCCGCCCCGTGAGCAGAACGTTACGGACCGGCAACGGCCGCGAAATCGGCCGGAGTCTGCGCCGGTGATGCACTGAGGCCACTCGCTCCACTTCACCCCCTCCCCCCGGAATGGATCACGATGCCCGACCTCTTCTCCCCGTACACGCTCAAGGGCGTGACCCTCCGCAACCGCATCGCGATGTCGCCGATGACGATGTACCGCTCGACCGACGGCAAGCTGGACGACTTCCACCTGATGTATCTCGGTGCCCGTGCGGCCGGCGGGTTCGGCCTCGTCTTCCCCGAGCAGATCGCGATCACGCCCGACGGACGCACCACAGTGCACTGCGCCGGCCTCTACGACGACGACCAGATCGAGGGCCACAAGCGCGTGGTCGACATGATCACGTCGATGGGCGGCGTCGCCGCGATCCAGCTCGGCCACACCGGCCGCAAGGGCAGCCTCGTCACCCCGTGGGAGGGCGGCGCCATGCTCCCGCCCGAGCACGAGTCCGGCTGGCAGACCCGCGCGCCCTCCGCGATCGCCTACGGCGGCGACATGCCCTACGTGCCGCGCGCGCTGACCGTCGACGAGATCGCGCAGCTGATGCAGGACTACGCCGACACCGCCGCGCGCGCCGTCGAGGCCGGCTACGAGTGGGTCGAGATGCACTTCGCGCACGGCTACCTCGGCAGCGAGTTCTTCTCGCCGCTCGCCAACCAGCGCACGGACGCCTACGGCGGCAGCCTCGAGAACCGCACCCGGTTCCACCTCGAGGCCCTCGACGCGGTGCGCGCGGTGCTCCCCGAGCGCATCCCCCTGACGATGCGGCTCGGCGTCGACGACCTGCACCCGGGCGGCGCGACCGTCGACGAGTCGATCACGGCGATCGGCTGGATGAAGGAGCACGGACTCGACCTGGCCGACGTGAGCATCGGCTTCAACACCGACGCCATGCAGGGCGACATCCCGATCGGCAAGCTGGGCGGCATGGTCGGCACGGCCACCCGGATCCGCGAGGAGGTGGGCATCCCGGTCGCCGCCAGCTGGAACCTCGGACAGCCCGAGATCGCCAACCGGGTGATCGAGGAGGATCTGCTCGATCTGGTCTACCTCGGCCGCCCCGCGCTGGCCAACGCGCACTGGCCGGTCTACGCGGCCCGCGCCCTCGGCTACGAGGACCCGTTCAGCCTCGTCCCCGAGGACTGGGCGTGGTGGCTCCGCAACCTGCGGGGCGCCTCCGAGGCGATCGGCTGGCCGGCCGCCGCCCCCACGCGGCTCGGCGCACCCGCCGTGACCGCGGCGGCGCCCGTCGTGCGGCAGTCGCACGAGGTCGTCGAGCTCGAGCCGGCGGTGGAGGAGGAGCGCGAGGTCGCGTGACGGCGCGCGGGAGGGGGACGCTCCTCCTCCCGCGCCCTCAGCCCAGAAGGGGCGCCGCGACCGGCGGGGTCACTCCGAAGGCCGACACGTCCTCGCTGGTCGCACCGTCGAGGGCGAGCTCGGCGAGCACGCGGCCGATGGTCGGCGTGAACTTGAAGGCGTGCCCGGCGCCGAGCCCGACCAGGATGTCGGGGTGCTCGTCGAGCGGGCCGAGGACGAAGCGGCGGTCCGGCGTCAGCGCGTACTGGCAGGTGACGGTGCGCAGCACCTCGCCGGCGGCGGGAATCACGGCGCCGACGAAGCCCGCCAGCTCCTCCAGCAGCTCGGCCGAGGGGACGAAGGTGCGCTCGCGCGGCGCCATCAGGTTGTCGGAGACGTCGCGCGCGGCCTTGATCGTCGGCTCGCCGTAGGTCGGGAAGCCGTAGAAGCAGTGCTCGTCCTCCCAGATCCAGACCGGGAAGCGCTCGCGGTCGAAGGCGCTCGGCTCGGGCGGCGCGAAGTAGCTGACCTGCTCCTGCATCGTGACGAGCGGGATCTCGGCGCCGAGCGGTGCGAGCAGCTCGTTCGTCCAGGCGTCCGCGGCGAGGATCACCTTGCCCGCGAGCACGTCACCGCCCGCGGTGCGCAGGACGACCCCGTCCTCGCCGGGGAGCAGCGCCTCGACCGGCGTGCGGTCGCGGATCACGGCGCCGTGCTGCCGGGCCCGCAGCTGCAGCACGGCGACCGTGCGGGCGGCGTGCACGATGCCGGAGTCGGCGGTGTACACCGTCTGCGTGCCCTCGGGCAGCGAGAACTGCGGCCAGCGCGAAGTGACCTCGGCCGGCGTGAGCAGCTCGAACGGGACTCCGCTCTCGGTGAGGCTCGACCGGAACGCCTCGGCGGAGTAGGGGCTGCCGGCCGGGAAGAACACCAGCCCGCCGGTGATCGTGACGAGCGACTCGCCCGACTCCGCCTCGAGGTCGGCCCAGTCGAGGTACGCCGACTGCGCGAGCCGGACGTACTCGGGGGCGCCGTAGGAGGTGCGCAGGATGCGCGAGGTGTCGTGCGAGGCGCCGCGGACGTGGCCGAGCTCGAACTGCTCGAACGCGACGACCCGGGCGCCGCGGCGGGCCAGGTGGTAGGCGGCGGCGCTGCCGAGAGCGCCCATTCCGACGACGGCGACGTCGAACTTCTCCATGCTGATGCTTCGCTTCCGTGGATCGGTGAGGGCCGCCGGGATCGACGGCTCGGGTGACAGGGTCAGAGGACCTTGGACAGGAACGCGCGGGTGCGCTCGTGCTGCGGGTCGGCGAGGATCCGCTCGGGCGGCCCCGACTCGACGACGACGCCGCCGTCCATGAAGGTCACCGTGTCGGCGACCTCGCGGGCGAAGCCGATCTCGTGGGTGACGACGATCATCGTCATGCCCTCGGCGGCGAGGTCGCGCATCACGTCGAGCACCTCGCCGACCAGCTCGGGGTCGAGCGCGGAGGTCGGCTCGTCGAAGAGCATCAGGCGGGGTCGCATCGCGAGCGCACGGGCGATGGCGACCCGCTGCTGCTGACCGCCGGAGAGCGAGCGCGGGTAGGCGTCCGCCTTGGCGCCGAGACCGACCCGGTCGAGCAGCACGCGGGCGCGTGCCGTGGCGTCCGGCACCTTCTCGCGGCGGACCAGGACGGGCGCCTCGATCAGGTTCTCCAGCACGGTGAGGTGCGGGAAGAGGTTGAACTGCTGGAAGACCATGCCGATCTCACTGCGCCGCGTCGCGATCTCGGCGTCGCGCAGCTCGTGCAGACGGCCGTTGTGGCGGCGGTAGCCGACCAGCTCGCCGGCGACGCTGATCGTGCCCGCGTCGATCTTCTCGAGGTGGTTGATGCAGCGGAGGAAGGTGCTCTTGCCCGAGCCGGACGGGCCGAGCAGGCAGGTCACCTCGCCCGGCGCGACGGTCAGGTCGATGCCGCGGATGACGAGGTTGCCGCCGTACTGCTTGTGCACGCCGGTCGCCTGGACCATGGGCGCGGTCACAGCGCTCCCTCCCCTCGGGCGGCGGGCCGCGGCCTCGCGCTCGCGAGCAGCGCCCCGAGCGGGGTCGGGCCCTGGACGATCCGGTCGCCGCGGGAGAAGCGCCGCTCGATCATCCGCTGGCCCGCGCTGAGGACCGTGGTGACGAGCAGGTACCAGAGGCTGACGGTGATGAGCAGCGGGATCACCTCGAAGTTGCGGGAGTAGATGGTCTGGGCGGCGAAGAGGATGTCGGGGATCGCGATCACGCTCACCAGTGACGTCGTCTTCAGCATCGAGATCGTCTGGTTGCCGGTCGGCGGGATGATGACCCGCATCGCCTGCGGCAGGACGATCCGGCGGAAGACCTGGGCCCTCCGCAGCCCGAGCGCCTCGGCGGCGTCGACCTGGCCGGGGTCGACCGAGAGCAGGCCCGCGCGGACGATCTCGGACATGTAGGCGCCCTCGTTGAGCCCGAGGCCGAGGATCGCGGCGAGGAACGGGCTGATCAGCACGTTGGTGTCGGCGCTGGCGAAGGTGGGGCCGAACGGGATGCCCAGGCTCAGCTCGGGGTAGAGCGCGGCGAGGTTGAACCAGAAGATCAGCTGCACCAGGAGCGGCGTGCCGCGGAAGAAGGCGACGAACGCGCCCGCCGCCGTGGCGACCACGAGCGTCTGCGACTGCCGGCCGACGGCCATCAGGACGCCGATGACGATGCCGACGACCATCGCGATCACGGTGAGCAGGAGCGTGGTGCCGAGTCCGCGGAGGATCCGCCCGTCGAGGAAGTAGCCGAAGACGCTGCCCCACTCGAAGTTCGGGTTGGTCGCGACCGAGTGGGCGAGCAGCGCCGCCAGCACGAGGATCACGACGGTCGCCGCCCGCCGGCCCCAGTGCCGGACGGGGACCACGGTCTCGGGCGGCGCGGTGGTCGTCGCGCGCTGCTCCACGGCGGTCATCCGCTGATCTGGGCCGGGTCGGTGTAGAGCTCGGCCTGCTCGACCGCGCCGACCTCGACGCCGAAGCGCTCGAGGTTCTCCTGGTAGTCGCCCGTCGTCATCAGGTGCTCGAGGGCGGCCTGGAAGGCGGGGGCCAGCTCGGAGCCGTCCGGGAAGGCGATGCCCCAGGGGCTCGGCTCGAAGTTGACGTCGAGCGCCTCGAGCGCGCCGTCGGACTGCTCGGCCTGGAAGACGGCCGGGGGGACGGCGCTGACCGTCGCGTCGACGCGGCCGGAGCTCAGGGCGAGCACGGCGTCGGCCGCGGTCGGGAAGGTCGAGATCTCGATCGCCGGCTCGCCCGTCTCGGTGCAGACGGCGTCCCACTTCGGGAGCGTGATGTCGTTCTCGGTCGAGCCCTTGAGCACGCCGACGGACTGGCCGCAGAGCGTGTCGATCGTGAGGTCGAGCGGATTGCCGCCCTCGACCAGCAGCGTGGTGCCGCCGAGGAAGTCGCTGACGAAGTCGACGGTCTCGAGCCGCTCGGCGGTGACGCCCAGTGCGGCCGCCGCGGCGTCGATCTTCTTCGAGGCCAGCGAGGGGAAGAGCGCGTCGAACTTGATGTCCTCGAAGACGACGTCGAGGCCGAGCACCTCGCCGATCAGGCGCATCTCCTCGGGCTGCGAGCCCGAGAGCGTGGTGCCGTCGTCCGCGAGGTCGAGCAGCGGCGGGTAGCCGGGGCCGCTCGCGATGCGGATCTCGCCGGCCGCGGCGATGTCCTCGGGCACCAGGTCGGCGATGCTCTGCTCGAACAGGGCGCTCGGCTCCGCGTCGGTCGTGGCGGCGGCGTCGGCCGAGCAGCCGGCGAGGAGGGCCGCGGAGGCGAGCACCGCGGTGACGACGGCGGCCCGGCGGGCGGGGCGCGGCGTGGCGCGGGGCGCTGTGCGGGTCGCGGGGCGGGGGACGGTCGGGTTCATGGGACTCCTAGGGCTGTGGGAAGCGTTCGTGGAGCGGGTGACGGCGCGCCGCCGTCGCGCTCGGCGGGCCGTCGTGACCGCCGCCGGGCGAGTGCGATCACTGTAGGAACGGCGGGTTCCGGCGCTGTTACAGTGCGTGCTGGCGGCGATTCGGGCGCCTCGGGATTGACGGTTCTGCAGAGGGGCGGCTCGTGAGCGGACGCGTGACGACGGGCCTGCGGGTGGTGCGGCTGCTCGGCGAGCGGCCGGATCCGACGGCGCCGCTCGGGGTCGGCGTGATCGCCGCCGAGCTCGGCGCGCCGCTCAGCTCGGTCTCGCGGCTGTGCGCGGAGCTGGAGCGGACGGGGCTGATCGAGCGCGGCGCGGACTACGGCAGCTACCGCCTGGGCGCGGTCGCCGTGCGGCTCTCGGGACGGGCCGCGGCGCCGGTCGCGCGGTCGCTCCGCTTCGCGCTGACGCTCGCCTCGCAGCAGACCGGCGAGACCGTCGTGCTGGCGGCCGGGGCACCAGGGGCGATGCGGGTGATCGGCAGCGTGCTCTCGTCGTGGACCCTGCACTCCCCCGCCGCGGTCGGCGAGCGGATCGACGACGCGGGCAGCGCGATCGCCCGCGCCGCGGATCCGCTGGGCCCGGGCGACGACGCGGTCGCGGAGACGACCGAGGGGCTGCGGGTCGAGATCGCGACGCCGCTGCTGACGCCCGCGGGTGAGTGCGCGGCGGTGCTGGCGGTGCGGATGCCGACGGTCCGGCTGCGCGAGAACGGGCCGCGGATCCGGCGGGCTCTGGCGGTCGCGCGGCGGAGCATCGAGGCGGGGCTGAGCGGCTCGCGGGAGGCGGGCGCGGGGCACGACACGGCGGACAGCGACGACGCGCTGGTCTCCACCACCCCCTCCGCCGGCGGCTCCGCGCTCCACGCGGTCCTCCCTCTCCTCCAGCACCTGGCCGACGGGCCGGACACCGCCGCCGGCGCCGCGCGGGCGACGGGCCTCCGCCGCGACCGCACCGGCCGGCTGCTCGAGGCCTGCGTCGCGGCGGGCGTGGTCGAGCGCGGCGGCGACGGGGAGTTCCGCGTCGCCTGGGTCGTGCACGGCTGGTTCCGGGCGGCGGCCGCTCCGCTGATCGTGTCGCGCGGCGGGCCGCTGGTCGCGGAGGCGGCGCGGAGTCTTCGCGCCTGCGCGTTCGTCACCGTGCTCGCGGGGATGCGCAGTCTCACGCTCGTGGAAGAACTCGAGCTGGCCGGCGACGGCCTCGCGATGATCCCCTGGCTCGGCCGCGCCCACCCGATCGTCGGCTCGGACGGCGGCCCCACCATGCTGATGGACCTCGAGCCGGACGAGCTGACCCAGCTGTTCCCGGCCCGGCACACCCCGCGCGACCTGACCCGGTTCCTCCGCCGGATGCAGACCGTCCGCCGCGACGGCGTCCTCTCGATGCAGGCCTACGACGACGCCGGCATGGTCTCCATCTCGGCCCCGATCCGCGACGCGAGCGGCGCGGTCGTGGCGGCGGCGTGCCTGGTGGGCATGGCCGATGACGTCACGGCGCGCTCGCGCGAGCTCGAGCGCGCGGCGATCCGGCTGGCGGAGGCGGTGTCGGCGGTGCTGCGCTGACGATGTCCGCGCGCGGGCGTGCACGACGAAGGCTGGAAGCCGCGAGAACCGGCCTTCCTCAGCCGATCGGGCCTTCCAGGCTCAAGTGCGCACGCCCACTTCCATCACAGAGCGCAGAGACTCCGGCGAGGAGCATCGAAGGCCCGACACCGCAGGTCAGCGGCTCCGCTCGTGACGCGGGATCTGCGTCAAATCGATGCCGAGGACGCTCCGGAGCTGCGCGGCGAACGCCCGCTCGAGGTCGGCGCAGACCGGGTCGCCCTCGGTCCAGATCCGCGCGGCCCGGCAGCTCGCCTCGATCCGCTCAGCGGTCGCGGCCCGCCACCACTGCGGGTCGGCGGCTGCGGCGAGGAGGCTGCGGGCGTCCTCGACCTCGCGCCGGTAGCGGGTGAGCAGTCCGCGCGTCCTCTCGGGGTCGGCCTTGGCCGCCCAGAGGTCGTCGATGTGGGACTGCAGTTCGGCGTCCCCGACGCGGCAGGCGTGGAGGACCAGCTCGCGCGCGTTCTCGAGTGGCGGGGTGCGGGTGTCGTCGAGGCCGGTCACGGTCACGGCCGGTCGCCCGTGATGCGTCGGGCTTCGGGGGGTCGGGGGTCCAGCAGAGTCGTCATCGAGATCCTTCGGCGCGCAGTCGGGGGCGGGGAGCGGCGGGGCCCGGCGACGTGCGTCCGGCCGGCCGCGAGGGAGTGGGGGCTCTCCTGCGGCGGACGAGCAGTGCCCTCGTCGCCACGGCCCGAGGGTCGGCGTCCGCGGGCGGGCGCCTTCTCGTGGGGCCGCGGGGGGATGCGACGACGGCCGACTCCGGACCCGCTCGTCGACGACGCTATCTGAACATCCCTTCAGACATCGAGGTGTTGACAGGGCGCCGGATCCGCGCGGGTGGACCGGTGGCGGGCTCCGATGCTCGGTCACACCCCGTTCCGTGTCCAGTCGCAGTGCGCCTCCCGCGCGAGTGGACCCGCGTCGGGCTCTGGCGCCCTCGCAGCCCCCGCTCCGCGTCCAGTCGACGCGGCAGCACGCGTCAGCGCGTCGTCGCCATCACGCGCAGGCGGCAGGCCAGCTCCAGGGCGAAGCGGGTGTCCGGGTCCTCGAGGTCCAGGGCAAGGGCCTGCTCGATGCGGCGCACGCGGTAGTTCACGGCGTTCGGGTGCAGCAGCAGCACCTCGCCGGCCCGGGCGAGGGAGTTGCGGTTGCTGAGGTACGCCAGCAGCGTCCGCACGGAGATGGCCGAGCGCTCAGCGCCGAGGGCGTCCAGCGGCGCGAGCACGTCGTCGAGCAGCGCGCGGCTGAGCGGCGATGCGTAGAAGTCGAGCAGCACCCGGCGCAGGCCCGTGACGTCGGTGACCTCCACCGCGCCGAGGCGGCCCGCGGCGACGGCCGAGCCGGCGGTGATCCGCGCCTCCGTCGCCGACTGCCGGAGCCCCGAGGCGCCCGACTGCGGCGTGCCGAGCCCGACCGTGAACGTCCAGCCCTCCCCCGCGACCGCGCCGCCGTACGCGATCAGCCGCTCGGCCACGTCGCGCACGCGCCGCTGGTGGTCCGGCGCGCCCGACTCCTCCGACGCCACCACCACCAGGTCGTCGTGGAAGACCGCGAGGTGCCAGACCTCGTCGCGGCCGTCGGTCAGCTGGAAGGCGTTCAGCTCGATCGCCGCGACCAGCGCCGCGGGGAGGCGGCGCTCGGCGTCGTCGCGGTGGCGCGGGGTGATCCAGGCGGCGGCGTGCGCGGAGGCGACCGGCAGCCCGGCCCGCGCGGCGTCCACCGCGAGCGCGTCGATGCGCGAGGACTCCGCCAGCAGCAGCTCGACCACGAGGTCGGCCCGGGAGCGCGCCGGCCCGAAGCGCACCTGCGACTCGCGCTGCAGCGCCCGCGAGAGCAGCGCGGCGATCACCGGCAGCGCGATCACCGCCGCGGTCTCCGGCTGCTCGGCGACCAGCCGCCCGACGGCGACCTCGCCGATGCAGACCGCGTCGGGGTCGCTCCAGGTGACGGCCGGGTCCTCGATCATCCGCAGCTCGATCCCGAGCGCCGCCGTCGCGGCGTCGAGCACGGCCGCGCGCGCATCGAGCGGGTCGCCGTCGCAGGCGGCCCGGGCGGCGGCGATCGCGAGCTCCGCCCGGCCCAGCGCCTCGGCCGCCCCGCCGCGCAGCAGCCGGTCGATCGAGACGGCCAGCTCGGAGGGCGGCGCGCTCGCCGTCAGCACCGGCAGCGCCCCGCGGTCGGCCAGCGAGCGCGAGGTCTCGGCCAGCGCCAGCTCGCCGACGAAGAGCAGCGCGGCGACCTCGGCCGCGATCGCCCGCCGGATGACGATGTCGATCTGGTACGCCCGCGGCTGCTCCGCGCCGTGCAGCACGATCACCAGGTGCCCGGGCAGCGCCTGCCCCACGTCCTCGAGCGCGAGCATCTCCACTCCGCTGAGCGAGACGCCCGCCGGGTCGCCCGCGCGGCAGACCATGCCGAACTGCTCGCCGTGCTCGAGGACGTGGAGGAGGGACGTCTGTGCCATGAGCACAATCATGGCCGTTTCCTCATGGTGACGGCACATTCCACCCGCTTGCACCGCTGGCTAGCCTCGGAGCATGAGCTTCACGCCCCCGGCCGGACCGAGCCCCGTCCGCCTGATCACCCGCGACGACGTCGCTCCCCTGGCCGCCGGCTGCGCGGTCTTCGGCACCGGCGGAGGCGGCTCGGTGCACGGCGCCCAGCTCTCGGTCGAGAACGCGATCGACGCCAACGGCCCGGTGCGCGTCGTCGGCGTCGAGGACCTCGGCCCGGACGACGCGGTCATCATCATGTCCGGGATGGGCGCCCCCTCGGTCGGCATCGAGATGCTCGGCTCGAGCAGCCAAGCGCACACGCTGCTGCGCGAGGTCGAGCGCCTGATCGGCCGCCCGGTCACCACTGTGATGGCGGCCGAGATCGGCGGCAGCAACGGCGTCGCGCCGGTCGGCTGGGCCGCGGAGCTCGGGCTCGCGGTGCTCGATGCGGACGGCATGGGCCGCGCGTTCCCGAAGGCCACGATGATCTCGATGAACGTCGCCGGGCTGCCGAGCGAGTTCGCGGTGATGAGCGACGTGGTCGGCAACGTCACCGTCCTCCGCACCGTCGACATCGCCTGGCTGGAGCGCCACGCCCGCGCCTTCACCGTCGCGGCCGGCGGCATCGCCCTCGGCGCGCACTACCTGCTCACCCACGAGACCGCCCCGGGCGCCGTGATCGAGGGCACCGTCAGCCGTGCGATCCAGGTCGGCCGCCGCCTGCTCGCCTCCGCCGACCCGGTGACCGACATCGCCGAGGAGCTCGGCGCGGCCGTGCTGATCGGCGGCAAGGTCATCGACATCGACCGCAGCACCGAGGGCGGCTTCACCCGCGGCTCCGTCACGATCGACGGCGTCGGCGCCGACCGCAGCCGGATGGTGCGGGTCGAGATCCAGAACGAGAACCTCGTGGTGATCGAGGACGGCGGCGTGGTCGTCAGCGTCCCCGACCTCGTCTCGATCCTCGACTCCGAGACCGGCGAGGCGATCTCGACCGAGATGCTCCGCTTCGGTCAGCGGGTCAGCGTGCTCGCCTGGGCCTGCGATCCGCTCTGGCGGACCCCGCGCGGGATCGAGCTGGCGGGCCCCGCCGCCTTCGACTTCGACTTCGACTACGTGCCGTTCGACGGCGCCGTGGCGGAGGTGGCCCGATGAGCGCCGCACTTCGCGATCTCTCCGTCGGCATCGACGTCGGCGGCACCAACACCGACGCCGTCGTGCTCGACGCCGACGGCGCCGTCACCGCCTGGACCAAGCAGGCCACCACCGAGGACGTCACCGGCGGCATCCGCGCCGCGCTCTCCGCGGTGCTCGGCGAGCTGGGCGCCGACCGCGACCGCGTCTCCCGCGTCATGCTCGGCACCACCCACGCCACCAACGCGATCGTCCGCCGCCGCGACCTCGGCCGCGTCGCCGTGATCCGCCTCGGCGCCCCCGCCTCGACCGAGTTCCCCTCGCTCTCCGGCTGGCCCGCCGACCTCCGCGACACCGTGCTCGCCGGCAGCCTGCTCGCCGGCGGCGGCCACCTGATCGACGGCTACCCGATCTCGCCGCTCGACGTCGACGGCATCCGCCGCTTCCTCGACTCGCTCGAGGGCCGCTTCGACGCGGTCGCCGTCTGCGGGATCTTCAGCCCCTCCTTCCCGGAGCAGGAGCTCGAGGTCGCCGCGCTCGTCGCCGACCACGTCGGCGTGGACCTGCCCGTCTCGCTCAGCCACGAGATCGGCGCGCTCGGCTTGCTCGAGCGCGAGAACGCGACCGTCCTCAACGCCGCGCTGCACGGCATCGCCCGCGACGTGACGCAGGGACTGCTCACCGTGGTCGACGAGGAGCGCCTCGACGCCGCCACCTTCTTCGCCCAGAACGACGGCACGCTGATGGCGGTCGAGTACGCGGCCCGCTACCCCGTGCTCACCATCGGCTCGGGGCCCGCCAACTCGATCCGCGGCGCCGCGTTCCTCTCCGGCGCCGACGACGCGATCATCATCGACATCGGCGGCACCACCAGCGACCTCGGCGTGCTCGTCGACCGCTTCCCCCGCGAGTCGACCCTGCCGCGCGAGATCGGCGGCGTCCGCACCAACTTCCGGATGCCCGACATCCTCAGCGTCGGCATCGGCGGCGGCACGATCGTCGACACGGCCACCGGCGTGCCGACCACCGACTCGGTCGGCTACCGCATCGCCCGCGAGGGCCTGCTCTTCGGCGGCGCGACCGCCACCCTCACCGACGCCGCCGCGATGCAGCTGCCCGGGATGATCCCCGGCAGGGCCCTCCCCGCGCTGGACCGCGCCACCCGCTCCGCCCTCGGCAACGCCCTCGCCGTGGCGCAGGACCGGATCGAGTCGGCCGTCGAGCGGATGTCGCTCGGCCGCGTCGGCCTGCCGCTCGTGGTCGTCGGCGGCGGCGGCTTCCTGGTCCCGGACCACGTGCACGGCGCGAGCGAGGTGCTCCGCCCCGACCGCGGCAACGTGGCCAACGCCGTCGGCGCCGCCATCGCCCTGGCCGGCGGCCGCGCCGACCAGCTGTGCGACCACGTCGACCGCGCCGCCGCGATCGAGGCGGCCGGCCGGATCGCGATCGAGCGCGCGATCCAGGCCGGCGCCGATCCGCGGCTCGTCGAGATCGTCGACGTGCTCGAGACGCCGCTGTCGTACTCGGCCAGCGCCTCGCTCAAAGTCTCCGTGAAGGCCGCGGGCCCGCTGGCCCTGATCGGGAGTCCTGCACCACTCGCCCTGCATTCCCCGAAGGACGCATCATGACCCGTTCTCCCCGCACCACAGCGCTCCGAGTCCCGGCCGTCGCCGCGGGCTCGCTGGTGGCGCTGCTCGCCCTGAGCGCCTGCTCGGCCCCCGCCGGCGGCTCCGCGTCCGGCGCCGACCCCGTCTCGGGCGGCACCTTCTCCCTCGCGATCAACGACGACCCGGGCAGCCTCAACCCGTTCACCGGCGTCTCGCTCGTGCAGCGCGCGATGGTCACCTTCGGCTACGACTCGCTGGCCTACACGACCCCCGAGGGCGAGGTCGTGCCCTTCCTCGCCGAGAGCTGGGAGAGCACGCCCACCTCGATCTCGTACACGCTGAAGGACGGCATCACCTGCGCCGACGGCACCCCCTTCACCGCCGAGACGGCCGCGGCGAACTTCGCCTACCAGGCGAACGCCGACAACGGCACGTTCTGGTTCGGCTCGAGCGTCACCGCCGACATGACGGCGACCGCGGACGGGAACGTCGTCACCGTCACCTCGACGGCCAACAACCCGTTCCTGCTCCAGGGCACCGGCAGCATCGAGATGGTCTGCCAGGCCGGCCTCGACGACCCGTCGACCCTGACCGACACCACCAACGGCACCGCTCTCTACGCGCTGACCGCGTCGAGCCCCGGCTCCGACTACACCTACACGAAGCGCGACGGCTACACCTGGGGCCCGGACGACGTCACCAGCGACACGGAGGGCCTGCCCGACGAGATCGAGGCGCGGGTGATCACCGACGAGGCGACCGCCGCGAACCTGCTGATCTCGGGCGAGCTCAACGCCGCCTCCGTCATCGGCGCCGACCGCCAGCGCCTCGACGCGGCGGGCCTGGACACCGAGGGCGTGCTCAACCCGATCGGCGAGATGCTCTTCAACGAGCGCGCCGACCGCCCCACCGCCGACGTCCGCGTCCGCCAGGCGCTGACCCTCTCGCTCGACCGCGACGCCGTCGGCGAGCTGGTCACCGACGGCAACGCCGTCGACTCGGTCTCGCTGGTCAACCAGATCCCGCTCACCTGCGTCGCCGGCGGCCCGGAGTGGACGCTGCCCGACACCGACGTGGACGCCGCCGGCGAGCTGCTCGACGAGGCCGGCTACCCGCTCGGCTCCGACGGACTGCGCGCGAAGGACGGCGAGCCGCTGACCATCCGCTTCCTCTACGACGCCGGAACCCCCTCGCACGGCGCCGCCGCCGAGGAGGTCCAGCAGGAGTGGAACGAGCTCGGCATCACGACCGACCTGGTCGCCGAGGACTCGGCCGGCTGGTCGACCGACCTCTACCAGAGCTACGACTGGGACACCGGCTTCATCCAGCTCGCCCCCTCCAGCCCCGTGGTGCTGAGCCTTTTCTTCCTCGGTGAGACGAGCGAGAACGGCGGCTACAACTTCATGGGCGTCTCGAACCCCGAGTACAACGCCCTCGCGACGCAGGCGCTCAGCGCCGGCAGCGCCGACGAGGCCTGCGGTGTCTGGAAGCAGGCCGAGTCCGAGCTGATCGAGCGGGTCGACGTCTTCCCGCTCGCCGAGACGGAGTCGCCGATGTACGTCAAGGGCGCGACCCTCGAGCGTCCCGGCACCGTCGCTCCCACCACGATCCGGATGCAGGGCTGACCATGACGATCCCCTCGGTGCGACCCACGGCCCCGCTGTCACCGGCCTCCCCGCCGAGCGCGCCCGCGGCCGGTCCGCGCCGGGGGGATCGTCTGCTCGGCGTGGTCGGCTCCCCGCGCCTCGCCTTCCTGCTCAAGCGGTTCGCCCGCGCGGCGGTCTCGCTGGTGATCGTGCTGATCGCCTCCTTCTTCATGGTCCACTTCGTGCCCGGCGACCCGGTGCGCGCGGCCCTGGGCCCGACGGCGCCGGCCGAGACCGTGGCGGTGCTGCGGAGCACCCTCGGCCTCGACCTGCCGATCGGCCAGCAGTTCGCGAACTACCTCGGCGGGCTGCTGCGCGGCGACCTCGGCACCTCGATCAGCACGCAGCGGCCGGTCGGCAGCACGCTGGCCGAGCGGCTGCCCGCCACGCTGACGCTCTCGGTCGTCGCCTTCGCGGTCGCCGCGCTCGGCGCGTTCCCGATCGGCGTCGCGACGGCGGTCTCGGCCCGCGCCGGCAAGCACCGCACGCTCGACCTCGGCGTCTCGGGCCTGCTCGGCGTCGTGATCGCGATCCCCAACTTCCTGCTGGCGGTCGTGCTGATCTGGCTGTTCAGCATCGTCGTGCCGCTCGCGCCGTCCGCGGGCTGGGGCGGCCCGGAGTACGCGGTGCTGCCGGTGCTCGCCCTCGCCATCGGCCCGCTCGCCTACCTCGCGCGGATCGTGCACGTCGAGATGGTGCGGGTCTTGGAGGCGCCGTACCTCACCACCGCGCGCAGCAAGCGGCTGCCGGGGCACCTGCTCTACCTCCGGCACGCGCTGCCCAACATCGTCACGGCGACGCTGACCGCGGGCGGAGTGGTGCTCACCGGCCTCGTCGCCGGCACGGTGCTGATCGAGACGGTCTTCGTCATCCCCGGCATCGGATCGACGATCGTCTCGTCGATCACCACCAAGGACTACCCGCTGATCCAGGGCATCGTGCTGATGTACGCCGTCCTGGTCCTCGCCGCCAACCTCGTCATCGACCTGCTGCTCGCCGCGCTCGACCCGCGGTCGGCCATCGCGGAGGCCTGAGCCATGAGCACTGCATCCCGTTCCGCTCGCCCGTCCCTGGCCCACCGGCTCCCGGAGTCGCTGCGCACCCCGCAGGGCGTCGCCGCCGCCGTCGGCCTCGTCCTGGTGATCCTCGCGACCGTCCTCGGCCCGATCCTCTTCGGCGACCTCGCCACCGAGCGCTCGATCGCCGACCGCCAGCAGGGCGCGAGCCTCGCGCACCCCTTCGGCACCGACGACCTCGGCCGCGACCTCCTCGCCCGCGTCGTCGTCGCCACCCGCGTCTCCGTGCTGCTCACCCTCGGCGCGACCGGCATCTCGGTCGTCGGCGGCGTGCTGCTCGGCGTCGTCGCGGTGCTGCTGCCCCGCCTGCTGCAGCGGCTGATCGCCGGCCTCATCGACATCCTGCTGTCCTTCCCCTGGCTGCTGCTCGCGCTGTTCTTCTCGGTGATCTGGGGCACGACCGCGGTCGGCGCGATGCTCGCCGTCGGCTTCGCCGGCATCCCGGTCTTCGCGCGGCTCACCAGCACGCTCGCGGCCTCGGTGTCGTCCAGCGACTACGTCCGCGCCGCCGGGATGCTCGGCAGCCGCCCGCTGCGGACGACCGCCCGGCACGTGGTGCCGAACATCCTGCCGCCGCTGCTGGTCAACTCGGCCGCGCACGCCTCCGTCACGCTGCTCTCCTTCGCCGCGCTGTCCTTCCTCGGCCTCGGCGTCCAGGCGCCCGAGTACGACTGGGGCCGGCTGCTCAACGAGGGCGCGAAGCGGATCTACGTCGATCCGATGGCCGCGATCGGCCCCGGCATCGCCGTGGTGCTGGTGGGCGTCGTCTTCGCGCTGCTCGGCGAGGTCTTCAGCGAGTCGTCCTCGCGCCGCCGCCCGGTCAAGGCCGTGAAGCGCCGGCGCTCGGACGAGGTCGTCGCGCCCGTCACGGACGCGATGCCCGTCGTCGAGATGTCCGGGCTGCGCGTGGCGTTCCCCGGCCGTGACGGCGCGATGACCGAGCGCGTCCACGGCGTCGACCTGATGATCCTGCCCGGCGAGACCGTCGGCATCGTCGGGGAGAGCGGCTCGGGCAAGTCGGTCACGGCGAGCGCCGTCGCCGGGCTGCTCGGCCCAGACGCACTGGTCACCAGCGAGCAGCTCGTCTTCCGCGGCATCGACATGACCGCGGTGCCCAACGCCGCCGAGCGCCGCCGCCTCGGCCTCGAGCAGGCGATGATCTTCCAGGACCCGCTGACCTCGCTCAACCCGGCGCTCACCATCGGCCGCCAGCTGCGCGAGGCGAGCGAGGTGCACGCCCGCACCCCGCGCGCCGAGTCGCTGCGCCGCGCGATCGACAAGCTGAACCTGGTGCGCATCCCGGACGCCGAGAAGCGGGTCGGCCGGCTGCCGCACGAGTTCTCCGGCGGCATGCGGCAGCGGGCGATGATCGCGATGGGCCTGATGGGCACGCCGCGGCTGCTGATCGCGGACGAGCCGACCACCGCGCTCGACGTCACCGTGCAGCGGCAGGTGATGCAGGCGCTGCGCGAGGCGCAGACCGCGACCGGAGCGGCGATCCTCTTCATCTCGCACGACATCGCGCTGGTCAGCGGCTTCTGCGACCGGATCGTGGTGATGCGCGACGGTCGGGTGGTCGAGGAGATCGCCGCAGACCGCCTCGACGAGGCGCGGCACCCCTACACGCGCGGGCTGATCGCCTGCGTGCCGGACATGGCGACCGACCGGAGCGCGCTGCTCCCGGTGATCGCGGCGATCGACGAGGAGCCGCCTTCCGCGGACCGGACCGCCCACGACCTGCCCGCCCACGACCAGGAGGCACTGACCGCATGAGCGAGCTGCGCTACGAGGCGGTGACCGTGCGCTTCGGCCACGGCCGCTCGGCGACCACGGCCGTCGACGCCGTGGACCTGACGGTCCGCCCCGGCACCACCCACGGACTGGTCGGCGAGTCCGGCTCCGGCAAGTCGACGGTCGCGCGGGTCGCGGTCGGCCTCACCCCGCTGCACTCCGGCCGCATCCTGCTCGACGGCGTCGACATCACCAGCCGCGAGCCGTCGGCCCGGGCCGCGCGCCGCCGGGTGCAGATGGTGTTCCAGGACCCGCTGTCCGCACTCGACCCGCGGATGAGCGTCGGCGCCTCGATCGCCGAGGGGCTGCTCGCGACCGGCCGGCGCCACTCCACCGCCGCCCGCGACGACCGCGTCCGCGAGCTGCTCGACCTGGTGCACATCGACCCGGCGCGCGCCGACGACCGCCCGACCGCCTTCTCCGGCGGGCAGCGCCAGCGGATCACGATCGCCCGGGCGCTGGCCGCCGAGCCGCAGGTGCTGATCGCCGACGAGATCACCTCGGCGCTCGACGTCTCGGTGCAGGGCGTGGTGCTCAACCTCCTCCGGGAGCTGCAGCAGAGACTCGACCTCACGATGCTCTTCATCTCGCACAACCTCGCCGTCGTCCGCTACGTCAGCGACGAGGTCTCGGTGATGCGCGGCGGGCGCCTCGTCGAGCACGGCACGACCGACACCGTGCTGTCCGATCCCGCCGACCCGTACACGAGGCAGCTGCTCCGGGCCGTGCCCGTGATGGGCCGGCCTCTCGACCTGGAGGACGCATGACCGAGCTCCTGATCCGCTCCGCTCGCTTCGCAGGGCAGGACGCCCCCGCCGACCTGCTGCTGCGCGACGGCGCGATCGCCGAGATCGCCCCGGCCGGCACGCTGCCGGGCAGCACCGAGGCGCTCGACGCCGACGGCCGCTTCGTCGCGCCCGGCTTCTGGGACGCGCACGTGCACTTCACCCAGTGGGTGGTCCGCCGGCAGCGGGTCGACCTCGCCCCCGCGGCGAGCGCCGCCGAGGCCGTGGCGATCATGCGCGCGGCGCTGCCGGTGCGCGAGGACGCCGTGCTGATCGGCTACGGCTTCCGCGACGGACTGTGGACGGACGCGCCGACCCGCGCCGCCCTCGACGCGATCGCGCCCGAGCGCCCGGTCGTCCTGATCAGCGGCGACCTGCACTGCGGCTGGCTCAACAGCGCGGCCGGCCGGCGCTTCGGCCTGTCGATCCCGGAGGACGGGGTGCTGCGCGAGACGGAGTGGATCGGCACGCTCGACCTGATCGACGCCGTCGGCCTGCCCTCCGTCGCCGCCTACCGCGAGACCGCCGAGGCCGCCGCGGCGCGCGGAGTCGTCGGCATCGTCGAGTTCGAGAACGCCGACAACTCCCGCGCCTGGCCGGACCGCATCGCGGAGGGCGTCTCGTCCCTGCGCGTCGAGACCTCGGTCTGGCCCGACCGGCTCGACGACGCGATCGCCCGCGGGCTGCGCACCGGCGACGCCCTCGATCCGGCCGGCCTCGCCCGGATGGGCCGCCTCAAGATCGTCGTCGACGGCTCGCTGAACACCCGCACCGCCTACTGCTTCGACCCCTACCCCGGGATCGCCGCCGACCACCCGCACCCCTGCGGCGTGCTGAGCGTCGCGCCCGAGGAGGTGGAGGGCCTGCTGGTCCGCGCCCGCGACGCCGGCATTCTCCCGGCCGTGCACGCCATCGGCGACCGCGCGAACGCCGAGGTGCTCGACGTCTTCGAGCGGCTCGGCCTCGCGGGCACGATCGAGCACGCCCAGCTCGTCGCGGCCGAGGACTTCGCGCGCTTCGGCCGCCTCGGGCTCGTCGCGAGCGTGCAGCCGGAGCACGCGATGGACGACCGCGACGTCGCCGACCACCACTGGGCCGGCCGCACCGACCGCTCCTTCGCCTTCGCCTCGCTGCACGCGGCCGGCGCGACGCTCGCCCTCGGCTCCGACGCGCCCGTCGCCCCGCTCGACCCGTGGATCTCGCTGGCCGCCGCCGTCAGCCGCCGCCGCGACGGCCGCGAGGCCTGGCACCCGGCCGAGCGGCTGCCGTTCGACGTCGCGCTCGCGGCGAGCACCCGCGGGGCGACCGTCGCCGTGGGAGCCGCGGCCGACCTCGTGCTGCTCGACCGCGACCCGGCGACCGCCGACGACGCGGAGCTGCGCACGACACCCGTCGCGGCGACCCTCCTCGGCGGCCGGCCGACCTGGTCCGCGCTCTGACGGACTCTCCTCCACAGGGCCGTGCCGGACCGATGTCCTCCACAGGCCGACTCTCCTCCACAGGCAGCGCAGACCCACCCGTTCTCCACAGGACACCTCTCCTCCACAGGCCGCTCAGACCCGGCCGTTCTCCACAGCCACTCGCTCCTTCCCGACAGGACCCTCCCGCCATGCCCCTGATCACCACCCCGGCCGGCATCGCCGTGCACTACGAGACGACGGGCGACCCGTCCGGCCGCCCGCTCGTCCTGCTGCACGGCGGCGGCGCCCAGCTGATCGGCTGGGACGACCGCTTCTGCGAGCTGCTCGCCGAGCACGGCTTCTTCGTCGTCCGCACCGACAACCGCGACGTCGGCCTCAGCCAGGCGACCGGCGGCCCGGAGGACACCACGGCCGGCTACGACCTCGCGGACATGGCGCTCGACGTCGTCGCCGTGCTCGACGAGCTCGGGATCGCGCGCGCGCACCTCACCGGCATGTCGATGGGCGGCTACATCGCGCAGCTGGTCGCGATCCTGCACCCGGAGCGGGTCGCCTCGCTCGGCCTGATGTCGACCTCGCTCAGCTCGGCGCCGGAGTTCCTGGTCGGCGAGCACACCGGCGAGCCGATCACCGAGGTCCCGGAGTCGCTCGACCGCGACGCCTACATCGCCATGTTCGTCGGCGGCCAGCGGCACTACCAGTCGCCCGGCTTCCCCTTCGACGAGGCGGCGAGCGCCGCCCTCGGCGCCCGCTACTACGACCGCGCCTACACCCCGACCGGGCTGATCCGGCAGTGGAACGCGCTGCTGCGCGGACCGCTCGAGCGGCGGGAGGCGATGGCGAAGGTCACCGTGCCGGTCGCCGTCCTCCACGGCCGCGGCGATCAGAGCCTGCACTGGAGCGCCGCGCTCGAGACCGCGCGGATCCTGCCCCAGGCCGAGCTGCACCTCTACGAAGAGATGGGTCACGACATCCCGGTGGAGCTCTGGCCCGAATTCGCTGCGATCCTGGCTCGGACCGCCGCCCGCGCCGAGAGGACCGCCGATGCGTGAGAGCACCGAGTACGCGATGACCGACCCCGCCGAGATCCGCGCGCTGATCCGCGCGACGCCCTGGGCGACGATGGTCAGCGCGACCGAGGAGGGCGTCGTCGTCTCGCACTACCCGTTCCTGCTGAAGGAGCCGCTCCCCGGCGCCGACCCCGACGAGCTCGTGCTGGTCAGCCACGTCGGCCGGCCCGACGAGCGCGCCCACCGGCTCGGCGAGTCCGAGCTGGCCGTCGTCTTCCAGGGCCCGCACGGCTACGTCTCGCCCAGCTGGTACGGCGTCGCGCGGGCGGTGCCGACCTGGAACTTCGCCGCCGTGCACGTCTGGGGCGTGCCCGAGCTGCTCGGCGACGAGGAGAACCTCGCCGTGCTGGAGCGGCTCGTCGACCACTTCGAGGACGAGCTGCCCGAGCCGTTCCGCCTCCGGATCAGCGCCGAGAACTCGGCCTACGCCGAGCGGATCGTGCACGGCACGGTCGGCTTCCGGCTCCGGGTCACCCGGCTCGAGGCCAAGGAGAAGATGAGCCAGGACAAGCCGGCCGAGGTCGTCGACCGGGTCACCGCGGCGCTGGACGCGCCGGGGCCGTACTCGAACCCCGCGCTCGCCCAGCGGATGCGCCGCGTGCACGCCTCGATGCGGCCGGAGACTCCGCAGTGATCCCCGGCCTCCACGACGACCTGGTCCGCCTGCGCCGCCGCCTGCACGCCGACCCCGAGCTCGGCCTCGCCCTGCCGCGCACCCAGGCGCTGCTGCTCGAGGAGCTGGCCCCGCTCGGCCTCGAGATCACGAACGGCCGCGCCCTCGGCTCGATCACCGCCGTCCTCCGCGGCGGCCGCCCCGGACCGGTCGTCCTGCTGCGCGCCGACATGGACGCGCTCCCCGTCGTCGAGGCGACCGGGCTGCCCTTCGCCGCGACGAACGGCGCGATGCACGCCTGCGGTCACGACCTGCACATGGCCGGGCTGATCGGCGCGGCCCGCCTGCTCGCCGCCCGCCGCGACGAGCTCGCCGGCACCGTCGTCCTGATGCTCCAGCCCGGCGAGGAGGGCTTCGCCGGCGGCCGCCTGATGATCGAGGAGGGCGTCCTCGACGCCGCCGGCGAGCGCCCGGTCGCCGCCTTCGCGATGCACGTCGACTGCTCCACCGACTCCGGCCTCTTCGTCACCCGCTCCGGCCCGATGATGGCGAGCGCCAGCGGCATGCGGATCACCGTGACCGGCACCGGCGGGCATGCCGCGTTCCCGCACCTCGCCGTCGACCCGATCCCCGCGGCGGCCGCCCTGGTGCAGGCCCTGCAGACCTTCGTCGCCCGCCGCGTCCCGGCGACCGACCCCGCCGTCGTCTCGGTGGTCAGCATCGTCAGCGACTCGACCGCGCCCAACGTCCTGGCTGCACGGGTCGAGCTGATGCTCAACATCCGCACGCTCTCGCGGGACACCTTCGCCCTCGTGCGCTCCTCGCTCGCCGAGCTCGCCGCCGGCGTCGCCGCGGCGCACGGCTGCGGCGTCGAGACCGAGTTCATCGACTCCTACCCCGTCACCCACAACGACCCGGAGGAGACCGAGCGCGTGATCGCCGCACTCACCACCCGGCACGGCGCCGACCGCGTGCTCCGCCTCCCCGCGCCGTCGATGGCGTCGGAGGACTTCGCCTACGTCCTCGACGAGATCCCCGGCACCCTCCTCTTCCTCGGCACCCGCCCGCCCGGTGTCCCGGCCGAGGGAGCGCCGTCGATGCACTCCGAGTCGGCGGTCTTCGACGACGCGCTGCTCGGCCTGCACGCCGAGACGCTCGCGCAGCTGGCGCTGGACCGGCTAGCCCTGACCGCGGACGCGCCGAGTCCCGCCGAGGCGCTCGCGTGACCCGCTACCGCGCCGTCTCCCCCGACGCACTGCGGGCCGTCCTCGGCGAGCCCGAGCAGCCCGCCCGCGACAAGATCATGGACCGGCTCGACCGCAGCTGCCGCGTCTTCCTCGCGCACTCGCCGTTCGCCTGCCTCTCCACCAGCGACGCCGCCGGCCGCTGCGACAGCTCGCCGCGCGGCGACCGTCCCGGCTTCGTCCGCGCGATCGACGACCGAACCGTGGTGATCCCTGACCGCCTCGGCAACCGCCTCGGCGACTCCTTCTCCAACATCCTCGAGAACGGCCACGTCGGCCTGGTCTGCTTCGTGCCCGGCATGACCGAGACGCTCCGGATCAACGGCTCGGCGTACGTGACCGACGACCCGGAGCTGCTCGCGATGCTCGAGCAGGACCACGTCGTCCCGGACCTCGCCACCGTCGTCGAGATCGAGCAGGTCTACCTGCACTGCGGCCGGGCCCTGCTGCGCTCGCGGCTCTGGGACCCGGAGATGCAGGACCTCGCCGAGGAGGTTCCGAGCGCCGGTACGATGTGGGCCGAGGCCTCCAGGCTGAGCGCCGAGGTCGCGCGCGCGATCGACGACGCCTCGGACCTCGGCTACCGGACGCTGTACTGACGTGGCGGCGCACTGCCCGGTCGGGGCGCTGAGGTGAGCGACCGCGCGGGCCGGATCCCGCTCGTCGTCACCGCGATCGTGCCGCAGGCGGAGGGCGTCGTCGCCGTCGAGCTCGCCGACCCCGCGGGCGGCGACCTGCCCGACTGGGAGCCGGGCGCGCACCTCGACGTCCAGCTGATCACCCGGCAGGAGCGGCAGTACTCGCTCTGCGGCGACCCCGCCGACCGCCGCCGCTACCGGATCGCCGTCCTCCGCGAGGAGCACTCGCGCGGCGTCTCGATGTACATCCACGACTTCCTCCGCGTCGGCGCCACCGTGCACGTGCGCCCGCCGCGCTCCCTCTTCCCCCTGGCGAGCGCCGACGAGCACCTGCTTCTCGCCGCCGGCATCGGCATCACCGCGATCCTCCCGCTCGCCCAGCGCCTCGAGCGCGACGGGTCCCCGTGGACCCTGCACTACGCCGTCCGCAGCGCGGCCCACGTCCCCTTCCGCAGCGAGCTGGACGCGCTCGGCGACCGCGTCACCGTGCACTCCCCGGCCCCGGACTCCCCGGCCTCGAACTCCGCGGACCCGAACTTCGCGGCCCCGAACTTCGCGGCCCCGGACTCCGTCCGCCTCCGCGGCCGCCTCGACCTCCCTGCGCTTCTGGCAAGGCCCCGCCCCGGAGTCGTGCAGGCCTGCGGCCCGGCCCGCTTCCTCGACGCGATCGCCGCCGCGATGGCCGCCTGGCCCGCGGGCAGCCTGCACCTCGAGCGCTTCGAGCCCAAGCCCGTCGCCGCCCGCCCGAACGCCCCCTTCACCGTGCACTGCGCCCGCTCCGACGTCTCCGTCGAGGTCGGCGCCGGCCAGTCGATGCTGCACGCCCTGACCTCCCGCGACCTCCCCGTCACCGGCTCCTGCCTCCGCGGCGTCTGCGGCTCCTGCGCCGTCCCCGTCCTCGCGGGCCCCGTCGACCACCGCGACTCCCTGACGACGTCCCCCGACTCCCCCGTCATGTACCCCTGCGTCTCCCGAGCCGCAGCCTCCGCCCTGACGATCGACCTCTGACCCCACCCCTCCGGAGATGCACGCTGATCGGGTAGCCGCGGAGTCGCCCCACTCATGCTGATCGAGTAGCCCGCGCAGCGGGCGTATCGAGATCCACCCAGGCAAGAACTCCAGCCTGCAGACCCGCCCAGCCGAGCACGCCGGGTCTCGATACGCCCCTCCGGGGCTACTCGACCAGCATGGATTCCCCGCCCGAGCAGCCCGCGAAGCGGGTCATCCATGCCGATCAAGCCAGCCCGCGGAGCGGCCCTTTCTGCTGATCGAGTAGCCCGCGCAGCGGGCGTATCAAGATCCGCCCGCCACCAGAACTGAGGCTACCCTTACTGAGAATTAGGCTAGCCTACCCTCATGCACCGCACATCCAGCCCTCGCATCCCCCTGCTGATCGCCGGTCTCGCCGCCGCCTCCGTCGCCCTCGCCGGCTGCTCGTCCGGCGCCTCCGGAGCCGCGACGAGCGCAGCCGCCGAGACGATCGTCGTCGAGAACGCCAAGCCCACGCTGACCCTCGTCGAGGAGGACGGCGAGCAGTCCTACCGGGAGGACACGGCCGTCGCCCGCACCTCCGTCGAGGTGCCCGCCTCCCCCTCCGCCGTCGTCACCTTCGACATCGCCACGCTCGACACCCTGCACACCATCGGCGCCGGCGACGCCGTCGTCGCGATCCCCGACGCGACCCTCCCCGACTACCTCGCCGAGTACGCCGACCTGCCGAAGGTCGGCACGCTCTTCGAGCCCGACTTCGAGGCCGTCGCCGAGCTCGAGCCCGACCTCATCGTCACCGCCGCGCGCAGCACCGGCCAGTACGACGAGCTGTCCGAGATCGCCACCACGATCGACCTGACCGGCAGCTACGCCGGCACCTTCGACCCCGCCGCCGCCCTCGAGCGAGCCACGCAGCTCGGCGAGATCTTCGACCGCGAGGAGGAGGTCGCCGCCCAGGCCGCCGCCACCGAGCAGCTCGCCGCGACCATCGAGGACCGGGCCGACGGCAGCGCCCTCGTGCTCTCCGTCTCCGGCGGCGAGTACAGCGCCTTCGGCGAGGGCTCCCGCTTCGGCTACTTCTTCGACGACCTCGGCTTCACTCCCGCCGTCGCCGCGGCCGAGCTGCCCGGCACGGAGGGATCTCCGCACGGCGACACCGTCACGAACGAGTTCCTCCTCACCGCCGCGCCCGAGTGGATCTTCGCCTTCGACCGCGGCGCGGCCACCGGCGCCGCGAGCACCGCCGAGGCGACCCTCGACAACGCCCTCGTCGCGCAGACCCCCGCCGCGCAGAACGACCGCATCGTCCAACTGCCCGCGAGCGAGCTCTACATCGTGATCAACGGCCTCACCGCCGTGCAGAACGTGCTCGAGAGCGTGCACGACGCGATGCAGAGCTGAGCGCTCCCCGCGTGGTCCGTCCTCCCGTCCGCGCGCTGATCGTCGCGGGGACGGCGCTCGTCGCCGCCCTCGCGACGCTCTCGCTGTTCCTCGGGGTCGCCGAGCTCGACGCGTTCGTCCTCGTCGAGAGCCGCCTCCCCCGCACCCTCGCCCTGATCCTCGCCGGCGCGGCGTTCGCCGTCACTGGCCTGATCCTGCAGCTGCTCACCCGCAACCGCCTCGTCGAGCCCGGCACCACCGGCGCGACCGATGCCGCGACCCTCGCCCTGCTCGCCGTCCTCCTGCTCGCCCCCGCGCTGCCGATGGGAGCGAAGGCGGCGCTGGCCGCGGTCGGCGCCCTCGCGGGCGTGCTCGGCTTCCTCGCACTGTCCCGCCGCATCCCGGCGCGCTCCAGCGTCCTCGTGCCCGTCGTCGGCCTCCTCTACTCCGGAGTGATCGGCGCCGCCACCACCTTCCTCGCCTACCGCACCGACACCCAGCAGGAGCTCCTGAACTGGGGCATCGGCGACTTCTCCGGCATCCTCCGCGGCCGCTACGAGATGCTCTACGTCGCCGCGGCCGCCGCCGCCGTGGCCTGGATCGCCGCCGACCGCTTCACCGTCGCCGCCCTCGGCGAGGACACCGCCCGCGGCCTCGGCCTCGACACCCGCGCGGTGATGCTCACCGGTGTCGTCATCATCGCCGCGGTCACCGGAGTGATGATCGTCGTGACCGGCGCCCTGCCCTTCCTCGGCCTGATCGTGCCCAACCTCGTCAGCCGGCTCGTCGGCGACACCATGCGCCGCTCCGTGCCGCTCGTCGCCCTGCTCGGAGCGGCCCTGGTCCTCGCCTGCGACCTGGTCGCCCGCACCGTCCGCTTCCCGTTCGAGCTGCCGATCTCCCTGGTGATGGGGATCCTCGGCGGTCTCGTCTTCCTCCGCCTGCTGATCGGGCCCGCCCGTCGGAGGACCGCCGCGTGACCGCCCTCGCACCCCGCCGCGCCGCCCGCGCCCTCCGTCCGGAGACTCTGCGCAGCCCCGGCCCGCGCCTGGTGCTCCTGGCCGCGATCGCCGTCGCCGTCGTCGCCCTCTATCTTGTGACCGACCTCCCCGGCCGCTGGGAGTACGCCCTCGGCCTGCGCACCCGCACCGTTCTCGGCATGGTGATCGCGGCCGCGGCGATCGGAGTCGGCACCGTCCTCTTCCAGACCGTCACCGCGAACCGCATCCTCACCCCCGGCATCATGGGCTTCGACGCGGTGTTCCTGCTGCTGCAGGTGGTGACCGCCTTCGCGATCGGCCCCGCCCTGCTGGTGTCGGCGCCGCCACTCGCCTCCTGGCTGATCGAGCTCGTGCTGATGGTCGGCGTCGTCACGGCCCTCTACTCCTGGCTCTTCGTCCGCCGCCGACTCGATCTGCACGTCATCGTGCTCGCGGGACTGGTGCTCGGCGTGCTGCTGCGCTCGGTCACCGGCTTCCTGCAGCGCCTCCTCGATCCGGACACCTTCGCCGTCGTGCAGAACCTGACCTTCGCGAGCTTCACCTCCGTCGACCGCGAGCTGCTGCTGCCGACCGGCGTGCTCGTCGCCGCGGCGATCGCCTCCCTCTGGCCGATCCGCCGCTCCCTCGACGTGCTCGCGCTCGGCGAGGCGACCGCCGTCTCGCTCGGAGTCGAGCACCGCCGCACCGTGATGCACGTGATCGTCGCGGTCGCGGTGATGGTGGCGGCCTCGACCGCGCTCGTGGGCCCGGTCGCCTTCTTCGGCCTGATCGTCGCGAACGTCGCCTACACCGTCGTCGGCCACCGGCACCTGCGCAGCATTCCGGCGGCGGTCGCGGTCGGAGTGGTCGCCCTCGTCGGCGGTCAGCTCGTGCTCGACCGCGTGCTCGGCTTCGGCACCGAGCTGCCGGTCGTCATCGAGTTCGCCGGCGGCCTCCTCTTCCTCCTCCTCGTGCTCACCGGAAGGGCCCGCTGACATGATTCAGACCACCGCCGTCACCACCCGGCACGGGAGCGTCGTCGCCGTCGACGACGTCACGCTGGCCCTCGAGGCGGGCCTCACCGCGATCATCGGCCCGAACGGCTCCGGCAAGTCGACCCTCCTCGCCACCATCGGCCGCCTGGTGAAGCCGACCGCCGGCAGCGTCGGCGTCGACGGCCTCGACGTCGCGACCACCCGCTCCCGCGACATCGCCCGGCGCCTGGCGATCCTCCGCCAGGACAACCACGTCGCCATCCGCCTGAGCGTGGAGGACCTCGTCGCCTACGGCCGCTTCCCGCACGGCGGCCGTGGCACCTCCCCCGAGGACCGCGCCCACGTCGACGCCGCGATCGCCGCGCTGGACCTCTCGGCCGTCCGCGAGCGCTTCCTCGACGAGCTCTCCGGCGGCCAGCGCCAGCGCGCCTTCGTCGCGATGGCCCTCGCGCAGGACACCGACCACCTCCTCCTCGACGAGCCGCTGAACAACCTCGACCCGCGCCACGGCGTCGTGCTGATGAAGCTCCTGCGCCGCCTCGCCGACGAGCGGGGGATGACGATCGTCGTGGTCCTGCACGACATCAACGTCGCCGCCCGGTTCGCCGACCGCATCGTCGCCGTCCGCGACGGCCGCATCGCCCACCACGGCCCGGTCGCCGAGGTCCTCACCGCCCCCCACCTCGAGGCGCTCTACGACACCCCCGCGCTGGTGGCCGACGTCGCCGGCCACCGCATCGTCCTCTGGCAGTGACCCCCCTCCCCGCTCCGCGAGATGCCACTTGTGCACGCATTCCTCGGCGTGTTGCGCTCACAAGTGGCATCTCGCGGCGCCGCCGACACGTATCGAGATCCACCCCTCGCCCGATGCGCCCCCGCGGGGCCACTCGACCGGCACGCACCCGGACCCGCTCGGTCTAACGCAGCCCGGCCGCGCACTCCAGGAGGTCGGGGATGCCGCTCACGGGCTGCGGCTCAGCGGCGGCCCGCGGGCCGAGGCGGCGGAAGACCGGCGGCTCCGTCGCCAGCACCTGACCGACGGCGCGCCCCCCGGTCCAGACCGTCAGCAGCACCTCGCCGTCCGGGCGCTCCGGAGCGCCGATCTCGTAGACCCGGCCCCGCACGGCCGCGCGCACCGGCGTCTTCCGGGCCAGGTGCACCCACACCGGGAACTCGCAGACCATGTCGACTCCTTTCCCATCAGCCCTCGACCGGGAGGTACGCCACCAGGGCGTCCGCCGCGTCGTCCCCGAGCAGGATCGTCTTGTCCGCGAAGAGGATGTGCTTCATGCCGACCATGCTCGGTCGCAGTCCCCGCGCCGGGGGAGGTCCTTGACAGGACGGGGAGCGGACGGAAGGGAAGCGAGAGTCCGTCGGGGTTGCCGCCCGAGTCGAACTGGAGAAAGGTGTCGATCACGCGGGCGCCCGCCGGCTGTGACGAAGGCTGGAGACGGCGATGGGAAAACTGTTCTACGACGGATCCGTCGAGATCGACTTCGAGGACAGGGTGCTCGCGCACCTGCAGATCGTCATCACCGCGAAGCTCCGCCGCAACGAGTCCTTCCTGCTCAGCTGGCGCGACGACCACAGCATGGGCGACGGCCGCAGCGCCATCTGGCTGCACCCCGCGGTCGGCCTGCGCTACAAGTACTTCGGCGGGCGGATGCCCCGCATCAACCCGGCGTGGATCGCCGCGCTCACCGATCTCGCCAACTCCGCCGGCGGCCTCTACGTCGTCGCCGAGCCCGACACCGAGCACGTCCGCACGATCGACCGGGAAGCGCACTGATGCGCCGGCTCGACATCCTCTACGACGGAGCGCCCTACACGGTGAGCGACCGCACCGCCGCCCAGTTCCGGGTCGAAGTGGACGCCGCCCTCGCCGCGGAGACCCCGCAGTGGCTCACCGTGAACCACGGCGAGGGCCGCGCCAGCACCGCGCTCATCCTGATCACCCCGTTCACGGCGATCACGATCCTCACGAACGACGCCGAGGACGACGACACACCCGACGCGGCCTGAACGGCGCGGAGCCGACGCCGACGCGTCGACGCTGCCGGCGGCCGCCTCGTCGC
Organism: Rathayibacter sp. VKM Ac-2929; assembly: GCF_022815495.1. Taxonomy (NCBI): domain Bacteria; kingdom Bacillati; phylum Actinomycetota; class Actinomycetes; order Micrococcales; family Microbacteriaceae; genus Rathayibacter; species Rathayibacter sp. VKM Ac-2929. Next base: position 204,884 of record NZ_JALGRV010000006.1, read on the forward strand.
TCCGGCCCGCGCGTCCCGGCACCGCGGCGGCTAGGGTAGGCGCGATGACCGATTCCGCCGTCCTCTGCGACCCGTATCTGCGCGGGTACCCGATCGACGGCGTCGCCATCTCCACCCTCGGCCGCACCTTCGGCGGCGAGACGATCGCCGCCAGCGACCCGACGGCCGCGCGGCTCGACGAGATCCAGCTCGACCTCGGCCAGGGCCCCTGCTGGGACGCGATCGCCGCGGGCGCCCCCGTGTCCCTGCTCGACACCGGCACCGACGTTCGCTGGCCGCTCTTCGCCGAGGCGGTGGACGCCCTCGACGTGCGCTCGGTGTTCGCCTTCCCGCTCACCTTCGCCGGGCTCTCGATCGGCGCCGTCGACCTCTACACCCGCGCCCCGATCACCCTCGACGACGCCGCGCTCACCGAGATCTCGGCGCAGTCGCCCGCCACCTCGCTCCGGGTGCTCGCCGCGGTGCTCCACGACGACGCGGACGAGGTGAGCAGCAACCCCGGGTCCCGGAGGGTCGTCCACCAGGCGACCGGCATGATCATCGCCCGCTACCGCATCGACTCGGACGACGCCCTCGTGCTGCTGAGGGCCCACGCGTTCGCCCAGCACCGCCCCCTCGTCGACGTCGCCCAGGACATCGTCGCTCGCCAGGACGGCTTCCCCGACCGCCCGCTCACCGTTCAGGACGACTCATGGTGATCAACTCCCGCGAGCGGAGCGTCATCGCGACCTTCGTGGCCCTCTCCGACACGCTCGTCGACGACTACGACGTCGTCGACTTCGCGCAGACGCTCGTCGAGAGCAGCGCGACCCTCTTCGACGCGGTCTCGGCGGGCCTGGTGCTCGCCAGCCCCGAGGGCACGCTCGAGGTGCTCGCCTCGACGGACGAGGACACCCGCCTGATCGAGCTGCTGCAGCTCGAGACCGCCGGCCCGTGCATCGAGTGCTACGACACCGGGCGCCCCGTCATCGTGCCGGACACGTTCGCGGTCGACGACCGCTGGGCCGAGTTCCGCACCCGCTCGCGCGACCTCGGCGTCCGGGCCGCGCACTGCGTGCCGATGCGCTCGCGGGGCACCACGATCGGCTCGCTCAACCTCTTCCAGGCCGGCACCGGCACCCTCGACCCCGACGACATCGCCGTCGTGCAGGCCTTCGCCGACGTCGCGACGATCGGCATCCTGCACCAGCGCGCGCTCCGCGAGAGCACCGTCACCCAGGAGCAGCTGCAGCGCGCCCTCGACAGCCGCGTCCTGATCGAGCAGGCGAAGGGCATCATCGCCTACTCCCAGCGCACCACCGTCGACCGCGCCTTCGAGATCCTCCGCTCCCGCTCGCGCTCGACCTCCACGCCGATCACGACCCTCGCCCGCCAGATCATCGAGGGCTACCGGGACTGACCGGCCGTCCGCGCCGCCCGCAGAGCGCAGGTCCGCGTATCGAGACCCGGCGGCCGAGGTGCCTGCGGTGGGGGATCTCGATACGCCCGCTGCGCGGGCTACTCGATCAGCATGGAGCGCCCGCATCCGCGCCCGCGCCCTCGCAGGCAGGGGCCGTGGAGAACAGGGAGCGCAGCTCGCCTTCCATGCTGGTCGAGTAGCGGGCCGCAGGCCCGCGTATCGAGACCCACCCCGGCCGGGCGCTACGCCGTCAGGGAGACCGCCGTCCAGGAGACCGGCGGAAGCGTCAGCGTCAGCACCCCGTCGGCCAGCTCGGCGTCGACGGGCTTCAGGCCCACCCTGTTCTGGTCGTCCTTGGTGTTCTTCGCGTAGACGTCCTCGTCGAAGATCCCGACGGCCTCCGCGACGGTCGTGACGCCGAGGCCGCTGACGTCAACGGTCACCTCGAGCGCCTCCGTCGTCGAGCGGTTCACCAGGAACACGGCCGCGCGGCCGTCGTCGAGCGTGGCCACCGAGTCGACCAGCGGCGCGTCGCCGTGCCGGGCGGTGGAGTACGAGCCGACCTCGATGCGCGGCCGTAGCACCGAGCCGGACGCGAGGCGCGCGGTGGTGGAGAACGGGAAGAACGTGGTCTGCCGCCAGGCCGCTCCGCCCGGCTCGGTCATGATCGGCGCGATCACGTTGACGAGCTGCGCGAGCGACGCGGAGGTGACGCGGTCGGAGTTCTTCAGCAGCGTGATCATCAGGTTGCCGAGCACGACCGCGTCGGCCACGGAGTACACGTCCTCGAGCAGGCGCGGCGCGTACGGCCACTCCCGGGCACCGGCGGTGTCGGCGGCGGCGAGAGCGGCCTCCTCCTCCTGGTGCTCCTGGAGGTACCAGATGTTCCACTCGTCGAAGGACAGCTTGATGTCCTTCGACTTCTTCAGCTTGTGCTTCACGTGGTCGACGGTGGCCGCGACCGTGGAGATGAAGTACTCCATGTCGAGCGAGGACGCGAGGAACGACCCGAGGTCGCCGTCGTACTCCTGGTAGTAGGCGTGGCAGGAGACGTACTCGACGTCGTCGTAGGCGTGCTCGAGGACCACGCGCTCCCACTCGCCGAAGGTCGGCATCGACGAGCCCGACGACCCGCAGATCACGAGCTCGAGGGACGGGTCGGCGATCTTGAGGGCCTTGGCGGTGCGGGAGGCGAGCTTGCCGTAGTCGTCGGCGTTCATGTGGCCGACCTGCCAGGGGCCGTCCATCTCGTTGCCCAGGCACCACATGCGGATGTCGTGCGGCTCCGGCGACCCGTTCGCGATCCGCTGGTCGGCGAGGAACGTGCCGGCCTTGCCGTTCGCGTACTCGAGGACGTCGAGGGCCTCGAGGACGCCGCGGGTGCCGAGGTTGACGGCGTACATGATCTCGCTGCCGGTGAGCTTCGCCCACTTGGCGAAATCGTCCAGGCCCACCTCGTTGGTCTCGAGGGAGTGCCAGGCCAGGTCGCGGCGGCGCGGGCGGTCCTCGCGCGGTCCGACGCCGTCCTCCCAGCGGTAGCCGGAGACGAAGTTCCCGCCGGGGTAGCGGACGGTGGTCGAGCCGAGCTCCTTGACCAGCTCGACCACGTCCAGGCGGAAGCCGTCCTCGTTCGCGGTGGGGTGCCCGGGCTCGTAGATCCCGTCGTAGACGCAGCGGCCCAGGTGCTCGACGAACGAGCCGAACAACCGCGGATTCACGGGGGCGACGACCGCGGCCGGGTCGAGGGAGATGCGCGCGGTCGCGGGCGGGGAGACGGCGCGGGAGGCGTCGGTCATGGCAGAGCCTTTCTGGATCGTGCTGAGGTGAGCGGTGATGCGGGAGTCCCGGCGCCGGTCGGCGTCACTTGACGGAGCCGATGGAGAGTCCGCCCTGCCAGTACTTCTGCAGGGTGAGGAACGAGACGATCAGCGGGATGACGGAGATCAGGGCGCCGACGATGACGAGGTTCCACAGCGACTGGCCGCCGGTGTTGACCGACGCCTGGGTCTGCCAGGTGCCGAGTCCGACGGTGACCGGGAAGAGCTGCGAGTTCGAGAGCATCACGAGGGGGAGGAAGTAGTTGTTCCAGGTCCCGACGACGGAGAGCAGCAGCACCGTCACGAGTGCGGGGCGCAGCAGCGGCAGGGCGACGCGGAAGAAGACCGTGATCTCGCCGGCTCCGTCCATCCGGGCGGCGTCGAGCATCTCCTCCGGCACCGCGTCCTGCGTGTAGACGCGCATGAGGTAGACGGCGAACGGATTGAGCATCGAGGGCAGGATGACCGCCCACACGGTGTTGGTGAGCTGGGCGGTGCTGAACATGACGAAGAGCGGGATGACCAGGGCCGTCGCCGGCACCATCACCGACCCCAGGACCAGCGAGAAGAAGGCGTTGCGGCCCTTGAAGGCGTACGCCGCGAAGCCGTAGCCGGCGAGCACCGACAGCACCGTCGCTCCGAGTCCGCCGGCGAAGGCGTAGAGGAACGAGTTGCCGAGCCACTTCCAGTAGAGGCCGTTCGAGTAGGTGAACAGCGAGCCGATGTTGGTGAAGAACTCGAAGGAGTCGCCGAACCACAGCGGGCTGACGGTGCCCGAGAACAGGCCGACCTGGTCCTTGGTCGAGGCCACGACGAGCCACCAGAACGGGAGCGCGAAGTAGACGACGAAGGCGAGCAGGATCACGTGCGGGAGCAGCTGGCGGCCGCCGCGGCGGCTCCGCGCCCGGACGGCGTCGTCGCGTCGCTGGACGCGGTCGCGCTTGGGGGCGAGCGAGAGGGTGCTCATGAGAGTCCGTTCCTCTTCTTGGTGGCCATCAGGAACAGGTAGGACCCGAGGAACACCACGAGACCCAGCGCGAAGGAGATCGCGGAGGCGTAGTTGAACTGGTTGTAGGAGAAGGCGAGGGTGTACGCGTAGATGTTCGGCGTGTACGACGCGTCGATCGAGCCCGACGCCAGCGAGCGCAGGATCTGCGGCTCGGTGAAGAACTGCAGCGTGCCGATGAGGGCGAAGACGAGGATCAGCACCATCGAGGAGGAGATCATCGGGATCTTGATCCGCAGCGCCGTCTGGATCGCGCTCGCGCCGTCCAGGCGTGCCGCCTCGTAGACCGCGGGGTCGATGCCCTGCAGGGCCGCGTAGATGATGATCATGTAGTAGCCGGCCCACTGCCAGGTGACGACGTTGACCAGGCTGCCGAAGATCGAGTCCTTGCCGAGCAGGTTCGGCGCGTCGAGACCGAGCCAGCCGAACACCTCCGTGGCGGGGCCGAAGGACGGGCTGTAGAGGAAGCCCCACATCAGCGCGCCGATGACCGCGGGCACCGCGTAGGGCACGAAGATCATCAGCCGGGCGAACCGCGAGAACCGCGAGGTGAGCGCGTCCAGCATCAGCGCGGCGATCAGCGAGACCAGCATCTGGATCGGGATCAGGATGAGGGCGAAGCGCACCACCAGCCAGACGCCCTCGAGGAAGAGGGGGTCCGAGAAGGCCTTGGCGTAGTTCGCGAACCAGACCCACTGATTGCCGGTGGCGACGGTCTTGTTCTGCAGGCTCAGGATGAACGAGTAGATCAGCGGCGTGATCAGGAAGACCACGAGGAAGATCCCGAACGGGGCGACGAAGACCCAGCCCCAGCGGGCGCGCCGGGAGGCGACGACTCCGGTGCGCGGCTTCTTCGGACGGGTCTCGGCGGGGGCTGCGGTGGCGGCGGGGGCGGGGACGACGAGGTTGGACATGGTGCTCCTTCGAGGAGGGACGGGGCGGCCGCCGCCCTCGCGGACGGCGGCCGCCGATCGTCAACCGACCGTGTAGCCCTGGCCCGCGGCGTACTCGCTGACCGCGGTCTGATAGGTCGAGAGGGCGTCCGCGACGCTCGAGTCACCGCTGTTCACGGCGTTCACCGCCTCGGTGAGCTTGTCGTAGGCGAAGTTCTGGAACGGCGAGACCTGGAAGCCCTGGTACTCCGTGGCGGCGGAGAGGAAGACGTCCTTGTTGATCTGCTGACCGCCGAAGAAGTCGTACTCGAGGTCCGCGAAGTAGTCCGATTCGAGGATCGGCTTCCACAGCGGGAACAGAGCGCCCTTCTCGATGCCGATCTTCCAGGCCTCCTCGGTGCCGAAGATCTCCTTCGCCACCGTCGCGGCCGCTTCCTTGTCCTCGGCCTGGCTGGTCACCGCGAAAGCGGATCCGCCGATGTTGATCTGGGTCGGCTCGGCGCCCTCCCACTGCGGGACCGGGGCGGCGCGCCACACGGCGTCGGTGTCGGCGCCCTCGAAGCCCTTCAGGTAGCCGGGCAGCCAGGCGGCGGCGACGACCGAGGCGTAGGTGCCGTCGACCAGGTGGGTGTTGTAGTCGGTGGTCGAGGCGTCCTCGGTGCCGACCAGGCCCTTCTGCACCAGATCACTCCAGTAGTCCATGACCTTGGCGCTGGCCTCGTCGTCGAGGTCCACCGTGACGTCCGTGCCGTCGACGGTGTAGGGCACCGAGCCGGCCTGCGCGAAGAGCGCCTGCTGGTAGGCGCGGCCGTTGCCGGGGAAGTCCGTCATGAGCGTGGTGGAGCCGGCGTCCTTGAGAGCCTGCGCCGCTGCGGCGTACTCCTCCCAGGTCGTCGGGACGGGGATGCCGTACTGGTCGAGGATGTCCTGGCGGTAGAGCATGCCGACGGGTCCGCCGTCGACGGGGATCGCGTAGGTGGCGTCGCCGCTGGAGACGTCGGCCCAGGCGCCCTCGGAGTAGTTGCTCTGCACGTCGCCCGCGCCGTACTCGGTGAGGTCGACGAGCGCGTCCTGCGGGATGTAGCTCTGCACGACCTCGCTCTCGAGCATGACGACGTCGGGTGCGCCCGAGCCGGCCTGCACGGCGGTGGTGAGCTTGGTGTACTCGTCGTTGCCGGCGCCGGCGTTGCTCCAGCAGATCTGGACGTCGTCGTGGCTGTTGTTGAAGAGGTCGACGATCCCCTCGAACTCCGGGTACCAGGCCCACATCGTGACGACCTTGGCGTCCTCGTTCACGATCGTGTTCTCGCAGGTGGCGGCGTCGCTCCCTGCGGAGCAGCCGGTCAGGGCGGCCGCGGAGGCGGCGACGGCCACCCCCGCCGCGAGCATTCTCTTCGTGTGACGCATCATTGCGTGTCCTTTCGGATACGGCCGTCGTCGGCCGGGAAGGGGGGGATCGTCCTGGAGCAGGTCGCTTGTACAACGATGGAAAACAACGTTGTAGAAATGATGATGCGGAGTTCGTCGGCGAGTGTCAAGAGCGCGGTCGCCGTCCGCGACGCAACCGTGATCAACGCGCTACGGCGCGGTCGACTCCCGCGACGTCACCGAGAAACCGGCCTCGTGCAGCGTCGGCGGCGCGAGGAGCGAGCCCTCGATCCGCCCCTTCAGCACCTCGACGGCGGTCCGCGCGATCTCGTCGCGGCCCGGATCGATGCTCGACAGGCTCGGGACCGAGTACCGCGATTCGTCGACGTCGTCGAAGCCGATGACCGCGACGTCCCCGGGGATGCTCAGCCCCTGCACCTGCAGCGCGCGGATGGCGCCGAGCCCGAGGGAGTCGTTCAGGGCGAAGACGGCGTCGAAGTCGACCCCGGACTCCAGGACCCTGCACATCGCCGCGTTGCCGTTGGCGCGGTGCCACGGTCCGGAGTAGCTGACGAGGCGCTCGTCGTAGGCGATGCCCGCCGCCTCCAGGGCCTCGCGGTACCCCCGCATCCGCAGCGCGGCCGAGCCGACGTCCTCGTTCTCGTGCGCCCCGAGGGCGACGATCCGCCGCCGGCCGGACTCGATCAGGTGGGTCGTCGCGGCGCGGGCGGCGGCGACGTTCTGCATGGTCACGTGGTCGAAGCGCGAGGTGAAGATCCGCTCGCCCAGCAGGACCAGCGGGTAGTCGACCGCGAGCGCCGGCTCGTCGGCCATCGCCATCCCCAGGGGGCTGAAGAGCAGCCCGTCCGTGAGCTGGCGCCGCGAGCTGCGCAGGACGTCCCGCTCGCGCTGCGGGTCGCCTCCGGTCTGCTCGATCAGCACGGTCAGACCCCGGTCGTCGGCCGCGCGCATGACGCTGTCGGCGAGCTCGGCGAAGTACGCCAGGCTCAGCTCGGGGAGCGCCAGCCCGATGACGTTCGTCCGCCCCCGCCGAAGGCTGCGGGCCGAGAGGTTCGGGATGTACCCCAGCTCGGCGATCGCGGCCTCGACCCGCTCGCGGGTCGCCGGGCGCACGTGCGGGTAGTCGTTGATGACGTTGGAGACGGTCTTGATCGACACTCCGGAGGCCCGCGCCACGTCGTGCAGAGTGATCGCCATCGATCTCCTTCGGTCGGGACCTGCTGAACATACAACGTTGTAGCCGACTCTAGCGCTCCCCTGAACGGGTGCGCCGGAAGGCGCCGCGCCGCCCACGGGCGGGGGCGGTCCCGGCGATCGGACGTCCAGCCGGCGCCTCAGAGGAAGTCGTAGCCCAGCTCGCCCCAGAGCTGCCGGGGGTCGGTGTCCCAGACCCCGATCGGCTCCCGGGAGCGCTCGAGCGCGTCGAGCCGGTCGCGCAGGTCGAGCGCGGAGTCGGTGCCGGACCCGGTCCGCTCGCCCCGCAGCAGGAGCGGGACCCCGACGCCGATGGTCAGGACCACCACCGCCGAGGCGTCGGAGGACGCCGCGTCCGCGAGAGTGACGGTGGCCATCCGGCCGCGGTCGGCCAGCGCCACCGAGTAGCGCAGAACGGCGTCCGCGGCCTCGTCCTCGAGGACGATCGCGCCCCCGGCGTACGACAGAGTCTTCATCTCATGCTCCCCTGGTGCTCTCGACGGATGGACGAGGTCCGACATCGGGGACCAGGATGCGGTCCGCTCACCGTACGCCACCCGGCCGCCGCCGCACAGGGTGGCGCCGGAGGAGCGACGCGACCGCGGTCCGCGCCGATCCGCCCTAGCCCCGGACCGGCGCGCATGTTAACGTGAACACCACCCGCCGGCCCCTCTTCGGCGGCCTGATCCCCCTCACCCAGGAAAGGTCTCGACGATGAGACGACGCTCCCCGGAGCCCCCTGCCACCGCGCCCCGGCGCCGTGCCCGGTCCCTCTTCCTCTCCGCACTCGCGTGCACGAGCGTCGCCCTCGGAGGCGCCCTCGTCCCCGTGACGGCCCAAGCTGCCGACGTGCCCGCGCCCACCGCGCACTACGACATGTCGCACGCCGGCTCCGCACTCCTCGACATCTCCGGCAACGGCCGCAACGCGACGCTGACCGGGCTCACCGACGCCTCCTTCGCCGACGCCGGCGGCGACCAGGTCGCCCGCTTCAAGTCCGACGGCTACGCGAGCCTTCCGAAGGGACTCGTCACCGGCACCGACAACGCCTTCGCCGTCGAGTACACGGTGAAGACGCAGACCACCGCGAACCAGTTCGGCTGGGTGATCGGCGACGGCGTCGGCCCCTGGAACACCACTCAGCTCGGCAACCACGTCTTCGTGAACCCGCGGAACCCCGACGGCTCCCCGAGCGGCCAGGTCCTCGCCGGCATCCGCGTGAAGGACAGCGGCAACGGCGAGACCCGGATGCCCTTCGGCGGCACCCTCAACCCCGGCTTCACCACCCTCACCCTCGTCGGCACCGGCACCGGCTCGAGCACCGCGCTGACCCTCTACCGCGACGGCGCGCAGATCTCGACGGTCACCGCCGCGAAGTCGATGGCGAGCATCGTCCCCTCCGGGAGCACGCTCGGCTACCTCGGCCGCTCGCTCTACTCCGGCGACCCGCTGCTCACCGCGGACGTCACCGACGTCAAGTTCTGGGACACGGCACTCACCGCCGACCAGGTCGCGTCGAGCATGCCGACCGCCGCCGCGAAGGCCGCCGCGACCTCGGCGCTGCTCCGCCCCGACATCCTGCCTGTGCTCCTGGCCGGCAACCCCTCGCTGACCGCCGTCTCGACGAACCTGACGCTCCCCGCGACCAGCAGCGGCGTCCCGCTCACCTGGACCTCCTCGAACCCCGCGGTCGTCTCCGGCACCGGAGTCGTCTCGCGCTCGATCACGCAGGACACCCCGGTCACCCTCACCGCGACCACCGGCCAGGGCGCCGTGCTGACCTTCGACGTCGTCGTGCTCGCCCCGAGCATCAACGACGACCTCGACGCGCTCGTGCTCGCCACCCGCACCACCGAGAACCTGCCTCTCGCCGTCACGGGAGCCAAGAACGGCACCGCCATCACCTGGACCTCGTCCGACCCGGCGCTCGTCACCCCGACCAGCACCTCGTACACCGCCCCGGCGGTCGGCGCGGCCGACCCGTTCCGCGGCGGCGGCGTCGTCACCCGTCCGGCCTACGGCTCGGGCGACGAGCCCGTCACGCTGACCGCGACCGCGACCCTCAACGGAGTCACCGAGACCCGCTCCTTCTCGCTGACGGTGGCCGAGCTCGGCCGCACCGCTCCCGACGCGGGCTACGCCTCGGCGTACTTCAAGTCCGACGGCGACGAGAAGATCTACCAGGCGGCGACGTCCGGCAACGACTTCTTCACCTTCTCGCCGGTCAACGGCGGCAAGGCGGTCATCACCTCGACGACCGACACCAAGGGCCTGCGCGACCCGTTCATCCTCCGCTCGCACAACGGCGACAAGTACTACATGGTCGCCACCGACCTCTGCATCTCCTGCGGCACCGGCTGGGGCGACGCGCAGTCCAAGGGCAGCCTCAAGATCGAGGTCTGGGAGTCGACCGACCTGGTGACGTGGACCCGCACCAACGGCGCCGACACCGGCATCACCGTCAACCAGCCGGCCGCCGGCATGACCTGGGCGCCGGAGGCGTACTGGGACGACGCGCTGCAGTCCTACGTGGTCTTCTTCTCCTCGCGCCTCTACTCCGACGCGACGAAGACCAACAGCGACAAGCTCTACTCCCGCGTCTTCTCGGTGATCACCCGCGACTTCCGCACCTTCACCCAGCCGCCCGCCACCTGGCAGGACACCGGCTACGCGCGGATCGACTCGACGATCACCAAGATCGGCGATTACTACTACCGCTTCACCAAGAACGAGGAGGGCGGCGCCGCCGGCACCCTCGAGGCCGGGAAGGACATCTTCCTGGAGAAGTCGACGGTGCTCACCGCGCCGACGACCTCGTCGAACTGGAACGCCGACCCGACCAAGACCTGGCAGCTGACCGACACCAACATGACGAAGCTCGAGACCGGTCAGGACGGCGAGGGCCCCGAGATCATCAAGCTGAACGCGGGCGACCCCAACGACACCACCGCGAACGGCGACGGCTACGCCTTCCTCGTCGACAACTACGGCCAGGGCGGCTACAAGGCCTTCGTGACCTCGGGAGCCGCCATCGCCGGCAGCTCGCAGTCGGCCCGCCTCTCGAAGTCGGCCGACTGGAACGTCTCGACCAAGGGCGGCCTCCCGGCCAGCCCGCGGCACGGCGCGTTCGTCAGCGTCCCGCAGACGGTCCTCACCGCGATGAAGAACTGGACCGGCGTCACCGCCGTCGACTCCACCACGACCCTCACCGCCGACGGCCGCACGGTCACGGCGACGGTCGCGGCGGCCGACAAGGGCGACGTCGCCGGCACCGTCACCTTCACCGGCGGCACCTGGAGCTCGACCGTCGCGCTCTCGGGCGGCTCGGCGAGCGCCGTCGTCCCGGCCGGAGTGAGCGGCGTCACCGCCTCCTACAACGGCTACGCCGATGCGCTGGTGCGCACCTCGGCCTCGGCCGCGCTGCCGCTCGACACCCTCGAGCTCGCTCCCGCCGTCTCGACCCGCTGCATCGCCGGCAAGGTCGTGCTGACGGTGACCGTCAAGAACACCGACACCGCCGCGGCCGACATCACCGTCGACTCCGCCTACGGCACGAAGGCGTTCCCCTCGGTCGCCCCGGGCTCCTCCGCCTCGGCCGCGTTCACCACGCGCCTGAAGTCGACCCCCGCCGGCTCGGTCACCGTCACCGGCACCTCCCCGGGCCAGCCCGCCTTCGCCGCCACCCTCCCCTACCAGGCGGCCACCTGCTGACCCCCTGACCCCGAGGCCCCCTCCCCTCCGCGAGATGCCACTTGTGCACACGACACGCCGTGAAAGGCGAGCACAAGTGGCATCTCGCGGAGGCCGTCAGGGCAGGTCGAGGCGGAAGCCGACGCCGCGGAGGGTGGTGATCGTCACCGCCGCGCCGAGCTTGCGGCGGAGCGCGAAGACGTGGACGTCGAGGGTGCGGGTGGAGCCGAACCAGTTGCAGTCCCAGACCTCGTCGATCAGGGCCTCGCGGGTGAGCACCGCCCCGGGACGCCTGGCCAGGGCGAGCAGCAGGTCGAACTCCTTGGGGGTCAGAGGGAGCTCCGTCCCGTCGAGGTGCACCCGACGGGACGCGGGATCGACGACGACCCGGCCAAGCGACAGGGGCGGCAGCGGGAGGGCGACCGACCGCGCCAGGCCGGTGCCGGCCCTCCTGCTCACCGCACGGATCCGCGCGATCAGGCCGTGCAGGCCGAACGGCTTGATCACGCAGTCGTCGGCGCCCACTTCGAGTGCGGCGACGGTGTCCGCCTCGTCGCTCCGCGCGGTGACGACGATGATCGGCACCTCGGATCGGCGGCGGAGCATTCGGCAGACGTCGAGCCCGTCCATGTCCGGCAGACCGAGATCGAGCAGGACGAGGTCCGCCGGTCCGGACGCGAGCGCTTCCCGGCCGCTCCTCGCGCGAGCGACGCGGTAGCCGTAGCGCTCGAGCGTGCCGGCCACGCAGTCGGCGATCGAGAGGTCGTCCTCCACGAGCAAGATGAGCACACCTCAGCCTGCCACGGTCACCCAGGCGAGCGCTCGACTGTCACGGCGCGACGGGTTCCTTCGAGGAGTGGTGCTCGATGATCCTCCACTCGCCGTCGATCGACTCGTAGACGAAGGTGAACCGGGCGTGAACGACCTCCCCGGTCGCCGCGAGATCGAACGTGTAGAGGCCGGTGTTCGAGGCGTAGCCGTCGCCGAGATCGCGGACGACGCTCTCGTCGATCGTCCCCGTCGGCCGCTTCTTGAGGAAGGCGTCGAAGTAGCCGATGCGCTCGGCCGAGGTGTCGAGGACCCCGGGTGCGACGGTCGGCAGCAGCACCGCGTCGTCCGCGTACAGCGCGTCCACCTGCGCGGGGTCGCCGGTGGCGAGCGCCGCGTTCCACTCGTCGAACAGCCCTCGCACCTCGGCGTCGGTGGGCGCGGCGACCGCGGCAGCGGCGGTCGCCGTGGACGCGGCCGGCGCGGGAGCGGCGCTGCACCCGGCGAGCACCAGGAGCAGCGCGGCCGGCGGCGCGAGCACAGCGGCGAGACGGCGGGACGAGCGGACACGACGAGACGACATGGGATTCCCTGACGACGAGAGGAGCGGCGGTCCGGCGGACACCGGCGCTCCCACACTCCCGCCCGCCCCGTCAGCGCCCGGTCACCCCCGCGTCACGCTCGGGTCAACGTCTGCTCCCCACCGCGAGATGCCACTTGCGTACGCGACACGCCGACGAAAGCGTGCACAAGTGGCATCTCGCGGGACCGCCAGCGCTGTGGCCGTCTCGCTGCGGGATGGCGGGTTCGAGCGAAATGACGGCTTCGGTGCCGGATGGCGCAGACGGATCTAGAAGCCGGCTCGCACCCTCACTACGGTATGGCGAACGATCGCTCGACCCCTCCCGTCCGGCCCGCCTTCCCTTCCCTGGAGCAGCATGTCCCGACGCCTCATCCGACCGACCGCCCTCGTGGCGGCTCTCCTCGTCCTCGGCACGGCCGTCCCGGCACAGGCCGCGACGACCGGCCCCTCCCCTCTCGACGATCCGCTCGTCGGGGTCAGGATGGAGGAGCTGAGCGTCCTGCCGGCGGATCCGGCGAGCTCACGTCCCGCCGCCGTGTACACGATCGTCGACGACCGGGACCTCGCGTTCCCGGTGGCGGTGACGCCGCAGCCCGGTGCCGAGGGGCCGGCGTACGACCTGCGGACGGCGACGCCGCTCGCCGCGGTCGCCGACGTCGTCCGAGGCCGGACCGCGCTCGTGCGCTGCTCGCAGGTGGCCGCCGCCCCGGACTCGCTCCCGACAGTGTTCGCGAGCCTCTGCAAGGCGGCTGGCGCCGCCGAGATGACCTGGAAAGACGGCCGGTCGCTCGGGGTGCCGATCTGGTACGCCCGCGACCTCGACGGGGGTCTGGTCTGCATCACGGGGACGGGAGCGGAATGCCTGACGAGCGAGCCCGGCGTCGATCCGGCGTCGGGTGCCGATCGCTGGCGGGTGTCCGCCGCTCGGTGCAGCTCCGCGGCGGCGGGCTCCCCCCTGCTGCAGGCCTGTGGTCGGCTCCGAGCCGCTCTCGACGACTCCGGGCACCGGATCGCGCAGCGCGCGTACGACCGTCAGCACGCGCGGATGGATCGGCTCTTCTCCCTCGGGCTGAACGACGCGAAGCTCGGAGCGGAGGCGGCGCTCCGCGCGAGGATCGCCGCCTTCGAGCCGCGGATCCTCCGGGCGATCGCCGAGCGGAGAAGCGCGTGCCAACCGTTCTGGCTGGCCCTCAGTCTCGGCTTGAGCATGGTCTTCTGCAAGGCCGCCGGTCACGATGTGGAGACGCTCGAGGCGGAGCGGAACGCTCTCCAGAAGGAGCACGGCGCCCGGGTCGCCGAGGCGCAGGCGGCACTCCGGGTCCGGATGGCGGAGGACTGGCACGAGCTGCACCGCACCTGGTCGGGCGAGGACCCCACCGGCTACGCGGCCCTGCTCCGGGTCGAGAGCAAGGAGCTGTCCGAGTTGAAGGCGGCGGAGGAGGAGTACCGGCGCGCCGCCGACAGTGACGAGCAGACGTTCCGCGAGCTGCAGCGGCAGTGGCTCCACGAGCGCAGCGCGATCGGGGAGGCGGAGCAGATCCCGCTGATCGGGCCGCTGATCCGGCACATCGAGGAGTACGAGCAGAACCCGAGCGGGACCAACCTCCGCCGCGTGTTCCTCGGAGCACTCGGACCGGCGGGCGAGGCCATCGAGGGCGGGCTGGAGCTCTCCGCCGAGACCAAGCTCAAGACCGGCGAGCAGCGGTTCCTCTCGGACGCGCTGCACGAGATCGGAGGGAAGGACGACTTCGGGACCACGCTCGAGACCCTCATCACCGACTTCTCGAAGGACCTCGGGGACGAGGCGGTGGAGGGGGTCCGCGAGAGCGGCCTCTGGAGCGACGCGCCCGGGTCCGATGCTCCGCCTGAGTCGCACTACGAGGACTTCGGGCAGCTCCTCGCCCGGGCTCCGCGGATGATCCCGGAGGCGACTCAGAAGTGGCTCCTCGCGAACGGGCCGCTCCGCGACAAGCTGGGGCTCGGCGGCACGAACACCTTCCCGGTGCTGAGCGCCACCAGTGCCGATCTGCGCCACGCCGCCGCACAGGTCGCCTTCGAGCGCGGGGTGGAGACGATCTTCACGCACGCGTTCGGCACGGACTACGAGCAGGTCGCGCGGAAGAACCCCGCCTGGACGGGCGCGGAGGCCCGGCTCATCACGGCGGAGCTGCTGAAGGTCCTGACGGACTCCGCCTATCTGGAGCAGATCAGTCCGATCTGGGTCGCCTCCGACACCCTGGGCGATCGGCCCGCCGCCTTCGTCTACGACGACGATCAGAGCGCGATCCTGCTCAACCAGGACCTCGTGAGGATCACCGACGGCTCCGCCAATCCGGAGTTCGCCAAGTTCTATCTCGAGGAGCTCGGTCACTCGCTGAACTGGTGGCGCTGCACGATCTTCGACGTCGAGGTGAAGCACTGCAGCGGAGAGGGCGATGTCGGCGCCCGCTTCCGCGATGCCGTCATGCTGAGCACGTCGTCGACCGACCCCGGCTTCGGCGCCGCGATCGCGAGTCTTCCGGCCCACGATCAGGACAGCTCCTCGACGGTCCTGTTCACCGGCGGCTCGACCGCGCATCTCGAGGGCTGGAACTCCTACAGCTCCCTCAACTCGCACATCTCCGGGAAGGGCCGCTTCAGCTTCCTCCTGCGGGCGGGGATCGAGCTCTCCTCCGAGTACCCCGGGGTGAGCGACGAGTTCGACCTCGAGATGTCGGTCGGTGCTCCGTCGATGACGAGGAGCGGCAATCCGTGGGTCACCTCTCCGAACGGGCCGTGCAAGGTCCGGCAGCTCGCTCTCAAGGAGGACTGCAACGTCCCCACGATGTCGATCGCGCTCTCCTTCCGCGACTCGATCAACTACTCCGTTCTCGGCGCCCCCGGGGTGAAGGACACGGCGTTCGCGAAGGCGGGGGTCAATCTCTCTCCGGCGCTCGTCCGGAAGCACGGCGTCCGGCTCTACTTCCAGCCGAAGGCCGGAGAGCCCGACGCGTGGCGCTTCCTGCCCGGCCACACGATCTACTTCAAGGAGTTCAGCCTGGCCGGTGACGGCAAGGTCGACGGCACGAAGATGCTCGACACGTTCGCCGGCAAGCGGATGCCGGCCCCGCACCGGCTCGACGTCGCCGGGAAGGCGACCGTCGAGGGCAGCTACATCGTGGAGATCGCCACCCGGGAGAAGTCGGCGCTGGACACCTGGCTCGCCCTAGACGTCTCGAGCGCGCTGCTCGGCTGCGCCGGCGGCTTCGTCTTCGCGATCGTCGCGGAGCAGGACCCGATCACGGGCTGCCACGTCGGGTCCGATCTCCTCGAGGGGATCGAGACCGCGGCGGAGGCGGCGGACGGGCGGCTCACCACCTTCCTGACCTCCAACGCCTCCGTCGCCGTGCCCCTCTCCGTGGAGTACAAGGCCACGCGATCGGCGGGCCGCGTCACCGACCTCCCGGCCGATGTCCCGCCGCAGTCCGGAGTGGAGATGTGGGAGGTGGGCCCGCCCCCGGCCGCCGCCGCGCACTCCGCCGAGCAGGTCTCCTCCCTGCGGACGAAGGCGAGCACCGCGCTGAAGAAGATGAAGTCGGTGTCCTTCACCGGCCTGGCCGTCTTCCGCCCCCGCATCAGCTGGACGCTCGGAACGCGCACCCTGCACCTCGGCACCCACTCGCTCCCCACCGCGAACCTCATCGAGTAGCCCGCGTCCCCTCCCCCGCCGCGAGATGCCACTTGTGCGCGCGACACGCCGTGAGAAGCGTGCACAAGTGGCATCTCGCGGAGGGCGTCAGCCCGTGGGACGGGTCAGCTCGTCGGGGTCAGCAGGTCGGCGTGGTGCACGGCCGCCACGTTCGGGTGCGCGCGCAGGCGGTAGCGCAGCGCGTTCTCGCCGTAGGTCTCGAGGATCGGGCTGTTGGTCGGGTCGACCGAGAGGCCGGACTTCAGCTCCTCGGGCAGCGGCAGCGAGGGCATCGTCGAGTCGAGCGACGGATTGAAGAAGAACGGGATCGAGATCCGGTCGGTGCCGATCAGCGGCGAGATCACGCGGTGCAGCGTCGCCTTGAGGTAGCCGCCGGTGGCCAGCTCGAGCATCTCGCCGATGTTGACGACGAACGCCCCGGGCAGCGCCGGCGCCTCGATCCAGGAGCCGTCGTGCTCGACCTGCAGGCCGCCCTTGCCGGGCTCGACCAGCAGCAGGGTCAGCACGCCGCCGTCGCGGTGCGCACCGACGCCCTGCTTGGGCTCGGGGTCGGAGGTGCCGGGGTAGCGGACGACCTTGACCAGCGAGAACGGCTTCTCGGCGAACGCCTCGTCGAACACGTCGGCCGGAGCGTCGAGGGCCACGGCCCAGGTGCGCAGCAGGCGGATGGCCACCGCGGCGAGCTCCTCGTGCCAGCGCTCGAAGACGGCGCGGAACTCGGGCAGCGACTCCGGCCAGAGGTTCGGCCCCTCGAGGCGCTGGTAGTCCGGGACGTCGGCGCCGGCCGGCACGGTCTCGCGGTCGATGCCGATGTCGACCTGCTCGCGGTAGTCGACGTCGCCGTTGGTCAGCTCGGCGCCGAAGCGGGTGTAGCCGCGGAACTGCGGGCTGGCCGTGTTCTCGATCGCCAGCTTCTCCTCCTCGGAGAGCTCGAAGAAGCGGCGGGAGACGGCGACCACGTCGTCGAGGAGGTCCTGCGGCACGCCGTGGCCGACGAGGTAGAAGAAGCCCACGTCGTGCGTGGTCTCGCGGAGATCGCGGCGGAACGCGGCGGCTTCCTCCTCTCCCTGGTCGAGGCGGGAGAGGTCGAGGATCGGCAGGGAATCGGTCATGGGGAAAGCCTTGCGCAGTTCGCCTTCTCCGCACCGATTGTTACGACAACTAAATGCGAAGACCCAGCCTGCGCCCGGGACCGAGGTCTCCGGACGCAGGCTGGGCCCGCGGATGCCGCCGAGTGTTACGGCGTGGGCATGCCGCCGTTCACGTGCAGCGTCTCGCCGACGACGTAGCTCGACTCGGGCGAGGCGAGGAACACGTAGGCCGGAGCGAGCTCCGCAGGCTGACCCCAGCGGCCGAGCGGCGTCTGCGAGCCGACCTCGGGCAGCTTCTCCGGCGGCTGGCCGCCGGCGGTCTGCAGCGGGGTCCAGATCGGGCCGGGCGCGACGACGTTCACGCGGATGCCCTTGGGCGCGAGCTGCTGCGAGAGCGCCTTCGAGAACGTGTTGATCGTGGCCTTGGTGGAGGCGTAGTCGACCAGCGTCGGCGACGGCTGGTAGGCCTGGATCGACGAGGTGCTGATGATCGCGGAGCCCGGGGCGAGGTGCGGCACGGCCGCCTTCGTCATCCAGAACATCGCGTAGACGTTGGTCTTGAAGGTCTCGTCGAACTGCTCGTCGGAGATGTCGAGGAAGTCCTCGACCGACTGCTGCTTGCCGGCGTTGTTGACGAGGATGTCGAGGCCGCCCAGGCCCTCGACGGCCTTCGCGACGGCGCCGACGGCGAAGTCGTGGTCGGTGATGTCGCCGGGGATGGCGACGGCGACGCGGCCGGCCTCCTCGATGAGGGCGACGACCTTCTTGGCGTCGGACTCCTCCTCGGGCAGGTAGACGATCGCGACGTCGGCACCCTCGCGGGCGTAGGCGATGGCGACGGCCGCGCCGATGCCCGAGTCGCCGCCGGTGATGAGCGCCTTGCGCCCCTCGAGGCGGCCGGAGCCGCGGTAGGTCGACTCGCCGCGGTCGGCGAGGTCGTCCATCTTCGAGTCGAGGCCGGAGCCCTCCTGATACTGCTCCTCGGTGTCGATGTCGGCGAACATCTTCGTGGGGTCCTGGAACGTGTACTGGTCGGTCGTGTTCTCGGAAGTCATGTCCTCGACGCTAGGCGCGACCATCGCGCCCGCGCGCGTGGTTGACAGCGCGGATCCCGCGCGGCAGAGCGGATGCCCAGCCCGCTTCCAGGTTCGACGTCCGCAGACGCCCGGAGATGCTGACCACGGCCCCCGCTTCCGGGAGAATGGCCCGGTGACCCGCGACGACTCCCCGGCCTTCGACCCGACCGCCCCGCTGCCCGGCTGGCAGCACGCCTACTCCGGCAAGGTGCGCGACCTCTACACTCCGGACGACTCCGACCCGGTGCTCGGCGCCGACCGGATGCTGGTCGTCGCGAGCGACCGCGTCAGCGCCTTCGACACGATCCTCGAGCCCGGCATCCCCGGCAAGGGCGAGCTGCTGACCGAGCTGTCGCTGTGGTGGTTCGGCCAGCTGGCCGACGTGCCCAACCACCTCGTCCCGGGGGAGATCCCCGAGGCCGTGCGCGGCCGCGCGATGCTCGTGAAGACGCTCGACATGTTCCCGATCGAGTGCGTCGTGCGCGGCTACCTCTCCGGCAGCGGCCTCAAGGAGTACCGGGCGACCGGCGCCGTCTCCGGCGTCGCGCTCCCGGAGGGCCTGAACGACGGCGACGTCCTGCCCGAGCCGATCTACACCCCCGCCTGGAAGGCGCCGCAGGGCGAGCACGACGAGAACATCTCCTTCGAGCGCACGGTCGAGCTCGTCGGCGAGGACGTGGCGGAGGCGCTGCGCACCCTCTCGCTGCACGTCTACCGGGAGGCGTCCGCGATCGCGCTGCGCAGCGGCGTCATCCTGGCCGACACCAAGTTCGAGTTCGGCGTCGACCGCGAGACCGGCGTCGTCACTCTCGGCGACGAGGTGCTCACGAGCGACTCCTCGCGCTACTGGGACGCGGTCGACTACGACGCGGGCGTGCGCGGGCAGTCCTTCGACAAGCAGATCGTCCGGGACTGGCTCGCCGACAACTGGGACGGCCAGGGCGAGCCGCCCCGGCTCCCGCACGAGATCGTCGTCCGGACCGCCGGTCGCTACCGCGAGCTGATCGAGCGCCTCACCCGCTGAGCGCGCCGCCCCGCGGGATGAGGGCAGCGGGATGCAGGGCCGCGGGCTCAGGCCGCGGGCTGCGGTCCGCGCTCGAAGATCCCGGAGAGCCCCTCGAGGATCGCGGCGAAGCGCACCGACTCGGCGTCGGCGACCGAGTCGGTGAGGGCGCGGACCTCGCCGTAGACCCGCTCGTCGGTCTCGCCGAGCGCCGTCTCGGCCCGGCCGGTCAGGCAGAGGATCCGGCCGCGGCCGTCGGAGGGATCGAGCACGCGGTCCACGTAGCCGGCGCGGGAGAGCCGGTCGACGAGGATCGAGACGGCCGCCGTCGTCAGACCGATCGCCCCGGCCAGATCGACCGCGCGGACGATCTCGTCGCGCCCGGCACCGGCGCCGATCAGACGCAGGGCGGCCAGGTCGGTCGCGCCGATGCCGAGCCGGCGCTCGACGCGCGCGTCGTAGCTCCGCTCCTCGGTCCGCAGCCGGGCCAGCAGGGCGAACAGATCCGGTCGATCGTCCATGGGTCGCCCTCCTGACGGCAGGCGCCCCGATCGGGAACTCGCTCCGACCATGCAACCACTTCTCGGCGGCCCGCGGGCGCCGTCCGGGAAACGCAGCACGCGCTGTCCCGGAAACGCACTGCTTGCCGAGCATTTAGCTAACCGATTTAGTCAATAAAGTACGCTGTTCTGCGGTGCGCCCCCTTCGGTGCGCCGGAAACGGCGGAGGAGAGTCGACGATGGGACGCCTGCTGTACGGGGCACCGCCGAGCGCGCACCGGTTCGAGGACCGCACCCTCGCGCATTTGCAGAGCGTGATCACCGCGCGGTTCCGCCGCGGCGAGGGCTTCCTGCTCACCACCGCGGACGACGACGGACGGCTGTCCGAGCTCTGGCTGCACCCCTCCATCGCCACGCGCTACGAGTACGACGCCGAGCGGCAGCACGACCTCAACCCGCACTGGCTGCGCGCGCTCACGGCGGCCTCGCACGGCCGGATCGGACTGCACGTCGTCCCCGAGCCCGAGAGCGCTCCCGATCCCCGGGCCAGGAGGATCCTCGCGTGAGCGACCACAACGGCACGCTCTTCCGCCGCGGCGGCACCGTCCGCTTCGTCCGCTGGGTGTCCTCGCGCGACGGGGGCTGGGCTCCGGAGATCATCCAGGGGCGCTACCTCGAGCGCGACGACAGCGGCTGGCTCGTCGAGATCGAGGGCACACCCACCCTGCTGACGAAGGACGACTGGGCCGTCTACCGCTGAGTCCGGCCGCGGTGCCGGACGCCGCGTAGTGTGGCGATAGTGCCTTCCGTCGCCCGCCGCGGCATCACCTCGGCCCCGTTCCTCCTGACCACCGCCGGCACGACGGCGCTCGTCTTCCTCTGCGCGTTCGAGTCGCTCGCGGTGACGACGATCATGCCGATCATCAGCGCCGACCTCGACGGCCGGGCGCTCTACTCGCTCGCCTTCGCGGCCACGCTCGCTGCGGCCGTCGTCGGCATGGTCACAGCGGGCTCCTCGGCGGACCGCCGGGGACCGACCCCGGCGCTGATCGCGGCGATCCTGCTCTTCACCCTCGGCCTGATCGCGGCCGGGACGGCGACGTCGATGCCGGTCTTCGTCGGCGCGCGCCTGCTGCAGGGCCTCGGCAGCGGAGGGATCACTGTCACGCTCTACGTGCTCGTCGCCCGGGTCTTCCCCGCCGAGCTGCACCCCCGGATCTTCGGCGCCTTCGCCGCAGCCTGGGTGGTGCCCTCGCTGGTCGGGCCGCTCGCCGCGGGCCTCGTCGCCGAGCTGACGAGCTGGCACTGGGTGTTCCTCGGCGTCGTGGCGCTGGTGGCCGTGGCGAGCGCGGTCATCGCGCCGACTCTGCGCGCGCTCGAGCCGCAGGCGCTGCGGCCCTTCGACCGGAGCGCGATCGGCCGCGTCGTCCGCGCCGTCGTGGTGGCCGCCGCCGTCGTCGTGCTGAGCACGAGCGCCGAGATCGCTCCGGAGGCGGCGGGAGTGGTGGCCGCCGTCGCGATCGCGGTGGTGATCCTCTCGGTCCGCGCCCTGCTGCCGGTCGGCACGCTGCGGGCGCGCGGTGTCCTGCCGTCGACGATGCTGCTGCGGGCCCTCGTCGCGGCCGCCTTCTTCGGCACCGAGGTCTACCTCCCGCTGCTGCTCAGCGAGCGGTACGGACTCCCGCCGTGGCTGTCCGGGGTCGCGCTCACCGCCGGCGCCGTCTCCTGGGCGCTGGGCTCGCAGCTGCAGGGCCGGCCGGGCACCCGCCTGTCGCACGGCGGCGCGATGCGCCTCGGCACGGGTCTGCTGCTCGCCGGCATCCTCGTCGTGCTGCTGACGGTCGTGCTCGCGCTGTCGCCGATCGTCGCCGGAGTCGGCTGGTTCCTCGCGGGCGGCGGGATGGGCGCGATGTTCCCGCGGATGGGCACGCTGACGCTCGGCCTCTCGGCGCCGGGGCGCGAGGGCTTCAACAGCTCGGCGCTGCAGATCGCCGACTCGACCGGCGGCTCGGTCTCGCTCGCGCTGACCGGGCTGCTGGCCGCCGCGGTCACCGGTCTGCTCGGGAGCGGCGCCGCGGTCTTCACGGCCACCTTCGCCTACGGCGCGCTGATCGCCGTCGCGGCGGTGGCCCTGGCGATCCGGCTGAGCGGGCTCCTCCGGTTCGAGGGCCGGGAGGAGCCCGCCGCACGGGATCGGGCCTAGGCCCGGTGCGGGCGCGGGGTCAGCTGTAGAGCGACTCCGGCACGTCGAGTCCGTAGATCGCGCGACCCGAGCTCCAGATCACCGAGCACGCCGCGCGCAGCAGGTCGGTCTCGTCGGAGCCGGCGTCGACGATCACGACGGAGTCCCCGTCGAGCCGGACCTTCGCCGAGCGCACCGAGTGGGTGCCGTTCCGGGCGACGACGGTCGCCGGGTACGGTGCGTCCAGCTCGCGCAGGTCGGCCAGGATGTAGGTCGGCCGCAGCTTCGGCTCGGCCGCGAGCAGCTGCTTCGCCCGGTCGATGCCGGTCAGCACGAGCACGCTCTCCATGCCGGAGGTGTTCGCCCCGGCGATGTCGGTGTCGAGCCGGTCGCCGATGAACAGCGGATTCGTCGAGCCGAACCGCGCGGTCGCCGCGTCGAAGATCGCGCGCTCCGGCTTGCCGGCCACGACCGGCAGGCGCCCGACCGCGGTGTGCACGGCGGAGACGAGCGTGCCGTTGCCCGGGGCGATGCCGCGGGCGACCGGGATCGTCCAGTCGGTGTTGGTGGCGACCCACGGGATGCCCGTGTGCAGCGCGAACGACGCCTCGGCGAGCTCCGCCCAGCCGACCGACTGCGCGAAGCCCTGGATGACGGCGGCCGGTGAGTCCTCAGCGCTGCGGGTGACGGTGAAGCCGGCCCGCTCGACCTCGGTGGTGAGGCCTTCCCCGCCGACGACCAGGACGGTCGAGCCGGCCGGGATCAGATCGGCGAGCAGCACGACGGCCGCCTGCGGCGAGGTGACCACGTCCTCCGGGCGCACGGCGAGGCCGAGGTCGGAGAGGTGGCCGGCCACCGAGACGTCGGTGCGCGAGGCGTTGTTGGTGATGTAGCCGACGCGGACCGTCTCCGCCGCGCGGTTCAGGCTCTCGACGGCGAACGGGATCGCGTCGGCGCCCTTGTAGACGACCCCGTCGAGGTCGGCGAGGACGCAGTCGCGCCCGTCCAGCGGGCTGGGCTCAGGCTTCGGGCTTCGGAACATCGGCGCCGTCCTCCTCGGTGTCGGTGGGGGTGGTGGTGTCGGTGTCGTCTGCGGACTCCACGTCGGTGGACTCCGCGGTGGTCTCGTCCGCGGCCTCCTCGTCGCCTGTCGCCTCGGCGGCGTCCTCCACCGACAGCGCCTCGGGCGTCGAATCGGCGAGGGCCTCCTCGAAGTCCGCGTCGGACAGGTCCGCGTCGTCGAGCGCGGCCTGGTTCTCGATCGCGTCCGCGGCCGTCGTCTCGGCGGAGACATCGGAGTCGGTGGTCTCGTCGTCCTCCACCGGTGCACCGGCGTTAGCGGGCTCGTTAGTCTCGACGGGCTCGTTGATCTCGGCGGGCTCGTCGATCTCGAGTGGCTCGTCGATCTCGAGGGGCTGGTCGATCTCGGGGGCGTCCTGCTCGGCGAGCTCAGCCGAGTCGGGATCGAGGCTGTCGTCCTCGTCCTCGTCGTCGATGTCGAGCGAGTCGTCCAGGTCGGCCTCGGGGGCCGCGTCGGTGTCGGGGGCCGCGTCGGCGGCGACCAGGCCCGAGAGCTCGGCGCGGGTGGCGGGCACGTACTCGCCCTCCTCCTCGACGACCTCGATGGTCTCGTCGTCGCCGCCACCCTCGGCCGCGAAGACGGCGCGCGCGGCGATGTCCGCGCGGCGCTGCCACTCGGCGGCCTCCTCGGCACGGCCGACCTCCTCGAGGACGAGCGCGTACGCGGCGAAGAGGTCGGGGCTGTAGGAGAAGGCGCGGTCGGGATCGAGCTGCGGGATCTCGAGCTCCATCAGCGCCAGCTCGCCCTGACCGAGGTCGAGGCGCGCCCCGGACATCGCGATCGCGAGCGACACCTGGGCACCGGGGCTCAGCGTGCTGCGGTCCACGGAGCGGCCGAGCTCGAGCGCCTTGTCGGGACGCCCAACTCCGCGCTCGCTGTCGACCATCAGGGGGACCTGCTCGTCCGAGCCGGAGATCCGGCGGTAGGTGCGCAGCTCGCGCAGCGCGAGCGCGAAATCTCCGGTCGCATAGGCCGAGATGGCCAGCGACTCGCGGACGACCGCGATCCGGCCGGCCCGGCGCGCGGCCGACAGCACGTGCCGGTGCGCGAGGTCCGGGTCCTCCTCGAGGAGACGGCCCGCCATCACCAGGTGGCGCGCGACCCACTCCGCGTTGTCCTTCGACAGCGTGCGCAGCTCGTTGCGGGCGACCTTGTCGAGATCCTTCGCCTGGACGTCATCCGGCAGATCCGGGTCGTCGTGCCGAGGGCGCACCGACTGGAGGGAGCGACGCTCGCGCTCCTCCTCGGTGAGCTCCGGCTCCTCGCGCGGAGCGCCGCGGCCGGCGTACCCGCCGCCGAATCCGCCGCGGCCGCCCGCGCGATCGCCACCGCCGCGACGGTCGTCGAAGCGCCCGCCGCGGGAGTCGCCGTCCCGACGAGGACGGGAGTCACCATCACGAGAAGGACGGAAGTCGCCGTCCCGACGCGGACGGGAGTCACCACCACGAGAAGGACGCGCATCGCCGTAGCGCGGACGAGAGTCACCATCACGAGAAGGACGGGAATCGCCCTCACGACGCGGACGGGAATCACCATCACGAGAAGGACGGGAATCGCCCTCACGACGCGGACGGGAATCACCATCACGAGAAGGACGGGAATCGCC
>NZ_JALGRV010000006.1:229949-230781 GCF_022815495.1 Rathayibacter sp. VKM Ac-2929
CTCACGACGCGGACGGGAATCACCATCACGAGAAGGACGCGCATCCCCGTACCGGGGGCGAGAGTCACCATCGCGGGAGGGACGGGAATCACCATCGCGGCGGGGGCGGGAGTCGCCATCGCGAGAAGGACGGAAGTCGCCCTCCCGACGCGGACGGGAGTTTCCGTCACGGGAAGGACGCGCATCGCCGTCGCGACGAGGGCGGGAGTCGGAGTCACGAGAGGGACGGAAGTCGCCCTCACGACGAGGACGGGAATCACCGTCGCGAGAGGGACGGGCGTCACCGGCCCGAGGAGGGCGAGCGTCACCGTCGCGGCGCGGACGGGAGTTGCCGCTGGAGTACGGACGAGAGTCGCCGTCGCGGCGGGGACGAGAGTCTCCGCCACGGTCCGGACGTCCGGCTCCGTCACGGCGCGGAGCGTCCGAGCGCGATCCGGAGTCGTTCGAGCGGTACGGACGGGAGTCTCCACCGCGAGCGGGCCGATCGCCGTCTCGAGCTCCGCCTCGCGGGGAGGAGGAGCGGTCGCCGCCGGCGGCGCGGGGCGGGCGCTCGTCGCGCCGGTCCTGTCCGCGGGCGTTGCGGTCGGGTGCTGCGTCGTCCATGCGTTCCTCGCCTGTCGTGGTGGAGCTCTGTGGAGTTGACCCGTCCGCGAGGACGGGGATCGGCGCCCCGTGAGCCGCCAGCCACCACCCTAACCCGCACCATGGCGGACGCCACGGGGGTCGAGGTGCTGGGTCTTCCGGTTCCTTCTGCGGAACCTCTGGTTAAACAGCGATGGCCACCCATTTCTGGGTGGCCATCGTGAATTGGTGTCCGGCGGTGTCCTACTCT
>NZ_JALGRV010000007.1:0-100792 GCF_022815495.1 Rathayibacter sp. VKM Ac-2929
GCGTAGGCGACGGAGTAGGCGCGCGTTCCGGCGTTCCAGTCCAGGGCGACGGTCACGGTCTTGGGGTTCACGCGGGTGACGAGGCTCCACCCGAACTTGTGCTTGATCGCGTCGCCCTTGGCGATCGTGCCGCGGCTGTGGATCGTGACCTGTCCCGCGGCGGCCTGCGCCTCGCGGACGTCCGACCAGTAGTCGCGCTGGTCCTCGAGCTGCGCCCGCTGGGTGAGCAGCCGCTCCCGGTCAGCGCCGGTCGCGGGGGTGGTCGTCTCGATGTAGCCGCCGCCGAAGTTGTGCGAGCTGCCCTCGATCTTCCGCGTGTAGCCGCGAATGTCTGTGTCGAGCCGGTCGATCCGGCGAGCGACCATCGCGGGCGCGTAGCGGGATTCGGTGGTCCCGGCGGCGACGTCGGCGCGGGCGCGGTCGCGGGTGGCCTCGCGGTCGGCCTCGACGCTGCGGCCCATCGCGTTGTGGGCCTTCTCGATCGCGTTGCGGTGCCGCGTCTCGGAGTGGTGGCCGATCTTGATCGGCTCGCCACCCTCGGGGAGCCGGTCGAACGCGCGTCGCGCGGCCGCGTCGGCGGTGTCGGCGTCCGCGGTGCGGCGGTCGGCCTTCGCGTCGAGCGCGTCGACCCGGGCGGCCTGGCGCTCGATGGTCGCCGCCTCCGCCTCCGCGGTGGAACGGAATGTCTCGTCGGCCTCGATGGTGACCTCGTGTCCGGCGTCGCGCAGGGCGGTCGCGGCGCGGTTGATGGTCGACCACTTCGGGAGGCGGTCGCGGGACTGCGGGACGTACCAGGCGCTGATGGAGCGGCTCCAGCGCCAGCCGGACGCCTTCAGGATCTCGGCGGTGCCGTCGCCGCGGCTGGTGCCCTCGATGATCGTTCCGGCTTCGGGGGTGTGGGTGATGGTGAGCATGCTCTGTCTCCTTCTCGTCTCGGGGGGGTCAGTCGTTGGCGCGGTAGTCGGCGGGCGTCTCGCTGCGGTCGTGCAGCGCGTACGCGGCCGGGAACAGGTCGAGCGCTCGCGCGACGTCGACCGGCACGACGACGTAGGCGCCGGAGGCCATGTAGCCGACGCGATCCGCGGGCAGCGCCTCCACGGGCTCGAAGTGCTGCAGCGTCACCCCGGGAAGCCCCGCGCGGCCCTCGCGGGTGACCAGGTGCACGGCGGGGGTCTGCTCGGTCACCGGGTCGCGACCACCGGCGCCGACGATGACCACCTGACGGGCGGTCCGGCTGATGCCCTCCGCCCCGGGTCCGTGGTGCTCGCTCTTGATGACCTCGGTACGGGTGCCGCGCTGCTGGCTCATGGTGTGTCTCCCTCTGGCTGATCGTTTTTCTTTGCCTCTCCGGCGGGAAGAACCGTTTGAGTGGAGGCGGCGCAGTGACGCCGCGATCGGGCGAAAAAAGCCCGCAGGGCGCGTCCGATCGCGGTGGCACGGAGCCGATGGAGCGAAATAGGTTGAGACCGCGGAGAGGTGAAGAAAACGGGTGGAATGGGCCGCGCAGCGGCCTCCGACTCGCGGCGCTCCGTCGCCGCTACGCGAGTGCAGCTCGCGCCCCGGAACGGGAGGCCGGGGAGTGTGAGGGGTCACCCCTCACGAGCCGGCGGCGCCGGCTCGCCTGCCACTCCCCTGCGCGAGCACCGCGTACCGAATACTCATCGCGTCATTTACTCATTGGAAGTAATGAGTGGATGAGTTCGGCGGATTTCGGCCAGTGCGACGATGGAGGCATGTGGGAGCTGGCACACCGGACGCGCGCGGAATCGGCATCAACGGTGGTGCGCAGCAGCGCGGCGACGAGCGCCGCGGCGATCGCGGAAGTGCGCGCAGCGATCCCGGAGGATCACGTCATCCTCTACGTGCTCCGCGTCGAGAAGTGAGCGGGCGGCCTACTCCGCCGCGGTCGCCGCGGCGCGGCGGCTCGCGGTCGTGGTGATAACGGCGGTCGCGCGGGTGAGGTTGGGGCCGATGGCGTCGGCTTCGAGGACACGGCCGGTGCGGCGGTTCTCGCCCTCGCCCCAGGCGACGGTGCGCTCGTAGCCGACGACGATCACGGCGTCGCCCTTGTGGAGGGAGGTGAGCACGTGCTCGCCCAGCTCGAACTTCGCTTCCACGAAGTGCGTCGTCGGCGCCTCGTGCGCGGTCCACTCTCCCCCGCGGAACTCTCCGGTGTTCTCGATCACGCGCAGCTTCACGATCTGCACGCGGCCCGCCTGTACCGCCTCGGGGTCGGCGGCGAGATTGCCGGTGATGGTCCTCGTGCTCATCTGTCGTCTCCTGCTCGTGCGGTTCGTTCGTCCCGTCGACGTCGACGGGATCTCCCCCGCGGCGGCAGCCGCAGGGGTGTCGACGGGGGCCGGCTCGATGCCCCAGGACGCCAGAGCGTCGCGCCGGGTGACCTCGACCGGCGGCTCGGACAGCGCTCTGCGCTGTTCGAGCTCAGCGCGCGTCGAAGCGTAGGCCGGAAGGCGTCGCTCGTCGCCGTAAGCGGCGCGGTAGAGCCGATCGGCCAGAAAGTCGAGCGCGTCGATCTCTCCCTGCCGATCGGCCCGCCCAGCGAGATACCCGGCCCGGTACTCGTCACTCGAGGCGTCCGGGCCGGTCATGCTGCGTGCTTCTCGATGAGGTCGGGGCGGAAGCCCGACCAGTGGTCCTGGTCGCTCGCGACGACCACGGGGGCGGCGGAGTATCCCAGCTCCTCCGTGACGTACGCGAGAGCTGCGGGGTTTGTGGTGATGTCCACGACGGTGTATTCGACGCCCTTCTTCTCGAGCACCTGGTAGGTCATGGTGCACTGCACGCACGACGGCTTCGAGTAGACAACCAGCGCCACGAGTCTCACTCTCCTTCCGGGTGGTGGGCATCGCACTCGTCGTCGTCGGTCGAGTGCTCCGTGATCCACAGGTCCGCGGCCTCGTCTCGTCCAAATGCTCGCAGGAGTCCAGCCAGCGCGTCGACCTCACCGCAGGTCAGCCGCGGGGCCAGGTCATCGGCTAGCTCCCCGTGCGAGAACACGGACACGAACTCGGCCAGCGCCTCAGGAAGGGTCAGCGGCTGCATCGTGGGAGTGGTGGTGGTGTTCATGATCTGTCCTCTCTTCGCCTCTCCCCCACGTTTTTTGCCGTGATTCTCAATCAGGTTTGTCAAGCCAGGGGGGTGGTCTGGCTCGCCTGTTCTTCCTTCTCTCCCAGCGTTTTTTGCTTGGAAGGCACGTAGTGCCGAGCAGGGTCGGAGGCGGGAGCGCAACCCGAAGGGCGGCGGAGGAGAGGTTGTCGGCGCGATGTGAGGGAGCGCAGCGACCGCGTGGCGAGAACCTCGGAGGAGCCGGCCGCGCAGCGGCTTGCGTGGACGCCGGAGGCCCGTACGCTGCCGAAGGCTTCCAGGCAGAAATGCGCGCAGCGCACACCACAGCGCCGACCGAGGTCGGCGTCCGCTTGCTCGCGGAGACTTCCGCCGAGGGGGTTCGATCGGCCAGAGGACGAGCCTCTACTGGGAGGCTGTCTGCTCTTGAGCAGGAGCGCGCCGAGTGGCGTCCGCCTCGTGGCGATACAGCGACGCCCGATCCCACCTGACGAGGTGGCCCGGATCCTCAGCAGTAAGGCCGCGGGCACCGTTCCCTGGCGGTCTGCGTGCTCGTTCGCCTCGGTCTGCGCGGGGATGGAGAGCAGAGCGCTGCCTCGGGCCTTCACGCGAAGGAGCGCGCAACGGATCATCGCTCTCGCTGAAGCCGCCCGCCGCGCGGATGCTCTCCCAGCGATCTTCTCGCCTCGTTGAACGTCCGCGACTGCTGTGTCGTGTCCTCGGTGGGACCACCTCGGCCCCCGCACTACAGGAGGCATCATGCTCAAGCGAATCGCGACCACTGTGACGACTGCGGCGTTCGCCGCCGTCCTTCTCGCCGGATGCTCGACGGCCGCCGGCTCGGCCGCCTCGTCGGAAGCGCCGGCCGACAGCCCCTCCGCCACCGCGACGGCCTCCTCCACCGCGACCGCCTCCGCTGAGACGGCGGCTCTCACGACGGCGTCCTCGCCGCTGGGCGAGGTCATCACGGACGAGGCCGGCTACACCGTCTACACGTTCACGAAGGACACGCAGAACTCGGGCAGCAGCAGCTGCTACGACGAGTGCGCCACGACCTGGCCTGCCGTGTCGGCGTCCAGCACGACCGCAGCGGACGGGATCACCGGAGAGGTCGGCTCGATCACGCGCACCGACGGGACGACCCAGCTGACCGTCGACGGATGGCCGGTCTACCGGTTCGCGAAGGACACCGCGCCGGGCCAGGTCAACGGGCAGGGTGTGAAGGACGCCTGGTACGTCCTCCTCCCTGACGGCACGATGAACAAGGAAGCCGCGGCCATGAGCACCGCCACCCCGGCGTCCTGATGCGACGGCGACCCGTCCCCGCGGGCAGCGAAGCGCATCGCCCGGGCGGGTCGCCGGTTCTCGACAGGCAAGGACGGAAAGGGATGACCGGCAGTGATCGAAGCAACCGTGATGAGGGAGCGCGCTGTGGCGCTTCGAGGCGGTGAGCACTGTGCCCCGCCCCGTCGATGAGCTCCTGGCGGCGCTGTACGAGAGTCACGGCCCGGCGTTGCGGCGCTTCGTGCAGAACCTCACTCGGAACGCGGCGCTGACGGAGGACGTCGTGCAGGAGACGATGGTCCGGGCCTGGCAGCGCCCGCAGGTCCTCGAACGTGACGCCGACGCCGCTCGCGCGTGGCTGTTCACCGTCGCCCGCAACCTCGTCATCGACGACGCCCGATCCGCTCGGAGCCGACGCGAGGTGCCGGCGAAGGACGAGGACGGCGGCGGCGCCGTCCCCGATCGCACCGACGCGGTCCTGGACAGCATCCTCGTCGCCGACGCTCTCGCATCGCTGTCGGTGGAGCATCGTCAGATCGTGGTGGACGCGTATTTCCTCGGACACACCGTCCCCGAGATCGCCCGCCGGCACTCCATCCCCGAGGGAACAGCGAAATCTCGATTGCACTACGGACTGCGCGGTCTGCGACTGGCTCTGCAGGAAAGGGGCGTCACCCGATGAACGACCACCACGGAAGCTCTGCGATGGAGGACGAGTACCGCGACTGGGACGCGTCCTACGTCCTCGGCGCTCTCCCCGCGGATCAGCGACTCGAGTACGAGCAGCACCTCAGCGGCTGCGCGGCCTGCCGCGCGGCCGTGGCAGAGCTGGCAGGACTGCCCGGGATCGTCGGTCGCCTCTCGGTCGAGGACGCTCTCGCCATCAGCGCATCGGACGACGGCGAGGAGGCGCCGCCGTCTGTGGTGACGCTGCCCGCCATCGCTCACCGTGTCCGGACGCGCCGACGTCGGCGCCGGCTGGTGACGTCCCTCGCCGTCGCGGCCGCCGTGACCGCCTCCGTCTTGGGCGGGGTCGCACTGGGCACGGGCATCGCGGGCGCTCCCGTGGCGAGCGAGGCGACCCTGGAACCGATGGACCCGATCGCGGCGGATCCCGCTCTCGCTGCGGACATCCAGGTCGAGGGGAAGCCGTGGGGCACCCGGCTGGAGTGGAGCTGCACCTACAGTGGTGATGCGCCCGCCGACGCGGAGTACGAACTCGTGATCACCCGCACAGACGGCAGCACGATCACCGTCGCCACCTGGACGGCGGCCGGGCAGCGCGCCGTCGACCTGGCGGCGTCCACGGGCATCGCCCGATCGGAGATCACCGGCGTCGACATCAGGGTCCGCGGCACGAACACCCCCCTCGTCCGCACCGACACCTGAGACACCGCCCACCCTCAGGAGACACCGCCACTGCCCGCGGTGCCGCGGACACCGGACAGGAGCAGACCATGAGCACCGAGACCACGCCGCTGCACATCACCCGCGAGGGCCCGAGAAGCTTCATCGGCCGCAACGCGCGAGGAGCCGAGGTCCGCATCGGCGGGTCGGAGGCCGACGGCGTGTTCTCGCCCGGCGAGCTGCTGCACCTCGCCCTCGCCGCCTGCGGCATGCTCTCCTCGGACCACCTCCTCGCCAGCCGTCTCGGAGCCGACTTCGAAGCGACCACCGACATCACCGCGACCAAGCCCGAGGGCGAGGACCGCTACGACTCGATCACCGCCGTGATCCGCGCCGACCTGTCGGCGCTCGATCCCGAGCGGATCGCCTCACTGTCCGAGCGCACCCGCCGGGCGGTCGACCGTCAGTGCACCGTCGGCCACACGCTCGAGCACGGCGCGGCGTACACCGTCGACATCGTGGACGACCAGGCCGGTCCCGTCAGCGGTCCGAGGACGGGGACCGTCTGAGATCAGCGCCTCATCGGTCACGAGGACCGGTGCCGACCGAGCCGCGGACGTCTGCCTTCAGTGCCGTCAGTCTGCGAGTCGCCGACCGGATCCCAGACGATTCGCGAGGCGGAGCGCGTTCACGGAGCGGAGGTGCTGGTCGGCGCGGTGACGTCCGTTGGCCGGTGAGGGGTGCGGTGCCGCGAGGACGGGGACGACGCGGGGATCATCGTGCAGGGTCAGGTAGCGCATGACCCCGTCGAGCGCCACGGTCCCGTAGGTGACGACGGCTTCGAGCGCGGGCAGCAGCTCCAGCAGCTCACCGAGCGCGAGCCGGCCCTGCTCGATGTCCGCGGGGCGGACGCGGCCAGGGATCTCCCACGGGATGAGGTTCCATCGGAGGTAGTGGTCGCGGGAGAGTCCGGACTCGATGCGGGCCGCCCGGAACGCGGCGGCGGTGGGCCCGAGGTTGTCTTCACTGCAGACGGCAGCGGATCCCGCGGCGATCGTCCGAGGGCCGGGTGACTGCATCAGCACCAGGACGCGACTGGCGGTGCCGCCGGAGCGGGGATCGAAGCCCGGAACGAAGCGTCCGGTCGCGTCCGCGGTACTCCGCCAGGTCTCGGCGAGGGCGTTCAGGGTTCGGATGTCCACGATGGTCCTCGATCCCGGTCAGGCCGGTCGCGGTGGTGCGAGCAGGGTGCCGCGGATCACGGAACCGTGGAAGGTGCGGGCGGCGACGATGATCCACGCGGCGACCAGGCCGACGTAGTAGAGCACGGCGAGACCGGCGACGACCGTGAGACCGGAGTGCAGGGCGAGGCCGTTCAGTCCGGTGACGCAGGTGCCGACGGGGAACGTGAACGACCACCACGTCAGACTGAAGGGCAGGTGCTCCTTCGCGGTGCGGAGGGTGATCGCGAGGGCGATGACGGTCCAGAGCAGCGCGAAGCCGAGCATCGCGAAGCCGTACACCAGAGCCACGACCAGCAGCGCACGCGCCATGCCGGCGTCCACGACGGTGGGCGCGTTCGAGGCGAGCAGATTCACAGCGGTGATCGACTGTCCGACCGGACCGAGGACGATCCACAGTGTCGGCACCATCCCCGCCGCTCCGACCTTGTGCTGCGCGAGCCGGTTCCAGATCAGGGTGATCACCACCAGCGACGCGATCAGGCTGAGGCCGAAGAAGCCGTAGCAGGACCACAGGAGCGTCTCCCGCGCTTGCCCGGCGGGCGCGTACGGCAGCAGCAATGCGCCGGTGGAAGCGGACACCATCGGCGGAACGATCGGCATCAGCCAGCCGCCGAACGCCGAATCGGGCTTGTTCTCATGCCGGGTGAACGCGAGGTAGGGCACCAGGACCGCCGTCACCAGCCCGCCGAGAGTCCCCGCACCCCAGAGCACCCAGTCGATGGTGACAGCGGCCGGCAGGCCGATCCAGTCCTTGCCGAGGAGGAGGGTTCCCGCGCCGACGGTGAGAAACGCCATGGGAGGCGCGCCGTAGAAGTGCGAAAGCACCGGATTCAGGTGGTGCCTCACCGCTGTAGCGCGGTAGCGGACCCAGTGCAGCCCGGTCGCGACCGTCAGCGCGACAAGCAGCAGCGCGGCGATCGCCCAGACGACGGTGGCCCCGGTCCGCAGTCCGGGGAACTGGAGTGGCAGGGACGCGGCGGCGACCGCGACGATGCCGGTGCCCATGATCGACGCGAACCAGTTCGGCGTCAGGTTCGACACGATCAGTCCCGGATGCTCCAACTCCCGGAACAAGCGCCTCGACCGCGGAGGATGCCCGATCGAGGAAGATGCGCGGGTGAGGGAAGAGGTTGTCATGACTCCAGCCTGAGCATCGCCGGCACCAGCCGATACAGCGATCGTGTTGGCGGGGCACAATGAGTGCTTGTGACGACGCGGCGATTGACGGACCGGATCCTGGATCTCGACACGCTGGAGGTGCTCGAACGCATCGCCGAGGCGGGCTCGCTCTCCCGTGCCGCCGAAGACCTCGGCGTCACCCAGCAGGCCGTCTCGGCGCGTCTGCGGGTCGCGGAGCGCGCCATCGGGCAGCCGCTCGTGCGCCGCTCTCCGACCGGGTCCCTGATGACCGACGCGGGCCGGCTCGTGCTCGAGCTGGCCGGCCCGGTCCTCGAGGCGTCCCGCCGCCTCGAGGCGGGCGCGGCAGCACTGCGACAGCCGACCGGCTCACTGGTCCTCGCGGCGTCGCAGACGATCGCCGAACTGCTGCTCCCACGCTGGCTCCTCGAATTCCGACAGCGCACACCCGAGGTGAGTGTGCAGCTGATCGCCGGCAATTCAGCCACGGTCACCGAGCTCGTGCGATCCGGTGCGGCGCAGCTCGGATTCGTCGAGACACCGGCGTCCACGGCCACGCTCTCCTCTCACGTGGTCACGGAGGACGAACTCGCTGTCGTCGTCGCACCGGACCACCCCTGGGCACGCGCGGCGAGTATCGGCGCCGAGGACTTGGCCGGGACCGCACTGCTGACACGAGAGGAAGGCTCCGGCACCCGGACGACCCTCGAAGCATGGCTCCACGACGCCGGGCTCGCACCCACGACTCCCGCCGCGATCCTGGAGACGACGGCGATCATCCGAGCGAACGCCCGCGCCGGCATCGCGCCCGCCGTCATGAGCATCCTCACCGTCGAAGCAGATCTCGCCGCGCGCTCACTGATACGAGTGCCCCTCCGCGGACCAGCACTCGTGCGACCTCTCCGCGCCATCTGGTCCGATCGCATCGGGTCGTCCGCGGCGGCGTTCCTGGAGATCGCGCACGAGATGCGCTGACCGGTGCACGGCTCGTCGCAACGCCGATCACGCCAGCGGCCGTGTCTGCTCCAGCTGCAGCGATCTGGTCGATCTGCACACGGCGGACGTCATTTCGCGGTGATGGCGAAGAGCCCGCCGATGCCGACGGTGTAGAGCGCGAGCACGATCAACGAGTCGATTCCCATGCCGGCGATGCGGCGGGTGGGTCGGAAGATCAGTCCGACGATGTAGACGAGGGTGAGCAGGGCGGCGAGAGCGGTGAGGTAGATGTCGGACGAGTTCGCCTGCGGGAGGACTGCGGTGCCGGAGAGGACGGTGGCGACGAGGAACAGGACGGGGAGGAAGGCGTTGCCGCCGAAGATGTCGCTGATGGCGAGGTTGTCGTCGCCCTGCTTGATGGCTTGCAGCCCGGTCGAGATCTCGGGGAGGGAGGTGGCGAGAGCGAGCACGGTGGCTCCGAACAGCACCCCTGAGAAACCGAGCTGCGAGGATGCTGCATCACCGGCGCGCTCGAGCACGACACCGGCGAGGAGGGTCGCCGCGGCGGAGATCGTGAACACGATGGTCGCCTTGCGTGTGCTCATCGGGTGCGTCTTCTTCTTCGCGGGGGATGCTGTCGCGTCGGGGGCCCGCCCGTCCTCGTGCCAGGGGAGGTGCTTGCCGGAGCGTTGCACGAGCAGCAGCCCCACGACCCAGAGGCCGGCGATGAGGACGACGTCCGGGGTCAGTCGCAGCACTTCCAGTCCGGAGGGCAGCTGACTGCCGGCGATGACGACGGCGAGCACCGCGACGACCACGAGCCCCTCGAGCACGAGTGTGAGGGACGCGGCACGGTAGGTGAGCGGCTTCGCACCCTTTCCACGCTTGCCGAACAGGTCGAGGACGACGAGGACCACGGTCTGCAGTGCGATGCCGCCGAGAATGTTGCCGACCGCGACGTCCAGGTTCCCGGAGAGCGCGGCGGACACGGTGATCGCGATCTCCGGCAGGTTCGTCGCGACGGCGAGAACGATCAGACCGCCCAGCGCACTCCCCAGGTGCAGACGCGCGTCCAGAACGTCCGTGGCCTTCGATAACTGGATGCCGGCGATCCACACCACTGCGGCGGCGGCGAGAAAGATGACGACGAGAACAACGAAGGGCAGACCATCCATGCAGTGAGTGAACCGCGACAACGACGATCCGAGACCCCTTGCGCCTGAGCTGCTTCTTACCGTCTCGCGCGCGGTGGTCTCCGTGGTGATCGGTTCGACCGCGTGCCATCCTCGACGACACCCCGATCGTCGGGTCGAGCGTGATCCCGCCGTTCGTTCCCGAGGCGCGCTTGGTCAGTAGCAGGCGATTCGGGTACGCCGCAGCGTCCGCGCGTGTACGCGCGGGCAGCTGGCGGGGACCAGACCCGGGAGGAAGGTACCGGTGTCGCCCGCAGTGCATCTGCGACACTCCACTGGCTCCAGCGGACGGCGACCTGACTGCAGGTGCGGGCGGGGCGGCGCGGGTGCACACTGAGATCAACGCAGTGCGTTCCGGCGGTGGGGCTCGCCGGACCCAACCTCGACGACGTCGACAACAGTCCCTATCTCTGTCAGTGGTGTGCGCGGAGATAGGAGCAACTGTGATCCGTACGGCGTCACTGTTCTCCGTCCGAGCGCACGAGGATCGGAAAGGTGCGCGTGATGGCTGAGGACGCGATCGTGGTCGGGGTGCAGGCGGATCAGCCGGAAGCGGTGATTCAGGAAGCGCTGCGCTTCGCCGTGCGTTTCGGGGGGCGGTTGGAGTTCGTGCAGGTGGACACGGGCCGGTACGTCATCGACGGGCAGTTCGGGGAGGATCCGCTGGTCGAGCGGTCGATGCCGTTAGATTCGGATGCCGCTGACAGCAGCGAGGATCCGTTCGATCCTGCGATCCTCGAGCGGCTTGACCGGATCGTCGGTGACCGTGTCCCGTGGCAGACGCATCAGATGGCCGGTGACGTTGCACACGCTCTGGCGACGCTCGCGGACCGTGTCGATGCGGTCATGATCATTGTCGGCACGAAGGAGCCGTCTCTGCGTCGCACCGTGCAGGAGGTCTTCTCCGGCGCCGTCGGCGCCCGTCTCGCTCACCGTCAGCACCGGCCGGTCCTCATGATCCCCCTCTCCCCGGTCGATGATTCGGAGCCGCTGCCCTGGTCCTGACCGAGGTGCGGGCGTAGGCTGACGGCAGTGGCGATGGATCCCGCCCGAGCGTGAGCTCGAACTGCCGCCGAGGCTGATGGTTCCTACCTTCTCGATCAGAGACCAGGTAGGTGACCCATGCCCGCGCATCCCCCGCTCGTCCTCGTGCGCCACGGTGAGAGCACCGGCAACGCCGACGGTCTCTTCTGCGGCGTCCTCGACGTTCCCCTCACCGACCTCGGACGTGACGAAGCGCGACAGGCCGCGACGCTACTGAGGGACGCATCGATCGACCCCGATCTGATCCTCACGTCGACCCTGCAACGCTCCACCGAATCGGCCCGGATCATCGCCGGCGCCCTTCCAGTGCGGCCGCGGATCGTCGCGGCCCAGTGGCGGCTGAACGAGCGCAACTACGGAGCGCTCACCGGCCTGTCCAAAAGCGCCGTCAGAGCCCAGTACGGGGCCGACGCCTTCCTGGAGTGGCGCCGGTCGATGGACGTCTGCCCGCCTGCTCTGTCCGCCGCCGCCTTCGCGCAGCTGCACAGGTCCGCGGCGTTCCGTGGGCAGCCGGCCGAGGCGATGACGGAGACGGAGTCGTTGCGCGACGTCGTCCACCGACTGCAGCCGCTCCTCGAGGAGCGCATCCTGCCCGCCCTCGAGGAGGGCGAGACGGTGCTCATCGTCGGGCACGGCAACTCCCTGCGCGCGCTGCGCGCCCTTCTCGAGGACCTCGACGATGCCGCGGTCCGCGATCTGAACATCCCGACCGGTCAGCCGTACCTGTACGACACCGGGCCGTCCGGGACACCGATCTCGAGGAGCGGACGCTACCTCGACCCCGCAAGAGCCGACCGGGCGGCGATCACGCTCGCCCACGAAGGAGGAACCTGATGAACGCCTACATCAGCCACACCCGCACCAGCATCCACGGATCGGGCGAGTACGTCACCCACCCCGCCGGACACCCGCTGGTCATCACCGACGTCGCCGCACGGCAGATCCTCGACTCCCGCGGCTTCCCGACCGTCGCCGTCACCCTGCGTCTGGACGACGACACCGTCCTGGACGCCTCCGCCCCCGCGGGCGCCTCGACCGGCGCGTTCGAAGCGGTCGAGCTGCGCGACGGCGGCCCCGCGTTCGGCGGACGCGGAGTCCGCTCCGCTGTCGCGGCCGTCGACGGCGAGATCCGCGCCCTCCTGCTCGAGCACTCCTGGACCTCGCTTCGCGAGATCGACGAAGCGCTGCGAGCACTGGATGGAACCGCGAACCTCGCCCGCCTCGGAGCGAACTCCGTCGTCGCCGTCTCCATCGCAGCCGCCCGCGCCCTCGCAGCGCGCACCGGCCTGCCCCTGCACCGGTGGATCGCCGATCACACCGAGGCGACCGCCTCCCTGCCCGTCCCGCACTTCAACGTCATCAACGGCGGCGCGCACGCCGCGAACGGCCTCGACTTCCAAGAGTTCATGATCGCCCCCGTCTCCGCCAGCACCGAGGAGGAAGCCGTGCAGATCGGCGCCGAGATCTATCACGCCCTCGCCGCCCGCGTCCGCACCGCCTACGGCACCTCCGGGCTCGGCGACGAGGGCGGCTTCGCGCCCCCCATCGACCGGCCCGAAGACGCCCTGGACCTCCTCGTCACAGCGATCACCGACGCCGGATACCAGCCCGGCACCAGTGACATCGCGATCGCGATGGATCCCGCCGCGAACGGCTTCTTCCACGGCGACGGCCACTACACCGTCGCCGGCACCGACCTCGACCGCGACGCACTCGCCCGCTACTACGAGAAGCTGATCGCCGACTACCCGATCCGCAGCATCGAGGACGGCTTCGCCGAGGACGACCACGAGGGCTGGGCCCT
Organism: Rathayibacter sp. VKM Ac-2929; assembly: GCF_022815495.1. NCBI lineage: Bacteria > Bacillati > Actinomycetota > Actinomycetes > Micrococcales > Microbacteriaceae > Rathayibacter > Rathayibacter sp. VKM Ac-2929. The sequence continues at coordinate 13,074 of NZ_JALGRV010000007.1, forward strand.
CCTCGCCCACACCATCAGCGACCGGGTGCAGCTCGTGGGAGACGACCTCTACGTCACCGACGCCGACCGCATCCGCGACGGAGCCCGCAACGGCTACTCCAACGCCGCACTCATCAAGCCCAACCAGATCGGCACCATCACCGGCACCCTCGACGCGATCGCGGCCGCGCACGACGCCGGCATGCGCTGCATGGTCTCCCACCGCTCCGGCGAGACCCTCGACACCTTCATCGCCGACCTCTCGGTGGGAACCGGAGTCGGGCAGATCAAATCCGGCGCCCCCGCGCGCGGCGAGAGGGTCGCGAAGTACAACCGCCTCGTCGACATCGAACACCTCGACCCCACGCTGCACTACGGCCTCACCCACTGACCCGCCCCCTCCCGAAAGGTCCCACTCCCCGTGACTGACGACCGCCACCGTCACCGCCCCCCGGACCCCGACCCCGAGCTGCCGGTCGACAGCGACCTCGACGGCGACGACGCCCCCGACGGGACGCCACGACCCGTGCACCTGCGCCTCCGGTACCTCCTCCTCGTCGCCGCCGGCGGCACAGTCGGGACCGGGGCGCGGGAGGGCCTGACCCTCACCTTCCCCGCCGATCCCGCCTTCGACACCGTCATCTTCGCCATCAACATCGTCGGCGCGCTCCTGCTCGGCGTACTCCTGGAGAGCCTCGCCAGAGCCGGCAGCGACGAAGGCCGACGCCGCACCGCACGGCTGCTACTCGGTACCGGAGCGCTCGGAGGCTTCACCACCTACAGCACCCTCGCCACCGACACCGCCCACCTGCTCACCACAGGACACCCCGCACCCGCCGCCCTCTACGCGCTCGGCACCGTCCTCCTCGGTGCCCTCGCGTCCTGGACCGGAATCGCCCTCGCCGCAGCACTCCACCCGCGACGCACGCAGAGGAAGGTGCCGGCATGACACCCGCACTGTTCCTCGCGCTCTCCCTCGCCGGCGGAATCGGAGCCGCAACACGGCTCCTCCTCGACGGGCTCATCAAAGCCCGCACCGGCGGCGCCTACCCCTGGGGCACCACCGTCATCAACGTCACCGGATCACTCCTCCTCGGCCTGATCACCGGCCTCGCCCTCGCAGGCCTCGCCCCCGAGCCGTGGCGACTCGTCCTCGGCACCGGCTTCCTCGGCGGCTACACCACCTTCTCCACCGCCAGCCTCGAAACCGTCCGCCTCCTCGCCGAAAGACGCCGCCTCGCCTCCGCCACCAACGCCCTCGGCACGCTCCTCCTCAGCGTCATCGCCGCAGCAACAGGACTCTGGCTCGGAGGCGCGCGATGAGCATCATCGATGCACCCTCACCGGCCTCATGCAGAACACCATCACCCGATCCCTCCTCGTCGCCACTGACGGGTCCACCCGCCGAACGAGCGCGACCTCCGCGAAGACCGATGGGAGCTCCAAGGGGTGCCCGCAGCCCGGATCCAGGCCGAGCTCGCCCGGACGCTTCAAACGGCCGCGAGAGCGGGAGCGGTTCTCTTCCTCAATAGCGAATCTGGACCGTGCTGCGGAAGTGGGGTGACGGGGTCGTTCGGCCGGGTCGGGGTGGGGTTGTAGGTGGTCTGGTCACGGAAGATCGCCCAGATGACGTTGATGCGGCGCCGCGCGAGAGCGATCAGCGCCTGCTTGTGCGACTTCCCCTCGTGGCGTTTCCGTTCGTAGAACGAGCGCGAGACCGGGCAGTTTCTCGACGCGATGAACGCTGCCTGGAAGCAGGCGTTCAACAGCCGCCGGTCGTAACGCCGTGGCCGGTGGTGATTGCCGGAGATCTTCCCGGAATCGCGCGGCACCGGGGCGAGACCGGCGAAGCTGGCCAGCCTGTCAGGCGTCTCAAACGCGGCGAGGTCGGTACCGGTCGCGGCGAGGAAATCCGCGGCGAGCCTGCGCCCGAACCCCGGGATGGACACCAGCAGATCCGCGGCCCTGCTGTCCTGCAAAGCGGCGTCGATCTCCGCGTCGAGCTCGGCGACCTCGTCGCGGATGCGGAGCAGATCACGCGCGGACCGGCTGACCAGCCGCGCTGCTGCCCCCTCCCCCACGACGACTGACGTCTGCTCGCGAGCAGCGTCGACCGCTGCCTTCGCCACGGCCGCGGACTTCCAGCAGCCCTGCCCCTTCAACCACGACGCCAGCCGCGCCTCCCCCATCCGCCGGATCGCTCCGGGGGTCGCGTACCGGGTGAGCAGCACCAACGGTCCCCTGGTCGTCGCGTAGTTGAACGCCCCCGCAAGCGACGGGAAGTAGTGGACCAGGATGGCGCGCAGCCGGTTCACGGCCCGGGTGCGATCGTGCACCAGATCCTCCCGGCGCGCCGAGAGCAGGCGCAGCTCCGCGGTGACCTCGTCGGCCTGACGCATCAGCGTCACATCTCGACGGGTCCGCGCCTGGTCGGCGATGATGACCGCGTCCTTCGCGTCCGTCTTCGCCTCACCCCGGTACGCGCCCGAGGCGTGGTGCACTATCCGGCCCGAGATGTAGAACAGCGGCTGCGCATGCGAGCTGAGGAGCGACTGCAACAGCCCCGTCCCGCCGTGGTTCAGGTCCGTCGCCCAGGCGACGTCTGTGCCGCCCGGCAAGGACGCGACATCTCCCATCAGGGTCAGGATCGCCGCTTCTCGGTTCTTGAACCGTTGCGAGAGCAGCTTGGTTCCGTTGGCGTCGATGACGACGCAGTGGTGTTCGGTCTTGCCGGCGTCGATACCGGCCCAAAGTTGGGGCATGCAGGGTCCTTCCGTTGAGGGGTGCGGTGCGCCGTGAACGACCATGCCGGCATGTCCTTACGAGGCGATCTGGTCGCGTTTCTCAATGAGCGGTCCTGCCGTTGCGGGGTCCCGCGCGGCTAATCACGGCATGCCATCAGACGGCTGAAGGCGGTCAGCCATACCCGGGACCCCTGGCGCGTTCCGGAGCCTACAACTGCCCCGAATCCACGGAAATAACGGTAAAGAAGGCGGTTCTCCGCCTGAGCAGCCGGAGGGCGCAGTGCAACCTGCAGGGCGGCAGGTGGAGAGAGTTTCGGCGCGATGGGAGGGAGCGCAGCGACCGCGTGCCGGAAGTCTTGGAGGAGCCGGTGGCGCAGCCACTTGAACGGAGCCCGCAGGTAGCTACGAGGGAGCGAAGCGAACGAGCCGCCGAAGGCTTCCCGGCAAAAGACGTGAGCCCGTTAGGCGAACCAGCAGCGGCCGGCGTAGCAGGACGGGCCTCTGGGCGGCGCTCCGTCGCCGCTGCGCGAGCGCAGCTCGCGCCCCGAAGTGGAGGGCTCTCTATCCCAAAACGCACCTGTCTTGCGAAGCAGCCATCTTCTGCCGTGTCGGGAAGCCTCGGGGTCGGCCCTCACAGGCCGGCCCTCGTCCGCTCGCCTCGCCGGGGCCGTCGGCGCGGCAGCGTTCTCGGTTACGGGGACACGTGCGACCTCAACCTCGGCAGCGGTGCAGCACTCCGATACGTCGGCGCCTGCACCTCACGGACGTCTGATCAGTAGTCGCGCTGGTCCTCGAGTTGTACCCGCTGGGTGAGTAACCGCTTCTCGAGGACGTCCTGGCAAGCTCAGGCGCAGCAAGAGCCAGGATGGTGACATGACCGAAGCCTCCCGCCGCCCCTCACTGGCGGACGTGGCGCGTCTCGCCGGTGTGGCCCCCGTCACGGCATCGCGGGTTGCCAGCGGGCAGACCAATGTCGTCCCCGCAACGCGGCAAAGCGTCTTGGACGCGATGCGCGCCCTCGGCTACCGCCCCAACAGCGCGGCTCGCGCGTTGAAGAGCGGATCGTTCCGCACCCTGGGGATCGCCTTCTCTGGTCTAGGCACCTTCGGCATGATGCGGACCGTGGACTCGATCGCTTCGGCGGCGGCCGAGGCGGGCTACGCCATCACGCTGGTGCCGGTCTCCGCTCCCAGCCAGACCGGGCTGAACGGCGCCTTCACCCGGTTCGGCGAGCTGGCGGTGGACGGCCTCATCGTCGTCGTCGAGACCTACCTGCGCGACACGGCGCAGCTGACCCTCCCCGAGATCCCGCGTGTGCTCGTCAACGCGGCCGCCGGAGCGCACGGGCCCGTCGTCGACGCCGATCAGGCGGGAGGCGTGCGCGCCGCCGTGCAGCACCTGCTCGAGCTCGGGCACCGCACGGTGCACCACATCGCCGGACCCCGCCGCTCCTTCGCGTCCGAGCGCCGCGAGGCGGCCTGGCGGGAGGCGCTCGTCGAGGCCGGCGCGCCCGTACCGCCCGCCCGCTACAGCAACTGGCGCTCCGACGGCGGGTACCTGCACGGCGCCGCCCTGGCCGAGAGCGGGGACTGCACGGCGGTGCTCGTCTCCAGCGACGAGGCCGCGCTGGGCGTCTACCGCGCGTTCGCGGAGCACGGGCTGCGGATCCCCGAGGACGTCAGCGTGGTGGGCTTCAACGACATCCCGGAGGCGCAGGACTTCTCCCCGCCGCTGACGACGGTCCGGCAGGACTACCGGGCGGTCGGGGCGAAGTGCGTCGAGCTGCTGCTCGAGCAGCTGGCGAACGGGGTCAGCGACGACCCCGTCCTCGAGCTGGTGCCGACCTCGCTGATCGTCCGGGCGAGCACCGCACCGCCCCGGACGCGCTAGTCCTGCATTGCGCGAATGTGGCACGCAGGCGATTGAACAAAAGAGGTTCAAACCGCACAGAGGTGAAGAGAGCAGGCGGTATGGTTCGCTGTCGCGGCCTCGGATGGGCGGCGCTATATCGCCGCTCACTTTTGCAGCCCGGCAGGGCTCACATGTGCCGACGGTGATGCTCTCTAGCGCTTGCTGATGGCGCGGTCCAGGTCGGCTTCGGATGGCAAGGCAGCCTGGTCCTCGGGAGGGAGGAGGTCGTAGCTGGCGATCGCGATGGGATGCGTGCTGCTCGCCAGCGCGTATCGCACGACGCGATCGTTCTTGTCGGTGCAAAGCAGCAGGCCGACGGTGGGCGCGTGCGCGGCGCGGCGGAGATGGTTCTCCACCACTTCGACGTAGAACCCGAGCTGGCCGACGTACTCCGGCTTGAACTTCCCCACCTTCAGCTCCACGACGACGTAGCGCAGCTGCTCGATGTGGAAGAAGAGCAGGTCGACGAAGAACTCGTCACCGTCGACGTCGAACGGCACCTGCCGGCCGACGAAGCTGAATCCGCGTCCGAGTTCTCCGAGAGTGTCGATGATGCGATCGATGAGTGCTTGCTCGATCTCTCGTTCCGCATATCCGGGCTCAACGGCGAGGAAGTCGAAGATGTACGGGTCTTTCGTCATCTGCTGGGCGAGATCGGAGGCTGTCGGCTCGAGAAGACGATCGAAGTTCGTAGAGGCTGCACCGAAACGCTGGTGCGCGTGCGTCTTGATGTGGTGCTCGAGGGTGCTTCTTGTCCAGCCGTTGGTGACCGCATGTGCGGCGTACCATTCACGGTGCTCTTGGTCGGTGAGCTTGTCGAGCAGCACGGTGATGTGGCCCCACGGCAATTGGGCAACAGCGTGTTGCCCGATTTCCTCGAACGACGGCCAGGCTCGCGCGAACGAGCGCATGTATTTCAGGTTCCGCGGCGACAGCCCTGTGACGCCGACGAACTCGGCGCGGAGGTCGACCGAGAGCCGCTGGATGACCTTGTCGCCCCACGCCGCGCGTTCCGTCTGCTCTACGAGGACTCGCCCGATTCGCCAGTTGAGGTGAATCAGCTCCGTATTGGCCTGCCGCTGCACCCGGAACCGGGCTGTGCGGACCTGCTCCTTCAACCCGATGAGCACTCCGGCGTAGTCATCGGGAAGAGCCAGCTCGGTCATGTACTGAGCCTACGATCCGCAGCGCACGCCGCTGCGGCAAGGGCAGCAGACGCACGGTGATGCCCGCCGAATGAGCGGGCTGTCAGGGTGCTCGTCGGTCACTGACCTGGCGAAGCGGTGCTGCTGGCGGGGTAGTGGCGAGGAGAACGTCGGTGCGTAGAAGGAGGGCGGTGAGGCGTTCGTCGAGGTCGTCGTAGGCGTCGGCGAGGGCCTGAAGGGTGAGGGATGGCCGGCTGCTCGGGGAGATCAGGCGCGGGCGGTGATGCGCGGGCGGGAGTGCGGGGTCCTGACGGCGGGCGGTGAGGGTGGAGATGGTGCGGGTACTGATCGTCGTGTTCGTCAGCCAGCCGTGGCGGTCGATCGCGGGCAGCAGGTTCGGGGCGACCGACCACGTGTCCTCGAGTGGGGCGGTGCAGTCGTGCTCGTCGGTGAAGGCGGCTGGATCAAGGAGTTCCCGCACGCTCGTGCGGAAGCCGAGGGCTGCGGGTCCGAGAACACGCAGCCAACGGGTGAGGATGCAGCGCGAACACGCGACGGTGGAGTCCGTCGCGGGCAGCGGCGTGCCGGCGAGTCGCCAGCGGGTCAGATCGACGTCGGCGATACGGACTGCGCGCGCACTTTCACGGGTGAGGTGGAGGTGGTCTAGGAGCAGGAGAACGAGGGCGTCGCGGCGTCCGACCAGGCCCGCCGGGTACCGGGTCAGCGGCAGCGCCTGCAGCGCCGTCTCTACGTTCGCCCACTCTGCGCCGGTGCGCAGTGCCGGGGAGATCGGGGTCGGGGCGTCCGGAAAGGGTATGCCGGTGATGGTGTGCGCGGCCCTGATCACCCTCACGCGGGCCGCGGAGGTGCTGAACGCGGCGGGCACGTCGCGCAGGAACGCCTGCAGCTGCTGCGGAGGCGCCGGCATCGCCGCAACGCCGGTCGCCGCGCACCAGTCGGTGTACAGCTGCCAGGCGGGCCGGCTGCTGGCGGGGAGCTGCTCGAGGAGGCTCGCAGGGGTCATAGGCCGAGGCTGGTGACGGCGTTGCCGGTGAGGGGGTCGCGTTCGCGGGCGTAGATCTCCACTGTCGCTGCGGAGCGATGCCCGGTCTGGCGCATCACCGCGTGCGTGGTTGCCCCTTGGCGCAGGGCTTCGGTGACGAACCCGGCGCGCAGCGAGTGCGCGCTGTAGCGGGCGGGGTCGAAGCCGACGGTGCTGACGCGGCGTTTGACGATCAGGTTCACCGACTGCGCGGCCAGCGCGTTCTCGGTGGGCAGGCCGCTCTTGTGCATCCGGCGCAACAGCGGCGCCTGCCCGGGCAGGGCCGGGAGGGTACTGCGACACACGTGCATTGTCGGGTCATCGGTGAACAGAACTCGCATGACCTCGCTACGTTCCCCCTCCCCTGCTGCCAGAATCCGCAGCCAGCGCACCCATGCGCAGGGGCCGCAGGTGAGCGGTTCCCGCCCATACGGGACCGCCTTGATCAGGCCCTTCCCGACCTGGTCGGTCTTGGAGCGTCGCACCCGGACGTGCAGTCCGTCCTCGCGATGTCGGACGACGTCTTCAACGCGAAGGTCGGTGAGTTCGCTGCGCCGGAACGCTCCGGCCCAGCCGAGCAGGAGCAGCAGCCGATCTCGGACGCCGGCCGCGCCGGCAGGCCAGGTGGTCACGTCGATGCGGTCCAGGACCGCTTGGATGTCACTGAGCATGAGTGGGTCCGCTTGGCGGGTGGGGCGTTGGCGGTCGCGGCGGATGCCCTGCAGCGTCCGGGTGACCAGGGCGCTGTGTCCGGGGAGGGGGAAGTTCTGTTCGGCGTGGGCGGCGTTGATCGCGGCCAGCGCGCGCGCGAGGGTCGACGGCGCGTACCGCCACTCCCCCGCGATGTTCAGCAGCCCGGCGCGATCGGCGAGGTATTCAGCGACCGTCTCCGGCGACGCCGGCAGATGCGGCCGCCCCGCTGCCGCGCACCACGCCACGAACGAGCGCAGGTCCCCCTGGTAGGCGCGCCGGGTGTTCCCCGCGATCGAAGCTTCCCCTAGCTGGAGGACGGCGGCAGACACCTTTCCCAGCGCGGACGGTGGGGTAACTACGTCGTGCGCGCGACCCTCGAGCTCGCGCATCAGGAGGCTCGGGGTGCGCCGAGGATCTGGCAGGCCCGGCATGCACTGTCGCGGGAAGCCGCGTCGGTGGCGCCCTGCGGGCAGGTCCCGTGATTGCGGTGGGGCACGCGACCGTCCGCGACCTGCTCCAGCAGCCGGACTCGGTCGATGAGCTGTGGCACCGGAGTGCGCAACAAGGCCGTGGCTCGCAGCAGGACGCCCCAGGCCGGCGCCTGCTCGGCGTCGAACCACTCCGCGGTGCGCACCTCGCGGACTTCGAGCGCGACCGCCTCGAGATCCAGCGGTGCAGCCAGGAGGCCCTCGAAGGGCCCGTCGAGCTGATCCTCGAGCCTCACGCCCGCCTCCTCGCCCTCAAAATCGGCTCGATCATCGCCGAGCGCTCACTCCGGCCTAGTAGCGGTAATCAAAATTATCGTGATCCTGAATTCAGACTCATGATGTGAACACTTACCCACCCAGGTCTGTGAAACGCACTAGGCAGGTCCGGCGTGCTCGTCTCGATTCTCACCAACCACTCCTCCGAGAACGCACGCAATGTCGACCCCGTTCGCTGGCGGACGCATCGACCAGATCCGCGACCCTCGGTGAAGCTCACGTCGAAGGAAGGTGGCCGGATTTCCCTCGTCCTCGTGAGAGAGCCGTCGCGACGCTCGACACCAGCGCCCGGGTGCAAGGCAGTGCCACCGCCTGACCACCGGCGCGACACTTTCTACAAAGTCTGTTACTTACAGACCAACGGACTTTCGGATTTCCGCCTCCGACGCGCCCGCGATCCGGTCGCTCTCCCTGAGAAGAAGGTCGATCGCCACCCGGATGAGGGTGTTCTCCGTGATTCGTTCCGTTCCAGCAGGCCTGGTTCGAGTTAGCCGACGTGCATGTGCGGTCAGTGCGGTGTACTGATCGTCTCGTACCCTCGTCTCCTTCCTGGCGAAGGACCGGTAGCCGGCTTCCCCCGCCGGCGCCTGACGAGATGCAGGAGCCTCTTCCACCCGTGCGGACCTCGACGGCTCGGCGGACTCCGCCGGCTCCGTTGCTGCCACAGGTGGAGTGGGCGACGATTCCCCCTGGCGGGGCGTGGAAAGCATCGCGCTGAGATCTTGGCGGGCCATCAGGCGCTCCTCGGGGTCGAGTGCGCCCAGATGGAGGTGAGCTCCAGGGCGACTGCGTTGTAGTCGTAGATCGCGTTGGCGGTCTGTCTGGTGTCGGGGTATTGCGTCACCACGTCCCCGGTGAGAGGTGAGTCACTGATTGATTTGTACTGCCGTATGTGCTGCTTGAAGCGAGGGAGCCCAAGACTGACATCCACCAGCTTGACCCAGTCTTCAAGGAGGTTCGGGACACGCATGTCCACCTTGCCGAGCAAGACCCGGTACGGAACGCCCCGTGGCTCGATGAGCTGGCTGATCGTGTTGCGCGTCGGATCGACAGCAAGCGCTTCTGGAACCATCGGCACGATCGCGAAGTCGGAGACGTCGAGAACGGCACCGAGGATCGCCGTGTCAGTCAGATTGCCTGGCGTATCGACGAAGACGACGTCGTACGGCAGTTCCCGCAGACGCGTGAGCGTGTTCGGGTCAGTGTTCTCCGCGAAATCGAAGGGCAGCTTCTCCCCCGCCCGAGCCGCCCACATGGTGGTCGACTGCTGAGGGTCGACATCGACCACCAGCACTCGTGCGTTCTTGGCAGCGACGGCCGCCAGGTTCATCAGGCTTGTTGTCTTCCCGACCCCGCCCTTCTGATTAGCCAGGGACACGATGCGCATAAATGGTCCTCCCACTTCCGTAGTTACAGACTACCAAACTCCGGCGCGGCCGGCGACCCTGGAACTCTGTAACTTGTGAGTCAACAGCTCTCGCCCCTTCGTCGATGCGGCCGATCGCGATGCGAGCCAGCTTGGGCCCTTTAACGAATCTACAGACTTTGTGTCTTTGTACCTTCGGCGCCAAACCCGGTCGGCTCGGGTTCTCCGTCAAGTCGTCGAGAACCATCTACGCCGTACCGCGCACATGTCCACCGCTGGGCATGCTGCTCCGCACGATGCTCATCACAGGTCCTTCGACTTCCGTAGTTACAGACTACGGACCTTCGGATCACACGGATTCCGGAACTCTGTAACTGACGAGTGATCGATTCCTGCCCTTCGACGATGCGGCGGATCAGACGCTTGCGAGCTCGTATCACATTGACAGACTTACAGACTCCGCATGTTTGTACCTTTGGCGCAAGGCTCGTCCCCGTCGAAGCCACCACGAAATCGCGCGCTCTTGCTCTGGCTGCAACCCACCAGCGAGATTCGGCCACTAACAGACTTACAGAGTCTGGACCTCTGTAGAGACCCCTATGCGCTCTGCTGAGAATGGAATCTTGCCGGGCCGGAAATGCGGATTGCAGAGTTCGTGACTTTGTTTCTTCCGTACAACAGCCGAATCAGTGGTCTGCCCACGGCCGATATCTGCTCGACCAGCCATCCAACGCCCCACCGACGTGACATCAGTACAGACTTCGTAGATTCGGAGGTTGCAGAGTTCGGAACTTGAGCCAGGTCAATAGTCCGGAAGACCGCGTCTGCCGTAGTTACAGAGTTCGAGACTTCACAGCACGAAAGGGTTCGGACCAGCAGTCCGATGCGTTGTAAGTCTGTGCATTTGGTAGTTACAGAGTTCGGAATTCGTCACCAGGTGTTGCCTGCAACAAACGAGGCCAAGCTAGAGCTAGCGAACGTACGGCGTCGCCAGTGTGCCGCGCGGAGCGCGGTTCGCCCAGCGTGTTCTGGCATATAGAGAGAGCGAGCGGCGGCTCATCGCGCAAACGGGTCCTCTGTAGGTCCCGGCGAGCCCGAGACCATCTGCCCTCCGACCATGGCGTTTAGGAACCGAGTCGATGGCGGCCCAAAACCTTTGGTGTCGAAGGCTGTGTCGACCACGCCGAGAAACACGTGGGAGTTCTTGGGGGAGAGGTCGGTGAGGATGACGCCGACCCGACGATACGACCCCCTCGCGCAGACGAGCGCGCAGCGTCCTGGTCGCAACACGGGACGATCACCACCGGGTAGTCAGTGGGGACCGGGAAGCCGGCGAGCCCACCGCCGAAATCTTGCGGTGCGCCCGCGAACGGCGACAACGAAGCGAACACGCTCCTTGTCACCGACCCGTGCGCCGGCCGCCGGTGGGAGGCGCGCTGCGCTCAGACGGACAGCACCTGCTCCCTCCTGATCAGCGCAGGGCCTGAGTCGCACAAGTCCGCCGGCTTACACGCGCCGCCCGACGTTCCTGGCGACCGCGGCGCGCACCGCTCAGCTGGTCCTCGCCGCTCGGCGACATCGCCGTCGACGCCGAACAAGGACCCGTCGACCAAGCGCACCTGCTGCCAGTCCGAGTAGCGGCCCAGCAGTTCGATCACCCGGCCGGTGAGTTCCGCGTACAGCTCGTCGATACTCGACCCCGCGCCCCCTTCGTGAGGCGGCCCGAGCGGATCAGCGGCTCGATCGTGGACCACGGCATGCCCGTTTTCCGTCCGGACCTTTTTCCCCTGATCCGCGCGCGCCAACACGCACTCGTCCTTGTTCGAGAGCACGACGATGGCCATCCGGCGAGCCTGGGGTCGAAGAACCGCCGCAGCTCACGGGGAAGCTGTTCACGTCGACCCCACCGATGCGCCGCTCACAGCACACGGTGCAACCGGTGCACGCCGACGGCGACGACGTCCAAGAACTGGAAGTCGGTCAGCTCGGGAACGAGGACCGGCTGATACTCCGAGTTCTCGGCACGCAGGATCACGCCGCCGGGGGAGAGGTATTCGGATACGACGACGTCCGCGGATACGAGGAACCAGAGTCTCACGGCGTCCTTCGCCGAGATCGAGATCCGTTCAACGGTCGTCACCCTTAGTCGTCACCCTTATTTGACCGTCTCAGCGCGCTCCGAACATTTGCTCAAGACGGCTGATTGCCGCTCGGAGGATCTGAAAGCTCGATCGAAGACCAAGGACAGTGGGGGAGTGGTTCCGCGCGTCGACACCGATCGAGGTGCACAGGTGTCGACGGTCGGACAGCAGCCGAAAGCTAAGCGGCAGTGGAGGACCACCAGAGGGAACCGGGGGCGAGCATGCCGGTGCGTCCCCAGTGGAGGGCTTCTCGGTGATCGCCTCGGCCGGCGGCGTCACGAGGGTATAGCGGCCAGACCCGTTCTCCGGCGGAGGAGTCGTCGAACAGGGGGCGACTGGTGATGTGCGGTCGTCGAGGGCGTGCTCTTGGTGCGGACGAGCGATGCGCGAGCTCGGCCTGCCACCAGGCCCAGACTTCGCGTTCGATGCTGTAACGGTGGGCGCGATCCTCGAGAAGCCCGTCGACGCCGAGAGCTCGTGCTGCAGTGACGCGTAAGTCGCGAAGGGATCGTCTCCATCCATCGGTGTGCTTGACGATGAGGCGGTGGCTGCGAAGTCGGGACAGGTTTGTGGCGGCAGTTCGGGCCGTCACTCCGAGCATCCGCGCAGTGCTGTCGACGGTCACGGACGCTTCGCGGCGCAGCAGCGCGTAGATCTTCCCAGCGAGGTGTCCGAGGCCTGGGCGGGTGAAGAGATCGTGGCGAGCGTCGGTGAGTTCGTTCTCGACCCGGTCGAGGATCACCGCTCGCTCCGAAAAAACCTGGCCCGGGGGGCGGGGGTTATTAGGTGGTTGTGTCCGAACCGTGCTGGGACCTGTGGAGAGTGGGCCGGTCAAGCGCCATTCGCTCGCGTTGCTGCCGTCGGCGCGGGCGATGAGTTGGACGTAGCCGTCCTCGCGGAGCGTCCGTAGTGCGCTGGCCGCGGTAGTGCGGCCGAGGCCGGAGAGCAGGGCGAGATCGCGGACGGAGGCGGCGACGGTGCGCTTGCCTGTGTGGAGCGAGAGGTATGCGAGGGCGGTGAGGATTGTCCGCTCGGAGGTGGCGCGCTCGGTGCGACCCCATCGGCCCGGGTTCACGCGGAACCGCTCGAGGAGGTCGCCGACGGCCGCGATGATGCCCTCGAGCTCCGTCAGATCGCGAGGCTCCCGCTGAGAGGGCAAGACGGCGTGCAGGGCCGCGAACTCGAGCGCCTTTTCCCACTGGCGACCGAGTCGCTCGGCGGCCTCGTCACGCGCTCGAGGGCGGCGGCCACCTCGACCGGTGTTCTTCGTGCGGTAGTGCTCCATTCCGGGCGCGGTCTGGGCTGCGTGCTGGACGTCGGTCAGTGTCCAGCCGGCGTGCGCGGCCGAGAGCAGGCACATGAACGCGGTCCACGACGGGTTCGCGCCACCACCGGCGGTAGTCATATGGGCCGCACCCGCAGCGCTCAGCGCACGGTGAGCGCGGTGCTGCAGGACGACCGCGTCCTGAGTCGGCGCGAAGTAGCGGCGCCCCGAAGGCGTCGCTTCGAGGACGGCCGCAACCGCGAGCAGCGAAGCAGGCAGTACGACCGGCTCCAGCAGATCCTCGACGCGGCCTCGCAGCAGCGTCGACAGGCTGCCGTCGCGATGAGGAGACAGGGGAGGGCGGGCAGCACCCGTGCGCGGGTTGTGCAGCATGCCGTGATCCAGCGTGCGGAAGTTCGCCTTCGCAGCGGTCGCCAACCGGTCGACATCGGCTGCGGCAGCACCGCCACGGACGGCGATCCACAGGTGGCGGCCCCCGGTGCCGGAGGACTCGCACACGACGTGAGAAACCTGATGCTCATCGAGGACAGCCGAGAGTGCGTCGCAGTCATCGACGGCCTGTTCCATCAGGTCGGGGTCGACCCCGTGTGAGTCCTTGCCGTCGAAGTCGAAGCAGAGCAGTCGGAAGACGCCGGCGGAGTCCGCGAGGTAGATCGCCCAGGGGGTACTCGGGGCAACGGCGGAGACCAGGAACGCCGTGGGGTACGCGTTCTCGTCCAGGCGCCCGTAGGCGTCGCGACGCATCGTCCGGACGGTGTCGCGCGGGCTGAGTCGCCGGGTCAGTGACCATGCGTCGCCGCCGAGCGTCGACGAGCCGTGACGGCTCGCTGAAAGATTCATCCTTGAATCTCTCAGCCCGTCGTGTAATCTTTCGGGCATAGAGAAGCCTCCCGCGAGGGTGGTGACTTGATTAGCTCTGAACCCGGGCTTTGGTCGGCAGTGGGTTCTGAGCTACGAAACTTGGTGAGGCCCGCTTCGGCGGGCCTCCTTCGTTTAAGCGGCTGGGATCGGCAGCTCCTCTGCTTGGGGTCGCGGTGCAGCGACGAGCGGGAGCGCACCGTTCGTCTGAACGAGCTCGCGCAGGAAGGTATCGAGGTAGTAGGCCAAGGAGACGCCGCTGGCCGCCGCGGCCGCCTTCACTTCCTCACGGACGTCCGGAGTGACGCGTGCCTGAAGCAGCACGGTGGGAGCATTGTCTGCTCGCTTTGCACGACCCTTGATTGCGCTCATACGAGCAGTCTTCTGAGCGAATGCATGCATTTTGGGGATGTCGCTCGGCGTGTCTACGAACGTCCCGTCGAACGCGGTAGCGACGAACGGCGACTCAACGATCGCTCGAGCAACGTCAGCTGATCGCGTTGCGACACGCCGACGAGTGAAGCTCGTCGTAGTTCGCTGCGAGGGCGTGGGTATGATGCCAGACATGGAGAAGCCTCCCGTGAGGGCTGGTGACTTTGGATGGGACGAACCTCTAGGTCGGCAAACTGTGAGGGTTCGAACTACGTAACTTAGATCGGCCCGCCGCGTCAGCGGCGGGCCGCTTTCTATTAAGCGGCGGAGATGTGCGCCTCCTGGTCGATGTCGAACGTCGGTGCCAGCACGGGCAGGTGCCCGGTGGAGTCGCGGAGCTGCTGAAGCAGGAGTTCGAAGTACAACGAGCGCGAGACGCCCGAGGCCTTCGCTGCGCCGTCGACGTCGTCCTTCAATACGGGCGGCATCTGAACCTCGACGGGCACGGTGACGGCGCCATTGCGCGCGCGTCGCTTCTGCTTGATCGGAGCCATGCGTCCAGAGTGGTGACTTAACCCCGGCATTGCGTGCGCCACGCCGGTCGCTGGCGGGATCAATCCCGGGATTAAGCATGATCGCCGCAGTGACGCGGTCGCGACGGATCGACGAAGGCCGTGAAGGCCTCCAGCCCGCGGCCGGTACGGTCTTCGTCCAACAGCCATGCCGGAACTGTACCAAATACGGTCCGGCAGTGTTACCGACTTAGGTACACGCTGTCAGCTCAGCGCGCGCCGCCGTCCGATCCACTCGCAGATCGAGGCGTCGAACTCGTCTGGTGCGACGTTGTACTCCCAGGCATGCGCAGCCGGCGGGAGCAGGGCTAGCTCGCTCCGCTCAGCGTTCACGCTCACGAAGGCCCGTGACAACGAGGCAGGCACCTCCCGATCTCCGTCTGAGTGGATGAGGAGGGTCGGAACGGTGAGTCTCGGTCCTCGGGTCCAGTCCAGGGCATCGAAGTCGATGGGTCTCGGAAGTCCGACGAGGGCGCTGAGAGAGCGAGTGGAGAGCGCGAACGTCCCAAGCGCACCCACGACCGATGGCAGATGAGCTCGGCGCGCTCCAGCCTGAATGACCTGCCGCCAGTCAGTGGCGGGTGCGATGAGAACGAGGGCTGCGATGAGATGGCGGTGTGGAGACCGCTCAGAGAGCTGAAGAGCAATGCCGCCGCCGAGGGACCAGCCGAACAGAACGATGCTGTGCGCGCCGTGCTCCACGGCGTAGTTGATCGCAGCATCGACGTCATCCGATTCAGTTTGGCCGAGAGTCGACACCCCGTTCTTCGTTGATGGCCCATCTCCGTCACCTCGGAACGAAGGAACGAGCGACGTGTAGCCGAGCTTGCGTGCCGCCGGGACTGAACGCAGCGCGGTGATGCGGGTGGTGCGGATGCCGTGCACGTGGATCGCCCAGGTTGTTCCGCCCTCGCCGCCGGTTGACGGGAAGAGCCACGCTGGACATGGGCCTGTTGGCGAGTCGACGTGGATCTCGCGCACGCGCGGGTCGATGTCCTCAGGACGCGCGAAGACGTGTCCGGTCCATCGGCCTTCGTCAGCGGCGGCGAGATCGCCGCCGGTGACTCGAAGAACCTCGCGGCGAACGGTTCGCTCAATTGTGTCGTGATGAAGGATCCGGCCGACGAGCGCGTGGCCCCGATCGGAGTCGAACCAGAAGCCGTACTCGCCGTCGTGAAGGGTTTCGGGCGTGGCGGGGAGGGTGACGCTGTCCGGGGTCGCCGAGAGGACCTGCACGGTCCTCTTGCGCCCCGGCATTACGACCCGCCGCCCTAGGACGACACCGACGCCTGCCAGCAGGGAGAGGGCAGTCACAGCGGCTCCCGCTACTCCTAAGACAGCTCTCACGCTGACGTGCGGGGCACTCATCGAGTCCAAGCTCTTGTGGTCGCGGGAGAGGCGAGCTGTTCCATCACGATGGCCTCCGCCGCTGCGACGTGACGAGCGTCGGCTGGCGTCAGACGGCCGCGGTGAGCGTTCTCGAAGTCGCGGAGCGCGATTACCAGGTCGTACACCACCGCGATCGATGATTCGTCTCGAGCGCTACTTGCCCCGTTGGTAGCCGGCATCACCGCGAGTCTGCCGGCGAGGCGGCGAAGTCTCCGTGCATGCCGGCTGAGTCGTGCCTCACGCATGGCCTTCGACAGAGTGAATGAGGCGATTCCGGTGACGATGAGGATCACGCCGCAGTAAAACAGGAAGTCGAACGCGTTCCGCAGGAGGACGCGGAAACCGAGATCGGTGACCTCGATGTGGTCGAGGGACAGGACGATGATCTCGTCGATGCAGGCGAGGATGACGAGGCTGCTGCCTGCGACGAAGAAGCCGTAGGAGCGCGCTTTTCTGCGACGGAGACCGAGCAGGAGCATCGTCGAGATGGCGAGGATCGCCGTCATGTAGATGCTGGCGTAAAGCCAGGTACCTGTCTGGGAGATGTGCTCGGTGATGAAGGTTTTCGAGGTGGGTTCCTTGTCGGTGATGAACAGGAACGGCACGACGAAGGACATGAGCATGGCGGCGAGGATGAGCTTCCTCGTCCAGAATTGCGGGGTGCTGCGGGACTGAAGGAGGGCTGCTCTCATGACCAACCAGAACGCGGTGGTCGCCAGGACGTTCTGGGCGAGGTTGATGTAGTTCTCGCCTCCGAGGAACCGGTCCAATCCGGGATGGACTCGGGTGAGGAGCGCGAGGGAGCCGACTCCGCTCGCGAGCCAGGACAACCGGCTCGAGGGCTGGGAGACAGCAGCGGGGATCCGGGCGACGAAGACGACGGCGAGGACCACGAGAGCGATTAGGGCTAGCGCCTGCATCTACCCGAAGACCTCCTCGTCCTCCCGGAAACGAGGACGCAGGAGTGAGCGGGAAAGAAGATGGGCGAGGTGCTCTGCTTCGCCTTCGAGGATGCGCCGGTCCCCATCAACGTTCTGGAGGTCCTCCGAGCGGCCTGCTTCTAGCAGTCGGCCGCGGACGACTCCGTTCGTCCCCCGATAAGAGGCGACGGAAGAGTCGTCCCCTAGGACGTTGCAGCCGGGGTGGCGGAGGGCGATATGAGCTAGTTCGTGCAGGATGCAGTGCATCTGGTAGAGCCGGGTATCGGTCGAGCGGTAGAGAATCTGGGCCTCGTCGGGAAAATCGACCCAGAGAGCTGTGAGCGTCTGCCAGTCATCGTCGTCGATGGCATCGACGTGGATCGGTTTGCCGTGCAGGTCAGAGACATGCGTGAGGAGGGCATCCAGGGTCTGATCGTCCTGGAACCGGTTCTCCTCGAACGTCTGCGTCGTGCGTGCGGCGACGTCGGCGTGTTCGAACCACAGGGCTTCGTTGCTCTGGGTGGTGCTCATTCGGTTGTGCCCTCCTTCGGAGTTCGCTCGATCGACAGAATCGCCTTGGTCACGGCGGCGAGCTGCTTCGCGTTCATGCCACCCAGCGCTCGAGCACTGATTGAGGTGGCTCCGGTAGCTAGTAGCGCCCGGTGGAAACGGATCTCCGCTTCGATGAGCTCGCTGGCTTCGTCTTCACGCCTTGCGGTCAGGTACTCGTAGCTGACGCCGAAGAACTCGCTGAGGCCGACGAGCAGATCGACCGGGAGCCGCGTGGAGCCCTGCAGCTCAAGCAGCTCATCCCAGTCCTTCGGCTCGAAGCTGATGTCACGACCGCGGATGGACTGAACGAGGGTGTCGGGGGTGAAAGTCTGAGTATCCGCACTCGTCGGCCCTTCGGCGAGGAATCGGAGTCTTCGAGCGAACTCCCTGCCGTCGATGCGCTCAGCAGTAAGCTCTCCGCCACCGTCGTCCGGGTTCGGAGAAGACGCGAGCTGCAGCACTTCGTACGGTTCAACCCCGAAGGCTCCAGCGAGCTTCTCGATGTCGTTGGTGGTGAACGGCGCTTCGCCGCGCAGACGGATGTAGAAGTAGTTCGCCGAGATGCCTGCAGCACGGATGAGTTCGGTGTTGGTCAGCCGCGCACGATCGCGGAGCGTCTCGACTGCGCGGACCACGCGTCGCGAAAAGTCCGTCGGTCCCGGCGCCGGTCGTCTAGCCACCCATGGAATGTACCAAAGATGATATAAGCCCATTTCGGTAACCGAGCCGGGTTGCAATCGCTACCTAAATCGGTAGCTTTGTCGTGTGCCCGCTTCTTCGTCTCGGTACTCAACCGTCTTGCTCGCCCTCGTCGCCTCCCTCCTCGTGAGCGGCTGCTCGTCGGCTTCGACGAGTGAGGCGTCTCATGAGAATGAGTCCCCGAAGACCGCCTCACCTTCCCCCAGCACCCAGCTCTCATCGCAGACGCCGACTCCCGAGGGCGTACAGCCGGTCGATGCGGAGCCGTCCCCAGAGCCCTCTCCGGTGAGCAGAACCGTCGCGATCGCGACGGAAGCGGTGGTGGCGTTCTGCCGTCCAACACTCGGTTACGACACCTGGATCAGCGAGCTCTACCCGTTCTTGAGCCAGCGGGCAGCAGTGGCCTACCGGACGGTCGACCCGGCAAACGTGCCCTGCACGAGCCTCACGGGCGCTGCGACCGTCCGCGACGGTGACGGCGCGTTCACGATGCACGTCCTCGTCCCCACCGACGCGGGGGAGTACTCCGTGTACGTCCACCGCACCAGCGAAAGCACTCCCTGGGCCGTCGAGCAGATCACCCCTCTGGCCTCGGAGTAGCCGGATGGAGAAGGGGGGACTGGGGGTGCTGGCGGCGGTCATGGTGCCCGTCGTGGCGGTCGCGATGCTGTTGTGGGTGCTGTTCTTCGGCGGCTCCGCTGCCGCGGCATGCCTGCCGGGCGGGGGGCCCGTCAACGTCTCCGCCATCCCCGCGGACGCGAAGGTCGGCACCTATGGACACGACCAGCTCGTGAACGCGGCACTGATCGTGAACGCGGGGGCAGCGAAGGGGCTCGGCGCGGACGGGCAGACGCTGGGCGTGCAGACGGCGATCGGAGAGTCCTCCCTGGTGAACATCACCTACGGGGACGGGGCGATCAACCCGGATGGGTCGGTCGCTGACTCGATCGGCCTGTTCCAGCAGCAGTCGAGCTGGGGCACCGTCGAGCAGCGCATGGACCCGACGACCTCGGCGGGCTTCTTCTACGACCGCCTCGTGGCCGTCGAGGGCTGGCAGGCGATGGAGCCGTCCATCGCGATCAACAAGGTCCAGCGCAACGCCGACCCGAACCACTACACGAAGTACCGCGCCGACGCCGTGGCGATCATGACCTACCTGGGCAGCCTCGGCAGCAGCACGACCGCACCTACGGCGACGACCGCCCCGGTCAGCATCCCGTCGACGCCGACCGGCACCGCACCCGCGACTCCTGCGCCGGTTGGTGGATGTGTCGCCGTCTCGGGCGACGCGCAAGCCCTCGCGGCCGGACTCGTCACGGCGATGGAGGAGGGCAGGCTACGCCTGCTCGAGGACCGCTACGCGCAGCAGATCCGCGACATGGCCGCCGGTACCGCCAAGGAGAACTGCGGCATCGACGTTCGCATCCTCCAGATCATCACCATCGCGCTGAACACGTTCGGAAAGGTCGGCGTCTCCGACCTCAACCGCCAGTGCACCGGATCCCTCCTGGGCGCCGGCACCGGCTCCTCTCACTGGATGAACGGCGGCGGCAACGCCGTCGACTTCTTCTCCTTCGACGGCACGGCCACGACCGGCTGCGACGCGAACGCGCTCACGCTCCTCACCGTCCTAGACCCACAGGTTCCGGCGGGCTCGCGTGCCGGGCAGATCCAGTGCCGCTCGACCAGCTACCAGCACATCACCCAGTTCACAGACACCCCAAACCACCTGCACTTCGACGTCGCCTACGCCGACGGCCCCCTTACCACCGGATAGCCGGACCTTTTCGGCGCCCTAACCGGCGGTGCCGAACACCCCGCACCACCACCACACGAAACGGAGAACACCATGTCTGTACTCGCCCTCACCTCCGACCTGATCACAGCCGCCGGCAGCTTCGGGGCCGTCGTCCCCGACCCGGGCCCCGGGGGCATGCCGCCCGGATTCGAGGCCTTCACCACCGTCATGGGCTGGGCCAAGTGGGTCGGCCTCGGCGTCGCCGTCGTCGGCCTGATCATCCTCGGCGTCACCATGACCGTCTCCGCCCGCCGCGGCGAAGGCGGAGAGATCGGCGGCTGGCTCGGCCGACTCCTCGTCGGCGTGATCATCGTGTCCGCCGCGTTCACGATCGTCGGCTTCCTCATGGGCAGCTAGCGCACGAGGACACCGACCGGCATCACCAACGAGAGGCACGACGTCATGAGCGACACGCAGTCCCGCAACCCGTTCACCAGTCGAGGATTCATCTTCGGAGCGATCGTCTTCGGAATTCTCGTCCTGGCCGCGATCCTGCTCGCCGTCACGTCCCTGGACAGTGGTGGCGGGCAGGGCACCGCCGTGCCCGCCACCACTGCAACGCCCACCTCCCAGGCCTCAGAGCTCGACGCCGATGCTGCGAGCATCTGCGGCCTCCCTGGACTCGACGAGAGCGGCAGCCTCGCTGCCGCACCCGACGCGGAGTGGACCATCGTCGGGACCATGGCAGCGCCCTCCTCGGACGATGCAGGGCCTGGCGTCGTCGACGCCGACGGAGTCCGCAGCTGCTACGCGCACACCGTGGAAGGCGCAGCGTTCGCCGTGGCGAATCTCTGGGCGATGGGAACGGACGGCCGTCTGAGCGACCTCGTCACCGAACGCCTCACCGTCCCCGGCCCCGGTCGAGACGCCGCGCTGGCCCGCGAGACCACTCAAAGCAACACCGGCCTGAGCTCCCAGATCGCCGGCGTGAAAGTCCTCGCCTACGACGGCCAGAACGCCACCATCGACATCGCCTTCCAGATCTCCGACGGACGTCTCATCAGCTTCCCCTACGCCCTCAGCTGGTCCGAGGGCGACTGGAAGTTCGTGCTCACCGACGACGGACTCCCCACCTTCCGCCCGGTCGCTCTGCAGAGCCTCGGCGGCTACCTCCCTTGGAGCGGCACCACATGACCCCAGTCCCCGACAAAGAGCCGTGCTCCGTCGTCGACGTTCTCTGCTGGACCGGAGAAGGCATCGGCAACGTCGTCTCGCAGGCGTCGAACGACGCTCTGCAGCAGTTCGTCAACAACATCCTGGAGGGCTTCGGCAAAGCGGTCGTCTCGCTCGGCACCCTCTGGGTGAACGTTCCCTCCCCGGTGACCGTCGTCGACCGGGGAGGCGGCGTTAACGGCGGCGGCACCCCGCCCCTGCCGGAGTCGTTCGAGACGATCCTCGGCTACGTGACGTGGGTCGCCGCGGGCCTCGCGGTCATGTCGCTGATCATCGCGGGCGTCATGATGAGCACCCGTCGCCGCCACGGCGACGGCGAAGCGCACATGGGACGTATCGGCGTCATCATCTTCGCCGTCTTCCTGCTCTCCTCCGCCTCCGCCCTCGTGACAGGGTTCCTGCCCTTGGCGCTACACCTGAATGAGTCCTCGAGCACCGTCGGCTGGGTGCAGGGGCAGCTCGAGTGGTACGCCGGCGGGCTCGCGATCCTCTCGATCCTCGTCGCCGCCGGCCGCATGGTGTGGACGCAGCGTGCAGGCGAGCTGCGCACCCTCGCCCGGTCGGTGCTGACGCTGATCGCCGTCTCCGGAGCGGGACTCGTCGTAATCCGCCTCGCCACGCAAGCCGGGGACGCGTTCTCGGTCTGGATCCTCAACAACTCCACCGACTGCGACGTCACCAACAGTGAGAGCAACTGCTTCGGCACCAACGTCTTCGCGATGATCTCTCTCACCGCAACCGCTCCCATCGGCCTGATCGGCCTCTTCCTCCTCGGGATCCTCGCCGTGCTGATGACGTACGTCCAGGTCGCGCTCATGGTGTTCCGCGGCGCGATGCTCGTCGTCCTCGCCGGCATCTTCCCGATCGCCGCGGCCGCGACCAACACCGAGATCGGGCAGCAGTGGTTCAAGAAAACCCTTGCCTGGACTCTCGCGTTCATCCTCTACAAGCCGGCCGCGGCGATCGTCTACGCGATCGCCTTCCGAATGACCGGCACCGACCTGTTCAAATCGGACGGCACCGGGCTGTTCCAGATCGTCACCGGCCTCGCGCTGATGCTCATCGCACTCGTCGCACTGCCCGCCCTGATGCGCTTCCTCGTCCCCGCCGTCGCCTCGGTAGGCGGCGGCGGGGGCGGGGCCGGCCTCCTGCTCGCTGCGGCCGCGGCCGGTGGAGCGGCGGAGATTGCCAACGGAGCGATCCGCTCGCGCAGCGGAGGCGACAGCGGCGGGGGAGGAGGAACGCCCGGCGGCGGTGGCTTCGGCTCCGCACCGTCCGGCAGCAGCGCCTCCGCAGGCAGCAAGGGGTCACCCGCTGCGATCCCGGCAGGCGGCGGCGCAGCAGGCGGCGGAGCAGCTGGCGGAGCTGCGGCCGGCGGTGGCGCAGCTGCGGGCGGTGCGGCGGCAGGCGGTGGTGCCGCGGCCGCGGCTGGCGGCCCGATCGGTGTCGGCCTTGCGGTGGCCGGGAAGGCCGCCGAGGGCGCGAAGCACGCAGCAGGAGCGGTCAAGGCCGCCACGGACGACGCCACTGGCGGCAACGGAAGCGGGAACTGATGAGCACGGCAACTCCTACGCGCAGCGCTGAGGCGCCGCGCACGTACGGCAACTGGCGCCGCCCGCAGACCGCGGGACTCGGCGGCCTCGGACAGCTCGCCACAGGCGTGCTGTTCGTCGGCATCCTCTCCTCGATCATCGCGTCGATGTTCTCCGGCCTCGGAGCCGCACTCGTCGTCGCCGCGATCTTCGGCGGGATCTTGCTGACGGTTTCAGTGAAAGACAAGCACGGGCAGAGCGCCCTCGGAAGGACGGTGAATCGCGTGAACTGGATGCGCACGAAGGCCAAGGGAGCGAACATCTACCGTTCCGGTCCTACGGGTCGAGCGAAGTGGGGCACGTTCCAGCTCCCCGGACTCGCCGCGGCGTCGCAGCTCTCCGAGCACGAGGACTCCCACGGGCGCCGATTCGCGCTCGTGCACGTCCCCACGACCAAGCACTACACCGTCGTGATCGCCACCGAGCCGGACGGCGCCGCGCTGGTAGATCAGGAGCAGGTCAACAACCAGGTCGCGGAGTACGGCATCTGGCTCTCCAACCTCGGAGACGAGCCCGGCATCGAGGCCGCCTCCATCACCGTCGAGACGGCCCCCGACACCGGCACGCGCCTGCGCTCGGAAGTCGAGGGGTCGATGGACCCCGATGCGCCAGAGTTCGCTCGAGCGATGCTCTCGGAGGTCGTCAGCAGCTACCCGGTCGGGTCGGCCACGATCCGCGCCTACGTCGCGATCACCTTCTCCTCCCTCTCCCGCATCGGCGGGAAGCGCCGCAACGCGAAGGAAGTCGCCGCCGACCTCGCCGCCCGCCTGCCCGGCCTGACGACGAGCCTTGCCGCGACAGGGGCCGGCGCTGCGCGGCCGCTCGGTGCTCAGGAGCTGTGCGAGGTGATCCGGATCGCCTACGACCCCGCCGCCGCCGTCCTGATCGATGAGGCCCGCGCCTCGGGTGACGTGCCCGAGCTGTCTTGGACGGACGTCGGTCCCGCGGCCGCTGAGTCCCGGTGGGAGTCGTACCGGCACGACGGCGCCGTGTCCACGTCGTGGACGATGACCTCCCCGCCGCGCGGCGTCGTGCAGTCCGGGATCCTCGCGCGCCTGCTCGCGCCGCACCGCGACGTCGCCCGCAAGCGCGTCACCCTGCTCTACCGCCCCATCGACCCGGCCCGCGCCGCGGCGATCGTGGAGGCGGACCTGAACGCGGCGCAATTCAACAGCTCCGCGTCGACCAAGCCCACCGCCCGCTCGACCCTCTCCACCCGCTCCGCCCAGGCGACCGCGGCGGAAGAGGCGTCCGGCGCGGGCCTGCTCAACTTCGGCCTGATCGTCACCGCGACGACCACTGACGCTGTGCACGAGGCGGACGCGCGCGCGGCGATCGACTCGCTGACCGCCGCCGCGCGTCTTCGGGTGCGGCCGGCGTTCGGGTCGCAGGACACCGTCTTCGCTGCAGGTCTGCCGCTGGGGCTCGTGCTCCCGCGTCACCTGCGCCTGCCCACCGAAGTGAGGGAGTCCCTGTGAGCCTGATCACCTGCCTGTTCTCCTCGAACAGCAACAACGAGCTCGAACCCGGCGAGGACGCCCTGCCGGACGGAGCGGTCACCGCCGCCCACGGCGATACGGCGGGGGAGGAGCTGACCGGCGACGGCATGCCCACCGGCGCCGTGTCGTCCTCGGCAGAGCCTGGCACCGATACGACGGCACCCTCGCGGCGGGCTGCGCGCGGGCAGGGCGAAGCTCCGGCCCCGGGAGCGGCGGTCGCTCAGCGCCCGACGCTCACCAGAGAGCGCACCACCCCGCGCACCCGGCGTCGGGAAGGGAAGAAGATCGAGATCCCGCACGGCGGGAAGAAGAAGAGCCAGGGGACGGCGCTGCGCCGTCCTCTGCGCCCGAGCATTCGCGGGTGGCTCGGTCGCGGCGGTGGTGAAGCCGTCAACGTCACGGCCGCGGATGAGTTCCGCGGGACGACCGTGCAGGTGTGCGGGCTCTACCCGTTCTCGGTCGGGACGGGTACGCCGATGATCGGGGTGCCGCTGGGGAAGAACCTCTCCACCGGCGCCTCCGTCTGCTGCGACCCGATCAGCTGGTTCCAGCGCGCGAACCTCATCAGCAACCCGTCGATGTTCGTGCTCGGCAAGCCCGGCCTGGGGAAGTCCTCGCTGACCCGCCGCATGGCCGCCGGCCTCGCCGGGTACGGCACGATCCCGCTCGTGCTGGGCGACTTGAAGCCGGATTACGTGGATCTGATCGAAGCGCTCGACGGGCAGGTGATCCCTCTTGGCCGTGGCCGCGGGTACCTGAACATCCTCGATCCCGGCGAGGCGTCGGAGGCGGCACAGCGCCTGCGCGATGAGGCCGACCGCTCGCTCGAGCGGGCCGACGAGCTCGCGCACCAGGTCGACGCGCTCGGCGTCTCCGACGACACCGCGGCGATGATCGCGGAGGTCGGCCGGCTGCGCAAGCACGCCGCGAAGGTGCAGCGCCTCGCGCACCAGGTCCTCGCGGACGCCCACGGCCGCCGGCACACGATGGTCGCAGCGCTGCTGACGATCCTCCGCTCCCAGCCGCCGAGTGACCGTGAAGAGACGATCATCGACCGGGCGCTGAAGTACCTGGACGAGCACCACCAGGGCGTGCCGGTCCTCGCGGATCTGCTGCGCGTCATCCAGGAAGCGCCGGACGAGGTTCGTCAGGTCGCGTTGGACCGAGGGAACATCGAGAAGTACAAGGACGTCACCGAGAACCTCGAAGCCTCCCTCATCGGCCTCACCACCGGTGGACGTCTGGGCGAGGTGTTCTCGAAGCAGACGACCACGCCGATGCGTCGGGACCGGCCCGTCGTCTACGACGTGTCGTCGATCGATGACTCCGAAGGCGACCTCCAGGCCGCGATCCTCCTCGCCTGCTGGTCCGCGGGCTTCGGGACCGTCAACGTCGCGGCCGCCCTCGCGGACGCGGAGCTCGAACCGCAGCGGCACTACTTCGTCATCCTGGACGAGCTGTGGCGCGCGCTGCGCGCGGGCAAGGGCATGGTCGATCGCGTCGACGCGCTCACCCGCCTCAACCGTGCGCGCGGCGTGGGCCTGGCGATGATCAGCCACACCATGTCCGACCTCCTCGCACTGGCCTCTTCGGAGGATCAGATGAAGGCGAAGGGCTTCGTGGAACGCTCCGGCATGGTCATCTGCGGCGGCCTCCCCGGCGCGGAAATGCCGCTGCTGACCTCGGCCGTGCCGATGTCGATCGCGGAACAGGGGATGCTCACCTCCTGGCAGGATCCGCCCGCCTGGGACCCCGTGTCCGGGCACGAGTCCGAGCCTCCCGGCCGCGGCCGCTTCCTGATCAAGGTCGGCGGACGTCCCGGTATCCCAGTGCGCGTCGAGCTGACCGCAGCAGAGAAGGAGGTCAACGACACCAACAAGCTCTGGCACGCGACCTCCCGCGCCGGCCGCGCAGCAGAGCCACTGCCCACCGATCCCGTGAACGTCGAAATCCTGCCGTGAGCGTCCTCGTCGCTCTCGGCGCGAGCTGCGTCGCGGCCGGAGCCGCCAGCGCGGCGATCATCAGCGCGCTCCGCGCCCGCCAGCGGACCGCGGACCGCGACCGGTTCCTGCTCACCCTCTGCTGGACCGGCGTCGGGCTCCTGGCGAGCTTCGTCGCCTGGAACCAGTGGGACCGGGTGATCGCGTGAGCTGCCCGTCGATGCTCGCGTTCGAGGGCTACCGCTGGACCTGCCAACGAGCGGCGCCGGGAGAGCACGGCTTCCACACGACCGACCTCCCCGTCTCCTTCGCGGAGCGGGGCCTCGCGGTCCTCTCCTGGGGAACCTCGCACCAAGCACCCGCCGACGACTGCACCCCGCAGTGGACCGGCCCGATCTACACGGAGGAGCACGCATGAGCGCCACCGCCAACAACCGCCGCCGCGAACCCGGCAAGTCGGGCAACGACGCTCTCATGCTCGGCGCCGCCCTCACCGCGATCGCCGCGATCGCGATCGTCTGGGTGGCCGTCGCGGTCGGGTCGCAGCTCGACGGAGTGAACGAGGGCCTACCCTCCGATCCGTTCGAAATCATCTCGGGCCTGTTCCGCGGCCGAGTGGTGTGGTCGACGTCCGCAACGATGATCGCCGCGGCCGCCGTCGCGGTCATCGTCCTCGTCGCCCTCTGGCTCGTGTGGATGCGCTCGCTCGGACGGAAGAACCGCTCGAGCGTCGACCACGCCGCCCGATACATGGCGACCCCGCGCGACCTGGCGCCGATGATGCGCAAGCAGGCGTTGAAGAAGTCCGCCCGCCTCGGCGTCGCTGAGAACCCCGGCGTCCCGGTGGGCCGGCTGCACCTGGGGAAGCAGATGCTCTACGCCTCGTTCGAGGACATGATGCTGCTGATCGCCGGCCCCCGCGTGGGCAAGTCGACCTCCCTCGTCATCCCCGCGATCATGGCCGCCCCCGGCGCCGTGGTCACGACGTCGAACAAGCGCGACGTGCTCGACGCAACCCGCGACGTGCGCGCCGCCAAAGGCCACGTGTGGGTCTTCGACCCGCAGCGCGTCGCGTTCGAGGACGCGACCTGGTGGTGGAACCCCCTCTCTTACGTCACCGACGACACCAAGGCCGCCAAGCTCGCGACGCACTTCGCCTCCGGCACCCGAGCGATGAACGCGAAAACCGACGCCTACTTCGACGGCAAAGGCCAAGAGTTGCTGTCCGACCTACTGCTCGCGGCCGCGGCCGGGAACCGGCCGATCAGCGACGTGCTGCTCTGGCTGACCTCCGTCGAGGACGAAACCCCCGTCGAGCTCCTGCACGACAACGGCTACCCCGCCAACGCGCGAGCGGTCCGCGGCATCATGAACACCGCCGACAAGGCCCGCGACGGGATCTACTCGACCGCGCAGGGCATGGCCGTGTGCCTGAAGAGCGCCGCGACCGCCGACTGGGTGAACGCCCGCCCGAACGACACCCGCCAGCAGTTCGTCCCCGAGACATTCGTCACGTCGACCCAGACGCTGTACTCGCTGTCGAAGGAGGGCGCCGGCACCGCCGGCCCCCTCGTCACCGCCCTGACCGCCGCGACCATCGAGGCCGCGGAGGAGCATGCCGCGCGCTCCCGCGGAGGGCGCCTCGCAACGCCCCTCGTCGCCGTCCTCGATGAGGCCGCGAACGTGTGCCGGTGGAAGGACCTCCCCGACCTGTACTCGCACTACGGCTCGCGCGGGATCCCGATCATGGCCGTGTTCCAGTCCTGGTCCCAGGGCGTCGGCGTCTTCGGGAAGGAAGGCATGCTCAAGCTCTGGTCCGCCGCGAACGTGAAGCTGTACGCCGGCGGAGTCGCAGAGGACGAGTTCCTGCGCACCCTCTCCGAGCTGATCGGTACCTACGACAAGGAGACCACCTCCGCCAGCTACAACAAGGGCGTCCGGTCGACCACCTCGGCGCTGCGCCGAGAGAAGATCCTCGAAGTCGCCGACCTCACCAGCATGGGCCGCGGACGCGCGATCATGCTCTCCTCCGGCGCCCGCGCCGCCCTCGTCGACACCGTGCCCTGGTACAGCGGCCCCAAGGAGCAGGTCGCCGCGATCAACGCCTCCATCGCCGCCCACGACGCCAGCAGCGGACCCGCGAACTCCGCGCCGGTATCGCCCGTCGTGACGGTGATGCCGCCGCGAGAGGCGCAGCGGTCGACGGATGTCGATGCGGCGCTCCGGGGCGAGTGATGAGCGACGAGGACGTGTTCGACGTCGACGTCTACGCAGATCCTTTCTCGCCGGCCGCCCCACCCGTCAGACTGCGCACCGCAGAAGCAGAGGAACCAGACGAGGAGGAGGTGCCGCAGACGTACTTCGGTTCAGCCGACGAGTGGGTCCGGAAGTTCCTCCTGCCCTCCTACCGGCGCCGCGTCACGGCCAAGGGCCAGAGCGCCGGCGACCGGTGGGCGGCCGAGTGGTGGAGCAGCGTCGAGGCGCTGACCCGCATCGAAGCCCTCTGGCGGATGTGGGAAGAGATCCGGACCAGTGCCGGGTCTCTGAGCGCGTACTGGATCAACCACCTCGACCCCCACATGCGAGTCCTACTCTCGCCTAGCGGCCCGTTCGCGACGTCGACAGACGAGAACCGGGCTGGCGAAATACTTCCTTACACCGCACCGCCAGCAGGAATGTTCCCGTCAGATTTGCAAGCCTGAGCCCTCGGCGACCGAGATCGCCTTGATGCTGTCCGTGTCAGGAATCTGCTCGGCGCCCACCTCTCCGATCTCGACGGTCTGCGCGGGCCATCGGTCCGTCCTGGCATGCGGACACCTGCTGGATGACCTTCAGAGCCAGCCGCATGAACTCGCGGGTGGCCGGGGAGATGGAGGCGTTCCGGCGGGTGACGAAGGCGTAGTGCTCGACGATCGGCGGCTCCAGCAGGGCCCAGTGCAGTCCGCGCGACTGGATGAGCGACCGGCCGACGAAATAGGAGACGAGCGAGTCCCCGACTCCCTGGGCAGCGAGCTCGAGCGCGTGCGTCTGGAACTCGACCTCGATCATCGGATCGAGGGTCACTCCGGCCTGCTGCGCGTGCGCGAGAAGGGAGACGCGCAGGGGGTCGTCCTTCGACCAGCGCGCCTCCGAGAGGATCAGCGGCCGGTCGGCGAGCTCGTGGATGCCGACCGGTCTGCTGGTGCGTCCGGGATCGACGGAGACGTAGACGACGGAGTCGGTGAAGACCGGCGGCGTGAGGTCGAGTTCACGGTCGTCGACCGGCAGCTGCACGATCCCGGCCTCGAGCTCGCCCGAGCGGACGGCGTCGGCGACCTCGGCCGAGTTCAGGCCGACGACGCGGATGCGCACGGACGGGTGCAGCTCGTGGAACTCGCGGATCAGATCCGTCAGCAGGTAGAGGTGAGCGCTGTTGAAGGTGCCGAAGGAGACCGTGCCCTCCTCCAGGGCCTGGACGCCGCGGCCGGACTCCACGAAACGCTCGGCCTCGGCCAGCACGCGCTCGGCGAGAGGCAGCAGCTGCTTCCCCGAGTCGGTCAGGAGCAGCTTCCGCGAGGTGCGGGTGAAAAGGACGACGTCGAGCGTGCGCTCGAGGGTGGCGATCTGCTCGGAGAGACTCGGCTGGGCGATGTGACGAGCGTTCGCTGCGGCGGCGAAGGTGCCCAGGCGCGCGGCGCAGACGAAGTAGTCGAGCTGTCGCAGCGTCGGCATGGAGGGCATCGCGGGACGGCCTTTCTCTAGTTTTCTCCTTGAGTGGACCCATCGTATTCAGCATTGCCCTAGGTCGGTGCCGCTGGTCTGCTGGTCCTGCACCGCGACGGGTCGTCCAGACCGGCCGCACGAGGACGAGGAGCCCGCCGAGAATGAGCACCAGCAGAGATCGCATCGCCGTCGTCACGGGCGCGGGGAGCGGTATGGGCCGCAGCACCGCCGACGTCTTCCTCCGCGAGGGCTGGACGGTCGTCGCCCTCGACGTCGCGCCGATCGACGAGGACGTCGACGGCCCGGGCCGGCTGATCTCCGCCGTCGCCGACGTCCGCTCGCGCGACGCCGTCCGAGCGGCCCTGCAGGAGGCGCTCCCGGGCGGTGAGCGGATCGACGCCGTCGCGAACATCGCCGGGATCTACCCGCCGTCCACGCTCGCCGACTTCTCGGAGGAGACCTACCGGCGCATCTTCGACATCAACGTCCTCGGCGTCCTCAACGTGATCGCTGAGTCGGTTCCCCGGATGGCCGCGAACGCGTCGGTCGTGAACTTCGCCTCCGTCGACGCCTTCGCCGTGTCGCCGGGGCAGCTGCTCTATGGGGCGTCGAAGGCGGCCGTGGTCATGCTGACCAAGGAGCTCGCCCTCGAACTCGCTCCCTCCGGCATCCGCGTCAATGGGATCGCTCCGGGCTGGGTCGCCACCCCGGGCAACGCGGCCACCGGTCGGATGGAGGCGGCCGCCTCCTCGATCCCGCTCGGTCGTGTCGCCCAGCCGGAGGAGATCGCGGAGTGGGTGTGGCTGCTCTCGCAGGGCGATCACGCGGCGTTCCTGACGGGGGAGACGCTCGTGCTCTCCGGCGGAGACGTGATGCGCTGATGACGATCGTGATCACCGGCGCCGCCCGCGGGCAGGGCGCGGCGCATGCCCGCCACCTCGCCGGGCTCGGCCGCAGCGTCGTCCTGACGGACGTCCTTGATGAGGCGGGTGATGCCATCGCCGGCTCGATCCGGGATCAGGGCGGTGACGCGATCTACCGTCACCTCGATGTGTCGGACGAGAGCGCCTGGGCAGCCCTGGCGGCCGAGCTGGGCCCGGTCGCCGGACTGGTGAACAACGCGGGGGTCCTCCGCCACTCCGCTCTCGGCGCGACCACCCTCGCGAGCTGGGAGCTCCACCACCGGATCAACACGACCGGCC
This sequence comes from Rathayibacter sp. VKM Ac-2929, assembly GCF_022815495.1. NCBI lineage: Bacteria > Bacillati > Actinomycetota > Actinomycetes > Micrococcales > Microbacteriaceae > Rathayibacter > Rathayibacter sp. VKM Ac-2929. The sequence goes on from NZ_JALGRV010000007.1 coordinate 44,412, forward strand.
CGTTCCTCGGCATCAAGCACCTCGCGCCGCTGATGGGCGCCGGCGGATCGATCGTCACCGTCTCGTCCACCGCCGCTCTCGCGGGTTCGGTCGGCTACGGCGCGTACAGCTCCTCGAAGGCCGCCCTCCTCGGGCTCACCCGCGTCGCGGCGGCCGAGTACGCGCCGCTCGTCCGGGTCAACGCGATCTGCCCGGGCGGGGTCTCCACACCGATGAACGACGACGAGCCGGCCGGCGGCAGCAGCAGCTCCGCCCCGCTCGGCCGTCGCGCGCACGCCGACGAGATCTCACCGCTCATCGCCTTCCTCCTCTCCGACGCGGCGTCCTTCGTCACGGGCGCCGTCTGGCCCATCGACGGCGGACTCACCGCGGTCTGACGACCGCACTGCCCTTCCCGCGACCTCCGCCTGCACGTCCACCCCACCGCACCCGACAGCACCAAGAAACGGACCCGACCATGCTCCGCTCGAATCTGACCCGCCGCATCGCCGCCACCACCGCGCTCGCCGGTGCGGCCGCTCTCGCCCTGGTGGGCTGCTCCGCGTCCACCGCCGCCACCACCGTCGCCGACGACTGCACTCCCGCCGACTCCGGACTCACCACCTACACGCCCGGGACCCTCACCGTCGGCGTCCCGGAGAACCCGCCGTACACCCAGACCTCCGGCAGCAGCGCCTCCGGCCTCGAGATCGAGATCGTCGAGAAGCTCGCCGCGGCCGAGTGCCTCGACCTCGCCTACGTCCCGATCACGTACGCCAACGGCATCCCGATGATCAGCGAGCAGAAGAAGACCGACATGATCACCGGCGGCTGGTACGTCACCGAGGCCCGCGCCGAGCAGGTCGGCTTCACCAGCCCGACCTACTACGACTCCATGGCGATCATCTCGAAGGACGGCATCGACACCGTCGAGGGCCTGGAGGGGATCGGTGCTGTCGGCAGCGGCGCGGGGTTCTCCTGGGAGGCGGACATGAGCGCGATCCTCGGCAGCAGCTTCTCCAACTACCCCGGCACCGTCGAGATGAAGCAGGACCTGCAGAGCGGACGGATCCAGGCCGCCCTCGACGGCTACGGCGTCGCGAAGTACGCCTACAAGGACACCGACTTCCAGGTCGAGGTGGCCCAGCCCGACGACCGGGTCGCGATCACCACCAGCGCGCCCGTCGCGGCGTTCCCGATCGCCAAGGAGAACACCGCGCTCTCCGACGCGTTCAGCGCGCTGATCGACCAGTACCGCGAGGACGGCACGCTCGCCGGCTTCCTGGCGGACTACGACCTCGACGAGTCCCTCCTCATCCCGGCGGACGTCGCCGCGACCTCCCTCCGCTAGACCCCTCGGGGCGCTGGATCGTCCCAGCGCCCCCACCCACTCCCAACCGACCCGAGGAGTCCCCATGGACGTCCCCCTGCTCACCAGGCCGAACGACCTGCCGCTCGCCGGTGTCCGGCTCACCGGCATCTCGAAGAGCTTCGGCCAGCACCTCGTGCTCGACGACATCTCGATGACCGTCGCGCCCGGCAGCGTGACCGCGCTGATCGGGCCCTCGGGCTCGGGCAAGAGCACGCTGCTGCGCTGCGTCAACCTGCTCGAGATCCCCGACGCCGGCACGATCGCGGTCGGCTCCAAGTCGGTCGAGGCGGGCGGCAAGGTCTCCGAGCGCGACCTGCTCGCGCTACGCCGCCAGGTCGGCATGGTGTTCCAGTCGTTCAACCTCTTCCCGCACTTCACCGTGCTGCGCAACATCGCCTTCCCGCAGGAGAAGATCCTCGGCCGCAGCCGCGAGGAGGCGGAGGCGCGCGCGCTGACCCTCCTCGAGCGTGTGGGGCTGAAGGACAAGGCGCACCAGCACCCCGGCAAGTGCTCCGGAGGGCAGCAGCAGCGGATCGCGATCGTGCGCGCGCTCGCGCTCGATCCGAAGGCGATGCTCTTCGACGAGCCGACCAGCGCACTCGACCCGGAGGTCGGCGTCGAGGTGCTGGCGGTGATGCGCGAGCTCGCCGACACCGGCATGACGATGATCGTCGTCACCCACGAGATGCAGTTCGCGCGCGACGTGGGCGACCACCTCGTCGTGATGGCCGAGGGCCGCATCATCGAGAAGGGCGCTCCGGAGGCCGTGATGGCGGACCCGCGGGAGGAGCGCACTCGCCGCTTCCTCAGCGCCGTGCTGGACCGCTGATGGAGCTGCTCCTCGCCGTGCTGGCCGGGCTGCCGCTGACGCTCCTGGTCACCGCCGCGGCGTTCGCGATCGGCCTCCTCCTGGGCGTGCCGATCATGCTCGGCCTGCGGTCGCGGATTGCGCCCCTGCGGCTCGCGACCCGGCTGCTGGTCGACCTGATCCGGGGCGTGCCGACCATCGTCTGGCTCTTCCTGCTCTACTTCGGCGTCTCGCTCGGCACGCTGCGCTTCGACTCGCTCAGCGCCGCGATCGTCGGACTCGGGATCATCTCGGCCGCCTACCTGGCCGAGATCTATCGCGGCGCGTTCCAGACCCTGCCCAGAGGTCAGGGGGAGGCCGCGCAAGCGCTCGGCCTCGGACGCGGCACGACCTTCGTGCGCGTGCTCGCTCCGCAGGCGATCCGCACGGCCCTCCCGTCCCTCACCTCCTATCTGCTCGCGCTGGTGAAGGACTCCTCGATCGCCTCCACGATCGGGGTCGCCGAGGTCGTCTTCGCCGCGACGACCGTCGCCCGCCAGAACCCCGACACCGCGGGACTCACCCCGTTCTTCCTCGCTGCCGCCGTCTACCTCGCCGTCAGCATCCCGCTCGCGATCCTCGCCCGCCGACTCGACACGCGCCTCAGGAGGTCGTACTGATGGATCTCGCCGTCCACCTCCCGAGGCTGCTCGACGGCCTCGTCGTCAGCCTGCAGCTGACCGCGCTCTCCGTCGTCGGCGGGTACCTCGTCGGACTCCTCTTCGCCCTCGGCGCGGCCTCGCTGCGGCCGTGGCTGCGCTGGCCCACGATCGTCCTGATCGAGATCGGCAGGGGCATCCCCGCCCTGGTCGTCCTCTACATCGCCTACTACGGGCTGCCCTCGATCGGCGTCCTGCTCGAGAGCTTCACCGCGGCCGCCTGCGCACTCACCTTCACCGTCGCCGCGTACTCGTCCGAGACCATCCGGGCGGGCCTGCAGTCCGTCCCCCTCTCGCAGCGGGAGGCGTCCGCCGCGCTCGGGCTGAGCGCGATGACCACCTTCACCCGCGTGGTGCTGCCGCAGGGCATGCGCTCCGCCGTGCCGGCGCTGATGGGGCTGGCGATCCAGTCCTTCCAGGGCACGTCCCTCGCGTACTCGATCTCGGTGAACGAGCTGATGAGCCAGTCCTACCAGGTGTCGAACACCACCTTCGAGTACCTCGGCACCTACGCCCTCACCGGCCTGATCTACGTGGCGATCGCCGTTCCGGCGACCTGGCTGTCGATGCTCGTCGAGCGCCAGCTCGCTCGCGGCCACGCCTGATCCGCTCCTCCGACCCTCCTTCGAAAGGAACTCCTCCATGTCCCGCTACTGCGTGATCGGCGCCGGCGCCGCCGGCCTCTCGGCCCTCCAGAAGCTCCGCGCCGCCGGCTACGACGTCGACTGCTACGAGAAGACCGACCGCGTCGGCGGTCACTGGAACACCGACTACGACGCCCTGCATCTGATCACCTCCCGCGACATGACGCACTTCGAGGACTTCCCGATGCCGGCCGACTACCCGCACTTCCCCCGCCGCGACCAGGTCCGCGCCTACCTCGAGTCGTACGCCGAAGCCCACGGCCTCGGCGACGTCATCCGCTTCGAGACCCCGGTCGCGTCCGTCCGGCCGATCGAGACGGAGGGGCCGCTCGGTTCCGCGGGCTGGACCGTGACCCTCGAGAACGGCGAGGTGCACTCGTACGACGGGGTCCTGGTCGCGAACGGCCACCTGTGGGATCAGAAGATCCCGGCCGTGCCCGGCGTCTTCACCGGCACCCAGATCCACTCCGGGTCGTACCGCAACACGGGCGACATCTCCGGCGACCGCGTGCTCGTGGTCGGCGCCGGCAACTCCGGCTGCGACCTCGCCGTCGACGCGGCCCAGCACCGCTACGACGTCGACATCGTCATCCGTCAGGGCACCTACTTCCAGCCCAAGAGCTACTTCGGCGTCCCCCGCCAGGAGGTCGCCTGGATGGCGGGCTTCGCGCCCGAGGAGCAGGACCTGATCTCGAGACTGCTCGCCCGCGTCAGCCTGGGGGAGTGGGACGCCTACCCCGGCCTGCCCCAGCCGAAGGCCAAGACCCTCGCCGAGGGCCGGACCGTGGTGAACAGCCTGCTCCTCTACTGGCTCCAGCACGGCAGGGTCCGAGTCGTCCCGGGCATCACCCGCTTCGACGGCAGCACCGTGCACTTCAGCGACGGCACCTCCCGCGAGTACGACACGATCCTCTGGGCGACCGGGTTCCACGCGAGCCTGCCGTTCCTCGACGAGAGCCTCATCGCTCGCCGTGGAGGAACACCGCTGCGCTACGGCGGCGGCGTCGTCCCCGTCGGACTCGAGAAGCTCTACTACATCGGCCTCGCCGCTCCGCGCGGCCCGCAGATCCCGGTGTACGGGGAGCAGACGAAGCTCGCGCTGCGCATGATCGAGCTGCACGAGCAGGCCGGCCCCCGGGGTGCCGGTCTCGAGGAGTACCTGGCGGAGCTCCAGGAGGCAGACGACCGCATCGACATCGTCCGAGCGGTCTGGAACGAGCAGATGGCCGACACCGCCCGGCTGCTCGGAGCGTTCGGCCTGGCGCGGGCCGCGCAGCCCGAAGCCGAGGTGCTGGAGAGCTCGGTCACCTGAGCGGGTAGGACGCGGCGGAGCGGCCGCGCGGCGGGGGGGCGGCGGGCGGCGGGCGGTACCGGCCCCCGCCGTGCCGGGTCTATGACGTGTAATCTTCTTACACAACACTCATGCTCGGAGCGGCCACGAGCCGCCCCGACGACCCAGGAGACGAACCCGTGCAGAACCCCCCGACCTTCCCGAGCACGACGGCCGTCGTCGTCGTCGACATGCAGAACGACACCGTCCACGCGGAGGGAGCGTTCGCCTCGTCGGGCGCCGCCGCGCACGCCGCCTCTCAGGACGTCGTCGCCCACGTCGCCGAGATCCTCGCCGCCGCCCGCACTGCGGGGACCGTCGTGCTCCACAACCGGATCGTGGTGTACCCGGCGGCGGTCGGCGGCGAGAACGCACCGATCTTCCGCATGCTCGGTCCCGAGTCCTTCGCGGTCGGCTCCTGGGGAGCGGCCATCGTCGACGAGCTCGCACCGGTCGGGCAGGAGATCGTCCTCGACCGCATCCGCATGAGCGCGTTCCACGGCACCCCGCTGGACGTGATGCTGCGCAACCTCGGCATCACCCACCTGATCGTCGTGGGGGCGTGGACGAACATGGCTGTCGAGCACACGGTGCGGGACGCCGCGGACCACGGCTACGACGTGACGATCGTCTCGGACGCGACGTCCAGCCTCAGCCCGGAGTGGCAGGACGCGGCCCTGAACTTCGCTCTCACCAACATCGCCACCGTCACCGACACGGCGAGCGTCGTGGCGGCACTGCGCTCCTGACCAGCGCACAAGAGGGGCCGCTCCGGTGGAGGGCCCCTCTTGTACCGGCTCGACTCAGAAGACGACGACCGGCTTGATCACTGCTCCCGTGCGCGAGTCCTCGAACCCGGCGTTGATGTCGTCGAGGGCGTAGTTGCGCATCAGGCGGTCGATCGGGAAGCGGCCCTCACGCCACAGCTCGATCAGCTTCGGGATGAAGACCTGCGGGACCGAACTGCCCTGGACGACCGTCTTGAAGGTCCAACCCTTCACCAGAGACAGGCCGACCTCGAAGCTGACCTCGGTGCCCGGCTTCGCCGCCCCGACGAGCACCAGCGTGCCGCGGTTGCCCAGGGCGTCGGCCGACTTGCGCAGCACCTCGGGGCGCGCCGTCGTGTCGACGACGTAATCCGCCCCCTTGCCGTCGGTCAGGCGGAGGATCTCCTCCGTCAGGTCGTTGTCCTTCGTGTTGATGACATGCGTGGCACCGATCTCCAGCGCGAGATCGAGGCGGGAGGGGACGATGTCGACCGCGATCACCTTCGAGCAGCCGGCGACCCGGCCGGCCATGATGGCGCCGAAGCCGACGGCGCCGGTCCCGGTGACGACCAGCGTGGAGTTCAGCCCGGGCTTCAGCTCGTTGAGGATGGTGCCGGCGCCGGTCTGGATACCGCAGCCCAGAGGCGCGACGATCTCGAGGGGAATGTCGTCGTCGATGCGGACGACGCTCTCCTCTACGACGTTGGCGTAGGTGGCGAACGAGGACTGGCCGAAGAAGTGTGACGAGATCGTCTCGCCGTCCTTGCTGAGCGACGTGCTGCCGTCGGTCCGGCGGCCGCCGAAGTCCGCGGCGAACAGGTTGTCGCAGTAGGCCATCTGCCCGGCCCGGCATCGGTCGCAGTGCCCGCAGTAAGCCGCGGCGAGCAGGACGTGATCGCCGGCCTTCACTGTGGTGACGTCGGCGCCGACCCGTTCCACGACGCCCGCACCCTCGTGACCGAGCACGGCGGGAAGCGGAGTCGGGTAGACCTGGTCGCGGACGATGGCGTCGGTGTGGCAGACGCCGGTGGCGACCATCCGCACCAGCACCTCGCCGGCGTGGAGCTCGTCGAGCTCGAGGGTCTCGATGGTGAGTGGCGCCTGCGGTTCGCGGGCGACGGCTGCTGTGATCTGCATGATGTGCGAGTGCTCCTGGTTCCTGCTCAGAACGGGTACTGCTGGTCGGAGGGCTCGATGGTGATCCACTTCAGATCGGTGAACTCGTTGATGACCGCTCGTCCGTCGAATCGGCCGTAGCCGCTGGCCTTGACCCCGCCGTAGGGGGCCTGTGCCTCGTTCTGCACGGTGGCGCCGTTGACGTGGACGTGGCCTGCCTGGATGCGCATCGCCACCTGGAGAGCGCGACTGCTGTCGGCGCCGAACACGGCCGCCGCGAGTCCGTACTCGGTGTCGTTGGCGACCTGCACGGCCTCCTCCAGGCCGGAGACCCGGACGACGGTCGTGATCGGCCCGAAGGTCTCCTGGTCGTAGATCGCCATGTGCGGGCGCACGCGGTCGAGGATCGTCGCCGGCATGCTGGCGCCGTCGGCCTGGCCGCCGACGACGAGCTCGGCGCCCTTCTCGACGGCGTCGTCGATCAGGCCGTTGATGCGCGTGCCGGACTCGGCGCGCACCATCGGGCCGACGACGCAGGCGGGGTCCGTCGCGGGATCTCCGGCGGTGAGGGTCGCGGCGCGGGCGGCGAACTTCTTCACGAACTCGTCGGCGACGGACTCGTCGACCACGAAGCGCTCGGTGGACATGCAGATCTGCCCTTGGAAGAGGAAGGATCCGAAGACGGCGGCGTTGACGGCGCCGTCGATGTCGGCGTCGTCGAGGACGACGAAGGGCGCCTTGCCCCCGAGCTCCAGCAGCGCGGGCTTGAGGTGCTTCGCGGACTTCTCGGCGATGATGCGGCCGACGGCGGTCGAGCCGGTGAAGTTGACGCGGCGGACGGCCGGGTGGGCGATGATCGCTTCGACGACGCGGTCGGAGTCCTCGGGGGTGCTGGTGAGGAAGTTGAGGACGCCGGCGGGGAGGCCCGCCTCGTGCATGACCTCGGCGATGATCTGGTGCGTCCGCGGGCTGGTCTCGGAGGCGCGGAACACGACGGTGTTGCCACAGACGATGGGGTAGGCGATGGCCCGGGCGGCGAGGACGCCTGCTCCGTTCCACGGCGCCATGCTGAGCACCACGCCGGCGGCCTGGCGGACGGTCATGGAGAGGGTTCCGGGCTTGTCCGTGGGCAGCGTCTCGCCCTGGATCTGAGTGGCGAGAGCCGCGGCCTCGCGGAACAGCTGCGCGGTGAGGAACGCGTTGAAGCCCGCCCAGAGCTGGGCGGCGCCGACCTCGGACGTCATGGTCTCGATGAACTCGGGCGTGCGGCGCTCGATGATCTCCGCGGCCTTCAGCATGACGCCCCGGCGCTCGCTCGGGCCTGTGGTGGACCAGGAGTCGAAGGCCTTCGCGGCGGATTCGACGGCGTCGATTGCGTCGTCGACGCTCGCTGCTGCACCCTCGGTGACCAGGTCTCCCGAGATCGGGTTGCGACGCTCGAAGGTACGTCCCTCTCGTGCGTCGCGGCCCTCGTTGTCGATGATCAATTGGCTGTGCATCGGATCTCCCGTCGTCATTGACTCAGAAACCTGTCGCTGCAGTGCGACTCGGCGGTGTAACGCTAACACGCAGCCTTGCGTTTGTCTGTTACACGTTTCGTGCGAGAGCGGGTGCGTCCTGGAAGGCGATGGTGTCGATGTCGATCACGGCTGCCACGTACTCCATCGCCGCAGGGGCGAGCGCGTCGTGCAGTTCGAGGAACAGCTCGTGCGCCTGCGCGCCGAACCATCCGGCGGGGCGGAGAGCCGTGGGAAGCGACGGGTCGCGGAAGGGGAAGTGGCGGTAGGTGGACACCAGTTCCGTGCGAACCACGAGGGCTTCGGCGCCTTCCAGGGTCGCGGTCTCGCTCCGGAGGGCGGAGTGCTCGGCGACGAAGACCGAGTAGTCGGCGTTGAGCGTCTCCAGGTCCCAGCATCGGTGCGCCAGGCGCCCGTCCTCGACCGGATCGTCGGTGCGCGCGACCATGAGGTCGATGCTCGCGGCGGGGAACTCGGCCTGGAGCGCCGGCACGGCCCTGCGGAGATCGCGCGGCGACAGCCAGGTGGAGGGGGAGAGGGCGCCGAAGCCCATCCAGCTCAGTCGTTTGCGCAGTTGATCGCGGGTCGAGCGGTCCGACTCCGGGGACTGCACGATCACCTGCGTCCACCACCCGTCCCAGGTCGACTCGTAGGGGGCGAAGATCCTCTCGCGGCCCTGGTCGAGGACGTCGAGCATCTCGTCGCTGAGCCGGTAGATGGTCTCCCGTCCCGTCCTCCGGGTCGTGAACCACCCCTCCTGCCGCAGTCTCGAGAGAGTGACGCGGGCGGTGGCCGGTTCCACTCCGAGGACTCCGAGAAGAGCGACGAGGTCTCCTGCGCGGACCTCGCAGCCGACGTAGCGCAGGTAGTCGCCGAACAGGTCGAGGATGAGGGACCGGGGCTTCCTCGGCTGCATCATGCTGATCCGCGCCTCCTGTCGAGTTGTCATGGTAGACGACTCATCGCACCGCCTCGGAACGGGCTGCGATGTCCTCGCGGAGCGCCTTCTTGTCGATCTTCCCCACCTTGGTCAGCGGGAGGGAGTCGCGGATCTCGAGCCGTTCCGGCAGCTTGTAGGCGGCCATCCCCTGCTCGGTCATGAACTCGCGCACTCGTTCGAGAGTCAGGTCCGCCCCGTCGTGCAGCGTGGCGTAGAGGCAGAGCCGTTCGCCGAGGATCGGGTCGGGCATGCTGACCGCCGCGACCAGTTCGACGACGAGCATGCGGTAGACGACGTTCTCGACGTCCTCGGCCGAGATCTTCTCGCCACCGCGGTTGATGAGGTCTTTGTCGCGGCCGTGCACGACGAGGTTGCCGTCCGCGCGTCGGGAGACGATGTCCCCGGAGCCGTACCAGCCGTCGACGAAAGCGGTCGCGTTGTGCGCCGGGGCGCGGAAGTAGCCGCGGGGCGTGTAGGGGCCGCGGGTCAGGATGAGCCCGGGGATCCCGTCGGGGAGGTCGCGGCCGTCGGGGTCGACGATGCGGATCTCGTCGAACTCGGACACGGGTCGTCCCTGGGTGGAGACGATCACGTCGAGCGGATCGTCGAGCCTGGTCATGTTGATGAGCCCCTCGGCCATGCCGAAGACCTGCTGGAGAGTGGCTCCGAGCTCGGGAGCGACGCGTGCTGCGAACTCGTCGGGCATTCTCGAGCCGCCGACCTGCAGCACGCGGAGCGTCGCCAGGTCGTCGCCGCCGACCTCGTTGCGGTGGTCGATCCAGCGCTGAGCGACGGCGGGGACGGCCGAGGCGATGGTGACGCCCTCCTCGCGGATGGTCGCGAACCCCCGGACCGGCTCCGGGCTCGGCAGCATGACCGCTCTGCCGCCGACGAACAGCGTTCCGAGCACTCCGGGGCAGGCCAGCGGGAAGTTGTGGCTCGCGGGAAGGGTGCCCAGGTAGACGGAGTCCTCCTCGAGCTCGGAGACGCTGATGCAGGAGCGGATGTTGCAGGCGTAGTCGTTGTGCGTCCTCGTGATCAGCTTTGGCAGGCCGGTCGTGCCGCCGGAGAGGAGGAAGCAGGCCGGAGCATCCGGGTGGGGTGCTCGATCGTTCAGGCGGGCTCGTGCTCCGGGTGCCGCGCCAGGAGCGAGGAGAGCGAGCAGGTCGATCGAGGATCCTCCTGCTTCGCCCGCGACGAGGACGTGCCGGACCGCGGGTGCGCTGCCGGCGATCTCGTGCGCCAGAGCCTCGTGGTCGAAGCCCTTGATCTCGTCGGCGACGACGATCGCCGCGGAGTCCGAGTGGGAGGCGAGGTAGGAGAGCTCGTGCCGGCGGTGCGCCGGCAGCGCCATGACGGGTGCGATCCCCGCGCGGAAGCAGGCGAGGGTCAGCACGACGAAGGGCCAGTCGTTGGGCAGCTGCACGAGGATCCGCTCTCCGGGCATCAGCCCGAGATCGAGCAGCCGCTCCGCGGCGGCGTCCATCCGATCGACCAGCTCCGCGTAGGTCATCCGGAGTCCGCCGCTGACGAGAGCGACCTTGTCCGGTCGCAGGTCGGCGGAGGCGAGGACGTACTCGCCGAGCGGTCTGTCCTCCCAGCATCCTGTTGCGCGGTACCGGGCCGCGACGTCGTCGGGCCAGGGCACCGTGCCGTCCGGGGTCTCGTGGTCGGTTGTCATCGTGTGGACCTCACTTCGTCGTGAGCGGCAGGGGAGAGGGGGCGGACCACCGCGTCGAGCGCGACGAGTCCAGCAGAGGTGAGGCGGAGCGGGTTGATCTCGATCTCGTCCACGTGTCCCGCGGCGATGATGCCGCCGAGGGCGACGAGGAGGCGTCCGAGTCCGGCGGAGTCGATGCTCGGGCCGCCGCGATGCCCGCGGAGCAGAGCGGCTCCGGCCAGGTCGTCGAGCATCGCCTCGGCGGTGCTCGCGCTGAGTGGAGCCGAGCGGATCGTCACGTCGGCCAGCACCTCCGCGGTGGTGCCGCCGAGGCCGAGGACGACGGTAGGGCCGAAGGCCGGGTCGTTGCGCGCGCCGACGATGAGCTCGACGCCCGGCCCCGCCATCTCTTCCACGAGGTACGAGCGGGCGCCGGCCTTCTCGACCTGATCGAGAGCCGCGTCGAGCTGCTCCTGTGTGCGGATGCCGAGGACGACACCACCGATCTCGGTCTTGTGGAGCACTTCGGCGTCGACGAGCTTGACCGCGAGCGGTCCGCTCAGGGTGTCCAGAGCGGAGCGCGCCTCCTGGCGAGTCGCGAAGTGGCGACGCGGCGGGGTGTGGACACCGAGATCGTCGAGGAGCTGCTTGCCGCGGACCTCGTCCCACGGGCCTTTCCAGGAGATCGGTGGCACCGCGGGGGCGGGTTCGACGTCGTCGTCCGAGACGGCGCGGAGTCGAGCGTCCTCGGTTAGGGCCGCCAGCCCTTCCGCGAGGCGGGTCGGACCGCGGAGCACGGTCACCCCGAGAGCTCGGGCGGCTCGCCGAGCCTCGCGGACGGAGGCGCCCGGGCCGTCGATCCCGACGACGACGGGGACGTCCGACGGCAGTCCCGCCTCCGAGACGCTCGTGGCGAGATCGACGACGGGCTCGGTGATCGCGTAGACGCCGAGGACGTCGATGGCCGGATCGGACGCCGTCGCCTCGAGGATCGCGCCGAATCCCGGGCCGGGTCGACCGGTGTCGACGGGATTCGCCTGGAACGTCAGCGGCGGGAGGAGTCCGGCGATCACGGAGCGGGTGGCGTGGTTAAGTGGGGGGAGGAGGTCGTCCGTCCGCCCGAGGGCGTCGGCGATCAGCAGACCCGGACCCGCCTGAGCGGTGACCAGACCGATTCCCGGTCGTCGCGAGGGAGCGGCGCGGCCTGCAGCGAGGGCGGACGCCGCTGCCACCGCCTGTTCCTCGCTGTCGACGAGGACTGCGCCGGCCTGCCGCAGCAGCGCTCGCGTCGTCCGCCACGACGTCGCCAGTGCGCCGGTGTGCGACTGCGCGAACTCCGAGACGTCGGACTGTCCGATGACGAGCGCGACGACCGGTTTCTCTCGGGCCAGGGCGTCGACCGCGTCGAGAAGCGCTCGCCCGTCGGGGACGGTCTCGAGGTGCAGGACGACCGCCGTGGTCGGCTCATGGGTGCGCAGGTAGCGGAGCACGTCCACGGCGGTGATGTCCTGTCCTGCGCCGAGGCCGACGCCGAGGCTCACCCCGGCGCCGTCGTCCTCGAGCTGGAAGGAGAGGACGTGGTTGATCCCGCCGCTGGCGGCGACGACGGCGACCCGGCCCGTGCCCAGCTCGCGCGCGCCGGGGACGAAGCTGGCCACGAGCCGATCGGCGGGAACGAAGAAGCCGGAGGTGTTGGGGCCGAGCACGCGGATACCGGTGTCGCGGATCGCCGCGTCGACGGCAGCGGCGGCGGCGAGTCCGGCGTCGCCGATCTCGGCGAAGCCGCCGGCGCAGACGAGTGCGGCGCCGACGCCGGCCGCAGCGCTGTCGCGGAGAGCCTGGGCAGTGTGCTGCGCGGGGATGCACAGGACGGCGAGGTCGATCGGCGCGTGCTCCGCCGCCGCCGCGATGGTCGGGTCCATGCCGGGTCCGGGTCGCGGGTTCACGAGGCGGACCGGGCCGGTGAACGAGTCGAGCGACGCGGCCATCGCGTGCCCGAGCTTCTCCGGGCTCGAGGAGGCCCCGATGATCGCGACGCCGCGCGGCTCGAACAGAGCGGTGAGATCACGCATCGACGCGGGTCCGCTCCCGGGTGGCCACGGCATCCGCGCGACCGGCGAGCAGGAGCGTTGCGGCCGCGGCGTCGTCGATCGTCTCGTCGACGACGACGGCGATCCTCCTCCGGAGCATCCGCACCCGTTCAGCGAGCAGCGTGCGGGTCAGCGCGGTACCGCCCGTGACGACGACGACGGGCGCTTCGCCGAGCAGTCCCTCGGCGGTGTCGAGGCCGAGCTCGTCCTCGGGGGCCTCGACGACGACGACCGATTCCGAGGGGATGGTCGTGGTCCCGTCGGTCAGCGTCACGCCACTCGCGTCTTCTGAGAGGTGCAGGCGGCGTCCCGACAGCGACCAGCCGTCGCCGGTCAGGGTGCTGGAGAGGGGAGCGCTGCCGTGCCGCTCCAGCCAGGCCCGGTCCACAGCCGCGGCGAGGCCGGGGTCGCGTCGTCGAACTCGCTCGATGTCGATGCTGCGCGAGAAGAAGTGGAAGGCGAAGTCGAGCGGCTCGAGCGCGTCGTAGTACTGGGCGAAGCGCTCCCACCAGCTCAGGCTCGGGCCTGCGGCGTTCTGGATCTTCGCGACCTCGGGCTGGCGTTCCTGCTCGTACCGGGTGAAGGCGCCCTCGAGATCGTCGAAGGAGTGGGCCAGCTGCTCGGCGAGGACGATCGCGTCCTCCATCGCCATCTTCGTGCCCGAGCCGACCGAGAAGTGGGCCGTGTGCACGGCGTCGCCCAGGAGCACCACGTTGCCGGAGTGCCAGACGGGGGTCCGCCGCGTGCGGAAGTTCGCCCATCTCGAGTTGTTGGCGACGAGCTCCCCTCCACCGAGGTCCTCGGCGAAGAGCTTCGTGAGGTACGCCTTCGCGACCTCGTCCGACTCGCCGGGCGGAGTGCGCGGGTCGAAGCGGTCCAAGCTCGCGCGGCGCCAAGTCTCCTCGCTCGTCTCGACGATGAACGTGCTCAGCTCTCCGGAGATGGGGTAGGCGTGCGCGGCGAAGTTGCCGTTCTCGTCCTGTCGGTGCAGGAAGGTGAGCCCGTCGAAGAGGTGCGTCGTGCCGAACCAGATGAACTTGGCCGAGGCGGTCTCGACCGTGGATCCGAGGCGGGGCTCGAGCGCGTCGCGCACCCGGGAGTTGGTGCCGTCGGCGCCGACGACGACCGTGTACTCGTCGAGGTCAGAGAGGGAGACGTCCGTCCCGAAGCGCAGGTCGACGCCGGCCTCGGACGCCGACTGCTGCAGCAGGCGCAGGAGGATCCGCCGGTGGACCGCCGCCATGCCGTTCCCGGCGAAGGTGTGGGTCTCGCCCTTCGCCGTCACGCCGAGGGAGTCCCAGTGCACGCCGTCGCGCTCCAGTGCCTCGTGGAGAACGGGGTCGGCCGCATCGATGCGGGCGAGCGTCCGGTCGGAGAAGACGACCCCGAAGCCGAAGGCGTCAGTGGCCCGGTTGCGCTCGAACAGGACGACCTCGATGTCCGGCCTCGCGCGCTTGAGGAGCGTGCTCAGGAAGAGCCCTCCCGGCCCTCCACCGACGATCGCGACTCGAATCGACATTGATCCCTCGTTCCGTTCCCGCCGCACGACTCTGCGCGGCGTCCTGTGCTGCCGATTATGCAACAAGTATTTGCATCCCGCCACAAAACTGTTACATATAGAACGTCGTCGCGCGCGAGCGCCGATGGATCCGAGGAGGACTGCGATGGAGCAGATGGACGGTACCGCCGACACCCCGGAGCTGCAGCAGCTCTACCGGGACTTCGAGGCGAACAACATGGCGCCGCTGTGGACGCAGCGCGACGATCTCATGCCGATGACCCCGGCGCCGGCGGCGATCCCCTTCGTCTGGCGGTGGGATGCGCTGTACGACATCGCCAAGCGCTCGGGAGATCTCGTTCCTGTCGGGCGAGGTGGGGAACGGCGCGCGATCGGCCTCGCGAATCCCGGTCTTCCGGGGACGGCCTACGCCACGCCGACCCTCTGGTGCGCGATCCAGTGGCTCGGCGGGCACGAGACCGCTCCTGAGCACCGCCATGCGCAGAACGCGTTCCGCTTCGTCGTCGAGGGCGAGGGCGTGTGGACCGTCGTCAACGGGGATCCGGTCCGGATGAGCCGAGGCGATCTCCTGCTCACGCCCGGCTGGAACTTCCACGGCCATCACAACGACACCGCGGAACCGATGGCCTGGATCGACGGCCTCGACATCCCGTTCTCCAGCTACACCGACGTCGGCTTCTTCGAGTTCGGTGCGGAGCGGGTCACCGACGAGGCGTCACCGCAGTTCTCCCGGTCCGAGCGCCTCTGGGCCTATCCCGGGCTGAGACCCCTCTCGGTGCTCGAGGAGAAGGTCAGCTCCCCCCTCTCGGCCTATCGATGGGAGTACACCGACCGCGCGCTCACCGAGCAGCTGCTCCTCGAGGACGAGGGGTACCCGGCGACGGTCGAGCAGGGCCACGCCGCGATCCGCTTCATGAACCCGACCACGGGGGGCGACGTGATGTCGACCATCCGATGCGAGTTCCACCGACTCCGAGCCGGAGCATCGACCGCCATCCGACACGAGGTCGGCTCCGCGGTCTGGCAGGTCTTCGAAGGGTCCGGCACCGTCGTGCTCGGCGACCAGGAGCACCGCCTCACGACAGGGGACCTCTTCACGGTGCCGAGCTGGGTCCCGTGGTCGCTCCACGCCGACAGCCAGTTCGACCTCTTCCGCTTCACCGACGGACCACTGATCGAACGACTGGGCTTCGGACGCACGTTCATCCCGGGGAAGGACCGAGCATGAGACTCGCCACACTGAGGACCAGTGAGGGGACGAGCGCCGCGCTCGTCGACGCCGGATCGGCCACCCTGATTGAGGGTTTCGCGGACGTCGGCCGGCTGCTGCAGGATCCGGACTGGCGTGCGCTCGCGCAGGCCGCGTCCGGCGACCGGCTCGATCTCCTCGAGCTCGCGCCCGAGCAGTGGGCCGCGGTCGTGCCCGCACCGTCGAAGATCGTCTGCGTCGGTCTCAACTACCGCAACCACATCCTCGAGATGGGCCGCGAGCTCCCCGAGCACCCGACGCTCTTCGCCAAATACCCCGAGGCCCTGGTCGGACCCTACGATCCGATCGTGGTCCCCGGGTACGCAGCCGGAGCGCTGGACTGGGAGGGCGAACTCGCCGTCGTGATCGGCGCGCCGGCCCGACGGCTGGAACCCGAGCAGGCCGAGTCCGTCATCGCCGGCTACTCGGTGATCAACGACGTGACGATGCGCGACTTCCAGTACCGCACGCCCGAGTGGTTCCAGGGGAAGACGTTCGAGAAGTCCAGCCCGTTCGGACCGGTGCTCGTCACCAGTGACGAGTACGAGCTGGGGACGACTCTGGTCACCACGGTGGACGGCGAAGTGGTCCAGAAGACCTCGACCGACGACCTCGTATTCGGGCCGGCACAGCTCGTGTCGTACATCTCCAAGATCGTCACCCTCAACCCGGGCGACGTGATCGCCAGCGGCACTCCTGGCGGTGTGGGCCACGCACGGAAGCCTCCGCGCTACCTCACGGCAGGATCGGAGCTCGGGACGTCGATCGGCGGTATCGGCGAGCTCCGCAACACGGTGGTGGTGGAGTAGTCGTGCCCGCTCGACACGACAAGGTCACCGACAGCCGCGTTGCGGCCGGCCTGCTTCTCGCGCGCCGCGGGCAGGCCTTCTTCTCGCGCGCACTGAACGAGCTCGACGACGACGCGCTCGAGGCTCCGAGCCTGCTCCCGGGGTGGTCGCGTCGGCACGTCGTCGCGCACGTCGGCCTCAACGCCCGCGCGCTGACCCGTCTGACGGAGTGGGCGGCGACAGGGATCGAGACACCTATGTACGCCTCGCCGGATCAGCGGGTGCTCGAGATCGAGTTCGCCGCCACCCTCCCCGCCCAAGCCCTGCGCAACCTTTCCGACCACGCGGCGGTCCATCTCACCGTCGAGTGGCGAGATCTCGAGGACGCCGCCTGGGCCTCGATCGTCCGCACCGGGCAGGGGCGCAGTGTCCCCGCCTCCGAGACGGTGTGGCTGCGCACCCGGGAGGTGTGGATCCATGCGGTCGATCTCGCATCGGGGTACTCCTTCCTCGACTTCCCCGCTGACCTCGTCGACCGGCTTCTCGAGGACATCACCGCATCATGGGACCGTCGCCGAGCATCCGAAGGTCTCCCGTCGATCCGCTTGGAGGCCACCGATCGCGACAGCACCATCGGGGGAGACGCCGATGTCGTGCTGCGCGGTCCAGCCGCCCGGCTCGCGCAGTGGGCGTCCGGCCGAGGGGCGCAGGACCTCGTCGACGTCACCGGAGCGGCCGTGCCGGCGCCGCCGAGGTGGCTCTGAGCCCGCCGCTGCTGAGGGCCCCGCGGAGCAGTCCGTGGAGCCGTCGTCCCGTACTCGGAGAGGAAGTGGTGACGTCGTGCGCGTTCTGATGATGGGTCCGCCCGGCGTGGGGAAGGGTACTCAGGCGTCCAGGCTCTCCGCGGTGCTGGGCGTCCCGGCGATCTCGACCGGCGAGCTCTTCCGCGAGCACGTCGCTGTCGGATCGGAGATCGGTCGGCGGATGAGCGCGACGATCGCTGCCGGCGCCTTCGTACCGGACGAGGTCACGAACGAGATGGTCGCCGAGCGACTGGCACGTGCTGACGCCGCCGACGGCTTCGTGCTCGACGGGTTCCCGAGGACGCTCGCCCAGGCGCACGAGCTCGATCGCCTGCTTCGGGGAAGCGACGCCACCCTCAACCGAGTGGTGGTCCTGTCCGCTGCGCCCACGGTCGTCGTCGAGCGGCTGCTGCGTCGCGCGGAGATCGAGGACCGAGCGGACGACACCGAGCCGGTGATCCGGCGGCGTCTCGAGGAGTACGAGGCCCGGACGGCTCCCGTTCTGGACGTCTACCGCCGGCGAGGATGCCTGGTCGAGATCGATGCCGTCGGTGCCCCGGAGAGTGTGGCCAGGAGGATCTTGCTGGCCCTTCCTCGCTGACCGTCAATCTCCGAAAACCTAGTGCTGATCGGTGATGTGTTACCGTCACGGCCCACGATCCGCTCGACCTTCGATGCGTGGAGCGGCAGCGCCGGGCGGATCGACTTCGAGCAGCACGAAGGAGTAGCTGTGAGCACACTGTCACCGTCCATCACCGGGATCAGAGGGCGCGTCCTGCGCCGAGGCCAGGAGGGGTACGAGCATCTCCGCCGAGGCGCGGTCTGGCACTCCGGCGTCCCGGAGCGGTACCCCGCGATCATCGTCTTCGCGAGCAGCGCCGACGACGTGGCCGCCGCCGTCGAACTGGCCCGCAAGGAGGGCCTGAGCGTCGCGATCCGCTCGGGAGGGCACAGCTGGTCCGGCTCGCATCTGCGCGATGACTCGCTCCTCATCGACCTGTCGAACCTGCGCGACGTGCGCATCAACGCCGAGGAGAGGACGGCCGTCGTGCAGCCGGGACTGCGAGGCTCGGAGCTGCTCGGCATGCTGCGGGAGCAGGGCCTGTTCTTCCCCGTCGGGCACAACTACGGCGTCGGCATCGGCGGCTACCTCCTGCAGGGCGGCTTCGGCTGGGCGGGGCGCGAGTACGGGCCCGCCTGCGGCTCGGTGATCGGGATCGATGTCGTCACCGCCGACGGTCGGCTCGTGCACGCGAGCGAGACCGAGAACGCCGAGCTGCTCTGGGCGGCGCGCGGATCGGGGCCGGGCTTCTTCGCGGCCGTCACGGCGTTCCACCTCCGGCTGCACCCGCACCGTCCGGTGACGATGCGGAGCAGCTACATCCTCCCGGGTGCCCTCGCCGAGGACGCCTGCCGATTCCTGCACGAGGTGGGCGCCGGCACCCGGACAGAGATGGGCCTTCTGATCCAGAGGCACGAGATCGCCGGCTTCGAGCCGGTGGTCGTACTGGGGGCGATCGCCTACGCGGAGACGGAAAAGGAGGCGCGCGAGCAGCTCGCCTTCATGGAGTCCTGCCCGCTCCGCGATCAGGCGCTCGTCGCCGAGCTGTGCGCCCCGACGGTCCACGGGGAGCAGGAGCTCGACGAGAGCACGTCCGTGCTCAACGAGGACCGTCGATGGATCGCCGACAACATCGCCACCAGCGCGGACTTCGAGCTGCTGCGACCCGGTCTGTCGGAGGTGGTGGCGACGCTGCCCGCGGCGCCGTCGTACCTGCTCGTCTTCAACTGGGACGGGCACCCTGCCGCGGCAGCGCGGCCGCCCATGGCGTTCTCACTCGAGGGCGAGTTCTGCTACGCGCTCTACACCGCCTGGGACTCGCCCGCGGGGGACGACGAGCACCGCGAGTGGACGACGGAGCGGATGCGCGCCTGGGCGCCGCACGCCTGGGGAACGATGCTCGCGGACGAGAATCTCGTGAACCGGCCCAGCCGCTTCGTCTCGGACGATGCCCTGGACCGCCTCGACGAACTCCGGCGGATCTGGGATCCGGAAGGCGCGTTCGTGTCCTGGCTGGGGCGGCCGGAGCCCCGCTCGAGGTGACCGACCCCGAGGAGGGTGCAGGGCCGGACGGCCGGCCGTGCACCCTCCTCCCTCAGAAGACGATGACGGGCTTGACCGTCGCCCCGCTCTTCGAGTCGGCGAAGCCCTGGTTGATCTCGGCGAGGGAGTACTCCTCGACCATCTTCTCGAAGGGGAATCGGCCCTCCTGCCACAGCTGGATCATGCGCGGGATGAAGTCCTGCGGTACGGAGCTGCCCTGGACGACGGTCTTGAAGGTCCACCCACGAACGAGGGAGGCGCCGATCTCGAAGGTGACCTCCGTCCCCGGACGGGCGGCTCCGACGAGGGCGATCGTTCCCCGCACCGCGATCGCGTCGGCCGCGTGCCGGAGCAGCTCGGGACGCCCGGTGGTGTCGACGACGTAGTCGATCCCGACTCCACCGGTGATCTCCGCCAAGCGCTCGGCGACGTTCTCCGAGGCGCTGTTGATGATGTGCGTCGCACCGAGCTCCTGTGCGAGCTCGAGTCGGCTGTCGTGGACGTCGATTGCGACGACGACGGCGCAGTCGGCCACTCGCGCGGCCATGATCGCGGCGTTCCCGACGGCGCCGACGCCGAAGACCGCGAGAGAGGAGCCGATCTCGGGCTGGAGTTCGTTCAGCACGGTGCCGGCTCCGGTGTTGAACCCGCAGCCGAGGGGTCCGAGGTGCTCGAGCGGCACGTTCTCATCGACCTTGACGACCGACTCCTCGACGACGTTCGCGTAGGTCGCGAACGACGACTGGCCGAAGAAGTGGGACGAGACCGCTTCGCCGTTCTCGCCGGTCAGCGAGGTGGAGCCGTCCAGGCGGCGGCCGCCGAAGTCGGCGGCGAACAGATTCTCGCAGTACGCCATCTCGCCGCGTCGGCATCGGCGGCAGTGCCCGCAGTAGGCGGCCGCGAGGACGACGTGGTCGCCGGGGACGACGGAGGTCACCGAGTCACCGATCGCCTCCACGACGCCAGATCCTTCGTGGCCGAGAACAGCGGGCAGCGGTGTCGGGTAGATCCCGTCCCGCACGAGCGAGTCGGTGTGGCAGATCCCTGTCGCGACGAGGCGCACGCGGACCTCGTTGTGACGGAGGTCGTCGAGCTCAAGGATCTCGACGGACAGAGGCTCTCCTGTCGCTCGTGCGACGGCAGCGGTGATCTTCATGATCGTCCTTCAGTCAGTGGGCTGGCCCGCGACATACCGTCGCGAGCGGAGGAACCGCCCGTCGCGGAACGCGACGGCGCGGGCATGGAGGAGGAGCAGTCGGGGCACGATCTGGTAGACGGTGAGCGGCACCACGACCCCGGTGAGGACGAGGGCCCGCAGCACCGGCGGCCAGTCGTCGGCGACGAAGCCCAGGAGCGTCATCCCGATGGCGACGAGGGGGAAGATCGCCAGCCAGGTCACCAGCGCCCGGACGTGCACACTCGAGACTCCCGCGCGCCGGTGGTGTGAATCGATCTCATCGGCCGCCAGTGCTTTGCCGTCATGCTCCACAGGTGATCTCCAAACGTTCTGTTGGAAATAACCTAGTGGCGTTCGGTTCATCCCCGAAACAGCCCCACTTACAGTGGGGCCATGGCCTGGGACACGCGACGCACGCGGTCCGTGCTCCTCGAGGCGGCCGTCGAGGAGTTCAGCCGTCACGGATTCGCGGGGGCCAGAGTCGCGCGGATCTCCGAGCGAGCGGGCATCAACCGCGAGCGGCTCTACTCGTACTTCGGCAACAAGGAGCAGCTGTTCGAGGCCGTCCTGGAGAGCAAGCTCGCCGCCGTTCTCGACAGCATCCCGGTCCGCGGAGAGGGGCCGGCCGCGGTCGGCGAGTTCGCCGGACGGTACTTCGATGCCTGCTCCGAGGATCCGGCTCTCGCGCGCCTCGTGATGTGGGAGGGGCTCGAGTTCGGCGGTCCCGTCGCGCGGACGGAGCGGTCCGTCCGCGCTGCGCGCAAGGCCGCCGAGCTGAACCGAGCGGTCCCGGGACTTCCGGAGCGGGAGGGACGGGAGTTGCTGCTCATGATCGTGACGCTCTGCCACGGATGGCAGGCGGCACCGAACGTCGCCTCGATCATCGTGAGCGGCGACGCGGCGGATCGACGCGCCTGGATCGTCCGCGCGGTGTCGGCTCTCGCCTCCCCCTCATTGTGAGGGTGACGATCTTCATTACATGACACACGATTTGGTGCTACCTTCATGCCATGGCATCGATCTCTGACGACTTCAAGGCGCTCGTGCGCTTCGAGACCCAGGTGTGGAACGAGGTCGAGCGGCGTCTCCGACTCGTCGAGGGCGCGGTCTCGCTCGGTCGCCACCGCATCCTCGAGCTGGCCGCCTCCGAGGGATCGACGCGCGTCCAGGACATCTCCGATGAGCTGCTCATCACGGTCGGAGCCGCCAGTCGGCTGACCGACCGGCTCGAGTCCGACGGACTCGTCGCACGGGCGCCGCATCCGACCGATCGCCGAGGGTCATTGGTCGTGATCACGGAGAGCGGCCGCGCCGCGCTGCAGGTGACGGCACCGGCGATCGACTCCGCGCTCGAGAGCGTCCTCGGGGTGGGCGGGGTCGCCGCCCTCGCCGCCGTCGCCGGACTCCTGGCGACCACCGCTGCGACCGCGGAGGCGACGCGATGAGCGCCACGATGCGCGCCGTCGTGCTCGAGCGGTTCGGCGGGCCCGAGGTGCTTCAGGTGCGAGAGGTGCCGATCCCCGTCGCCGTCGCGGGTCAGGTGCTGATCCGCGTCGAGGCGTTCGGCCTGAACCGCTCCGAGCTGCACTTCCGCCGCGGCATGGGCTCGTTCGGCTCGCTCCCGCGCGTCCCGGGGATCGAGGCGGCCGGCACCGTGGTCGACGCTCCCGGAGGCGAGTTCGCTCCGGGGCAGCAGGTCGCCGCGCTCATGGGCGGGATGGGGCGCACCATCGACGGCGGCTACGCCGAGTACACCCTCGCCCCCGCGAGCAGCGTCATCCCCTTCACCAGCACTCTCGACTGGGCGACGCTCGGCGCGATCCCGGAGATGCTGCAGACCGCCCACGGCTCCCTCACCACCGGCATCGATGCACGGCCCGGCGACACGATCCTGATCCGTGGTGGAACCTCCTCGATCGGACTGGCCCTCGCGGTCCTGGCCAAGCAGCGCGGCATGACCGTCTACTCGACCACCCGCTCCGCCGCGAAGACCGCCGTGCTCGAGAGCGTCGGGGTGGACCGCGTCTTCCTCGACACCGGTGAGATCGCCGACGCCGTGCGGGCCGCGTCCCCCGGCGGCGTCGACGGCGCCGTGGAGCTCGTCGGCACGAACACCCTCCGCGACACCCTGCGGGCGACCCGCGTGCACGGAACCGTCTCCTTCACCGGGATGCTCTCGGACGTCTGGACCGTGCCGGACTGGTACCCGATGGACTTCATCCCCAACGGCGTCCGGCTCACCGCCTACTCCGGCGAGGCGAGCGATCTGCCGGCGTCGGCACTGCAGGAGTTCGTCGACGCGCTGCAGACGGGCTCGGCGTCCGTGCCGATCGGCGCGGTCTACTCCCTCGAGGACATCGCGGACGCCCACCGCGACATGGAGTCGGGCGCCGTCACCGGGAAGCTCGTCGTCACCACCCGCTGACTCGCACCCTCGACCCGCACTGCAGACACCGACAACAGAGGACCCATCATGCTCAGACCTGCCCGTCTCATCACCCTCGCCGCCGCAACAGCCTCACTGCTCGCTCTGAGCGGCTGCACCTCCAGCGCCGACCCCCTCGCCGATCCCGACGCGGACACCTCGGCGGGCGACACGCTCGTCATCGGATCGCAGGACTACTACTCGAACGAGATCATCGCCGAGATCTACGCCCAGGCACTCGAAGCCGCCGACTACACCGTCGACCGCCAGTTCCGCATCGGGCAGCGCGAGGTCTACGTCGCCGAGATCGAGGACGGCACGATCGACCTCTTCCCCGAGTACACCGGCCCCCTCCTCACCTACTGGGACCCCGAAACCACAGCCCGTCTCGAGGACGAGGTGTACCCGGCCCTCGAAGCCGCGACCCCCGAAGGACTGCGCGTGCTCGACGCCTCCGCCGCGACCGACCAGGACACCTACGTCGTCACGAAAGCCTTCTCGGACGAGTACGGCATCACCTCCGTCGCCGACCTCGCCTCGGCCCCTGCACCGATCACCCTCGGCGGACCCGCCGAAGGCCAGATCCGGCCCATCGGCCCTACCGGGCTCCGCGACACCTACGGCGTCGAGGTCGAGTACACCGTCATCGAAGACGGAGGCGGACCCGTCACCGTCCAAGCGCTCCAGGACGGGGTGATCGACCTCGCCGTCCTCTACACCGCGTCGCCGATCGTCGCCGACGACTCGCTCGTGCAGCTGGAGGACCCCGCCGGTCTCCTGCTCTCCTCCCACGTCGTCCCCGTCGCGAGCGACGCGGTCGATGAGGACGCCGCGGCGGTCATCGACGCCATCAGCGCCGCGCTCACCCCCGAGGGGCTCCTCGCCCTGAACTCCCGCAGCGTCGACGAGCAGGCGTCGGCCGCGACCATCGCCGGCGACTGGCTCGCCGAGAACCCCGTCGGCTGATCCGATCGGGCGAGACGCAGTCCTGGCAGGCTCCCCCTCCTCATGCGTTCCAGGTGATGCACGTCATCGCTCAGACGCGGCGGGCGGAAAGACGTTCGCCCGAGACCACACCCATGCCTGAGGAGTGCCGATGATCAGAGAATCGCGGGAGCGCACCCCCGCAGTGACGACCTCTGTCGGCGTCGCCGCTCGTGATGCGATCCCCCTCGTCGGAGCAGGTCTGCTTCCGAGTGGGACGCGCATCAGCATCGGTCATCTCGGCGATGAGACCACGGCTGAACGGCTGGCGGCTGTCCATGCAGTCCTCGATGCCGACCTCATCCCGGTCCCTCACCTCGCCGCACGGCGCTTCCCTTCCCGTGCAGCCCTGGACCTGTTCCTGCGGGACCTCGAGCGGGCGGGTGCCGGCGAAGACGTCTTCGTCATCGGCGGGGATCCGATGCGTCCCGCCGGCCCGTACACCGATGCGATGTCCCTGCTCACGTCGCCGGAGTTCCGGAGTCATGGGGTCCGGTCCGTCGGCATCGGAGGTCATCCTGAAGGGCATCCTCGTATCGGGGACACAGTCCTCTGGAGAGCGCTCGAGGAGAAGACCGAGTGGCTCGGCTCGATCGGGTTGCGGTGCACCGTCATCACGCAGCTCAGCACCGACCCGGCCGCGGTGCTCGCCTGGATCGCCGATGCTCGGAGGCGGGGCATCCGTCTCCCCTTCAGCGTCGGCCTGCCCGGCCCCCTGCCGGACGATGCGCTGGTGGACTACCCCCAGCGCGACCATGACCCCGAGCGGTCGAGCGCGCCTCTCGCGACCCCCGCCCTCGAGAGGGTCGCTCCGCCGGCCGACTTCGTCGAGCGGCTCCTTGCGCGTCTCGATCCGGCCCAGCACGGCGTCGTCGAGCTGCACGTCTTCGGTCTGGGAGACCCTGTCGACACGGCTCGAGCCCTCCGCACCACGTGGTCTCAGCGGTCGGCGGAGCGAACTCGTGCGGTCGATGACGCCGAGCGCAGAACTGCGCTCGGAGCCGGCCGACGCGATGGACCCGGGGATCACACCAGGCGGGAAAAGCGTCCTGATCTCGATCGCCGGATGTCTGCACGTGCGTGAAGACCGGGCGGTCGGCGTCCGGACCCGCACGCTGTCGGACACGCCCTAGCGGCGGCGGGTCAGCGCTGCGTCGACAGAGATGCGCCCCGCTCCGGCGATGGTCAGAGCGAGCGCACCGCCGATCAGGGCGAGAGGCAGCTCGTACCCGCCGTCGGCCGCGAAGATCCCGAACGGGAGGTGCACGAGGAAAGTGGCGACGAGCATGTCGAAGGCGAGCGCCAGCGCGGCGAAGCGGGTCGCGACTCCGACGAGGAGAGCGAGCCCGCCGAGGAGTTCGAGGAGCCCGACCAGCGGACCTGCGATGTCCGCGAGCGGAACGCCCATCTGAGCGAAGGAGCCGCTCGTGCCGGCGAAGCCGTAGACGAAGACCTTCTGCGCTCCATGCGCGAGGAAGACCGCGCCGACGGCGAGGCGGAGGACGAGCAGTGCGACCGACGGCGAGGACGGCAGGGGAGGGAGCCCTCTCCGGTTCGACGAGTGGTCGTCGGCGGTGGTCCGGGGGGAGGTGTCAGCAGTCATGGGAGTGTCCTTGAGGGTCGACGGAGTAGTCGCCGCGCCGGGTGCGCGTGCGACAAGCGGAGCGCCCGGGTGCCTCCGCACCATCTCTGCGGTGCGTGACGAGCCCGGGCGGCCCTGAGAAGGGGGTCTGCTCAGTCCTGGGTCGCGTCTCGCGCGGTGAAGGTCGCGCTGACCGCTGCGGTGTCGCTGATGGTCGCGATGTTGGTCAGGGCGAAGTTCAGTGCGGCGTGCTGCCACTCGGCACTGAGGCTCGAGGTCGCGTCGGCGGCCAGGGTGACGGTGTAGCCGTGGTCGGCGGCGTCGCGGACGGTGTGCTCGACGGCCATGTTGGTCCAGGCGCCGGCGACGACGAGGTGCCGGACTCCGAGGTTGCGCAGCATGATGTCGAGCTCGGTGCCGTTGAAGACGCTCATCCGCGTGCGGTCGAGGACGATCTCGTCGGCCGCGGGCGCGAGCTCGTCGACGATCGCGGCGCCCCAGCTGCCGACCTTGAAGGTGTCGGGGGCGAGCATCTGGAAGATCGGGGCATTGGCTCCGCCGAGGCCGGAGACCGGGTAAACGACGATGCGGCTCTGGAAGACGGGAACGCCGCCCGTGCGCGCGGCGTCGAGCAGGGTCCGCGAGTTGCCGACGACGTTCTGGCTCGCCGCGTGGGCCGCGGCGCCGAAGGAGGCGTAGGCGCCGTCGGCGTGGACGGTGTCGTTCTGCAGATCGATGAGGAGGAGGGCGGTGTCGGTCATGAGGAGTCTCTCGTTCTGCGGGCGTAGGTCAATGTTGGTTGTAGATACAAGTAAAGCACGGTCACTCGGCCTGTCGATCCGAGGCGAGCATCTTTCCCGCCGGATCCAGGCGGGTGAGCAGGGCGGCCGAGATCGTCGACAGCTGTCTCATCTGCTCGGGTGTCAGTGCATCGACGACCATCGCGCGAACGTTCGCCAGGTGTCCGGGAGCCGTCTCGACGACTTTCTGCCGGCCCGACTCGGTCAGGACGATGTTCGTCGCCCGCCGATCCTCCGGGCACGGGTACCGGCGCGCGAGCCCTCGCTCCTCCAGTCTGTTGATGACCTTGGAGAGCCGGGGCAGCGTGGAGTTCGTCCTCGCCGCCAGCGCGGACGCGCGGAGGACGCGGTCGGGGGCCTCCGACAGCATCGCGAGGGCGAAGTAGTCGAAGTGCGTCAGCCCGGCGTCCTGCGTCAGCTGCGAGTCGAGGGCGGCCGGGAGCAACTCCAGGACCGCGGAGAACCGCACCCACGTCTCTCGTTCTTCGGTCGACAGCCAGTTCGGAGATCCCATGCTCCGATCCTAGTAAATGGTTGTACCTGCAACTTCTTTGAGCTAAGTTGGTTGTATCAGCAACCAATGACCTTCGAGGTCGAGAAGGAGCAGCACATGAGCACCGTCACCATCTTCGGAACCGGGAACATGGGAACCGCCATCGCCGGTGTCGTCACCACCGCAGGCGCGTCCGTCCAGCACGTCGGCTCCGCCGACGACGCCACGATCACCGGCGACATCGTCGTGCTCGCCGTGCCGTACCCGGCCCTCGCCTCGATCGCCGAGAAGTACGCCGACCAGCTCGAAGGCCGAACCGTCGTCGACATCACCAACCCGCTCGACTTCGAGACCTTCGACTCCCTCGTCGTTCCCGCCGGGAGCTCCGCCGCGGCCGAGCTCGCGCAGGCCCTGCCCGCCTCGAAGGTGCTCAAGGCGTTCAACACCACCTTCGCCGGAACTCTGGCCGCCACGAAGGTCGGCCCCGTGGACACCACGGTGCTCGTCGCCGGTGACGACGCCGACGCCAAGGCCGCCCTGATCGACCTCGTCACCGCGGGTGGCGTGCGGGCGATCGACGCCGGCGCGCTCTCGCGCGCGCGCGAGCTCGAGGCGCTCGGCTTCCTCCAGCTCACCCTCGCCGCCGGCGAGAAGATCAGCTGGACCGGCGGCTTCGGCGTCGTCTCCTGACCCGTCGTCCCGCAGTCCGACACCCCCGCTGACCGCCGACCGGCGGCGACAGCATCCCGTTCCCCTCAGAAAGCGCAGGACCATGACCACCGCGAGTGACGACCTCCTCTCCGCCGACACGTCGATGGGCGCGGTGACCCTCCGGGTCGGCGATCTCGAGACGATGTCCTCCTACTACTCGCAGGCCTTCGCCATGGAGGCGCTGGAGGAGGCCGGGCGCGGCCGGGAGGTCCACCGGGTCCTCGGCCGCGCCGGCACTCCGCTGGTGAAGCTCGTCCACACCCCGGATCTCCCCGGTGTCGACGCGCGGCAGGCCGGCCTGTTCCACACGGCCTTCCTCTTCGAGGACGCTCCGAGCCTCGCGGCGACCGTCTACCGCTCCGCGCAGCTGCCGAACAACCGCTTCATCGGGTCCAGCGACCACCACGTCAGCGAGGCGTTCTACTTCACCGACCCGGAGGGGAACGGCGTCGAGCTGTACACGGACCGCGACCGGTCGCTGTGGGCCCGTGACGCGGGAGAGATCCGCATCACGACCAGCTTCCTCGACCCGAACGAGTACCTCCGGAAGCACCTGACCCAGGCGGCCGTCGACGCAGGCCCCTCCCTGCCGGGACGGGTCGGTCACGTCCACCTGCAGGTCGGCGATCTCGCGACGGCGAAGGCGTTCTACCTCGATGCCCTCGGCTTCGAGACGACGCAGAGCGGGTACACCGGAGCACTCTTCGCGTCGGCCGGCGGCTACCACCACCACGTCGCGATGAACGTGTGGAACAGCGGGGGAGCGGGGCCGCGCGCGGCGAGTCTCGGGCTCGGAGACGTCGCCGTGACCGCCGCAGGCTCCGCGGATCTGGAGGCGCTGCAGAGCAGGCTGCGGGGTCACTCGATCCCCTTCGACTCCGACGGACGCTCCGTCGTCGTCCACGACCCCTGGGGCACGCGGATCACCGTCGCCCTGTCCGACATCAGCACCGAGGAGCTGCTCGCCCGATGACTCTCTCCATCCTCCAGGCCGAGCGCAGGCCCGGCACGGCGAACCAGACCCTCTCCGGGCCGGCGGCAGTCGTGCTCCTGCACGGCTACGGCTCGAACGAGCGCGACCTTCCCGGTCTCGTCTCCGCCCTCGGCACGACCCTGCCCTGGGTCTCGCTCCGGGCGCCGATCGAGCTCGGCAACGGCGGAGCCGCGTGGTTCGCCATCACCACCCCCGGCGACCCAGCCGAGGCGCCCGTCGTCGACGCGACCGATGCGATCTGGTCCTGGATCGACGCGAACGTCGATCCGGACACGATGATCGTGCCGATCGGGTTCTCCCAGGGCGGGCTGATGGCCAGCCAGCTGCTGCGCACGCGCCCCGCGCGAGTGCTCGCTCCGGTGATCCTCGGCGGCTTCGTCCTGGGTGCGAAGCAGCCGGGCGACGACGTGCTGACCGATGTCCAGCCGGCCGTCTTCTGGGGGAGAGGATCCGACGATCGCGTGATCACGGGACCCGCCGTCGACCGCACCGCCGCGTTCCTCCCGAGGCACAGCACCCTCGTCGAGCGGATCTACCCGGGCCTCGCCCACAGCATCGATGCTCGCGAGATCGCCGATGTGCGCACCTTCCTCACCGCTGAGCTCGGCCCTGCAGCAGTCCCCGCCGGATGAGCGCCGCGAGCACGTTCGAGATCGGGGTCTTCACCTTCGGGGAGTTGACGAAGGACCAGGCGGGGAAGCCGATCGACCCCTCCCGGCGGATGCAGAACATCCTCGAATGGGCTCGCGTCGCCGACGAAGCAGGACTCGACCTCTTCGGCGTCGGCGAGCACCATCGCGAGGACTTCGCCGTCGCCTCGCCGCAGCTGATGCTGGCCGCGGTGGCCGCACAGACCAGTCGAATCCGGCTGACGAGCACGGTCACCGTCCTCTCCAGCTCGGATCCCGTCCGGGTCTTCGAGGACTTCGCACAGCTCGACCAGCTCAGCGGCGGCCGCGCGGAGATCACCGCCGGCCGCGGAGCCTACGTCGAGTCGTTCCCCCTCTTCGGCCAATCGCTCAATCGGTACGACGAGTACTTCGAGGACCGGCTCGATCTACTCCTGCAGCTCCGCGAACAGAATCCCCTCACGTGGGCGGGGACGACCAGGCCGCCTTTGCGCGATGCCGGGATCTGGCCGCGCCCCCTGCAGGACGAGCTTCCCGTGTGGATCGCCGTCGGCGGCACACCGGAGTCCGTCGTCCGCGCGGCGACGCGGGGGCTTCCGCTGTACTTCGCGATCCTCGGCGACCCGGAGCGGTTCTCCGCGCTGGCCCGACTGCACGAGCGCGCCGCGGAGGAAGCGGGGCTGCCGCCCGGCCGCATCGGAGTGACCTCGCACTTCTACGCCGAGCCGACCTCGCAGGGCGCCCGGAGCACGTTCTTCCCCCACTACTCGTCGTACATCGGGCAGAACATGCCGCGGGTCGGGTACCTCGACCGCCCGTCCTTCGATATTTGGGCGAGCCCCCGCGGTGCCCTCTTCGCCGGCAGCCCTGCGGAGATCATCGACAAGATCCTCTGGGAGCACGAGATCCTCGGACACACCCGGTTCCTCGCCCAGGTCGGCCTCGGCGGCCTCTCCCAGCGCGACACGCTGGCGTCGATCGAGCTGCTCGCCACCGAGGTGCTGCCCGCTGTCCGCGCTGCTCTGATCTCTCGTGCCTGAGCGCCGTTCCCGCTCGATCCGCTCCCGTCCTTCCGCGGAGCGGGTCCCTCAGCGCGAGGAGGACTCGGCCGAGGGACTACTCGCACCCGGTGCGCCGGGCTGGTCCGTCTTCGTCTGGACGCTCTTCCTCGCAGGCTTCGCCACCTTCGCCCTCCTGTTCGCGCCCCAGGCCTTCCTGCCCGCGCTCTCCCAGCAGCTCGCCGTCGATGCAGACGCCGCCTCGATGACGGTCTCCGCGACCACGCTCGGGGTCGCCGCCGGCGTCCTCGGCTGGGCCGGCCTCTCGAATCGCCTCGGCCGACTGCGGACGATCCGGATCTCCCTCCTCCTCGCCCTCCTGTTCGCGCTGGCCATCCCCTTCCTCCCGGATCTGCCGAGCGTGGTCGCGGTCCGGTTCGTCGAAGGCCTGGCGCTCGGCGCCGCACCGGCGGTCGGCATGGCCTCCATCGCCGAGCGGGTCGACGGAAGGTGGGCGGCACACGTCGCGGGCACGTTCGTCGCCGGGAACACGCTCGGGGGGATCGTCGGCCGCCTCGCGTCGGGGGCGGTCGCCGACGTCGGAGGCTGGCGCGCCGCCTTCTGGACGAGCGCGGGAACGGCTGCGGTGGCGGTCGTGGCGCTCCTCGTCCTCTCGCGGCGACTCGCCGATCACCGGCCGGCGGAGCCGCCGCACGGGACGGGGCACGCTCTCCTCGCCAATCTCCGCGATCCGTCCATGCTGGCGCTCTACCTCCAGGGCTTCCTGCTCATGGGGGCCTTCGGGGCCGTCTACAACGTCTTCGGCTACCGCGTGCAGGAGCCGGACATCGGCCTGCCGGCCTGGGCCGCCAGCCTCCTGTTCATCGTCTACCTCGCGGGGTCCTTCGCGGCGCAGCGCTCGGGCGCCCTGGCCCGGAGAGCGGGAACCGCCCGTGCGATGGTCGCGGGCAGCGCCGGCATGCTGGTCTCGCTCCCGATGATGGCGTCGGACTCCCTCGTGCTCATGGTCGCCGGACTCGTCCTCTTCACGCTCGGCTGCTTCACTACGCATCCCCTCGCGGGCGGCCTCAGCGGGCGCTCCGCCCGGGTCGGTCGGCCGCAGAGCACGGCGCTCTACCAGATCGCCTGGCTCGGAGGCACGAGCCTGTTCGGCTGGCTGGGCGGTCTCGCATACGCGGCGACCGGCTGGGGAACGACTCTCGCTCTCGTCGCTGTCCTCTGCACGGCCGCCGCGCTGGCGGCAGTGCTCCGGGGGACGGTGCTCACGCGGATCCGTCCGGTGCTCCCGACCGGAGGGTGAGCGGCATCCACCTCGACCGGTCAGCGCTCGAGCACGACCGCCAGCCCCTGGCCGACCCCGATGCACAGGGCGGCGACCGCGACCCCGCCGCCGCGCCGCTTCAGCTCCTGGGCGGCATGGGCCACGACGCGTCCGCCCGACGCGCCGAGGGGATGACCGATGGCGAGGGCGCCGCCGTGGACGTTCAGCTTCTCGGGGTCGAGCTCCGGCCAGCCGCGGAGGCAGGCGAGGGACTGAGAGGCGAACGCCTCGTTGAGCTCGACGAGGTCGACGTCGGCCCAGGTCCGCCCGGCGCGGGCGAGAGCCTTGTTCGCGGCCTCGATGGGCGCGATCGGGAAGACGTCGGGATCGACACCGTGCCAGCCCCGCCCCGTGATGCGGGCGAGCGGCTCGATGTCGAGTGCTCCCTCGGCTCCGAGGAGCACGGCGGAGGCCCCGTCGTTGATCGAGGAGGAGTTGCCCGCCGTCACGGATCCCGCGGCGTCGAAGAGCGGCGTGAGACCGGCCAGCTTCTCGATGGTGGAGCCGTCCCGGATCCCCTCGTCGCGGTCGAGCTGCGCTCCGGGTACCTGCACGATCTCGGCGGAGATGGACCCCTCGCGCCAGGCCGCGGCGGCCCGCTCGTGGCTGCGCACGGCGAAGGCGTCCTGGTCCTCGCGGGAGACGCCCCACTCCCGGGCGATCTTCTCGGCCGACTCGCCGTTCGAGATCGTCCACGCGGAGGGGAGGCGCGGGTTCGTCATCCGCCAGCCGATCGCGGTGTTCCAGAGGGTCTGGTTGCCCACTGCGGGGTAGGGCTTGGCCGATTTCTCGACGACCCACGGGGCCCGGCTCATCGACTCCACGCCGCCGGCCAGGACGAGGTCGGCATCGCCGCTCTCGATGGCCCGCGAGCCCTGAAAGACGGCTTCCAGGGACGAGGCGCAGAGCCGGTTGACCGTCACTCCGGTCACCGAGGTGGGGAAGCCCGCCAGCAGGGCGCCGAAGCGGGCGACGTTGCGATTGTCCTCGCCGGCCTGATTGGCGTCGCCGAAGATCACGTCGCCGATGCGAGCGGGGTCGGTTCCGGTCCGCTCCACGATCGCTCGCATGACCACCGCCGCGAGGTCGTCGGGCCTGACGCCCGAGAGGGCGCCGCCCGCACGTCCGAACGGGGTGCGCACGGCGTCGTAGACGAAGCTGCCGCTCATCGGTTCTCCCTCTCAGGGGTGCTGGGGATCTCAGGGGTGCTGGAACGGTCGAGGAAGCGGGTCATGCGCTCCCGCTTGGCCTCCGACTCGAACAGGATCGCCTGCGCGAGGTCGTCGACCAGCGGATGCGCGCCGGCCGGTGCGTCGAGCAGTCGCTTGGCGAGCTGGACCGCCAGCGGATCCTGAGCGGCGACGCCGTCGGCGACCCGCTCGGCCGCGGCGGCGAGCTCCTCGGGAGGATGCACCGATGCGACCAGGTGCACGTCCAGCGCCTCCTGAGCCGAGAGCCGGCGCCCCGCGAGGAGCATCTCCTTCGCGAGGGGCTCGCCCACCAGGCGAGGCAGCCGCCAGGTCCCGCCCGCCGCGGCGATGATGCCGAGGCCCGTCTCGGGGTTGCCGAAGACGGCGCGGTCGGAAGCGACCCGGATGTCTGCCGCGTACGCCAGTTCCGCGCCTCCACCGAGGGCGTAGCCGTCCACGGCGGCGATGACGGGCATCGGCAGTGCGGCGATCCGCGAGAAGAGCCGCGCGTTGAAGCCGCGGAGCGCCTGGTCCCGCCCTCGACCGAGCAGCGTGCCGATGTCGGCGCCGCTGGCGAAGACGCCTCGCTCGGGAGTGCTCGATCCGGTCAGGATGAGGATCCGCGGCTTCTCCTCGAGGTCGGCGCACACCTCGTGGAGCTCGGACGCCATCACCTCGTCGATGGCGTTGCGGACGGCGGGGCGGTGCAGCGCCACGCGGAGCCGGTCGCCGCCGTCGTCGATCCTCAGCGTCTCCATCGCGCCCGCCCGCTCGCCGTCTCGCCGTGCATCAGTTGAAGACCATGCCGCCGTCGACCAGGATCGACTGCCCGGTGATGTAGTCGGAGTCGGGGCCGGCCAGGAACGACACGACGTTCGCGATGTCGCTCGGCTCCGAGATGCGATCGAGGGTGATCCCCGAGGTGAACTGCTCCCAGCCCCACGCCTCGGGCTTGCCGGCGGCGTCGGCGGTGTCCTTCGCGACAGCCTCCATCATCGGCGTGCGCACGATGCCGGGCGCGTAGGTGTTCACGGTGATGCCGTGCTTCGCGAGGTCGCGAGCGGCCGACTGCGTGAACCCGCGGACGGCGAACTTGGTCGCGGAGTACAGGGCGATGCCCGGGTTGCCGACGTGCCCGGCCTGCGAGGCGGCAGCGATGATCTTGCCGCCGTGGCCGAGCTCGCGGAACGCCGCCGCGGCCGCCTGAACGCCCCAGATCACTCCGTTGACGTTGATCGAGAACAGCCGCTCGACCGACTCCGGCGTGATGTCCTCGATCGCGGACAGCGGAGCGATGCCAGCGTTGTTCACGATGACGTCGAAGCCGCCGAGCTCCCGCGTCGCTGCGGCGACGGCGTCGTGCACGCTCTGCCGGTCGGCCACGTCGATGTGGAGGCTGATCGCCCCGGCGTCGCGGCCGCCGAGGGCCTCGGCGACGCGGTCGGTCTTCGAGGTGTCGATGTCCGCGAGCGCGACGCCGAAGCCGTCGGCGTGGAGGCGCTGCGCGATGGCCTCGCCGATCCCCTGTCCGGCTCCGGTGACCAGGGCGACCTTGCCGTTGCTCTGACGAGTCATGGTGTTCTCTCCTTCGAGTTGTG
Source organism: Rathayibacter sp. VKM Ac-2929 (assembly GCF_022815495.1). NCBI lineage: Bacteria > Bacillati > Actinomycetota > Actinomycetes > Micrococcales > Microbacteriaceae > Rathayibacter > Rathayibacter sp. VKM Ac-2929. The sequence continues at coordinate 78,719 of NZ_JALGRV010000007.1, forward strand.
CGGATGAGGTGGTGGACCCGCGGGTCCTGGAGTAGCGCTCAGGAGAACGCCGAGATCCCGGTGATCTCGCGGCCGATGATCAGGGACTGGATGAAGTCGGTGCCCTCGTAGGTGTGCACGACCTCCATGTCGGTGAGATGGCGTGCGACGTGGTTCTCGAGCAGGAGCCCGTTGCCGCCGAGCAGATCGCGCGCGTCGCGGCAGAGCTGGCGCGCCTTCTGCCCGGTGAACATCTTCGAGAGCGAGGCCTGCTCGTTGGAGAGACGGCCCTGGTCCTGCAGCACGCCGGTCCGGAAGCACATCAGCTGCATCGCCGTGAGGTCGGCGAGCATGTTCGCGAGCGAGTTCTGCACCAGCTGGAAGCTGGCGATCGGCTTGCCGAACTGCACGCGCTCGTGCACGTAGCGGGCCGCAATCTCGTACGCGGCCGTCGCGTGGCCGAGGGACTCCCAGGCCACAGTGCTGCGGGTGCGGTTCAGGATGGAGCCGACGTCGCGGAACGAGGTCGACTTCTCGAGCCGGTTCGCGACGGGGATGCGGACGTCGACGATCTCGATGTGCGCCTGCTGGATGGCGCGCTTCGCGATCTTGCCCTCGATCGCCCGCGCGTCGTAGCCCTCGGGGTAGCTGCCGTCGGCGTTCTTCTCGAGGACGAAGGCCTTGACCTTCGAGTCGGAGACGTCGCGGGCCCAGAGGATCACGACGTCGGCGATGTGGCCGAGGCCGATCCAGCGCTTGGCTCCGTTGATGACGTAGTGGTCGCCGTCCCGGCGCGCCGAGGTCTCGAGCGCGACGGAATCGGAGCCGTGCTCCGGTTCTGTGAGCGCGAAGGCTCCGAGCTTTCGCACTGCGGCGAGGTCGGGCAGCCAGCGCTGCTTCTGCTCCTCACTGCCGAGCAGCGCGATGCTGCCCATGGCGAGTCCGGACTGCACGGCGTTGAGCGTGTTGACGCTGCCGTCGCCACGGGAGAGCTCCATGGCGACCAGCCCGGTCTGCAGCCGGGTCAGGCCCGGGCACCCGTAGCCCTGGATGGCGGTGCCGGCGATCCCGAGATCGGCGAAGGCGGGCAGGATCTGCCACGGGAAGTCGGCCCGCTCCCAGGCCTCGTTGATGTTCGGGAGGACGTGCTGCTGGACGAAGCCGCGCACCTTGGCGACGACGGCACGGTCGTCGTCGTCGAGGTAGTCGTCGAGGGCGTAGAAGTCCACGTCGACAGGACGCAGGGGATCGGTGCTCATGCGGGCTGACCTTCCTCGGTCATCGTCTGGGGGTCGAGCTCGTCGGTTCCTTCGAGCCAGGCGCGGATGCTGTCGCCGTCCTGCCCGAGCGCCGGCGGGCCCAGGCGGTAGTCGGCGGGAGTCCGCGAGAAGGTGATGGGGTGGCGGATTCCCGGCATGGCTCGCTCACCGGTCCCGGCGGTCACGACGGGATCCAGGCCGATGCTCTCGGCGAAGGCGATCCCTCCGGCGACGTCGAGCACCGGAGCACAGGGGAGCCGCAAGGCGGACAGCCGCTCGAACCACTCCTGCGCGGTCGCTCCGGCGAGCCGAGCCACCAGCAAGGGACGCAGCTCGCTCCGATGGGCGCTGCGCAGCGCGTTCGAGCAGAAGCGCGGGTCGGCGGCGACGCCGGCGAGGCCGAGAGCGTCGCACAGCGCGCCGAACTGGGCGTCATTGCCGATGGTCAGCACAAGCTCGCCGTCGGCGGTCGGGAACGGGGCGTAGGGATAGATGCTCGGGTGGTCGTTGCCGAGGCGTGTGGGGACCTTCCCGCTCAGCAGGTAGCCCCCGGTCTGGTTCACCAGGCCGGAGAGCGCCGAGGAGAGCAGATTCAGCTCGACGTGCTGCCCCTCGCCGGTGCGCTCGCGATGGTAAAGCGCGGTGACGATGCCGATCGCCGTGTGCAGCCCGGTGATGACGTCGAACACGGCGACGCCGGAGCGGTAGCCCTCACCGTCCTCAGGTCCGGTCAGCGTCATCATTCCGGACATCGCCTGCACGAGCAGGTCGTAGCCCGGCAGGCCGGCGCCGCCGGCGGTGCCGAACCCCGTGATCGAGGCGTACACGACGGCGGGGTTCGTCGCCGAGACGGAGGCGTAGTCGAGGCCGAAGCGCTTCATCCCGCCGGGCTTGAAGTTCTCGGTCACCACGTCGGCGCGCTCGGCCAGCCGTCGCGCAACGCGGAGGTCGTCCTGGTCCGCGAGATCGAGGACGATGGAGTTCTTGTTGCGGTTGATCGAGAGGTAGTAGGTCGACTCTCCGTCCCGCTGCGGCGGAGTCCAGCTGCGTGTCTCGTCCCCGGCAGCGCTCTCGACCTTTATCACCGTGGCGCCCAGATCCGCGAGCAGCATCGTGGCGTACGGTCCGGCGAGTACCCGGCCGAAGTCGGCGATCAGGAGCCCGTCGAAGGGGCCCTTGGCGGGCGGGCGGCGAGTCGTCTCGCCGCGTGCATCGGAGATCGTCATCGCATCACCTTCGTCGGAGCCGTCCCGTCAGCCTGTCAGGACGGTTCATGACGGTCCAATACCCAAAGGGCCGGTGATTGATACCCGTCGTGCCATCATTTCGGCATGGAGATCCAGCAGATCAGAGCGTTCCTAGCCGTGGCCGAGGAGCTGCACTTCGGCAAGGCCGCCGAGAAGCTGCATATGGCACAGCCGCCCGTCAGCCGCAGCATCAAGCAGCTCGAGCGCGAGCTTGGCGCCCTGCTCTTCGAGCGGTCGACCCGCCGCGTGACGCTGACCTCGGTCGGAGCGTCCCTGGTTCAGCCCGCCCGCGAGGTGCTCGACTCGCTCGAGCGACTGGGCACCGTGGCCAAGGCGGCGGAGCTGGGCGAGATCGGCCGGGCCCGTCTGGCCTACGCCGGTGCATCGTCCAACGTCCTCGTCGGGCGACTCGCCCGCGCGGTGAACCAGCGCCACCCGGGAGTGGACCTGGAGCTGCTGAGCCAGAACTTCGCGCACAAGGCGATGCGGCTGCTCACCCGCGGCGACGTCGACATCATCCTCGGCCGTTGGGATCACCTGCCCGACAGTGTCGAGACCCGCGTCATCGCCGTGGAGGAGCTGGTGATGGCGGTTCCGGAGACCCACCGGCTGGCGGATCGCGAGGAGGTGTCGATCGCGGAGTTCCGCGACGACCGCTTCGTGACGCTCCCCGCAGAGCTCGGCTCGGTGCTGAACGACCGGCTCCACCAGATGACCCGCGACGCCGGCTACGTCGCCGACATCGTCCAGGACGCGTCGGACACCTGGACACTGATGTCCCTCGTCTCGGCGGAGATCGGGTGCTCGCTCACCCTCTCCTCGATCATCCCGAGCATCGCCGACCCGCACCTGCGGTTCCTGCGCCTGAGGGAGGACGTCGAGCCGATCGAGCTGAGGATGGCCTGGCGGGCGGACAGCGACGACCGCGCCGTGCACGCCGTCCTCCGCCTGTCGGAATCGGTCCTGCCGACGCCGGGGTGATTCATTCTCGCTGGGTAAGAGTGCCTCTCTCACTTGGTATTGGAACGGATCCAATGCCGGTGTCACAGTGAGACTTCCTGAGGGACCCAAGCTGACGAAGGAGTCACCTATGACAAACCCGCACCTCGAGACGGATTACGACGCGGTCGTCGTCGGCGCCGGTTTCGCCGGCATCTACCAGCTGTACACCCTGCGCGAAGAGCTCGGACTCCGCGTCCGCCTGTTCGAGAAGGGCTCGGGCATCGGCGGAACGTGGTTCTGGAACAAGTACCCCGGCGCGATGTCCGACACCGAGAGCCCCTTCTACCGCTACTCCTTCGACAAGGAGCTGCTGCAGGAGTGGAGCTGGAGCCGCAAGTACATCGACCAGCCGGACATCCTCGCCTACCTCGAGGAGGTCGTCCGCCGTCACGATCTCCTGAAGGACATCCAGCTCGACAGCGAGATCACCTCCATCGTCCTCGACGAGGCAACCGACACCTGGACCGTGACCACGGGCGCCGGCGAGTCGTTCACCGCGCGCTACGTCGTGACGGCCCTCGGCCTGCTCGCCGCGGTGAACGTCCCGGACATCCCGGGCATCGACACCTTCCAGGGCACCCTCGCGCACACGGCGGAGTGGCCCGACGACCTCACTCTCGAGGGCAAGCGCGTCGGCGTCATCGGCACCGGGTCGACCGGCACCCAGTTCATCGTCGCCGCGTCGAAGAAGGCCGAGCACCTCACCGTCTTCCAGCGCAACCCGCAGTACTGCGTCCCGTCGGGGAACGGCCCCGTCGAGCCCGGCGAGGTCGACAGCGTCAAGGCCCGGTACGACGACATCTGGAAGCAGGTGCGCGGATCGCAGGTCGCCTTCGGCTTCGAGGAGTCGACCGTCCCCGCCTCGTCGGTGACCCCGGAGGAGCGCGAGCGCGTCTTCGAGGAGGCCTGGGCCCGCGGCAACGGCTTCTACTTCATGTTCGGCACGTTCAACGACCTGGCGGTCGACCTCGAGTCGAACGAGGCCGCGGCCGACTTCATCCGTCGCAAGATCGCCCAGACCGTCACCGACCCGGACACGGCCCGCAAGCTCACCCCCACCCAGGCGTACGCCAAGCGCCCCCTGTGCAATCTCGGGTACTACGAGGTCTACAACCAGGAGAACGTCGAGTTGGTCGCCCTGCTCGAGAACCCGATCGTCGAGATCGTCCCCGAGGGCGTCAGGACCGCTGACGGCGTGCTGCACGAGCTCGACGTGCTCGTCCTCGCGACGGGCTTCGACGCCGTCGACGGCAACTACCGGCGCATCGACGTCGTGGGCCGCGGCGGCGTCACGGCCGACGAGCACTGGAGGGATGCACCGACCAGCTACCTCGGTATCGCGACCACGGGCTTCCCGAACATGTTCATGGTGCTCGGCCCGAACGGCCCGTTCACGAATCTCGTGCCCTCCATCGAGGTCCAGGTCGAGTTCATCACCAAGCTCGTCGAGACCGGCGAGCGCGAGCAGGTCACGATCGAGACCACGCAGGACGTGGAGGACGGCTGGTCGGTGATCTGCAAGGACATCGCCGACGGCACCGTGTTCCCCAAGACCGACTCGTGGATCTTCGGCGCCAACATCCCGGGCAAGAAGAGCAGCGTGCTGTTCTACATGGCAGGTATCAGCGCCTACTCCGAGGTCCTCGCCGAAGTCGCGGGAAACGGTTTCAAGGGGTTCACCCTCACGCCGGCCGCGAGGCCCGTCGAGGTCTGATCCGCGCAGCACGATGCCCCGGGGTGCCGAGCACTCCGGGGCATCGTGCTGCCCACAGCTCCGGTCCGTGAGGACGCGAGAGTGAGAGGGATCCGCCCCGCCGGCCGCATCCTGCGGACAGGTCGGCGGGGCGGACCCCTGGTCGCGAGAGGGGGACTCGCTCAGGTGAGCGGCTGGATCGTCCGCACGAGCTTCTTGTTGGCGAACTCGTCGATGCCGAAGCGGGCGAGCTCGCGACCCACGCCCGAGCGCTTCACGCCGCCGAACGGCAGATCGGGGGCGGTCTTGCTCGTCGCGTTGATCCACACCATGCCCGCGTCGAGCTGCTCGGCGAGCGAGGCGGCGAGGTCTCGGTCCGCCGTGAAGACGCTGCTGGCCAGCCCGAACGGCGACGCGTTCGCGAGCTGCACCGCCGCCTGCGGCGAGGGAACGCGGTAGACGACGGCCGTCGGGCCGAAGAGCTCCTCCTCGAACGCGCGCATCTGCGGCGTCACCTCGGTGAGCACGCTCGGCGGATAGAACGCGCCGGACCGCTGCGCTCCCGGAGCGGTGTGCAGCGTGGCCCCCTGGGAGACCGCGTCCTGCACGATCTCGTCGAGCTCGTCGCCCGCGCCCGCCGAGGACAGTGGGCCGAGGAACGTGGCCGGATCCATCGGGTCCCCAGTGACGATGTCGGCGACGGCGTCGATGAACTTGCGAGTGAACTCCTCGTACACCGCCTCCATCACGATGAACCGCTTGGACGCCGTGCAGGCCTGGCCGCCGTTGGCGTAGCGCCCGACGATGCCGGCCGCCACCGCCGCATCGACGTCCGCATCGTCGAGCACGATGAACGGGTCCGACCCGCCCAGCTCGAGCACGTACTTCTTCATGTGCCGTCCTGCGATCTCGCCGACCGCGGAGCCCGCCCTCTCGGACCCGGTGAGCGAGACGCCGCGAACCCTCTCGTCCGCCACGATCACGGCGACCTGACGGCTGTCGATGAAGGCGTTGAGGTACGCATCGCGGGGCAGCCCGGCGTCGCGCAGGACCCGCTCGATCGCCAGGGCCGCACGCGGGCAGTTCCGGGCGTGCTTGAGGATGATCGTGTTCCCGAGCGCGAGATTCGGCGCGACGAAGCGGGCCACCTGGTAGTAGGGGTAGTTCCAGGGCATCACCCCGAGGAGCGGCCCGATCGGCTCGGTGCGCACGAGAGCCTCCCCGCCACCCGCGATGTCGAGCTGCTCATCGGCGAGGAACCTGGCGGCGTTATCCGCGTAGTACTCGTAGATCGACGCGACCAGCGTGACCTCGCCCCGCGCCTGCGTGATGGGCTTGCCCATCTCCACCGTGAGGATCTCGGCGAGCTCCTCGATCCGCTCCCGGTGAAGGGCCGCGGCACGACGGAGCACGGCGGTGCGCTCCTCCAGGGGGAGGGAGCGGAACGACGAGTACGCGGCCGCTGACCGGGTCAGAAGGCCCTCCACCTCGTCGTCGCTGAGGAGCTCGTGCTCCTCCAGCGTCTCGCCCGTGCTCGGGTTGATGGTCTTGTACGCGCTCATCGTCTCTCCGCTTCGTCGCCGGTCCTGCTTCGTCGCCGGTCCTGGCCTCCAGCCTGACCTTCGGACTCGATGGTCGTCCAATACCGATGGCCGCGCCCGTCGATCCGCGCGATGAATCAATCGGACCCCGATCAGGTATTGGACACGCATAAGTCGCCGTGTGACCCTGGCGGGACCGTGAAGGTCGAGGGAGATGTCATGAGTGGTGCACCAGAGCGAGTCGGCGTGATCGGCGGCGGTCGGATGGGGGCGGGCATCGCCCAGGTCTTCGCCCAGGCGGGATCCGAAGTCACAGTGATCGAGCGCGACGACGATGCCGCGGTGGCCGCTCAGTCACGGTTGGCCGACGGGATCGCCAAGGCCGCCGCACGGAATCCCTCCGTCGACCTCGAGTCGACTCTCGCGCGCGTGAGAGTCTCGACCTCCTACGACGACCTGGCGCCGGCCGGCTTGATCGTGGAAGCGGTCCCCGAGGTGATCGAGCTCAAGATCGAGGCGCTCACCAGAGCGGAGCGCGTCGTCTCGCCCACGGCGTGGGTGGCGACGAACACCTCCTCGCTCCCAGTGACGCGGCTCGCCGAGGAGCTCACGCATCCTGATCGGTTCTGCGGTCTGCACTTTTTCAATCCCGTACCGCCGTCCGCCCTCGTCGAGATCGTCCTCACTCCGCGCGCGTCGAGCGCCCTGCGCGACGCCGCACTCGGCTGGGTCGAGTCGCTCGGCAAGGCGGCGATCGTCGTGAACGACTCTCCCGGCTTCGCCAGCTCGCGGCTCGGCAACGTCCTCGCCCTCGAGGCGATGAGGATGCTCGAGGAGGGGGTGGCAGAGGCCGCCGACATCGACGCCGCGATGGTCCTCGGCTACCGCCACGCCACCGGCCCGCTGCGCACCTCCGACCTCGTCGGCCTCGACGTGCGACTGAACATCTGCGAGTTCCTGCACGAGTCCCTCGGCGAGAGGTTCGCGCCGCCGCAGATCCTGCGCGACAAGGTCGCCGCCGGTGACCTCGGCCGCAAGACGGGTCGCGGCTTCTTCGACTACAGCTGAGTCACCTGGCCCACCTGAAGCGGCCTTCGAACGCGCCGATCGCGGCCCACCTACCCTCAGAGTCAGCACGTCGGAAGAAGGACGAGATGCCCAAGCCGCCACTGCCCGAGAACGTCGTGGAGTTCCTCCGGGCGCCGAACCCGGCCGTCATCGCGTCGGTGCGCCCGAACGGCGAGCCGCACACCGCGACGACCTGGTACGAGATCCAGGACGGCGGCTCGATCCTGGTCAACATGGACGGGACGCGAGCCCGCCTGAAGTACCTCCGCGCGAACCCGCACGTCTCGCTCTCCGTGATGGGCGCGGAGAACTGGTACTCGCAGATCTCCCTCAGCGGGCGGGTGAGCGAGATCCGCCGCGACCCCGACCTCGCCGACATCGACCGGCTCGCGACCCGCTACCGCGGTGCGATCTACCCCGACCGCGAACGGGAGAGCTGGACGGCGATCATCGAGGTGACGTCCTGGTTCGGCTGGGGGCCGGTCCTCTCCGCGTAACCCGGATCACCGTCGCCGGGTGGTCGGACCGCGCGAGCTGGGCGGTACGCCCGGTCCTCGAGGACGGCTCGGCGTTCGCGTTCGCCGGCCATCCGCTCGAGGCTTCTCGCTCACTGACCTTCGACGCCGTCGCGGGGACCGCCCGACGGAGGACGCCGGGCCGATTCGAGCGAGTCATCGTCCGGGGCGCCGTCGCCCGAGCAGCATCGCTGCGAGGTTGAGGACGAGCAGCGCGCCGCCGAGCCCGGCGATCCACGCTCCGAGGAGCGCGATCCCGCCGTCGGCGGCGGTCGACTCGAGCGCGTGCGCGACCACCACCGCGGAGGCGCACGCGCCGATGTACTGCGCCGTCCGATAGAGCCCGCTCGCCGATCCGGCTGCGGTCGACGGCGAGGCGGCGTGCAAGAGGAGCTGATTGCCGAGATTGTTGAAGCCGTTCGGCACACCGAGCAGGACAGCGACCGCGACGAGCAGCAGCAGGGGGCTCTCGTCATCGACGAGGAAAACGAGGATGCCGCCTGCCGCGACCATCGCGGTCGTGCCGATCGCCAGCAGTACGCGCGGGCCGGCTCGCCGTCCGAGCCGGGTCGCGATCAGCGTCGAAAGCACACCGACGCCGAAGACGGGGAGCATCAGGAGACCCGTGACGGCCGGATCCAGCCCGCGAGTTGATTCGAGCCACTGCGGGAGTCCGTAGAACACGCAGTAGAACGAGGTGAAGGTCGCTATCGCTCGCAGACAGGTCAAGCCGATCTGCGGGTGGCGACCCAGGAGGCGCAGATCGACGAACGGCGAGCGCGCCGAGAGCTCTCGCCAGACCAGGGCGCCCGCGAGGGGCGCGCCCACGGCGAACGCGAGCCACAGCGGTTCCCCGGTGAGGGAGAGCAGGCCGAGCATCAGCGCGACCAGGGCGCCGACGAAGAGCACCATGCCGAGCGGATCGAGCGACCGGATGGTCGGCAGCACGCCCGTCCGGGTCTGCGCAGCGTCTGCGGGAACCGTCCGAAGCACCCAGATCGCCGAGTTGAGGATGATCGGCAGGTTCACCCAGAAGATGCCCTGCCAGCCCGTCGCCGTGACGAGGAGACCGCCCACGGTCGGCCCGAGAGCCGCGGTGGCCTGACCGCAGAGGGCGACGATGCCGATCGCACCGACAGGGATGACGTCGCTCGCAGCGGCCTGGCGGCGGATGATGGCCATCGCGGCGGGGAACTGGATCGACGTGCCCAGACCCAGCACGATGCGGTCGAGGACGAGCCACTCGATGGAGGGGGTGAACGGACCGGCGACGGAGGCAGCGAGGACGACGACGAGGCCTGCCAGGTAGACGCGTCGGGGTCCGAAGAGGTCGGCGAGCCGGCCGCCCGCCGGAGCGCCGACTGCGGCGGCGATGTAGAGGCCGCTCACGAGCCAGGGGATCGACTCGGCCGAGCCGAACTGCAGCGCGATGGGCACGAGCGCGACGGCGATGATCGCCGAGTTGAGTCCCTGCAGCACGGTGCCGGAGCCGAGTGCCCACGCGAGACTGCGCGGCAGGTCGCGAGGGGACGACGAGGTGGGCGGTTCCTCGGTGCGGGTGCGGCTCATGACAGGGCGGCGATCTCGCCGGGAGTCGCAAGGAGCACGTCCGGATGCGCGGCGAGCCGCGCGAGCGTCCGCTCCGCCACGTCGGCGAAGCACGCCTGTCCGAGCACCCAGCCGAACCAGCTCAGCCCGAGGTAGCGGGCTCCGAGAAGATCGGCGTCCTCGACGAGCTGATCGACGGTGTCCTCCAGCGCCCTCTCGTAGTCGGCGAAGGGCTGACCCCGGGTGTACAGCGCGAACATGTCCTCCGTCTCCAGAGGATGCGGCAGGGCGATCAGCCCCTCGGAGGCGCCGGAGAGCGTGACCGGCCGTTCGTCGACGGGCCAGTCCCCGAACCAGGAGAAGCCGGCCTCGCGCAGCAGAGCCGTGGTCTGCGGGCTCTGGCCCCGCTCCGGTCCGAACCAGCCGCTCGTCGAGCGGCCGGTCGCGGCCTCGACAGCGGATCGCGCGTCGGCGATCGATCCGCGCTCGTCGGCGGTGCCGCTGCCGAGGATGACGTCGGCGGCCTGCCCGCGCACGACGATCTCCTGCGCTCGCCCCGCGGCGAGCCTGGCCAGACCGGGCATTCGTCTCACTCCTGCCGCGTCCAGGGCGACGGCGACGGGAGCACCGGCTCGCTCGGCGATGTCGAGCAGGCGCCAGATGCCGACAGTGAGACCGAAGTCCCACTGGGACAGGCGAGCCACCTGGCCGTGTCTCGGCTCGGACGTCTCGCGCCCGACGCCGCCCTGCATGGTCGTCGGCTTGAGGGCGCCGGACGGCACGACGTCCAGATAGGCGGGGGCGTGCAGCAGCACGCTCACCGCGAGCTTCTTCCCGTCCGGAAGAGACCAGGGTGCGCGGGAGGCGTCCGAGGTGCGCGGCAGGTCGGGGGCGAAGACGACGGCGTCCGCGGGGTTGGTAATGATGCTCATCGCACCGCTCCGTCCTGATCGAGCGCGCTGGCCAGCTGGGCGTCGTAGTGGTGGTCGAGGTAGTGCTCGGCGACGTCCCCGGCTCGCGTGACCCAGAGCCGCTCGTCCGAGCGCAGGTAGGCGAACACCTCCTCGAGAGCGCGTTGCATGCCGGGCTGCCCCAGGACGAACGGGTGGGTGGCGATGCAGGCGACGCGCCCCTGGCCGTCGCGGTCGGCGTCTGCCAGCAGGCGGTCGATCTGAGCCTTGACCATCGTCACGAAGTAGTCGGAGGAGTAGTGCTTCGCGTGCAGCAGGGGGACGTCGTTCAGCATGTAGCTGTAGGGCATCGAGACGATCCGCGCTCCGGAGCGGGTTCGCAGCGGGCGCGGCTGCTCGTCGTGGACCCAGTCGGCGTGGTAGATCATCCCGTGCTCCGCCATCAGGTCCACCGTGTTGTCGGTGCCGCTGATCTTCGGCCCGAGCATGCCCTTGAGACGCGCTCCCCCGTAGTAGGCGTCCACCACCGCCTGCGATTCCCGGAGGAACGCCGCCTCGTCCGCCTCGGGCAGGTCGTAGATCGGACGCAGGTTCGAGATGCCGTGGCTCATCACCTCCCAGTCCCGCTCCCGCATCGCCTCGCGGATGTCGGGGAACTCCTCGAGCACGGTCAGACTGAGGGAGACGGTCGACGGAATCTCGAACCGGTCGACCGCTCGTAGCAGGCGCCAGAAGGCGGTGCGGTTGCCAGCGTCGCGGTGCATGTAGTGCTGCAGGTCGGGTGCGGGCACGCGACCCTGGGGGCTTCCGCCACCGGGCGGGATGTAATCGTAGTGCTCGACGTTGGGCGCGTGCCAGACCGCGACGGTCCTGCCCTCAGGCCAGGTCACCTGCGGACGGGTCACGATGGGCTCGTAGACGAGCCGATCGTCGGTGCCGAATCGCAGCGGGGCGCTCACGAAGCTGTCCGCACAGGCGATCGCTCTGCGGCGATCGATGTGAACCGCGCCAGGGTGGCGTCGAGGGGCACGACGTCGCCGAAGCGGTCCTGGATGTCCCACAGGGAGACCTCGCCCGAGAGCGTGCGGAAGTCGTCGCAGCACTCCTCGACCAGGCTCAGCCGGTAGTCGCGGTAGGCCGCATCGGTGGCGGTGGCGCGAACGCATCCGCTCGTGCTCGTACCGGCGAGCACGATCTCGTCGACGCCGAGCTCCTGAAGCAGATCGTGGAGTCGCGTGTTGTAGAACCCCGAGGCGACCGTCTTCTCGACGATGTGGTCGCCGGGCTGGGCCGGGACGGCTGAACTGATCTCGGTCCAGGGATTCCCGCGCTCGCAGCGCTCGGTGAGGCTCGAGCGGACCCGCTGGGCGAGCATCCGGTCGTCGAGGGAGTCGAGGACCATCACCAGGTAGACCACCGGCACTCCGGCGCGGCGCGCGGCATCGAGCAGGACGTTCGTCCTCTCGAGGGCGACGGCGGTGGTGGGGCCGACGAACTCGTGCTCGGTGAAGGCTCGCTGGAAATCGACTACGACGACGGCCGGAGTGGTGCCCGGGCCGACCTTCGTCCGGGCGGCGCGGAGGTCGCGGATCCTGTCGACTTCGAGGTTCCAGTCGGTCATGAGGTGATTCCTTCCGGCAGGCGCCCGTGCACGGGCGGTTCGGTGAGAGCGGCGACGACGGCACGGGCCGCGCGCACCGCGAAGGTGGTGCCGGTCAGCGTGGAGTTCGCGGTGACCGGGGTCGGGATCACGCCGTTGCCGGCGAGGTAGAGGTTGTCGAAGCCCCAGACACGGGCGTCGGTATCGCAGACGCTGGTGCCGTCGTCAACGGGCCCCATGCGGACGGTGCCGGTGAAGTGCAGGGACGAGCCGGGCGCGAGCAGTGCGGTGTCCCGCTCGGGGTCGAAGCGTCCGATCCGCTCGGCGGCCTCGCGCTGCCGCACCCGGGCGAGTGCGATCAGCTCCTCGTCGCGCGGGGAGTAGTCGAAGTGCATCCGCATCCGCGGCAGGCCCATCGCGTCGGTCTCGGTCTCGGAGAACTCGACGTGATTGGCGGCGCGGACCTCGGTCGGGACGTAGAGAGCGAGTCCCACGGAGTAGTCGACCGTCGCGCCGGCGTCGTCGACATGCGGTCTCTCCATCATCTGGCCGTGGAAGGGCTGCGCCTCGTCGCTGTGCGGAAGCCAGTACGCGCCGACGGCCCACTCGCCCTCGCGAGGCGCGGCCAGGCTCGAAGGATCGATGCCGAGCCGCGCGATGTCCGGGAAGACGCGTCCGGTGAGGAAGGCGTGCTCGTTCAGATGCGTGCCGAGGACGGCCGGTCGGATGCCGCTGGCGAAGAGCAGCTGCGGTGTGCGCAGCGTGTCGGCGCAGACGACGACGATTCCCGCCTTCAGACGGGACTCGTGACCGGTGGCGACGTCGCGGACGATCGCGCCCGTCACGGTTCCGTCGCGGTGCTCGAGTCGCACGCAGAGTGCTCCCGGAAGCAGTGCGAACGCGGGATCTGACCCGTCTGCCATGGCGGGCAGGATCCGGTTCGGCCCGGTCCGAGGGCGAGGTCCCGATGCCGTGGGGGTCATGGCCATGGGCATGGTCCGCGGATGGCGCCCCTCCGCGCTGGTGGGACCGAACACGGCGTCGAGCTCGCGGAGGACCGCTCGGCCGGCGTCCGTGATGCCGAAAGCGTCGTCGTGCACCCCGAGCACCCGCTGGGCCGTCCGGAGATCGGCGTCCCACTCGGCGGCGGGGAGGAAATCCGGTACCTCGCGGCCCCACGGAGCCGGACAGGCCGCCGTCCAGTGGACTCCCATTCCACCGACGTTCCAAGCGAGTGACGCACCCGGCAGCGCGGCGGCGTCCTCGCCGAGGGAGGAGAGATGGTGCATCCCCGGCTCGACGTCGGCCATGCCGCCTTCGACAGGGGAACTGACTGCGGCACCCGTGTAGAGGGCCTGCACCCCGCTGGCCACTCGAGCGTTGTACCGCTCGTGGATCAGGGGCTCTGCGGAATCGTGCAGGTGCTGGCCGGGTACCGACCCGATCACTGCGCCGCCGTCGATCATCACGATCGACGCGTCCGGCGACGCTTCCCGGATCAGGCGCGCAGTCGCGGCGCCCATCAGACCGCTGCCGACGATCAGCACGTCGGCGATCATCCCTTCACCGCCCCACCGAGGACACCTCGGACGAAGAATCGCTGCATGCCGATCAGGATGATCAGCGGCACCAGGATCGACAGGCAGGTCGCGGCCATCAGCACAGCCTCGCCCTCGCCGTTGGACTGCACGAGCCCCGCGACCTGCACGGTGAGTGGCGCCTCGAGATCGCTCCCGCCGAGGAAGAGGAGCGGGATGAGCAGATCGTTCCAGGACCAGAGGAACTGCATGATCGCGAGCGATGCGAGGACGGGGAGGGAGAGAGGAGTGACGATGGTGCGGAAGGTCTGGAACGTCGAGGCTCCGTCGATCGCGGCGGCCTCGAAGAGCTCCTCAGGGATGGAGGCGATGAAGCCGCGGATGAGGAAGATGCCGAACGGGATCGTGAAGCCGACCTGGTAGATCCAGACCGAGGGCACCGTGCCCTGCAGTCCGATCGCGGCGAAGAACTTCAGCATGGGCACGAGGGTGACCTGAGGTGGTATGACGAGCATCGCGACGAGGAGCAGGGAGATCACGGTGCGACCGGTGAAGGTCATCCGGGTCAACGAGTAGGCGCCGATCAGGGAGAGCACCGTGGTGAGCACCGTGGTCGGGAGGGAGATCGCCAGCGAGGTGGCGAGGCTCTCACCTGCCGAGATGAACCCCATCGCCTGCTGGTAGTTGTATCCGGTGAAGAGCGGATCGACGATCGCGGTCCACCATCCGGTCGACGCGGCGTCGGCCTGGGTGCGCACGGCGGACACGAACAGGCCGAGCACGGGCGTGAACCAGACCAGCATGAAGACGATCGTGACGATGTGCAGGACGATGCGCCCCGGGGTGAGCAGCCGGCGCAGTCGCCGCCGCCGATGGACGACCGGAGCAGGCTCGGCGAGCGCGGTCGATGCCGTCTCGATGACAGGAGCGGTGAGGGTGCTCATCTCAAGCCTCTTTCTCGGCGCGGAACTGGCGGATGTTGAGGGCGATGATCGGAGCCGCGGCGATCAGCAGCAGGATGGCGATCGCGCTGGCGTGTCCGTAGTCGCTGGAGGAGAAGAGCTCGGAGTACATGCGGTTCGCGACCACATCGGTGCCGAAGTTGCCATTGGTCATCACGTAGACGATGTCGAAGACCTTCAGAGCGAAGATCACCTCGGTCGTGATCACGACCAGGACGGCGGGCGCGATGCTGGGCAGGACCATGCTGAAGAAGACGCGGAACTCGCCCGCGCCGTCCAAGCGCGCCGCCTCGAGCATGTCCGCAGGCACGTTCTTGACGGCTGCCGACAGGATGAGGGCCGCGACTCCCAGGCCCGACCAGATCGCAACGAAGATCAGAGCGAAGGAGTTCACCGTCTGCGTCTGAAGCCAGGGGATCGGCGCAGCGCCTGGCAGCAGCGTCCACAGCGCATTCAGCAGGCCGCGCTGCTCGGATCCGGCCGGCTGGTAGGAGTAGTTCTGCCGCCAGATGATCGAACCCGCGGCGAACGAGATCGCGGTGGGCAGCACGATCAGAGTCATCGCGAGCTTCTCGTAGCGGACGCGGTCGAAGACGACCGCCACGATCAGTGCAAGAACGAGGGTGCCGACCGGGAACGCCACGATCCAGATCACGTTGTTGCCGAGGATCTCCAACATCGACCCGGAGAAGGCCCAGACGAAGTTCTCGCCTCCGACGAACCTGGTGCCCGTCTCATCCATCACGGACAGTACGACGGTATAGAGCAGGGGGTAGAGCAGGATGAGCGCGACGACGAGGAACGGGACCAGGAGCCACACCCACGGGCGCAGGACCGAGCGGGGGCGCCGAGGCAGCAGCCGCTCCAGGATGCGCTCCCCGAGACCGAGAAGCAGATACACGGCGGCGGGGATGGCGATCGCGCCGATGAGGATCAGCGCCGGAACGCTGGTCGAGAGATCGATCATCGGACGGTCCTTCGGGTCGGGGTGCGTGTGGAGGTGGTCCCGCTCATCGCTGTCAGCTCGCCGAGACGGTGTCCTGGATGGACTGCAGGACGGAATCCAGCGATGCCGGGTCCTGCATGTACGCGACGACGCCCTTGTAGAGGGCCGAGCGGACGTCGGAGCCGGCGAGTGTGCTGATTCCGGTACCGAACGTGACGTCCTCGTTGATGAAGGTCTCCGCAGCGCGCTGCAGCAGCACGCTGTCGTAGGTGTCAACAGGCACGTCGAGGTTCGAGACGGTCCACTGGTCGGCGGAGGCGAGTAGCGTCTGCGCCTCGGTGGAGGCGATGTAGGCCAGCAGCGCGCGGGTCTCCGGGGTGTCGTTGAAGGCGAAGGTGCCTTCGGTCTGGAAGATCTCCGTCTCGGCGAACTCCGGAGTCGAACCCGGTACCTGCATGAAGTCCAGGTTCTCGCCCGGGACCATGACGTCGGTGCTCCCGGCGATCAGGCCGGCGGTGAAGGATCCCCATACCTCGGCGGAGCAGAGGTCGGTGACCAGGCCGTTGGAGCCGGTGGAGATCGGCTCTGAGAGCGCGCCAGTCACACCTCCGTTGACGGCGGCGTCGTTCGTGGCGATGGCGCCGAACATCTCGAAGGCGTCCTTCACCTCCGGGGAAGTCCAGGCGAGCTCTCCGCTGCCCCACGCGGCAAGCTTGTCCGGGCCGTACTTCTTCGCGAAGAGGGTCTCGATGAACTGCGCACCGGGGAATCCGCTGCTCGCTCCCGACTCCTGCGCCGCGCACCACGGGGTCTCACCTGCGGCGATCGCACTGTCGGTCCACGCCATGACCTCGTCCCAGGAGGCGTCCTCGGTGGGGCCGGTGTAGGTCTGCGGGTTGTACCACATCATGAAGTTGCTGAATCCCTGGAAGACGGCGCGAGCCTCTCCGTCGAAGGTGACCGCGTCGAGCAGCGAGCCGCTGTAGCTCGACGCCAGCTCTTCGGCTCCGACGACCTCGGTCACGCTGACGAGATCCATCGTCGAGGCGTACTGGCGGAAGACCCCGAGGGACATGCTGGCCATATCCGGCGGATTGTCGGCCTGAACGCGTGACTGCACCACGCTGATGTAGTCCTGGGTGCCGGTGTACTTCACGTCCACGCCCGTCGCTTCCTCGAACGGCGCGTAGACGGCCTCGAGGATCGCTCCCTCGTTGCCGCCGTTCGGGCCGATGAGCTCGATGGTGCCGTCGAGCTCGGCGGGCTCGGCGATCTCCGCCGCCTTGGCTCCGGCCGAGGCGACGAGGTCGGAGTCGAGGACGACGCCCGTGCTGCCGTCAGCACGTGCACCGGCCTCCTCTGCGGAGGCGCAGCCTGCGAGGACCGAGGTGATGAGACCGCCGACGAGGACGGTGCCGATGACGCGGGAGCGTCGACTACGGAAGTGGTTCATGAGTGGGGACTCCTCAACGGTGGTGCGGGGAGCCGGCGCGGCAGTCGCCGTCCGGATGGTGCAGGGATGTCCTCGCGGGGGCTAGGCGAGGGACGCGTCGAGGTGGGCGCGCGCGGCGGCCATCTCCTCGACGGGGTTCGGGACCGCGTCGAGCTCGAGGAGGATGAGCGGCCCGACGCGGGTGGTCTCGGAGAGGGCGGCCCAGGTCGTCCAGTCGACGGTGCCGGCGCCGACGCGTCGGAAGTACTCGCGATGAGCGAGGTGGATGCCCTCGTCGACAGTTGTCTCGGGCATCTCGCCGATCGCGTCCTTCCAGTGGGAGAGGATGACGCGCTCGCGGTGCCGGGACACTGCGAAGCTCGGCTCGGAGCCCGACAGGACCAGGTGGCCGGTGTCGGGGCAGAGCCCGACGTAACTCGGATCGGTGAGGGCCATCAGCAGGTCGAGGTCGCGGGTGGTGCAGACCAGGGAGTGGGCCTCTGTGTGCACCGCCGTCTTCACGCCCTGGCGCAGGCTCGCATCGCCGATGGCGTGCAAGGAGTCGGCGAAGGCGTTCATGGTTTCGAGGCCCACGAACAGAGGAGGAACCGCGTTCGTCGACCGGCGCATCGGCGGGGCGACGACGAGGGTGTCGCCGCCAGCGCGCCGGATGAAGTCGCTGTCGACGGCGGCGCTATCGGCGAGCTCGGCCGCACTCGCGTCGGGCATCCGGACCGGGTCGACGAAGAACCCGCTCTTGAGAGTCAGGCCGTGCTCGGCGAGAGCGGCGGCGAAGGCCTCGGGACTGCCGAACGCGGCGAGGGCCGAGAGCCGGTCAGCCGGGGCGAAGGTCATCTCGACGACCGAGATCCCCGCATCACGGCAGCCGGCCATGATCCGCAGCCAGAGAGCCTCCGGGTCTGCTACTGCGAACGCGAGCAGCTCCTCACGGTTCTGCAGGCCCCAGAACGCCGGGTGATAGAAGGTGATCAGATCCACCCCGTACTGCTGTTCCATTGTGCGAGCCTCTCGGTCTGTTCCGATGAGGAAATTCGTTCCGTTCAGTGGAACGCGTATATAGCCGTCATCAGTTGAATTGCTAGCTACGGTAGGTGTTAGAAAAGGATGATCCGTTTCGTCGGTGTAACAGTTACGTTTCCGACCGCACGGAACGGTGGGCAGTCGTTCCGTTCAATGGAACACTGGCCTGGAACAAGGGGGTCGCATGACAGACAGTGAGCGGAACGGCGCGTCGACGACGGAGCGGGTGGCCGACATCCTGCTGGCGTTCGCGGAGGGGGAGCGTCTCGGGGTCTCCGAACTCGCTCGCCGCGTCTCATTGAGCAAGGCGGTCGTACACCGCATCCTTCAGACGCTCGTGCACCGCTCGCTCCTGCGCTACAACGGCGGAACACGGGACTACTCGCTCGGCGTCGCGGCCATCGGTCTGAGCCGGGCATCGACACGGCAGAACGAGCTGCATGCCGCCGCGGCCCCTGTGATCGCCCGGCTCTCGTCGGCGACGGGGGAGACGACGATCCTGTCGCAGCGGCAGGGGTACCGGCGCTTCTACATCGACCAGGTGGAGAGCGCCCAGCCCATCCGGATCACGATCGCGGTGGGCGGGTCCTACCCGATCACGGTCGGAGCGAGCGGGCTGGCGATGCTCGCCTTCCTGCCCGACGCCGACCTCGACGCCGCGCTCAGCCTGCCGCTCGAGCGCTTCACCGAACGGACCACGGTCGAGGTCGATGCTCTCCGAGAGCGCCTCGTGCAGATCCGCGAGCAGGGATGGGCGCGCACGGCCGGTGAGCGAGTGGCCGAAGCGACCAGCATCGCAGCCCCGGTCCTCGACGAGGACGGATCGCCGATCGGCTCGCTGAGCGCGGCGTACCTCACGTCGCGCTTCTCAGAAGAGGCGGCCAACGATCTGGCCCGACTCGTGAAGGATGCGGGGGCGGATGCGACCACGCGGTATCGGCAGCTCCGAGCGATCTGATCGGCGTCCTCGAGGACTCGTCATCGGAGGCGATCGCGTGCCGAGCGCACGATCGCCCGTGGGCGGGGGCGAGGAGAGTCCGCGGAGCCGGTGCCTGAGCGCCCTGCCGCTCAGCCCGTGGTGCGCATCGCAGTGGCAGCGGCGGCCGAGACGACGTACTCCCGATAGGCGGCCGCGCTCGCTTTCGGCGTTCTCGCGAAAGTCTCGCGATCGACCTCGACGAGGCCGAAGCACCTGTCGTAGCCGAAGATCCACTCGTAGTTGTCGAGGAGGGTCCAGTGGCAGTAGCCAATGACCGGGACGCCGTCCAGGAGGACCTGAGCGAGACCGTCCAGAGCGGGGCGGATGAATCCTGCGCGCAACGCGTCGTCGGAGGCGCCGAGCCCGTGCTCGGTGACGAGCACGGGGACTCCGCTCACGGCGTGGGCGTAGCGGACTGCCACGGCGAGTGACCCCGGCTCGATCGCGGTGCCCATCGCATTGAGGGGCAGGCCTTCGGCGGGCTCGAGGCGCCCCGCGGGCCCGTAGTACTCCCTCTCGTAGTTCTGCACCCCGATGAAGTCGTCCGAGCTCGCCAAGTCGAGCCAGTGCTCGTAGACCTCGGAGCGCTTGCGGTTCCGGACCCGCTCTCCGCCCTCGGCGGCGACGTCGTCGCTGACGGCGATCGAGATTCCGACGGGCAGATCGGCCCGATGCCCTCTGATGACGGCTCGGGCTGCGAGGTGTGCGCGAGTCAGTCCGGCCTGCATCTCCTCGAACTCCTCGGCGAGGACGACGTTGCCGACGCGGTAGCGCTCGGAACCGGACGCGGTGCTCGCGGCGTGCAGGGTCGCTCGCTCGAGCTCCGCCACGAACGGCGGCAGCTCGGCCCAGCTGAGCAGCTGGGGGAGGTTCGGCTCGTTCAGGGTGACGGCGATCGAGATGCGGTCGCCGAAGCGGCGCATCACAGCGTCGCAGTAGGCGGCGAAACGGTCGGCGGCGTCGGCTGCGAGCCACCCGCCCGCCGCCGCGAACCAGTGCGGTGCTGCGAAGTGGCTGAAGGTGACGATGGGGGCCAGCCCCCTGAGGAGGCAGCCGTCGACGATCTGCTCGTAGTGCGAGAGGGCGTCCTGGTCAAAGACTCCCGCCACGGCCTCGACACGCGCCCATTCGACCGAGAAGCGGTAGCTGTTCAGGCCGAACGAGGCGGCGAGGTCGAGGTCCTCCTCCCATCGGTTCCAGCTGTCGCTCGCGGCTCCCGACCGCTGAGTGAAGATCGTGGGCTGCACGTGCTCCAGGAACCAGATGTCGCTGGCGGTGCTGCCGCCCTCGTTCTGGTAGCCGGCGGTCGCAACGCCCCAGAAGAAGTCGGGGGGGAAGGCGGATCGTGTCATGCAGTGCGCTCCTGGAAAGGGATCGAGGGGAGGCGGACGTCGATCCGGTGCTCACCCGGGGAGAGTTCCCGGTCGTTCGCCCCTGGCAGGCGCAGGACGGCCGTGGTGCTTTCGGGAACTCCGATCCGGACGCTGAGATCGTCGCCCGTGCGATCCCAGCGGACCGACGCTCGGCCGTGCGGAGTCTGCAGGGCCGTCTCCGCCCAGTCCAGTCCGCCGCCGGGCTGGGGCGCGATCAGGAACCGGCGATAGCCGGGTTCCAGCGGGGAGAGTCCGCCGATGGTCCGGTGCATCCAGTCGGCCACCGAGCCGAACGCGTAGTGGTTGAAGCTGGTCATCTCGCCCGGGTTGATCGAGCCGTCAGGCAGCATCGAGTCCCAGCGCTCCCAGATCGTGGTGGCGCCCATCGTCACGGGGTAGAGCCAGGAGGGGCACTCCGTCTGGAGGAGAAGCCGGTAGGCGTGGCGGACGTGGCCGGTGGAGCTCAGTGCCTCGGTGAGGAACGGAGTCGCGGCGAACCCGGTCGAGATGCGGAAGCCGCTGGCCTCGACGAGCTCGGCGAGGCGTCGGCCGGCCCACACTCGCTGGGGGCGTCGAGCAGCCCGAGGACCAGGGCCAGCGTGTAGACGGCGGAGCAGTCGCTGCGGATGCGCTCCTCAGAGACGTACTCGTTCTGGAAGCCGGCGCGGATCCGCTCGGCCCCGAGGCGGAACTCGGCCTCGTCCTGCGACCCACCGAGGAGCGCGGCGGTATCGGCTGCGATCGTGCAGGTGCGGAACGCGCACGCTGTCGCGACGACACCGGAGTCGGCCTTCGCCGCCCAGGGCATGTCGTCCGGCGCATCCGGATCGAGCCAGTCTCCGAACTGGAAGCCGGAGTTCCACACGTCGCGCTCCGAGAGCAGCTCCAGCTCGAGCAGGGACACGACCTCGAGCCGGTGACTCACGCATGGGCGGCTACGGCGACGACCCGTTCGGCACCGGCGAGCCCGCCGCCGCGGCGGCGAGCGTCGACGTTGCTGCGGGGGAGGAGTCGACGCACATCGAATCCGCGAACGAGTTCGTGCGCAAGCAACTCATCGGCACTTACCGGCGCGGAGTCATGGCGCAGGGCTCCGGAGGCCGCGCGCCGACCCGGAGGCCGGGGTAATTGCATGGTGGATCAACCACTGCGCCCCGCGAGCGTCCTGCTCTCCGCGGACGGGCGGGGTGCTGGCCCCTCCTTGCTGATCGAGTAGGCCGCGCAGCGGGCGTATCGAGCTCCTCCGTGCGGGGGACGTGGGTCTCGATACGCCGCCTGCGGCGGCTACTCGACCAGCATGATGGCGCCTGTGGGGGCTACTCGACCGGCGAGCTCTGTGGGTCAGGCGCGGGGGCGGGGCTGGAGGCGCTCGAGCTGGGTGACGTGGGCCGGGGTGAGCTCCTCGAGGGAGTGGGCGCCGAGGAGCTTCATGGTGCGGAC
>NZ_JALGRV010000008.1:0-94968 GCF_022815495.1 Rathayibacter sp. VKM Ac-2929
TCGAGGCGGCGCTTGCGGCCGTCGAGCTCGGGCTTCTTGAAGCTGAGGTACTCGAGCAGCTCGACGGGCTTCGGGAACTGACGCTGGACCATGGATGGAGTGCCTTTCGTGCGTGAGTGAGCATGGCGACGTCTCCTCATCGCCTCGGAAGTCAGAGTGGGCGGACCCGGAGAGAGTTCATTCCGCCATCGACTGCGAGCGATGATCCGGTGATCGAGGAGGAGTTTCGACCCGCGAGGAACGCCACTGCTTCGGCGACCTCGCGTGTGGTGATCATTCGACCGATCGGCTGGCGCTGATTGAGCGCCTCCAGCTCGGCGGCGGGGTCGTCGAACGAGCGGAGATTCGCATCGACGAAGCCTGTGTGCACCGTTCCCGGATTCACGCAGTTCACCCGGATGCCCTCGCGAACATGGTCGGTGGCCATCGCGATCGTGAGGCCGTAAACGGCTGCTTTCGATGCTCCGTAGACCGCCCGTTGTGGAAGCCCGCTCGTCGCGGCCACGGAGCACATGTTGACGATCGAGGCACTGCTCGACTGGCGCAACGCCGGCAGCGCAGCGGCGCTCACTCGCGCGACACCGATCACATTGACGTCGAGGACTCGCTGCCAGGTCTCCTCAGTGCTCTCCTCCACGGTGCCGACAGCGCCGATCCCGGCGTTGTTGACGACGATGTCGAGTCCGCCGAATCTTCCGACGACCGAAGCGATCGCGGCGTCGATCGATGCTCGGTCCGTGACGTCGCAGCACACACCGAACAGGTCTGCCGGCACTGAGTCGACGTCGCGGTCGAGCACCGCCACTAGCGCCCCGCGCTCTGACAACAGAGAAGCGCACTCGGCGCCGATGCCCGAGGCGCCGCCGGTCACGATCGCGATGAGCCCGTCGAGCGCGCTCATCGTCCGGTCTCCGCCTGCTCGAAGCGCTGCTCGGCCTCGCCGAGTCCTTCGATCGAGAGCGTCACCGCGTCCCCGGCGCGGAGGTAAGGGTTACCCGGGATGCCGAGCGCGACACCAGCCGGCGTGCCCGTGTTCACGAGATCACCGGGGTGCAGCACCATGAACTGGCTGAGGTACCAGACCACGTAGGCGGGGTCGAAAACCATGTCAGCGGTTGTGCCGTCCTGGCGCACGACTCCGTTGACCGAGAGAGTGAGTCGGAGATCCGATGGGTCGAGCTCTTCGGCGGGGACGAGCGATGGTCCGAGCGGGTTGAAGGTCTCGCAGCTCTTGCCCTTGTCCCACTGCCCGCCGCGTTCTAGCTGGAACTCCCGTTCGGACACGTCGTGCGAGAGCACGTATCCGGCGATGCACGCCGCTGCCTCCTCAGGGGAATCGAGATATCGCGCTTGGACGCCGATGACGACACCGAGCTCCACCTCCCAATCGGTCTTCACCGAGCCGACTGGGATCCGCACGGCGTCGAAGGGGCCGACGATTGTCGCGGGATCCTTCATGAAGACGACGGGTTCTGCTGGGACGGCTGCGCCAGTCTCGGCTGCGTGGTCGCGGTAGTTGAGGCCGATGCAGACGATCTTGCCGGGCCTCGCGATCGGCGATCCGATGCGCAGCTCGGCGACGTCCGCCTCAGGGAGGAGCCCTTCTCTCAAAGCGGTTCGCACGCGGTTCAGACCGTCGTCGGCGAGAAAGACGCCGTCGATCTCGGAGGTGAGGCTTTCCAGGTCGTACGCGATGTCCAAGTCCAGGACGTAGGGGCGTTCAGCCCCCGGGTTGCCGAGGCGACGGATCTGCATGGTGGTCCTCCAGAGGGCCGGTGGATGAGCGGGTTGGGCGAAGAGCGAAGGAGAGAAGGTGGGGGATCCGACATCGCGGATCTTGCGTCACTGAAGTCGTTGACAGCGCAGACCGGCAGCCCCGCTCACCGAGTACCGAGACCGTAGACCCGCCGAGCGGTCCCGCCGAGAACGGCGGCT
The DNA here is from genome assembly GCF_022815495.1 of Rathayibacter sp. VKM Ac-2929. NCBI lineage: Bacteria > Bacillati > Actinomycetota > Actinomycetes > Micrococcales > Microbacteriaceae > Rathayibacter > Rathayibacter sp. VKM Ac-2929. Next base: position 1,936 of record NZ_JALGRV010000008.1, read on the forward strand.
CGTCCGAGGGGGTCGAGAGAGCTCAGCAGATTCGTGGTCGCATCGATGATTCGTCGGTAGCCGCCCGATAGTTCCGAGACGGGCCAATCGCCTCCGAAGAGCATTCGATCCGGTCCGAAGACATCGAGCGCTACTTCTACAAACGGTCGAACCTGATCCAGGCTCCATGCGGCCGCGTTTGTGCCGAGGGACTGCAGACCGGAGAGCTTTGCCGAGACCGTAGGAAGGGGCCCCAGACGACGCACCAGCCGCTCCCATTCTCCTTCCGCCCACGGGCCAGCGGCGCCGACCGGCGGTTTGCCGAGGTGGTCGAGCACGATCCGGAGACCTGGGTGCCAGTGCACGAGTTCCGGGATGTGCTTCAGATGCGCAGGGAGTACTGCAGGGAAGTCGAACGCGAGACCTGCTGCGTCGATCAGATCGAGTATCTCGCGAGCGGCCGGGCGGAGGATCCAGTCGGGGTCCGGTCGATCGTGCACGAGCGATCGGACCCCGACGACGAGCGGGTCCTGCAGCAGCGATTCGAGTCGAGCCGCCGCCATCCTCGGGTCATCGAGAGGCACGAACGCGACGACTCCGATGAGCTCGCTGTGTGCTCTGGCTGCGGCCAGCATCGCGTCGGTGTCCTCATCGGTGTCGGCTGCCTGGACGAGAAGCGCCTGCGACACCCCCGCGCGGCGCAGCACGTCGATCGCCTCTTCGGCGGTGACGGTCCGATCGATCGGTGCGTGCTGCGGACCGAGCCAGTCGTAGCGATGCCGGGACGGGTCCCAGATGTGCAGGTGAGCGTCGATGACACCCGCTCCACGATCATCGGGGGTCGTGGTCTCCGGACTCACTCGATCAGCTCGTGGCTGCGGCCCAGTAGCCGCCTTCGGGGAATCGGAACTCTTCGATGGTCGCTTCGAAGAGTTCAGCCGAGTACCCAGGTCGAGACGGGACGATGTAGGCGCCGTCCTTGACGATGCAGGGGTCAACGAAATGCTCGTGCAGGTGATCAACGTACTCGGTGACGCGACCCTCGAGTGAGCCGGACACAGCGACGTAGTCGAAGACTGAGAGGTGCTGCACCAGCTCGCAGAGGCCGACCCCGCCGGCATGCGGGCAGACGGGCACGTCGAACTTCGCGGCCATGAGGTACACCGCGAGGATCTCGTTGACGCTGCCGAGGCGGGCGGAGTCGAGCTGGCAGTAGTCGATGGCCTCGGCCTGGAACAACTGCTTGAACAGCACCCGATTCATACCGTGCTCACCGGTCGCAACCCCGATGGGAGCCACGGCGCGGCGCACTGCAGCATGGCCGAGCACATCATCCGGGCTCGTGGGCTCCTCGATCCAGAGGGGTTTGAACTGCGCGAGCGCACGGACGTTCTCGATGGCTTCCGGAACATCCCAGACCTGGTTCGCGTCGATCATGAGGTCGATGTCCCAGCCGATCACCTCGCGGGCGAGAGCGAGGCGCCGCAGGTCGTCGTCGAGGCTGCCGCCGACCTTGAGCTTCACGTGCTTGTAGCCAGCATCGACGGCTTCCTGACACAGGCGCCGGAGCTTCTCGTCGGAGTATCCGAGCCATCCCGCGCTGGTGGTGTAGCAGGGGTATCCCGTGCGCTCAAGATCGGCGATGCGGTCAGCGCGGGTTGCGACCTTATCCGAGAGGATCGCGAGTGCCTCGTCCCTGGTCAACGCGTCCGAAAGATAGCGCAGGTCGGCGGCGTCGACGAGCTCGTCCGGAGTCATGTCGGCCAGGAGACGCCACAGCGGCTTCCCGGCAACGCGCGCAGCGAGGTCCCAGACCGCATTCATGACCGCCGCGAGAGCGAGGTGCACGACGCCCTTGTCCGGTCCGAGCCACCGCACCTGCGAGTCCGACTGCAGTTCGCGGTACAAGCCACCGAGGTCGCCGACGACTGCTGCCACGTCACGTCCGAGGAGGGAGGCCGCGCGGATTCGCGCGGCGAGCACGCAGAGCTCGTTGCCTCGTCCGATGGTGAAGGTGAATCCGAATCCGCTGAGGGCGGGATCGTCGGTGTCGATGCGAACGTAGGCGGCCGAGTAGTCGGCGTCCTTGTTCATCGCGTCCGAGCCGTCGGCGCTCAGCGACGTCGGGAAGCGGAGGTCGGTGACGGTGACGTCGGTGATCCGGGTCATGCGGAATGCCTTTCGAGGGTCGGGGCAGGGCGGCTCGAGATCGGGGTGGACGGGTTGAGGAGGCCGAGTTCGATGAGTTCGGTCCAGAGGTCGGCCGGGGGGTGTGAGGCGAAGCGCTCGACGTTCGAGTCGACTTGGTCAGCAGTCCGCATCCCGAGCACCACTGAGGCGACCGCCGGGTGGGTGAGCGGGAACAGGGCAGCGGCCTCCGGGAGCGAGCTGCCGTGCCGCTCGCAGACCTCGGCGATGGCGTTGGCTCGGCGGATCAACGCCTCGGGTGGGGCTGCGTAGTCGTAGCGGGACTCGGGGGTGGGACGAGGCCTGGAGAGCAGCCCGGAGTTGTAGACACCGGCTGCGATGATGCCCACGCCTCGCTCCTGGGCTGCGGGCAGGAGGTCGGCGAGGGCGCTCTGGTCGAGGAGTGTGTACCGGCCGGCCACCATGACGAGGTCGAGGTCACTCTCGCGGACGAATCGTGCCGGCGCCGCCGACTGGTTCATGCCCACTCCGACCGCCCGGATCACGCCCTGCTCGCGCAGTTCGATGAGCGTCGGGAGGGCAGCGTCGAGGGTCTCCTCGACGTGGTCATCGGGATCATGGACGTAAACGACGTCGAGGTGATCGAGTTGAAGACGCTCGAGGCTGGACTCGATCGAGCGGAGGACCCCGTCGCGGGAGTAGTCGCGCCGCCGGACGGCCGTAGCCGTGACCGCGAACCCCTCATCGTCGAGTGCGCCGGAAGGATTCTCGACAGGGTCCAGGATGCGCCCGACTTTCGTAGAGACGACGAAGGTGTCGCGGTTCCACTTAGCGAGGGCTTCGCCCAGTCGGCGCTCCGACAGCCCTAAGCCGTAGTGGGGTGCGGTGTCGTAGGTCCGGATCCGGCGCTCGTGAGCACGGGCGAGTGCGCCTGCTGCCTCGGCTTCGTTCGTCTCGCGGTAGAGATTTCCGAGTTGAGCGCCACCGAAGGCGAGTGCACCGAGGTCGAGCGCAGCGACGACGTCCTTCATTCGTGAATCTTCCTTTGAGCTGACGAGAGGGGTCCTTTCGCCGGGATCAGCCGGCGGTGGGACATGGATGACGCAGTCGTGCGGGACAGGGGTCGTTCCGTCCCGCACGACGTCGTGGTGGTGATGACTGCCCCGACCTCAGTCGAGTGGGATCACTCAGCAGGCCCGGGCGGTGTACGCGACCGTCGCGGTCCGGCTCGGTGCGGAGCCGACCGGTCCGACGGACGCGGTCGCCTCCCCGGCGGGCATGGTCGTGAGGCGGGTGGAGAACGCCGAGGACGCGTTCGCACCCGGCGCGACCTGAGCGAAGCTCTTCGAGCCGTAGGCGCTGGTGAGGGTTACCGCCATGGGTGTGCTGCCGGTGTTCGTGGTCGTGACGGTCAGAACCGCCTTACCGGCCACGCACCGAGAAGACGCGACGGTCGTGCTCGGGAAGGTCGCTGTGGCTGCCGAGATCCGGACGGAGTCCCACACCAGGGCGGAGGCGTCGAACGCGACCGCGATCCTGACATCGGATGACGCGGCGAAGGTCGACGGGACGGCCACCGAGCCCCTCTCGTTCGCATCGAACGCGACCGTGCCCAGATCGACTGCCGCGCCGGCGCCGGTGAGAGCCCAGACGCGGCCGGTGACTCCGGCGTTCGTCTTCGTTCCGGCCGGATCAGCGGTAGCGGCGTTCAGCGCCAGGGTGCTGCCGGCGGGGACGTCGTCGACGGCGATCAGGGTCGTCGACTGTCGGGCGGCCGACAGCCCGGAGGCGGTCGGGGCCTCCTGCACGAGCTGCCACTCCTGCGCGTCGTCAGCGGTGGTGTTCGTCGACGCGTCGATCGAGGAGGCCAGGCGGACCTGACCCCCCGCCGCAGTGCCGCTGAGGAAGAGGCCGGTGTTCTTCGTGGACTGGATCTTCGTGTAGCCGTCAGCTGTCGGTACGAGGGTCCACAGTTTGTCGGAGCCGTTGTCGTCGACCCACTGGGAGAGGGGCTGGCCGGCGGTGGCGTTGCCGAACCAGATGCCGAGGGCGCGGCCCCCCGCCTTGTTCAGGAAGGTGACGCTCGAGCCCTTCCGCTGCACGTGCCAGCGCTGAGTGTCGTTGCCCGGGTTGTCGCTCCAGGTGATGATGTCGGGCTGATCACCGGTGTAGACCGGGTCCTGCGTCTTGTCCTGTGCCGTGCTGAGGACCTGACCGGTCGCTCTGTTCACGAGCGAGTAGTAGGCGCCCTCGGAGTGGCCGAGATCGAGGGATGCGGTACTGACGGGTCCGGTACCCCAGGGAGCCTGCAGTATCTGGATGCGGCCGGTGCCCTCGACGTACTGAAGTGCGCGGCTGTAGCCGGCGGGAACTGTGGTCTGGTACTGCTTCCATGCGCCGTCGCTGCGCCCGGATTCGTTGACCCAAACGGCTCCGCTGTTCGCTGCGTTGTAGATCAATCCGCCGTCGGGCCGTTGGACCAGGACCGGGCTGCCGCCTTGCGCGAGTCCCTGAGAGCCGGCTGCGACGGGAAGCTGTGAGATCGGCAGTCCTTCTGCGCCGCCGACCGACCGGAAGTTCTCGGGATCGTCCGCGATCTTGTAGCGGACGTTGTCGCCCCCACCCCAGTACTCGTAGGTGAGGAGCCATTTGCCGTCCGTCGTGGGGACGATGTTGGTCATACCGGGTCGACCACCACCGATCTTGGTCTTCCCGTCGTGCGGTTGCGTGAGTCCGGCGACGTCCACGATGGGCGCCGTCCACGCGCCGACGCCGTCCCAGGTCGTGTGGGCCAGGATCTGCCCGCCGGAATCTGCGGAGCTGGCGTCGGCGGGATCGAACCGGGCGACGCCGGTGGTCGCGTCGTAGCCGAGGGCGTCTCTCTCGTCGGAGTAGAAGACGATCAGCTTCCCGTTCCGCATCATGAGGTAGGGCTCCCAGACGGGGTCCTGCCAGACCGAGTCTCCTTCGACTCCGGTGTACGACGTGGGGCTCGCGGCGACCTTCGAAACGAGATCCCAGGACGCGCCGTCGTTCGTGCTCGCCCAGAGAACAACGGCGGACGCGAGACGGTTGTTGTCGGTCGAGGTGCCCGGCGAGACGACCGTCGAGAGGATGACGGTGCCCTTCTTGTAACTGCCGAGGTCCTCGGGCAGCACGTAGAGGTAGGGGTTCGTCCAGTTGCTCGTGTATGGCGAGTAGGCGGGGTCGTCGGTGACGTAGGCCGGTGCTCGGAGGTCGGCGAGCTTCTGCCAGGTGTCGCCGTAGTCGTCGCTCTTGAAGATCGGCATGTCTTGGCCGATGACTGCGCCTTGACTGTCCTCGAACGCTGCGAGCAGGCGACCGCTCGGAAGCTGGGTCGACTTCGGGTAAAGGATGCAGGGGCTCTTGTTGCACGAGCCCGGGTCGGTCGCCGTGTACACCGAGGACGGCGTCGGCTGGTAGGCCGATGCGCTGACGCCTCCGCTCAGCGCGAGGCCGGTTGCGAGAGCGCCGACCGTGACGGTCGAGAGGCTCCATCTGACAAGGTTCTTCACGTTGCTCCTCCTTGAGCTCGATGCATCCATTCCACCGATCAGCTGGTGCGCGGGACGATGACGCGGACGGAAAGAGTTTCCAACCGTTCGACGGATCGACCTCACCCGGGACTTCGTCATGATGCGGTGAAGTCCGCCTGCACCCTCACGCGAAGAGTTCCCGGCTGGATGACGAGCGAGCGCGAGTCGATCTGTGTGGTGTTCGGGGCCTCGCGGAGGACACCGGCTCGCGGCAGGAGGATGGTGACGCCTTCGGGCCGCAGCCATTCGCCACGCGTCGACAGCTCGAGAGTGAGATCGATGCCGTCCGGAGTCCACGACAGTCGACTGACAGTGACTGCCCCTCGCGCGGTCAGACCGGTGATGGTGCCGGCGGCCCACTGAGACGGGAGAGCGGGCAGCACGTGCAGCGTGTCGCGGGAGGACTGCAGCAGCATCGCGGCGACGACAGCGGGCAGTGCGCCCGAGGCGTCGAGATTGAAGATCGCGCCGGCGTCGTGCGTCGTGCTGAGGGCAGGAGTGAAGTGGTCACGAGCCAGCCATACGGCGCACTGGTAGGCCGAGGACGCGTCACCGAGAGCCGCGGCCGCGAGTCCGATGGAGGAGAGTCCGAATGCCATCTCCATGTGACCGGGAGGGCCCGACGGATTCTCGGCACGCCACGCGGTCTTCGCTCTGACGGTGCCCAGTGCCGCCGCGCGGAGCTTCTCGTCGGTGAACGCCTCATCGGGCTCGTACCAGAGTCCGTGGAGCTGCGAGACGTGCCGATGAGCGATGTTCTCCGGCCATCGGGTGGACCATTCGGCGAGCGTTCCATCAGTGACGATTGCGAACTGAGGCAGCCGGCTTCGCGCGGCGGACCATTCCGCGGCGCGATGGGTGTCGCCCCGTAGTTCTGCGAACCAGGCGCCGACGCGGTAGCCGTCGCGCAGAGCGGCGATGTCCGCGGTGGCATCGGCGACCAGAGGGTTCTCGCTACCGGCCGGGGTGTTCTCGGGGGAGTACGAGGGCGAGAGGATCCCTCCGGCGTCGTCGATCACTCGGCGGGAGAAGTCGAGGATCTCGATCGTGAGGTCCCAGAGCCAGTCGTCGAGGATCGTCCGGTCGCCGGTGACTTGGATGTAGTCGGCTGCGAGCCGCAGGAACCAGGGACCGTTCCCGAGCCAGAACTGGTGGGGGTAGTCGCGGAGGAAGTGGTTGGCGTGTCCGTGAGTGGTCATCCGGGCGGGGAGGAGCATTCCGTCCTGCCCGAAGATCCGTCGGGCGTTGGATCGGTAGTGGTCGAGGTAGCGGCGGACGAGCCGGAACAGCGAGGTCATCACTTCCGGCGTGCCCGTCCAAAGGACAGCCGCGAGAGCTCCGAGCTGGACGTTCCCGTTCATCGTGTAGTCGGCGGACCATGCCGGCGACCAGGTGCCCTGCCAGACCCCTTGCAGTGTCGGCGGCAAGGACCCCGTGGAGACGGCGATGTTGCGCAGTCCCGCCAGGTAGGCGAGTTCCAGTACCCGCGCCTCGGCCTGCACCGCGCCGGCCGAGGCATCTTCCCAGATGCGTTCCGTCGGTTCGTCAGCGCTCGTCGAACCCGCGAGCGTCAGCTCGGAGGCGGGTAGCAGCGACGCGATGTCAGCCAGCACATGGTCTGATCCGGAGTCGTAGGTGGTGGTGACGTCGATGCGGAAGCGGCAGCCTGAGGCGGGCACTTCTACGCGCCAGGTATTCTCGCCGTCCGGCTCATGGGGCGCCTCCGAGATGACGCGGGCTTGGGCACTCGCCCCAGTACCCGGTTCGAGACCGAGCGCTTCGACGATGACGATCAGTACGGATTCGGTGGCTGCGGTCCGAGTGCGAATGGTGTCGCTGTAGTCGACGGGAAGGACGGTTGTCGCGGATGATCCCGCCTCGTGCACCGGTACGAGGCGCAGCCGACCGGAGATCGGCTCTTCCGACCAGAGCTCGACGTCGAAACCGGCGGTGCCGTGGCTGGTCGAGATGCTCAGGCCTGTTCTCGCGCCGGACGGCAGTTCCCACGAGACGCCCGCGTCTCCGTTGATGAGCGAGATGTCTCGCCGGTAAGCGCTCCAGTTCGTGTGGTCGGGCTGCCACTCCAGTTGAGCGATCGCTCCGAGCGGATCGGTCCAGATCAGCGTGTCCGGATCCCACCCCTGCTCGCGCAGGGTCTTCTCGACGAGGTCGGCGGCCGTACCTGAATCTCCGTCGGCGAGGGCCCTGCGGACAGCGGGGAGCGCGGGCGCGAGGAGGGGGGCGGGGACACGGCTGTTGGCCGGCACGAAGAAGTCCTCGTGCGCGAGCGCGACGACGTGCCGCGGTGGATCGCCGTAGAGGATGCCGCCGACGACTCCCGTTCCTGCGAGGAGGCCCTCCTCCCAGGTCTTCGCGGTCAGCGCGCTCCACGCGGCCCTGCTCATGCGTTCCCGCTTCGGATCGACGAGCGGACTGCCGCGTAGGTCGTCATCTCGCGCTGGTGGTCCACGTACCGCACGGGTCCGGTCAACTCGACGGTGACGATGGGAGCAGCGCCGGCGGCGTTCTCGGCGATGCTCAGTTCGATGAGGCCGGCATCGACGCGCCGACGTAACGCGCGGTCGGTGTAGGCGGTGAGATCGGCATGCATCGTGAAGCTCACCTCGGCGCTCTCGCCTGCCTGCAGCAGGAGCCTGGTGAAGCCGATCAGCTGGCGCACGGGCCGGGTGACATCGGCCTCGACATCGTGCAGATACAGCTGCGGGACGGCGGTGCCCGCTCGCGTGCCGCGGTTCTCCACCGTCGTGGAGACGGTCACCGTTCCGTCGGTGGTGATCCTCTCGGCGTCCACCTGGAGCGGCCCGAAGACGAGGTCGGTGTAGGAGAGCCCGAATCCGAAGGGGAAGGCGGGGGTGGGGTCGATGTTGCTGATGCCTTCGCTGCGCAGGGCGAGCGGCGGCGCGAGGTAGGTGCCGGGCTGGGCGGAGGAGGTTCCAGGGATCTGCACCGGCATCCGGCCACTCGGGTCGACTCGTCCGGTCAGGACGCCGGCGATGGCGGCCGCGCCTTCCTGCCCCGGGAAGAAGACCTGGAGCGCGGAGGTGGCCTGCTCGACGAGCGGCCCGATCGCGTACGGGCGTCCCGAGAGCACGATGAGGATGCTCGTGCCGGCTGCCTCGAGGACCCGTTCCGTCAGCTCGTGCTGTGATCCGGGGAGCTCGAGACCCAGCACGTCGCAGCCCTCGCCGGAGGTGCCGTGCCCAAACATGCCGGAGCGGTCCCCGACGACGACCATGGTGAGGTCTGCTGCGGCAGCGGCAGCCACGGCCGCTGGGATGTTCGCGGTGTCGTGGCCGATCACCGTTCCGCCGGCGATGAAGGTCACTTCCGCGTTCGGGAAGGCCTCCCGGATGCCCTGCAGGACACTCGGTGCGCTGATGCCGAGTCCCGCCTCGGGAAAGTTGGGGAGCACGTGATTCGGGAAGGAGTAGCAGCCGAAGAGCCCGTGCGGGTCATCCGCCAGCGGGCCGATGACGGCGACCCTTCGCGGCTCGTCGCTCAGCGGGAGCAGTGCGTCGGTGTTGCGCAGGAGGACGACGGACTCCTCGGCCAGTCGCGCCGCGATGTCGCGGTTGCGGGTCGAGTCCAGATCGACCGAGTGGTCGCGCTCCGGCGTCCAGTCCTCGTCGAGGAGGCCGAGCTCGGCCTTCTGGGTGAGGATGCGGGTGGCGGCGGTGTCGATGAAGTCGACGTCGACCCGCTCCGCGAGCTCCTCCGTGTAGGACGCGGTGTGGGGCAGTTCGACGTCGATTCCGGCCGTCAACGACAGCGCACCCGCCGAGACCAGGCCGTCCGCGACGCGGTGCATGGTCTGGAGGAAGGGGGTCGCCCAGTAGTCCGAGACGACCGTGCCGGTGAATCCCCACTGATCGCGGAGCAGCCCGGTCAGCAGTTCCCGGTCGCTCGCCGTCGGGACGCCGTCGAGCTCGGTGTAGGAGTTCATGACCGAGCGCACGCCGGCGGCGACGACCGCCTTCTCGAACGGAGGGAGCATCACGTCCCGGAGCTCGCGCTGGCCGATCGAGACCGGAGCGTGGTTCCGGGCACCGCGGGAGGCGGAGTATCCGACGAAGTGCTTCAGGGTGGCGATGATGCCCGCGGACTGGATGCCCCTGACATAGGCGGCGGCGAGCTCGGAGACGAGGTAGGGGTCCTCGCCGAGCGTCTCCTCCACTCGGCCCCAGCGGTAGTCGCGGACGACGTCGAGGACCGGAGCGAGACCCTGGTGCACCCCCAGCGCCGCCATGTCGGTGCCGATCGCCTCGCCCATCTCCTTCACGAGATCGGGATGGAACGTGGCCGCCCAGGCGAGCGGGGTGGGGTAGACAGTGGCCTTCCAGGCGGTCAGACCGGTGAGGCACTCCTCGTGCGCGATGGCGGGGATCCCGAAGCGGTTCGCGTCGACCACGCGGCGCTGCAGGCCGACGAGTCGCGCGATGCCCGCCGCGGGCTCGACGGGCGCGGTCCCGAACGGTCTGGTGATGTGACCGATGCCGTCGATGATCGCCTCCTCGAACGGAAGAGCCATCTCGTGGGTCTCCTGCAGCGGGGCGACGGCCTCCTCCAGGTCCTCTGAGCCGGGCCAGGTGCTGCCGATCTGCTGCAGCTTCTCGCGGAGGGTCATCTGCTGAACCAGTGACGCAGCGCGCTCCGCCGGGGTCGACGACGTGTCTTTCCAGAGCGGGAGTGCGTCGGTGGCGGGAGTGGTCATGACGGCCTTTCGGGGGAGTGCTCGGCGCGGTGCGCTGTGGAGGATCGGACCTCGAGATGCGTCGACAGCTCGACGCGCTTCGTGGTGATGTTCTCGCCTCGGGAGAGGCGCAGGAGAGTCGTGACGGCCGTTCGACCGATATCGGCGATGGGCTGGTGCACGGTGGTCAACGGCGGTGCGGAGATGCGCGCGATGAGGGTGTCGTCGAAGCCGACGACGCTGAGATCGTCGGGCACTGTGATGCAGAGCTGTCGTGCGGCCTCGAGCACCCCCATCGCTGAGGCGTCGCTGCCCGCGAAGATCGCCGTCGGCGGGTTGTCCGACGACAGGAGGGCCCTCGCGGCAGCCAGTCCGTGCTCGTAGCTGTACGCCTCGCGGGGCACGCTGGTGAGATCGACGTGGATGCCGGCCTCCGCCATGGCGGCGGCCCAGCCGTGGGCTCGGACGATGTCGCAGCTGGCCCGCGGTGGTCCGCCGATGTAGTCGATTCGACGGTGGCCGAGCTCGAGGAGGTGCTTCGTCGCCTCGTACGCGCCGGCCCAGTTGGTGGCGCCGATGCTGTGGGTCGTCGTGCGGGGGCTGTCGATCGGGTCGACGAGGACCATCGACAGCCCGGCGGCTCGCAGCGCGCGCTCGCGGGACGCCGAGTAGGTGCTGGTGACCTCGATGACGCCCAGGCGCCCCGCTCGAGCCAGCGTGCTCGCCCACGCCGTAGGAGTGTCGGTGATCGCGGACTCGATGGAGCGGGTGAGGAGTCCGATCCCCAGGCTGCTGGCGACCTCGATCGCCCCACCCAGGAAGGCGGCGAGGTAGGGATTGCTGACATCCCGAGGCTCCACGAGCATCTCGATCGTCGACTCCCCGGCCAGGCTCGCCGCTCTCTGACGATCCGCAAGAGCGACGAAGCCGAGCTGCTGCGCGGCGGCGTCGACACGATCCCGCGTCCCGTCGCCGACTCCGGCGCGTCCGTTCATCACCTTCGACGCGGTCGACAGCGAGACGTTCGCAGCCTTCGCGACGTCCTGGAGAGTCACTTTGCGGGCGCTGCCGTCGAGCGACATCACTTACCCCCGACGCCCATCAACCCCCGGACGAGAGAGCGGCGGGCGAAGACGTACAGAAGCAGGATCGGGACGACGGTCAACACGATCGCCGACATCAGCCCAGGGATGTTGAGCGAGAACTCCTGCCGGAAGATGCCCAGCGCGAGGGTCGCGACGCGGTTGTCGGCCGAGCGCGTGAGCACCAGCGGGAGCAGGTAGTTGTTCCAGGCGTTCAGCGCCGAGAAGATCACGATGGTCGAGACCCCGCCCTTCGAGAGCGGAAGCACGAGGGTGGCGAAGGTCCGGAACGAACCGGCGCCGTCGAGCGCCATCGCCTCGTACTGCTCCGTCCCGATCTCGCGCATCGAGCCGGAGAGGATCAGCGTCGTCAGAGGGATCAGGAAGACAGCCGTGGGGATGATGACACCGAGCAGCGTGTCGTAGAGCGACAGACGGTCGATCAAGAAGAACACCGGGATGACCACGACCTGAGCGGGGATGGCGAGCCCGAAGAGCATCACGCGGAAGACCACGCGCACCCAGCGGCTCTCGCTGCGGACGATGGCGAAGGCGAGCGGTGGCACGACCAGCAGGATGATGAGGACGGTGCCGACAGTGATGAGACCGGAGTTCAGCAGGAACCGTCCGAAGCCCTGCTGGAAGGCGTAGACGTAGTTGTCGAGGGTGAACTCGCGCGGCAGGCCGAGGGGTCCGTTCTCCGCGTAGGTCGCACGGCTCTCGAAGGAGGCGCGGACCATGACGTAGACCGGGATCATAATGATCAGCAGCCAGAGCCCGGCGAAAAAGCCGGCGATGTAGTTGGGTCGGGTGCGCATCAGAGGCCTTCCTGAGTGCCCTGCATCTGGTCGTACCCGGTCGCTCGCACCATGCCGATCGACACGATGGCGGCGACCGCGATGACGATGACGGCGACGACGCAGCCGTAGCCGAAGTCGAGAGCAGAGATCCCGCGGTCGTACATGAAGAACGGCAGGTTGGACGTCGCGCCGCTCGGGCCACCGCGGGTGAGGATGAGGATGAGATCGAAAGTGGTGAAGGTGCCGACCACCATGAGGATGGTGGAGGTCACGATCGTGTTCTTCAGCTGCGGGACGGTGATGGAGAAGAACTGCCGCACGGTGCCGGCCCCGTCGATGGCGGCCGCCTGGTAGAGCGTCTCGGGGATCGACCGCGCTCCGCCCTGATAGATCAGGGTGTGCAGGGGAGTGGCACCCCACAGGTAGATGAACGCGATCAACCCGATGGCGCTGGCGGGCTGTCCGAGGATGTTGCTGAAGAGGTTGTCGGGGCCGAGCAGCGGCGTCAGGAGGGCCGGGATGCCGAAGTTCGGGTCCGCGAGCGAGGCCCAGAGAACAGCCACGGCGGCGGTGCTCATCAGCAGAGGGATGAAGTACAGCGCAGCGACGACGGCGCGGGCCCGCTGCGGGCCGGCAGCCCAGACGCCGATCAGGAGACTGACGGGGAGCTGCGTAACGACGGCCAGGATGACCAGGACGACCGTGACGACGAGGCTCCGGTGCAGTGCAGTGTCAGTGAGGACGCGCGCCCAGTTGTCGAGGCCGACCCACTGGGGCGCGATGAGGCGGATGCCGTTGTACTCGGTGAACGAGAGGTAGACGGCGAAGACGAGGGGGAGCAGAGCGAAGACGGCGAACATGATGATCGCGGGGAGGGACCAGACGAAGCCGGGGCGGCCTGCTTTGCGCGGGCCGGGGCGGCCTGCTGCGGGCAGGCCGCCCCTCTTCGCCTGAGCCTTCTCTTCATCGAGGAGGAGGGTCATGGCTTGGTGCCTTTCATCGTGACGGACGCTCAGCGGCCGTCGGGGTTCTTCTACTCCTGGGCGGTCGCGGCCTGCACCGCGGAGACCCACTCATCGGCGTCGATCGTGCCGTTGAAGTAGTCGGCCATGGCGTTCTGCAGCGGCGTCTGGCTGGAGGCGGGCACCACCTGGTCCCAGGACAGCTGGAACGTGGGGGCGTCCGCGACCAGGCCGGCGACGAAGGTGAGGAACTCCTTGTTGGTCTCGTCGAGGCTCGAGTCGGCCGCGACGAGTTCGCCGGCGTTGGTCGTCGGGGGGAGGTTGCCCAGGGCGAGCTGGTCGTTCAGGAACTCGTCGCTGTAGAGCTCGGCCAGGAAGCCGCGGACGGTGTCCGGGTACCGGGTGTCGGCAGCGACGTTGTAGAAGTTGCTGAGGTTGCCTGCGATGTCGCCCGCTTCGTCCGACCCGAAGGACGGGAAGGCGGTCCAGCCGAGGTCGTTCTGGACGAACTCCTCGTCGCCGCCTTCGATCGTGGCGTAGTGCCACGTCCCCATCAGCTCGTAGGCAGACTTGCCGGTGCGCAGGAGGGCCGCCGATCCGTCGGTCCCGTAGGAGACCGAGTCGAAGTTGTTCCCGAAGGCGCCCGAGTCCACGAGCTCGCGGATGTCGTCGAGGGCTTCACGGCTGTCGTCGCTGGCCCAGACGTCGGTACCGCCCGACAGGCCGTCCTTCACGGCATCGGCACCAGCAACCCGGTCGAACATGTACTGGTACCACATTTGCGTGGGCCACTTGTCGGCTCCGGCGAGACCGATCGGCGTGACGCCGGCGTCGCTCAGCGGACCGACCTGGGCGAGGAGGTCGTCCCAAGTCGCCGCCGGCTCGAGACCTGCGTCCGCGAGGACCTTCTTGTTGTAGTACAGGAAGGTTGGTGCGACGCCGCGCATCGGAATGCCGTAGGCGTCCCCGTCGATGACCTCCTCGTCGAAGACCGACGGCAGGAAGGCGTCGCGCAGCTGCGGGTCCTCCTCGATGAAGTCGTTCAGAGACAACAGGGCGCCGGCGTCGACCAGGGGCTGGATGCCTGCGGCGCCCCAGCTCATGAAGACGTCCGGGGCGGAAGCGGTGCCGATCGAGTTGCGTACCGCGGTCGTGTATTCGGATCCGGAGGTGGATCCGGTGTCGATGACGACCTTCACCTCGGAGTTCTCGTTGAACCGGTCAGCGGCGGCCTGCTCCGCCGATGCGGCAGCGTCCCCCAGCACCAGGACGTGGATTTCGTTGTCGGGTCGTGCGGAATTTCCGGGGCCATCGGAGCTGTTCCCACCGGAGCAGCCCGCAAGGACGACGCCTGCGACCAGAACCAGGGCAGTCGCCGCAGCTCCCCGGAAGGGTCCGCGGGATCGCGAGTTCATCATTGAATGCCTCTCTGCATCATGATTGCTGCCGCCCCCGAGGGCCGGCGCAAGCCCGCTTCGTTGCCGGGCGTTTGAAAACTAGCAACTTCACAACGCCCTGTAATCGCGGCCATACGCGAAAAACTTTCGTACTTCAGCTCGCCGGTCTGAAAGCTGGAAGGAGGGCCGGAGCCGCCGGGGTAGCGCTCCAGGACGCGGCGGCGTTGAGAGCTCGGTGAGCACTAGGGAAAGTTGACTGTCGTGCGGCCGGTGAGCGGGCAGTGCTGGGTTGCGAACCGCAACATCTGCGCGTCAGCGACGATCGTCGATCTGCTCGTGTCCAGAGATCCGTACCCGCGCGTGCCTCGACGGCGGACATCTCCCGCGAGTCGTCCGCTGACCTGACGGAGTCGCGTAGCCGCTCGTTCAACCGTGACCCATGAGGGATGAGACATTGCGACCAGAACACGGTGATTAGAAAGTGTTTCGCTGTAGCCCTCGCTTGAGGTTTATGAGCTTCGTGACAGCGTTGTTTTGGGTCTCGTCGACCCTGACGGCGCCCCGTTCAACGAAGAACAAGGGAATATATAGATGCGAAAAAAGATTCTCGCGATCGCGGTGGCCGCCGCGGTCGCTTTGTCGGCAACGGTCGCGTCGTCGGCCCAGGCTTACGGTCCGTCCGTGCTTTACAGTTCGCCGGCCGATGCTCAAGAATATGGGGCGCTTTACCCGAAAACGGTTGAACTTCAGCACAACGGAGCAGCAAACGGAACCCTGCTCGCGACGTTCGAGCAGGTGCGAACCACCAATCCGGTCTTTCCCATCTACCGCAGCACCGACAACGGCGCCACATGGTCGAAGATCAGCGAAATCGCCGACACCGTCAACGGCTGGGGAAATAGGAACGGCAACTTCCTGTACGAACTCCCGCAACAGGTCGGTTCGCTAGCCGCCGGAACGATCCTCTCCGTTGGGCTTTCCGTTCCGTCCGACAAGTCGGCAGAGCGCATGGAAGTGTACAAGAGCACTGATCAGGGGCGCACCTGGCAGTATCTCAGCCGAATTGCTTCAAGCGGCGGCTACAGCACGACGCCCATTTGGGAGCCCTTCGTGCTCGTCGCGAACGGAAAACTGATCGTTTACTACTCTGACGAGCGGGACAAGGCGAACAACAATCAGAAGATCGTTCACCAGACCTCGACTGATGGCGTCAACTGGGGACCGGTCATCGAAGATGTGGCGCCCGACGACACCAATCTCCGACCGGGCATGCCCGTCGTCAGCCGGATGGCAGACGGCCGGTACCTGATGACCTATGAGGTGGTCAACGCGCCAGGCCTGCCCAACAACTACAAGATCAGCTCCAACCCGGAATCCTGGAACCCGACCGACCTCGGCACCACCATCGACTACGGCGGAAGCCCCTACAACATCGTCCTTCCGAACGGGAAGATCCTCTACAACAGCTACGGCTCCTCCGACGTCCTCGTCAACACCGGCAACGGTTCGGGCTCTTGGACACCCGTGAAGGTGAAGGAGGCCGCCGGATATAGCCGGACCCTTCAGTATGTTCACGCTACGGGGCGTGTCCTCATCATGACCTGCCCCGGTTTCTTCGAGAACAATGGGCAGAATAAGAACGTCATCACGTACGGCGATGAAGACTTCGGCAACAGTGCTGGCGCTTACTACAAGGTCGTCAATCGCGCCACCGGCAAGGTTCTCGGCGTGAACGCGGGCTCTCTCACCGACGGGGCGAACGTTGTGCAGTGGTCGGACATCGGCAGTCAGGATCAGGCTTGGCATATGACGACCTCTTCCAGCGGAGCCACCGTCTTCGGAAACCGCGGAAGCGGGCGAGTCCTTGGCGTTTTCCAGGGTTCGACGTCGCAGGGTCAGTCCGCGGTCCAGTGGCTCGACTCAGGCGCCGCGGATCAGAGTTGGACCGTCACGACGGTGGGCTCCTATGTGACCATCCGAAACACGAAGAGTGGTCTCTACCTCGGCGTCCAGGGCGGATCCTCCGCGGAAGGAGCTCAGATCATTCAGTGGCCCGGTGACAACTCGATGAACCAGCAGTGGCAGCTGGTAGCAGTGCAGTAGTAGGCCAACACATGCGGGCGCCTCATCCGGAACTGATCGGGTGGGGCGCCTTATGCGTGAGCAGCCCCCGACCCAGTTGACGCCGCTGTAGATCACCTGAGCGTCAGAAATAGGCGGTGCTCCTCTTAGGACAGACCGAGTGTGACCAGCCCTCTCTCGCGGGCGAGGATGACTAGCTGTGCGCCACGGTCGACGCCACCGACTGCGATTCCGTTCTGCCCCTCTCGCTCTTCGAGTGACGTCGAAGCCGCGCGTAGTGCCTGCGCAACACCGGAAGACGAGGGCGGGCTTCCTTCGCCGCGTCGCGCTGTGCTTTCAGGTGCGTGAAACGCACATCTTCACGACCGGTGCCACCGACTCAGGCGTACAGCGGTTGGCGCAATCTGTGCCGCACCGGCCAGCTTCGTGTGTCGGATCAACGGTTCGCGGCGACCTCCCTGCGGCGGTCTTCGCGAAGGCCGTCTCGTCGTGGTGCACTCCTTCCAGCGAGGAAGACAGCGTCTCGCGCAGCCTCGAAGCCGCGACCACTCGTTCGACACGCTACCGTGTAAAGCGCTTGCTGTTCAGCAAAGCTCAGTAAGTGGTCGCTCGTAGCGGAGGCTGTGTCGTTCACATGAGATCGCGTCACTGGCACAGCGTCGAGAGCGGATTGCTCGCTCGAGGAGATCCCGAGGGCTGGAGATAGTTACATGACTGAAAAGGTTGGTTTCATCGGACTCGGGGTTATGGGTCAACCCATGGCCCTCAACCTTGCTCGGGCAGGGTTTGACTTGATCGTCTGGAACCGGAATCCTGATCGCTGCATACCGGTTAAGGCACAGGGTGCGGTGGTCGCCGCCTCAATTGATGAGGTCTTCGCAGGCGCCGACACCGTCTTCGTCATGCTCGTGAACGAAGAAGTTACCGACTTCGTCCTCGGGCGAGGCAGCGCTCAATTCCGCCGGCGCGTCGCTGGACACACCATCATCTCAACTGGTTCGACTTCACCCGAATACTCCCGAGCCCTTGCCGCCGACGTTCTGGACGCCGGCGGTGTATTCGTCGAGTCTCCGGTGTCCGGATCTCGGGGTCCCGCCGAGGCCGGCACCCTCGTTGCTCTTCTCGGCGGCGACGAGGAATCGGTCGAGGGGGTGCTTCCACTTCTGCATCCACTGACTCGGCAGGCCATCCACTGTGGACCTATAGGAAGTGGAGTCCTCATGAAATTGACTGTGAACCACTATCTCAACGTCATGTTGGCGGCCCTTGCGGAAGCTGTTCACTTCGCGGACCGCAATGGGCTGGACCGTGCTCTTGTGACTGAAGCGATCATGGCCGGCCCTATGGCTAGCGAGCTCGCAAGCATCAAACTTGCGCAACTCGTCTCGCGCGACTATGAGGTCCGCGCCGCTGCCTCGGATGCCCTCACCAGCACGCGCCTCATTGCTGCGGCGGCGCGCTCAGCCTCCACGTCTACGCCACTCCTCGATCTCGCCAGCGAGCTCTACGCGGAGACCGTGGATCTCGGGGACGGCCGAGAAGACATGATCTCAATCATCAGGGCCATTGAGACCCGAACCGGCGGCATCGCCAACGTTGATTAGAGCGCAGAAGAAGTGCGAATCGGACTCATCCGCGGGCACACTCGGCCCAACGAGTCCCCGGCTTCTGTGAACATGCGAATGATGTAGGGGGATTCTGGGGTCGTGCCGTTGGGTAACACTGCGTGTTCATTGGAGAGCGACGACAAAGGATGCCGACGATCACGAATGCGACCGAAAAGAATTCGACTCGGTCTCAGGCCGAGGCCCGGTGCGGGTATCCGTGCGCGGTGGCGAGTCATCAGCGGGGGATGGTGTCATCTGGAACGACTAGCTGGGGACGCAGTACTTCGTTACGGTGCTCGTGTTCGGGGTTGGAGATCTCGGCGTGGAGCAGGTGTATCGCCGCCTCACCCATGACTTCACCGAACTGCGTCAGTGTTGTGAGGGGCACGACGCTGTCCCACGCCGACCTGGTGTCGTCGTGTCGGGTGACGGCGATGTTGGTAATCCTCAGATCCGGTTGCGCGAGGAGGGATCGCAGCACCCAGGGCGAGCAAGCCCGCGGCGGCGATAACACCGTCGGCCAATCGGTAGGCGAACGCGAGGCAGGGGTGGACGACCGCATCACGGTGGAAGAGGATGATCGGATGTCGTTCTGTGGGAGACCTCATGTCGAAGACATGGTTCATTACGGGCGCATCGAAGGGTTTCGGGCGAGAATGGGCGGAGGCTGCGCTCGCTCGGGGGGGGATTGCATCGCCGGGACCGCCCGGGCCCTCGAGAGTCTTTCGCCGCTCGTCAGAGAGCACCCCGATACGTTCCTTCCGGTTGAACTCGACGTCACGGACCGGGCGGGGTCGTTTGCGGCTGTCCAGCAGACGGCTGCCCGTTTCGGGCGACTCGACGTCGTGGTGAACAACGCGGGCTATGGCCACTTCGGGATGATCGAGGAGATCGGGGAGGAAGAGGCGCGGGCACAGCTCGAGACGAACGTGCTCGGCGCTCTCTGGGTCACTCAAGCTGCTCTGCCGATCATGCTGAAGCAGAATGCTGGGCATCTGATCCAGGTCTCGAGCATCGGAGGGATCACAGCGTTCCCGACTCTCGGCATGTACCACGCCTCAGCGCAGCCAAGTGTTCTGTTGAGCAAGTTGCGCGGGTGACCGTGCCCACTGGCTAGTGGGCACGGTCACCGTGATGGTTCCGCTCGATCGTCCGAGGTGGCTCAGGCGGAGTGCACGGCCTGCAGATCGAGGGTGATGGTGACCTTCTCGCCGATGAGGACGCCGCCGGTCTCGAGGGCGGCGTTGTAGGTCAGGCCGAAGTCGGTGCGGTCGATCGTGGTGGTGGCGACCAGGCCGGCCTTGTAGTTGCCGTAGGGGTCGGTGCCGAAGCCACCGAACTCGAGCTCGAAGGTGACGGGCTTGGTGACGCCCTTGATGGTCAGCTCGCCGTCGACGAGGAAGTCGTCCTTGTGCGGGCGGACCGCGGTGCTTGTGAAGTGGATCTGCGGGTAGGTCTCGGCCTCGAAGAAGTCGCCGGTGCGCAGGTGGCCGTCGCGGTTGGGCTCGTTGGTGTTGATGGAGGCGACCTCGGCGGTGGCCTCGACGGTCGAGTCGAGCGGGTTCTCACCGGTGGTGAACGTCGCGGTGAAGCGCTCGAACTTGCCCTTGACCTTGCTGATCATGAGGTGGCGGACGCTGAACGCGACCTCGCTGTGGGTGGGGTCGATGGTCCAGGTGCCGGCGCGGTAGCCGGGAATGGTGATGGTGTCGGTCATGGTGTTCTCCTCAAGAGACGAGCGGAAGTGGTGGTGGCGAGCACATCGCGTCGTGCAAACGCCCGCCTCGCAGAGCGTAATGCATGAGACGTCATCTAAATGCGACCTGCTGAAAATTGCATGACTGGGAATGCATGCGCGGCACGGGAGGTTGTGATCGAAGTCCGGCCAGCCGTCGGACGGAACAAGGAGAGAACATCATGACTGCCACCCCGCTCGAGATCGTCCAGCAGCTGCTGAGCAACCCGACCGACGCGGACAACGTCAACGCGCTGCTCGCACCGGACGCGAAGTACGTTTCGCTTAACTTCGACACCCCGGACCTGCAGCGCATCATGCCGTGGGCCGGCAGTCACGACGAGCCCGGCGCCCTGCTGCAGACGTTCACGGACGTGAACCGCTACTGGACCAACGAGGCGTTCGAGATCACCGACTGGATCGAGCAGAACGGCTCCGTCGCAGCATTCGGCTCCTTCACCTACCGGTCCACCGTCCTCGGCCAGCACGTCACCTCGGCCGTCGCGATCCTCGCGAAGGTCGTCGACGAGAAGGTCACCTACATGCAGTTCATGGAGGACACGTTCGCGACCGCACGCTCCTTCCGCTCCGGCGGCACGTGGACAATCCAGTCGAACCCCGACGGGACGACCATCGAGGTCTGATCCGCACACGTCCCGGGTCCGCGACACCGCGGGCCCGGGACGTGCAAGACTGAACAAGCATGACTCGTCATGCGATTCGTTCCGGGCGAGGGCCTGGCAAAGGAAAGGTGGAGGCGATGCAGTTCGGCATCTTCTCGGTCAGTGACATCACTCAGGACCCGACGACCGGGGCGACCGCGAGCGAGGCGGAGCGTATCGATGCAACCGTCCAGATCGCCGTGAAAGCAGAAGAGGTCGGTCTCGACGTCTTCGCCATCGGCGAGCACCACAACCCGCCGTTCTTCTCTTCCTCACCCACGTCGGTGCTGTCGCACATCGCCGCGTTGACCAAGCGGATCATCCTCTCGACGTCGGTGACCCTGATCACGACGAACGATCCGGTGCGGCTGGCCGAGGAGTACGCGCTGACTCAGCACCTCGCTAAGGGGCGCCTCGACATCACGCTCGGACGTGGCAACACCGTGCCGGTGTACCCGTGGTTCGGTAAGGACATCCGTGAGGGCTTGCCTCTCGCTCTGGAGAACTACAACCTGTTGCACCGTCTGTGGCGCGAGGATGTGGTGGACTGGGAAGGGAAGTACAGGACCGCGCTCCAGGGCTTCACCTCCACCCCGCGTCCGCTGGACGACGTACCTCCGTTCGTGTGGCACGGGTCGATCCGCACCCCGGAAATTGCAGAGCAGGCCGCCTACTACGGCAACGGGTACTTCGCGAACAACCTGTTCGCGCCGACCGGTCACTTCCTCCCGCTGGTGAACTTCTACCGCCAGCGATTCGCGGCGTACGGCCACGGCACTCCCGAGCAGGCCATCGTGGGGCTCGGGGGTCAAGCCTTCATTGCACGCCGCTCCCAGGACGCGTTCTCCCAGTTCCGTCCGTACTTCGGTGCGGCTCCGGTGTACGACCACAGCATCTCCCTCGAACAGTGGGCCGACCGCAGCCCGCTCAGCGTGGGCAGCCCGCAGCAGGTCATCGACAAGACGCTCGAGTTCCGCGAGATCTTCGGCGACTACCAGCGCCAGCTCTGGATCATGGATCACTCCGGTCTGCCGCTGGGCGCCGTGCTCGATCAGGTCGAACTGCTCGGCGAGGAAGTCGTTCCCGTGCTCAGGAAGGAGATGGCCGCTCGCCGCTCACCCGGCGCGGCCGACGCCCCCACGCACGAGAGCCTCGTCCGGGCGAAGTACGGCGCCGCGGCGCCGCGCCAGCCGCGACCGAACGCGAACCGCGGTGACAACGTCACCGGCACGTCCCCCTATCAGGACACCGACCCGACGTTGCGCGCGACCTACCCGGTGCTGCGATGAGCAGCGAGACGCGCCTCGCGAACGAAGCCTGGGAGGCGCTCTTCCGCGCTCAGGTAGTGCTGATGCGCGAATTCGCCGCCGACGACATCTGGATCGAGATCTCGCAGAACGAGTACGACGTGCTCTACACGCTCTCGAAGGCGCCGGACGGCCTCAGCATGGTCGAGGTCAACCGCGACATTCTGATGACGCAGGGCGGCGTCTCGCGTCTAGTCAACCGCCTCGTCGAGCGCAGGCTCATCGATCGGTGTGTGGATCTCGACGACCGACGCGCCAGCCGACTTCGCCTCACGGACGCCGGACGCGAACTGCAGCGCGCTGTGGGGCGCCGGCACGCCCATTCCGTCGCCATCGCCATGAAGACCGCACTGAACGCCGAGCAGATGCAGCAGCTCCGCGACCTCAGCACTCAGATCGTCACCCTCGTCGCCTCCCGCGACGAACTCGCCGAGACCACCACGAAGCAGGCGCGCCGATGAACGTCGAGCGCGTGCGCCGGATCGTCGTCATCAACGCCGGCACCAGCACTCCGTCGTCCTCACGCATGATCGCCGACCGGATCGCTCAAGCAGCCCTTGATCAGCTCCGATCCCGCGACCTCCCCGTCGCCGCGACGGTGATCGAGCTCGGGCCGCTCGCCGGCGAGATCGCGCACGCCATCGTGTCCGGCACACCTCACGGGCCGCTTGTCGACGCGATCGAGCAACTGGCGGCCGCCGATGGTCTCGTAGTGGCGACACCGGTCTACAAAGCAGGGATGAGCGGGCTGCTGAAGTCGTTCATCGACATCCTCGACAACGATCTGCTGATCGCGATTCCGGTAGCACTCTCCGCATCCGCGGGAAGCGCCCGACACGCGCTCGTCGCCGACGGGCAGCTCCGGCCCCTCTTCGCCTTCATGCGCGCGATCGTCGCCCCGACCTCGGTCTTCGCCGCTCCCGAGGACTGGGCCGACCCTGGGCTCACTTCGCGCGCCCGCCGCAGCGGAGCAGAGCTGGCAGCGCTCATCGCCAGCGAAGTCCGCGCCGAGATCACTGGCCGCAACTGGGACAGCTACCAGCACAGCTGGGGCGGAACCCACACCCGGGACAGCGCCGACGCGATCGACCTCGACACCGACCTGATGCGCCTCGCCACCGGCGGCACCACCCCGCCGGCCGGCGCCTGACCTACCCCTCCGTCTCAACATATTGAAAGCGTGCGCATCCGCTCCCCGCCCCGGGGTTTGAGCGCCCAGCAGGAAAGAAGGAATTGACATGTCCAGGTTCGACAAGAAGGTCGCCCTCGTCACCGGCGGCGGAAGCGGTATCGGAGCGGAAATTTCCCGCGAGCTCGCCGCGGAAGGCGCCTCCGTCGTGGTCACCGACATCGACCTCGGGGCCGCTCAGCGCGTCGTCGACGAGATCACCTCGGCCGGTGGCGCCGCCGCCGCGTTCGCTCAGAACACCGCGAAGTGGCAAGACAGCAAGGCTGCCGTCGAATTCGCTCAGTCGACGTTCGGCGCCCTCCACCTCGCGGTCAACAACGCCGGCATCGGCGCAGCTCCGCAGATGATCGGCGACTACGACGTCGCCGCCTGGGATCGCGTTCGCGCGGTGGACCTCGACGGTGTGTTCTACGGCCTGAAGTTCCAGCTGCCGGCGATGGTCGCGGCGGGAGGTGGATCCGTGGTGAACATGGCCTCCGTGCTCGGCTCCGTCGGCATCGCCCAGAACGCGGCGTACGTCACCAGCAAGCACGCTCTGATCGGGCTGACGAAGGTCGCGGCACTCGAGTACACCGCTCTGGGTGTGCGGACGAACGCGGTCGGTCCCGGCTTCATTGACACCCCGCTCGTTCGCGCTAGCCTGTCGCCCGAGGCCCTCGCTGCACTGGAAACGGAGCACGCGTCGCATCGACTCGGCACCGATACCGAGGTCGCAGCGCTCACACTGTTCCTGCTGAGCGACGCCGCATCCTTCATCTCCGGGAGCTACCACCTCGTCGACGGCGGCTACTCCGCGCACTGACCACACCGGCTCCACTACGCCACCAACGTCGACAAACACCAGCACACTCGGACCGATCGCTCCAGTCGGCCCGGACCTGGAGGGTGCCGCTTCTCTGGTAGTGGTGGACGCTACACAATTCGGACGGGCGCGGTGACAGCTCGCGGTAGCCGGATTCGCGCGAGCGGAACATTAGGTGAGGCACCCCCTGCTCCTTCGGCGCCCGATTCGGTCGATGCCTCGAAAATCCGTCCCAGCTGCAGCAGCACCCGAGGTGCTCCTCTCAGCACAGGTCTGGTACGACCAGTGCACTCTCATCGGCGAGCATAACCGGCTGAGCGCAATCGTGAGCGTCGAGTTCGGTCATGACTCGAACGTATGCGGAGGTGAAAAGGTGATATACGGTGTCCTGCTTCGATCACCCTCAGGCGACCAGGATCAGCACCTCCTGCTCCGCTCGGTCAGGTGGGCGAACTCGGCGGGCCCGGTGACCGCAGCGGGCGTGGTCGCGGGCCGAGGACGTCGCGGGCGATGAGGTTGCAAGTGGCGGTGGGGGAGAGGAGCGCGCCTCACGTGCACCGCCGCGCGAGGTCGACGGCTTCGCGGTCCGTGCTGGCCTGCCCGATACGGTCGCCGCCCTGAAGAGAAGCAGGACGGTCGAGCTGGTCACGACTCCGGTACGGGTCGCTCAAGCGAGTATGGCTGCACCAGCAGCGGGCAAGTCGACCTCAAGCCGCGCCCAGTACGCCTCGTCGTCCACTCGGGTGAGCGCAGAGCGTTCGAGGGTCGCGAGCACCATCGTTGCGGCGAGATCCGCACGACTGCGACGATCGACGGTCGAGGTGGCCAACCCCGCGACGAGTCGGCTGCGCTCTTTTTCGAGCCACGGCGCGATCCGAGCGGCGATTCCCGGCTGCAGCGGTGCGTGGATCAGGAACTGGCGGATGAAGACGCGATTCTCGCGGAAGAGGTGAGCGAGCGCGAGGAAGCTCGCCTCAGGATCAGCGGAACCGTTCCCTTGCTCGGAGTACTCGCCGAAGGTGACGGAGACCTGCTCGGTCCACTGGCCGACGACCTCCTCCACAAGGTGGGCGCGGTCTTCGAAGCGGTTGTAAACGGTACCGACCGCGACACCCGCGCGCTCTGCCACTGCGGCCAGCGTCAGCCCATCCAGACCTAATTCCTCGATCAGCTCGCGCGCCGCCTCCAACACGAGCTCTCGCGACCGGAGGCTCCGAGCCTGCCTCGGTTGTCGCGCACTCGTTCTTGAATCTGAATTCATGTTCGTATAATACTGGTAGAAGGTGACCATCGGGGTCGCCGCCGAAGGAGAACACGATGCTCGAGATCCGCACCTACACCCTTGCCTCCGATGAGGCCCTCGAGCAGTACGCTGACGTGCACTGGGCGCGGCACATCAGCAGCCTCGCCGCCCACGGCATCACAACGCATCACGTCTGGCGCGAGATCGGCGGCGACCAGCCCCGGCTCATCGCCCTTGTCGAGTACGCCGCGGGCGCCGACCCTCGGGCGGTCACTGCGACCTACATGAGCAGCCCCGAGTTCCGCGCGGACATGGACGGCTTCGCGATGGACGGGATCACCGGTGTGTCCTCCGTCTTCGTGGAGCCGGTCTCGTCGGACCCGACTTCTTGACGAGTCGGATTGGGGGGTGTGCGTCGAGCATTTCGTCGTCGCTTGCGCCAACCTGAAGTGCCCACGCCAGGGCGGGAGGATCATGCATCGCAAGGCCTCGAGCGACGTAAACTGACACGGTCTCGATTCGCGAATGTTGGTCACAGGGTGGCTACCTGTTCCGACATATTCACCAGCCGGCATCGTGCTCACGAACGGCGCAACTGCTGATTACGTCTCCCTGAGCAGCCGGTAACGAAACGAACTTCCGAACTTCCGAACTTCCGACGCGCCGGCCGATCAGGTCGGCGGCCCCGATGGAATCGGCCTCGTCGACCAGGAGCCGGCCGTCGCCGAGGAGGGCTCCTGAACCGCTAGCGCCTACCTCTACCTGCGCACGAGCTCGGCTCGTCCGGCATTACCGTGAATGCGATCGGCCCGGGCCGATCGCCACCGACCTCTTCCTGAAGGCGAATGCCGCTGAGTCGCCGCAGACGAAGCGATCATCGCCGGCGTCCCGGTCGGGCAGCTCGGGCAGCCGGAGGACAACGCGCATGCGGGTGGGTTCTTCCTCGACGACGCGGCCGGCTTCGTGGCGGGCCAAACACTCTACGTCTGCGGAGGACTGACGGTCGGGATCAGCCCGGTGTGATTCGCGAAGCCCTAACCAGGGAGGAAGGGCAGGTCGTCCGAGGCCCAGATCGCTCAGTTCTCGCCCAGATACGCCGCTTGCACTGCTCCGAAGTCGCCGAGGAGCTCGTCGGCACGGCCGGAGAGTGCGACCCGGCCCTCCGCCAGCACGTAGGCGCGGTCGGCGACGCGAAGCGCAGTCTGCGCGTGCTGCTCGACGAGCAGGATGCCGACGCCCTCATCGCGGGCGGCACGGGGCGCGTCCATCAGCCGCTCGACGAACTTCGGAGCCAGGCTGAGCGAGCGTTCCTCGATCACGAGAGCTCTCGGCCAGCCAGCCGACGCTCGCTGCGATGCTGCCGCGGCCGAGTCTGAGGTTCTGGCCGGCCGCGAGCTCGAGTAGCACGCCGGGTTCCTCGATCACGGATGCGAGGCCACCGCAGACCCAGTGCGGCGGCGGATTCGTGCGCGCGACGCCGTCGAGCAGCACTCGCCCCCTCGTCTTTGCAGTCGCCGTTCTCAAGTTCTCGCAGGTCACTTCGACGTCCGGGTACACCTTGCCGAACTCGGAGTTGCACTTGAAAGGACCGTGAGCAGGCCGATCGCGCGGCAGTCTCCGACCGCTGCCACCCAGCGCACCGTCGCGTGCTCGCTCTACACACATGCCGGGACACCCGACCCGATCAGAGCTCCGCGGAGAATTAGTTGCGGCAGACCTGGCACGAGCTATTTTATCGTGCTAAGTTCTCGGCAGCCGGGCTCGACGTCGAGCAGGCACCATCCGGGAAGGACAAAGATGTTCCGTTGGAAAAGGGCTGCCGCTGTCATAGTCGCCGCCTCGCTCGCAGTCGGTCTGACGAGCTGCACCGCCGGTGGCGGTGATGGCTCTGGAGGGGACTCGGGCGGCACGCTCACTCTCGGGGCCATTCAAACCTTGACAACCTTCGCGGCGGCGGACTCCTACTGGGCGAACGAGTCGCCCTACATGCAGGCCGTCTACGATACGGTGCTGCGCGCCGAGCCGGACGGCACGATCACGGAGGGACTGGCAACGGCTTGGGCGTACAACGAGGACAACACCGTGCTCACGCTCACGATCCGTGACGGGGTCGCTTTCTCGGACGGGACGCCAGTGGATGCGGCCGCGGTTGCGCAGAATCTGATCCGATTCCGCGACGGGAACTCGCCCGACATCACCAAGATGGCGGACCTCCAGGACGCCGTCGCGACCGACGCCTCCACGGTGACGGTCACCCTGACGCAGCCGAACCCGACGTTCCTCTTCTATCTGACGCAGAACGCCGGCCTGGTCGAGAGTCCGGCGGCGTTCGCTTCCGACGACATCCAGACCGTCCCGGTCGGATCCGGTCCCTATGAACTGGACGCGGCGAAGACCGTGGTCGGCACGTCCTACGTCTTCACAGCCAATGCCGATTACTGGGACCCGGAGTCCGTGTACTACGACAACCTGGTCATCAACGTCTACAGCGATCCCACGGCTCTGGTGAACGCCCTCAAGGGTGGCCAGGTTAACGCGTCGACCCTCGCCCTGAACAAGAACGTGGCGGAGCTCGAAGCGTCCGGGTTCACGGCGAATGCGGCAGAGCTCAGCTGGATGGGTCTGCTGCTCCTGGACCGTCAAGGTACTCTCGCGCCTGCCCTGGCCGACGTCCGCGTCCGTCAGGCCATCAACTACGCCTTCGACAAAGAAGCGATGCTGACGTCCATCGGCCAGGATTACGGGACAGTGACCGGCCAGATCTTCCCGCCGTCCTCGGTCGGCTTCGACGAGTCGCTCGACGACCGTTACGACTACGACCCCGAGAAGGCGAGAGAGCTGCTGGCCGAGGCCGGCTACGCCGATGGCTTCACCCTCCAGATGCCCACCGCGTCCGCGGTCGATGCGTCCACGTTCACCCTCATCCAGCAGCAGCTGTCCGACATCGGCATCGATGTGGTCTACACGGACGCGGGAAACAATTTCATAGCCGACGTGCTCGCGCCGAAATACCCCGCGACCTGGCTCATCCTCCAGCAGGATCCGGATCTGGCCCTGATCAACTTCCACCTCAGCAAGGAGGCCATCTTCAACCCGTTCAAGAGCGAGGATCCCGAGCTGACCGCGCTGATCGAGAAGGTGCGCACCACGGAAGGCAGCGAGTACGAGGCCACAGTCAAGGCCATCAACACCTACACCGTCGAGCAGGCCTGGTTCGCGCCGTGGTACCGCCCGGAGCAGACCTTCGTCACGGACGCCGCCACCCAAGCCGCGGTGCAGCAGGGCAACTCCTACCCGTACCTCTGGAACATTCGGCCTCAGAGCTGATCGAGAGGATGGAGAATGAACCTCGGAGTGCTGACGTGATTCTGCGGACGAGAAGAGCTGTGCTGCCCGAGGTGACCGGAGGGGTGTCGTGACGGAGTCGACGTCCGGGCGGCGCGACGTCTTCGACGAGGTTGACTACCGTCCGCTGCTCGACGGTGCGAGCCTTGCAGGCTGGAGCGCGATTCCGCGCGTCTACGGTGCGGTCCACCCGGGCGGCCCGACAGTCGAGAGCCTCCTCCAGGAACAGGGGATCGCCCTGCCGGTCGAGCCGGAGAAGCACCCCGCGTCCTGGAGGGTGGAGGACGGCGTGCTGATCGGCGCCCAGGCCACCCCGGGTTACGGCGGCTACTTGCTCAGCGACGAATCGTTCGGCTCCTTCGACCTGGCCCTCGAGCTGCGGCCGGACTGGCCCGCCGACACCGGCGTGATGCTGCGTCGCCGAGCGGACGACTGGGCGGGCTTCCAGGTCCTCGTCGACCATCGCCCGTCCGGGGGCATCGGCGGCTTCTTCGGGAACGGGCTCGCCTCCTTCTCGGCGGTCCCGTTCGCCGTGGACGCCGTACTCGATGAGCAGGGTCGCCCTGTCGGCCTTCGCGCCGATGATCCCGCGACGAGCGTGGAGCCGGTCACGGCGGAGAAGATCGCGCGGCTCGAGGAAGCCGCGGACGTCGATGAGTTCTTGCAGGTGTGGCGCTGGAACGACTGGAACGAACTCCGCATCCGGTGCGAGGGCGGAGCACTGCCGGTCCTCACGACCTGGATCAACGGAGTGCGGATCGCCCGGCTCGACACCGCACGCCTGCGCTCACCCGGGTACGACCCCGATGCGGTCGCGACGCATCTCGGGGACCGCGGTCGCATCGCCCTCGAGGTGCACGATAACGACAGCGTTTTCGGCGAGTCTCGCTGGGGGCGCGGGGCGGTGTGCCGCTGGAGGGACATCCGCGTGCGGGAGTGAGCACGCACCTGCTCGAGCAGCGGATGTCAGACTGGGAACGACTGCTTCGTGAATCAGGACGGTGGGGGCGAGATGAGTGGAGGACGCGATGTTCGCGCTTCTCCGCCGACGATGCGCGACATCGCGGAGTCGCTCGGCGTCTCCCGACAGCTCGTCTCTCTCGTGCTGCGCGGTGCGGCCGGTCCGAGTGCCGACTCGCGCGAGCGGGTGCTGGCGGCTGCATCCACCCTCGGGTACCGACCGAACGCGTCGGCGCGGCAGCTCCGGCAGCAGCGCACCGGGCTCCTCGGCGTGGCCTTCGCGGTAGGGCACCCGTTCCAATCGCGTGTCGTCGAGCGGATGATCGTGCGGGCAGCTGAGCGCGGCTACCACGTCGTCCCCCGCCCGATGGTGGGCGAGCACCCGAGCGAGGACGCGATTGCGGCGCTGCTGGAGGAACGAGTGGAGGCGATGGCGGTCTTCAACGGTGACCCCACGGCGCTCGCGCTCGCAGATGCCCGGGCGAGAGTGCCGATCGTCTGGCTGGGCGAGTGGTCCCGCGATGACGGAGTGGACAATGTGCACGTCGACGAGGTCGGAGGCTTACGAGCGGCCGTAGCACACCTCGTCGGTCTCGGGCACCGACGCATCGCCTACATCGGCGGCGACGAAGGCCACCTGGGGCGCGATCGTGCAGCCGCCTATGCAGCCGCGATGGAGGCGGTCGGTCTCGGCGATCACGTCGATGTCATCCCGAGCGGGTTCGACGAGGAATCGGGAGCGGACGCCGCACGCCTGGTCTTGACCCGGGAGGATGCGCCGACGGCACTGGTGTGCTGCGGCGACCAGGTAGCGGTCGCTGTCCTCTCGGTGCTCGCGCTGGCACGCATCCCCGTCCCGGCCCGCATCTCCGTCGTCGGCTTCGATGACAGCCCGCCCGCAGCCCTGAGCTATCACCGCCTCACCTCGGTGCACCAGGACGTGGAGCTCACCGTCGAGGCGACCCTCGACACTCTCCTCGAGCGCCTCGAGGGATCCGACGCTCCGCGTCGTCGCATCTCTACCCCGGCCACGCTGATCGTCCGCGACTCCACCGGCCCCGTCCCCACTTCGAAGATGTGACCTGAGCGCCCCGAGATCCGGGCAGCGAGGCACGGGAAGGGACTCGGCAAACGACGAGGACTCCTGCACCTTAGGACGCGGTCATCGGACCTGCTTGATCGGAATGACGACGAGCGCGCCGATCAGCGAGATCACTCCGGCGCCGATGAGCATCGCGACATAGTTGTCCGTGCCGCCGCCGATCCCCAGCAGGGCGAGACCTGCAGCGGGGGCGAGCGACTGCGGCAGCGAATTCGCGATGTTGATTACGCCGAGGTCCTTGCCGGGCTTCGCCGGGTCGGGGAGCACGTCGACCACGAGGGCGGTGTCAACGGCGGCATAGACGCCGTAGGCGAGACCGAGGACGACCTCGGCGACGTAGAACATGCCGACGGTGTTGCTGAAAGCGAGGACGACGAAGCCGACGCCAGTGAGGGCGGTAGATCCTGCGACGAAGATCTTGCGCCGGCCGAGCCGGTCGCTCAGCCAGCCCGAGACGAAGGCGGCGGCCATCAGGGCAATCGTGTAGAGGAGCACACCGAGCGCGATCGCGCCGACGGCGGCCTCGGCGTCGAGACCGAGGTGGTCCTGCATGTAAAGGAGCCGGTAGGTCGTGAACATGAAGGTCGCGAAGGTGATGAGGAAGCGCGACCACCAGGCGAGGCCGAAGTCGGGGTACTTCACCGGGTTCGTCCAGAACGTGCCGAGGATCTGGCGCAGCGAGAATGGACGCTGCTCTAGCGGAGGCAGGCGATCGGGGGTGACGAAGACGTAGATCGTCACGAGGACGACGCCGAGAACTCCCGGCGCGATGAACAGCACCGGCAGGTTGCCGACCAGCAGCACCGCTCCGTAGACGCCGGCGAGGATCGAGACGTTCTGCGCCAGAGCCAGGGTGCTCGAGGCCTTGCCGCGCTGCTCGACCGGCACGTTGTCCGCGAAGCTCGCGATGAGAGCGGCCGACGCGGCGTTGGAGGCGAGCTGGCAGACCAGCCATGCGAGCGCGAGCGTGACGATGTCGGTGGCCGCCGCGACGAGCACGAGGCCGACGGTGAGCGCGACGATGCCACCCAGGAGCCACGGCTTGCGCCTGCCCCAGCGGCTGCGGGTGCGGTCGCTCAGCGCTCCGAAGACCGGGTTTCCGATCAGCGCCCCGAGCGCGCCGATGGGGAGCACCGTGCCGATGATCGCCGCGGGATTGCTCGGATCGAGCTCCTGCGCCTTGAGCTGCATGCTCACGATCACCGGGGAGAGGATCGCGATGAAGATGCCGAATTGAGCAAGGCCCAGCGCGGGGAGATACCACCTGCTCAGCGGTCTCGTCGAGATCGGAGTGGTGTACGGGTGGGCGGGGACGTTCGTCGTCATCGACGGCTCCTTCGGTCGGGTCGGTCCAGATTCCGTTCGGGATTTAGCTCGTGCTAACGTGGTGCTGGTCACCTTAGCTCGTGCCAAACGCACGGGGCAACGACGTCTTCGCAGGAAGAATCCGAGGGGACCGCCGACCGTCGACGAAGCCCTGGAGGCGCTGTGCTGCCCACCCATCTCCCCACTCCCGACCTGTTCCTGCCCGAGACAGGCGAGCCCGCGCTGCGCTGGGGGATCATCGGCCCCGGCTGGATCGCCGGGATGTTCGCCGATGCCCTGCACGCCCACACGGCGCAGCGCGTCGTGGCGGTCGGCTCCCGCTCGCAGGACCGCGCGGACGTCTTCGCGGCGCAGCACGGCATCGAGCACGCACTCGGGTCGGTCGAGGCGCTCGTCTCGCATCCGCAGGTCGACGTCGTCTACATCGCGGCGCCGCAGAGCGAGCACGAGGCGCTGGGACTGCAGGCGATCGCCGCGGGCAAGCACGTGCTGATCGAGAAGCCGTTCACCGTCACCGCCGCCGAGGCGCGCACCCTCACCGAGGCCGGACGCTCTGCGGGCGTGCTCGTGATGGAGGCGATGTGGAGCCGCTACCTCCCGCAGGCGTCCGTCCTGCGCGGGCTCCTGGCCGACGGGGTCCTCGGTGAGGTGCGCTCCGTCCTCGCCGACCACGGCCAGCTCATCCCCACTGATCCGGCGCACCGGCTCAACCGGCCGGACATGGCGGGCGGCGCGCTGCTGGATCTCGGGGTCTACCCGATGCAGTTCGCGTTCCAGGCGCTCGGCGCCCCCGAGAGCATCCACGCCCTGGGCGCGCTCACCGGCAGCGGCGTCGACGCCTACGCGACCGTCGTGCTGCAGCACGGCGGGCTCGGTCAGTCCGTGGTCACCACGTCGATGGTCGCCCGCAGCCACACGAGCGCGTCGATCGCAGGGACGGACGCCGCGATCACCTTCGCCGGGCCGTTCTACAACCCGACCTCGTTCCGGCTCGCCTCCGCCGAGCACGGCGGCCCCATGATCGACTGGAGCGACCCCACACCGCTGCGCGGCTTCGACGCCCTGTCATGGGAGGCCACAGCGCTCGCCCGCTTCGTCGGCGAGGGGCGGCTGGAGTCGCCCGTGCACGACCACGAGGAGACCATCGGCATCATCGGCGCCCTCCAGGAGGCGCGCGCGCAGCTCGGAGCGGTCGGCGCCGTCCGCGACGAGGTCGCCGCGTGAGCGCGGACGGCGCCGCCGCGCGCCTCGCCGAGCTGGAGGAGCAGGACCGGGAGCTGGTCTTCGACCGCTTCGACAGCGCGACCGCGTACCGGCTGGGCACGCGCCTCGCGGCTCTCGGGGTGGAGCGCGGGCTGCGGGTCGGCATCGACATCCAGCGCCCCGGCCTGACGCTCTTCCGGGCGATGCTGCCCGGCACCACCCCGGACCAGGAGGTCTGGATCCAGCGCAAGGCCGCTCTCGTGCTGCGGATGGAGGCCTCGGGTGCGCTCGTCGAGGCGCGCTTCGCCGGCTTCGACCCGGCGAGCATCGGCTGGCTCGACCACCGCTACGCCGTCACCGCCGGCGCGGTCCCGATCCGGGTGCGCGGCGTCGGTGTCGTCGCCGTCGCCACCGCCTCCGGGCTCTCCTCGGAGGAGGACCACGACCTGATCGTCGAGGGCCTGCGCGCGCAGATCGCGGAGGAGCAGAACGCCGAGGAGCGGTCGTGATCGAGAGCCCCCCGCTGCCGCAGCTGCTGCCCGGCCAGCGTTCGCGCATCCGGATCTGGGACCGCGCCACCGGCACGACCCGCACGGTCGCCGAGTCGACCGAGCTGCTGTTCGAGGCGCCGAACTGGACCCGCGACGACCGCCTGCTCGTCAACGCGCAGGGCCGGCTCTGGCTCCTGCCCGCCGACGGCTCCGCGGCGCCGGTGGCGATCGACGCCCCGGGGCTGCCGCCGGTCAACAACGACCACGTCCTCGCTCCCGCCGGAGACGTCGTCTTCGCCTCCGCGAACGACTGGCACCTCTGGTCGGTGCCGCTCGCGGGCGGCGAGCCCACGCGGCTCACCGAGGAGGACGGCGCGCTGCACTTCCTGCACGGAGTCCGCCCCGACGGCGAGCGGCTCGCCTACGTCCGCCTCGAGCCCGAGGGCGAGAACTGGTGGGCGTCCGCGAAGATCCACACGATGGCGAGCACCGGCGGCGACGACCGGGCGGTGACCGACCACCCCGGCCCCGCCGACGGCAGCGAGTGGACGCCGGACGGGGAGTGGATCCTCTTCAACACGGAGCAGTTCAGCACCGCGCCCGGCCACGCTCAACTCGCCCGCATCCGCGAGGACGGCACCGGCCTCGAGCAGCTCACCTTCGACGAGCGGGTGAACTGGTTCCCGCACATCGACCCGACCGGCGATGTGGCCGTCTATCTCAGCTTCCCGCCCGGCACGACCGGCCACCCCGGGAATCTGCCGGTCGAGCTGCGCCTCGTGACGGTCGGCGCCTGGACCGAGCCCACCACGATCGTCGAGCTCTTCGGCGGCCAGGGCACCGTCAACGTCCCCAGCTGGGCCCCCGACGGCTCGGCGTTCGCCTTCGTCGACTACCCCCTCGAGTGAATCGGAACACCCTCATGCGTCAGAACCCCCGCGTCGTCATCGTCGGCACCGGCATGATCGGCGTCGCGCACCTGCGCGCCGCGCGCCGCGCCGGCGCCGACGTCCTCGGCGTCCTCGGCTCCTCGCCGGCCCGCTCCGCCGCTGTCGCCGCCGAGTGGGGCGTCCCGCGCGGCTACGCCGACCTCGACGAGGTCCTCGCCGATCGCCCCGACGTCGTGCACGTCTGCACCCCGAACGACACCCACGTGCCCTACGGCGTCCGCATCGCCCGCGCCGGGATCCACCTCGTCCTCGAGAAGCCGATCGCGACCTCCGTCGAGGACGCCGAGCAGCTGGTCGCCGCCGTCGAGGAAGCAGGGGTCATCGCCGCCGTGCCGTTCGTCTACCGCTACCACCCGATGGTCCGCGAGATCCGGGCACGCCGGATCGCCGGAGAGCTGGGCGAGGTCCTCCTCGTGCACGGCAGCTACCAGCAGGACTGGCTCGCCTCGCCAGACGCGTCGTCGTGGCGGGTCGACCCGGAGAAGGGCGGCCCGTCGCGCGCCTTCGCCGACATCGGCTCGCACTG
Organism: Rathayibacter sp. VKM Ac-2929; assembly: GCF_022815495.1. Classification (NCBI taxonomy): domain Bacteria; kingdom Bacillati; phylum Actinomycetota; class Actinomycetes; order Micrococcales; family Microbacteriaceae; genus Rathayibacter; species Rathayibacter sp. VKM Ac-2929. The sequence goes on from NZ_JALGRV010000008.1 coordinate 37,102, forward strand.
GGCCGACCTCGCTGCCTTCGTCTCGGGGGAGGAGCTGACCGACGCCTCGGCCTCCTTCTCGACGGCGTACCCGACGCGGCCCTCGGGGACAGCGGAGTCGTTCGGCGGCGCGGCGACCGGAGAGCACGTTCCCGTCCGGACCGAGGACATCGCCGTCGCCACCTTCCGTACGGCACGCGGCCTCGTTGCGAACACGGTCGTCTCGCAGGTCTCCGCCGGCCGGAAGAACCGCCTCTGGCTCGAGATCGACGGCTCCGCCGGCTCCGCGGTTTTCGACCAGGAGCACCCCGAGTCCGCATGGTTCGGCGGCACCGGCGGCTCGACCGTCGTGCACCGCGGGGAAGGACGCGTCTCCGCTGATCAGGCGAGGATGAACCTCATCGCCGCCGGCCACTCCCAGGGCTGGACCGATGCGTTCGCGCAGCTCATCGCCGACGCCTACGCGGCCACCCGAGGAGAGGCTCCGGAAGGCCTCCCCACGGTGCACGACGGACTGCGCTCCGTCCGCGTCGTCGACGCCGTCCTCCGCTCCTCGCGCAGTGCAGCCTGGACCGCCATCGGAGCGGACGCCCCGCAGCACGAGGCGATCGCGGAGGCGCCGGTGGCGGTTCGCCCGCGGGCCTCCGGCGAGGGCACCGAGTCGGTGCAGCACACCGTCGCGTTCTCGCTCGTCCACGCCCCGGGCTCGCCCGAGGAGGATTTCTTCCTCGTCGACGCCCGCCGCATCCTCGCCGCGATCCCCGGCGTGCAGGACTTCACCGTCGCTAGGCAGGTCAGCCCGAAGAGCGACCTGACCTGGCACTTCTCGATGCTGTTCGCCGACCGCGCCGCCTATGCGGCGTACAACGAGCACCCCAACCACGTCGCCTTCGTCCGGGACCACTGGGCAACCGAGGTCGTCGACTTCCAGGAGCTTGACTTCGAGCGCCGCTATGCGCATGACGGCTAAGCATCAGCTGCCGTGCTTTCTCTCGGCCCGATCGGAGTGCAGCGCTGCGAGCCGCGCAGTATCGCTCGTTAAAGCTTAACTGACATAATCTCGATTATGGGATAATGGCACGCGCCAGCACGGCCACTCGGTCTTGTCAGCAGGCACCGAGCTCGTCACCGCGGTTGGCACCTTCGGCGTCAGCACCATCGTCAACGTGACCGCCACCGAGAACGAGAATCAGGAAGGGGTGGTCATGGATCTGACGATCGACAGCGCCGCTCTCGCGCGGGGTCGTTACGCGCCGTGACGTCTGCAGCACTCTTCGATTGAGACTGCGGGTGGATTGAGCGACGAGACGCGGCCTCTCTCGAGCGCGGAAAGCACTACTGCTTTCCATCTCAGGCGGGGTGAGAAACCTGCTCGCCATCGCGAGGGATCGGTTGCGCGCGCGTAGATCTCAGTGCTGCCACAGCGAGATCGTGGTCCTCGCGGATGGATCCGACCAGTCCCGAGACAGCGATCGCGCCGACGACGTTCCCGTCGACGACCAGGGGTATCGCTCCGCCGGCGACCGCGTACTCGAGCGGGTCGAGCCAGCCCGGCAGCTGGCCGGCCAGCTCCTGGCGCAATACGAATTCCAGACTCGGCACTTCATGCCGCAGTGCCGTGTTGATCTTGCGTCGCACCCAGTCGTCGTGCTCAGCCGTCGTCCCGGCGAAGGAGAGATGGAATACGCACTGTAGTCCGCGCGTCACTCGGACGGTGATGGCAAGACCCTCTCGCTCGGCGATCGAAGCAGCTGCTTCTCCGAGGCGTCGAGCGTCGTCGTGATCGAAGCGCGACAGGGTCCGGAGGGGCAGCTCCGATCGGATCTCGTCCAGTAGGTCAGCGGTGCTCATGATCTTCCTCATCCGTCAGTTCGCGGAGGCGGATGTTCCGCCACCGGCATGCCGCGCCGGGCCCCCACCTGTCATCGCCCAGGCCCGGGTCGTTGTCGTGCACCTCGAAGGCGATGTGCCCGGCGGGGCCCAGCAGGCCCCACACGGCGTCCGGATCGTATCCGGGATGATGCATCGTCGCGGTGTCGAGGGAGGCGACCAGATGCCCGTTAATCCAGCTCGTGACGACGGGGCGCTCGCCCACGCATCGGATGCGTAGGGTGTTCCAGTCGTCGAAGCGCCAGGACCGGAGGAAGGGCGCGATCGAGGAGGAGCGGGAGAGCAGAGCGCGCTTCTCCGGAGTAACCGGTTCCCGCGACTGCGCCGGGTCGTCCTCTCTGAGCCCGATCGGGGTACCGGCGGCGTCGCGCTCGACGTCGACCGCGAAGGGGACGCCGTGGAAGCCGCCGATACCGTTGCCGTAGAAGCCTCCGATCGAGCCGCCCGGGCGGTGGTCGACCAGCACCTGCAGCCCCTCCCAGGAGTCCCGCTGCCGTCGGATCATCACACCGGTGTCCGCGGGCCAGTCGGGTCGCATCTCGAGTTCGAGCTCGAAGTCGCCGAACGAGCTCTCGCTGACGAGGTATCCGCCCCATCCAGGAGTGGTCGGGTCTTGGCGGCCGACGATGGCGCCGTCCTCGACGCTCCACACGGCGGGATGCTCCGCCGCGCGCTCGTTGTAGTCAGCAGGGAATCCCGGGATCGCCTCGAGTACCGTCGGTCCGCCTGGACGGACAGTGCCGTAGCTGCGCGGTGCGGCGAACCAGCCGTCAAGGCTGCTCCCGTCGAACAGCGGCATCCACCCGGTCACGACGCGGCAGCCTTGCCGCGAGGGCGTGCCACCCCGGCGGCGAGGTGGATCGCGTCCATCACGCGCATGGTGGCGATGAAATCGGCCGGACCGGTGTCAGGCTCCTCGCGGGACTCGACCGCCTGCACGACGGCGTCCAGTTCGTGGTCATAGGTCTCGCGCCCACCCACGGTGAGGCGATCGGATCGGCCGTCGCGCTCGAGGCTCACACTGTGTCCGAGGTGCGGGAGCACGAGGTTGTCGACGTCCAGACGTCCCCGGGTTCCGATCACCGACAGTGGCGCGGCGAACGCGCTCCCTGCCGCCATGCTCGCGTGCAGACGCACCTCGACGCCGCCGGGCAGTTCCAGCTCGGCGTCGATGGTCTCGTCGGCCCCCAGGGGCCCCGCGATGTGCGAGGCCGAGACGACGCTCGGCTCCCCACCGCCGATCGTGCGGATCCAGTGCACGGGGTAGCAACCGAGATCCATCAACGCCCCGCCGCCGAGCTCCGGCACATGCCGGAGCGAGGACGGCGAGAACGGGTTGTCGGCGGTGAATGCTGCCCTGATCGAGACCAGGTCGCCGATCGCACCCGACTGCACGAGATCGAGCATCCGCCCGGTCAGCGGGTGGTAGTGGTCGTGGAAGGCCTCGATCACGAGGCGACCGGTGCGTGCAGCCACCGCCGCGACCTGCTCCGCCTCGTCCGCATCCATGGTGATCGGTTTCTCGCAGAGAACGTCCTTGCCTGCCTCCATCGCCGCGATCGACCAGTGCGCGTGCTCGGATGGCGGGAGCGCGATGTAGACGAGGTCGACCTCGTCGAGGTCGAGCAAGCTCTGATAGCCCTGGAGCGCGGTCGGGATGTCGTTCTCGGTCGCAAAACGCTCGGCTGACGCGCCGTTGCGAGCCGCGATCGCCTCCACCGTGACATCGTCGCGGCGTCGAGCCGGGTTCACGAGGGCCTGCGGGGCGATGCCGGCCGCGCCGAGCAGCCCGATGCGGATCATGCGTCGTCCACGGGGTAGTCGACGTAGGCGAACGCGCGACTGTCCGGTGACCAGCTGTTGACGTTCATGGTTCCCTGCCCGCCGAACACGTGCACGAGATCGGCGGCATCCTCCCCGGCCGGACCGCAGACACGGATGATGCAGTCGAGGTCGGCCGGATGTCCGAGCGTGCCCGACGGGAAGCTGATGAACGCGATCCTGCTCCCATCGGGGGCGACGTGCGGGAACCAGTTGACCCGCTCGTCGGAGGTGAGCTGCTCGGCGCCGGACCCGTCCGTCCTCATGCGGTAGAGCTGTGCGTGACCAGGACCCGTGTCGGCGCGCTCCGAATTGAAGTAGAGCCACTCCCCGTCGTTGGAGTACTCGGCGCCGTCGTCAGGGAAGCCGTCCCTCGTGATCGCCACGTCCTCACCGCCCGCCGCGGGGATCGTCCAGATGTCTCCTGCACCCCACTCTCCGTCGACCCCGCGCTCGATTCCGATGTAGGCGAGGGTCGCACCGTCGGGACTCACACCATGGAGGAAGTGAAGCCGTCCGTCGTCGTTCGTGATGCGCGTCGGTGCGCCTCCGAGAAGGGGAGCCCTGTAAATATGCCAGTCGTTCGCCGAGATGAAGACGTGCTCTCCATCAGGGTCGAGCACGTGGTCGTTGTTCAGCTCGGGCAGAGAGCCGAAATCGATCCGCTGCGGACTCGACTCCGCAGTCAGCGAGAGACGGAACAGGTGCCCGTTCCCGTTAATGATCAGAGCGGAACCGTCCAGGCTCCAGTTGGGAGCCTCGTAGAGCACCGAATCCGACTCGTGGACGATGCGGTCCTCTCCGGTGGTGATGTCGATGATGTGGATGCGGGAGCGCTGCCCTGCAGCGAGTTCGCGGGCCATGGAGTTCCTTCTCGAGGTTCGTCGTTCACTTGAGGGCGCCGGCGGAGAGGCCGCGCTCGAAAAGCTTCTGGAGGCAGAGGTAGGCGACTACCTCCGGGAGTGCGGTGATGACGGCCGAAGCGAGCACCTTCGTCTGGTCGTCGGTGAACTGGCCCTGGAAGAAGCTGGGGACCTGGGTCACCACCTGGAAGTCGGCGTCCTGCAGGAAGATCAGCGGCAGGAGGTAGGAGTTCCACGTGCTGATCAGAGTCAGCACCACGACGGCGGCAGCGATCGGCCTGGTCAGCGGAAGGATCACGTGCCAGAACGCTTGCATAGTCGTCGAGCCGTCGATGCGCGCAGCTTCGACGAGGGCATCGGGGATGCCATTGACGAAGGTGCGTGTGATCAGCACGGTGAACGGGATCTGCAGCGCAGCCAGTGGCAGGACGACGGCCCAGTAGGTGTTGTAGAGGTTGGTCGAGGTCGCCGTGACGAACAGCGGAGTGATCAGCACCACTTCGGGCAGGGTGAGGGCGGCGAGGAGCATCCAGAAGAAGAACTCCTTGCCGCGGATCTGCAGCTTCGAGAACCCGAAGGCGGCGAGCATCGTCGCGGCCCACACGATTGCGATGGTGAGAACGCAGATGATGACGCTGTTGCGGAAGAAGAGTGGCAGCTCGGGCAGCGCGAGCACGGCGAGGTAGTTGCCCCAGCCTTGCCCTGCAAGCGAGCCCTGCACCATCGCGACGAGGGGGAAGAGGAACGGGAGTGCGAGAACAGTGATCAGCAGCTGAAGGAGCAGCTTGCCGGGGAGGGTGCGCGCTTCGAGCATCAGGAGTTCCTCTCCTTCTTGTCGCCGCCGCGGGCGCTGAGGATGATCGCCATCGCGAGGGCGAGGATCAGCAGAAGGACCGAGAGGGCCGCTGCGTAGCCGACGTCGCCCAGGGGCACGGCTTGGCGGTAGATGTATGTCCCGAGGAACTCGGTCGCGTAGTTCGGTCCGCCCAGGGTGACCAGGTAGGGGATGTCGAAGAGCTTGAGGGAGGCGATGGCGGTCAGCATCGCGAGGGCGACGACAGTGCCCTTGATGCCGGGGACGATGATGCTCCAGATCACGCGGATGTTGCCGGCGCCGTCGATCCGGGCGGCTTCGATGATCTCGGTGTCGATCTGACTCATGGCGGAGTAGTAGAGGATGAACGAGATGCCGGTCGACTGCCAGACCTGCATGATCATCAGGACTCCCAGGGCCGTGCTCGACTGGGCGAGCCATGGTTGAGCGAGGAATCCCAAGCCGACCGCCTGCAGCAGTTGATTGATCGGGCCTTCGCCGGCGAACATGATCCGGAAGACCGGAGCCATGATCGCGGGAGCGAGCACGACGGGGATGAAGATGACGACCTTGTAGAGCACGGCGAATCGGATCTTCGAGTGCAAGAGAACGGCGAAGAGGATCCCCAGGACCGTCTGCACAGCGAAGGTCACGACGAAGTAGACAGCGGTGTGCTGGATCGTCCCCCAGAAGATCGGATCGGCGAAAGCTCGGGCGAAGTTGTCCAGGCCAACGCTCTGCGGGTTGGGGCTGACCCCGTTCCAGTCGAGCGTCGCGACGTAGCCGTTGTAGCCGATGCAGAAGTAGATGATCCCGCCGGAGATGACCAGCGCAGGGAGGATCCAAGGAAGTCCCGACGCCCGCATCGCGGAACGGCGTGATCCGCGCCGCGCCGAGCGCGCGGTCGGAGCGGGTGGAGTGGTACCGACGAGATCGTCTGAGACGTCGCGAGCTTGCACTGACGCGTTCGTCACGGGGTCGCCCTACTGGCCGATCTTCGCGACGAGCGTGTCGATCGCATCGTCCGGTGAGACGCTGCCCTCGAGGACGGAGACAGCGGCCGAGTTCAGGGCCTCGAGCTGCTCCGGAGTCGATTCCGCGTTCCGCGGCTCGGTGATCGCGGCGACCTGGGAGTAGAGGTCCTTGATCGCCGGGATCTGCACGTCCGGGTTCACCAGACCGAGGTCGTCCCACTGCGGCTCCACCCCGACGAGACCGGGGATGAGGTCGACGGCATTCGCGATGGTCTGCGCACCCTCCTTCGTCGAGGTCAGCCACAGAGCGAAAGTGGTGGCGGCGGCGGTGTTCTTCGAACGGGCGTTCACGGCGAGTCCGTAGTCGACTTCGCCGAAGATGCCTGGGACGTCGCCGTTTCCGGCTACATCGGGGAACGGGACGGGCAGCTGCGTGAACGGCTTGGGGTCGCTCACGCCGGCGGCCGACATCGACGCCGAGGCGCTCTCGGCGCGGCTGTACTGCGCGTACCACGTCCCCATCTGAACCATCGCGGCGTTCTGCGAGAGGAACGCGTTGTTGGCATCCGGGTACTGGGTGAGCCCCACCACGTCCGCAGGGATGATGCCATCGGTCTGCATCTTCTTTAGGATCGTGAGGCCTTCCGCGAAGGCGGGATCGTCCCAGCCGACGTCGCCGCGAATGGCCTTCATCCACACCCCCGGCTCGACACTGGCGACGATGGTGCGCCAGGTCTCGACCGTGAACCCGTTCACACCGACCGCGCCCATCGCCATGCAGTCCTTCCCCACTGACTTCAGGGCCGCGCACACGTCGACCCATTCGTCATACGTCGTGGGGGCGGCGACTCCTGCCTCGTCGAGGAGATCCTGGTCAACCCAGAGCATCCCGGCGGCGACTCCGCCCATCGGAACAGCAGCGATCGAGTCGTCGTCCCGAGTGAACGAGTCCGGGGAGAAGGTGTACTGGTCGGCCCAACTTGCGCCGAACTCCTCCTCGAGTGCGGGGCGGAGATCGAAGGCGAAGTCGCCGTAGGTCGGGAACGACCCCGTGTCACCACCGGGCGCCATGTCGAAGACATCCGGGCCGGAGTTCGAGGTGAGGCCGGGACGGAGGGCGGAGTTGTAGTCGCCGTTCTCGAAGTTCTTGTAGGTCACTTCGATGTCCGGGTACACCTTGTTGAACTCGGCGATGTAGGCATCGCCGACGCTCGCGTCGGGCGTCCAGCCCCACCAGGTGATCGAGCCGGAGGTGGCGTCGCCGGAGGGGGCCGACGACGATCCGTTGGAGCAGCCGGCGAGGCCGACGGCGAGACCGATGACGGCGGTAGCAGCCGCCGTACGGGTGATGGTGCGAGCCAGAGTGCTGTGGAACCGCATTGTTCGATGTCTCCTCGTCGTTGAGTGCAGGGCCGCGTGGGAGCGGCTGGTTCGGAAAGCTAGCACGATTCGCTCAACTTGGGTACGGTACGTAAGAAAGAAATTCCGACCACACGAAGAGGTGACCCCATGGGGGACAACTACGGAGCGCTGCTCGACCTGATCCGTTCCGGAGGGTCCATCAGCCGCGTCGAGCTGGCGCTGCGATCTGGCTTGACCGAGGCGTCGGTGTCACGAATCGTCAAGCAGCTCCTCTCCGACGGGGTGATCGCCGAGACCGGCCGGGGAGCCTCAACGGGAGGCAAACGGCCGACTCTTCTACAGCTGGACAACGCCTCCCGGCACGCGATCGGCCTGTTCATCGCAGAGACTCGCGTGGAGTGCGTGCTCACGGATCTGGCGGGACAGGTGATCGCGTCCTCGACTTCGCCCGGAATGGCTCATCAGAGCCGGCCCGCGCTCGTGGCGCGAGCTGCTGAGGCTGTCGATCAACTGCTGACCGATGCACGAGTGGAGTCGGAGACGCTTCTCGGTATCGGTGTCGCCGTCTCCGGACGGCAGGCTTTCAGCGGATACGCGACCCGAGTGCATCCGTTCGACCTGGCGGAGTGGGAGTGGTCGTCCATCGAGCGAGACCTCCGCGAGGCGACCGGCCGCTCCATCTCCGTCGAGAACGACTCCACCTGCGCGGCGATCGGTGAGTTCTGGAGTAGCCGCGCACCCGCGGCGAAGGACTTCGGCGTCGTCAACATCTCGAACGGCATCGGCTTCGGGCTGGTCGCAGGAGGCGACGTCTACCGCGGCGCAACGTCGAACGTGGGTGAAATCGGCCACATGGTTCTCGACGTCGACGGCCCCGAGTGCCCGTGCGGGAACCGCGGCTGCCTGGAGCGGCTGGCCGCACCTCCGCAGATCGTCGATAACGCACTCCAGAATTCCGGTCTTGTCGAACGCTTGGGACTGTCGGGGGACGGGGAGGACACCCTCGAGGACTACGACAGGATCGCGACGGCCGCGGTCGGCGGCGACGACGAGGCTCGAGACCTGCTCACGGCTGCGGCTCGTTACATCGGTATCGCGCTCGTCTCCCTCACGAACGTTCTGGACCTCGAGCGGATCGTTCTCACCGGGCCGGCGCTGGACATCGCGGGTCAGCTCGTCGTCGATGTCGTGGCGGCAGAACTCCAGAAGCGCGCCTACGTGCGCGATATCCACCCGACCGAGGTGCGGCTGGCCGACTCCGGACGGCACTCCTCGGCGATCGGCGCTGCAGCCCTCGTCATCCACGAGCGGCTCGGCGCAGTCCGCCGACCGAGAGAACTCGCGATCGTGGGCTGATCGCCACCCTCGGCGCTCGTACTGAAGAAGCACCCGACGAAGGAGTCACGATGAACAACGCAGCGACAGGAACACGGCCGGACTCGACTCCGGGTGCCCCGGATTGGCTCCGGCCTGCTGGGCGCACGGGCTTGACGGTCTCGGCGATCGGTCTCGGAGGAGCACCCCTCGCCAGCATGCCGGAGGTACTCGGCTACTCCGTACCGGCTGACAGGGCCGTCGATCTCGTCGAGGCGGTGCTGCGCAGCCCGATCGCCGTGATCGACACGTCCAACGGATACAACGACGGTGAGAGCGAGCGCCGCATCGGCACCGCTCTCGACCGCGTCGGACGCGACCAGGACACTCTCGTCGTCACCAAGGTCGACGCATCCGGGCGCGACTACTCAGGCGAGCGGGTCCGCCGATCGGTGGAGGAGAGCAAGCAGAGACTGGGCATGGACCGGCTTCCGCTCGTGCACTTGCATGACCCGGAGTTCTTCGAGTTCGAGGAGCTGGCGGCCCCAGGAGGCGCCGTCGAGGCCCTTGTCGCACTGCGCGAGGAGGGCGTCATCGGCGCCATCGGGGTCGCCGGAGGACACGCCCCGACCATGCAGCGATACGTCGATCTGGGCGTCTTCGATGCGCTGCTGGTGCACAACCGACTCACACTGGTGGACCGCAGCGCGGAGGCGGTGATGCATGACGCGTCGTCACGAGGCATGGCGGTCTTCAACGCTGCAGTCCTCGGCGGCGGCCTGCTCGCGGCTCCCCGCTCGGGCATCGTCAGCTACGCCTACCGGCCCGCTTCTCCCGCAGTGCTCGCCGCCGTCGCGGCGATGGCGGACGTCTGCGACGACTACGGCGTCGCCTTGGGCGTTGTCGCCCTCCAGTACGCGCTCCGTGAGTCGCTGGTCGACTGCACTCTGGTCGGCATGAGCCGGCCCGAGCGGGTCGAGTGGACGCTCGACGCTCTCGCCCGCCCCGTGCCGGCCGAGATCTGGGCGCGCATCGAGGCGCTGCGCCCACCCTCGGAGCACTGGCTCGACGCCCGCGGCTGAGACACGCACTCGTCCGACAACCACTCGCCGCGAGCCCGCGGCCGGGATCCACCTCTCCGAAGGAGAACAGACATGCCCCACGCCCGCATCGACCTGCACAGCGGCTATCGTGACCGACTCCCCGAACTAAGTGCGGCGATCCTCGCCGGAATGGTACGGGGCTTCGACATGCCCGCAACCGACCTCTTCCAGACCTTCCGCCTCCACGAGCCCGGTGAACTCGTCTTCGGTCGGGCTCACCCCGAGCCTCCCCGCGAGGACATCGTCTTCATCGAGATCCTCGCCGGCGTCGGCTACGCCTCCTCCGCAGGGAAGCACGACGGCTTAGTCGCGATCGCCGACGAGCTGGAGGCGATCGGGATTCCCCGCCACGATCTGCTCCTGCACGTCATCGAGGTGCCCGCGGGGGACTGGTACTCCCCGGGATTCGCCGGTGTCGCGTGACGACTGTGCCCGCCGCGTGACGCCGAGCAGGCCGTCGCGGCAGACCGCTGCGAACCGGACAAACGGCGTTCCGGCCCCTCACCGGGCCCGCTTCGCCGTCATCGGAGCAGGCTGGCGCTCGACCGTGTACCTCGATCTCGCCCGAGCGCGACCGGACCTGTTCGAGGTGACGGCACTACTCGCCCGGCGCCCCGAGGAGGTCGGCAACTCGGCAGGTCGAGACATCGCCGTCGTCTCCGATCTCGACGCCCTGCTCGCGACGCGGCCGGAGTTCGTCGTCGTGTCGGTGCCCTGGGAGGTCACGCCAGCCTTCATCCGCGAGCTGGTCGCGCGCGGAGTGCCGGTCCTGGCAGAGACGCCACCCGCCCCCGATCTCGACAGTCTCCGAGCACTGTGGCGGGACGTCGGTACGAGTGGCCTGGTCGCCGTCGCGGAGCAGTACCCGCGCTACCCGCTCACCGCCACGATCGGAGCACTGGTGGCCGAGGGGACGATCGGCGAGCCGAGCTTCGTCCACGTCAGCTCGACACATGAGTACCACGCCGTCGCACTGATAAGAGGGCTGCTCGGCGCTGGTCGGGGACCCGTGCAGGTGACCGCCCAGAGCATGGTTGTTCCTCTGCTCGATCCTCTGGACGCGGCCGGCTGGACGGGCGCCGCCGAGCCGAGACCCGTGGTGCACACGCTCGCGAGCCTCGTCTTCGAGAACGGCACGCGCGGGCTGTACGACTTCACGGATAACCAGTGGTGGAACCCGCTGCGGCCCGACAGGCTGACGGTCCGTGGGTCACTCGGTGAGATCCACGACAACGTCGTGGTCAGGATGATCGGGCCGACCGCTCCCGTGATCTCCCGCCTCGAAAGAGGCATCTCCGGCCGCGGCCTCAACCTCGAGGGCGCCGACGCGACCACCGTTGCGTTCGACGGCCGGGTCCTGCACCGCAACCGCTTCGAGGGCGGAAGATTCTCGGACGACGAGCTGGCCGTGGCCGACCTCGTCGCCGATGCAGGGGAGTGGGTACGCGGAGAGGGGCCCCCGCCTTACTCCCTCGCTGAAGCGTGCCAGGACCACGCGGTCGCGCTCGCAATTCGCCGCGCCGCCGCCGAGGGCCCACTCGTCTCGGACCACGAGGCCTGGGCATGACTCACGACATCATGAAGAAGGGTTTCAGAATGACTTCCTCCACGGCCTCGACCGGGCTCTCGACCAACCGATATGCCGGCCGCACCGACCTGCAGACCGGTCAGGTGTCGCAGCTGATCATCGCCGATCTCGACAAGGGCACCGAGAAAGTCTTGCTCGAGCTCGACCGGATGATCGAGTCGCCAAACTGGACGCCTGACGGCCGATGGCTGGTCGTCAATGGGCAGGGCAGGCTGTATCGCCTGCCAGCAGATGGATCGGGGCCGCTGCAGGAGATCCCGATCGGCGCGGTCAGCGGGGTGAACAACGATCATGTCCTCTCGCCCGACGGGGAACGCGTCTACTTCAGTGCCGAGGGTCACCTCTACTGCGTCGACGTCAACGGAGGAGACGCCCGACGCGTCTCGAACGAGCACCCGACGGAGCAGCAGTACAGCTACTGGCTCCACGGCGTCTCACCGGATGAGAGCACACTCGCCTACGTCTCGGTCGAGCCGGAAGGCGACGAGCCGCGTGCTCGCCGCAATCTCGCGCTGATCCCGGCGGCGGGTGGGCCCGACGTGCAGCTCACTGAGGGAGTGAACGACTTCGACGGGCCCGAGTTCTCGCCGGACGGAACCTGGTTGTACTACAACTCCGAAGAGGCTGCCGAGGTGAAAGGGCACTCCCAGATCTTCCGCATGCGGCTGAACGGCACAGGGCGCGAGCAGCTCACCTTCGACGAGCGCGTGAACTGGTTCCCGCACCTGTCGCCCGATGGATCCCGCTTCATCTACATCAGCTATGCATCGGGCACCATCAGTCATCCCGCTGATGTAGAGGTGCAATTGCGCATTCTCCCGGCGGGGGGCGGCGATCCGATCACGGTCACCACGCTCTTCGGCGGCCAAGGGTCTCTCAATACGAACAGCTGGGCGCCGGACGGCCGACGTTTCGCCTTCGTCGCATACCCGTCCACGACTGCTCTCGACTTCTGAGTCGGACGGACGACACTCCGGCGGAACAGAACACCTTCGGGTGAGGCTGCTCGGCCGATGAGGAACCGAGTGCCCAGCCACAGCCGCGACATTCTTCGTCCCTCCCAGCACACCACCCTCCCGCTCCACGACCAAATTGGAAGCAGAAGAACTCATGTCTCAGCGTCAGCGTGTCGTCATCGTCGGAACCGGCATGATCGGCGCCGCGCATCTGCGTGCGGCCCGGGCTGCAGGAGCCGACGTGATCGGTGTCCTCGGATCCACCGCGTCTCGTTCAGCAGCCGTTGCTGCCGAATGGGGCGTCCCGCGTGCCTACTCCGACCTCGAACAGGTCATCACCGATCAACCCGATATCGTGCACATCTGCACTCCGAACGACACCCACGTGTCATACGGAGTGCGCATCGCTCGCGCGGGAATCCATCTGATCATCGAGAAGCCGATCGCAACGTCAGTTGAAGACGCCGAACAGCTGGTCGCCGCCGTCGAGGAAGCAGGAGTCGTCGGCGCGGTGCCGTTCGTCTACCGCTACCACCCGATGATTCGAGAGATCCGAGCACGCCGGCTCTCCGGCGACCTCGGAAGCGTGCTCCTGGTGCACGGCAGCTACCAACAGGACTGGCTCGCGTCGCCACAGGCTTCCTCGTGGCGGGTGGATGCAGCGAAGGGCGGGCCGTCCCGCGCGTTCGCAGACATCGGCTCTCACTGGGCTGACCTCGCTGCGTTCGTCTCGGGCGAAGAGCTCACCGCCACGACAGCTTCCTTCGCGATCGCCTATCCATCGCGGCCGACTGGAACGGGCGAGTCCTTCGGAGGCACCCCGACGGGAACGCCCCTTGCCGAAGTCCACACCGAAGACGTCGCGGTTGCGACATTTCGGACGGAGAGAGGGATATTAGCCAACACTGTCATCTCGCAGGTCTCTGCCGGCCGCAAGAACCGTCTCTGGCTGGAGATCGACGGATCGAAGGGATCTGCGGTATTCGATCAGGAGCATCCTGAATCCGCATGGTTCGGAGGCACCGATGGTTCGACCGTCCTTCACCGGGGGGAGGGGACGGTGTCGGCAGACCAGGCCAGAATGAACCTGATCGCCGCCGGGCACTCCCAAGGGTGGACGGACGCGTTCGCACAGCTCATCGCCGATGCTTACGCGAAAACCCGCGGAGAGAACCCGGAAGGCCTACCGACTGTGCATGACGGCCTACGATCAGTCCGCATCGTCGACGCCGTCCTTCGCTCCTCCAGAAGCAGCGCTTGGACGAACATTCGAACAGACGCTCCGTCTCTGGCGAGCAGATGACCCGACTAAGTGCTGTGAAGGCGATACCGCGGCTCAGCGCGCATCCCTCTTTCGCCTAGAGGGGATCAGGTCGCCGTGCACGTCGAGGACAGCGTGACCACGGCGAAGCGAGAACGAGAAGGGTCGACGCTTCGGTACGTCGTTGCCGGCGGCATCATCGGGTAAGCGATGCCTAATGCGGTGACGGCCGACGAGCATCGCGATCGAATTGAGCAGGAGAAGCACAGCTCCCAGTCCGGCGATCCAGGCGCCGAGCAGGGCGATGCCGCCGTCAGCGGTCGTCGTCGCGAAGGAGTGCGCGACGACGACGGACGAGGTGCAAGCGCCGACGTACTGAGCGGTGCGGTAGAGCCCGCTCGCCGATCCGGCAACGGTTGACGGCGCGGCCGCGTGCAGGATGAGCTGGTTGCCGAGGTTGTTGAATCCGTTCGGGATGCCGAGCAGCACGGCGACCCCCACGAGCAGGGAGACTGGGCTGGAGGCGTCGACGAAGAACAGCAAGATGACCCCGGCGGCGATCATGCCCGTGGTGCCCACGGCTAGGAGCGCACGCGGTCCGACCCGGCGTCCGAGCCTGGTCGCCACCAGCGTCGAGAGCACGCCAACCCCGAAGACGGGCAGCATCAGCAGGCCTGTCGCGGCGGGGTCCAGTCCGCGTGTTGACTCGAGCCACTGCGGGAGCCCGTAGAACACGCAGTAGAACGACGTGAAGGTCGCGATCGCGCGAAGGCAGGTCAGCGCGATCTGCGGATGCCGTCCCATCAGGCGCAGATCGACGAACGGCGATCCGGCGCGGAGCTCACGCCAGATCAGTGCGCCCACGAGGGGGATGACGGCGGCGAGAGCCGGCCACAGGGGTTCACTGGTGAGCGAGAGCAGGCCGAGCATGAGTGCGACGAGCGTAGCGACGAAGAGCAGGACGCCGAGCGGGTCGAGCGAACGGACCGTCGGCACGAAACCCTTATGAGGCGTCGGCTCGTCGGCGGGGACACCGCGCAGCACCCAGATCGCGGAGTTCAGGATGATCGGCAGGTTCACCCAGAAGATCCCCTGCCAGCCCGTCGCGGCGATGATGAGACCGCCGACAGTCGGCCCGAGGGCCGCCGTGGCCTGACCGCACAGGGCGGTGATCCCGATCGCGCCGACCGGGTTGAGACCGGTGGTGGCGGCTCGGCGCCGGATGATCGCCATCGCCGCGGGGAACTGGATGGACGTGCCAAGACCCAGGACGACACGGTCGATCACCAGCCACTCGACGGAGGGCATGAACGGGCCGGCGACGGAGGCCGCGAGCACGATGACGAGGCCGGCGAGGTAGACCCGGCGCGGGCCGAAGAGGTCGGCGAGTCGGCCCCCCGCGGGGGCGCCGATGGCAGCGGCGATGTACAGGCCGCTGACGAGCCAGGGGATGGAGTCGTCCGAGCCGAACTGCAGCGCAATCGGGACGAGCGCGACAGCGATGATCGCCGAGTTGAGTCCCTGCAGCACGGTGCCGGAGCCCAGTGCCCAGGCGAGACGACGCGGTAAATCGCGAGGGGTCGCCGCGGCGGGAGGCCCCTCGATGTCGGTGCGGGTCACGTGAGTGCGGCGATCTCGCTCGGGGTCGCGAGCAGCACATCGGGATGCGCGGCGAGGCGAGCGAGTATCCGCTCGGCGACGTCGGCGAAGCACGCCTGTCCGAGCACCCAGCCGAACCAGCTCAGTCCGAGGTAGCGGGGACCGACGATCTCGGCGTCTCGAATGAGCTGGTCGAAGGTGTCCTCCAGCGCCCGCTCGTAGTCGGCGAACGGCAGACCGCGCGTGTACAGCGAGAACATGTCCTCGGTCTCCAGCGGATGCGGCAGCGCGACGAGGCCGGCGGCACCGCCCGAGAGCGCGACGGGACGCTCGTCGACGGGCCAGTCGCCGAACCACGAGAAGCCCGCCTCGCGCAGCAGCGTCGTCGTCTGCGGGCTCTGGCCGCGCTCCGGCCCGAACCAGCCGCTCGTGGAGCGGCCGGTCGCCGTCTCGACGGCCAATCGCGCATCCGCGATGTATCCGCGCTCGTCCACGACACCGCTTCCCAGAATGTCGTTCGCTGCCCGCCCGCGCACGACGATCTCCTGGGCGCGCTCGGCGGCGAGCCGTGCCAGGCCCGGCATCTCCCGCACACCGGCAGCGTCGAGCGCGACCGCGACCGGCACCCCGGTCTGCTGAGCGATGTCGAGCAGGCGCCAGATGCCGACGGTCAATCCGAAGTCCCACTGCGAGAGCCGAGCGACCTGGCCGTGCCGCGGTTCCGATGTCTCGCGCCCCACTCCGCCCTACATCGTCGTGGGCTTCAGGACGCCGAAGGGCACGTCGTCCTGGTAGCTGGGCGCGTGCAGCAGCACGCTGACAGCGAGCTTCTCGCCCCCCGGGAGGGACCTGGCTCGATCACCGCTACGCGATCACCGCCGGGGCCGTCCCCCTCCGCGTGCGCGGCGTGGGCGTCGTGGCCGTCGCCACGGCCTCCGGGCTCTCGTCGCAGGAGGACCACGACCTGATCGTCGAGGGCATCCGCGCCCAGATCGCCGAGGAGGCGTCGTGATCGAGAGTCCTCCGCTGCCGCAGCTGCAGCCCGGCCAGCGAGACCGCATCCGCATCTGGGAACGCGCCACCGGAGAGGTCCGCACCGTCGCCGAGTCCCGCGCGCATCCGTACGAAGCCCCGAACTGGACCTCGGACGGCCGCCTGCTCGTCAACGCGCACGGACGCCTCTGGCTGCTGCCGGCCGACGGCTCCGACGAGCCGGTCGCGATCGAGGCACCCGGGCTCCCACCGGTCAACAACGACCACGTGCTCGCGCCCTCGGGCGACGTCGTCTACGCATCGGCGAACGACTGGCACATCTGGTCGGTGCCGATCGCGGGTGGCGAGCCGACCCGGCTGACCGAGGACGACGGCGCCCTGCACTTCCTGCACGGCGTGACGCCGGACGGCCTCCGCCTCGCCTACGTCCGTCTCGAGCCCGAGGGCGACGACTGGTGGGCGTCGGCGCGCATCCACACGATGTCCAGTAGCGGCGGCGGAGACCGGCGCATCACCACGCACCCCGGCCCGGCCGACGGCTGCGAGTGGACCCCGGATGGCGAGTGGATCCTCTTTAACACCGAGCAGTTCAGCGAGACCCCCGGCCACGCGCAGCTCGCCAGGATCCGCGAGAACGGCAGCGGCCTCGAGCAGCTGACCTTCGACGAGCGCGTCAACTGGTTCCCGCACATCGCCCCCACCGGCGACGTCGTCGCCTACCTCAGCTACCCGCCCGGAACCACGGGCCACCCCGGCGACCTCTCCGTGGAGCTCCGCCTCGTGCGGGTCGGCGCCTGGACCGAGCCGACCACGATCGTCGCGCTGCACGGCGGGCAGGGCACCGTCAACGTGCCCAGCTGGGCGCCGGACGGCTCCGCATTCGCCTTCGTCGACTACCCCCGCGACTGATCCGCAAGAGAAGGACATGAGTCACACACCTCGCATCGTCATCGTCGGCACGGGCATGATCGGCGCCGCGCATCTGCGCGCCGCCCGTCTCGCCAGTGCCGACGTCCTCGGCGTCCTCGGCTCGACCCCGCAGCGCTCCGCGGCCGTCGCCGCCGAGTGGGGCGTCCCGCGCGGATACGAGGACCTCGAAGAGGTTCTCGCCGACCGCCCCGACGTGGTGCACGTCTGTACCCCGAACGACACGCACGTCCCCTACGGCGTGCGGATCGCCGACGCCGGGATCCACCTCGTCATAGAGAAGCCGATCGCGATGTCGGTGGGTGAGGCGGAGCGGCTCGCCGAGGCCGTCGACGCGGCGGGGATCGTCGCCGCCGTGCCGTTCGTCTACCGCTACCACCCGATGATCCGCGAGATCCGAGCGCGACGACTGGCCGGTGAGCTCGGCGACCTGCTCCTCGTTCACGGCAGCTACCAGCAGGACTGGCTCGCCTCCCCGCGAGCCTCGTCGTGGCGCGTCGACGCCGCGAAGGGCGGCCCTTCTCGCGCCTTCGCCGACATCGGCTCGCACTGGGCCGACTTCGCCGCGTTCGTGTCGGGCGAAGAGCTGCTCGCGACGAGCGCGTCGATGTCCATCGCCTACCCCTCCCGGCCGGCAGAATCGGGAGCCTCGTTCGGCGGCGAGTCCAGCGGCTCGACCCTCGCCGACGTGACCACAGAGGACATCGCCATCGCGACGTTCCGCACCACGAGCGGCATCCTGGCGAACACCGTCATCTCGCAAGTCTCGGCCGGACGCAAGAACCGGCTCTGGCTCGAGATCGACGGCTCGGCCGGCTCCGCGGTCTTCGACCAGGAGCACCCCGAGTCCGCCTGGTTCGGCGGCACCTCCGGATCGACGATCCTCCACCGCGGCGAAGGCCGAGTCTCTCCCGACCAGGCCCGGATGAACCTCATCGCCGCCGGCCACTCCCAGGGCTGGACCGACGCGTTCGCGCAGCTCATCACCGACGCCTACGCCGCCGTCGCAGGAGACACTCCGGAGGGTCTCCCGACCGTCCGCGACGGTCTGCGCTCGGTCCGGGTCGTCGACGCCGTCCTCCGCTCCGCACGCACCGGGGAATGGACCGACATCGCCGGTTCTCAGCATTGAACAGCCCCTTCGCACCGGAATCGACGCCCGCGGACACCCGTCCACCTACTGCAGACAAGGAATCTGTTCCATGGCTCTTCCTACCGCCTCCCTCCAGCTGTCCACGCCGGCGACGGAGCTTTCCGAGCATCCGAACGGATCGCTCGAAAAGCAGGCCACGATCGGCCCGACGACCGTCATCGACCCCTACGTCCTGGTCGAGCGCCGGCTGAACCAGGTCGGCGTCGCGGAGATCGCCGACCGCCTCGACACGCTCGCAGAGGTCGCCGCGACCTTCGGCCTCACCGTCGACCACCACAACCACGCACAGGAGCTCCTCGCTTCCTTCGAGGGGGGCTACCGCTTCCTCAGCACAGACGGACGCACCGCATGAACGGGAATCAGCCGATTCAGGGGGGCGACGGCCCGATGCCGCCCACCATCCAGCACACGGTCGTCTTCAGGCTCGCGCACGCGCCTGGTTCGACCGAGGAAGCAGCCTTCCTCGCCGATGCCGTACGGATCCTGACCGGAATCCCGGGGGTGCAGGACTTCACCGTGAACCGGCAGGTGAGCTCGAAGAGCCCTCTCGCCTGGCAGTTCTCCATGGTATTCGCGGATCGCTCGGCCTACGCGGAATACGACGCGCATCCTGACCACGCCGCGTTCGTGAGCGAGCGCTGGCTGAGTGAGGTCGCCGCGTTCCAGGAGTACGACTACGAGGCGTACTGATCAGCCGAACAGGTCCCGCCTCTCCCTGCGAGCTGTGAAGGCTTGTAGGGGTCAGAGCACGGTGGCGCCGGCCGGGCGCTCACGCGCCACCCCGGAACCACCGACGTTGCGAACGGACGCCCGACGGCGAGTGGGTACTGTCCGATGATGAGCAGCCCGGGCGTGCTGACGGTCAACGGAGGAGTCAGCTGAAGGCGAAGCCGCCGAGCGTCATCGCACTCACCAGCTAGTCGGCGGGAGTCCTTCGCAGGTGACCTGCGAAGGACTCCCGCTGGTCGTCTCAGCGCAGAGATGCTCGTTCTGCGGAGACGAGTGCTTCCACACGGGCCCGCTCGGCACGGCCATAGGTCTCGCGGGTGATCAAGATGCCGAAGAGGCCGATCACCGACGCGACCATGTAGAGCAGCGAGGCACCGGGCCAGCCGAGCCAGCCCACGAGGACAGCCGCGAGGAGCGGCGCGAACCCGCCCAGCGCGGCAGCGATCTGGTAGCCCAGAGACGCGCCGGAGGTTCGGGTCGAGGTGCCGAACTGCTCTGTCAGAAGCGATCCCTGGGTGCCGGTCAGGGAGGCGTGAATGAAGCCGATCCCGAAGACGAAGACGGCGATGACGAGTGCGGGCTGGCCGTCATTGGTCAGCAGGTACATCGGGAAGGCGAACGCGATGGCGACGACGCAGGCGACGATGTAGACCGGACGGCGTCCGACCCGGTCCGTCAACGAGCCGGCGAGGAAGGTCGTGAAGATGGCGACGAGGCTCGCTGCGGTGATCGCGCCGAGGGCGGTCGGCCGGATGTCCGGGTATCGCTCGGTGAGGTAGTTCAGGAGATAGGTCGCCGTGGAGTAGTAGGCGAAGGACTCGACGATACGCAGGGCGATGACGCGCAGGATGCTCCGCCAGTCCCGCCGGAGGGTGGTGAGGAACGGATTCTTCTCGATCCGGCCGTCGGCCTTCGCATCCTCGAACTCGGGCGACTCGGAGAGCTTCGAGCGGACGACCAGGGCGACGACGACGAGGACAGCGCTGAGCAGGAAGGGGATGCGCCAGCGGAGGTCTCCCTCGAGATTGGCGCAGACGAGGAACATGCCGCTGGCCAGAGCGATGCCGAGCGGGTTGCCGGCCTGGGGGATGGCGGCGTACATGCCGCGGCGGTTCCACGGCGCGTGCTCGTAGGCCATGGTGATCGCACCGCCCCACTCGGCGCCGAACGCGAGACCCTGGATCATGCGGATTATTACCAGGAGGACGGGAGCGAGGACGCCGATCTGCGCGTACGTGGGGAGCAGGCCGATCAGGAACGTGGCGCCACCCATCACGAGCATCGCGCCGACGAGCACGGGCTTCCGTCCGAAGCGGTCGGCGAGATAGCCCCCGACCGCTCCGCCGAGAGGTCGCATCAGGAATCCGACCGCGAGAGTGGCGAAGGAGAGCAGCGTGCCGATGAAGCGGTCGCTCTCGGGGAAGAACACCGCGCTGAAGTAGAGCGCTGAAGCGGTGCCGTAGGAGATGAAGTCGTAGTTCTCGACGCTCGTGCCGAGGGCGGCGGCGAGGGCCGTCTTGTTGCGGTCCTTCGAGCCGAGCACGGAGACGCGCGGGCTGGAGTCAGTGGTGGTCACAGAGGATCTCCTTTGATCGGTGGGAGTCAGACGGATGGGGAAGGGGAGGGGAGGAGCTCGTCGAGGGCGTTGAGCTTGCGCACGCGTCGACGCGTGTCCTCGTCGTCGTCGAAGGTCGCCGTGAGGAACGAGGCGACGATCTCGTCGATGAAGGCGGGCGGAACGAGCCACGCACCGAGGGCGATCACGTTGGCGTCGTCGTGCTCGACCGCTTGATGGGCGGAGTAGGACTCGTTGGCGAGTCCGCAGCGGATGCCCGGGATCTTGTTGGCGGCCATGATCGCGCCGGCACCGGTGCCGCAGACGAGCACGGCGCGGTCGGCGCTGCCGTCGAGCACCGGGGCGCACGTGGCCTGGGTGATGTCGGGGAAGTCGACCGGGCTCGTGCTGTCCGTTCCACGGTCGATCACGGTGTGGCCGAGTGCCTCGATGGCGGCGATGACCCGCGCTTTCACGGGGAAGCCTGCGTGGTCGGCTCCTACGGCGACTCTCATGCGTCGGTCCTTTCGGTGGTGGTGGCGAGCAGCTGCTCGACCTCGCGGAGGGCGGGGATGGAGGAGGACGCGCCGGCGCGCGTGACAGTGACGGCTCCAGCCGCAGCGGCCAGGAGCAGGCGCTCCTCGAGCGGAGCGGTCTGCGAGGCCGCGAGGTAGCCGACGACGGTGTCGCCGGCGGCGGTCGTGTCGACCGCGCGGACGCGAGGCGCCCGCACCCGGCCGGAGGCGTCAGCCGCGACGAAGACGGCGCCGTCCGAGCCGAGGGTGCACACCCCGGTCAGCCGGCCGCTCGGAGAGAGGGCGACAGCAGTCCGCCGGAGCAGCTCGAGAGGCGGATCGGGAAAGGAGGCAGTGTCGCGGTCGACGTCGAGTAGGGCGGCGATGCGGTCCAGCTCGTGGGCGTTGACGACGAGGACGTCGGCCTCGAGGACGAGCTCGTCGAGCGTAATCGGCGCGGGCGCGGCGTTCCAGATGACGGTGGCGCCGACCTCTCGGCCGCGGCGGGCGGCCGCGTGATTCGCTCCAGCGGGGACCTCGTTCTGCAGGACGAGCGCGTCGCCGGCGGAGAGCGCGGAGAGTCCGGCCACCACGGCGGTCTCCTCGACCAGCGCGTTCGCGCCGGAGAGGACGAGGATCGAGTTCTCGCCCTCGTCGTCCACCGCGATCACCGCACGTCCGGTCGTCGCCCCCGCCACGCGCCCGACATCGTCGGTGTCGACTCCGCGCTCGCGGAGAGATCGGAGAGCGGCGTCCGCGTCTGCATCGGCGCCGACCAGTCCCACCATGCGGGTCCGCGCTCCCGCCGCTGCCGCAGCGATGGCCTGGTTCGCTCCCTTGCCGCCGGCGGAGACCGAGGCGGATCGCGCGATCGCCGTCTCGCCGGGCCTCGGCAGAGCGGCCAGACGGTACGTCGTGTCCGCGTTGATGCTGCCGACGACGACGACCTCAGCGGTGTCTCCTGCGCGCACTGTGCACTCCTTCGTGAAACGTTTCCATGGAAACGATTCCACGGATACGACGACACTTTTGCACGGATACAGGTGACTCCGCAAGCGCCGGTGGATCAGGCGCCGGAGCGGTCGAGGAGCTCGGGCTCGAAGAATCTCGACACAACGGGCTCGCCCGCGATGAGCGCGAGGACTCCCGCGGCCCCCCAGCGGCCGATCTGCTCGGCGCCGGTGCTGACCGCGCTGATGCGCGGGGAGGCGTATTCGAACCAGTCCAGGTCGCCGAAGGAGATCATCTCCACTCGCGATGCGTACTCATGGCCGAGCGCGCGGTGCAGTCCGCGCATCGCCCCGAGCGTGGTCGGTCCGTTGACGCCGAAGACCGCGGTGGGGCGCACGCCCCTGGCCAAGATACGCATCATCGCGGCTTCAGCTCCGTCGGCGAGGAAGTCGCCCTCTTCGAGGAGGGCGTCGTCTGTTGAGACGCCGTGCGCTGCTCTACCTCGCAGGTACGCACTCCTGCGCTCGGCACCGGTCGAGAACGCGGTCGGCCCGCCGATGAAAGCCACGTCGGAGTGGCCACGCCGCTGCAGCCAGTCGAGGATCAATGCCACGCCCTGGGTGTTGTCGGTAGCGAAGAGGGGAACGTCGACGCCGTCGAGGGCGCGGTTCAGCAGGACGACGGGCAAGCCGGAGCCGATCAGAGCGGTCAAACGCGGAGTGACCGGCCCCTGCGGTGCGAGCAGCAGGCCGTCCACGCGCTGAGAGGCGAAGATTCGGAGCGAGTCCTCGGCCTGGGCCGCGTTCTCGTTGGCGTTCGCCAGCAGGACGGTGTACCCGTGCTTCGTCGCCTCCCGCTCCGCCGCATGGGCGAGCTCCGAGAAGAAGGGGTTCCGAATGTCCGACACGAGCAGACCCAGCACATCGGTCCGGGACCTTCTAAGCGCCCGCGCCGGCCCATGTGTCACGTAGTCGAGGGCCGCGGCGGCCTCGAGGACACGCGCGCGGGACTCGGGTGACGTCTGCGTGCTGCCGTTCAGCACCCGGGACGCCGTGCCGAGAGCGACGCCTGCACGCACCGCGACGTCCTTGATCGTCGCCATCGCTCTCTCCTCGGTCGCCTCCGCCTGGACGGGACTAAGACTGTACCGCTCGCAAGCGGACCGCCCGGTCGAGGAAGACAGCATCGGAGCGACCAGAGCACCACTCCTCCGGACGACCGCGCGATAAACTGACATAAGATACATTATCGGATAAATGCTCATGTAACGTGTAGCAGCTGGCTGGTCGCTGGCGGGCGCCAACTGCTGCCCGGTCCGGCCCGGCCCGTCGACCCGGCCACACCCAGCGGGCAACGCTCTGTCCACATCCCGGACGCGGGGCGAGCGGGCGCTTTACGTAGCTCGTCGAGCTGAGATGAGATCAGGCGAGCGGGTCAGCTTCGCTAACCAACTCCACAGGCGCACTCTGCCCACCGCCACCGCGCCTCCGACCTGATGACATAATCTCGATTATGGGATGCTGGCACGGCCCCGCGCAGCCGCCGGTGTAGACGTTTCTAAGCGGCGGCGATCGCGGGTGCAGGTCAGCTGGGTTCTGGGTAGGTCAGGAAGTCGACGTCGGTGATGTCGGTCATCTCGTCATCCCAGGAGGGGCGGGCCGGCTGCATGCGCTGCGTTTCTCGTTCGATGTGGGCGATGGCGTCTTCATCGACGGGTTCGTCGCCGTGGCTGTTCTCGACGGGGGTGGAGAACAGCTGGCTGGCGGGCCCGATGAGCAGGTGGGCGTAGGCGTTGCTGCCGCCGTCGGCGACGACGGGAACAGAGACGACGTCCGATTTGCCGACGTCCGCGAGGGCTCGCGCGTAGCGGAGGACCGCCTTGCAGGTGACGTCGGCGACGAGCATGGATCCGCTGGAGTAGTAGAGCTTTCTCATGGGGTCGTTGTGCTTTCAGGCCGTGTCGTCGCGGTGGGGGGTTGATCCGGTTCGTCGCTGGTGCGCAGGCCCGCGGCGGTGTAGGAGTCGGCGAGGAGCTGACGGATCCAGCTCGGGTTGATCGCCGGCGGGCGGCCGCCGTGGTACTTGAACCGCAGCGGGATCGCAGGGTGCATCCAGATGCTGGTGCGTCCGTCTCCGATGCCCTGAGCGTCCTTCCAGGAGAAGTAGAAGGACTCGTTGCGGGTCAGTTTCGAGCCGATGACGATCTGGAGGTGGGCGAGGACTCGGTCATCGAAGTCCGCCTCGAGGGAGGAGTCGTAGTGCAAGCGGCCCATGGTGGCCTTCCCGACACAGGAGACTGCGCCCATTTCGGGAGTGTGACACACGCCGGAGCTCCTACCGCCATCCTCGCGAGAATCCGGCGAAGCAAAAGCGAACGCCCCTCTGCCCACAACGCCAGCCGGCACCACTGCGAGTCGTGTCTGACGAACCGGACTGAACCAGGTTCGTCCTTCGAGACGCTCGAGTCCGATGCACGCTGTCGACGAAACCCGCCGTCGAGGACCGGCTGTTTCGCAAGAGCGGCGCGACCTACGGCGACGATGACGACAACGCCGCGCGGCTACAGACAGGTCGGGAACGGAGCTGCAGCCTTCGCAAACCTGACATGATATCATTTATTAGTAGCGTCGGTGGGAGACGCCCGGGGGAGCGCGCAAGCCCTGTACCGCCCTCGACGGGCCTGGGTACCGTCGCTGACGACCCGCACCACTCCTCGAGGCACCGGACCGGTGCAGAACAGGTGACAGCACATGACTCGCGAGCAGAACATCGCCTCCCAGCAGGCCTTCGGCGAGGCGGTCAACGCCGGCGACTTCGCCGCGTTCGACGCACTCGTCGCGCCCGACTCGGTCGATCACGATCCGGCGCCCGGCCAGGCACCCGGCCCGGAGGGATACGCCGCGTTCTTCGGCGACCTGCGGACCGCGTTCCCCGACATGGCACTCGAGGTCGAGAAGCTCGTCGCGGACGACGACAGCGTCGCGTTCGCCTACACACTGACCGGCACGCAGACCGGTGTGTTCCAGGGCCACGCGCCGACGGGCAGGTCCGTGAAGATCCGCGGCATGCAGATCAGCACCTTCGTCGACGGCAAGCTCGCCGAGCGCTGGGGAAGCAGCGACGAGCTCGGCATCCTCACGCAGCTCGGCCTCGCACCCGGCGCCTAGCCGGCGGGACTCCGGCGGGTTCCGAGGCTCGTGTGCAACCACACCTCGGAGCCCGTTGAGCGGAGTGTGTGCGAACAAACTGACATAACGTCGATTATCGGAGATAAATCGCTTGGCCGGGAAGGGCCGATCAGGTCATCGTCAGCGGCACCTCGGCGGTTGTTCCTAGCCGCATGTGCCGGGGTGGAAGCTCTCGGCCCCACAGCCCGGACGACTTCTGCGCTCCTCAGCCTGCTACTCAGGCTTAGAGCTGGCTACATCCCTGGTGAACGCGTCGACGATGGAGGCCTCGTCGGGCAGCGCTGCTTGGGCTTCCTCGGAGAGTTCGTAGCGGCTGACAGCGACGGGCTGCGTGGTGGAGGCCAGGGCGTAACGGACGACGGCGTCGTTCTTGTCGGTGACGACGAGGATCCCGACTGTCGGTTCGTGCTTGCCGAGGACGCGCAGCTTGTCGTCAACGAGGGCGACGTAGAAGCCGAGCTGTCCCGCATCTCGCGGATCGAACTTCGTGGTCTTCAGCTCGACGACGACGTAGCGGAGCTGGTCGACATGGAAGAACAGGAGGTCGACGAAGAAGTCGTCGCCGTCGACCTCGAAATGCACCTGCCGGCCGACGAACGCGAACCCTGGCCCGAGCTCCCGGAGGGTGTCCGCGATGCGGACGACCATGCGCTCCTCCAGCTCACGCTCCGTGGCGTCGCTGTCGATCGCGAGGAAGTCCAGCGCGTACGGGTCACGAGTGATCTGCTGAGCAAGCTCAGAGTCGACCGGCGCGAGAGTGCCGGCGTAGTTGCTCGGTGCTGTAGCTTCTCGCTCGTGCAGCCGGGTCTTGATCTGGTGCCCGAGGACCGGTCGGCTCCAGCCATGAGCGACGTCCTTCGCGGCGTACCACTCGCGCAACTCTTGGTCGTCGAGCTTGTCGAGCAGCTCGGTGATGTGACCCCACGGCAATTGTCCAACGGGTCGTTGGACAATTGCGTCCTCGTCCGGCCATGCCGCCGCGAAGCGACGCATGTAGAACAGGTTCGCGCGGGAGAACCCCTTCATCGAAGGGAACTCCGCCCGAAGATCCTCAGCGAGTCGCTCGAGGACACTGCTCCCCCACGGCTCCCGCTGCTGACGCTCGAGAATCGTCGACCCGATCTGCCACCACAGCCGAAGAAGCTCCGTGTTCACCTTCCGCTGCGCCTGAAACCGAGCAGCATGCACATGCCGCTTCAGCTCATCCAGAGTCGCCCGGTACTCACTCGGAATCACTGCGGTCATGCGAACCACGCTCTCACATCCCGCATCGACGCCGCGGCCCACGGTTCACCCATCGACACCGCGGCCGCTACTACGACGAATCTGCGAGCCATCGGCGCGCCGTCGACTATGCAGGGTCGAACCAAACCGCCCCATCGACTTGTCCGAACACGACTCGGACACCGAGGTCTCGCGAGACGGTGCCTCACCCGAAGAAGCACCGTCTCTCGGTCCCTGCCCCTACGGACCGCAGCGATAGTGCAGCTGCAGCACATACTGACATAGTCTCGATTATCGGAGAAACGTGGACGGCAGGGGAGGTGCTGCCGAAGCATTCTTGACAGGAGAGCCGAGTGCCGCTGACCCGCACACAGAAGGGCACGACCTCGAAGAAGTCCTCAGGGGCGGTGCGGGGTGTAGTCGTGCGCGCAAGTACGCTGGCGCGGTGATCGTCAGTCCTTCTCCTTCCAGCCACGAGCGTCGCATTGCGGGCGCCGTGATGCGGATTGGAGAGACGACAGAGCGGTACACGCCCTACCTTGTAGGAGGTCTTGCGGGCGCCAGCACCCTTCTGGGGACGCTGGTCGGCTTCAACGCCTGGCTACTGATTCCGACTGGCGCTTTGCTGGTCAGCGCCGGGGTCGTCGCCGTTGCCCGCGACCGATGGCTGAAGTCCCGGGCGGTGCAGCGTGACCTCGATTCCGCCGCGGCCACAGCGGCGCTGGAGGCATCCGCGACCGCGGAGCTCGAGGACCTGGCCGAGCGACACTCGATCGTCGCTGACGCCTTCGCGGAGATCGCGTCCGCAGCGGCCGAGATGGCAGACATGAGCAAAGCCGAGCGGGAGCGTGCTTTCGAGCGACTGGTCAAGCAGTCCGTCGACGCGATTGCATACCTCCTGCACGGCGACATTCCCGGCGTCCGCGCCGTCGTCTACCAGGTCAACGCCGCCGAAACCCTCATGGAACCGGTCGACAAGGCCTCCAACGGGCACCGTATGCCCCCCTCTCCGTTCGTCGCCGGCACGATCCGGGGAGACAAGGCCTTCCAGATTCTGCGCTCCGGGCGATCCCGGTTCGTCGATGACATCGCAAACGCGCCCGACGATTGGGCGGGATCCGGAAACGGCTACAACACGTTCATCACCACCCCGATCATCACGCCCACCGGGGCGTTCGGACTAGTCACCGTCGACGCACCCCTCATGGACACGCTCACCGAGGAGGACGAGAACGATCTACGTCTCATCGCCGGAATTCTTGCTGTCGTGTTCGCCGAGTATCGCCGCCGCACTCCCGGCCGAACCGCCGCGGATCCTTCTGCAGGTCCGGATCCGGCCGTAGAGTGAAACCATGACGATCGCGGATCCGGGAAAAGTGGAGCTGTCACAGCCCCGACGGGATGGCCTGCGCGACCTGACCAACGCGGCCGTTCGCAAAGAGATCATCGACGAGGCTCGACGCGACGCCCAGCGATCTATCGCTCGCTCCCGCCGCAGCCGTCGCACCTCAGCTCAGACGACTCGCTGAGCCATCGAGGAAGTGCCGGAACCACCTTTGTGGTCCTGGCCTCCCCCGACACCGCGGCGGTCACCTTGCTGGCAGTTGCGCGCCCGACGCAGACACGCCTCTCGCAGGTCTGCGACAGGAAACGGCTCGCCGAGCTCGCGCTCGTAGCCTGCGCCGGCGAGTCGCATTTCTCCTACGAACGATCACAGCGCCTCGTGACGAGGCGCCTTGGCTCAGCGCTTGCCCTCGAGCCTGGTTCGCAGGTCTGCCAGCTCGGAGTCGCTGGCCCCGATCCAGCCAGCTCGGATCGCGAAGAGGAAGTATCCCTCCACTGCATGAAGGAGCTTCTCCATCTCGTCGATCTCCGCCGGGCTCCCTGTTTCAGCATGCTTCAAGGCCTGCAGCCGGCTCCGAGCTTCGGCTACGCCGAGGGCGGCCATCTGGTGGAAAATCGACTCATTCTCAACGGCCAGTCCGCGGTGAACGAAGCAGAGGGCTTGTCCCTTTTTCGTCGGCACCGTCTTCCCGTCCTTCTTGTAGGTGGTTCCTTCGAGGTCGACGTAGTTGGCGCGCAACCAAGCGAGGACGATGTCCTCGGGGAAGGCGTTTCGGAGGAGTCGGTCCACGAACTCGATGAGCGAGTTCGCAGCCTGAGAGATGCCGTCAGGTGAGTGATGAAGCGCGTAGCGCGCACCAGCGATCTTCCTCGCGAGCGTCTCGTTCAGCGCTTCGATCCGCTGCTCGGATCCTTCGGTGACGAGGACTCGGAACTGCTCGGCGACCGACGTGATGTCAGCGGTGAAAGTGCGCGCTTCGTCCTCGCGGATCGGCACGTCATCGAGGGGCAGATCGAGATCGAGGAGACGGTCAAACTGCTGATCGAGCTGCAGGAGCATCTTCAGCGCGGTGTGCTCGAGGGTGGTGATGCCGTTGATGCTCTTGAGCTGCTTGGCAGTCAGGAACGCGGACGCGTCATCGAGGGCGACTGCCATGGGGATCAATGCTCGGAAGGCTCGGCGCAGAGCGATGACGAGCAGGGCCCCCTCCGAGCGCAGCGCGTGATCGATCCTGTCGTAAGCGCCCGCGCCGACCATCCGACGGAGGAACCACTGGCCGTTCCTGGTCTTGAATCGGCCGACCCATGGAGCGATCTTCTGCTCGTCGAGCCCCTGCGCCGCGACGGTGAGCTCATCAAGTCTGCCCTCGCTGAAGTCGGGCAGGGCGTACTCAAGATCGCGGAGCTTCTCCTCGATCGATCGCTGATCCGTGTCATCGAGTAGACGTCGGAGGACGATGACGGAGGCCTCGAGCACGAGGAGGACGGTGTCGCTCAGGCCGTAGAGCTTCCGGATCCGAGGGTTCACCGTCCGGAGGGCTGAGGCAATCTCCGACGTCTCCCCTGCAATCCCGGGCGGTTGAACATTGCGTCGATGTCGGGCATTTTGTGTAACACTGGGACTGATCACAGCTGTGTCTCTCTGTGTGATGGGTCACTCGATTTCCTAGGTCGGTAGTGACTCCGGTGGGGCCTCGCGCTGATGCGTGGGGCGTTCCATCGAATCTACGTTCGATGTAGTTCAGGTTGCGCTCGAAGGGACCTTCGACGCTAGGGCGACACGCCGGGAACCGCGTTCTCGTCGTCTTGGTCCAGGAACATGACCGGCTTGCTCTTCTTCGGTCGGACCTGCATGGCGGCGCGCCGCGCATCTGCCGCGAACGCCCCTTGCGGCGTGTAGCGACGAACCTCGGCCCAGCCGATCGGTGACTTGGGGTCGACGCGCCAGTCGGTCTCTGACGAGATCAGCCCCTTGGCGGCGAGCCCCGTGAACCCGCGCTTCGCGGTAGAGGCTGAGATGCCGTACCAGGAGGGCATGCGCTCGTAGGGCAGTGAGTGGCCCGCACGTTGGTCGATGACGATCAGGAGCATGGCCTTCTCGGCGAGGCTGAGCTGGATGTGGTGGCCGTCTCTCCAGTACGCGTACGGAAGGGAGAACCAGGGCTCGTCCTTCGAGTTCGGGCGCTCGTACGGAGTTCCGTCTCCCGATTCATCGAGGAGCTGGTAGCTCCGACGATTGCCCTGCCTGTGTCGCGCGATGAGCTTCAGGCTGACCAGTTTCGTTGCGACCTTCGCCCAGTGGGTTCTCGCAGCAGCGGGTTCGGCGTTAACGTCAAAGCCGAGGATTCTTGTCCAAACAGCAGCGGCATAGCTCACGTGCCAGGGCTCGCTGCTAGCTGCCGCGTGGAGGACGAGGTAGGCGTCGAGGGCAGCAACGTCCCGGCTCCTCACGATCTGCGCCAGCACGCTCCCCCTGTTGCCGCTCTCGTCCGGGTCGTTGAGCTGAAGGAAGGTCCGCCTGATCGGCACACCCCCACGCCCCGACTGGTCGAGGACGGTTGAGATGAGCTGCTGCCGGTCAGGGAGCCCTGTCGGGCCGGCAGCCCTGAGCCGGCCCCGAGCAGCTGTCGTTACGCTGCGTGCGGATGCTGATGTCATAGCCCCAAGTATGACAGCTTCGATCCCGTCCGTGTTCCGTGTCAGTGATACTCATGTTCCGTCTGAGACCAGACTATACAAGGTCATCCAAGTTCAAGGACGATCCCAGATGCGATGACGTGGAACAACGTAGAGGTGAGTCATCCCGGATGCAGCGAGCATGGGTATGAGTCGAGTGCCGTCGTGTGAGTACATCGGCGAAAGGTTCTTCCGTCTGCAGGGTTGGTTCAAGCAGCTACCTGGGGGCTTCGCCGCCGAAGCGCGGTTGCGTTGTTGGAAGGGCCTAGGCAACAGGCCGCGGCGCGGGGCCTGGTTAGGCGTGACGCTCGTCCTCTTCGGCGCGGCGGTCGAGCTCGTCTGCAATTCCCGAGAAGGGCCCGTGACACCAAGTGATGTCGCGAGCCCTTCCTTGTTCGCGCGTCAGCGACCAAGTTCGGATCGTTCGATCTGGCGACCTTGCCCGTGTCCGCCGCGCGTCGACGAGACCCGTGTGCGCGCTGCGGGGTCCGCTCCGTAAGCGGGAGTTGCAACGAGGCGTCCACGTTCATCCGCGCACCGATCTGCTCCTGCGGGACATCTTGGGCTTGCATCGTGTTCGCGATGTGAGCCCGGCGCTCGGCGCTGTCGTACGCGAGCTCCCCTTCGGAGCGGGCCACGGCCGCACGTCGCTCGTTTGTCGCTGCAGGAACGCCCTCAGGGGTACTGCAGACAGATGTCCCCCGCGCGAATCGCGCGGGGGACATCTGCTGTTGACGCCTTAGAAGGCGTCTCGCGCCCACTGCGGCAGGTACGCCGGCGGGTTGAACGGGTCATACTTGAGGTTGCAGAACCAGGAGTCGAAGGCGTACGGGCCGTCGACGGTCGCGACCGATCCGGGGAAGCGCGCGTTACACCATCCCTGTATGTCAAGGCTCCCCTTGAGGTTGACGCCCCCAGGGAAGCCGGCGTCGTAGCACTGCCACCCATACGGGTTCAGCGGCTCCACGGGGTACGCCCCCGCGAAGTTCTGATCCTTGCAGACACTGGTCATGTCGACTGGGATCTCGGCAGTCCACTCCGCAGCCTGTGCAGAGGGGGCGAAGAGCGTCGCCGTCAGCGCGACGACTGCTCCTGCACCGCCCAAGGTGGTTGCCAGGAATTTCTTCCCGGGCAGAGAATTGAACATCTGTTGCTCCTTACGGTGCTGGCGTAGAACGCCGTCGAGTAGCAGGTGTGCGGCGGGAGTTGGTTGGACCCGATCTCGTCGCATGTGGCGTGCGGGGCTGTGAGTAGTCCCGCACGTCCCTCTCGCTCGCGGAGGGTAGGGAGGACGATCATTTTCAGATGCGGGCGATGATTTCGCCGGGGGAAGAGCTCCCGATGGTCCGCACTCTGAACCACAACATGTAGCGCCCCTAATGCCGACCAGGGGCCATATGTTGTGTTACACCCGTGTAGTTCTGGTGTGTTCCTCATGGTACGGGTGAGGCGCGGGCGAGTGGGAGAAATGAAGCTGGGAAAAACCCCTTAACTGGTGAGCCCTCCCAGCGACAGCCCCCCGCGAGTGCCATACGACCGGAGATTTACTCATGTCACTTGCGCAGGTGCTGTCGAGAAACCCTGCCTACGAGCAAGCAACTACCAACGAAGAAGGGCCCCTGACAGCGAACTGTCGGGGCCCTTCTTGGCTGATGCGCAGTTAGCGACCTGGTTCGGATCGCTCAATCTGGGCACCCTGGCCACGAGCGCCTCGGGTGGAGGGGACGCGCGTGCGCTTCGTGGCCTCCGCGCCGCGCGCAGGAGTCGCGAAGGAGGCGTCAACGGTCATCCGCGCATTCACCTGCTCCTCGGGGACGTTCTGAGCCTGCATCGACGCTGCGGTGTGCGCTCGGCGCTCGGCACTGTCGTACGCGAGCTTTCCTTCGTTGCGTGCCGCGGCCGCGCGCCCATCCTGAGCGGGTGCCGGAGCGCCGTCAGGGATGCTCTGCTGGCCGCCGTCGTCCCGGTAGAGCGCGACCTGGGCACGAGCGTCCTCAGCGAGGCTGCGTAGCTCCTCAGAGCTCTGCGTGGGGGTGCCGCCGACCTCCGCATCGCGGTCGTACTGAGCGGCTTGCTGCTCGAGCTCGTCAGCGCGACGCTCGCCGTGGACGGGGATCTCGGCGGACGTGTTCTGGGAGGCGCCGTTGGCGCGGTCGAGGCGGTCGGCCTCCGCGATCATCACCCGAGCCTCGGTGACGTCGCGCTGTTTCTGTGCCCGCTCGGCGTCCGTTGCGTCGACGGCGCGGCCGCCGGCCGGGTCCATACGCCATTCCTGTACGAGAGCCGCGCGTGCGGCTTCGGCAACGGCCGGGTCCGCGGGCTGCACCCGTCCGTCGTCATCGAAGGCGATGGCCGTCTCGACGCGGTAGTCCTGGTAGCCGACCGGATCGTTGGCGCGCTTCCACTCCTCCGCGAGGCTCAGATGCATCGCGGGAATGTCTCCTGCAACCGCTGCACGGTAGTCCTCGACCAGCGCCCGCTCGGCCGAAGGGTTGGGCTCAAGGGTGTCGCCGACAGGCATTTTGAGACGGTCCTCGTCGTGCCGGTGGTACCCCTCGGGCGCCGCCGCGATGGCCCACTGCTTCGCGAGGTCCAGCTCGGTCGGGGTGTCGCGAGCGATGCCCTGCAGCGTGACGACGTCGACGCCGTAACGCTCCTTCGCCTCCGACGCGATCAAGGCACTGGCGGACGCGATCTGCGGGTCCGCGTCCTTCCACGCGGTCGCCGTCTCCGCGACGCGGGCGACGTCGCGCACGCTCGCCTGATCCCACCACTGGGGATCGTTCACGACGGTCACCGCCCGCCGTGCGGACGCTCGTTCGCCCTCGTAGCGGGTCGCGAGCTCGCGCGCCTCGATGGCGCTGCGCTGCTGCGCTTCGCGCATCACTTCCTGGTACGCGCGGGCCAGCTTCTCGCCGAGCTGGATCGCGATAGTGAGCGCGATCCGCGCGGACGAGTTGATGGACTCCTCCACGCCTCCGTCGTCGTCAGCCATAGTGATTCCTCCCCTTCACTGGTATCGGTCTAGCGGTCGTGTCCATCGCGCTCGCGCGGCTCGGTGCCACGCTGCGGGGCAGCGGTCGAGGTGACGGTCGGCTCCGCCTTCGTGAGCTTCGTCGGGACGGGAGTGCCGGTCGCGAAGCTCGCCTGCACCGTCTCGCGGGCGCGGCGGGTGGCCTCGGGGAGGGCGTCCCAGGCGTTCTTCTGGATCTGCGCGCTGTAGCCCTCGTGGACCGTCTTCAGCTGGTTCCGGATCGTCCCGGCGAGCTCGCGGGTGCGGCGGGCGTCGCCGGCGGCCTTGTGGGCGTCCATGATCGCTCGCGTGGTGCGCACGATCTGGCGCAGCAGCATGGCTTCCTCGGCGGCCTTGTTCCGCTTCCCGGCGGTCGCGAGGATCAGCATCGTCGTCCCGGCCATTGACGGCATTCCCGCCGGCCGGGGTGTCGACTCGTGCGCGCGCAGATGCGCGGAGCGGGCAAGGGTCCGTGACGCTTCGGCGAGCGGCCCGGGTGTCGGCTCGAGGCGCCTCGACCATGCGGCGTAGGCGCCGGATGCTTCGCGGGCTGCGTGTGCCCAGGTCGCGCGATCGGAGGGGTCCACTCGACTCAGGTAGTCGTGCAGACGTCCCATGTCCTCCGCGTAGGAGGAGTAGAGATCACTTGAGAGCTCGGTCGCTTCGCGGCCAGGCGCGACGGGCTCGTAGCGCCACGGGTTCTTGGCCGTCGCGCGCCACTCATCGACTGCTGTCTGCGCGGACTGTGGTGAGTCCGGCCAGCCTTTCCGCAGCTCTGGGAGAGTGAGATCTCGGGCGAGCTTCCCGCCGCCGTGCCACACCACGGGCGTGCCCTTCTCGGGACGCAAGGCGACCGAGTAGCCGGCGACGACGTCGTCGCGGCCCGCCGCGTAGCGCGGGCGGATGAGCACGCCGGCCTGGCGCATCCGGCGCACGAACTCCGCCTCGTCCGCTGACGATGATGCCGACGAGCGGACCGCGCGCTCGAGCCGGTGAGCGTCGACCTCGACCGCGCCGCGGCGCTGCGCGGACTCGCGCGCGCCGGGCTGCACGCCGCGCTCCCCCAGCTCACGCTCGGGCGCGTGCAACGGTTCGAGCCCGTACTCCTTCTCCAGCTGCCGGCTGACCCTCTGCGAGTGCGCCTTGTCGTAGGCGACGTGCGCCTTCGTGCCGTCGGCGCGCACCGCGGAGACAGCAATGTGGATGTGGTCGTTGCCGTTCTTCGATACGCCGTGCCGTACGGCAATCCACCGGCAGTCGGCCTTCCCGGAGGATTCGCCGGCGAACCCCATCCGGTCCACGAAATCGGTCGCGATCCGTCCCCACTGCTCATCGGTGAGCTGCCCCTCCTCCGCACGCAGCGAGAGGGAGCAGTGCCAGACGTCAGCGGCGACGCGCTTGCTGCCGATCTGCTCGCCGGAGTCCTTGTCGAACACTTTTTCCTGGCGGGTCACGTCGACGCCGAAGAAGTTCTTGTACTCGTTCAACTCCGCTGCGATCGCGGCGGCCTCGACCTGATCGAGCACGCTCTCCCCGTGCATCGCCATGATCGCCGGGTCACCCGCGATCAAGTGCTGCTCGGTGTGCTCGTTCGCGCGCCCCTCTCCCGCGAGGTAGCGCACGAGACCGCCCATGTCCCCGCCGTACGTGACGTTCGGGATCACTGGCCGGCCAGTCGTCGCAGCGTCTCGTTCACCCGCGGCACCAACGCCCGATACTCCGCCGCCACCTGCACTGCTTCCTCAGGAAAACGGCCCTCGGTGTTCGCGAACCGAGCGAGCTGATTCATGTTGCTCGAAAGACGACCCATCAGCGTCCGCAGCTGCATCAGCTCCGAACCGACCGACTTCCACTCCACATCCGACCGGACCTGCGGATCGATCGCCGCCTCGAACATCAACCGCGGCACCGTCACATCCAAAACCTCAGCGCGAGCACGCAACATCGCATCCTCATCCGGGGACACCCGCACGACGTACTTCTTCTCCCGACGCTGCTCCGGCGGAACGTTCGGACGACGCTTCCGACCGAACAACCGGCTCGACTCCGTCATCACATCCCCATCCTTCGGCCCAGCGCAGCGCCAGACCGGCAAGCAATTTAGGACACCTAAGTTGACAGCTTGCTCTGCGCTCTTGTCCCGCAAAGCGTCACCATAGTCTGCCCACGGCCGGGCTGGTCGAGCGCACCCGTTTCGGTACCCGATCGACTGCCGTCCTCGGTAGTCTCGGGGTATGAACGACGTCACTCGGAACCCTGATGAGGCTGCGGAGGCGGCTCGCCGCCTCCTCGAATCCACCGTCGAGAGGCGGGTCGAAGCGGTGCGGTCGATCGTGAGCGCAGCGAACGACACCGACACCGCACGGACCGCTCTCTCTGACGCGCAGACCCGCCACGCCAAGGCGTGGTCCACCGCACTCGCGTGCGGCTGGTCCGAGAAAGAACTCCGCGCAGCAGGCGTCCCGCGACCCGAGCAGGCCCGCGCCCGAGTGGCGCGCACTCGCCGGCCTTCGGCCGGCGACACCGACGTCGCCGGTTCGATGGACGGCGTCCCCTCGGAGTCGATGGAGCAAGTCGCGTGACTGGCGACAACGACGCGCTTCACGCGCAGGTCCGCGACTGGGCCGTAGGGTCGAACCCGCTCACCGCTGCGGTCGAGCTCTTGATCCGCTCGGGCCTCGTCTACGAGGGCGCTCCGTGGGTCCGGACCGACAACGCTTGGAAGACGAGCGCGGTCGACTTCGACCGCATCGGCTACGAGATCGGCGCGCTCAGTGGCGGCGAGCAACGCATCGCCCGCATCGCCACCTCACTTGGTCACGGCACCCCCGTCGACCTCCGCGAAGACATTTCCGGACTTGATTACACACATACGCGTCTCGTGCTCGCCGCGGTCGCCCACGCCGCCGGATTCACTGAACCCGGAATGACCGTCACGCACGTCGACGGCGTCCCCACCCTCACCCCCTACGACGCGCTCGCCACCTGGCCGGTCGACTAACATCGACCCGACTCAGCACCCCCCCGCTGACGTCGGAAAGCCCCCGCTCGAGCCTCAGCTCGCGGGGGCTCTTCCATCCCGACCGAGGGGCAGACTAGGCAGCTGCGTCAGTAGGATCCGATTCGTGGACGACTACGAAACCCAGCTCACCGGCATCTTCACCGCAGTCGAGCAAGGCGTCGACGGCGACGACGGTGCGAAAGTGAACGTCGACCGGCCAAAGATCCTTCACGACCGGATCCGCGACTGCTGCGAGGCCGTCATGACCGTGACGTCGAAGGGGCAACCCAACCCGCCGCAGACCGCCGGCGGCACATTGCCCGCGGACTGGCAGAAGGTCATCTGCGCGAAGCTCGATGACGCAGTATTCGATCTCTCGATGGACGATCGCCAAGGAGCCGCGGACAATCTGTTCGAAGCGCTCCAAATGGCATCGCTCGCCAGCGGTCGAGAGACGCCAAGCAGCAGCTGAACGCCACAACCGGATGGTGGGCGTGAGCCGCCGTTCGAGCCCTGATCGAGCAGGGGCTTCTGTCTCTCGACCACGTTGAGGTCGACTCGCAGTGCGCTCCGCACCGTACGCCACGCGATCTACCTCGCCGAACCTCGTGCAATCGTGACACGGGTAGAACGCGGGCTCAGTCGGTCGGTGACGCCCCCTGACCACCTGTGCACAGCCCAGCTCTCGCTGGGGCTGGCCTGCACACAGGTGGACAGCGGGACCCCGACCGAATCGCAGGCCGTAGGCCAACCGAGGCGCATGCGCGGAGTCGTGCGAGTCGCGGTACCCCTCGCCGGGTCAAGTAGACGTCCAGTGAACGTCTAATACCGATGCTGGTTCAGTGCGCCGCGTCGTACGCGGCTTGAACGTCGGAGGGTAATCGGCCGGACCTCGGAGCCTCGTATCCGTGGCGTCGCGCCCAATGCCGGATCGCTGCCAACATCTCAGGACTCTTACGCCCCGCGCTCGCAGCGACAGCCGTCACGCGAGGTCGAACTTGCGCGGCCGAGAGTGGCCGTGCAGCGTCGACGAACCGCGCGAGAGCGAGGTGGAGGTAGCCGATGTTGGCCGCGGTTAAATCGATCTCGTAGGCGTCGTCATCGACGGAGAAACTCACCGTTCGACCGCGCCCGGCCGAGATCGGCACGCCAGTCAGATCATCGACCAGATCGACCCGAGAAGCCACGCAATGAATCCCTCCTTGACCGGCCCGCAGACGCGGACGTCTCTCCCACAGTAACGACCATCACCAAATGGCCCGGAAGCATCATGGCGTCACTCCTCTCGCCGCGCGAGAGCAGCAACCTTCAGCTCGTTGAAGTCGTGCCGTGAATCGACACCTGAGCGCCGCCACCTTCTCGTTAGCACTCCTCAGCGCCCTTTCCTCGCTGGATGGTCAGCCAGGCACCGACGGAGCCCAGGAACACCTCGGCGGAGTCAGAAGAGACCGCTTCGCTGACTGACGCGCAACGTGTCGCTCGAGCACAAACATCGCCAAATACGTCAGCTGGGCAACGAGCACTGCACGCGCTCCACCCCGATGGATGCCAGGAGAGGGGCTGATGCGATCCGGCCTGGAACCGCTACCGTGCGAGCGGGATCGTCGCGCCTGTGCGACGGCCGTGAGAGGGGAATCACATGCTCCGAAAATCCAGCCGCCGAACACGCATGACATCCATCGGCATCGCAGCCATGACTTTCGCCACCGCGCTGACAGTCGGCGCCGCCGTGCCAGCACAAGCCGACGTCGCGTATGGGACGCTGCAGGGAACGGTGAGCGGCGCCGGAGCTGGTCCCGTCGCTGGCATCGACGTGATCCCCGTCAGCGACCAGGGGTACCAGGTCGGGGACGGTGCAACGAGCGATGCGGAGGGCCACTACTCCCTGAGCGTCGAGACCGGCTCTTACCAAGTGGCGTTCCTCCCGCCGACGGGGAGCCCCTGGGCGGCGCAGATGTGGGACGGGGTCCTTACCATTGCGGAAGCGTCCGAAGTCGACATCTTCGCCGACTCCACTACGACGGCCGACTCGACCCTGATTCTCGGCTCGACCGTCTCCGGCCGGGTCACCTGCGACGGCGTCCCCACCGGAGGCATCTCTGTCGGAGCCGTGAACCGCATCAACCTCCTGTTGGGGCGTGGGGCAGTGACGAACCCGGATGGCACCTATGCGATCACCGGCGTCATTCCGGGGAACGTCGAGATCTCGTTCCAGCCCTTCCCCATCGACTGCATCCCCGAGTTCTGGAAGGACGTCCCCCTTGGAGGAACTCCGACGCCTCTCCTCGTGACCGCGGGCCAGGACCGCATGGGCATCGACGGCGAGCTTTCGAGCACCGAGGCACCCAAGCCCGCCGTCCCGGCGAAGGTCGCCGCGGTCCTCGAGCGCCTGGGCATCGACGCGACCGACCCGCGCATCGCCGCCGCCTGCAACGCCACGACCGACTCTGCGCTGCAGCGCAGGATTGAGCGCCTCGGCGTAAAGGTGTCACTGTCCACCGTCCGCCAGGTGCGCGCAGCACTCTGCTGACCTCAGCGTCGAAGAACCACCTCGACGAGAGGGACTACCAGCCACTGAGAGAAGCGGTCGTCGGCAAACGCCGGCGGCCGCTTCTCTTCATCCCAAGCGCGACCACAGTGCAGTCGCAACACCGCAATTGTGAGAGATCGCAGCTCGGCGCGTCTCAGCGACCCTCTGGTTTTGGGGCGAGGCAGCTCCGACGCCGACAGCGCAGCTCCGGGCCGCCCGGCGCCTAGGCTCGCGGAATGGCGAGTGTCGAGGGGGCTCAGGCGCCCCTCCTCGCCCGAGAAGTTTGAAAGGAGATCGGGACACGATGGGACTGTTCTCTCGGCGCCGGCCCGTAAGCGGCGCGGCGGATGCGGTGGCCGTGGTTGCCGATCCGGCGACGGGGCGGGCTCGGGTGGGTACCGACGCCGTGCCGATTCTCCCGCTGGTTCTGGACGATCGCGCCGTGGCGGCGCTGCTGGCCCGATCCGCGGCCTCCAACGCTCCGATCCTGGCGCCACATGAGTCCGGGCTGACCGTCGCCCATGTCCTCGACCGGGACGGGGCGTGGGAGTACGTGACGGCGTCGACGGCGGCGCGCCTCGGGCACACCGAGGAGTCGCTCGCCGCGGAGGCGCTCGCCTGGCTGGCGCGCATCGACCCCATGGTGTCCGGCGGCGACGGGCGATTCCTCCTCGCGACACCGCCCGGCAGCGAGGAGCTCGCGGCGTCCCTGATCCTGAGGGCGGGGTTCCTTCACACGCTGTTCGACGAGTTCGTCCCCGGCGACCCGCTAGTCGCGATCGGTCAGCGCGTATCGATGCACGTCTGCGGCACGGAAGACTCCGACGCGGTAGCGGGCCTCCACCAGCTCGCCCGCGGACTCTACGACGGCGGCGACGCGGCCCCGGTCAGCACCACCCTTTACCGCCTCGGCGCTGACGGGTCGGCCATGCCCTT
Organism: Rathayibacter sp. VKM Ac-2929; assembly: GCF_022815495.1. Lineage (NCBI taxonomy): Bacteria > Bacillati > Actinomycetota > Actinomycetes > Micrococcales > Microbacteriaceae > Rathayibacter > Rathayibacter sp. VKM Ac-2929. The sequence continues at coordinate 77,361 of NZ_JALGRV010000008.1, forward strand.
CTGACAACTCATCGCCCGCACTGCTGAGACCGACGGGTGCTGGCGCTCTCGAACGTGGCAAGCTCACCGCGGTCAGAAATAGATAGGCGTTAGAACGCCTGCTTGTCGAACCCCTCTGGGGCAGAGTTCATCGGATCCGTCCACTGTAGGCCGGCGGCGACCGCGCGAGCCAAGCTCGCGAGGCCGGTGCCGAAGTAGCAGTACCCGTGAGTCGTCTCGATCTGCTGATGCGGCGGCATCACCACGAGGCGCCAGTTGAACAGCATCCTCCACACCTCGACCGTGAAGGTCTCCGTTTCCTGCAGCCGAAAGCCGTTCTCCGTTCGCACGATCCGCTCCCCCGCGACGTTGGCCTCGGAGCGCAGCTGTCGCTCGATGTCGTCGAGTACCTCAGCTCGGGTGCGCAGCATCGTCTCCTGATCCACCCTCCCAGTGTCCCGATAGCCGCCCCGTCACCGTGCATTTCATCGGGCGGGTCTTATGGGACACCGCCGCCGGCGCCGACGCGCGGCTCAGCCCCCTCGCCGGCGTGGAGCGTTGAACGACCCCCGACAGGGACGCGTCGCGCGCCTCGCTCGCACCGTTCTTGTCGACACCTCGCGTTCCGCTTACCGCCGAGCGCGCCCGTCCAAAGCGTCTCTAATCCAGTCAGGGGACGTCCTGCCCGCAGCATGGTGATGGCAGCCCGTTCGAGCCGGGCCGAGTCAGAGGAGCCTCGCACTGCGGGTACGAGGCTCCCGCTCAAGCAAGCAGGGATACCAGAACGGCTATTTCCGGGCAGGACGGCACAACTGCGCCGCACGACGACCGGTAACCGATCCCCCGACGAGATGTCGATCGATCAGCGCGCCGCCAGCAGCCCGAACGATCCGATGACGACCGGCACCACCGCGACGGCCAGCAGGAGGTAGGACAGCACGAGCCCCACCGTCGACTCCCGGCGAGGACCCTCGCGTCGTGGTCATCGAGAGTTACGGCCCTGTGTACCGAGGCGCTCCGACGGTCCTCCGCTGGGCCGAGTCCTGGCTGGCGGCCGGCGGACGCGTACTCGGGTGGACCATCACCAACGAATTCACAGCCGGCGACCGCATCGCGGTCGAGTGGCGACTCGAGTGCCACTGGGACGGAGCGGACCACGCCTTCGACGGATCGACGCTCGCGACCGTCCGCGACGGAAAGATCGCATGGCTCCGCGAATACGCGACCAGCGCTCCCCTCTCCGACTGGGAAGGACGATGGAACTAGGGGCCGAAGCGCGCTGGAGGCTCTGTCGGATGCCCGGATCGCAGTAGGTGGTTCTACCGCCCAGAGGACGATCCCCGTACGGGACGTTCGATCGCTCTCGCTACCTTCTCCGCAGCCACCGCGACAACCCCGTCGCGCTGCACTGCCGATCTGACGACGATGGACGCATGCAGCAGCTGACTTACGCATCGAGGAGTCTGTTCACGACGGATGCAGTGGTGCAGGCGCTGCTCGAGCTGGTGACAGCGATCGATCGACAGCAGCACTCCGAGACGGTCACGATCCCCGCGTTCACCGAGCAAGGTCGCCTGGTCGAAGCGAAGCTGACCCTGAACGCCGGAAGCGAGCTCGTCGCTGTCCCGGTCGACCTGCAGGCGGTCGGTGTGGATGAGGCAGCTGCATCGGAAGCCGCCGAGGCGGCTGTAGCGAACATCCGCTCCCGAATCAGCGAGAACGAGCGCTACGTGGCGCATCCCATGATTGATGACGAGCCTCCATATCCCGACTACGACGAGTTCCGGGACTGACAACGGTGTACGAGCGGCGCGCACCCCGACAGCCCGAGGACGCCATCAACCGATGGACGAGCAAGGCGTGAGGATGCTGCCGCGCGCGTCTCGTTTTCGGTCGTGAGCGTGCACCTGCCAGGACACGGAGACGGTACCTCCGGTGAGGAAATCGTGTGGCTCCTGGAGTCCTTCGTCAGAATCCTTCCCGGCGAGGACGCTGCCGTGTCCGTGCTCGGCGCTCCGTTTGACGCGCAGACGCTAGCGGCGACGAGCCATCGAGCGGCGACTCTCGACGAGATGCAAATCGACCTCGGGGAGGGGCCAGCTTGGGATGCGCACCGCACGTACCGTCCGACCGAGTTGCATGTCGATGAGGAGCGGAATTTCGCTGCCTGGCCGGTCTTCGGGCTCTCCGCCGAGGCAGCCGGAGCGAGGACGGTCCTCGCCGTTCCCATGCTGGTCGGCACCTCGAGCATCGGCGCCGTCACCCTCTACAGCAGTGCCTCGATGCGGCTCGATGCTCAGCATCTGCAGCTCGCCAATCGACTATCGGGAACCCTGGCCAAAGCCGTGGCCGAGCAGATGATGAGCCTTCCGGCGGACGGGACGCTCGCCCGCGATCCCGCGCTCTCGCGCCGAGAAGTGCATCAAGCGGTAGGGATGGTAGTGAGCCAGATGCGATTGACACCCGCGGACGCCCTGCTGATGATCCGCGCCTACGCTTTCGCAGAAGGGATCAGCGTTCGCGACGTGGCTGCACTGATCATCACCCGAGCGCTCGACTTCTCCCCCAATCCGCCGGCGTGAATCGAAGCCGGAGGCACTGAGTCATCGCTTCCGCGGCGAATCTGCCCGTGTGCGCGTCCCGGTGAACCATCCCCATACGGAACGGTCGAATCAGCGCAGGCGCCTTCACAGAGCCCCTGTCCCAGCCGGCGGCAGCTCAGGTGGACGCGCTCACGGCGGCCGAGGCCTGAGGTGGATCTGCACGCGCTCCCGCCATTTGGCAAGGGTCTACTCCTCGGCGCGCTGCCAGGCCTACCGTGGCGGACGAGATCGAGCAGAAGGACGCGAGGACAGGATGCGAGCACTCGAACTGGTCATCGGTCATCGTCATTTCCGCCTGCCGGCCGAGACGGATCTCGATCAGCTCACCGACCGGATTCAGGAGGCTGCGCGCGTGGGTGGCGCGATGGTTGAGTTGCCGGGGCCGCATCCGGTGTCTGCGCTCATCACGCCGGCGACATCCGTCTTCCTCGAAAGCATCACCTCGGCGGAACAGGGACACATCCTCTATCCCGTTATGGACGACTTTTCCGAACCGTTCCTCTACGACGATTTCTGATTCGACGCAACTGGAGTGCGCTCAATGGATAGACGATCCGGCGATGAAGATCCGGAGCCTCGCATCATCTCCGGGCGGTTGCCCGAGCATGTGGCTCTCGTGCACCAGGCGGCCGGTTTCGTCGGCGCCGGCCTCGGCCTTGCCCCTGATGATGCTCTGCGGGTCCTCGAGCGGGAGGCACAGCGGCTCGGCATAGACCTGAGCGTCCTCGCCGCAGACATTGTGGAACGCCGTCGCCCCTTGCCGAGCGCGGAGTAGCGGCGGCAGAACGGTCTGGCCGGAGGGCGCAGGCTCTGACGTCAGGCGAGGGTGAGGAAGAGCTTCTCGAGCTCTTCCACGGTGAGCTTGCGCGGAGGGGCGTCAGCCGTGTCGTCGTCAGCGGAGTCCGCGTCGTCGGTGATGAGGCACTGACGCATGGCGGTGGAGATGATCGCGAAGCCGGCCCGATCCAGGGCGCTGGAGACGGCGGAGAGCTGGGTGACGACGTCGCGGCAGTCTCCGCCGTTCTCGACCGCACTGATCACCGCGGCGAGCTGTCCCTGCGCCCGCTTGAGGCGGTTCGCGATCTTCCGGATGGCGTCCGTGTCGTGGAGTTGGCCAGCGGTATCGGTCATGCTCGTTCTTCCTGTTCGCGGCGCGTGCGCGTCGAGTGCTCTGATGTTGCGGGTGCTCGGCAGCATCGGGATCACAGTACCCCTGGGGGTATCAGCATGAAAGCTGTGGCGCGATCCTCGATCGCCCGAGCTGACTCGTTGCGAGAGCGTCAGCGGGTGAGGAGTCCCGCGATGCTGACGGACGCGACGAACACGGCGACGAGGAGGACCAGTACGGCGAAGACGATCTTGACGGTTCTGTCCGGGAGGCGGGAGGCGTAGCGGGAGGCGATGAGGGATCCGACGATCGCGGCGCCGCTGAACAGGAGGATGACGGGCCAGTCCAGGGTGGCGCCGGGGAGGTGGGCGCTGAGGCCTGCGACGGAGTTGATCACGATGATGACCAGCGAGGTGCCGACCGCGGTGCCGGCGGACAGGCCGAGAAGGAGGATGAGGGCGGGGGTGATGAGGAATCCCCCGCCGATGCCGAGCAGGCCCGTGAGGAATCCGACGACCAGACCCACTCCGATCGCGCGGAGCGCGTAGAGGCGGACCCGGTGATCGTGTCCGGTGGGTGGGGCGGTGAGCATGCGGATGCCGGCAGCGACCATGAGGGCTGCGAAGAGCAGCATCAGCACGTCCGGGTCGAGGACCTTGTTGACCTGGGAGCCGACCCACGCGGCAGGGATTCCTGCGGCGCCGACGAGAGCGGCGGTGCGCCAGTCGATCGCACGGCGCAGTCGAGGGATCACGGCGGAAAGCGCGGCAAGCCCGACCACGATCAGGGACGCGGGGACGGCCTCGTCGGTCGACAGACCGACGCCGTAGACCAGGGCGGGGACGGCGATGATCGAGCCGCCGGCGCCGACCAGGCCGAGAACTGCTCCGATGAGGAGCCCGAGAGGGAGGGAGATGAGGCTCATGCGCTCTTCCGGGGTATCGAGTGGGTGAGGGCGCTTTCCGCGAGGTCGGCGAGAGCTGACGCGGTGAGGACGCCGGCGTGGCGGTGCGCGACCTCGCCGCGGCGCAGGAGGAGGACTGTGGGGACGGTGCGTATTTCGGCTGCTCGGGTGAGCAGCGGTTCGGCTTCGGTGTCCACGGTGGCGAAGAGGATCGACGGGTAGTGCTCGGAGAGGCTCGCGAACACGGGCGCGAAGGCGCGGCAGGGACCGCACCAGCTCGCCCCGTAGCTGATGAGAGCAACGTCGTGCGCCTTCGTCATGGTGTCGAAGGTGTCTGCGGTGAGGGTGTGGACGGTCATCGATTCGAGATCAGGTGGTGGGGAGGCCGGCGAGGGTCCAGGCATCCATCCCGCCGGCCATCGTGTCGGCGGTGAAGCCGGCGCGGGTGAGTGCGGCTGCTGCGGCGGCGCTGCGGCGGCCGCTGCGGCAGACGACGATGATCGGCTGGGTGGGCGAGAGCTCGGACAGGCGCTGCCCCAGCTGTCCCATCGGCACGTGCAGGGCGCCGGGGATCATGCCGGTGGCGACCTCGTCGTTCTCGCGGACGTCGAGGATCTGACTCGTCGGACGCCGCCGGTCGGCTTCGGTGACGGTGATCTCGTTCATCGGTTCTCCTTCAAGTGGTGAGCGGGGTGATGCCTCGCTGGGAGGGGTCAGCGGAGGGGTTCGCCGGCGGAGCGCCAGGCTGTCATCCCGCCGCGCAAAGAGTGGGTGGTGTAGCCGCGGTCGGCTAGAAGGCGGGCCGCGGATGCGGAGCGGACGCCGGACTGACACATGAGCACCACGGGACGGTCCTTCCGGATGCCTGCGCTCGTGCTCTGCAGCGTGTCCAGCGGTACGTGCTTGGCTCCTGCGGCGTGGCCGGTGCGCCATTCCTGTGCGGTGCGCACGTCGACCAGGGTCGCGCCGAAGAGCACGAGCTCCTTCGCCTGCGCGACGGAGACGGTGCGGGACGAGCGGCGGAACAAGCGGTCGAGTAGCCCCATCAGGCTGCGCTCCGGACCGGGATCTGGGTGATGGCGCCGGTGGCTGTCAGCTCGACGGCGGCCTTGTTCCACGGCAGTCGTCCGAGGACGGAGGCCATCGGGCAGCTGTTCACCGCGGCCGAGAACGTCAGACCGGCCCCGATCGCGCCGGACAGTAGACGCAGCGGGGAGGCGATGACGCGTCCGCCGACAAGGCCCAGGAGGACGAGGACGCCTGCGGCGAAGCGGACCTGGCGGTCCATCGCCCATCGCTCAGCGCCTCGGACGACGTCGCCGCCGGCGGCGGCATAGCCGGGCACCCCGTCGGCGAGGACGTAGGCGCCGGTGAGGCCGGTCGCGGCCAGGCGCTGTCGAGCCTGCTCCGCGCGGACCCCGGACTGGCAGGCCAACACGACTCGGCTTCCGAGGCGCTCGGCGAGCTGGTCGGTGTGCTCGGACAGCAGTGGCAGGGGCACGTTGAAGGAGCCGCGGATGTGCAGCGATTCGAACTCCGCTGCGGAGCGCACGTCGATGACGAGCAGGTCCTCGTGCTCGCTGACCCACTCCTGGAGGGTGCTCGAGTCGACGGTGAGAGGGGAAGAGGTGGTCGTCATGGTTGCCCTTTCGGGAGCGCGGCGACACCGCGAACGGGTGCCGCCGGTGATCGGAAGCGAGGAGGTGGGCCGTGGCCGGCGCAGGTGAGAGGCCGGGTGGCGGGGCCCGGCGGCCCGGCGCGAGGAGTCTCACGCGCGGGGCGGTGTCCGCCCACCGCGCCCGAGTTCGGGCGCGCGAGAAGGGACGCGCCGGGGTGGGGCGCGGCGGGCGGGCAGCCGCGAGGAGGGTGCGTCAGGTGGTGGGTGCGTCGGCGTTCTGCTGGGCGCGGGAGTAGCCGAGGTAGCTGCCCTCGATCTCGATGACGGGGAACCCGGCGCGGCGCAGCGCCTGGCTGGCGATGATGTTGCGGGCGCCGCTCTGGCAGTAGCTGATGATCGTGCGGTCCTTCGGGAGCCGGTCGGTCTCCCACAGCACGCGTCCTGCGCCGATCCGGGTCGCTCCGGGGACGTGCCCGGCGGCGTACTCGCTCGCTTCGCGCACGTCGAGCACGAAGGCGTCCTCGATGTCCGCGACCTTGTCGGGGGCGATGGTGGTGGAGGGTCGCGTCTCGAGCCCGTCGAGGGTGGTGAGGTAGCCGGCGTAGGAGTCGATTCCGACGCGGATCAGGTGATCGCGCACATGATCGGCCTGCTCCGGCCCATCGGCCAGGAGAAGGAGCGGGCGCTTCTCCCGCTCCGGGTCCACCGCCCAGGCACCCCACGCGGCGGTCTTCCCGGTCGCCGGGATTGCCAGGGCACCGGGCACCGAGCCGGCGCGCACGTCGGCCGGGGGGCGGGTGTCGACCAGCACCACGTCGTCGCCGCGGAGCAGCTCGGCGGCGTCCTCGGATGTCACCGCCGCGAGTTCGGGCAGGGGTCCGAGCACGGCCGGGCCGTCGCGGTTCTCGCGCTTCATGCGGGCGAAGTAGGCGTGCGCGTCGGGCTGCCCGTCGAGCAGCTCGCGGACGAACCCGTCCCGGTCATCCGCAGCGAGGTAGGGACCCCACCAGGTGTAGAGGCGTTCGTAGCCGACGGTGGTCGACGCGATCGCGCCGAGCGCCTTGCCGCAGGCGCTGCCCGACCCGTGCGCGGGGTGGATCTGCACGTGGTCGGGAAGGGTGAGGAGGACGCGCTTGAGGCTCTCGAAGAGGTCCTGCGCGCCCTGGAACCGTGTGTCCTGACCGCCCGCCGCTTCATCCAGCAGGTCGGGGCGGCCGAGGTCACCGACGAACACGAAGTCGCCGGAGAGCAGGTAGCCGGGATCTTGAGTCAGGGCGCCGTCGGTGACGAGGAACACGAGGTGCTCCGGAGTGTGGCCGGGGGTGTGGCGGGCCTGCAGGCGGAGGTTGCCGACGGGGATGACGTCGCCGTCGTGCAGCCGGGTCGCGTCGAAGCCGTACTGCCAGTCGACGCCGCCCTCCCCCGACACGAAGATCTCGGCGTCGGTGGCTCGCGCGAGCTCACGGGTGCCGGAGAGGTGGTCGGCGTGGATGTGGGTCTCGGTCACCGCGACGATGCGCATGCCGTTGCGGGCGGCGGTGTCGAGGTAGACCTGGACATCCCGTCGCGGGTCCACGACCACCGCGTCTCCCGTGGCCTGGCAGCCGATGAGGTAGCTCGCCTGGGCGAGGTCGTCGTCGTAGAAGCGTTCGAGCAGCATCACTTCCCCTTTCAGTAGGAACTCATGACCAAATTATACCCCCGGGGGTATTTTGTCGAGCGGGCTCAGGTGGGGGCTGGCCCTTCGGGCGAGCGAGCGCCGTCCGGCTGGCAGCGGTCAGCCTGCCGGCACCGTCCGCATCTCCTCACCCACCGAGGTGTGCAGATCGCCGCTTCGACTGGGGTCCTGCACCATCGATGAATCTGTCCGAGTGCGAATGACGGGGGTCCGTGTCACCATGACTGCATGGTTCCCACCCTCGAGGTACTGACGATTTCAAAGATCAGCGCTCGTCTCGCTGAACTTGAGGCACGCGCAGGGGCTTCGGTTGATGAGCTGCGCCAGCGCGCCGACCGGTACGAGCTGTCCCAGGAGGGACAGTCGATCCTGCGCAAGCTCGAGGACCTGACGTACCTGCGGGAGCATGCCGAGCGTTGACCCTGGCGGTCAGTCCGACGGGGACCTCGAAAAGAAGGTCTTCGACTTCATGCTCGAAATCATGGAGATGCTCGCGAAGATCATCCCCAACGGACTCGTCGGCCTAGAAAGCAGCGTGGTTCGCATGCGCGGCGGCGGTGTCGCCGTCACTGTCGAGCCCACCGAGGAGCTCGGGCTTCGTCTGGACATCGAGGGCACCGAGACCTTCCGTCTCGTCGTCCAGTATCGGCTGGTCCTGAGTCCGGTGAGCCACCTCGTCTCTGTGGAACGCTCGACGTTCAAAGTGAACGTGCGCGGCTCGGCCCGGCCGCTCTTCACCGTCGACTACCTCCGAGACAGCGGCAGCGACGTCCCCTCGGCGCACTACAACGTGCATGCCGAGCGGCAGGACATGACGGACGCCCTCGCCGCCACAGGAGCTCGACGTCGCGGCAAGATCTACCAGAAGCGCGTAGCGAAAGGTGACCCGCCGCGATTCGGCGATGTTCACTTCCCGACTGGCGGCCATCGGTTCCGACCGTGCCTCGAGGACGTGCTGGAGATGATGATCGTCGAGTTCGGTATCGACACCATCAGTGGCGCGGGCGCCGCCCTTCACGAGGGTCGCCTTCGGTGGCGCAAGCGTCAACTCGCCGCCGCGGTGTCCGACGATCCGATGACCGCCGTGGCAGAGCTGGAGCGGCTGGGGTTCAATGTCGTTCCGCGCGACAGCGCCGAAATACTCCCGCGTTTCGATCGGCTCACCGCACTCTGAGGCTCACCCCCTCACCGCAGGTACGCCGGCAGCGCTCCTCCGCCGAGCCTCACCGTCAAGCGCTCCCGGGCGCTGCGAGCTCGCCGGTGATGTATTGCGCTCGGCCGAAGCCGAAGGACCAGTCGGCCGCGGTGTTCTCGATGAAGCCGATGACGAGGTCGGCGCCGTCGATGCCGATCGCGTCCAGCGCGGCGGCGAGGGCGGCGAAGAACGCCTGCTTCTCCTCGGTGCTGCGGCCGGTCTGGGTGAAGATCTGGATGATGACGATCTGCTCGGACCTCTCGATGCCGAGTCCGACGTCGAGGGCGGTGAGTCGGCCGGGCTTGTGCTCGGTGACGATCTGGAAGCGGTCACGCTCCGGGAGGCCGTAGACCTCGACGAGGGTGCGCATCAGCGCGTCGCCGAGTGCGGTGATCTGCTGGTCGGAGCGGCCCTCGATCAGGTCGATGCGGATGAGTGGCATGGTGATTCCTTCGGTCCGGGGCGTGCTCGCACCGTAGCTCCCGGCCGGCGCTGGGCTCTGCCTCTCCCCTGCGTCTCTTCTCAGCCGGTGCAGCACCGACGGGATTGGGCAGGCTCTCCTGGCTAGCGCTCCCGCGGGGTGGGTGCTTGCATGGCCCTCATGTCGACCCCGTCCACGCCTCCGCCCTCCTCGCCCCGCGCGGAACCGCACGACAGCGCGATTTCGGGTCGGCTGAACTGGTTGCGAGCGGGTGTGCTGGGCGCGAACGACGGCATCGTCTCGGTCGCCGCTCTCGTCGTGGGTGTCGCCGGTGCGACGACCGCGACGGCACCAATCCTGACGGCGGGTGTCGCGGGTGTCGTCGGCGGTGCGATCTCGATGGCGCTGGGCGAGTACGTGTCGGTGAGTAGCCAGAGCGACAGTCAGCGTGCGCTGATCACGAAGGAGCGCGTCGAGCTGGCCGAGGATCCCGACGGGGAGCTCGAAGAACTCGCCTGGCTGTACCAGGCGCGCGGGCTGACCCCGGAGACAGCGCATCAGGTCGCCCGCGAGCTGACCGAGAACGACGCTCTGACCGCACATCTGGAAGCGGAACTTGGGTTGAACGAGGAAGCGGTCGCCAGTCCGCTCGCCGCCGCCGGCGCCTCGGCGCTGGCGTTCTTCCTCGGAGCCGTGCTGCCGCTGCTGGCGATCCTGCTCCCTCCGCCGGAGCTGAGGGTTCCGGTGACCTTCGTCGTGGTGCTGATCGCCCTCGCCGCGACCGGCTACATCAGCGCACGGGTCGGCGGTAGCCCGGCGCTGCGCCCGATGATCCGCATCGTCGTCGGCGGCGCTCTGGCCCTCGCCGCGACCTTCCTGATCGGGTCGCTGCTCGGGACTTCCGGCGCGGTCTGATGTCCCGGATCCTCGTCGTCGAGGACGACCCGCAGATGGGCGCCCTCGTCGAACGAGGACTGCGGGAAGACGGCTACGACGTGCAGCTCGTCGACAACGGTGTCGACGCGCTGATCGCGTTCACTGCGGGAGACGTCGATGTCGCCGTCGTCGACGTGATGCTGCCGGGGATGACCGGGTTCGAGGTCTGCCGGCGGATGCGGGAGTCGGGCAGCACCGTTCCGGTGGTGCTGATCACGGCGCGCGACGCTGTCGAGGACCGGATCTTCGGGCTGGACTCGGGCGCCGACGACTATGTCACGAAGCCGTTCCACTTCGGCGAGCTGAGCGCGCGGATCCGCGCGCAGATCCGGCGCCGGGCCAGTGGCCCGCAGCCGATGGTGCAGCTCGGAGCGCTGCGCCTGGATGCCCTGGCGGTGCGCGCGACGGTCCACGATCGCCCCTTCGCGTTGAGCGTGAAGGAGTTCACGCTGCTGCGCTTCTTCGCCGTGCATCTCGATGAGGTACTGACCCGGACGGAGATCCTCACCGAGGTCTGGGGGTCGCCGGAGACGTTCGAGCCGACCCTGGTGGATCAGTACGTCAGCTACCTCCGCAAGAAGCTCGCCCTGGCCGACGCGGGCCTGCGAATCACGACCGTCCGCGGCGCGGGGTACCGGCTGGAGCGCACCGAGTGAGGCTGCTGCGCTCCCTGTCGATCCGCTCGCGGATCACCCTCGGCAGTCTCCTCGTCGCGCTGGTGGGAGTCGGGGTGATCACGGCGGTACTGCACGGGCAGTTCCGCAGCATCGTCGTCGCGTCCGAGGTGACCCTCGCCGAGGGCGACCTCGCCCCGTATCTCGCCGATCTGGGATCGGACCCGACCGAGACCCCCGACCCGCCGGCCGAGGGGATCCTGATCTTCACGCGCGCTCCCGGCGGGGCGGTGCCCGTCGACACGATGCCGCACGACGTCCACGAGGTCCTGGAGCGCAGCAGCGGCAGCGACGGCACCTCGACGGTGGTCACCGACGAGAACGTCCGGTTCACGGTCGTCTCCCGGACCCTGGACACGAGTGCGGGCACGTGGGAGCTGTGGGCGGCGCGCAGCGGCGCCGGCAGCGACCTCACCGTCTCGGCCCTGGACCGGACGCTGCTCATCAGCGCCGCGGCCCTCGTGATCCTGTCCGCTCTCGCCGCATGGCTGCTCACCGGGGCTGCTCTTCGTCCGGTCGAGCGGATGCGCCGCACCGCCGCGTCCCTCGGCGACCGGGGCGGCGGCGAGCTCCCTGTCGGGCCGGCGACTGATGAGCTGTCGGACCTGGCGGAGACGTTGAACGCGTTCATCGCCCGGATGCGGGACACCGCGGATCGGGAGCGGCAGATGGTGTCCGCGGCCAGCCACGAGATCCGCACCCCGCTGGCCGTCGTCATCACCCAGCTCGAACTCGCGCACCGGCACTTCGGCGACGCGGACGCCCTCGAGAAGGAGATCCGCGCCGCCGAAGGTTCCCTCGCCCGCCTGTCCCGCCTGGCGACGAACCTCCTCGAGCTCTCCCGCCTGGACGCCGCCCCGCCCGTCGCCGTCCGCGCGACGGCGAGCGAGCTGGAGACCGAGCTGATGGACTCCGTCGACCGGCTGAGGACGATCACGGGCGGCGCCGGCCCCGAGATCGAGCTGGACACCGCGATCGAGCGGGTTGATGCGCCCTACCCGCTCTCGGTGAGCGCGTTCTCGCGGATCCTCGACAATCTCGGCGCGAACGCGATCGCCGCGACGCCTTCTGCAGGACGCATCACCCTCCTCCTCGAGCAGCACGACTCCACCCTCGAGCTGCGCGTGGAAGACACCGGGCACGGCATGCCGGAGGAGTTCGTGCCGCACGCGTTCGAGCGCTTCTCCCGGCCCGACGAGGCGCGCACCAGCCGCGACGGCGGCAGCGGGCTCGGGCTCGCCCTCGTCGCAGCCCTCGTCGACACCGCCGACGGATCGGTCACCCTCGAGAACCGCCGCCCCAGCGGAGTGACGGTGACGGTCGTGCTGCCCGAGCGGTGACATGTGAGACCTCGAACACGAATCGGACTCCGGCGGGGAGTCGGCACGCATCCCTCATAGCCGGCACCAAGACTCCCCCGCGACGGTGAGAGCGCGCCCCCGGAAACCTCAGGTCGGCGCACTCGACACCTACCGGAGGGCGCCGCCGTGAGCACCACGATCCGACCGACCAGGGCACCCGCACCCCAGGCCCCGACCACGCTGCGGCGGTCCCAGGCCGACCGCGAGCGATCCCTGCGCCGGCGCCTGCGGTCCGCGGACGCGCTCGTCACCGCCTGCTGGGTCTCGGTCGCCCTCGCCATCGCGCTCTACCTCGCGGCCGGCGGACCCGCGCAGGTCACCGATGTCGCCGGAGCCCTCACGGCCGCGGGGATCGTCGCCGGCCTCGTCGGCACCGACCTGATCCTGGTCATGCTCGTCCTCGCCGCCCGGATCCCCTGGATCGACCGCACCTTCGGCCAGGACACCGCGATGGCGCTGCACCGCCGCCTCGGCAAGCCCGCCCTGTCCCTGATCCTCGGGCACGGTGCGCTGCTCACCGTCGGCTACGCCCTCACCGACGGGCTGACGCTGTGGAACGAGACTCTCGCCCTGTACTCCGGCGCCGACATGCTCCTGGCGCTGCTCGGCAGCACCCTCCTGGTTCTCGTCGTCGTCACCTCCCTCGTCGCCGTGCGCCGCCGCTTCGCGTACGAGGCGTGGCACGCGATCCACCTGCTCAGCTACGCAGCCGTCCTCGTCGCCGTCCCCCACCAGCTCTCCGCCGGCCAGGTCCTCGCCGAGAGCACTCCGCAGCGCGTCTACTGGATCGCCCTCTACGTCCTGGCGTTCGGAGCGATCGCCTGGTTCCGGTTCGCGGTGCCGGTGCTCGCGACGCTGCGGCACCGGATCCAGGTCGAGGCCGTCGAGACGATCGCTCCCGGCGTCTTCTCGATCCACCTCTCCGGCCGCGGCCTCTCACGCCTCGGCGTGATCGGCGGGCAGTACGCGATCTGGCGGTTCTGGAGCCGCGGCACCTGGTGGCATGCGCACCCGATCTCCTTCTCCGCCGTCCCGACCGACACCCGCGCGCGGATCACCGTCCGCGCACTCGGAGCCGGGACCGACCGTCTCGCAAGGCTGCGCCCCGGGACTGCGGTCTCGATCGAGGGCCCCTACGGGATCTTCACCGACGTCGCCCGCACCGCCCCGCGCCTCGCGATCATCGCCGCCGGCATCGGCATCACCCCCGCCCGAGCGCTCCTCGAGCACGGCGGCCTCCGACCCGGCGAGGTGACCGTCCTGCTGCGCGCCGCCGACGACTCGCAGACCTACCTCTGGGACGAGACGCAGACCCTGGTGCGCAGCAGCCGCGGCGCGCTGTTCGGGATGATCGGCCGCCGGCCCGCAGGGCTCGCGACGTGGATGTCCGCCGAGTCCGTCGCTCGGGGTGTGACGATCACCTCGGCGCTGCCCGGCCTGCTCGAATCCGACCTCTATGTCTGCGGTCCGACCGCCTGGGCCGACCTCGTCGTCCGCGACGCGCGAGCGGCAGGCCTGCCCGACCGGCAGATCCACGTGGAGAGGTTCGACTGGTGAGAACACGAGCAGCAGTCGCCAGCGTCCTCGCCTCCCTCGCCGTCCTCGTCGGCGGCTGGCAGCTCGGATCGGCTGGCGCCACCGGATCACCACTCGCCACCGGGACGAGCGCCACCACGGCCACGAACGGAACGGCTCCCGCGACGACCACGCCGACCCCGGCCGGCACCCCCACCCCGACGACGCCCGCAGCGCCCTCCGCAGGCGCTGCCGCTGACCCTTCGGCCGACGCGAGCTCGATGGCCACCGCGAGCCCGTCCGCCTCGGCCGACGGCACCTGGACCGGCTCGTCCGTGGCGACCCGCTTCGGCGCGGTGCAGGTCGCGATCACCGTCGCCGGCGGGCAGATCACGGAGGTGACCGCCGTGCACCTGACGGACAAGGACGGGAGGTCCGTGTCGATCTCCCACCGGGCCGCGCCGATCCTGCGTCAAGAAGTCCTCGCCGCCCAGTCCGCGCACGTGCAGGCGGTCAGCGGGGCGACCTACACCAGCGACGGCTACCTCACCTCTCTGCAATCGGCGATCGACCAGGCGGGACTCTGACCGTGTACACGTTCACGACGATGGGCACCGTGGCCAGCCTGCGCGCCGCCGATGACGCGCCGGTGGGCGACGTCGAGGCCGTCTTCGCCGACGCCGACGCCCGCTTCAGCCTGTACCGGCCGGAGTCGGAGGCGTCGCGGATCGCCAGCGGCGAGCTCGCGCTGACCGCCGCGTCCGAGCAGATGCGGACCGCCTACGCCGAGGCACTCCAGTGGCGCACCGCGACGGACGGCGCCTTCACCCCGCACCGGCCCGACGGCGTCATCGACCTCGCCGGAACCGTCAAGGCGACCACCATGGCGCACGCGGCCCGGCTGCTCGGCGACGGCGAATGGCTCCTCGACGTCGGTGGCGACGTCCTCACCTCTCCCTCCGGCAGCTGGAGGGTCGGGATCGTGGATCCCGGCGACCGGCAGGCGCTGCTCTGCGTCGTCCCGCTCGGCGACGGACGCCGCGCGATCGCCACCTCCGGGACCGCCGAACGCGGAGAGCACGTGTGGCGCCGACCTGCCGAGCCCGGCGACGTCCCCTTCGTGCAGGTGTCCGTGATCGCCGAGGATATCGTCACCGCCGACGTCCTCGCGACCGCGATCCTCGCCGGCGGCGCCGCGACGCTCGACACCGTCACCGACCGCTTCGACGTCGACGTCCTCACCGTCGACGCCACCGGTGCCCTTCTCGTGACCGACCGGCTCCGCCGCCTGATCGCACCGGCGAGCGAGCACACGTCCTGATTCCGCCCGGTCGGCGCCTCGCATCTCGGCGGTGAAGCGGGGAGTCGGCTCCGAGGACGGGCGAGCGATCGTTCGAGGGCTCACACGAACACCTCGACCGGCAGAGCGCGCGGGAGGGGGCGCGTTAGCGTCACGAGGACAGCCCCCCTCGACCGAAGGCGCCCCCGATGAACGACTGGCAGATCAACGGCCTCCCCCTCCACCCGCTCCTCGTGCACGCCGTCGTGGTCCTGCTCCCTCTCGCCGCACTGATGCTCATCCTCGGCAGCGTCTGGCCCGCCGCCCGCCGCAAGTTCGGGATCCTCACCCCGATCATCGCTCTCGCTGCGCTGATCGCCGTTCCGCTCACGACGCAGGCCGGTGAAGCCCTCGAACGACAGACGGAGCCGTCCGCGATCCTCGAGCAGCACACCGAGCTCGGCGACCACCTGCTCCCCTGGGCCGCCGGCCTGTTCCTTGTCGCCCTGGTCCAGTGGATCTGGTTCCGCCGCACGCGACGAACCGAGGACCGACCCGCCCGCCGCCGCCCTATCGTCGGGATCGTCCTCGCCGTCGCAGCGATCGCCATCTCCGTCGGAGCGACCATCGACGTCATCCGCATCGGCGACTCCGGCGCGCAAGCCGTCTGGTCCGACTCCACCTCGAGCACCAGCACCGATCAGGCACCCGCGCCCGACGGCGACGACGACTGACCCACCCGCTCTCGGACACTGCCCTCTCCGGCCAACACGGGCCCTATCCGCAGGAAGACGGCGTGAGCGCCTAGCGGAGCGGCATCATCTCAATGACAACTCTTGGAAGGACCTCTCATGAGCATCGGATCCGGAATCGTTCTGTTCGTCATCGGCGCTGTTCTCGCGTTCGCCGTCAACATCGAAACGAGCGTCGTCGACCTGCACATGATCGGCGACATCCTGATGGGCGCGGGGCTGATCATCTTCATCCTCGGGCTCGCCTTCACCTTCCGTCGCCGTCAGAGCACCACGACCACGCGCTCCGCCGTCGACCCTGCGAGCGGCGAACGGGTCACCCGGCGCACCCGTGACACCGACGGCCCTCTCCTCTGAACACATGACCCGGCGTCACAGAGCCCTCCGACCGCGCACGCTGCGCCGTCATCTCCGCACGCTCCTCGAGAGATGCCAGCATTTCCTGCGCATCGACGTGCCTTCCAGCTCTGACGAGAGCAGCCAGCCTCTGAGGTTGCAGGACTCGGCCGAGCGCAGTGTGCCCATCGTGCAATCCGTCTTCGACGCTGGCAGCGTCACGAAAGGGCAGACCGTCGTCGTCGACGGTCACCGTGCGATGACCGTCGAACTGGAGAACGGGCGTATCACACTCGTGCCCGTTCAGCTCAACCCCAACGGTTCCCTCGATCCGGCGAGGTGAGCTCTTGAACCGCCTCAACGTGGATACCACGCGACAGGCAGTCTTCACGGCTCGCTCCATCCCCCACTTCAAGCGTTCGTGGGCTCCGTGGACGGCCTTGGATCCTGGTGGAAAGGTGAGCTGATGACGAAGCCCCGGACCAAGGTCGAGCGCGCAGCGCTGATCTCCAACGGCATGTTCTGGTTTGGGCTGTCGCTGATGCTCTTCGCGATCGCCGGCGAGCAGACCGACGCGGCATTCACCGGTCAGTGGTTCAACATGCTCGGCTGGGTGCTGATCGTCTCCGTGGCCGCAAGCCTTGCGGTCACCGGTGTGATCGAGAATCGGAACATTCGAGCGGGGAAGACGCACAAACCGCGTCTTCACCGCTGAGCGCGTCTCTCATCCGGAAAGCCGTTCTGACCACCTCACGGTGATCGAGCGGGCCCCCTCCTTGTACGACCTCTGCAGGGCTGGGTAGAGCCGCGCGCGCGATTCCACGGCATCTTCTGATCAGCCGTTTGGCCTGGTGGCTACTGGGTACTGGAATGGTGACGCGTGCGACGCTGCCGGAGAGCGTGATGCGCTGGTTCCCGGCGCTGCTGCGGGCGCAACGGCGCCGGCAGCCGGCTCCGGCGGGGCAGTGAATCGCACTCGCGCCGGAGACGGCCCGCGGTCCCTCGGCCGTCCGGGGCGAATAGCGGGGTCCGCGACAGCGGAGCACGACGTGCGGCCGCGCTCGACGCTGCAGAATCAGCGTAAGACGGACGCAGTGTTGGGGGCAGTCCCAGTCGGCGGTGTCACAGTGACGCCATGACCACTCCTCGCACTCCCCTGGCTCGAGCTGCGCTGATCAGCAACGGCATGGTCTGGTTCGGGCTGTCGCTGATGCTCTTCGCGATCGCTGGCGAGCAGACGTACGCCGCG
>NZ_JALGRV010000009.1:0-58709 GCF_022815495.1 Rathayibacter sp. VKM Ac-2929
GCGTAGGCGACGGAGTAGGCGCGCGTTCCGGCGTTCCAGTCCAGGGCGACGGTCACGGTCTTGGGGTTCACGCGGGTCACGAGGCTCCACCCGAACTTGTGCTTGATCGCGTCGCCCTTCGCGATCGTCTTGCGGCTGTGGATCGTGACCTGTCCGGCGGCGGCCTGCGCCTCGCGGACGGCGGTCCAGTAGTCGCGCTGGTCCTCGAGCTGCGCCCGCTGGGTGAGCAGCCGCTCCCCGTAGGCGCCGGTCGCGGGGGCGGTCGTCTCGACGTAGCCGCCGCCGAAGTTGTGCGAGCTGCCCTCAATCTTCCGCGTGCATCCGCGAATGTCCGTGTCGAGGCGGTCGATCCGGCGGGCGACCATCGCGGGCGCGTAGCGGGATTCGGTGGTCCCGGCGGCGACGTCGGCGCGGGCGCGGGCGCGGGTCGCCTCGCGGTCGGCCTCGACGCTGCGGCCCATCGCGTTGTGGGCCTTCTCGATCGCGTTACGGTGCCGCGTCTCGGAGTGGTGGCCGATCTTGATCGGCTCGCCACCCTCCGGGAGCCGGTCGAACGCGCGTCGCGCGGCCTCGTCGGCGGTGTCGGCGTCCGCGGCGCGCCGGTCGGCCTTCGCGTCGAGCGCGTCGACGCGGGCGGCCTGGCGCTCGATGGTCGCCGCCTCCGCCTGGATGGTCGGGCGGAATGTCTCTTCGGCCTCGATGGTGACCTCGTGTCCGGCGTCGCGCAGGACGGTCGCGGCGCGGTTGATGGTCCACCACTTCGGCAGGCGGTCCCGGGACTGCGGGACGTACCAGGCACCGATGGAGCGGCCCCAGCGCCAGCCGGACGCCTTCAGGATCTCGGCGGTGCCGTCGCCGCGGCTGGTGCCCTCGATGAGGGTTCCGGCTTCGGGGGTGTGGGTGATGGTGAGCATGTCGGTTCTCCTTCTCGGTTCGGGGGTTCAGTCGTTGTCGCGGTAGTCGGCGGGCGTCTCGCTGCGGTCGTGCAGCGCGTACGCGGCCGGATACAGGTCGAGCGCTCGCGCGACGTCGACCGGCACGACGACGTAGGCACCGGAGGCCATGTAGCCGACGCGATCCGCGGGCAGGGCCTCCACGGGCTCGAAGTGCTGCAGCGCCACCCCGGGAAGCCCCGCGCGGCCCTCGCGGGTGACGAGGTGCACGGCGGGGGTCTGGTCGGTCACCGGGTCGCGGCCACCGGCGCCGACGATGACCACCTGACGGGCGGTCCGGCTGATGCCCTCCGCTCCGGGTCCGTGGTACTCGCTCTTGATGACTTCGGTACGGGTGCCGCGCTGCTGGCTCATGGTGTGTCTCCCTCTGGCTGATCGTTTTTCTTTGCCTCTCCGGCGGGAAGAACCGTTTGAGTGGAGCCGGCGGAGTGACGCCGATATCGGGCGAAATAAGCCCGCAGGGCGCGTCCGATATCGGTGGCACGTAGCCGGTGGAGCGAAATAGGTTTGAACCGCGGAGAGGTGAAGAAAACAGGGAAACGGGCCGCGTAGCGGCCTCCCTTCGGCGGTGCTCCGTCGCCGCTGCGCGGGCGGAGCTCGCGCCCCCGGAACGGGGAATGCCGGGGAGGGTGAGGGGCCGGCCCCTCACGGGACGGCGACGCCGGCCCTCCCCCGCGACCGACCGCGACGTACTGACTGGCGAACCTGCCTAGAAGTCAGCACGCGCGGCCGGTATAGGTCACAGGCACCAGTCCTCGGACCACCCGGAGGGCGGGACGACAGCGTGCGCCTCGCCGGTCCAGTGGAGGTAGTAGAGCGTGCTGCCGTAGTCGTGATCCCCGGCGGTGACGTCCATCTGGCAGTTCTCCATGTCCGGCTCCGCGCTGCTCCACCGGGTCGAGACGTCCACCGCGCGGAGTTCCCCGGAGTCGGTCACGAGCGTCTGGCAGACGGGGCACCGGAGCGCTTCGTACGTCTCGCCGTCATCGGTCACCGTCTCCACCAGAAGCTCGGGGGCCGCTGCCCACACCTGCTGGTGCAGCTCCTCGATCGCGGCGAGCAGCGCCTCCGCGCGGCTCCCCGGCGTCTCCTGCGTGGTGCTGGCGTCGAGTTCGGTATCGGCGGTCATCGGCGTGGACTGCATGATGTGGCGCTCCCTTGTCTGATCGTTTTTTGTGCCTCTCCGGCGGGAAGAACCGTTTGAGTGCAGGCGGCGGAGTGACGCCGATATCGGGCGAAATAAGCCCGCAGGGCGCGTCCGATATCGGTGGCACGTAGCCGGTGGAGCGAAATAGGTTTGTACCGCGGAGAGGAACAAAAAACCTTGAAGCAGTGCCGCCTAGCGGCTCCCGGTCGCCGCAGGCGATGTGCGCGAAGCGCACCCCGCGCCTCGCGGCGGAACACCGGGGAGGGTGAGGGGCCGGCCCCTCACGGGACGGCACCGCCGGCCCTCCCCTACCGAGAGCTGAGAACCGCTGTCGGCATCCGATGTAACAATGAACAAATGTGGGAATTAGCACACCGGACGCGCGCGGAATCGGCATCAACAGTGGTGCGCAGCAGCGCCGCGACGAGCGCCGACGCGATCGCGGAAGTACGCGCCGCGATCCCTGAGGATCACGTCATCTTGTACGTGCTCCAGGTCGACGGCAGCTCGGAGTAGGGCTACTCGACGGCCGGGGCGGCGCTGCGGCGCGGGGCGCGCGGCGCAGACGTCGTGATGACGGCGGTCGCGCGAGTAAGGTTCGGGCCGATCGCATCGGCCTCGATCACTCGGCCGTTTCGACGGTTCTCTCCCTCACCCCAGGCGACAGTGTGCTCGTAGCCGACGACAATCACGGCGTCGCCCTTGTGGAGGGAGGCGAGCACGTGCTCGCCCAGCTCGAACTTCGCTTCCACGAAGTGCGTCGTCGCGGTCTCGTGCGCGGTCCACTCCCCTCCGCGGAACTCTCCGGTGTTCTCGATCACGCGCAGCTTCACGATCTGCACGCGGCCCGCCTGCACGGCCTCGGGGTCGGCGGCGAGGTTGCCGGTGATCGTCCTGGTGCTCATTTGCCTTCTCCTGCTCGTTCGGTTCGTGAGTCGTCCCGTCGACGTCGGCGGGATCTCGTCTGCGGCGTCGGCCGCGGGGGTGTCGGTTCGGGGCGTCTCGATGCCCCAGGACGCGAGAGCGTCGCGTCGGGTGACCTCGACGGGCGGCTCGGACAGCGCCCTGCGCTGTTCGAGCTCGGCGCGCGTCACGGCGACGCTCGGGAGACGCCGCTCGTCGCCGTAGGCGAGTCGGTAATACCGATCCGCCTCGTTCTCCAACCAGTCGACCTCGCCTTGCCGGTCCGCGCGCCCGGCGAGATACCCGGCCCGGTACTCGTCGCTCTCGACGTCCGGGCCGGTCACGCTGCGTGCTTCTCGATGAGGTCGGGGCGGAAGCCCGACCAGTGGTCCTCGTCGCTCGCGACGACCACCGGGGCGGCGGAGTAGCCCAGCTCCTCAGTGATGTACGCGAGCGCCGCAGGGTTGGTGGTGATGTCCACGACGGTGTACTCGATGCCCTTCTTCTCGAGCACCCGGTAGGTCATGGTGCACTGCATGCACGAGGGCTTCGAGTAGACGACCAGGCCATGTTGCTTCTGCTGCATCATCGCGATCCTCTCGCTCCTTCCGGGGTGTGGTGGGCATCGCCCTCGTCGTCATCGGTCGCGTGCTCCGCGATCCACAGGTCCGCGGCCTCTCCCCTGCCTGCGGCTCGCAGGAGTCCTGCGAGAGCGTCGACCTCACCACAGTTCAGCCGCGCTGCGACGTCCCCGGCAAGATCCCAACTCGCGAACGTGTCCAGGAACGACGCCAGGGCCTCCTCCACGCTCGGCGCCGGAGCGGCGGGCTCCGCTCCCCCGGCGTCGACAGCGGGCGCGAGAAGGGCGATCAGCGCCTCCGCGAACGGCGACCCGTCCTGCTCGACCGGCAGCGCTCCGGGTGCGGCCGTCCCGGGCAGGCAGAGCGTGTTGCGGGCGTCCTCGAGGATTTCCGCATCGGTGGCGGTGTCGTAGTCTGCGCTGGCCCCGCGCTGCGTGGTGCAGATGAGCGTGAGCTGCTCGGGGGTGGCCTGGCCTGTGTTCGTGGTCATGTTGTCCTCTCTCTCCCCCCGTTTTTTGCCGGGAAGGCGGTTTTCCGCCTTAGCGACCGAAGGGCGTAGTGCAGCCCGGAGGGCGGTGGGGGAGAGAGTTTCGGCGCGAGATAAGGGAGCGCAGCGACCGCGTGCCGGAAGTCTCGGAGGAGCCGGTGGCGGAGCCACTTGAACGGAGTCCGTAGGTGGCTACGAGGGAGCGAAGCGGACGAGCCGCCGAAGGCTTCCCGGCAAAGAAACGCACCCGAAGGGTGCAGACAGGGCCGGCGTGCCGGCCTTCCACTCGGCGGTGCTCCGTTGCCGCTGCGCAGGCGAAGCCTGTGCCCGGAGGATCCTCGCTCCCCCGGGCTGCGTGTAACCACATTTCCACAATGCCAGGTTTGTACATTGGTGGGTATGTGCGGAGGTGTGATCAGTCGATCAGAGTGTCGATGTACTCGGTGATCACCTGCGTGATGGTCTTGCCTTGCGAGGCCGCGTAGACCTTCAAGGCCGTGTGCTTTTCGGGCGCGATTTCTACGCTGATGCGTTTGGGCTTCTCGGTGATCGAGACGTCGGTCAGGTTGATTTGGGTCGTGCTGGACCGGCTAGAGGGCCGGCCTGCGGACATGCGTGCCATTACAGCGCTCCTTCGTGCGTGCCGTCGAGGATCGAGCGGACCTCGGCGGCCAGTTCTCGAACCTCGTTCGAGGCGGCGAGGTCGAGCTTGGTGTCCACGACGGTGGAGCCGTCCTTTGCGGTGGTGGGGTAGGCCACGCGCTGTCCGATGGTGGTGACCAGCACGGGCAGCTCGTACTCCGCCAGCGTCTCGCGTATCTCGGCGCTGAGGTTGGTTCCCGTGCCCGCCCGGGAGATGACGAATGCCGCCTTCAACTTCCCACCCGTGATCATGATGCGCTGCTTCACGAGACTCACCAGGTCAGCGGTGGCCCAAACATCGAGCGGGGATGGCTGCACGGGAATCAGAACGAGGTCAGCGGACGACAGCGCGGAGACGGCCAGCTCGGCAGTCTGCGGGGCGCCGTCGATGATGACGTACCGAGCCTGGATCTTGGGCACGTCGCGCGAGTGGGTCGGGCGATCGATACCGATGGTCGGCACAGGGCTCTCCTCGGCCGCGGCCGCCCAGTCGCGCGCGCTCCCCTGCGGATCGGAGTCAACGAGCACGACGTCGTGACCGTCGAGCTGCAAGGCCCGAGCGAGGTTCATTGAGATGGTCGTCTTGCCCGAACCTCCCTTCTGGTTCAGCACTGCTATTACGTCCATGACCGGCCGTTTCCCTTCATCACCACAAAACCATTTTTACACTTCACATCTTAGGCACAAATGTACATTTGCACAATGCTGGTTCGGGGGAGGGGACGCCGGCCCGGCTCTCATTTCACCGGGCGGCGCTCGACGGCGGATGCCCAGACCCACAGCCGAAGGCTGGTGTCCCGGTCCTGCCACTCGACCATCACCGCTCGGGCGGTCCAAGCAACGGCGAATCCCTCGACGCGGACGGCGGTGCCGGAGTAGCGCACCCACGCCCAGACGGGCAGGGGAGTGGCGGCCCAAGTGGGCCGCTGCCGGGTCTTGTCTAGCTCGTCGTCGGTTAGGCCGATGGGGTGGCCGCGGCCGGCCGTCTCTTCGATGCGTCGATCGATCTGTGCGCCGACGTGGCGCTCGTAGCGTCGGTTCGTTCCCACGCCGAAAGTAGAACATATGTTCGAACGCGTGCGGTCGACATCATGCAGCGGTCGAGGACCACCAGAGCGAGCCGGGGGCGAGCATGCCGGTGCGTCCCCAGTGCAGCGCCTCGCGATGATCGCCGCGGCCGGCGGCGTCGCGAGGGTAGAGCGGCCAGACGCGCTCACCAGTGGTGGTGTCCTCGAACAGGGGCCGGCTCGACACGTGTCGGCGTCGCGGACGTTGCCTGGGGGAGGAGGAGCGGTGCGCGAGCTCGGCTTGCCACCAGGCCCACACTTCGCGCTCGATGTCGTAGCGGTGGGCTCGATCGGTCAAAGCTCCGTCGACGCCGATCGCGCGTGCGGCAGCGGTGCGGCGGTCGCGCTTGGTGTAGGTCCAGCCGTTGGTGTGCTTGACGATCAGACGGTGTGTGCGCAGGCGGGAAAGGGCTGTGGCGGCGGTGCGGGTAGTCACTCCCAGCAGGGTGGCGGCGGCGTCGACGGCGAGGGTCCCTTCTCGGCGCAGCAGCGCGTAGGCCTTGCCTGCCAGGTGTCCGAGGCCGGCGCGGGTGAAGAGGTCGTGCCGAGTGTCCGTGAGATCGGCCTCGAGCGTGGTGAGGAGCATGGTTCGTTCGGTGAAGATCGGCCCGGGGGGGCGGGGGTTATTAGTGGTTGTGACCGGACCTTGCAGGGAACCTGTGGAAAAATGCTCAGCCAGTCGCCATTCGCTGGCGTTCGAGCCGTCCGCGCGGACGACGAGCTGCACGTAGCCGTCCTCGCGCAGGCTCCGCAGAGCGCTGGCCGCGGTGGTGCGGCCCAGGCCCGCCAGGAGGGCCAAGTCGCGGATGGACGCGGCGACGGTGCGCTTGCCGGTGTGCAGGGTGAGGTAGGCCAGGGCGGTGAGGATTGTCTTCTCCGACGTCGCCCGCTCGCTCCGACCCCACCGGCCCGGGCTCACCCGGAACCGGTCGAGGAGGGCGCTGACGGAGCCCACGAGGCTGTCCAGCTCCGCCAGGTCGCCGGGCTCGCGCTCGGGCGGGAGAACGGCGTGCAGCGCCGCGTACTGGAGCGCTTTCTCCCACTGCCGGGCCAGTCGCTCGGCGGCTTCGTCGCGGGCGCGAGGCCGGCGGTGGCCGCGGCCGGTGTTCTTGGTCCGGTAGTGCTCCATCCCGGGCGCGGTGCGAGCGGCGTGCTCGACGTCGGTCAGGGACCAACCCGCGTGCGCAGCGGAGAGCAGGCACATGAACGCGGTCCACGACGGATTCGCGCCGCCGCCGGCCGTGGCCATGTGCGCGGCGCCGGCAGCGCTCAGCGTCCGGTGCGTTTGGTGCGCAGTGGCGGTGGGTACTGGGGGAGTGGCGTCGACGCGCTGCGGCGGTCGGGACGCTTCCAGCGCGACCGTGACGGCCTCGATGGCTGCCGCGGTGACGTTCGTGTCCAGCAGCTCCTCTGCGCGGCCGCGGAGGACGGTCGAGAAGCTACCGTCGCGGTGCGGGGAGAGCGGGGGACGTGCGGCGCCGGTGCGCGGGTTGCGGAGCATCCCGTGGTCCAGGGTGCGGAAGTTTGCTCGAGCGGCGATCGCCAATCGGGCCACCTGCTCGGCCGGGGCGCCCTCCGCGAGAGCGACCCACAGGTGGCGGCCTCCCGTGCCGGAGGACTGGCACACGACATGAGCGACCTGGTGCGCGTCGAGGACGGCTGAAAGCGCGTCGCAGTCGTCCGCGGCCTGCTCCATAAGGTCCGCGTCGACGCCGCGGGAATCTTTGCCGTCGAAGTCGAAGCACAGCAGCCGGAACGCTCCCGCGACGTCCGCAAGGTAGATCGCCCACGGGACGATCGGCGCGACAGGGGAGACGGGGAAGGCGACCGGGTAGGCGTTCTCGTCCAAGCGTCCGTAGGCGTCCGGCCGCATCGTACGCACGCTGGCACGAGGGCTCAGCCGACGAGAGAGTGACCACGCCGCGGCGCGCGCATTTTCGGCGGCGATTTGGGCGTGCGAAGACAGGAATTCGTGGTTTACGATGGGGTCACTCCTCTCGGGTGACTGGGAGGCGTAACGAAGGCCCGGCTTGAGAAACCGGTCTTCTTCCGAAAATGCTTCACACCCTGTTGGCCTGGTAACCGGTGGGTGGGAAGCCATAGCTTCTAGGCCCGTCGTGAGAGCGACGGGCCTACTGCGTTAAGTCGTGGTGATCGGCAGCTCCGATCGGGAGGCCGTGACCCGCGGGAGCGCGCCGTACTTCGCGAGCAGCTCGCTGTAGAGCATGTCGACGTAGAGCGAGACGGTCACACCGCTAGCCGCGGCTGCCTCTGAGACGGCATCGCGGTTGGTGGGCAGCACGCGGGCGTTGAGCTGCACAGCGGCAGCCCCGTCGTCACGTCGCTTTCGTCCCATGCGGCTCATCATGGGGGCTGTGCTAGCAGTAACCGGGGAGTGGGGCGGCGTGTCGAGAGTCATCGTCATGGTCGCCTTCCCTTCTGCCTGCACGATCGTGGGCGACGTGCGGCCGCTGTTCAGCGAGGATTTTCGCCTCCGACTAACGTAATCGATACTGCTCGGGAGTTGTTAACACCCGTTGTCAGCGCTCGGGCCGCGCAATGGCGGCGATCGCGTTGGACACCGCCGTCATGTGCCGAGCCCCGTCCGACGCGACCGTGCTGGTGAGGTAGGCGACGACGAGCCGACTGTCGGGGTCGGCCCAGGCGACGCAGACGTTGGATCCGTTGTGGCCGAAGGCCCGCGGTCCGGCGACGGATCCGAGCGGCGGATACAGGTTCGGGGTGCGCCCGCCGAGCTGGAAGCCATTGGCCCAGAGGATCGGAGTGCGCGCGAAGCCGTCGACGTCAGCTTCGGTGGAGCTCGCGGCGGTTGCCTGCGGAAGGATCTCGGGTGAGACGACCTGCGCGCCGTCGCGGCCGCGTCCATCGTTGAGGAGCATCTCGTAGAACCGTGCGACGTCTCGGGCGGTCGTGGAGACGCCGGCGCTGGGGATCACGGCCATGCGGACGGCGCGGCTGTTCAATGCCGTCGTCGCCAGCGGTACCGAGCTGCGGATGGGGACACATCGGGAGAGGTCGTGTTCAGTGACGCCCAACATCGTGTTCGTGGCGCCGAGCGGGGTGAGTAGCCACTTATCCATCAGCGGCCGGAGCTGCTTTCGGGTGGCGCGCTCGATCACCTCACCGAGGATGAAGCCGTAGGTGAAGACCTGGTAGGAGGGCACAGCGCCAGGCACCGTCGATAGGTGGGCGTTCTCGATGTTGCGGATGGAGCGACGCCAGTCGGTCATCGCGAGCGCGTCACCGAGCAGCCCTCGCGACGTCGAGAAGCCGGCCCGGTGGTGAAGCACCTGCCGGAGAGTGATCGAGCCCTTTCCGTGACGGGCGAACTCGGGCCAGTAGTAGGACACCGCAGCGTTGAGGTCGAGGACCGACGCCGCAGCCAGCTGATGCACGAAGATGCTCAGGTACGGCTTGCTGACCGACCATGACCAGAAGAGGCCATCGGGTCCGTGCCCCTGGGCGTGGTCGACCAGGACCTCGCCGTCGCGGAGGACGACGAGCTGCGCCGACCCTCCCCGTTGGCGGACGAGGTTCAGCACCGGAGCGAGAGAGTCGTCCACGTGCCCTCCCCCCCTAGCGCCGCCGCCTCCGAAGCCGGTAGGGGGCTGTCGAAAGTAACAGTCGTCTCGGACAGAGGGCTACCGTGGACAGCATGGCTGCGAGAACTGGAAACGGCGCGTCCGAGTACTCGATGCGCGTCCACGCGGCGATTAAAGCCTTGATGGGCAAGGCGGGTCTCTCCAACGTGGACTTCGCAGCACGCACCGACATGACGTTGACCTACTTCTACGCCAGGATGCGCGGCGACGCGATGTTCGACACCAACGACCTCGAGCGCATCGCCCGCGTCTTGGGCGTCAGAGTCGCCCACATCTTCACCATCGCCGACGAATTCGGCGCGCCGGCTGAGGACGTTGACGAGGTGGTCGTGCTCACGAACGGCGCTGAGTTCGCCAGGCGCCTGAGCGTTCTCCTGCCCGCAGGAACGGGCGCCAACCAGGACGTCGCGGGGATCCCCGCCACGCGGGTCTCCGAGATGCTCGGCGCCACGTCGCGGTTCGGAGTGACGCAGAGCGAGCTCACTCGTCTCGCGGCCCACTTCGAGGTCCCCGAGGCGTTCTTGACCGAGCTGGTCACGTCCGAGGACACGGCGATGATCGAAGCGGACCTCGAACTGCGTCGAGCGCTCGCGTCCAAGGGCGTCGAGCCGCTGGCCGCCCGGTCCCTCGGAGAGAACCTGTCACCGGCCGCCATCCGCGGCATCGCCGCTTCCATCCGCGCGCTGCGCGAATAGCTACTGCGATCTGGGAGGAGAAGTTCATGGACGATCCGTGGCTCGTGAATGACACGATTCGCCAGACCGCCGAGCGCGCCTTTGCCGAAATCTTCACGGAAGAATACCCGGGACAGCTGTCGACTGAAGAGGCGATTATCCAGCGCGCCAGGGAAGTTCTCGGCGCCGAAATCGAGGTGTACCAGGGCGGCGACGAGTCTTGGGAGAACTATCTTGCGCTGACTCTGACAGTCACAATGAATGTGCTGATGCCGAGCAAATATAAGATTCTCATCCGCAGCGATAAAAAAGCGTACTACCGGATGTTCAACGTGTTTCACGAGCTGGCGCACATCCTGCTCGGTCATCCTCCGAGCGAAGTGCAGCTCCCCGACACCTTCGACTTTGAGTCGATGGGCGTCACGACCGGGGACAGCGCCGTCCGTCACGCGAAGCAGTTCGTATTCGATGGCGAGGAAGTCAGCCCGGCTCGGCGCATCATCGAGGGCGAGGCGGAGGAGTTCGCCCGTCTGATGGTGTCGCTGGTGATGCACCCGCGGTACCGGTCAGGAGAGCGGAGGTTCGGCTAGTGAGCCCGATCGAGAGCTTCTTCTTCACCGCTACCTTCGTCGCCGTCGCCGCCTACTTCCTCGGCTGGCTCGTCGCGATCCTCCTACGCCGGCGGCCGCCGACACGGCCGTGGGTGGCAGCGGGATTCGGGTCAGTCGGCTTACTCGCACTCGGCGCGTGGCCCTGGCTCCCTCTCAAAGAGGCCGACGGGCTGATGGGCGGGACGAACATCTACTACTGCGTGATGATCGTCGCCGCCGGCACGGCGTTGTGGCTACTAGTCGAGGCCGTGACCGACGTCGGCCGTGTGCGGTGGCGCTCGCTCGGGTTCCTCGTCGTCTGGATCGGTGCCTACGTGGCAGCTTTCGGGGCCATCGATCGTCCGGGGACGTCACCGAAGTTCTCACACGAGACGGTCGACCAACTGCCGATGATCCTGTGCAGCGGCATCTACTTCCTCGGGCTCATCGTCCTGTTCGTAAGACTCATCCTGAAGATCCGGAAGTATCCGCGCCGCGCTTACTGGCCCTTCACGGTCGGCGGAGCACTGATCATCACCGCGTCGGTCAGTGAAATCACGGGGATGATCCTCGCGCGCACCGTGCCCAACTCTGCCGGGCTAACAGATGTTCTCTACATGATCTTCACGCCGGGATTCTTCGGCGGAACACTGCTGTTCACGGCCGGCCTGTGCAGCTTCCCGCTTCGTCGCACGATCCGCGACGTCGCGGTCGATCTGTGCTCGCGCAATCTCGTCGTCATGCTGACGGCGAGGGAGATTTCCGCTCCGCCGGTATCCTTCGTAAGAGAAGGCACCGACAGCGAGAAGAAGCTTGTCCGCTTGATGACGCTTCAAGTTCGAGTCACCGATGCCGTTATGGTCGGTGCAATGAAACTGAATAACACGGAAAATAATGCCGTTTATCGGGCAGAGCGCTTGATCGACGGCGAATTGCTAGCAGCAGGTATGGGATGGAACAAATGAACAAGATGATCGTCGGAGCAGCCGCAGCAGGAGGCGTCGCCGTCGCTGGCGTTGTCGGCTCGATCTTCGCCGCTCGGCAGGTCGTTCTTCCCGTCGACCCGCCTGAGATCCCGATCCTCCGCCAGGACGGGAAGACAATGACGCTCGCCGTCGACGGTAAGACCGTCTCTCCGGGCATCCTCGGGATCTTCCGCACCGATCGAACCGGACACGCGACGCTCAGCCGGCCGATCCACACCGACCCGGTGACAGGTGCGACCACCCGACGTATCGAGTCGACCTGGGGAGCCAGCTTCGCCGGGGAGAAGGCCGTCATCTGCGAGGGCGACGTCTTCGCCGGGCCGGAAGCGGTCGACCCCGACTTCGTGGAGGTCCTGGTCCCGGGACCCCTGGGGGACTGCCCGGCGTGGCAGTTTGGACCGGACGAGAACGCCGAGGGTACGTGGGCAATCCACGTGCACGGCATCCGCACCAAGCGCATCCACGCGCTGCGCAGCGTCCCCGCGATGACCGCGCTCAACTACACGTCCCTGGTGGTCTCCTTCCGTGGCGATGGAGACGGGCCGGCGGTGCCTCATAGCGCGTCGATGCTCGGTCAGCGCGAGTGGGCCGACGTGGCTGCGGCGATCGACTACGCCGCCGCCCACGGCGCGAAGAAGATCGTCCTGATCGGCTGGTCCCTCGGCGGTGGTGTGGCGCTGCTGGCAGCAGAGCGCACGAGTCGCCGCGACCTGCTCTCGGGCCTCGTCCTCGTTGGGCCGGCGCTGAACTGGAAGACGGCGATCGAGCAGGGCGCTGTGGAGATGGGGTTGCCTCGTCAGGTCGCAATCCTCGGCCTCGTCGGCTTGCGCAGCAAGCTCGCGAGCCGTCTCGTCGGCCTCCCTGAGCCCGTCGACTTCGATGCGCTCGACTGGGTGCGCGAGCCCCGCGCCGCGGCGCTGGGCTGCCCGATCCTCCTGTTCCACTCCGCCGGTGACACGACCCTCCCGATGGAGGTGTCACAGCGGTTCGCGAAGCTGAACGCTCCCGCCGTGGAAGTGGTCGAAACGGCGGCTACCGCTCACAACACCGAGTACAACGTCGATCCCGAGGTCTTCGACTCGACCATCGCTCGATGGATTTCACAGCACCAGTAACGAAAGCGCTAGCACTGGCCTACTGTTAACGCCATGGGGGCTCTTCCTGGCGCATCACGAGTGGACCGTGCATACTCCGACGACGGCCGGGCCATCGAGACGCGATGGTCCGCCGTCGTTCACTTCTTCCGGCTCGGTAACAGCCACTCCGTCGACTGCGACTGCCGCTGCTGCCTGGCGACCCGCGAGCCGTCGATGGCGGACGATGACTTGGACGCGCGGACGGGCCTCGTGCGCCACTACCCCGTCTCCGAACTCGAGGATGCCGCAGAGGACGCGGTGCTGCGAGCAGTGACGCTGGAGACGTACTGGTTTGGACGAGACGTCATCGCGGCCGGCTACGAGCTCCACTCCGGAGAACGCTTCGAGGACGTCGCGGTGACCTCACCCGAAGGCGATCAGTTCGCGGTCGAGGGGTGGCTCGGCGCCGACGCCTTCGAGTTGCAGTTCGCGACAGGACTGCGGGCGGTCGCAGACCAGGACGCTCTTCTCGCGCAACGATGCGTGACCTTGCTCGAGCGGATCCCGGCGGGGACGGGGAACGCCTTCTGCGTCAGATAGCGGCCGGCGGATCAGCGAGGTCCGACTGGCCCTTCTGATACGCCCGACTGACCTCGTGCAGGCGATCAATCGCCTCCCAGTCGACCTTGTAGGTCACGGTCTTCCGGTGGCGGACGCCGGGCGCCGGGCGTCCAACGATCGCTCCGGCCTCTTCGAGCGGGTTGAGGTAACCGAAGAGAGTCACCTTGTTTCGGGCCTCCGGCACGGCTTCGAGAATCTCCGCCACGGTCGCTCCATGGATGCGCGCCGGCTCCTGAGACAAGAAGTGCAGGACGCGGTTGCCGATTTCACTGGTCATGGCGCGCATGTGCATCACCTCCCTGGACGGAGGAGGGAGCGGAGGCGACATGGGTCCCATTCTGGCGCATCGGCCGTTTCCCCCTTCGGGTCGAGGGTCGAGCACTGCGTGATGCGCTTGCTCCGTCGAATCTGTACACAAGAACGTTACAGCAGTTCAAAATAACCTTATAGTGGTAGTAGCGCGCAGCCGGGATCACCGGTCGCGGCACGAGCACTAGGGGACGCGCATGAAGATGCCCAGCAAGGCAGTCGTGGTCGTAGCGTTCGCCCTCGCCACCGCCGGCTGCACCAGCCCCGACGCCGCTTCTCCCTCGTCCGACGCAAGCTCTTCCACCGGCGCCGCTTCGTCCGCTGCGGCAGAACAGTCGCCAGCAGCTCCGGCGCCGTCCGAGAGCATCCCGTCGACGGAAGCCTCTGCCAGCGATGCAGAGCCGACACCGGATCCGTCTGTGGAGACGGACACGATCAATCTCGCCCTGAACGCAGCTACCGCCTTCTGCCGGCCGTCGCTCGACTACAACACGTGGATCGCTGAGCTGTATCCGTTCCTCAGCCAGCAAGCAGCAGTGGCCTACGAAACCGTCGACCCGGCCAACGTGCCCTGCACGACCCTCACCGGCGCAGCGTCGGTCCGGGACGGGGACGGCGCCTTCACGATGCGCATCCTGGTTCCCACGGATGCGGGGGAGTACTCCGTGTACGTCCACCGCACCGTCGAAACAGGTCCATGGGCTGTCGAGCAGATCACCCCCCTGGCGTCGGAGTAGCCCGGTGGCGAAGGGGGGAATGGGGGTTCTCGCGGCGGTCCTGGCACCGCTTCTCGCGATCGCACTGCTGCTCTGGCTGCTGTTCTTTGGCGCAGCAGAGGACGCGGCCGCAGCATGCCTGCCCGGCGGCGGACCGGTGAACGTGTCTGCGATCCCCGCGGACGCGAAGGTCGGCGCCTACGGTCACGACCAGCTCGTCAATGCAGCACTGATCGTCAACGCTGGCGCCGCGAAGGGCCTCGGCGCCGATGGTCAGACGCTCGGCGTGCAGACGGCGATTGGGGAGTCCTCGCTGGTGAACATCAGCTACGGCGACGGCGCGATCAACCCGGATGGGTCGGTCGCTAACTCGATCGGCCTGTTCCAGCAGCAGTCGAGCTGGGGCACCGTCGAGCAGCGCATGGACCCGACAACCTCGGCGGGCTTCTTCTACGACCGCCTCCTGGCCGTCGAGGGCTGGCAGGCGATGGAACCCTCCATCGCGATCAACAAGGTCCAGCGCAACGCCGACCCGAACCACTACACGAAGTACCGCGCCGACGCCGTGGCGATCATGACCTACCTCAACAGCCTCGGCAGCAGCACGACCGCGCCGACGACGGCGGCGCCGGTGGGTGGATGCGTCGCCGTGTCCGGCGATGCGCAGGCTCTCGCAGCGAACCTCGTCGCGGCGATGGACGCCGGCAACCTGACCCTTCTCGAGGACCGGTACGCGCAGCAGATCCGCGACATGGCTGCGGGCACCCCCAAGGAGAACTGCGCGATCGATGTCCGCATTCTCCAGATCATCACGATCGCCCTGAACACGTTCGGGAAGATCGGCGTCTCCGACCTCAACCGCCAGTGCACGGGCTCGCTCCTGGGCGCCGGCACGGGTTCCTCGCACTGGATGAACGGCGGCGGCAACGCCGTGGACTTCTACAGCTTCGCCGGCACCGCCACGACCGGCTGCGACCCCAACGCCCTCCAGCTCCTCGACGTCCTGGACCCGCAGGTGCCGCAGGGCTCGCGTGCAGGCCAGATCCAGTGCCGCTCGACCACGTACCAGCACATCACCCAGTTCGGTGACACCCCGAACCACCTGCACTTCGACGTCGCCTACGCCGACGGCCCCCTCACCACCGGATAACCGGACCCTTTCGACGTCGCGACCGCGACGCCGATCACCCCGCACCACCCAACACAGAAAACGGAGCACACCATGTCTGCACTGCTCGCAGCAACGACCGACATCCTCACCACCGCGGGCGCGCTCGGCGCGGTCGTCCCGGACCCGGGTCCCGGCGGCATGCCCCCCGGATTCGAGGCCTTCACCACCGTCATGGGCTGGGCCAAGTGGGTCGGCCTCGGCGTCGCCGTCGTCGGCCTGATCATCCTCGGCGTCACCATGACCGTCTCGGCCCGCCGCGGCGAAGGCGGAGAGATCGGCGGCTGGCTCGGACGCCTGCTCGTCGGCGTGATCATCGTGTCCGCCGCCTTCACGATCGTCGGCTTCTTGATGGGCAGCTAGCGTCCCCGGGAAACCGACATCACCAACAGGAAGGCAAGGGACGTCATGAACGACTCCGAACCGCGTAACCCGTTCACCAGGAAGGGCTTCATCGTCGGAGCCGCCATCGTCGGAGCACTCGCCCTCTCGGCCATCGTGCTCGGCGTGACGTCCCTCGGGACCGGGGGAGGCGGCGCCACGACCGCCGCCCCCGGCACCCCCACCCCAATCTCCACCGTCTCGGCCGACGCCGAGAGCGTGTGCGGACTCCCCGGCTACGAGGAGTCCGGAACACTGACCGCTGCGCCGACGACGGAATGGACGTTCGTCGGCACAATGGCCGCTCCGAGCTCGGAGGCTGCCGGCCCGGGTGTCATTGACGATGACGGTCTCCGCCGCTGCTACGCACACACCCCGGAGGGTGCGCTGTTCGCGGTCGCCAACCTGTGGGCGATGGGGTCGGACGGACGCCTCGCGACTCCGGTCTTCGACCGGCTCACCGTTCCTGGCCCTGGTAGGGACGCCGCGCTCGCCTCGGATGCGCGACCGAGCAACACCGGCACCGGAGTGCAGATGGTCGGCTTCCGAGTGAACTCCTACTCAGCGACCGACGCGGCGATCGATGTCGCGTTCCGCGCGACGACCGGCCAGATGGTCAGCTTCGCCGCTCCCGTGCAGTGGTCGGATGGCGACTGGAAGTCCGTCCTCACCGATGACGGCCTCCCGCCCTTCCGGCCCGTCACTCTGCAGAATCTGGGTGGCTACATCCCCTGGGCAGGCACCGAATGACGCCCGACGCACCGGCCGACCCCTGCATGCCGTGGGAGGTCGCGTGCTGGACCGGTGTCGCGGTCGGCGACGTCGTGTCGCAGGCGTCGAACGACGCCTTGCAGCAGTTCGTCAACAACATTCTGGAGGGCTACGGCAAGGCCATCGCCTCTCTTGGCACCGTCTGGATGAACGTGCCCTCCCCGGTCACGGTCGTGGACCAGGGCGGCGGCGTGAACGGTGGCGGGACCCCGCCGCTTCCGGAGGCGTTCGAGACGATCCTCGGCTACGTGACGTGGGTCTCCGCGGGCCTGGCCGTCATGTCTCTGATCGTTGCTGGCGTGATGATGGCGAGCCGTCGTCGGTACGGGGATGGCGAAGCTCACATGGGCCGCATCGGCGTCATCCTCCTGGCCGTACTGCTGCTGTCCTCGGCGTCGGCGCTGGTGACGGGGTTCCTTCCCCTGGCGATGCACCTGAACGAGTCCTCGTCGGTGGTCGGTTGGGTGCAGGGGCAGTTGCAGTGGTACACCGGCGGACTCGCGATCCTCGCGATCCTCGTCGCCGCCGCGCGGATGGTGTGGACGCAGCGCGCGATGCCTCTGCGCGAGCTCGCCGGCTCCGTGCTGACTCTGATCGCGGTGGCCGGCGCAGGGCTGGTCGTCATCCGTCTGGCGACCCAAGCGGGCGATGCGTTCTCGATCTGGATCCTGAACAACTCGACCGACTGCGACGTGTCGCAGCAGGGCGAGAGCAACTGCTTCGGCACCAACGTCTTCGCGATGATCAGCCTCACCGCGACCTCCGGGATCGGCCTGATCGGTCTGTTCCTGCTGGGGATGCTCGCGGTGTTCATGACCTATGTGCAGATCGCGCTGATGGTGTTCCGCGGCGCGATGCTCGTCGTCCTGGCCGGCATCTTCCCTCTCGCCGCGTCGTTCACGAACACCGAGATCGGGCGGCAGTGGTTCAAGAAAGCGATGGCCTGGACCCTCGCCTTCATCCTCTACAAGCCGGCGGCCGCGATCGTGTACGCGATCGCGTTCCGCATGACCGGCACCGACCTGTTCAAGTCGGACGGCACCGGGCTCTTCCAGATCGTCACAGGCCTCGCGCTGATGCTCATCGCGCTCGTGGCCCTGCCCGCGTTGATGCGCTTCCTCGTCCCGGCCGTCTCCTCGGTCGGCGGGGGAGGAGCGGCGGGCCTGTTGCTGGGCGCCGCGGCTCTCTCGGCCGCAGGTGACGTCGCGACGGGCGCGATCCGCGCCAGCAACAACGGAGGCGGCGGTGGCGGGAACGGCGGCGGTGGAGGCGGCAACAGCTCATCCACGGACGGACCGTCCGGCAGCACGTCGACGCCGGGCTCTCCGGCGTCGACGTCGGCCGCGGACCCGTCCGGGTCGGCGGCGACGGCCGGCAGCGGCGCAGGTGCCGGTGCCGGAAGCGCGGCGACCAGCGGCGCGGGAGCTGCCGCGTCGAGCGGCGCCGGTGCAGGGGCAGCCGCGAGCGGCGCCGCGGCCGCGGCTGGCCCGATCGGCGCCGGGATCGCCGTCGCAACGAAGGCCGCGGAGGGCGCGAAGCACGCCGCGCAGGCCGTGAAGGCCGGCACCGAAGAGGCGACCGGCAGCAACGAGAGCGGGAGCTAACCCATGTCGAGTACAGCAACCGAGCCGACCAAGGCTCGCACCTACGGCAACTGGCGAAAGCCGCAGACCGCCGGTCTTGGCGGGCTGGGGCAGCTCGCCACCCTCGTGATGTTCGTGGGCATCGTCGCCTCGATCATCGCGTCTATGTTCTCCGGCCTAGGTCCCGCACTCATCGTCGCCGCCATCTTCGGCGGCATCCTCCTGACCGTCTCGGTCAAGGACAAGCACGGGCAGAGCGCCCTGGGAAGGATGGTGGTCCGCGTGAACTGGTGGCGTACCAAGAGCAAGGGAGCGAACGTCTACCGCTCCGGTCCGATCGGCCGCGCGAAGTGGGGCACCTTCCAGCTCCCAGGCCTGGCCGCGCCCTCGCAGCTCACCGAGCACGAGGACTCCCACGGTCGCCGGTTCGCTCTGATCAGCACTCCGATGACGAAGCACTTCACCGTCGTGCTGGCGACGGAGCCGGACGGCGCCGCGCTGGTGGATCAGGAGCAGATCAACAACCAGGTCGCGGAGTACGGCATCTGGCTCGCCAACCTCGGAGACGAGCCCGGCATCGAGGCGGCCTCCGTCACCGTCGAGACGGCTCCCGACACGGGCACGCGCCTGCGCGGTGAGGTCGAAGGGTCGATGGACCCGGACGCCCCGCTGTTCGCGCGAGCGATGCTCCAGGAGGTCGTGGAGACCTACCCGGTCGGATCGGCCACGATCCACGCCTACATCGCGCTCACGTTCACGGCGACCGCGCGGATCAACGGGAAGCGCCGCAATGCCAAGGAGGTCGCCGCGGACCTCTCCGCCCGCATCCCCGGCCTGACGTCTTCTCTCGCGGCGACGGGTGCGGGCGCAGCGCGGCCCCTGAGCGCGCAGGAGCTGTGCGAGGTCATCCGCACCGCGTACGACCCGGACGCGGCGCTCTTGATCGATCAGGCGCGCGCGGAGGGCGAGACGGCGGACCTGTCCTGGACCGACGTCGGCCCCGCGGGCGCCGAAGCGCACTGGGACTCCTACCGGCACGACGGGGCCGTGTCGACGTCGTGGACGATGACCGCGCCCCCGCGCGGCGTCGTCCAGTCGAACATCCTCGCCCGCCTGCTCGCACCGCACCGCGATATCGCCCGCAAGCGCGTCACGTTGCTCTACCGGCCCATCGACCCCGCCCGCGCCGCAGCGCTCGTGGAGGCGGACCTGAACGCGGCCCAGTTCAACTCCTCCGCGTCCACCAAGCCCACGGCCCGCTCGACGCTCTCGACCCGCTCGGCGCAAGCCACGGCCGCGGAGGAAGCCTCCGGCGCCGGGCTGATGAACTTCGGCCTGATCGTCACCGCGACCACGCTGCAGCGTGGCCAGGAGCCCGAAGCGCGCGCCGCGATCGACTCCCTCACCTCGGCCGCCCGCCTGCGGATGCGGCCGGCGTTCGGCTCGCAGGACTCCGCCTTCGCCGCCGCCCTCCCGCTGGGGCTGGTCCTGCCCCGGCACCTGCGCATCCCCAACGAAATGCGGGAAATCCTGTGACGCATACCGCCACCACCAGGACGGCACTGGACACACGTCCGGTGCCGTCCCGGCTTAACCCTCAGCCCTCACCCTTCTTTGTCGTCGTTCCGACCCTTCTTGGAGGCCCCCAGTGAGCAGCACCACCAAGTTCTTCTCCCGCCACCGCGACACCCAGCCCGTCGACGCGATCGCTGCCGTCGACGGCGACGAGCTGCCCACCGGAGCCGTCGACGGCAACCAGAGCGAGGAGGCCGGCGACGTCGAAGCGCTCGACTCGGCCGGTCCCACAGGCGCGGTCGGCTCCCCGTCGGCGGACGCTGCCGCGTCAGCAACGGCGGACAGCCGGGGCGTGTCTCGCCGGACCCGGAAGGCGCAGGAGGAGAGTGCCGCGGCCCGCGCCGCGGCCTCGCCGCTCGCCCGCGAGAAGCCGTCCAAGCGGTCGCGGAAGAAGCGGGCGATCCCGCACCAGGGCGGCAGGCAGAAGACCGAGAAGGAATCGGCGCCGAAGCGGCCGATGCGGCCGACGTCGACGGGATGGCTCGGCCGCGGCGGCGGACAGGCCGTCTCGATCCAGCCCGCCGATGAGTTCCGCGCGACGACCGTGCAGGTGTGCGGCCTGTACCCGTTCTCGGTCGGAACGGGCACGCCCATGATCGGCGTGCCGTTGGGGAAGAACCTCACGACCGGGGCCTCCGTGTTGTGCGACCCGATCAGCTGGTTCCAGCGGGCGCAGCTCATCTCCAACCCGTCGATGTTCGTCCTCGGCAAGCCGGGTCTCGGGAAGTCCTCGCTGACCCGTCGCATGGCGACCGGGCTCGCCGGGTACGGCACCATCCCGCTGGTCCTCGGGGATCTGAAGCCCGACTACGTGGATCTGATCCGCGCGATGGAGGGACAGGTCATCACCCTTGGCCGCGACCGCGGCTACCTCAACATCCTCGACCCCGGCGAGGCGACCAGCGCGGCGAAGCGCCTGCGCGACGACGCCGACCAGGCGCTCGAGCACGCCGCGGAGCTCGACGCCCGCGGCGGCGACTCTAAGGAGCTGCACCTGCGTGCGGTGAAGGCGCAGCGCCTCGCCGCTCAGGTCCTCGCGGACGCTCACGGCCGCCGGCACACGATGATCGCAGCGCTGCTGACAATCCTCCGCTCCCAGCCGCCCACGGACCGGGAGGAGACGATCATCGACCGGGCGCTCAAGTACCTGGACGAGCACCACGAGGGCATCCCCGTCCTCGCGGACCTGCTCGCCGTCATCCAGGCCGCGCCGGACGAGATTCGACAGGTCGCTCTCGACCGCAACGACCTCAAGCGGTACAAGGAAATCACCGAGAACCTCGAAGCGTCGCTCATCGGCCTCACCTCCGGTGGCCGGCTGGGCGAGATCTTCTCCCGCCAGACGACCACCCCCATGCGTCGGGACCGCCCCGTCGTCTACGACGTGTCCTCCATCGATGACTCCGAAGGCGACCTCCAGGCGGCGATCCTCCTCGCGTGCTGGTCCGCAGGATTCGGGACGGTCAACGTCGCCGCCGCGCTGGCCGACGCGGGAATCGAGCCCCGCCGGCACTACTTCGTGATCCTGGACGAGCTGTGGCGGGCGCTGCGCGCGGGAAAGGGCATGGTCGATCGCGTCGACGCGCTCACCCGCCTCAACCGTGCCCGCGGTGTCGGCCTGGCGATGATCAGCCACACCATGTCCGACCTCCTCGCGCTCTCCAGCGAAGAGGACCGGATGAAGGCCCGCGGCTTCGTGGAACGCTCCGGCATGGTCATCTGCGGCGGCCTCCCCGGCGCAGAGATGCCGCTACTGACCTCCGCGGTGCCGCTGTCCTCGAAGGAGCAGGAAAT
Organism: Rathayibacter sp. VKM Ac-2929; assembly: GCF_022815495.1. Lineage (NCBI taxonomy): Bacteria > Bacillati > Actinomycetota > Actinomycetes > Micrococcales > Microbacteriaceae > Rathayibacter > Rathayibacter sp. VKM Ac-2929. The sequence continues at coordinate 21,648 of NZ_JALGRV010000009.1, forward strand.
GCTCACGAGCTGGCAGGACCCGCCCGCCTGGGACGGCGTCTCCGGCAAGGAAGCGGACCCACCCGGCCGCGGCCTGTTCCTGATCAAGGTCGGTGGCCGCCCCGGCATCCCCGTCCGCGTCCACCTGACCGCGGCGGAGAAGGACGTCAACGACACCAACAAGCTCTGGCACACCACGAGCCGCGCAGGCCGCGCGAACGAGCCCCTGGCGACCGATCCGGTCATGGTGGAGATTCTGCCGTGACCGCCCTCGTCGCCCTCGGCGCGAGCTGCGTCGCCGCCGGCTCGGCCGGTGCTGCGATCGTCAGCTCCATCGCCGCCCGCCGGAAGCGGGCAGCGGAGCGCGATCGATTCCTGCTCCCCGCCTGCTGGACGGGAATCGGCCTCATGGCAGCCATCGTCGCCTGGGACCAGTGGGACCGGGTGATCGCATGAGCGCCGCCACGATCGCCACCTTCGCTCTCATCGGCGTGGCCGGCCCTCTGGTCGCCGTCCCCACGGCGCTGAGCGTCGAACTGTGGTTCCGACGCCAGGCATCAGGACGCTACGCGGCCGGGATGCTCAGCCTCGCTGGCGCGGCGACTACGGCGCTCAGCGCGGCGGCGGTGCTGGCGGCCCGGCGATGAGCTGCACATCGACCGTCGTCTACGACGGCTACCTCTGGGGCTGCTCGATGACCACGACACTCCCGCACACCGACCACCTGACGGATCTGCCCGTCGAGTACGCCGACAACGGCCAGGCCCTCCTCACCTGGGGCACGAGCCGACAGGCGGCCAGCGACGACACGACGGCCCGCTACGACGGGCCGATCTACGAGCGGTGCGAGCCGCGCCGGTTCCTGCCGGGATCCGCTCCGCTACTCGATCGGGCGACATCGTGATCGCCGCCCGCACCCGGGCCGCGCTGCTACGCGGGCCGCTCGGCCAGATCGGCGCGGTCGCCGGGCTCCTGGCGGTCGCGGTCCTCGTGGCCACGGCCGCCACCCTCGCGTTCACCGCGCAGGTGCAGCACGCGATCCCCGCCCACACCACTTCCACCAGCACAGCACCGGCCGAAGGGATGTCCCCATGAGTACAGCGAACAACCGGATGCGAGAGCCGGGGAAATCTGGCGGAGGGATGGGGCTCGCGATCGCGGCCGGCTCCGTCCTGGTGGTTCTGATCGGTTTCTACATCGCGATCCGGTACGGCTCGCAGGTCGACGGCATCAATCCGGAGATGGACAAGGATCCGTCGAACTTCGTGGCCGTGGTCGTGGATACGTTCCGCGGGAAGCTGGCGTGGCCGGTGACGGGCACGTGGATCATGACCGGGGTCGGTGGGGTGCTGCTGGTGCTGGTGGTCTTCGTGCTGGTGGTGCGTACGGCGGGTCGGAAGAATCGTTCGAGAGCGGATCACGCGGCACGGTTCATGGGCACGGAGCGCGATCTGGCGCCGATGCTGCACAAGAACGCGCTGAAGAAGTCCGCGCGCCTCGGAGTCTCCGGCAACCCGGGTGTGCTGGTCGGACGGCTGCTGCTGGGCGGCAAGAAGCTGTACTCGTCGTTCGAGGACATGATGATCCTGTTGGCGGGGCCGCGGTCGGGGAAGTCGACGTCGTTCATCATCCCCGCGGTGATGGCCGCGCCGGGCGCGGTCGTCACGACCTCGAACAAGCGCGATGTAGTGGACGCGACTCGCGACCCGCGCGCGGCCGTGGGGCCGGTGTGGGTGTTCGACCCGCAGCGCGTCGCGTTGGAGGAGCCCACCTGGTGGTGGAACCCGCTCTCCTACGTCACCGATGACACCAAGGCCGCGAAGATGGCTCAGCACTTCGCGTCCGGGACCACCGCGCCGGGAGCGAAAACCGATGCGTACTTCGACGGGAAGGGGCAGAACCTCTTGGCCGCGTTCCTGCTCGCGGCCGCGGTCGGGAAGCGTCCGATCACGGACGTGTACGAGTGGCTGACGAACGTGTCCCGCGTCGAGCCGGTCACGCACCTGGAGAAGGCCGGCTACCGGCGTCTGGCGGACAGTGTCAGCTCCGTACAGCAGGCGACGGAGAAGCAGCGCGACGGCATCTACTCCTCCGCTGAGCGGATGGTCGCGTGTCTGAACAACACCGCGATCGAGCGGTGGGTGAACCCCGACCCGTCCCCGGTCGCCCCGCGGCCGCAATTCGACCCGCACGCCTTCGTTCGCGGCCGCGGCACCCTCTACAGCCTCTCCAAGGAGGGCGCCGGCAACGCGGGACCGTTGGTGACCGCGCTGACCGCGGCGACCATCGAAGCAGCGGAGGAGCTGGCCTCCAACTCTCGCGGAGGCCGGCTGGCGACGCCGCTGCTGGGGCTGCTGGATGAGGCGGCGAACGTGTGCCGCTGGACCGACCTCCCCGACCTCTACTCGCACTTCGGGTCGCGGGGGATCCCGATCATGTCCGTGTTCCAGTCCTACAGCCAGGGCGTGGCCGTGTTCGGGCAGGACGGGATGCGCAAGCTCTGGTCCGCGTCGAACGTGAAGCTGTACGCGGGAGGCCTGTCGGAGGAGTTCGTGGAGGAGATGTCGAAGATGATCGGGGACCGCGACCGCGAAACGACGTCCGTCACCCTGAACAAGGGTGTGCGCTCCACGTCGTCGTCGCTGCGTCGCGAACGGATCCTCGGCCGCGACGAGCTCGAAGCGTTCCCCCGCGGCCGCGCGGTGATGTTCTCCTCCGGCAACCGGCCGGCGATGCTGCGCACCGTGCCCTGGTTCGAGGGCGACAAAGTGACCGTCGACGCGATCAACGCCTCCAACGCCGCCCACCAGCCCCGCACGGCCGAGCCGGGCGCCGGCTCGAGCGGGCAGGCGCGTCCGGGCGACGGACCAACACAGCCGTGAGCGAGACGTACGACTTCGACGCGGACCCGGACGGGCTCGATCCCACCCCTGCGGGCGCGGGGGTGGGCGCGTCGATGTCCGCCGCGGTGACCGCGGCGATGGAGGGCACCGACGTGGAAGCGCTCGTGCACGCCGCCGCCCGCTCCGTGGTGCAGAAGTACGTCAGCCAGATCGCGAAAGAAGCGCTGGAGGCGGCCCTGACTCCGGAACGGTTGGAGCAGCTGCGCGAGCGCACCGAGCAGGCCGTCGAGGCCGCGTTCTCCGGCGACGCGGCCGACGCGGCCGCCGAGCTGGGCGAGGAGGAGCCGGAGTTGTTCTACGGCTCGTGCGATGAGTTCGTGCGGAAGCAGTTGCGGTTCAAGTACCGACGCGCGATCACCGTCCCCGGCCGCGGAACCTTCCGCTGGCGCGCCGCGTGGTGGAAGAGCGAGGAAGCTCTCAGTCGCATCGAGGCGCTCTGGCGGGCGTGGGAGAAAGCACGCCAGGACCCGGCCGCGATGAGCGACTGGTGGTTGACCCACTGCGATCGGCAGATGAGCGTGCTGCTCTCCGCCGATGGTCCCTTCGCCGGATCGGAGGAGACCACCAAGCCCGGCGCTCCGCTGCCGTACAGCCCGCCACCGGAGGGCTACTTCGCACCCGACAAGCAGGACGACGCGCTCGTCTGACGCGCACATGAAAGGGCGCTTCAGAGAGCGTGCAGCATCTGCGGTCGCCGCGTTGACGCTGCCGACTGACGTTGGGGGTCGACGGCGAAGCCGCGCGCGCGCTCTTCCCAGGGGGTGGTGAGCACGTCTCGGGCAACGCGGGCCTGGTCGATGTCGGCGCGCAGGCGCGTCTCGACGTCCTCGGGGCTCGCTCGTTACCGGGCCAGCGTTCCAAGATCTTGACCTGCGCAAGGATCTGGTCAATTTTCCTGTTCGAAAACCCCCGGGGAGTCCGCGTCCCGCCTACAACAACGCAGATTCTGCGCCACGCCAACCCGCTCGCCGGTGGCGCGAAGCCGCATAATCGAGCTGTGACGCCAGAGCAGGACGACGCCCAGACTCCGAACGCAACGGCACTGGCGAAAGTGCCGCCCTGGTGGAGACGTGTTGGCTATGGTCGGCGCGTCGCGATCGGCGTCGTGGCCTACGTCGTCGTGGCGGTCCCCATCGTCCTCTACGCACCCGCGGAATTACTGAACAACTGGGTCCCGGGACTCAACCCAGAAGAACAGGGAAAGCTCCTTGGGGCCGCGGGTAACCTTGTTCTCCTCGCACTCGGTGGCGTCATCGCTGTCGTCACGGTTGGGCTCAGTCTCTCCCGTCATCGTCAAGAACTTCACGCAGCAGCACGCGATCTTCAACGCCTCTCGGATGATCAACGTCGTGAGCGGGCGCGGCTCGCAGAAGTCAACGAACAGCGTGCTACTGAGACCGAAAGAGCCCTACGGCAGCGATTCGTCACGACGGTGCAGCTTCTCAGCGAGCCCGCCCCCGTCAACCGGCAGGCAGCGCTTTACGCACTCGGCTCCCTGGCAGACGACTGGCATGCAATCGGCAAGCCCGATGAAGTGCAGGTGTGCATCGAGGTACTCACGGGCTACCTCCGCGCTCCTCGCTCCAAAGACATGCTTCTACCTCTCGACGCGGAAGAAGCTCACGGCCTGGAACCGGAAGACCATTACGACGCCCAGCGTACAACTCCACAAGAAGTTTCGGTCAAACAAGCTGGATATTACGTCATCCGCAACCACCTCCAGCAAGGAGTTTCGCCCAGCTGGCATGACCGTTCAATGAACCTGGCCGGTGCGCACATTGACTTCCCTGTCGAACTCCTCGGGACGAACATCGGCAACGGTGGAGTTATCGACCTGCGAGGCGCGAGGATCGGCCGCGGCGGGAAGGTAGACCTCGGGGCCGCGCAGATCATGAACGGCGGGCGCGTATACCTGACCGGCGCCGTGATCACTGAAGACGCAATGGTAGATCTTCGAGCTACGGTGATTACGGGGGACGGGAGGGTAGACCTCAGTGACGCACGGATCAGCCGAGCGCACGTAAACCTCGCAAGGACAAAAATTGCTGATTCCGGAAATGTGGTTTTTCGTCGTGCGTTTATTGCGCGGCACGGAAGCGTGAACTTTCGGGGCACGGCGATCAGCAACGGAGGGAGCGTAGACCTTCTGGGCGCGTCGATCACAGACGACGGAGAAGTAATTCTGACGAAGGTCATTATCAGCGACGACGGCTACGTTGACCTCTCCGAGGCGGCGATCAGCAGCGGCGCAAATGTCGACTTTACAGGCGCGTCGATCACCGACGACGGGCGCGTAAACCTTGAGGGTGCGGCGATAGGCGCCAGCGGGCGCATAGACCTCACAGGCGCGACAATCAGCGATAGCGCGAGTGTGGACCTTGACGCTCCGAAGATCACTGACGGCGGCCGTCTGATACGACCAAACGAAGTAGTTTCCAAGAAGAATGTGGTGAGGTAATAACTCAGATCGCCAGAGCGATGCGGCCGTGGCGCGAAGGACTAAGCAAAAGTAGAGCGGTAACAAATGCTGCCCTTCGAGCTTGCCTACTGAGGGCCTAGTCGCGGCCCTCAGTACCGACCAGCTGATCTCAGACGGTCTAGGCGCCACCGTAGCCGCCAGACGGCTCGAGACCGAAGCGAGCGATGCGCAACTGGTGGCACATCGAGCAGGCCCCCCTGCTGTAGCGACACCGCTCCGATAACCATAATTATGTCAGGTTGCAGCGATCCGCGCTCTGATCGGCGCAGATGCGATCAGCCTCAATCAACCACCACTCAGGAGCCGGTTGTCGTTTGCGCGCCGGTATGCGCAGTTCGTGCACTCCGCGCGGATTCACACGCCCCGCCGACCCACACACTTTGATTCCTCGACCGGGGCGTCATCTGGCGCGCCCTCCAACATCCGCGCCTGCTGCGCGATGACCGCTTCGCTTTGTACGACACTATGAGCTATGGATGTCGAACTGCTGGCGGTCAACGAGGTCAACGCGGTCGTTGGGCGGTGCCAAAGGCTTCACTCGGAGATCACCGTGGGCGACAAGACGCCGTTCACAGACGGCCATATCGACGTGTATACCAGTGCCGAGCAGAGCAACAGAACATGGCAGGACCGCGTTTTCGTGCAGGTCAAGGGCCGCAAAAAGACGACCAATAAGAACTCGACGCCGAAGTTTTCAGTCGATCGATCAGCTTTACTTGCGTACCGGCGCACTAGAGGCGTGCTCTACTTTTTCGTGCCTATAAATGCAAAGACCGGCAAGGGTCGAGTCTATTATTCAATTCTTACTCCATTCAAAATTCAAGGGCTGTTGGACGACCACCCTGAAAGTCAGCAGGCAATTCCTATTGCCCTTAAAGCCTTCCCTGCTAATGTGCAGAAAGTTCAAGAAATAATCGTGTTCGCCGCAGAATCACAAAGGCAAGACACTGAAGCCGGGTTCGACGCAATTCTCCTGGAGAACATGCAAAGTATCACCATTCGTAGTCTTCAGAAGATTGATTTCTCTAAGCCGGTGACCCTTTCCCCTGCAACTCAGGATTTGCTTTTAACGCTGACGACTAGCAATGGCCTTTCCGTCCCGATGAGCGGTATTATCCAGTTTTTTCCGCCGGAGTACACCGAACGCCCGTTGGGGGTGGACGTTCGGGGCGGTGCAGAGACTTTCGATTCGGCTACTGTTCAGCGCGTGAGCGAGGATCAGGTTCGTTTGCGGCTTTCACCCGGCCTCGAAATTCTTATTCGTACGACGGGCACTAATTTGGCCGCCTCGGTGAATCTCGAGCCCGAAAGCGACCTTTACACACGATTGCGTTCGCTGAACTTCTTTGCAAGCATTATTGACAATAGATCGCTTTACATTGGTGATAGCCTGATTCCATTTTCTGCGGATGATCTTGACTACGACGCGCAGTTGCGGGCTCATCTTAGCGGCTTGACTGAGCTGGCCGAACTTTGCGATTTCCTCGACGTGGACAAGACGCACGTGGATGTAGATAAAATATCTACCGCGGAGATAGCTAAACTCCTGCGTGTGCGTCGTTCCTTGATCGATGGAGAGGATCAAGAGCTCGAAGACGATGATCTTGGACTAGTAGAGCTGCCGATCGGTGACCGAACAATCCTGCTTCTTGCACTTAAGGCAGACAAGCTCGGATTTTGGCGGTTTGTTGACCCCTTCTCACCAACAGAGCCGCGCCAATTTGCGTGGAGAGTCGCGGAGAGCGGCAAGATGTCCATGATCACCGCCTACGACGCGATCCGGCCCGGTGACTTTGCGACTGCGCTTAACCTAAAGTTGCGCAACATCGTGGCGGCTTATGAAACGAACTCCGGGTCAGACCTCAACCTCTCCTTAGCGAATCGCTCCGTACTTTGGCTACTCGAAGCGTCGGACGCCGAGGAGAAGAGGCGCGATGAGCTACTCTCCACAGCCGAAGCGCTGAGCGCTTGGCTGATCGAGCAAGATCCCGGGGACGCGGTTTACCAAATCAACTACTGGCAGGCCATTAGCAGGCGTGAAGCGCTGACCCCTGAGCACCGCAAAGACATACGGGCATTACGACGAAGACTTGTCTCCGATTCGTCCGACAAAGGTGTGGAAATGGACTTCGCATGCGCGGCACTTCTGGGCGATAAGGAAGAACTGGCCGAATTGGTCGACCAGCTCACTGACGAGCAGCTGGGTGATTTGAAGGAGTGGCCTATTTGGGAGATCTATACAAGGACGGCCGCCGATGCTTCTCAGCATCCTTAGCGGTCCTGGCTGACACAAATCGATCAGCTAGGCGCCACGTGTCAGCGTCCGCGGTCGCCGCGTTGGCGCTGCCGGCTGACGTTGGGGGTCGACGGGGACGCCACTCGCGCGCTCTTCCCGGGGGTGGTGAGCACGTCGCGGGCGGGGCGGGCCTGGTCGATGTCGGCGCGCAGGCGCGCTTTGACGTCCTCGGGACTGACCCCGTTGCTCTCCAGAGTGGCCGCGAACGCCTGACGGCGCTCGGCGCTGTCGTAGCTGTTGCTGGCGTCCGCGCGCGCGGCGGTCGCTTCGGGAGCGGGCTGCTGCGCTCCGTCGCTCGACGGAGCGTCCTGGTGGAGCTGCGCCTGCGCGCGGGCGTCGGCTGCCAGTTCCCGCAACTCGTCCGGGCTCTTGCCGTCCTCGCCGCCGCGCTGCGCGGCCGCGTCGTAGGCTGCGGCCTGCGCTTCCAACTGCGCCACGACGTCGGTGGGCGTCTGCCCCTGCGCAGGTACGGCCTGCGCCCGGTTGTCCAGGCGGTCCGCTTCCGCGACCAGCAGTGTCGCCTCCGTGCGCTCCTGCGCGGCGCGAGCGCGTTCCTGATCCGCCAGAGCATTCACGTCGACGCCGTACCGGTCCTTCACCTCCCGGCCGATGATCTCGCTCGCCGCTTCGGCGCGCTCATCGAACCCGCGCCACGTCTGCGCGGTCTCCGCGACGTCCGCGATGTTGGCGGGGCTCGCGTTCTCCCACCAGTCGGGACGATCGACCACGGCGAGCTGCGCGATCGCCGCGCCGCGCTCGGCCTCGAATCGTGCCGCGAGTTCGCGCGCGGCGGCCGAGTCGCGGCGTTCCGCGTCGCGCGCCATTTCCTCGCGCAGGCGGGAGAACTTCTCCGCCATCTGCATCGCGACGGTCAACGCCGTCCGCATCGCCATGGACATCGATTCCTCGACCCCACCGTCAGCCTCGTGCTCGCTCATATCCGATCCCCTCGTGCTCTCTGTCGTGACCTATCAACGTCCGCGTCCATCGTCGCGATCGCGGCGTGGTGCGGGAGCATCCCGCACCCAATCCGGCTCCCGCTTCTGCAACGGTGGGCGTACCGGCGACCCCTGCGTCCAGCCGCGTTCCGCGTCCATCCGAGCAAGGACCTGCTGCTGCTCCGCCGTCAGCGTCGACCTCGCCGCCGCCGCCGGCGTGGCCGTGGTGGTGGCGTCGGGAACGTCGGGCATCTGACGCGACACGCTCTGCAACCGCTGCTGCATCATCACCCGTATGTCCTGCGCGCGGCGGGCGTCACCGGCTGCCTTGTGCATGTCGTGCACGGCCCGGCTGAGCTTCTCGAGCTCCCGCATCACCAGCGCGAGCGCGACGGTCGGCTTCCCGGTCTGTGCGACGTGCAAGAGCACCATCGCGTTGCCCGCGGCGGACGGCCACGACACCGGCCGTGGTGCGCTCTGGTGTGCGCGCAGATGCGCCGAGCGCGCCAACGCACGCGACGCCTCCGCCAACGGTCCCGGTGTCGGCTCGACCCGCCGCGACCATGCCGCGAACGCACCCGATGTCTCCCGCGCGACCCGCGCCCACATGTCCCGATCCGAGAAGGGAACGGTGCGCATCTGCTGCCGCAGCGCACCCAACTCCCGCGCGTACTGCCCCCACAGCTTCGGCGACGGCTGAGTCATCTCGCGTCCCGGCTGCACCGGCTCGTAGCGCCACGGATTCTTCGCTGTCGCGCGCCACTCCGACGCCGCAGCGGCAGCGGACTCCGGCCGGTCGGGCCAGCCCTTCCGCAGCTCCGGTAGCGTCAGATCGCGTGCCAGCCGGCCCCCGCCATGCCAGATCGCTTTCTCGCCCTTCGTGGGCCGCAGAGCGACCGAGTAACCGGCGATCACATCATCGCGGCCGGTCGCGAAACGCGGCCGCACCAGCACGCCGTTCTGACGTAGCCGGCGCACGAACTCGCCCTCATCCTGCGACGCGGACGACGCCGCACGCACCGCACGCTCCAGCCGGTGCATGTCGGGCTCATCCTGTCCGCGACGCTCCGCAGACTCCCGCGCACCCGGGCGCACGCCGCGCTCCGCGTACTCGCGCTCCGGCGCCTGGTAGACCTGCAACCCGTAGTCGCGTTCCAGCTCACGGCTGATCGTCCGCGACCGCTCAAAGTCTTTGTGGACGGATGCCTTCGTGCCGTCCTCGCGCACCAGCGACACGGCGATGTGCACGTGGTCGTTGCCGTTCTTCGACAGGCCGTGACGCACCGCGACCCACCGGCAATCCGCCTTGCCGGTGTCCTCGCCGGCGAACCCCATGCGCTGCACGAAATCCGTCGTGATGCGGCCCCACTGCTCATCGGTGAGCTGGCCTTCCTCCGCCGACAACGACAGCGAGCAATGCCACACGTCCGCGGCCACGCGATCCTTCACGACCCCGCCATTCGCGTCCCGGACCGCTTCACCGTTCTCGTCCGTGCGCACCTGATTCCGGGTCACGTCGACGCCGAACACTCGGCGCGGAAGATCCAGGTCCTTCGCGATCGCCGCAGCGGCCGCCCCGTCCAACACCTCGTGCCCGTACAGCGCCATGATCGCGCGATCCCCCGCAACCAGATGCTGCTCCGTGTGCTCGTTCGTCTTCCCCGGACCCACCAGGTACGACATGAGCCCGCCCATCCGCGTGCCCCGCGTGATGTTCGTTCTCACAGCCCCGCCAACCGCTCCACGGTCGCCTCGAGCCGCTGCCGCACACGCCGGTACTCCGCCGCAGCGTCCAGGGCCTCCTCCGGGAACTGACCCGTGGTGTTCGCGAACCGCGCGAGCTGGTTCATGTTGTCGGACGTCTTCTGCAACAGCTTCGACGCCCGGAACAATTCAGCGACCACCAGCCGCCACTCCGTGTCCGTGCGCACCTGAGCGTTCATCGCGGACTCGAACAGCAACCGCGGCACCGTCACTTCCAGCACCTCGGCACGGGCACGCAGATGCGCGTCCTCCTCCGGGGTCACGGACACCTCGTACCGCTTCGATCGCGCACCCACGCCCGGGACGTTCGCGCGGCGGCGCCGACCGAACAGCCGGCCCTCGCGGGATGACTCCGACACGACCCTCACCGTCCTTCCGGCCCAGCGCAGCGAACCCGCCCCCAGGCGGGGACCATACGACCAGTATGCGCCGACCCGGCCGCGCAGCGGAAGGGGCGGAAGCGGTTTACCACGGGTAAATCTATAGCTTGCTCTCGAAACTGCGCTTCACCCAGAGCGCAGCGCAGGTGCAACTCGGAGTCCGAAGGACGCCCGAGCGCCTCGGCTGGCGAAGCCGAACCGAGGACGTCGATTCCGTGCTTTCCGGATGACGGTGGCGGCGGCTAGCCTTTCCGCATGAGCGACCACACGAGGAACCCTGACGACGCCGCCGACGCTGCCCGCCGACTGCTCGAACAGAGCGTCGAGAAGCGTGTCGAGGCTGTCCGCACGATCGTCTCCGCAGCCAACGACACCGACACCGCACGCGCCGCACTCAGCGACGCGCAGAACCGGCACAGCAAGGCGTGGGCGGACGCCCTCGCCGCCGGCTGGTCGGAGAAGGAACTCCGCGCAGCAGGAGTGCCGCGACCCGAGCAGACTCGCGCTCGCGTCACCCGCTCTCGACGCACGACCTCGGCGGAGGGAGCTACCGCCGAGTCGACCGAGAGCGACAGCTCCGCGTCGATCGAAAACGCTGCATGACCGACCACGACTCCGGCGCGCTCCACGGTCAGGTCCGCGCCTGGGCGGAGGGGTCCAACCCACTCACGGCCGCCGTCGAACTGCTGATCCGATCGGACCTTGTGTACGTGGGCGCACCGTGGGTGAAGACCGACAACGCCTGGCAGACGAGCGCAGTCGACTTCGACCGCCTCGGCTACGAAATCGGAGCGCTCAGCGGAGGCGAACAGCGCGTCGCGCGGATCGCCTCCTCGCTCGGACAAGGCGTCCCCGTCGACCTCCGGGAAGACGTGGCCGGCCTCGACCTCGAACGTGCCCGACTGGTGCTCGCAGCGATCGCACACGCCGCCGGACTCGGAGAGCCCGGCACGACGGTCCAGACCGTCGACGGAGTGCCGACGATCGTCCCGCACGACGCGCTGGCGTCGTGGCCGAACGAGTAGGTTGATCGCGCACGACGACCGCCCTCGTCGCGTAGGAAGCCCCCGCTCGAGCAGTCATGCCCGCGGGGGCTTCTCCCTTCCCGCGACGTGCGCGCAGGCTGCGGTCCGGCCGTCCATCCGACGCTTCACCCTTGCCTGCGCCGGCCGACCGTCAAGAGCGCTCCGCGTCCCTCCGGGATGCCCCTGCGGGGCACTCCTGACGGCCACCCGCCTCCGGCATCGCGCCGCTTATCGGATGGATGGCCTCAGAGAATGCTCCCCCTCGGGAAGCGTTCCGATCAGCCGACTCCTGCCGGACGCTCACCGGAGCGCTACATCGCGTAGGTGATGACGACAGACGGGAGGGCTAGTGTCAGCAAGGCCAGCCCGAACCCCGCTTGGCGGGGGCAGACCGTTGGCATTCCGCTGGCGGCCTGTTGTCTGTCGATCAGATCGCAGGCACGACTAAAGGCAGTCAGGAACCGCCCGACGGGACGCATGGGCGGTTCGACCTCTCGGTCTCGTCGCGCTTCGAACGCCGTTCACCGGCGATGAGAGCGGGCTGCGAAAATCGGTGAATGCAACAGATGGCTCATGCTTCCGCGACGTTCACCACGACCGACGACGTGTGCACAGCCCTCCTCGCCTTCGTCGCTTCGATCGCCGCTGGCGGACACTCCGAGTCGATCGCTATTCCCGCGCTGCGCGTGGACGGGCAGGTCATGGAAGTACGGATGACGGTGAACGCCAACAGCGCGTTCGTCGTCGTCCCAGTCGATGCCGACGCGCAAGACGAGCGCGCCCTTCTGGCAGCCTCAAAGTCGGTCGTCAGCGAGCTGCGCAAGCGAAGCGCGGCCAGCCGTCAGGATGCCGACCGGCGCTGACAGGAGTTGCTCGACCCACTCCCCTGACACTCACCGTCTCGGCACTTCGTGTCTAAAGTGGCGGTGCGGTTGAGAAGTGGGGACCTCGACGCCGCACGCGGCAGACCGACGCGGGGTCGTCGGTGTCGCTCTGCTCTCGGCCGCGTCACACAGCGCGGCCGAGAGCACCATTCGCCGGCTGCTGCTCAGGGCCGTCAACCCTCCTCCCGTGGGCACAGTCGGCACCTATGGTCGGGCATGTACGGAGTGCCGTTCACTCCGGCCCCAGTGCTCCCGGCTCGGATGCGGCTCGGCCCCCGAGCCGGGAGTAGCGGGCCCGGCCCCGCGTCGGGGGATGCCGCGTCGAGCCGCTTCCCAGAGGAAGAAGCCACACCCGAGCGAAACGACACCAGGCGTAACGAGCGGTGGTTATGCTCCGCGCATGATCGACTTCAGCTCCGCCGAGACGGCGACGGTCGAGTACGTCGGAGACCAGTGGCGCCTCACGATCCTTGACGAGACCGGCACCACGTTGGCCGAGACCGGGCTTCCGCTTTTCGGCGCCGAGAACTTCTTCGTTCGCGCCAGCTCAGACCAGCCGGCGGGCCTGGACTATGTGGGGCCGTTCTTGAACAAGCGCGGCCTGTACTACACCCAGTGGACCGGTCGCGGTCAAGACGGCTGGAGCACGCAACTCCACTACTGACCAGTACACACTGCGCGAGCAGGCGTCCAGGATGATGAGCACATGTCGCGCAACACTCAGCCGTCGACCGGCCATATGGTCTGGTTCGTCCGCTGGATCCAATCGCGCGACGGCTGGTCACACGAGACCATCAGCGGCGCCTTCGAGGACCGCACCGACACGTGCTGGCGCGTCTGGGTGAACGAGGAGCTGCGGGAGCTGCCCTCGCAGGAATGGTCACTCTGCAAGCCGTGACGCTGACGATCGTCCACGCTCAGTCGTCATCAATGGTGGATCGCGGAAGCGCGCCAGCCTTCGTCCTTGACCCAGCGGAAACCGATCCAACAGGTCTGTTGCTCCGACGCGTCGGCCGCCACGTCCAGAGCGACCCGGAACGTGGCAGGTGTCGCGCCGTCGATGATCGTAACCGCGGCATCGCGGTCCGCGAGCGCCCCGCAGGCATTGCGCAAGCCAGCACTGTCCGACTCGGTGTTCGCGGGAAGAAGCTTCGCGATCGCCGGATCATCGTCCAACACCGGCACGAGCTCGTACACCAGCTCCTGACCACTCCCCGCCGGCGGCACCGCCCCCGGAGCCGAGTCACCTAACGACCCGACCGCAAACAGGAAGACAGCGACGACGCCGACCAGCACCGACGTCAGCAGAACGAGCAACACCACGGTGACACCACGATGAGGTCGCGGCGATGAAGGAAGATCCTCCGCCTCGTCGTACGCCCCCACCGCTCCCCCTCCGCCGACCGACCCTCCGGACCCCGGCCCACCAGAGATACCAGAGGTGAACAACCACCCATCACGCAATGTCCCCATCGCCCTCCTTCATTGACTGGTGATTGGCTAATCGCTCAGTCACCGATGTGTATGATTCCGCATGGATCGCCCGGGGACCTGGACCGTCGATCCTTGGTTTGTGCCGCGAGAGCGCCAAGCCCGCCGGCGGGGGTGCGCCGACCCGAACGGCGCGCCCTCAGCCGCCTCACGCTGCAGGAACAACCTCGCCGTCGCTCATACTCGCCGGCACAAACGATGGCCGGTCTGTTCGACCTCCACGCGACACCGAAAGCTCTGTCACGGCCGCACCACACCGAAGTGCGCGGAGCGCGGGATGCCACACCTGCGCGATCGCATGCCGTGAGGCAAGGCCGCGACGCCCTGAAAAGCAGAAGGCCCCTGCGCGCTGCTCACGAGAGCTGGCAGGCAGGGGCACTTCGAGTCGCAGCACCACAGAGGTGCTGCCGGTGGTTACTGGTTAGCCGGCGAGGACCGCGATCGCCTGCCCAAAGTCGACGTCGTTGTTGTCGAGCACCCGAATGTAGACGTACGCGTAGGGGTCGGCGCCGCCAATGATCGCGTTGTAGATGCCGTCGAAGGCGAAGCGGCCGGTCGAGGGATCGATGGCAGCGTTCCAGCCGGCGTCGCGGCGCAGATCAACCTGGTCGGTCGTACCGGTGTGCTCAAGATGCACTGTCGTCGGCATCGCGCCGTTCCGCACTGTCACCGTGCCACGAACGACAGGGAAGTCGACTCGATCCCCGTTGCGGACGCCGACGTAACGGTCCTGATCGGTAGCGATCGTGCCGGTCTCGGTCGATGCAGCCGCGAGAGGAGCGGCGACCGCGACCGCAATGGTCGGAGCCACCCACGCAGCACTACGCAAAATAGTGCGGCGTCCAAGACTTGTCGTTGAATGCTGGTCGTCGTGATCCATGGTTCCCCCTTGGTGGCGTTCGAGCAGAGATTTCCACGCTAGCTCCCGCCCCGACCCCAGTGACCCGAGGACCCTGACGAGGGGCAAGAAGCGAACCGCAACCGCGCCCGCAAACTCTTCAATCACCCGAGGAACAGCGAACGGACCCTACAACGGACCTAGGGAGCTCTACGGCGTCGAACCAGCCAGCCTCGCCTAGCTGAGGTACACCCCAACTAGGCGTCAGGCGTCACCGCCAAAGCGCGTCCGAATAGGGCCGCGTTGGGCGTTGTCTGACACTTGCGCCCGTGGCTCTTGAACCTCAGCTGGACAGATGGGGGGCGGAGGCGAAGTGGCGGGTCAGCGAGTCGGGTACGTGCGGGTCAGCACGTTGGATCAGAGGGCCTCCGGCAAGGACGTGAACCGTCCGCAGCTCGAGAGACGATCGGTTTCGTCCGCAACGAGTGCACTCGATGGACCGGCTCGAGAACTGACGGCTTGCTGCGTTGACCCCGGCGCGTTGCGTCTCGCGGGTCTGTCCGCGAGCTACGTTCTGCTCGGACCGTCCGTGACGCGCCGCACCATGTGCGCAGAGGTGTCGGTTCGCCCGCGGCGGGCGTAGCATGGTGGGACACCCCCGGATACTTCGGTTACCGGTTAGAAGGCCCTGCTTCGGCGGGGCCTTCGGCTTTTAAACCCACGCCGCCGGCCGGTGGAACACTCGCCCCCTGCTGTCGGCGAGCTGCGCTGGGAACTGGGACGCCGCGAGCACCGCGTCCGTGACGTGCCCGATGAAGGCCGGGTTGGTCTTGACCAGTTCCTTCGAGCTTCGAGCCGAGGGCATGGGGAAGATGATCCCGAAGTCGTACCCCAGCTCGCGCAGAATCTCTAGCGGCGGCACCTGGTCAGAGTCGTTCGACAGAAGGACGTAGATGTCCGCGAGCGACTGGTGGGCGTCCGCGATCATCCGTGCCGCGAGGTGCACGTCCGAACCCTTTTCCTCCACCTTGCGCACCTTCACTCTTACAAACCGGCCGGACACCGGATCGACCGTGAGCGGAACGGCATCCATCCACCGGTTGTCGTTGCGGAAGCTGCCGTGATGGATCGACACCAACGGATCGGTCTCAAGCGCGCGGAGGTAGGTCTGCTGCCGGACCGGCGCCTGCACGTCCACCGACATGCCCGGACGCACGTTCGCCGTGAAGTACCGCACGAACGTCACCTCGTGATCCGGCATGATCGCTTGAGCTGCCGCACGCAAATCGAGCCACTTCAAGTGCGGCTTCTCATCCAGAGCCCGCCGGTAGAGGTTGAACCCGTCGACATAGATACGCGCCGTCGGCTTCCCCGTCATAACAACACAGCCTAGAACCGCCCACCAACCGACCACGCTCGTGACGGATGCTGCCGTGGAAGCGAATCGTCGAGTTGACGGCAGGCCGTCGTCCGGCCTGCGGGACCTACAGGTTAGGCATCGTCGTCGATGCTCTCATCGTCAGTACCGGAGAGGTACTCCGCCCGGACTTCCGTGAGGGCCGTGCCGTCCTCCCTGGACCAGAAGTGCCATCCCGCTTCGGCGACGTTGCCTGAGGTGGCCTTCGCTGCGCCGCTGAGGGTGGCGTGCACGGTCCCGTCATCGAGGTGAATGGTCCCGTCCTGTCCCACTGTCGCGGTGCGCCCGGCGGACGCAGCGGGCCGTGCACGCAACGTGGCACCCGCAGCAAGGAGACCGGCGCGGACGAGGTCAGCCACCTCGATGCGATGCACCGCGCGTTCAACGGAGCCCTCCTGTTGGGTGCGGTGCCCGGCTGGGACCGGCCACACCCGCGCGATGACGTCGACTATCGTGCGGGTCCGCGCGGCAATGTCCTCGTCGCTCCAGCCATCGGGGTGCTCGTTGACCACGGAACGGGTGAGAAGAAGAGAGGAGTACCGCTCGAGGGTGCGCCGCTTTCCGTTCTCGCCGGCCCAGCCGGCGTTGGAGAGGCGGCTGTTGAGGGGTTGGGTGGCGAGGGTGAGGTTGCCCAAGGTCTGGACGATGCGGTCTCGGTCAGCGTCTGCGTGCTCAGAGAGTCCGCCCCAGTTGGCGCGCCATTCCTGAGGCATGATGTGCTCGATCGTGTGAGTGCCACGTGCGACGGGTCCCTCGCCGTAGCGGTGGCCGTCCGGGTACCCACGGAGATGGTCTTCGACCGCTTCGAGGATCATCCGCAGCCGCGCACGCCGGAAACGCTTGTAGGCCTGGAGGGTGCCGAGTTCGCGGAGGACATCGGCATCGTCCGGCCAGAACCCGACGCCGCTGCTCTGCTTAGTGAGGAAGGCTTCGGCGGCGGCCGCGATGCGCTCGTGCGGCTGGGACAGCAGGTGGGTCAGCAGGTCCAGCAGGAAGCGATTCGCGCCTTGAGAGGGCGCCCGGACGAGCGCTCGTCGCACGAACCAGCTCTCGAGGACGGCGAGGAGCCTGTCCCGCTCCGCGGCCGGAATATCGGCTTGTTCGGGTTCGCCGAGCCAGATCAGCAGCGGCTTGGCGAGCTCGGAGTCCAACGTGCCCGTGCGGTACACGAACAGCGCCAGCCGTGAGAGCGGGCCGTCCCGGAGGACGGCCTGTTCGGTGAACTCGCGGTAGCGGGTCGCCGCCGCATGAATCTCCGGCAGCAGCCGCTCCACTCCCCCACTGACAGGATCCGATGCGTACCGCTTGAACGCAGTGAACACCTCGCGCGCCGGTATCTCCCGCATAGTGCGGGCGGTCAGCCACTGCGTCAGGAACAGGGAGGAGCGTGTGTAGATGAGGCGGCCGGCGCGGACCTCTGTCTCCCAGAACGGGGTTTCGAACTGCGCCCACCACTGCTGATACGCCTGCTCAGTCGCTGCCGCCGTCGCGTTCAACCGTTGGAACACGAAGTTCTTGATGAGATCCGCCGCCGACAGCGGTGTCCCTCGGGCGTTGAGGGTCTCGAAGATCTCTTGCGCGTCCTCATCCGCCTGCAACTGGATCACCACGAGCTGCAACTTCGTCGTGACCGCCGCAACCAGCGTCCGCGCTGCGCGCTGTGGGTTCTCGGCGGCGTCCAACCAGGTCGCGATCGCGTTGCTGAAGTACCGGTGCCCCTGCACCAGCCGGCTCTGCTCAAGTTCGTCATGCGCAACGGGAGGGGCGGCGCGCATCACTGCGGAGAACGATGCTCGGTCTCGGTTTGTCGGCCATAGCTTGAACTGATCCTCGCGCGTGGACCGGAACGCCTCAGAATTCTCGACCAAGTCAACGACCTGCCCAGCGATCGGCGCCCAGTCGCGGACAGTCAACTCAGCGTGCAGGGCGTCCAGCAAGAGTTGCAGAGTGGTCAGACGCTGCTGCCCGTCGATGACCGACCAGGCCTGCAACTCACCTAATGGAACCTGCTGCTGCTGAAGGACGATCGCGCCCATGAAGTGCGTCGCCTCAGGCCGCTCCGACACCACCTCCACCAGGCGCGTGATGTCCTGCCAGAGCGGCTCCCACTGCAGCTCCGCCGACCACACGTACGGCCGCTGGAACAGCGGCAGCACAAACCGCTGCGGAGCAAAGAACACTTCTTGCGGACTACGCACCTGCGTCAGCACAGCCAACCCCCATCGCAAGGCCCGAAGCCTCTGACTTGAGAGTAGCTACGAGGGGTGACCCTCCTGCGGCGCGCAGCGAGCGATGAGAAACCTTGCCTTGTGGCTTCGCGCGTGGCGCACCCTCCGGTCGCCGGATCCGTCCGTCGCGCGTACGTAGTTAGAAGTAGTAGGCACCTGCCTGCGCCAGACGCACGATCGCAACGACGGTGCCGATCGCTCCCAGCCAAATAGCCCAAAGTCCAGCGCGTCGACCGGTGCCACGAGAAGCTGATCGGCTCACTCCGACGGATCCGAAAATGACCGCTAGAACTCCTGGTAACAGAAGGATGTTGAACAACATGGCGGTGATGCCGAGCCCAAGTCCCCACGCGGACAACGCGTTGGCTGGCCGAGCGGGCGGCGTTGTCGAAGTGGTTGTGGTCCATGTCGTTCCATCCCACCATCGGACGGTACCGGTGCCGTCGGGGTACCACCCGGGAGCCGGCATGCCCGACCCACTGGCCCTCGCCGAATTCGGTGCAGGTGGACCCACGTGCGAGGCTGACGCAGACGCTGTCGAGGGCGTCATCCGCGCCGTGGACGGATTCGACCCGGTTCCGCTGGAGCCCTGTTGAAGCGCTCGACGGCGCAGCCAATCCACGTACAGCGATTCAGTGGCTGCGCTGTCCGCAAGAAGAGTTGCGGCTTCGTCATCGCTGAGATTGAGCCCTAAGTGCCTGCGTGCAGCAGGGTTACCAACCGATGCCACGAACTGCTCGAGAGATGTTCCCACGAAGACATCCTGGCGCAGATTCAGCGAGGCCTTGGTGGTCTCGCTGATACAAGAAAGCGGCCGCCGCACAGGATCGAGGCCGGCGCAAAGTCGTTGCGAGGCGTCCTGCTGCGTCTTGCGCGTCACGCACGGTCAGGAACCGAGCGGTGTCGAAATCAGCGTCACCCAGAGCGACACCAACGAGGTTGACCAAATCGGTGCACGAGGGTCTGTTCTGGCCGGCGGACGTCAACTCGAGCGCCGTTTGAAGCATCAGCTGACCAACTTGCTACTCGGACGCTGGCCGCTGCGCAGCTGCACGTCGAGCAGCTTCCGCTTGATGGCGGTAGAGCGTCGGCCGACTCCATCCAACAAGACGCGCAGCGTCCTCAGCGGTGCGGCCACGAGCTCGCGCGTCCGCAGCGATCGCGAGCTTCTCCGCCACCACTACGGGATCTGACAGCGGCCGGCCGAAGCGCGTCCCGCTCGCTCGCGCAGCGGTGATGCCGGCATTGACCCGTTCGACGATGAGCTCGCGTTCGTACTCTGCGAGCGTCGCGAGCATGTTCAGCATCAGGCGACCGGTCGACGTCGACGGATCGATGCCGTCGGAGATCGACCGGACCTGCACGCCGCGCTCGCGCAACAGGTTCACCGTGTTGAGGACGTCAATCAGCGACCGGCCGAGCCGGTCGACACGCCAGACGACGACGGTGTCCCCGTCTTCGGCGTACTCGAGGAGCTTCTTCATCCCGCGTCGCTCGATCGCGGTCTTGCTCCCAGAGGTGACGTCCGCGAAGACGTCGCGCTTCTGAACGCCGAGGGCGACGAGCGCATCGACCTGTAACTGCGCGTCCTGACTTGACGTACTAACACGCGTATAACCGAGAAGCCTCACTAGCCCATTCTGACTCGAAAAGTCCCTCCGAACACCCTCCCGAGACAAAGTCAGACGAGACGAGTTGTTGAGACAGCAGGACGGCCGCCGTTCCGCACTGCTGTTAGGGGTCGTTCGATCCTCGAACGGCGTCTTGAAAAGCTAATGTTTCCCGAGGCGGAAGTCATCTGAGGCGCGGCGGCAACCGTCTCGCAAGGGAGCGCTGCGCAGTCGACGCACCGCGGGGTAACGCGCCGTAGTTGCGAGACCGACAGCTCCGCACCAGCACCAACCACCGACGCTGCACGGCGACGACCCACGAGACGTTTCGCATCCCTAGCGATCCGAGACGACACGATCGTCACCGGCGAGCCGCTACGGTGAGTCCTCGCCGTCCCACTGCGTCTCGTCGGGCGCCGCAAAATCGTGGTGGAGTGTTGCGCCGTCATCGAGACCCAACTACTTCACGACGTCCGCTGTCACCTACGCCTACTTGTCGTCGGTCACTTCGCTCTCGTCAGTGACGCAGCGAACGGCCGCGCAATGGATCTCGGCGCACCTGTCCTCGGAGTGGAACGCCGCCAACGTCGACGCAGTCTTCGACCTCGCATCATCAAAAGACAAGCCGCGGAAGTCGCGGGGATGCCTCGTGCGCGACAGAACGCGCGAGAGGTCTCGTACGCACCGTGGCCTTTCGGTGCCGCCCGACGCTTCCCCGAGTGCGACAACCGCCGCGACGATGTCGACCGTTAGCCTCGGAGAATGTTCCTGACTGCGCCCCACGGCTTCCGAGATCCGTCCGCTGTCGAGACGCGACGACTGATGCTGCAGGACGAGCCGTCGGTGCAGCCGCTCCGAGCGTTCCGCGATGAGCTCCTCGCTCGGCGGAGGCGCAGGAGCCCCGGCGCCGAGGTGCCCGATTTCGACCCCGCGGAAGCTGGAGTCGGGGGCCGCGCGCTCATCGTGCTCGAGGCGCCCGGCTCGATGGCGGCCGGCCGCGACGGCTCCGGCTTCATCTCGGTCGACAACGACGACCCGACCGCCGCAACCACCTGGACTCTCCGCGACGAGGTCGGCCTCCACAACCACACGCTGCTTTGGAACATCGTCCCGTGGCACCTCGTCGGCGGCGCCCCCGACACTCTCGAGGTGCAGCAGGGTGCGAAGGAGCTGCGCCTCCTCCTGCAGCTCCTCCCCGACCTGCGAGTCGTGGTGAACGCCGGCACCGTGCCGAGAGCGGGCTGGGCGAAGAACATCGCGCCCTATCTGGTCGACGGGCCGACTGTCATCGACTCGTGGAGCCCCGGGCAGCGCGCGATGAATCAGGGCAGCAAGCGCGACGAGCTGAAGCGCGCGTTCGAGCGGGCGGCACGGCTGGTCGGCTGACGGCGGCGGGACGACTCCTGCACTTACGCGAGATGAGCACCAAAAAGGGCGGCCGGCAGTCGTGAGCGGCCCGCTATCGGGCAGCTGATCTGCTTCGCGGAAGCCCTGAAGCTCACCCATTCGGCGACATCCTCCTGCCCTAGAAAGTGCTCCGCCCCCTCGACGCGGGTGCACGAACCGGGTGCTCGAACCAACGGAACCAACAGTTTCCACACAAGCAGGCATCGCCGCCTGCGTCCCGAAGACAGCCGTAGCTCGCAGGCTCGGCATCGACCGCACGATTCTCTACCGAGCTCTAGCGCTCCCCCAGCCTGACAAGCTCGCCGCGACCGAGATCTAGAGCGGCGTCAGAAAATCGCTTGGTCGGTGAGGCAACATATCTAGACAAATTTGGACTATTCAGCTTTCTTCGGCGGTCGAGCGCTCGTCGAATCGGGTGATAATTAGACCGTTTCGACCTAGTAAGTTCCGAGCCTTAGCCGCCGCACTAGCTCCCCCTCTAAACGGCGAAGGATGCGCCGCTCGCTGAAACGCCCACTCGCTTCAGAATGGGTCGCGCCGACCGCGATCAATAGATTAGCGGCTAAAAGTAAAAGGATGAGCAAGCTAAACGGTTGAAAAATGCTTCCACCCTGGATGAGAATCCAAGCAAGAACTCCACCCGGGATGGCGGCAACAATCCATGATCCGACCGCAAATGGAATCATTCCAGGACCTCGCAGCAGACTTCGTTGCAGAGTAGCCATGCGCTCTAACTCCGCAGTGGGCCGCTCACTCAGGTTCACAGAGCGACTGTATCGGATGTCGCATGAGCTCAGGCAACGACGCCGAAGTAGCCGGAAGCCCTGCTTCAGCTTGACCGCTCGGTCACCGAACGCCGACGCCGCCGGATCAGCGGTGCTGAACCGAGACGTTCGGCTCCACATAGATTTCCTCCTTCGCGTCGCGGTCGACGCGTAGCGCTTAGAGGCCGCCGGGGATGACGTACTCCCCCGACCACGGCAAGGCCATCCCGGTCCACTCCTCCCACTGGACGACGGTGCCAGTCATCACCTGCGACCGCGGAGCGACATTGAGGACCCTCGCGCCCTTCCGCACGTGCGTGCGCAACCGCGAGTCCAGCAGCAGCCCGTCCCCTCGGGTCCACGCCGCGTAGACGTCGATCGGGGTCAGCGGATAGCGCGGCGTCACCGTCGGGCGCAACGGCACGATCACGTGCTCGTGGCCGGCGGTGACGCTGAGGTCGCGGAACGCGCCAAGCAGCGGGCCAGCTAGGCCGGCGCCAGTGCAGTCAGGATGCACCTGACCGGCGCAGACGACGCGGGTCGTCGCCCCGTCCTCCTCCTCCTTCACGAGCGCCCTGCGGAGCGAGTCGCCGTACCCGGCTGGCAGACCCTCCCGAGCGCCGTTCCACTGGATCAGCACCGCCCTGCCCGCAGCGACCGGCACGTCCTCATCGAGCACCACGAGCTCGAATCGAGTGAATCGCTCGCGGACCTGCGGCAGGTGCTTCTTCGCGAGGTGGCCGGCGGAGATGAACGCCGGCCACCCCGAGCTGAAGAGCGCTTCTACCTTCGCGTCGTCGCGCGGGCACGCATTGAGTAGTTCTACTGACGTCATCGTCACAGGGTGCGGGGAGGGCGGCCGCTAGGCGATCCCTCGCCGGAACGCTTGCAACTCGCGAACTCGATTCCGTCATACTCACCCCATGAGTTCACAGCCACGACTACTGCCACGACCTCGTATGAGAAAGTTCCTCTACTTTGCCTCGGCGGTAGCTGGCGCCGAGGCTGCCGTAGCTCTCGTCGCCGGCATCGCGAACTGGAATTCATCGCCTACAGAGGCAGCGGTGCTCTTGGGCATCGCCACTACCGCAATTGGTATCGCCGTGGAAATATTCAGCCTGGCAACGACGCCCCGGAACATCAAGGAGCGATGGGCCGCTGCGATCGCGGTCCTCCTGCTTGCGGCCGGCGTAGCGGTCGTGAGCAACGGCGTAGTGGAAACGTTTGCTCCGGGGTTCCTACCCGTGGCTGGACTTATCGTCGCCTCGATCTCCGTTGCGGCGGCGGGTGTTGCTGCCGTACGAAAACTCACATCTCCGTAGATTGACGGTATATGTGTAGTTCCAGCAGGTGCCACGACTTTCATTCGCCGCCTGCATGGCGCAGCCGACAGCAGCACCCTTGTCGGAGTCCAGTGCTTAGACGGCGTCGACCGCGTCCCAGAACGCTGCGCGCAGTTGGAAGCGGACATTGTCACTCAATGTGTATTCGCCGATTGCGGCTGAGAGGTCTAAAAGTAGGGCGCGGTCAAGATCTCTCGGCACGGACGGGCGGTTGTCCCGAAGCTCGACCCGTTGCTGAGACGTAGCCGCCGCGGCCCACACCGTGTAGGTCTTCTGCACAACGTCTTCGATTACCTCGTCTGAGGCCGCAACTGAAATTTCAATCGCAGGTCGAGGATCCTCAGATGAGTAGACCAGCGTCGCATCGCTCGCGGTCAGCCGCGGGACGGGTCGAGGGGTCGGCGCCGCAGTCGTAATCCGCGCGATGTCTGCGGGGGTCGGAGAGGAAGTCGAAGGTGGTGCGGGCGGCGCGTCGAGCTCGATCCCGGCGGTGGCGGTCTGGCGGATGGAGGTATCGAGGAGCTGCGCGTCGAGGATCTCGAGACCGTCTGCGGCGAACGAGAGATGACGGCTCACTCCGTGGCCCAGCCGTGTGCGGGACGGGACCGCAAGAACGATGACTTGGACGCCCTGAGCTTGCGCTTCATCGACGGCTTCGGTGAGGTCGTCGTCGCCGGAGAGGAGATACATCGTGTCGACAGCACCTGTGCGGGAGTGACCGACCATATCGAGGCCGATCCGAAGATCAACGCCCTTTTGCTCACCGTCGACACCGATCCTGCCCAACCGCACCTTCACCCGCGGCAAGAGGGCAATCTCTTCCTGCGCTGGCGTCGCTTTCCCGTCGCGCGCGGCGTCGTACCAGTAGACGCGCAGCAGGGGCAGCCCGCTGCGCTGCTCGACCATGGTGATCAGGTCCGCGAGCAGGCACGTGTAGTCGACAGTGATGCCTCGACGGATCGAGGAGCCGGTTAGACGAGTCGCGGCGGCCGCAATGAGGTAGCCGGCGTCAACGTAGAGGGCGGAACGGGATCGCACGATTCTCCTCGATGTGAGCATGGCCACGAGCATCAGTTCTGGCGACGACCCGGGATCGAGATTCTAGACGCGGGACCCGTATGGGTCGCGCTGCCTCAGCGGGGCATGCCGCCGGGCTGACCCCCGAAAGTGTCGCTAGACGAAGGGGAAGCGCAGTGGGACGGTTGTGCCCCGTCACAAAGGAGTGCGTCATGAAGTTCTCGGCTCGGCTCGCCGCCACTACAGCTGCCCTGGCCTTGGCCGCCACCGTCGCGATGGCTACGCCCGCCCAGGCAATCCCAACCGGGTGCGGAACCGGCGGTGGCAACACGTACGCCTCCGTCTACTGCTCCGGAGGCACAGGCGCCTACCAGGCCTGGGCTGTCTGCTTCAACCCGACCATCCCGGGGGCGACCTTCAAGACGGTCGTCACCGGCCCTTGGAAGGCTGCGCGCAGCGGCCAGAACTCGATGGTCTCGTGCCCCTTCCTCTACGTCGTAGAGTCGCGCAGCTACTCTGTCCGCAACTAGAACACCACAACCGGTCACGTGTCTGCCACGCAGCACGGCCTTTAGTCTGCTGTTTCAGCGCCGCCCGCCCGACACGGCGGGCGGCGTCTGACGCTCTCGCCCTCGCCCTCGCCCTGACATCGTGCTGGGTACTGTTGCGCTGTGACGACACGATTCGATACTGGCGATCCTGCCGAGTACCGCGCCGTCTGTGGTGACTGCGACGGCGAGGGAAGCCGGATGATCACCTTCGATCCCGCCGACCCGCCGGAGTGGGGCGTGTGCCCAGACTGTGAGGGCCTGGGTAACGTCTCCGCCGATCCGGACGACTTCGAGGATTACGGATAAGGTCTCGGCATGCCGACGTGTAATCGATGTGGTTCCGAGTTCGAAGTCGACGATGCGAGGGAGGAGTACGACGCCAAGTTCCACGGCGATCCCGAGTACGACGACCAGTACGAAGGCGAGGTTTGCGGATCATGCGCGGTTGACGACTCGGAGTCGTTGATCAACAAGGGAGCCGCGATCGACATGGTGAACGGCGACGCCGATTACGACGACAAGCACGTGGAGCAGTGGCTGTGAGCCGCGCTGACGGAGCGCTCGGAAAGGCGAGGCCGTGAGCAAGAACACAGAGCACGGAGACACCGAGACCGTGCCGACGGCTGCCTCACCGGTACGACAGCCATCTCCGAAAGAGCGCTACCGAGACCAGCTGACCGCTGGGGAGTACGACAGCTGGGGCGAGGGCGCGCGGCGAGACATGTTTGAGGACTGAACCATCCGCTGAGGACAAACCCGACGGGTCGAGCTCCGTCCCCGCGGAAGGGGCTGCTAGCGGGCAGGTGTCTGAAACATGGTCTACCGAACGTCAGGCGCGGCGGACACTCTCCATCCTGAGTTGCCCATCGATTCCCACTTCACGGCGACAGATGGCCTCTCGATTGTTTCCGATGCAGCGCATCCTCTTATACGGTCGCCAGCGCGGGCTCCACGCTCGTCTTGCGGCCGCGCCCGAGACGACGGTTACGCAGGCGTGTGCTCGCGAGATGAACGCGAGCAATCTCGTCGCGGTCGAAGCCGGCGCCTCCTATCAGGACTTCCTCGTCCACGAGTTGCAGCGCTTCATCGGTGCGACCCCTACTGAGCAGATCATCGACCGCTTCGATGAGTTCCGAGCTGACGAGCCGAGGGTCGGGGACCGGAAGAGAGACCGCTTCGGAGGGCTCGATTTCGAGAAGTCCTCCGCCGTAGCTGCGGCCCATGATTTCAGACATCGCGAGAGTGACGGAGTTGAAGGCAGCGACGGCGAGCTGATCCATGTTGACGCCGGGCTTGGTGAACACCCGGTGCACGGTGTCAGTGCTGGTAGCTGCTGCTTTGTTGCTGGTGAGCCGCAGGACCGTGGAGACCTGTCGCAGCATGAAGCCGTCTGGGACTGCGATCGAGGGCACTGACCACCAGGAGGTCCTGATCGAGCATTTGTAGCCGAGGTGCACGCCCTCGGCCTCCCCCAGCGCCACATATCGAGCGAGAGCGGGTTCCGTGGCGAGGTCGAGGTTCGCGGGGACCGCGAGCAGCCTCGTTCGCGCGCCTTGGCCGGCTTGCGTGTTCAGGTCCGTTTCGGTGTATCGGGTGCCGGTGAGCTGGGCTGATCGGGAGAGCAGATTGATGGTGTGGTCGGCGATGCCGAGGGCGTCGGCTTGATCTGCGGTGAGACAGAAGAAGGAATTGCGCCCCGTGACGACTCCAACGTTCACTGCTGCGTAGGTTCGTAGGGGCGCCAAGCGGGGGTCTGCTCGTACGGCTCGAAGCACGTCGATCTGCTCGGCTGCGAGGAAGTACTTGGTCCACTTTTCCGACTCGTGCAGTGGCGCCCGTGTGGCCGCTCCGTCAAGAGTGACGTCTTGAAGGTGGGATCCGTTCTTCACCTCGACTGTCCGGATCGTCGCGGGACCGTCACCCTTGACGGCGAGTAAAAGCACCACCTCTTGAAGGATCCCGGGGAACACCAGTTCTGAGAACGAGACAACGGTGATGTCGGAACAGGAGTCGATCAGGTAGGCGCGGAGCTCGGCGGCGTAGCTGACTTGCAGGAGCTCGGCCGGCAGTACCAGTCCCACTCGACCTCCCGTTCGCACTGCGACGAGGGACGCGACAACGAACGGCAGCCACGCGTTGGTGAGACGGGTCGGCTTCAAGCCTTGCTCGCGCATCAGCTCGAATGCCTGTGCTCGGTACTGCTCTTCCCACGATCCGAAGCGGATGAACGGCGGGTTGCCGGCGACGCCGTCGAAGGCGCCGTGGCGGGCTGGGGTGAGCCACTTGAAGAAGTCACTGATGACGATCTTCGCATCGGCTGCGGCGCGCGCCTTGTGAGCTTCCTCGGGGAACAGCTCGACCCCGATCGCGTCTCCGTGCTGAGCGAGGTGCTTCAGGATGGCTCCGTCGCCGCAGGAGGGCTCGAGGAGGCGGGGGCCGGCGGCGGCGACCCACTGGGCGACGAAACGGGCAAGCGGGTCGGGAGTGTAGTACCCGCCTCGGAGCTTGTCGTCAGCGGGCGCAGCCTTGGCGGCAAAGATCGAGGACATCCGTCAATTCTGCCCGACTCCTCCGACACGTCCGGGTGAACCGACCACGACTGCTCTCCCTCGGTACGCTCGCTGGATGCCCCTCATCAGACCCTCGAAGGACGCCGGGCGGCAGCGCATCATCGAGTTGGTGGAGCGGTATCGGCCTCAGGCTGCGCACCTGACGGCTTCGAACTCGATCTACACCGAGACCGACGCACGTGTCTCCTTCATCGACCCCCTCCTCGAGGCGCTCGGCTGGGACGTCCGCAATGAGGGCGGGCTCTCCCAGCGGGAGAGCGAAGTGGTGATGGAGCGTGTCGGTTCGGACGCGAACGGCGCG
Organism: Rathayibacter sp. VKM Ac-2929; assembly: GCF_022815495.1. Taxonomy (NCBI): domain Bacteria; kingdom Bacillati; phylum Actinomycetota; class Actinomycetes; order Micrococcales; family Microbacteriaceae; genus Rathayibacter; species Rathayibacter sp. VKM Ac-2929. The sequence continues at coordinate 49,833 of NZ_JALGRV010000009.1, forward strand.
TGGGGCAGACCCGACTACCGGCTGCGCCTCGCCGGCGCCGACGTGATGCCGGTCGAGGCGAAGAGGCCTTCAGTGGCCATCGGGGTCGACTCCTCTTCATCCGTCCAAGCCCGCTCGTACGGGTTCGCGCTGTCGCTGCCGGCGGCGGTACTGACGAACTTCGATCAGCTGATCATCTTCGACACCAAGATCGCTCCACTGAAGGGGGACAGCGGCGACGTCGCGGCGCTCCCCGGAGGCCGGTTCACGTTCGAGGAGTACGTCACCCGCTTCGATGAACTATGGGACCTGCTGTCCCACGAATCGCTCGCAGACGGCGGCCTCGAGCGCGTCTATAGCTTCGAGCGCCCACCGCGAGGCCAATCGCCGTTCGACAAGCGCTTCTTCACGGAATTCCGAGGCTGGCGCCGCACTCTCGCGCAGGCGATCGCCCATGGCATGCCCGAGCTAGGCGCCGCGGAGGTCGGCCGGCGAACCCAGCGCCTCCTCAACGCCCTGCTCTTCCTCCGCGTGTGCGAAGACCGCAACATCGGACGCTACGAAGACCTCCTCGGCCATGCAACGCACCGTCGCGTCGTTCAAGCGTTCAAGGACGCCGATCGCGCCTTCAATGCCGGCCTGTTCACGGTTCTTCGCGAAACGACGATCGATGACAGCGCTCTAGTCGACGTCATCACGCAGATGTACTGGCCCCGAACGCAGTTCGCCTTCGGCGTACTCGATCCGATCATCCTCGCGGGCGTCTATGAGCAGTACCTCGCCGAGCAGGTCGTACTGGCTGAAGACCGCACGGTCACGCTGAGCCTCAAGCCCGAGATCCAGCACGCGGGCGGAGTGGTCAGCACGCCCGACTACATCGTGCAGGAGATCGGTGCAGCCACTCTTGATCCGCTGCTGGTACAGGGGACCCCAGACGGTCTTACAGTGCTAGATCCGGCCGTGGGCTCAGGGGTGTTCCTGCTCGATGCGTTCGAGCGCATCATCACGGCCACGGAAATTACACGTGGCGCCGGGGCAGGACTGGCCGAGCGAGGAGAACTCGCGCAACGTCACTTGTTCGGGGTCGACATCGATGGCGCAGCCGTCGAGGTCACCAAACTCAGCCTCCTTCTGGCCGTCCTCGGCGGCGAACAACTCGAACCGGCGACAGCACGCAATGTGCTTCCCAACCTCGACCGCAACGTTGTCGCGGGTAACACTGTCGTCCGAGACGACTTCGACAAGATCCTCCCGGACATTGCCAAGATCCCCTTCCGCCGTGCGCGGGTCAGCCCCCTCGACCTGCAGACAGCGATCGGCGCCTCGTATCCCACTCGAGGGTTCTCGGCGATCATCGGGAATCCGCCGTATGTGCGCATCCAGGTGATGGCCGAGCACCTCACCGAGCAACTTGAGTACCTTCAAGACCCTCGGTCGAAGTACGAGTCGCCCAAGGCGAACAACTTCGATCTGTACCAGGTCTTCATCGAACGAGCTCTACAACTCCTCTCCCCCAACGGCCGACTCGGACTCATCGTCCCCCACCGCTTCACCAACCACCTCTCGGCTAGCGGCGTCCGCAAAGCCCTCAGCAAACGCCTCGAACGGCTCGTGCATTTCAGTGAGCAACAAGTCTTCCCAGGACGGCTGACATACGTCGCGATCATCATCGCCGGCCCACAGACCTCCGAACCGGTCGCCCTCGAAGTGGTCACCGACCTCCCCTCGTGGCGCGCATCGCGCGCCGCGACAGTACGTAGCCTCGATCGCAGCACGATCGGAGCCGCCACATGGCCGATCCGCACCGAAGACCAGGACAAGCTGTTCGCGCAGCTCGAAGCCGGCGCGATCGCGCGCCTCGGCGATCCCGATTGGGTTCATCTCTTTGTCGGGGTCCAAACCAGCGCCGACGAGTACTACTTCATCAAACCCACGCCAGCCACCGCTCACCTCGACGTCGTGAGCTTCACGGACCACAGCGGCGTACTCACCAAGATCGAACGCTCACTGCTGCGCCCCGCGATCAAAGACCGACGCATCTCCGACTACGACGGACAACCCGACCCCGACGTCCAGGTCATCTTCCCGTACGACTCATCCGAGACGCCGGCACGTCCGAAAGTCATCTCTGTCGACGCGATGAAGCACCAGTACCCACACGCCCACGCCTACTTCGAGCGGCACCGGACCTGGCTCACGACAAAGCGGAAGGTCTCCCCTGACCCGGGCGAAGCATTCTGGGCGTACGGGCGGTCACAGTCCCTCGGCAAGCTCAACGAGCCCAAACTGATCGCGCGCACGCTGTCGCTCTCGCCTCTGTATGCCCTCGACAGTGACGGCCTGGTCGTCCCGGGCGGGGGTGACGGTGGCCCTTACACGCTGCTTCGTCCGCAACCGAACTGCGCCTATTCGATCGATATCATCCAAGCCCTCCTCTCCCACCCAGCAGTCGACCTTTATGTAGCCGTTAACGGCAAAAAGTTCAGCGGATCTTACGCGGTGCATCGTAAAGCATTCTTGGCTGAGGTTCCGGTGCCTCCGCTCTCAGTTATTGAACAAAAAGAGATCGAGGAGAAGGTACGTGAACTCCGAACTCTCGCCATCGCTTTGAGGACAGAGCACGACACGGAAGCCATCAAAAGCATTCGCGCCCGTCGCTACCATGTCGCCGCAAGTATCAACGAGGTCGTAACAGCGGCGTATGGTCTTGACTCGGCATTGGTCCTTCGAACGACGTCCGAGGCCGGGTCGTGATTTGATGCGCGTTCTCCACTACACGACCTACCCGGATACTCATACTTTCGTCCGGGTAGACGAGGTGGGTCAGGTGATGACGGTCGAGCATACGGATGCGAAAGCGGAACCGATAGCGCAGCCGGGTGATTTCCTCCTGGGGTTTTCCGATGACCTGTTAGATGAGGTGCGGGTGTCTGCGTTCGACTTCGTCAGCGGCGCCGACGTCTCCGGCTTGTGCGTGCACTTCGCCAACGAGCGCTTCCCGAGGATGACGCCCTCAGCGCAGGTGAAGCCGTCTGATCCACTGCGGTGTAGCTCGTGCGCCGCAGTGACGTGGCCGACCGCCGAGCGGTGCGAGGAGTGCGGTGACCGTCAGCCTGAATGGAACTGCTCATTTTGTGGTCACTCGATGCGGCCAACGTTGCTGAACTGCGCCGACTGTGGATTCTTGCGCCCTGATCTGTAGAAGGCGCGAGCGAAGCGTTAGAAGGGCGCGTCGCCGCCCGTCGACCATGAGTTGTGCGGCGGCGGCAGCGCTCCTTCAGGCAGCGGAAGGCTGGTGACGACGTAAAGGTTCAGGATGTCGTCTCGGTCCATAAACATTATCTGACTGCGTTTCGTTGCGTCGAGGGCGTTCCCGAGCCAGTTCCGAGCGGCCTTCGTGATTTCGCCACCGGCGATGATGAAAGCGTGGTCAACGAGCACTCGGCGGCTTGCCTCGGGGTCGAAGATCTCGTGTGCCAGCATCATGAGCGCCTGGTTATGAATTTCCGCCATGTTGGCGTTGCCGGTCTTGGTGACGCCGGCCGCGTCCAACTTGCCCTTTTTTGCCTGGATGCCGAAGTACAGGACATGCTGGGTCGGCAATATGTAGCGCATCCAGACGTCTTTGCCGTATTCCAGGGCCTTGTCCTTGTGTCCTGCTGCCGTAATTCGGTGGTACCCGAGCTGCCTGAACATCGGGAGCAGGACCTCCTCGATTAGGTTGTCCTCGCTGCACTGGTCTAGATAGCTCGCGAGGAGTTGCCGACGCTCCCGTTCTGCCCTGCTGAACGGGCGGTGAGGGTTTGCCGCGAGCACCGTGACTATCTGGGTCCCGAGATGACGAAGGTGGCAGTGGTCATCTTCTCCGTAGAACGCTTCAAAGCCTTCGCGACCGAGGATTTCGTTGAGCTGCGCGAGCGCGAGCGGTCGATCAGGTCCTTCGTTGAGGCGGTCACTCGGACTCATCAGCTGGTCGATGAGTCGGCAGAATATTTCTGGTGGGCGGGCGGGCCCCTCGTGAGGCTCAGCCAGCATCAGCTCCAACGCGTCAGCCACCCAGCGGTGGCGAGTCGAGCCATCGTGCTCGTGCTCCGTGTTCAGGTCCTGGAAGAACTCGGTGATACGCGAACTAGACCGGTATGGGAAACGTTTGACCTCGTCCTCGTTCTCAGCATCGTCCCGTCCCACATTGCCGACGATGAGTTCACCAAGAGCTTCGAGGCTGCGGCGCTTGAACTTCACGGCGACAGTCTCGCAAATAGTGCCGACAAACGTCGGCACGGTATCGGAAGAAGAGGCAGATGGACGTCCCAGAATCCCGGCCGCGCGACGACCCTGCACCCCTGTGGACACATCCAGCCGCCGGTGGGAAGGTGAGGGCATGTCGAAGCCTCGGACCAAGCTCGCGCGTGCTGCGCTGATCAGCAACGGGATGGTGTGGTTCGGGCTGTCGTTCATGCTCTTCGCGATTGCTGGTGAGCAGACGTACGCGGCGTTTACCGGTGAGTGGTTCAACGTGCTCGGGTGGGTGCTGATCGTCGCGGTGGCCGCCGGCCTGGCGGTGGTCGGTGTGATCGAGAACCGGAACATCCGGGCGGGTAAGAAGTACAAGCCGCGTCCTCGCCGCTGACTACCGCTCGAGCGCGCGTGGCCGTTCTACGCGCGTGACCGGGGGGTCGAGGGGGCTCTCCCCCTCGTGCGGGCCGGCCCGTTTCGGGTCGGCCCGCGCACGCGCTCAGAGCGCGAGCGTGTGGAGGATCAAGGTCGTGGAGCCGATGGGCCTTCCGAAGTCGGTGTAGTCGAGGGTCGCGCGGCGGTTGCTGATGAGGTCGAGGGCGATCAGTTCCTCCTCGGACTCGTCCGTCATGTCGCCGGGCTGCTCGTCCCATTCGCGCAGCACCTGCCGGTCGGCGTCGAGGACTTTCCACAGTCCCCAGACGTGGGCGATGGGGCCGGTCGTCTCGTATTTGAAGATGAAGGCGGTCGCGGTGGGCCAGCCGTAGGCGGCCGCGGCGACGATCAGCGCTCGCGCTGCGGCGGCGGTCGCGTCGGCGTCGCCGGACGCGGCCGCGGCGTCGACGGCGACCTCGGCCGCTCGCAGCGTCGGGTCCTCCTGGTACGGGTCGAAAAGGTGGACGGGGCGGGGTGCGGTGGTCGTGGTGGTCATGGTCGGGCCTTCCTGTGCAGCAGTGGGAGAAGAGGAGGAGGGGCGGGGACCGGCGCGAGCCGGTCCCCGCCGGATGGGCTAGCTGAGCCCTGCGGCTTCGGCGGGGGTGCTGTCGCCGGTGACGACCTGCTCGACCGGGGAGAGCGCGTAACCCCAGGCCGCGAGCTGACGGAAGTGCTCGGCAGTGCGCTCGTCGCCGCGGCGCCAGGACTCCTTGCTCGTGTGCGCCTCCTGACCTCCGAGCACGACGGCCAGCGCGACCAGTCGGGCCTTCGCGGGGTTCGCCTCGACCAGCGCCGCGAGGGCGTCCGCGCGGTAGCCGGAGGGGCGCTCGATGCGCAGCAGCGCGTGCGCAAGGTCGCTGCCGCCCGTCATCCCGGAGGACACCGCGAACCGGTGAGCGGTGAGGCCGAGAGCGATGACGCGATCCGCGTCCTTCGGGAGGGTCTTGCGAGCGAGGAACGTCGCGATCCACTCGCGGCGCACCTTCTCGGCCGCGTTCCACGCCTTGTTGTTGGCGATGAGCACCTTCCGCTCCGCGGACTTCTCGGCGCGCTCCTCCTCGGCCTCCTCCTCGGCCTCCTCCTCGGTCTGCGGCTGCTCGGGGGCTCCGTAGGCGTAGGTGAATCCGGCGGCGGTGGGGTCTTGGACGAGGAGGGTGACCTCGACCTCGCCGCGCCAGCTGGTGTCGATGAGCACTCCGCGCCCGGGAGCGGCGGCGACCTGCTCGGGGGTGACGCTCTTGCCGTCCTCGCCGCGCAGCTGCCGGATGGGCGTCCACGTCGCTGCGTCGCCGTAGGCGTCGGAGCGGGTGAGGATCTGGAAGCCGTTGCCGGTGTACTCGGCGGCGGTCGCCGCGAGGAGCGCCTGGTGCGCGGCCTCGTCGCGGAGGGTCTGCGCGGTGTGCTCGAACTGGGCGGGGTCGTGGGTGGCGACCTCGATCAGGGTTGCGCGGGCGTCGGCGTCGTCCTCGAACTCCAACAGCACCGCCGCCTGGTCCAGGGTCAGCTCGTGCTCGTGCAGAACGGACGTGACAGTCGCAGACTCCGCGACCGCGAGGCCCTTCTTCACCGCGTCGGTCTTGGTGCCGGTGCGCTTGGCGATCGCTGCGACGGTGACGCCCTCGAACGCGAGCTGCGCCCACGCGGCGGTGCGATCCGCGACCGAGAGCTCGGCGCGCTGGTCGTTCTCGATGATCTGCTGAACGATCCGGTCCGCCGTCGTCTCGTCGCCTTCCACGACGTAGACGGGGATGGTGGGGACTCCGGCCTCGCGGGCGGCGAGGGTCCGGCGCTGTCCGGCGCGGACGATGACGTTGCCGTGCTCGTCGCGGCGGGCGAGGACCGGGGTGATGACGCCGTTCTCGCGGATCGACGCGATGAAGTCCTTCGTCAGCGGGGCGCTGGTGCGGACGTTCGCCTCGATCACGAGGACGGTCGGGTCGATGTGCTGAACGGTCCCGGTTCCGGTGGTGATAGTCACGATGGTTTCTCCTTGATCGGTGTGCGATCATTGAGGCGACAAGTCCCGTGGTTCTAACCCAACTACGGGGCTTTTGTCGTCTTCCTGATCGTTTTTCTTTGCCTCTCCGGCGGGATGAAATCAATTGAGTGGAGTCGGCGGAGTGACGGCTCTCTCGGGCGAAATAAGCCCGGAGGGCGCGTCCGAGAGAGACGGCACGTAGCCGACGGAGCGAGATAGATTGAAACCGCGGAGAGGTGAAGAAAACGGGGAATCCGGCCGCGTAGCGGCTCCTGCCGGCGGTGCTCCGTCGCCGCTGCGCGAGTGCAGCTCGCGCCCCCGGAACGGGGAAGACCGGGGAGTGTGAGGGGGTCGCCCCTCACGGGCCGGCCCGAAGGCCGGCCCGCACCGCTCACCGGCGCGACCGGGCTCTCGGAGCGTCGAGGGTCGCGGCGAGGCGGCGGATGATGCGCAACGCGTGAGCGTGCTGCTCGGCGGTGATGCCGATGCTCTTCGTCGAAGAGTAGGTGAGCAGCCCCGGGGCGCGCAGCCAGTTCGCGGCGACCTTCGCCTGCGGCATCCGCAGCAGCCGGGCGGTTTGGCGCAGGTCGCGGAGAATCGGGTTGGGGCTCGAGGCGTTCATCGCGCATCCGTCTCAGTCGACGCCGGGATGCCAAGGAGGTCGCGCACGCGCGCCTCCTGCTCCGGGGCCAGGGGCGCGGTGTCTCCCGTCTCGGCGTTCCCGCCGAGGATCACGGCGCTTCCGTAGACGGGGCTCGGGTAGCCGAGGAGGTTTGCGAGGAACGTGGCGGGGAGGTTGAGGGTGCTGCCGTTGATCATCCCTTCGTCGTCTACCCACAGGTCGATCCCGAGCTCGCAGCGGATCACGTCGAACCAGTGGCAGCCGATCGCGGCCTGCAACTCGGCGACGTGCGCGTCCTCTCCCGGGTCCGCGATGCTCACCGTCTCGAACTCGTCGACCGTGATGCGAATGGCGTCCATGACTGCTCTCCCTTGCTGATCGTTTTTCTTTGCCTCTCCGGCGGGAAGAAACCAATTGAGTGGAGACGCCGTAGTGACGGGCTTTCCGGGCGAAATAAGGGCGCTTGCGCCCGCGTCCGGAAAGGTCGGCACGGAGGCGTCGGAGCGAGATAGGTTGAAACCGCGGAGAGGTGAAGAAAACGGGTAATCCGGCCGCGTAGCGGCTCCTGCGGGCGGTGCTCCGTCGCCGCTGCGCGAGTGCAGCTCGCGCCCCCGGAACGGGGAAGACTGGGGAGTGTGAGGGGGTCGCCCCTCACGGGCCGGCCCGGAAGGCCGGCCCGCGCCGCGCGGCTACCGGTCGGCGGGCTCGTAGCAGTTGGCGCAGTCGCACGGCCCGCCGGGGTTCTCCGCCCGCTCGACGGCCGCGATCTGCGCGGCCTGCTCCGCCAGGGAGAGCGCCTGCCACCCCTCATCCGCGCGCCGGTTCGACTCGATGCGTGCCGCACGCTCGTCCAGCGTCTCCGGGGTCGGGGTGAGGAAAGCGGCCAGGGTCGCGCCGGTGTCCTGCTTCTCGGCGGGGGTGAGGAACGCGATCAGCGCGGCGGCGTAGGCGGTGCCGTCGTCGGTGACGGGAAATCCGCCCGGGGCTCCTTCGCCGGGAAGGGTGAGCGTGTTGCGGATGTGCGCGAGGATCTCGGCGTCCGTGGCGGTCGCGTCGTCGTCGGACTCCGCACGGCGGGTGTCGAGAATGAGCGCGAGCTGTTCGGCCGTGGCGCGGCCGGTATCGGTGGCGGTCTGCATGGTGTGGGTGCTCCCTCTGGCTGATCGTTTTTCTTTGCCTCTCCGGCGGGAAGAACCGTTTGAGTGGAGGCGGCGTAGTGACGCCCATTCCGGGCGAAATAAGGGAGCGCAGCGACCGCGTCCGGAATGGGTGGCACGGAGCCGGTGGAGCGAAATAGGTTTGAACCGCGGAGAGGTGAAGAAAACGGGGAAACGGGCCGCGAAGCGGCTTCCCTTCGGCGGTGCTCCGTCACCGCTGCGCGGGCAGAGCTCGCGCCCCCGGAACGGGGAAGACCGGGGAGTGTGAGGGGGCAGCCCCTCACGGGCCGGCCCGAAGGCCGGCCCTCGCCCCCTCAGCTCGCCGCGGCCGTCTGCGCGACTGCCTCGCGGGCCGCGTCGAGTTCCGCGGCGGTGCGGTGGCCCTGCACGTCGGCGTAGGCGACGGAGTAGGCGCGCGTTCCGGCGTTCCAGTCCAGGGCGACGGTCACGGTCTTGGGGTTCACGCGGGT